>CAVPPW010000012.1:0-17332 GCA_963707445.1 uncultured beta proteobacterium | reverse complement strand
CGATCCACACCGCGGGCTGGCCCTTGTTCTGCGTGATGGCGGCGGCGGGGATCGCGGCCGCGCGGTTTCGGCGACCGGGCGCTCGACCACCAGCGTGGCCGTGGCGCCGAGCGGCAGCGGCCGCGGGGTCGCCGGCTTCAGGCGGGCGCGGAAGGTGCGCGTCTGCGCGGCGGCCTGCGGCGAAAGCTCGCGCAGTACCACGTCGAACGTCTGCTCGGGCGCGCTCGCGAGCGAGGCCTTGTAGCGCGCCGCCTTGAACGCGGCCAGGTGGTCCTCGGGCACGTCGACGACGATCTCGGGCTCGCCTCGGTCGGCGATCGAGACGACCGGCTGGCCTTCGGCGACGACCTGGCCGACCTCGAACCTCACCGCCGTGACGACACCGCTGCGCGACGCGCGCAGCACCGTGTACTTCAGCCGGTTGCGCGCGAGCTCGAGCTGCCGCGCCTGCGGCCTCGGCCGTCGGCCGTGCGCCGTCTGCGCGCCGCTCTGCGCCTTCTCGTCGTCGGAGGCGCTGACCGAGCCGTCGAGCTTCAGCGCGCTCGAGGCGCTTGCGGTCGGATTCGGCCTGGCGCGCCTGCGTCGTGGCGGCGACGAGCTGCTGCTGCGCGGCTTCCACCGCGAGCCGGTAATCGGTGTCGTCGAGCACGGCGAGCACGTCGCCTTCGCGCACCGTCTGGCCGACGTCGACCTTGCGCTGGACGACCTTGCCGCCGACGCGGAACGCCTGGTCGACTTCGTGGCGCGCCTGCACGGTGCCGACGTAGCGGTTCGTCTCCCGCGCCTTGTCGTAGCGGATCTCGGCCGTGCGCACGGCCGCAGCGGCTCGGCGGCGGGCTTGTCGGGCAGCAGCCGGCAGCAGCGCGGCGATCGGCAGCGACGATGAGCGGCAGGGCGAGCGATGTTCTTCACGGCAGTTCCTCGTGCGGTCGGCGGGTTTCATGAGTTCGGCGAGGACGCGGCGTGGCGCTGCGCCGGGCGTGATCGGGCTCGAACGCTTGCCAGCCGCCGCCGAGCGCCTTGTACAGCTGCACGCTGTCGAGCAGCAGCTGCGTGCTGGCTGTCGTTGGCGCCGACGCGCACCGCCAGGCGCGTGCGCTGCGCGTCGAGCAGCGGCAGCAGGTCGATCTGGCCGCGGTCGTAGAGCGACTGCGCGCGGCCCAGCGCCGCGTCGGCGGATGCCGCAGCGCTCTGCAGCGTTGTCGGCGCGCTGGCGCTGGTCGTCGACAGCGCGACCAGCGCGTTCTCGACGTCCTCGAGCGCGCGCACGATCGCGTCCTCGTAGCGCAGCACCGCTTCGCGCTGGCCGGCTCTCGGCGATCTCGTTGATCGCCTGCGTGCGCCCGGCGTTGAAGATCGGCATCGCCAGCAGCGCCGGCGGCGTTCGTGAAGCGCGCCGCGCCGAGGTTGAAGTCGTTCGATGTCGGCGCTGCCGCGACCGAACAGCGCGCCGAGGAAGAGGCGCGGGAACCACTCCGCGTTGGCCTGCTGCCGGCGCGCATTGGCCGCGTCGAGCTGCGCCTTCGCGGCGAGCAGGTCGGGCCGGCGCTCGCAGCAGCGCGGCGGGCTGGCCCGGCGCGCGCCGGCGGGGCGACCGCCTCGCCGCTCGACGGCGTGATGCTCGCGGCGTTGAACGCCTGGTCGCCGATCAGCACGGCGATGCGGTGGCGCGAGACGGCGACGAGCGTCTCGAGCGGCGGGATCGCGCGCGCGCGCTCTCGACGCTTCGGTCTGCGCGCGCTCGACGTCGAACGGCGTCGCGAGGCCGGCGCGCTGGCGCGCCGTGACGAGGCGCAGCGTCTCGTCCTGCGCGGCCGAGATCGCGCGCACGGTCTCGAGCTGGCGCAGTGCGCCGACCAGCGTGAAGTAGTTGCTTGCGACGTCGGTCAGCACCAGCAGGCGCACGCCGCGCGCGCCGTTCTCGACCGCGAGCGCATCGGCGTCGGCCGCCGTCGCGCCCGCGCGCAGGCGACCCGAGAGGTCGATTTCCCACGAGACGTCGAGGCCGCCGCCGCCGATGTCGGTGTCGGGAAGCGCTTGCCGTTTGGCCGCGTCGTAGCCGTGTCTGCGTGAAGTCCCGCCGCCGACCGCGCTGATGCTGGGCAGCAGCCACGAGCGGCTGATCGTCTCGCCGGCTCGCGCGGCGCGCACGCGCGCGGCGGCGATCCTGACGTCGCGGTTCTCGCGCGCGGCGCGGCGGATGAGATCGGACAGCACCGGGTCGCCGTAGCTTTCCCACCAGGCGACCTCGGGCTCTGTCTCGGACGCGGGAGCCGCTGCGAACTGCGCCGGCACCTCGACGGCGGGCTTAAGAACTGGAGTGCTGCACCCGGCCAAACCGATCGCAAGCGACGCGGCGAGCGGGGCCACCAACGCGCCCGCAGACGCCGCGGATCGGCGCATCTGCTCAGGCCTTGTCAGCCGAGGCATCCAGGTAACGCAAGCGAGTAGCAGCATCGGTCGTCAACGTTTTGAATCAATGAGAGAACAGTAGTGAAGGCTCCGCAGGAAGTCGTCAGTGAGCCGTCGACCTTTCGTCGCGATTTCGTCAGCGCCCTCGCGCGGATTGCCCTGGCGCGCGGCGTCCAGCATCCATGTCGTCGCGACACCGTCGAAATCTTCAGAAGTACCAGGACAAGCTCAAAGTGCCGAACTCGGGGCTCTGCCGCTCGGTCTCGAACGTCTTGGTGAAGTACGTCTTGCCGAGGAAGAAGGCGAAACCGCGATGTCGCACGGCGATGCCGAGGTGGCCATGCCGATGAAGGGCTCGGAGCCGACTGATCGGCTGTCCCTGAACACCGTACCGTCGAGCGGAAGGTAGTGCGACGACGCCGTAACCCGCGACACCGCCGGAAAGCGACACGGACCATCCATCCACTGGCCCGACACCGACCGTTGACGCCGCATTGAACCCTTGACGCAGCGCTGTTCCGCCCAGGGCATCCACCAGATTCCAGCCGACCTCGCCGTACAGCCCGAGTCCGACGCCGGTGAAGTAGTTGCCGAGGCCTGCGCTGGCCACGGGAATGACTCTCCACGAGGCCGATTTGCCCAAATCCCCTTGGGCCAGCAGGTACGTGCCGGTGTAACCGACGTTGATGACTGGCTCGTTCGGAAGCTGCGTGTCCCAGCCCATCGGCTCATCCGAGTCGATCACTTCGTGGAGCCACTTCTGTACGTTGTCGGCCTGCGATGCCGGGCCCACTACACCGACTCTGAGCTGCCACGCATGTAGCCCAACGTTCCTTTCTCGCATAGATACGACTGTCGAGGTACAGCACGCCGGCATAGGGTTGGTCGTCCTATGGCGGGTCCGGGATCGTGATGTCGTCTGGCGTATGCATCTCCTGGGCGAGGGACCAGGACACATACGTGCGGTAACCGTCATTCCCAACGAACGGCAGGAACGACCAGAAATCACCCCAGCGGCGGACGAAGCTCCCGCTCCTCGTAGGTGTCGATGGCGTTCGACACCCACGTCACGCCGAGGCCGTTCGTGTAGTTGTTGTCGGAACCCGTGAAAGTGTCGTTTTCCAGCGTCATCGTCAATGCGCCACGATAAGGCGCGGTCGACTGCGCGGCGCAGTCGACTGCGCCGGATGACAGCAACGCGACCAAGGTCAGCCACACACTCGTCTTCATGCCATTGACCTCCGCGCCTTGCGAAAGCGCACCAGTGAAATGCAAGGTCATGCGATGAAGTCGTAGGGCGCTTGCAAGAAGTGGTCAGTGAAGCGTCGACGTTCGGTCGCAGTTTGGTGAGCGTTGTCCGGCGACAATCGAAGCCGCGCGCCGTGACGATCGGTCCGTGCGGGTGCAAGCGCGGATGTACCGCTGCGCCTGAAGACGGAGACAGCAGTCGTCGACCGCGTCGAACTCGTGGCGACTGACTCGCCGCCGTGATTCCTATGCGTGAATTCCGGAAGTGCCGCGGACTACAGCCGTGCGCTGATGGAGGCGAACTCCTCGCGGCAGGCCTCGCCGAAGGCCTTCAGCGGGTCGGCATCCTCGGAGCGCGCGAGCTCGCGCATCTCCTCAACGGTCAGGTTGTTGGAGAAGTACTGCTCGGTGATTCGCCTCAGCAGATGCTCGGCCTCCTTGAGAACCGCGGGTGAGGCGGACAGCCGGATGCGGTTGAGCAGGGCGTAGGCGTGGCAGCAAGGTTTCCGGCTTGTCCAGCGTATGGGTCATCGCGTCGATGAGAAGCTTGCTGCATTCGGCGATGAACTCGCCGTACAGCGCCTCGCGCTTGCGGTACTCCGTTGCGCCATGTTCGCGCTTGTTGGCGGTCTTCTGCGTGAGCCACGCCGTAGCGACGGTCGCGGAGCCGCCCACCAGCGATCCCAGCACTGCCGACATTGCGCCTATTAGGGTTGTATCCATCGCTCAGCCTTGGGCTTTGCCTTGCGGGAGCAAGGACTCCGGCGTGCGGCTAGTCGCCTTTCAGGTGAGGGAAGCGCTGCTTGAGCCGGTCGATGACATAGTCCTCGATCCGCGCTGTCGCCGCCTGTCCGAAGATGTCGACCGACTTCTCGCGTATCGCGAGGTGCATCATCAGCAGGTCGCGCAGCTTGGCGAAGGCGATGGGATTGTCGGTTCCGCACACCGAGGCGTCTTTCTGCAGCACGCGCTGAATGGCGCCGGGTTCGAGGATCCTGATCTCGCACAGCATCGCCAGCCGCGCAATTTCGCCATCGAGTTCTTCGAGATTGTTCTCCCACCACGCGAGGGGAAGGTCGTGGGTGCGCTCGGTCATGGATCATCCTGCTCGTGCTGCGACTTCGCGCCCGATCCGTCGCCGCGCCGGGACTCGTTCCGGCCGGCGGCCGGCCCAGCCGAGCACGCGGCGGATGCGCGCGAGCATCGCGGTCTGCTCGGCCGACGGCTGGATGCGTTGCACGCGCTTGTCGGCCAGCACGCGATCGAGCAGCGTGAGCAGGCGATCGCGGTCCTTCCGCTTCGCGAGCAGCAGCGGGCAGCGTCTCGACCGCCTTTTCCGGTTCGTAGCGCGCGATGATTTCCTGCTCGCCGCCGATACGGCGCGCCTCGTCGAGCGGCAGCTCCGGCAGCAGGTCGCGGTACTCCTCGAGCAGGTCGTGCGCGAGCTGCAGCCGGGAAAGCGGCAGCGGCTCGTCCTTGTGCGCCATCAGGAAGGCGACCCGCGCGAGCGCTTCCGCGTAGCCGCCCTTGTCGATCGAGGCCAGCGCTTCCTTGACGAACGGAAGCTCGCGCGGGTCGGCGGGCGGCGCCGCTCGCTTCCGGCGCTGTTCGTCGCCGAGGTAGAAGCGCGACGAGGTTGCCGTAGATCTGGAAGAACGTCGCTTCGGCCGACCGCGTCGCGCAGCGCGCGCTGGCAATCGAGCGCAGCGCTCGTCAACTCCGACACCATCGATTCGACCTTGCGCACCGGATGGTCCGGGCCGAGCGCCTGGCGCTGCGCCTTCACCGCCTGCGCCGCCGGCGCCAGCCACCACAGCGAGGGATTGAGGTCGGAGAACGCCCAGCGCTGCGAAGCGCAGCGGATGAAACACGCGCGAGAGCTTGGCGCCGTACTCGTTGGCGAGCGCCTTCACCAGCGGGCGCCCGAACAGCTCGTACGCGCGCTGATTGAACTCGGAGACCGCGTTCACGGCTTCGAAGGGCTTCTCGTCCTCGCGCTTGAAGCGATTCAGGCGCGCGACGATTTCTTCGAGACGCAGCTCGACGAAGCTCACGTCGTACGCGGGCTTTGCCGTCGCGTCCTTCGTTCTCCGCGATCTGCATCCCGTACAGGCCCGGCGGCAGCGCCTCGATCGACTTCAGCACCGACACGATCTGCGTGTGCTTCCTTCTTCGCGACCTTGCCGGAGACGAAGATGCCGAGGTGGCCGACGTCCTCGTGCATCAGGCCGACGATCACCTGGCCGCGCGCCTTGATCTCCTCGGTGCTGCCGTACACGTCGGCGACCCAGTTGAAGGCCTGCTGCGGCGGCGTGATGTTGTCGCCCAGCGAAGCGAACAGCACGATCGGCACCTTGATCTCGCGCAGGTCGAACGCCGCCGCGCGGCCGCGTCCTTCACCGTGCCCGACCACAGCTTGTTGCCGACGAAGAGGTTCTGCGTGATCCACTCGATCTCCTCGCGGTTCATGCAGGAAGTAGCCGCCCCACCAGCGCTCGAACTCGAGGAAGCGCGCCGCCTCGGTGTCGATGTTGGCGAACACGTTGTAGTACTTGTCCCAGAACGTGTTGGCCGGGTTCAGGTTCTCGAAGTTCTGCACCAGCCAGGCGCCGTCGAACTTGCCCGCGCCGAGGTCGGAGGTCGAGCGAGGCGAGCCAGGTGCCGCCGAGCAGGCCGCCGGCATAGCGCATCGGGTTGTCGCCGTCGCCTTCGCTCCAGGCGCCGCCCCAGTAGGACATCGGCGCGCCGACGATCACGACCGGACCGGTGTCGTCGGGATTGGAAGCGGCGAGCATCATCGCCGCCCAGCCGGCCTGGCAGTTGCCGACGATTGCCGGCTTCGGGGCGTTCGGGATGCAGCTCGCGCACGCGGTGCACGAACTCGCGCTCGGCGTTGCACACGTCGAGCAGCGTCTGTCCCGGCTCGGGATTCGGGAAGAAGATGACGAAGTACACCGGGTGGCCTTCGCGCAGCGCCACGCCGACCTGCGAATCGTCCTTGAAGCCGCCGATGCCGGGGCCGTGGCCGCCGCGCGGGTCGATGATCACGTAGGGACGGCGCTTGGCATCGACCGTCACGCCCTTCGGCGGAACGATGCGCAGCAGCGCGTAGTTGACCGGACGCTCGAGCGAGCGCCCGTCCATCACCATCTCGTAGTCGAAGTGCAGCACCGGCGGCAATCCCTGCCGCTCGTGCTCGAGGAAGTTGTTGCCGCGCTGGCGCAGCGTGTCCCAGAACAGGACCGAGCGCTGCGCGAAGTCGACGGCGTATTGCGCGCCGCTCGCCCAGGCTTGCCACAGCAGACAGCGGATTCGCCGTCGACGCGGCGACCTGCTGCTCGCCTGCTTGCTGCACCCGCTCGCTGAAGCGCTCCAGCGCGAGCTTCGTGCGGCCTTGCAGGATCTGCGCGACCTTCGCCGACACATCGTGGCTCTGCGAAAGCCGTTTGGCTGGATTGCTCATTAGGTTCTTCCGTCATCCTTCACTTGTGCGTTGTGTCGACTGACGTTCAGCGGGGCCGTCCCCAGGTCGCTGGCGATCGATTCGAGCAGTTCATGGCCGGACGCGAACTCGCGCTGCCCGCCGGTGACCAGGTTCTCGAGCCGGCCGGCCAGTGCGTCCGCACTTGCGTCGCTGCGCAGCTTCAGCACGTAGGTGCGCCGGCTGGGGTAGGTGGATTCGGACTTCAGTGTCATCGCAGATTCGGTTCGCCGGTCGTGGAAAGGTAGTCGCACTGCGGCGCGAAGTGGTAACGGAAAGGTCGCTCTTCGGTCGGAATGCAGGATTCGATCGAGAGCCCTCAGGCGTTCTCGGAGTCGTCGTCGAGACACAGCGTCAAGTGAACGATGCCGTGCGCCTGCGTTGTCTTCATGGGTAGTCCGCTGCGCCGGAACACCTTCAGCATCGACGCATTGTCGGCGAGCACGTCCGCCTCGAACTGCGCGACGCCATTGCGGCGAGCGATGTCCACCAGTTGCCGAAGCAGCTCACTTGCGATGCCGCGGCCCTGGTAGTCCTCTTCCACCGTGAATGCAATATCTGCGCTCGCTTCAGTCCGCGCGCAGTGACCCAGACCAACGATGATTTCCTGATTGCCGCTTGCGACCGTGGCAACCAAGACAACGTCGCGTACGCCGTCGCCCTCGGTGAGGCGCCGCAGTTCCTCGCCGCCCAGCTCGCTTTTGAAGACGAAGAACCGCTGGTAGATCGATTTAGCCTCCAGCGCCCGAAACGCCGTCACGATGCGTTCCCTATCGTCGGGGCGGACGGCGCGGATCGTTATGCCGCGCAGGTTCGCACGACCTCGCACGCTGAAGCGTTCAGCGATGACGGTGCTGGTTAGCATGGTTGCCTATGGTCCGATGTCATCAGAGGTTCGCGACGAACGCCCCTTCGCGGCTCACGCGAGGATGTGGAGGCCGCCGTCGATGTAGTGGACATCGCCAGTAATGGCCTGGGCCGCGTCGCTCACGAGGAATGCGCAGAGCGAGCCGACGTCGTTGATTCCGACCTCGCGCGACAGCGGCGAGCGGCGGCGGGCTTCGGCGATCAACTCGTCGAAGTCCGGGATCCCGGACGCCGCCCGCGTGCTTATCGGTCCGGGCGAAACTGCATTGACCCGGATGCCGCGGGGCCCGAGTTCGGTCGCAAGGTAGCGGACGGCCGCTTCGAGCGCCGCCTTCACCGGGCCCATCACGCCGTAGTGCGGTACCACCTCGTCGGCGCCGAGATAGGTCATGGTGAGCAGCGTCCCGCCCTCGTCCATCAGCGGTTCAGCGAGCCTCGCCATCTGCATGAACGAATGGCATGAGATGTCCATCGCGCGGGCGAAGCCCTGGCGCGCGAGCTCCGCCGCAACGATCACCATGCCCCTCGACGTCGAGCAAGCCGGCGCGATGGAAGCCGTGTTCGACGCGATCCGCGAGCGCTGGGGCCGCCTCGACTTCCTGCTGCACTCGATTGCCTACGCACCTGCTCAAGACCTTCACGGTCGGCGTGGCGGACACGTCGCGCGAGGGCTTCGCCCGCGCGATGGACATCTCATGCCACTCGTTCATGCAGATGGCGCGGCTCGCCGAACCGCTGATGGACGAGGGCGGGACGCTGCTCACCATGACCTATCTCGGCGCCGACGAGGTGGTACCGCACTACGGCGTGATGGGCCCGGTGAAGGCCGCGCTCGAAGCGGCCGTCCGCTACCTTGCGACCGAACTCGGGCCACGCGGCATCCGGGTCAATGCAGTTTCGCCCGGACCGATAAGCACGCGGGCGGCGTCCGGGATCCCGGACTTCGACGAGTTGATCGCCGAAGCGCGCCGCCGCTCGCCGCTGTCGCGCGAGGTCGGAATCGACGACGTCGGCTCGCTCTGCGCATTCCTCGTGAGCGACGCGGCCCAGGCCATCACTGGCGACGTCCACTACATCGACGGCGGCCTCCACATCCTCGCGTGAGCCGCGAAGCGGCGTTCGTCGCGAACCTCTGATGACATCGGACCATAGGCAGCAACCATGCTAACCAGCACCGTCATTTGTAATCGGGCTCCCTGGGCCACTTACGGTAGTCAAGCGCGAGTTGCGTTCAATAGCCCTCACTCGGCTGAACGCTTCAGCGTGCGAGGTCGTGCGAACCTGCGCGGCATAACGATCCGCGCCGTCCGCCCCGACGACAGGGAACGCATCGTGAAGGCGTTTCGGGCGCTGGACCCTAAATCGATCTACCAGCGGTTCTTCGTCTTCAAAAGCGAGCTGAGCGGCGAGGAACTCCGGCGCCTCACCGAGAGCGACGGCGTACGCGACGTTGTCCTGGTTGCCACGGTCGCAAGCGGCAATCAGGAAATCATCGTTGGTCTGGGTCACTACGCGCGGAATGAAGCGAGCGCAGAGATTGCATTCACGGTGGAAGAGGACTACCAGGGCCGCGGCATCGCAAGTGAGCTGCTTCGGCAACTGATGGACATCGCTCGCCGCAATGGCGTCGCGCAGTTCGAGGCGGACGTGCTCGCCGACAATGCGTCGATGCTGAAGGTGTTCCGGCGCAGCGGACTACCCATGACAAGAAACGCAGGCGGACGGCATCGTTCACTTGACGCTGTGTCTCGACGACGACTCCGAGAACGCCTAGGGCTGTCGATCGAATCCTGCATTCCGACCGAACAGCGACGTTTCTGTTACCACTTCGCGCCGCAGTGCGACTACCTTTCTCACGAGCGACGAACTGACACCTGCGATGACACTGAAGTCCGAATCCACCTACCCCAGCCGGCGCACGTACGTGCTGAAGCTGCGCAGCGACGCGAGTGCTGGCGCACTCGCCGGCCGTCTCGAGAACCTGGTCACCGGCGGGCAGCGCGACTTCGCGTCCGGCCATGAACTGCTCGAATCGATCGCCAGCGACCTGGGGACAGGCCCCGCTGAACGCTCAGTCGACACAACGCACAAGTAAAGGATGACGGAAAACCTCATGAACAATCCAGCCAAACAGCTTTCGCAAAGCCACGATGTGGCGGCGAAAGTCGCGCAGATCCTGCAAGGCCGTACCAAGCTCGCGTCGGAGCGCTTCAAAAAGCGGATCCAGCAGGCATGTGAGCAGCAGGTCGCCGCGTTGACGACCAACCCGCTGGCTCCCTGGCAAGCATGGGCGAGCGGCGCGCAATACGGTGTCGACTTCGCGCAGCGCTCCATTCTGTTCTGGGACACGCTGCGCCAGCGCGGCAACAACTTCATCGAGCACGAGCGGCAAGGATTGCCGCCGGTGCTGCGCTTCGACTATGAAATGGTGCTGGACGGGCGCACGCTCGAAAGGCCCGGTCAACTACGCGCTGGTGCGCATCGTTCCGCCGAAGGGCGTGACGATCGATCCCAAGCGCCGCCCCTTCGTGATCATCGACCCGCGCGGCGGCCATGGCCCCGGCATCGGCGGCTTCAAGGACGATTCGCAGGTTGGAGTGGCGCTGCAGGAAGGCCACCCGGTGTACTTCGTGATCTTCTTCCCGAATCCCGAACCGGGACAAACGCTGCTCGACGTGTGCAACGCCGAGCGTGAGTTCGTGCATCGCGTGCGCGAGCTTCACCCCGACGCCCCGAAGCCCGGACTTGTCGGCAACTGCCAGGCGGGCTGGGCCGCGATGATGCTCGCGGCCGCCCATCCCGACGACACCGGTCCGGTCGTGATCGTCGGCGCGCCGATGTCCTACTGGGGCGGCGCCTGGCGGGAGAACGAGGGCGACAATCCAATGCGCTATGCCGGCGGACTGCTCGGCGGCACCTGGCTCGCATCGCTGACCTCCGACCTTGGCGCAGGCAAATTCGACGGCGCCTGGCTGGTGCAGAACTTCGAGAACCTGAATCCGGCCAATACGTTCTGGGACAAGTACTACAAGGTATTCGCCGACATCGACACCGAGTCGGCGCGCTTTCTCGAATTCGAGCGCTGGTGGGGTGGCTACTACCTGCTCAACGGCGAGGAGATCGAGTGGATCACGCAGAATCTTTTCGTCGGCAACAAGCTGTGGTCCGGGACGGCGAAGGGCGGCGCGACCGGCGCACTCGACCTGCGCGAGATCAAGGTTCCAATCGTGATGTTCGCTTCGCTGGGCGACAACATCACGCCGCCCCAGCAGGCCTTCAACTGGGTCGCTGACGTTTACGGCAGCACCGAGGAAATCAAGGCTCGCGGGCAGGTGATCGTCGGCCTGATGCAAGAGGAAGTCGGCCACCTGGGCATCTTCGTCTCCGGCAAAGTGGCAAAGAAGGAAGGAACGCAGATCGCTTCGGTGCTCAAGTCCATCGAGGCGCTGCCACCGGGCCTGTACGGGATGCAGATCGCGGAGAAGAAGGACTCCGGAGGCAAGACGGCCTACGAGGTCAACCTCGTTGAGTTGCGTCTGGAAGACATCGTCGCGCGCCTGAACCGCTTCAAACGCGTCGACGAGAAGCCCTTCGAGGCGGCCAAGGTCGTCTCGGAGTTCAATCAGCGCGCCTACGAGCTCTTTGGGCGGCCCCTGGTGAAGGCGCTCGCCAACGAGTACGGCGCCAAGCTGTCGCGCGAGTTTCACCCGCTGCGCTTCCAGCGCTGGGCATTTTCCGACCTCAATCCGTTCTTGAGTTGGCTGGCGCCGGCGGCGCAGGCGGTGAAGGCCCAGCGCCAGGCGCTTGCGTCCGACCATCCGGCGCGCCAGATCGAGTCGGCGGCGTCGGAGGTGACGAGCGCTTCGCTCGATTATTACCGGGCACTGCGTGACGCGGCGCCGAAGCCGCATTCTTCCAGACCTACGGCAACCTGTACGCGTTCTACCTGGGTGACGGACAGGACCCGGAACAGGCGGCCCCGACAGTGGACCCGCGCGAGCTTCCGTTCGTCAAGGAAGCATTGGCTTCGATCGACAAAGGTGGCTACGCGGAGGCGCTCGCGCGGGTTGCCTTCCTGATGGCTCACAAGGACGAGCCCCTGCCGCTTTCCCGATTGCACCTTGCGCAGGAACTGCTCGACGACTACCGAGACCTGCTGCCTGACCTGCCTCTCGACGAGGTGCGGCGCATCGGAGGCGAGCAGGAAATCATCGCGCGCTACGAGCCGGAAAAGGCGGTCGAAACGCTCCCGGCCGTGCTGGCAAAGCGGAAGGACCGCGATCGCCTGCTCACGCTGCTCGAGCGCGTGCTCGCAGACAAGCGGGTGCAACGCATCCAGCCTTCGCCGCAGCAAACCGCGATGCTCGCGCGCATCCGTCGTGTGCTTGGCTCGGCGGCCGGCCCCGGCAGCGGTCCCGGCGCGGTGACAGATCGAGCGCGAAGTCGCAACAGAAGTAGGAATGATCCATGAGCTCGCGTACCCACGACCTTCCCCTGGCGTTCTGGGAGAACAATCTCGAAGAACTCGATGGCGAAATTGCGCGGCTGGCAATGCTGTGCGACATCAGGATCCTCGAACCCGGCGCCGTTCAGCGGGTGCTGCAGAAAGACGCCTCGCTGTGCGGAACCGACAATCCCATCGCCTTCGCCAAGCTGCGCGGCCTGCTCATGATGCACCTCGCGATACGCGAGAAGTCGGTCGACGTCTTTGGACCGGCGACGACAGCGCGGGTTGAGGACTATGTCATCGACCGGCTCAAGCAGCGCTTCCCTCAACTGAAAGGCGAGTAGTTGCACGCCGGAGTCCTTGCTCCCGCAGGCAAAGCCCGAGGCTAAGCAATGGATGCGACTTTGATAGGCGGTATGGCGGGAGTGCTGGGATCGCTGGTGGGCGGCTCTGCAACCGTCGCTACTGCGTGGCTCACGCAGAAGACCGCCAACAAGCGGGAACTGGCGAAAACGGAGTACCGCAAGCGCGAAGCGCTGTACGGCGAATTCATCGCCGAATGCAGCAAGCTTCTCCTCGACGCGATGACCCATACGCTGGACAAGCCGGAAACCTTGCTCCACGCCTACGCCCTGCTCAACCGCATCCGACTGTCCGCCTCCCCTGCAGTACTCAAGGAGGCCGAGCATCTGTTAAGGCTAATTACCGAGCAGTACTTCTCCAACAACCTGACCGTTGAGGAGATGCGTGAACTCGCGCGTTCCGAGTATGCCGACCCGCTGAAGGCCTTCGGAGAGGCGTGCCGCGAAGAGTTCGCCTCCCTTAGCGCTCGGCTGTAATCGGCAGCACTTCCGGCAAACTCCTCCATAGCAGTCACGGCGGCGACTCCGTCGCCACCGCGACAACTCGGCGCGGTCGACGACGTCCGTCTGCAGGCGCCGCGCTACATCCTGCCGTGCTTGCACCCGCACCGGACCGATCGTCACGGCGAGCGGCTTTGATCGTCGCCCAACAATCACCACCGAACTGCGACCGAACGTCGACGCTTCATTGACCACTTCTTGCAAGCGCCCGCTTACGCTTTTCTCACATCGAAATTCACGAATGACCAGCGGACATCAGAGGCAATGGCATGAAGGCGAGAGTGTGGCTGACATTGGTCGCGTTGCTGTCATCCGGCGTAGTCGACTGCGCCGCGCAGTCGCCCGCGTCCTATCGTGGCGCATTGACGGTTACCGTGGAAAACGACGTAGCAACCGGGTCTGACAACAACTACACGAACGGCGTCGGCGTGACGTGGGTGTCAGACGCCATTGACACCTACGAGAAGGGGAGCCTCGTCCGCCGCTGGGGCGAATTCTGGTCGTTCCTGCCGTTCGTTGGTAATGAAGGTTATCGCACGTACGTGTCCTGGTCCCTTGCCCAGGAGATGCATACGCCAGACGACATCAAGATCGCGAACCCGCCAATGGACGACCAACCCTATGCCGGCGTGCTGTACCTCGACAGTACGATCTATGCGAGAAAGGACCGCTGGGTACATGCGTGGCAGCTCAGAGTCGGCGTGGTGGGTCCGGCATCGCAGGCCGACAACGTACAAAAATGGTTCCATCAATGGACCGGCTCGGACGAGCCGATGGGCTGGGACACGCAGCTTCCAAACGAGCCAATCCTCAACGTCGGTTACACCGGCATGTACCTGCTGGCCCAAGGTGACTTGGGCAAAT
This sequence comes from uncultured beta proteobacterium, assembly GCA_963707445.1. Taxonomy (GTDB): domain Bacteria; phylum Pseudomonadota; class Gammaproteobacteria; order Burkholderiales; family Burkholderiaceae_F; genus JALORV01. Next base: position 3,150 of record CAVPPW010000012.1, on the reverse strand, counting down.
CGGCCGCGTGGAGAGTTGCTCCCGTGGCCAGCGCAGCGCTCGGCAACTACTTCACCGGTGTCGGCCTCGGTCTGTACGGCGAGGTCGGCTGGAACCTCGTGGATGCCATTGGCGGAACCGCCTTGCGTCAAGGGTTCAATGCGGCCTCCACGGTCGGTGTCGGGCCAGTGAAGGGATGGTCCGTGTCGTTTTCCGGCGGCTTTATGGGCTATGGCGTCGCCCACTACCTTCCACTCGACGGTACCGTGTTCAGCGACAGCCGTTCTGTCGGCTCCAAGCCCTTCATCGGCATGGCCACGTTCGGCGTCGCCGTGCGACATCAAAGTTTCGTCGGCTTCTTCGGCAAGACCTACTTCACCAAGACATTCGATTCCGAGCGGCGGCGCCCCGAGTTCGGAACCTTGAGCCTGTCCTGGTATTTCTGAAGTCTTCGACGGCGTCGCCACGGTATGACTCACACAAAGGACCGTCGGAACCGCATCCGGATGTCCGCCTGGCCGCCGGCTGCTCTCAACGGGCCGAGGTGCTCATCATGAAGCAGCACTTTTCGAAGAATCTCACCCGTCAGGAATTGCGCGATGGCGCGCGACGAGCCACTGCGTGGCGCTGACGAAATCGCGACGAAAGGGCGACGGCTCACTGACGACTTCCTGCGGAGCCTTCACTAAAGTTCTCTCATTGATCCAAACGTTGACGACCGATGCTTTTACTCGCTTGCGTTACCTGGATGCCTCGGCTGACAAGGCCTGAGCGGATGCGCCGAACCGCGGCCTCCGCGGGCGCGTTGGTGGCCCCACTCGCCGCGTCGCTTGCGATCGGTTTGGCCGGGTGCAGCACTCCAGTGCTTAAGTCTTCCGTCGAGGTGCCTGCGCAGTTCGCAGCCGCTCCCGCGTCCGAGAAAGAGCCCGAGGTCGCCTGGTGGGAGAACTACGGCGACCCGGTGCTCTCCGACCTCATCCGCCGAGCCGCGTACGAGAACCGTGACGTCAAGATCGCTGCCGCGCGCGTGCGCGCTGCGCGAGCCGGTGCGACGGTCAGCCGCTCATGGCTGCTGCCCAGCATCAGCGCCGTCGGGGCGGGACTGCATGCCAACACAGGCTATGACGCCGTCAAACGGCAAGCCATCCCCGACGCCGACCTCTGGGGCGGCGGCATTGGCGTTTCGTGGGAAATCGATATCTCCGGTCGCTTACGGGCCGGGGCGACAGCGGCCGAGGCCGATGCGCTTGCCGTCGAAAATGGCGCGCGTGGCGTGCGCCTGCTGGTGCTGACCGATGTCGCAAGCAACTATTTCATGCTCGTTGGCGCATTGCGCCAGCTGGAGACCGTACGCGCGATCTCGGCAGCGGAAGACGAGACGCTGCGCCTCGTCACGGCCCGCCAACGGGCCGGGCTCGCGACGCCGTTCGACGTCGAGCGCGCACAGACCGAAGCGTCGAGAGCGCGCGCCGCGATACCGCCGCTCGAGACCCTCGCCACCGTTTCGCGGCACCGCATCGCGGTCCTGATTGGCGACCAAGCGTTCAACGCCGCGAGCATCACGCCTTCGAGCGGCGAGGCGGCGGCCCCGCCGGCGCGGGCGGGCCAGCCGGCCGCACTGCTCGAGCGCAGACCGGATCTGCTCGCCGCGAAGGCGCAGCTCGACGCAGCCAATGCGCGCCGGCAGCAGGCCCACGCGGAGTGGTTCCCGCGGCTCTTCCTCGGCGCCCTGTTCGGTCACGGCAGTGCGGATCTGAATGACGTGAGCCTTGGCGCCGCGCGCTTCACGAATGCCGCCGCTCTGCTGGCGATGCCGATCTTCAACGCCGGGCGGACGCGGGCGATCAACGACATCGCCGAGGCCGGGCAGTCCGAAGCGGTCCTGCGCTACGAGGACGCGATCGTGCGCGCACTCGAAGATGTCGAGAATGCGCTGGCCGCTGTCGGCAATCAGCGCCAACGGGCCGACATGCTGGCCAGCGCTTCCGCATCGGCCGAAGCGGCACTGGGGCGCGCACAGTCGCTCTACAACCGCGGGCAAATCGATCTGCTGCCGCTGCTTGATGCACAGCGCACTCGCTTGACGGTGAGCGTCAGCGCCAACGACAGCCACACTCAACTGCTGCTCGACAGCGTCCAGCTCTACAAGGCGCTTGGCGGCGGGTGGCAGGCATTCGACCCGATCACCACGCCTGCCCAGGCTAACGCTGCACCCTCCCCGAAATCATGAAACGCCTTAACCGCTCGAGAAGCTCCATGAAGACATCGCTTGCCCCTGTCCTGTTCATCGTTCTACCGATTGCCGCGCTGCTGTCGGGCTGCTCGGAAAAGCCGGCAGCCGAACCGCTGCGCTCCGTTCGGACGGCCGAGATCCGATACGACAAGGCGAAAGAGACCAACCGCTACGTTGGCACCGTGCAGTCGCGTCACGAAGTGAACGAAGCATTTCGCGTCGGCGGCAAGGTCCTGCAGCGCAAGGTCGATGTCGGCCAGAAGGTGCGCGAGGGCGACGTGCTGGCCGTGCTCGACGAGGCCGATTACCGCCACGCCGAGGAAGCGGCGCGACAGCAGTTCGTCGCGGCCACGACGCAAGCGCGTCAAGCGGAATCCGATCGAAAACGGCTGGACGCACTGAAGTCCGATGGATCGGTCAGCGTGTCCGACGAGGAGAAGGCGCAAAGCGGCGCAGAAACCGCGACGGCAACGGCCGAGGCCACAGCCCGGCAGCTCGAACTCGCGCGCAACCGGCTGAAGTACACGGTGCTGCGCGCCTCGCAAAGCGGCGTGGTCACAGCAGTGCGCTTCGAGGTCGGACAGGTTGTCGCCGAAGGCCAGCCGGTCGTTTCGATCGCCAACGAAGGCGAGCCCGAGATCGTCGCCGACGTGCCGGAGGATCACCTTTCCGTGTTCAAGGCATCGCGCTACAAGGCATGGCTCGCCAGCGCGCCCGATGAGACGTTCGATGTGGCGCTGCGCGAACTGTCGCCCCAGGCGGCGGCGCAAACGCGAACCTTTCGCGCCCGTCTGAAACCCGTGCTGCCGCGGCCCTTGCCGCTCGGAGCCACCGCCACACTCGTCGTCGAGCGCCCGGTCGCCGAGACCCCTGCGGCGACGATCCCTGCTGCGGCGATCACGCAGAGCAAGGGCCAGCCGGCGGTGTGGATCGTTCAT
>CAVPPW010000011.1:0-70068 GCA_963707445.1 uncultured beta proteobacterium | reverse complement strand
CCCGCTTACGCTTTTCTCACATCGAAATTCACGAATGACCAGCGGACATCAGGGGCAATGGCATGAAACCGAGTGTGTGGCTGACCTTGGTCGCGTTGCTGTCATCCGGCGTAGTCGACTGCGCCGCGCAGTCGCCCACGTCCTACCGTGGCGCATTGACGATGACCCTCGAAAACGACATAGCAACCGGGTCACGACAACAACTACACGAACGGCGTCGGCGTGACGTGGGTTTCGAACGCCATCAACACCTACGAGAAGGGGAGCCTCGTCCGCCGCTGGGGCGAATTCTGGTCGTTCCTGCCGTTCGTTGGGAATGAGGGTTCCCGCACGTACGTGTCCTGGTCCCTTGCCCAGGAGATGCATACGCCAGACGACATCACGATCCCGAACCCGCCATTGGACGACCAACCCTATGCCGGCGTGCTGTACCTCGACAGTACGATCTATGCGAGAAAGGAACGTTGGGTACATGCGTGGCAGCTCCGAGTCGGCGTAGTGGGTCCGGCGTCGCAGGCTGACAACGTACAAAAATGGTTCCATCAAAGGACCGACTCGGACGAGCCGATGGGCTGGGACACGCAGCTTCCGAACGAGCCCGTCCTCAACGTCGGTTACACCGGCACGTACCTGCTGGCCCAAGGGGACTTGGGCAAATCGGCCGCGTGGAGAGTCATTCCCGTGGCCAGCGCAGCGCTCGGCAACTACTTCACCGGTGTCGGCCTCGGTCTGTACGGCGAGGTCGGCTGGAACCTCGTGGATGCCCTGGGCGGAACAGCGCTGCGTCAAGGGTTCAATGCGGCGTCAACGGTCGGTGTCGGGCCAGTGGAGGGATGGTCCGTGTCGCTTTCCGGCGGTGTTATGGGCTACGGCGTCGCCCACTACCTTCCGCTCGACGGTACGGTGTTCAGCGACAGCCGATCAGTCGGCTCCAAGCCCTTCATCGGCATGGCCACACTCGGCATCGCCGTGCGACATCGCAGTTTCGCCTTCTTCCTCGGCAAGACCTACTTCACCAAGACGTTCGACACCGAGCGGCGGCGCCCCGAGTTCGGAACTTTGAGCCTGTCCTGGTATTTCTGAAGTCTTCGACGGCGTCGCCACGGCATGGCTCACGCCGAGGACCGTCGGAACCGCATCCGGATGTCCGCCTGCGCCCGCCGGTTCTCAGCGGGCCGAGCTGCTCATCATGAAGCAGCACTTTTCGGACACCCTCACCGTTGAGGATTGCGCGATGGCGCGCGCCGAGCCACTCCGTCGGCGCTGACGAAATCGCGACGAAAGGGCGACGGCTCACTGACGACTTCCTGCGGAGCCTTCACTAAAGTTCTCTCATTGATCCAAACGTTGACGACCGATGCTGTTACTCGCTTGCATTACCTGGATGCCTCGGCTGACAAGGCTTGAGCAGATGCGCCGAACCGCGGCGTCTGCGGGCGCGTTGGTGGCCCCACTCGCCGCGTCGCTTGCGATCGGTTTGGCCGGGTGCAGCACTCCAGTGCTTAAGTCCTCCGTCGAGGTGCCGGCGCAGTTCGCAGCGGCTCCCGCGTCCGAGAAAGAGCCCGAGGTCGCCTGGTGGGAAAGCTACGACGACCCGGTGCTGTCCGACCTCATCCGCCGCGCAGCGCGCGAGAACCGCGACGTCAAGATCGCGGCCGAGCGCGTGCGCGCCGCGCGAGCCGGCGAGACGATCAGCCGCTCGTGGCTGTTGCCCAGCGTCGGCGTCGTCGGGGCGGGACTTCACGCCGACACCGGCTACGACGCCGTCAAAGGCAAGCCGTTCCCGGACGCCGACACGCGGCGGCGGCGGCGTCGACGTCTCCTGGGAAATCGACCTCTCCGGTCGCCTGCGCGCCGGCGCGGCGCGGCCGCGGCCGACGCGCTTGCCGTCGAAAACGGCGCGCGCGGCGTGCGCCTGCTGGTGCTGACCGACGTCGCAACCAACTACTTCACGCTCGTCGGCGCACTGCGCCAGCTCGAAACCGTGCGCGCGATCTCGGCCGCGCAGGACGAAACGCTGCGCCTCGTCACGGCGCGCCAACGGGCCGGGCCTCGCGACGCCGTTCGACGTCGAGCGCGCGCAGACCGAAGCGTCGAGAGCGCGCGCGGCGATACCGCCGCTCGAGACGCTCGCCGCCGTCTCGCGGCACCGCATCGCGGTGCTGATCGGCGACCAGGCGTTCAACGCCGCGAGCATCACGCCGTCGAGCGGCGAGGCGACCGTTCCGCCGGCGCGTGCCGGGCCAACCGGCCGCGCTGCTGCAGCGCAGGCCGGACCTGCTCGCCGCGAAGGCGCAGCTCGACGCCGCCAATGCGCGCCGGCAGCAGGCCGACGGCGGAGTGGTTCCCGCGGCTCTTTCTCGGCGCCCTGTTCGGTCGCGCAGAGCGTCGAGCTGAACGGCGTCGACCTTGGCGCCGCGCGCTTCACCAACGTCGCCGGCGCTGCTGGCGATGCCGATCTTCAACGCCGGGCGCACGCAGGCGATCAACGACATCGCCGAGAGCGGTCAGCGCGAAGCGGTCCTGCGCTACGAGGACGCGATCGTGCGCGCGCTCGAGGACGTCGAGAACGCGCTCGTCGCGCTCGACGATCAGCGGCAACGCGCGACAGCGCTGCAGAGCGCTGCGGCATCGGCCGACGCGGCGCTCGGCCGCGCGCAATCGCTCTACGACCGCGGCCAGATCGATCTGCTGCCGCTGCTCGACGCGCAGCGCGCGCGCCTGGCGGTGCGCGTCAGCGCCAACGACAGCCAACACGCAACTGCTGCTCGACAGCGTGCAACTGTACAAGGCGCTCGGCGGCGGCTGGCAGGCGTTCGAGCCCGTCGCCGACGCCGGCGCAGGCCAACGCTGCATCCGCCCCAACTCATGAAACGCCTCGACCGCTACGAGGAACCGCCGTGAAGACATCGCTTGCCCCTGTCCTCGTTCATCGCTCGTACCGATCGCCGCGCTGCTGTCCGGCGTGCTCGGAAAAGCCGCGCCGCCGAGCCGCTTCGCGCCGTTCGCACCGCCGAGATCCGCTACGACAAGGCGCAGGAGACGAACCGCTACGTCGGCACCGTGCAGTCGCGCCACGAAGTCGACCGAGGCATTTCGCGTCGGCGGCAAGGTCGCTGCAGCGCAAGGTCGACGTCGGCCAGAAGGTGCGCGAGGGCGACGTGCTGGCCGTGCTCGACGACACCGATTACCGGCTCGCCGAGGAAGCGGCGCGGCAGCAGTTCGTCGCGGCCACGACGCAGGCGCGTCAGGCCGAATCGGATCGGCAACGGCTGGACGCGCTGAAGAGCGACGGCTCGGTCAGCGTGTCCGACGACGAGAAGGCGCAGAGCGGCGCAGCAGACGGCGCCGGCGACGGCCGAGGCCGAGGCGCGGCAAGCTCGAGCTCGCGCGCAACCGGCTGAAGTACACGGTGCTGCGCGCGTCGCAGAGCGGTGTCGTCACCGCCGTGCGCTTCGAGGTCGGACAGGTCGTCGCCGAAGGCCAGCCGGTCGTCTCGATCGCGAACGAAGGCGAGCCCGAGATCGTCGTCGACGTGCCGGAGGATCACCTCGCGGTGTTCAAGACGGCGCGCTACAAGGCGTGGCTCGCGAGCGCGCCCGACGCAGACGTTCGACGTCGTGCTGCGCGAACTGTCGCCGCAGGCGGCGGCGCAAACGCGAACCTTTCGCGCCCGCCTGAAGCCCGTGACGCCGCGGCCGCTGCCGCTCGGCGCGACCGCCACGCTGGTCGTCGAGCGCCCGGTCGGCCGAGACGCCGGCGGCGGCGATCCCGGCCGCGGCGATCACGCAGAACAAGGGCCAGCCGGCGGTCTGGGTCGTTCGTCGCGCGGGCACCGAGCCGGTCGGAACCGTCGATCTGCTCGGCGTCGCCGTGCACGGCTATCGCAACGACGAAGTGCTCGTCTCCGGGCCGCCGGCCGGTGAGCTCGTCGTCACCGCCGGCGTGCAGAAGATGGCGCCCGGCTTGCGGGTCGCGCTTCCCGGCGGCCGCGCACAACGTCGAAACGAAGCAGGCCGCCCGATGAAATCGTTCAACCTCACCGAATGGGCGCTCGACCACCGCGCCATCGTGCTGTTCCTGATCCTCGCGATCGGCATCGGCGGCGTGCTGGGCTTCACGAAGCTCGGCCAGCTCGAAGACCCGAACTTCTCCGTGCCGTCGATGACGGCGATCGTGATCTGGCCCGGCGCGACGGCGCAGCAGATCCAGGACGAGGTGCTCAACCGCATGGAGAAGAAGTTCGAGCAGCTCGACCACTTCGAGAAGGTCGTGACCTTCGCGCGCCAGGGCTACGGCGGCATGACGATCACGGTGAAGGGCGGCACCTCGCACGCGGACCAGCGCGAGGCCTGGTACCAGGCGCGCAAGAAGTTCAGCGACATCAAGCTCGAGCTGCCCGAAGGCGTCATCGGCCCGATCTTCAACGACGAATACGGCGACGTCACCGGGCTGCTGTATGCCGTCAAGGGCGACGGCATCAGCCACGCGGAGCTCTCCGACATCGCCGAGGACATCAAGCGCCGCCTGCTCAAGGTGCCGATGGTCAAGAAGGTCGACGTCTTCGGCAAGCAGGCCAAGAAGGTCTACGTCGAGTTCTCGCACGAGCGGCTGGCCGCGCTCGGCATCACGCCGCTCGCGATCGCCGAAAGCCTGCGAAACCAGAACAGCGTGCTGCCGGCCGGCTCAGATCGACACGCACGGCGACCGCGTGCTGGTGCGCGTGAGCGGCCAGTTCGCGAGCCTGGACGATATCCGCAACGTGCCGATCGCCGCCGGCGGCCGGCTGATCAAGCTCGGCGACTTCACGACGATCACGCGCGGCTACGAGGATCCGCCGACTGTACACGGTGCGCCACAACGGCCAGCAGGTGCTGATGCTCGGCATCACGATGACCAACGACGGCAACATCGTCGACCTCGGCAAGGCGATCGAGAAGGCCGTCGCCAAGCGTGCAGGCCGAGCTGCCCTACGGCGTCGAGCTCGAGCGCGTCGCCGACCAGCCGACCGTCGTCAGCGAATCGATCTGGGAATTCGAACGCTCGCTGATGGAAGCGCTCGCGATCGTGCTCGCGGTCTGCCTGCTGAGCCTCGGCTGGCGCACCGGGCATCGTGGTCGGGCTCTCGGTGCCGATCGTGCTCGGCGTCGTCGCGCTGGTGATGCTGGCGATGGGCTGGAACCTCGAGCGCGTCTCGCTCGGCTCGCTGATCATCGCGCTCGGCCTGCTGGTGGACGACGGCATCATCGCGGTCGAGATGATGGTCGTGAAGATGGAGGAAGGCTGGGATCGCGTCAAGGCGGCCGCCTTCTCCTACGCCGCGACCGCGATGCCGCGGCTGACCGGCGCGCTGATCACCGTCGCCGCCTTCATGCCGATCGGATTCTCCAAGTCGACCACCGGCGAGTACGCGGGCGGCATCTTCTGGATCGTCGGCACCGCCGTGCTGTTCTCGTGGGTCGTCTCGGGGATCATCACGCCCTACCTCGCCGTCAAGATGCTGCCGAAGGACTTCGGCAAGCATCACCACGGCGGCGACCCGTACGACACGCCGTTCTATCGCAAGCTGCGCCGCTGGATCGACCTCGCCATCGAGCGGCGCTGGTGGGTCATCGGCGATCACCGTGGCCGCGCTGGCCGTTGCGATCTTCGCAAGCCGGTTCGTGCCGCAGCAGTTCTTCCCCAACAGCTCGCGGCCCGAGCTCGTCGTCGAGCTGCGACTGAAGGAAGGCGCTTCGTTCGCCGCGACGACCGAGCAGGTCAAGAAGATGGAGGCGGTCCTCGCGAAGGACGAGGACGTCCGCTTCTTCACCGCGTACACGGGCGCCGGCCAGCCGCGCTTCTATCTCTCGCTCAATCCGGAGCTGCCGAACCCGGGCTACGCCGTCTTCATCGTGATGACGAAGGACATGGAGGCGCGCGAACGCGTGCGCTCGCGGCTGATGGCGAGCGTCGACGAGCAATTCCCGGAGGTGTGGGTCCGCGTCACGCGCCTCGAGCTCGGTCCGCCGGTCGGCTTCCCGGTCCAGTTCCGCGTCGTCGGTCCGGACACGCAGAAGGTGCGCGAGATCGCGCGCGAGGTCGAAGCGCGTGGTCGCGTCCAGCCCGAAGGTGCGCGACGTCCAGCTCGACTGGAACGACCCGGTTCGCACGCTGAAAGTCGACCTCGACCAGGACAAGGCGCGTGCGCTCGGCCTGGCGCCGGCCGACGTGGCGCTCGTGACGCAGACCGTGATGAACGGCGCGACGCTGTCGCATCTGCGCGAGCGCGAAGACCTGATCGACATCGTCGCCCGTGCGGTGCCGTCCGAGCGTCTCGATCTCGACACGCTGAAGGACGTCAATCTCTACACGCGCGAGGGCACCGTGGTGCCGCTGTCGCAGGTCGCGCGCGTCCGCTACGAGCTCGAAGAGCCGGTGCTGTGGCGCCGCAACCGCGACATGGCGATCACCGTGCGCGCCGACGTCAAGGACGGCGAGCAGGGCGTGTCGGTGACGCAGGAGATCCGGCCGCTGCTGAAGGACATCGAAGCGAAGCTGCCGTTCGGCTATCGCATCGACGTCGGCGGTGCCGTCGAGGAAAGCGACAAGGCCAACACGGCGCTGATGGCGGTCTTCCCGGTGATGCTGGTCACGATCCTGACGATCCTGATGCTGCAGCTGCAGAGCTTCTCGCTGATGTTCATGGTGTTCCTGACGGCGCCGCTCGGACTCATCGGCGTCGTCGCCGCGCTGCTCCTGTTCCACGCGCCGCTCGGCTTCGTCGCGATCCTCGGCGTCACCGCGCTGAGCGGGATGATCATGCGCAACGCGGTGATCCTGGTCGACCAGGTGCAGGCGGAGATCGCCGAAGGGCCGCGACCCTGGAATGCCGTCGTCGAAGCGGCCGTGCACCGGACCCGCCCGGTGGTGCTGACCGCGGCGGCCACCGTGCTCGCGATGATTCCGCTGACGCGCAGCGTGTTCTGGGGTCCGATGGCGATCGCGATCATGGGCGGCCTGACCGTCGCCACGCTGCTGACGATCTTCTTCGTGCCGGCGCTGTACGCCGCGTGGTTCAAGGTCCAGCGCCAGCCGCAGACGTCGACCGACACGGTACCTGTCGCCGGCGAACCGGCGCCCGCGTCGTAACCCGATGGCTCGTCTGATCATCTTCGGCGCAACGGGGTCGCTCGGGCGTCATGTGCTGCGCCAGGCGCTGACTGCCGGGCATCAAGTGACAGTGCTCGTGCGCACGCCGGCCAAGCTGCCGCTCGAAGTCGCACCGCTCGTTTCGATCCACACCGGCGATCTGAACGCGCTCGCGCCGGCCGATCTGGCAGGACTCGTCAGCGGACACGACGCGTTGATCAACTGCGCCGGTCATGTCACCGAAGGCGAAAGCTTCGTCGACCTGATCGACCGCGTTGTCACGAGCGTGGAATTGCTGCGCTCGCCGCGGCCGGTCTGCTGGTTTCTGGCAGGCGCAGCGCTGCTCGACATTGACGCATCGGGTCGCCGTGGCGTCGAACTGCCGAAGGTGAAGTCGACCTATTGGCCTCACCGCATCAACTTCGAACGGCTAGGGCGGTCGCTGCTCGACTGGCGCCTCCTCTGTCCGGGGCCGATGGTCGAGCAGCCGGCGCTGGGCCTCGACCGGCTGCGGATTTCGCTGGATACGCTGCCCGTTCAGGTGCCCGCGTTCGCGCGCGCCCTGCCAGCGCCGCTGCTTGTCCCGCTCTTCGCAGCCTTGGTGCCCCAGATGATCATGCCGTATGCCGACGCGGCCGCGCTGATGCTGGCCAACATCGAGCGCGGGCAATGAAATGACGCGGCGTCGCGTCGGGCTGGCACTGCCACCGGGCATGCGCGGCCGCAAGTCCCAATGGGCCGCCAAATCCAGCCATGCGCTTCGAACTGTGAGGAATGCGGAGGCGCACGGATGAACCGGCTGAACGCGCCACTGGCCCTCATCCTCGCGACGCTGCTGCTGGCCGGCTGCTCCTCGTTTCGTCCGTGGCAGAACGTGCCGGCGCAAGGCGTACGATGTCGGCCTGCCTACCTCCCGGGCAGTCGCGCGGCCCGTCGTCGCAGCAGTCGCCCTGTCCGGCGGCGGTGCGCGTGCGGCTGCCTTCGGGCTCGGTGTACTGCAGGAACTGAAGGCCACGGAATTCACGCTGGAGGGCCAGCCCACCACTCTGCTCGACGAAGTGACGCTGATCAGCGGCGTCTCCGGCGGCAGCATCTTGGCCGCCCACTACGCCGCCTTTGGCGACGAGTCGCTGACCCGCTTCGAGTCGGAGTTCCTGCTGAACGACTTCGAGGGCGGCCTCGTTCAGCTCGCCCTGTCGCCGCGGCGCCTGTTCCGCCTGTCCTCGCCCTGGTACGGCCGTGGCAACGTGCTGGCCGACCGGCTCGACACGCTTTACCGGGGACGCACTTTCGGCGATCTGCGCGCCCGCACGCGCGGTCCGGACCTGGTGGTTGCTGCCACCGACTTGACGACCGGCGCACCCTTCGAGTTCACCCCGGAACAATTCGCTCTCATCTGCTCGGACCTAGCGAGCGTGCCGCTGTCCTTTGCCGTCGCGGCCTCATCGGCCGTGCCGCTCGTCCTGTCGCCCATGACGCTGCGCAACTACGCCGGAACGTGTGACTTGCCGAGCGCAGCCGTGCCGGTGGCGGCCGAAGACAACTTCCGGACGCGCCTGATGCGGGCCCACGCGGAGAGCTACCTCGATGCCGAGAAGCGCCCCTACATCCACCTCGTCGACGGAGGCCTGAACGACAACCTCGGCATCCGCAGACTGCTGGATCGCCTGGTCGCCAGTGGATCCTTGTCGGCCCCCTTTCGAGACGCAGCGCCGGGGTCGATCCGCCAGGTCGTCTTGATCGCCGTGAACTCGGAGCGGGACCTCGGCGAACGAATCGACAACAGCGATCGTGTGCCGAGGACCCGCCAGGTGGTGGACACGCTGCTGTTCGGTGCCGGCGGACAGATCACGCAGGTCACCCTTGCCATCATGAGCGACGACAGAGAGCGGTGGCGTCGCGAGCTCGCCGAACAGCGCGGCACGCTGGGCAGCCCGTTTGCCGCCGATGCAGAACTGCATGTCATCACCGTCAGCCTGCACGATGTCGAAGATCCTACGCTGCGACGTTCGATCCTCACCGTTCCGACGGCCTTCACCATCGACCCCGACCAGGTACATCACCTGGTCGAGGCCGGACACCAGGCGCTGCGCCGCTCTGCAGAATTCCAGCAGTTGCGCCGCAGCTTGGCGGAGAACTCGAATTGGACGCAAGTCCGACTCAATGATCCGCTGCAACCAGATCGCCCAACCCAATGGGCAATCGCACACTAGAGGAGTTCACCATGAGCAAGAATGAACGCAAGTTAGCCCTTTTTGTAGGTACCTTGATGGTTGCAGTTAGCACTGCAAGCTGGGCACAGCAAACGCAGCCAGTCGCCACCCAGGGGCAGTCGGAGTCACAGTCAACGCAGCACTGCCGCGACTCAGGGACCGCTGACCCTGAGAAAGCTTTTCGCAAATGCCGACAAGAATGGCGATGGCAAGGTGACCAAGGACGAAGCGAAAGGCCATCTGCCCATCACATATCTCAGCTTCGAGGAGATCGACACGGACAAGCGCGGCTGGATCACTTTTGATCAATTCATGGCCTTTACGAACAAGCGCGATCAAAAGCTAGCGGACGACATACTCACGCAGGGCGATAACTACCACTGAAGCGCCGCTTTCACAAGTGCCGGGACGGGACTGGGCACTCGGCATCGCGGGATAGCTTTAATGCCTTCGCCAGGCTTCCCGATGCCTCGATATCGGCGGCCTCGCACTGTTACACCCCCTTCACCCGCGAAAAGGCTCGGCGAGGTAAAACCACGGCCAGCTCCAGTCGCTGAGTCGCGGTCGCTAATGTTAGACGCACCGGGGATCCCGGGGCTCCTTGTTGCCCGATGACTGAAGTCAACCCGTTGCAGACATCGCGCCATCCCGAGAGCGGACGTTGCAAGCTCCTGGTAAGTGGGCGCCTAACGTTTCGCGTTCCGAGCTAGTGTCCTGTCCCGCTGATACGTGAGCAAAGTCGTTGCGAGCTTGGCGAGGATCGAATCGGCGGTGGCGGTCCAGACGAAACGGTTGGCAGTTCTTGTTGTAGTGAGCGACGAAGTGATCGATGCGCTGGACCAGTTGCTTGACGCTGGTGAACGAGCCGCGGCGGATCGCCTTGTCGGTGATCAGCGCGAAGAAGCGCTCGACCTGGTTGAGCCAGGAGCTGTAGGTCGGCATGAAGTGCAGGTGCCAGCGCGGACGCGCGGCCAGCCAAGCCTTGACCTTGGGATGCTTGTGGGTGGCGTAGTTGTCGACGATGAAGTGGATGTCGAGGTCGGCGCGGCACGGCCTTGTCGATCTCGCGCAGGAAGGCGAGGAACTCCTGATGCCGATGGCGCGGCTTGCACTGGGCGAGCACTGCGCCGTTGAGCACGTTGAGGGCGGCGAACAGCGTGGTCGTGCCGTGGCGCTTGTAGTCGTGGGTGACGCCCTCGACGTAGCCGAACCCCATCGGCAGCATCGGCTGGGTGCGCTCGAGCGCCTGGCATCTGGCTCTTCTCGTCGACGCACAGCACCAGCGCCTTGTCCGGCGGGTTCAAGTACAGCCCCACCACGTCGCGCAGCTTCTCGACGAAGAACGGATCGGTCGACAGCTTGAAGCTCTCGCTGCGGTGCGGCTGCAGGCCGAACAGCTGGAAGTAGCGATGCACGCTGCTCTTGGAGATGCCGGTCTCGGCGGCCGACCGAGCGCACGCTCCAATGCGTGCCGCCGTCGGCCGGCTTGGTGTGCAGCGTCGTCTTGATCAGCTCGCGCGACGCGTTCGTCGTCGATCGTGCGCGGTGCCCCGGGCGCACGTCGTCGTACAGGCCCGCGAGGCGGCGCTCGACGAAGCGCCTGCGCCACTTGCCGACGGTCGCGTTGGTCAGCTTCAGCCGTTCGGCGATCGAGCTGTTCGCCTCGCCATCGGCGCTGCTCAGCACGATGCGCGCTCGATTGCTCAGCGCCGCAGGCAGCGAGCGACTACGCACGAACGAAGACAACTGCGCACGTTCCTCGACGCTCAACACCAGTTCGGCCTTCGGTCTGCCCGATCTCATCGCGGTATCTCCCTCCCAAAGATACCGTGCTCGCATGCATGATTAATGCCAGTTACTTCTGGGACGGAACACTAGCTGTTTGGTCCAAAAATGATCACCACAATCGCAGCCGTCACAGCAAGAACGATCCCCGTGATCTTTGGACAAAACGGCCGACGAGCGCGGGCGGCTCAAACGAGGCAGTGCTGCGCGTAGCATCCCGTTTCGCGTGCTGCATTAACCTCGCGGGAGGCTGCATGAAATCCTTGCACCGTCCTGATCTCTTGGGTTGGTCGCGCTTCGACGAGAAGCGCAACGTCGATTTTTGCGGCGTGGCCTGGATCCGGCCCGGCGGCAACGTCCTCATCGACCCGCTGCCAATGACTGAGCATGATCGGGCGCATCTCGCAGCGCTGGGTGGCGCCACGCTCATCATCATCACGAACTCCGACCACACGCGTGGCGCCCAGGGCCTCGCGCAGGAGCTTCGCGCCACGCTGTGCGGACCGCGCGCCGAACGCGGCAGCTTCCCGTTTCCGTGCGAGCACTGGCTCGGCGATGGGGATGAGCCCGTTCCCGGTCTGCACGTGCTTGAAATGCACGGGAGCAAAACCCCCGGCGAGCTCGCACTCGTTCTGGAACGGACGACGCTCATCACGGGCGATCTCGTGCGCGGGCACATGGGGGGCAAGCTGAACCTCCTGCCCGACGCCAAGCTCACGGACCGCGCACAAGCAATCGCCTCGGTCCAGCGCATTCTCGACGCGTATCCGGACATCGAAACCGTCCTGGTCGGCGATGGCTGGCCTGTTTTCCACGACGGCAGGCGTGCGCTTGCCGCGCTGTGCGGGCGCTGAACATCGCAGCCGGGTAGCCGCACGTTCGATCGCCGCCAAGAGACTGCGCCCTGAAGCCTCTGGGTTCACCCCGCAAGGAAATGGCTTCACGCCGACCGGTCCATCGCTACAGCGTCTACGTGGTGGAGTTGTCGGCGGCGGTATGGAATGAGTCCCGCTTTCGCAAGGCGAACCCGGGCTATGTGTTGGGGATGCCGTTCGTCTACGTTGGGATGACGGGCCTTGATCCTGACGTTCGCTTCGACAAACACAAGGCCGGCATCCAGTCGAACCGCTTCGTTCGAGACTTCGGGCTGCGTCTGGTCCCCGACCTCTACGAGGCCTTCAATCCCATGCCCTACGACGGCGCGCGCGACATGGAAGTTGAACTTGCTATCGGCCTGCGCGAAGCCGGCTACGGCGTCTGGCAAGCATAGATCGTCTGAAAGAGCCGCGGCTTCCACCCTGAACGAAAACCGGAAGCCGACCGGCACATGGGCGAGATTGCCGTGCCAATCAGCTCGCGAGCGCCCCCAGCATCCGCGCCAGGCCCTCGACCACAGCGGCCATCCGTGCGTAGTCAAGCTTCTCGGGTGTGTCGGTCGGCGCGTGATAGTGCCGATAGCGGTAGAAGGCGGTGTCGGTGACCATCAGCGCCGGATAGCCTGCGCGCCAGAACGACAGTTGATCGCTCCAGGCAACGCCGGGCACGAAGGACGGCGCCGCCAAGCGTTCTGCGGGAAAGGTGCAGTGGCGAGCAAAGGCGCCGAAGGCTTCGCGCAGCGCGCGGCGCGATCGCAGGTTCGAGACGAAGCCGATGAAGTTGCCCTGCTTCGGGTAGAACAGGCCCAGCGGCGGAGGGTAATTTTGGCTGCCCGGCACGTCGCTGTAGCAGCCCAGCATCTCCAGAGAAAACATCACACGAATGTCGTCGCCGCGGCTTCGCGCGGCGCGTGCGTACACCGTGCTGCCCATCTCGCCCCAATAGAAAAAAGGCGGCTCTTCATTCACGAAGGCCACCAGGCGGATCGTGCGCGCGCGTCGGCACCCGCGCAGAAGGCGGGCCAGTTCCAACAGCGCCGCGACGCCGCTGGCATTGTCGTCGGCGCCGGGCGAGCCGGGCACGGTGTCGTAATGCGCGCCGACCAGGATGATCTCGCCGGCGCGATCGGTGCCCGGCAGTGTGATTTCGAGGTTGGCCGACTCGACGCCCGCAGCATCGTAGGCTTGCCGCACGACCTGGTAGCCGAGCGCCTCCCAGGTCTCGCGGATGAACGCTTCGGCTGCGTGCAGCGCTTGCGGCCGCTGCACATGGCGCTCGCCGATGCGACCGGCAAGGTGGTCGACCTGTTGGCGTAGCGCCAACTCCAAGGAAGCAGCCCCGTCAGGTCGCATCGTGCGGAGATTGGAGCACGCATACCGCCTCGGCGGCATGTGCCAAATGCGCCATCGAAAGTGCTTCAAACTGCCAGTAGCGCACTCAACCTGATCGGCAGCACGCGACCGGTTGCAGACATCTCTGATTCCGTAGCATTCATAGCTCTGCGCAGGGTATTGCAGCCCCACCTATAGCCAACGCTGTTGGCCACATCGGGGCAGAAGGTGTCGCTGGGTTCACCATTTGCTTAGTTGCGGGCCGTAGCTAGAAAAGCGGGCTGGACACCGCCGCACTGGGCGCCGCTCGCTCAACGCGCAAAGAGAAGCTAATCGCCTGACCCGTCTCCGGTGCTCGACTGGTTCCGTCGAGGCTAGCCCGTCGTCGCACGGCCGAACCTGCAGTACGGCTTGAGGAACACGAATGTCCAATCCTTGGCTCAAAAAGAACCCGTTCATGAGCATGTGGCTCAGTTCATTCAACACGGCTGCCAACACCGTACGCAGCCATGCGGTTTCGCAGACCAAGCGCCAAGCCGCTGCCGCCACTACGCAGGCAACAAAGATTTTCGTTGACGCGTTGCTTGGCGTCCCGCCCAAACGGAAGCCGCGGAAGCGCAAGAAGAATCGGTGATCAGCTCCCTCGTCGTCTCGACGATCATCCATGTCCCGGTCCTTTAGCTCGCGTACCGGACATCGGGATCGTAAATCTGTCCAGGCAGGCGCAGACTGCATGCTTCCGCCGTCCGGCGCAATTCAATGCGCGATCCGATTGCTGCCATTCCGTCGCTGACACGGAACGAGGTCAACCAGCGCCTTCGCTTCCGACGGTTCCTGCTCGCCAGTACGTTCTCGGTGCTTTACCTAGTCGTGCTCGCTATCTTTCACACACAGGGCAAGGTGGACCGCGAGACGCTTGTTCAAGCTTCGACAATAGTCACGGTGGTGATAATCGCGTTCTTCGCGCTCTTCCGCTTAGGGTTGAACCTGCGGTTCCCCGATCCCAGTCTCACAGCACTTCAGTTTTTCGCCGCGGTGTCCACGATGTTGTTCGTGGGCTACCGCGCACCCGACACCCGACTCGCATTCGCCGCCTTCTTTTTCGTCGCATTGATGTTCGGAATGCTGCGTTCGAGTGGCACACCGCTGGCTGTTCTCGGCTCGATATCGTTGGCTTGCTTCGCGCTCATGACCGGGCTGCGCTACGCCGGCGACGAGGACGTGGAGGTGTTGCGCCTGGACCTGCTCCAGCTGGTCGTTATGGCAGTAACGTTTCCGTGGTTCGTGTTCATCGGCAGGCGGGTCACACATTTGAGGGAGGCAGGTCGCCGCAAGGACGTGTTCCTCGCGAGCCTCGCCCACGAACTGCGCAATCCACTGGCGCCGATCCGAACCGGGGTAGCCATCCTTCGGATGACGGATACCGAGCCGCGATCGC
Organism: uncultured beta proteobacterium; assembly: GCA_963707445.1. Lineage (GTDB taxonomy): Bacteria > Pseudomonadota > Gammaproteobacteria > Burkholderiales > Burkholderiaceae_F > JALORV01. The sequence continues at coordinate 55,294 of CAVPPW010000011.1, read as the reverse complement.
AAACGGTTCTGGCGATGATGGAGCGTCAGCTTCAGCACATGGCGCGCCTGCTCGACGATCTCCTCGACGTCAGCCGGATTTCACGGGGCAAGATCGCACTTCATCACGAGCGGACAGACCTCCGGCACCTTGTGGACGCGGCGGTGGAAGCGAACCGTTCGCTGATCGAGCAGATGGGACACGCATTCTCCGTATCGGCACCTTCCGAGCCTGCGTTTCTCAATGCCGACCCGGTGCGCTTTGCTCAGATTCTTTCGAACCTGCTCAACAACGCGGCAAAGTACACGCCGCCCGGAGGACGGATAGCGCTGAAGGCTGAGCATCGCGGGGACGAGGTCGAGGTCTCGGTCAGCGACAATGGCATCGGCATTCCTGGCGAGAGTTTGGACTCGATTTTCGAGATGTTCACCCAGCTCGAAAGTCAGTCGTCGAACGCTCAGGGTGGCTTGGGCATCGGTCTTTCACTTGCCAAGGGTCTGGTGGCATTGCACGGCGGCACAATCCAGGCACACAGCGAGGGTCTCGGCCGTGGAAGCGAATTCCGTGTACGTGTGCCGACACGATTGGCGCTCGACGCGGTTTCCGCGACACCAGTAAGCACGGTGGTAACTCCACAAAGATTGAAGATCCTGGTCGTGGACGACAACCGTGACGCAGCGGCAAGCCTATCCGTGCTTCTGGAATTGAAGGGGCACCACGTTCAAGTTGCCTACGATGGAGAGAACGCCGTGCAGCTCGCTGAAGACTTCCGTCCGCATATGGTGCTCCTTGATCTTGGCATGCCCAAAATGAACGGATACGAGGCGTGCCGTCGAATCCGGGACCATGAGTGGGGTGCGCAGACGACGCTGATCGCGGTGACCGGCTGGGGCCAGGAGGACGACCGCCGCAAGTCCACAGCCGCAGGATTCGACGGACACCTCGTCAAACCCGTCAACCCGGAGACTCTTGAAGAAGAACTGTCAATGTATTTGCATTCGCGTGTCTGACGCGCTGCGCTTGCGACAAGCCACTTGTACGACGATCTAGAGGTATCGTGGTCGAAAACCGAAGCGCCAACAAGCGAGCGCAGCTGGGTTCGGCGCCACGAATTGGATAAGGGTCCTATGTCCGCTTCTGGCCCCCGCACGGGGCTCGCAGACCGGATGGCCTTCGCCGACAGACATGGCATGGAAGACTGGAGGCGGGGGTCGGAATCGAACCGGCGTACACGGATTTGCAGTCCGCTGCATGGCCACTCTGCCACCCCGCCAATGGGGCTCAAAACCAAAGGGGAAGCACGCCGGCTTCCCCTTGTAGCAAGAAACTTGGAGCGGGAAACGAGTCTCGAACTCGCGACCTCAACCTTGGCAAGGTTGCGCTCTACCAACTGAGCTATTCCCGCGCGAGGAGCGAAATTATAGCGGCGCGCTGAGGGGTGTCAAAGCGATGGCGTTTCAGCGATCGCTGAGGTGCGGCCACGCCATGCGCAGATACACCAGCATCGAGTACACCGTGAGGGCCGCAGCGATGTAGATGAGCAGCGTGCCGATCGCGTGTACGTCGATCAGGCCGAAGAGCCGGTCGTGGAACAGCAGCATCGGGATCGCGACCATCTGCGCGATGGTCTTGATCTTGCCGAGCGAGTTGACGGCGACGCTCGCCGACTTGCCGATCTGTGCCATCCACTCGCGCAATGCCGAGACCGTGATCTCGCGGCCGATGATCACCAGCGCGACGAACTCGTCGACGCGGCCGAGCGACAGCAGCACGACCAGCGCCGCGCACACCATCAGCTTGTCGGCGACCGGATCGAGGAAGGCGCCGAGGCGGCTCACCATGCCGTAGCGGCGTGCGATGTAGCCGTCGAACGCGTCGGTCACCGCCGCCAGCACGAACAGCCAGCAGGCAGTGGCATTCTTCCAGTGCTCCGGGTACCACGCATCCGGCACATAGAAGATGCCGACGATGACCGGGATCATGGCGATGCGCGCCCAGGTGAGCGCCATCGGCACGTTGAAGGTCAGCGGTGGGTTATTCGGTGGGCTGGCCATGCAACTGCGCGTAAATCCTCTCCGCGAGCTTACGCGAAACGCCTTCGACGGTTGCGATGTCGTCGATCGATGCGGCCGCGAGTCCGCGCATTCCGCCGAAGCGCGCCAGCAGCCGCTGGCGCCGCTTCGGCCCGATGCCGTCCATCGTCTCGAGCTGCGAACTCTGGCGGGCCTTCGAACGGCGCGCACGCATGCCGGTGATCGCGAAGCGGTGCGCCTCGTCGCGGATCTGCGCGACCAGCATCAGCGCCTGCGACTCGCGGCCGAGCACCAGCGACGGGCGGTCGTCTGGATAAACGAGTTCCTCGAGACCGACCTTGCGCTCCTCGCCTTTCGCGACGCCGACGAGCACGCCGGGGTCGAGGCCGAGTTCCTCGAACACCTGGCGCGCGACCATCACCTGGCCCTTGCCGCCGTCGACCAGCACCAGTTGCGGCAGCGGCGCCTCGCCGCGGGCGACCGGGGCGAAGCGGCGTGACAGCACCTGGCGCATCGCTGCGTAGTCGTCTCCGGGCTCGATCCCCTCGATGTTGAAGCGGCGGTACTCCGACGGGCGCATCTGGTGGTTCGCGTAGACCACGCAGGACGCCTGCGTCGCCTCGCCTGCGGTGTGGCTGACGTCGAAACACTCGATGCGCAGCTTGTCGGCATCCTCGTCGCCGATATCGAGGCCGAGAGCGCTCGATCAGCGCACGCGTGCGCGCCATCTGCGACCCCTCTTCGGCGAGCCGGCGTGCCAGCGCGAGCCGCGCGTTGGCCTCGGCCATCTCGAGCCAGCGGCGCCGGCTCTCCTGCGGATGGCGGACGATCTGCACGCGCCGACCGTTCGCCACGGAGAGAAACGCGCCAACCTCGTCGGCGTCGATGTCGGCGTTGACGACCAGCGTCGGCGGACAAGGCTGCGCGGCGTAGTGCTGCGAGATGAAGGCTTCGAGGATTTCCGCCGCCTCGGTCACCTCGCCGGTGCGCGCGGGAAAATTCGCCTTGTCGCCGAGATGGCGCCCGCCCCGGATCATCGCCAGGTTGACGCAGGCCTGCCCGCCCTCGGTCACGATGGCGAGCACGTCGGCATCGGCGTCCGATGTCTCCATCGCCTGCTGGTGCAGCACGCGCGACAGTGCGCCGAGGCGGTCACGGACCGCGGCCGCTTCCTCGAACTTCAGCTCGGCGGCGAGCTGCTGCATCCGCTCCTCCAGTTCGCGCATCACGTCGTCGGTATCCCCGCGCAGAAAGCGCACCGAGCGGTCGACGTCCTGCGCATAGCTCGCCGCGTCGATCAGTCCGACGCACGGCGCGCTGCAGCGGTGGATCTGGTGCAGCAGGCAGGGACGCGAGCGGTTCGCGAACACCGTGTCCTCGCAGGTGCGCAGCCGGAACACCTTCTGCAGCAGCTGGATGCTGTCCTTGACCGCCCAGGCGTTCGGATACGGCCCGAAATACTGTCCGCGGCGGTCGACCGCGCCGCGGTAGTACGCGATGCGGGGAAACTCGTGGTTCGTGAACTTCAGGTACGGATACGACTTGTCGTCGCGGAAGGCGATGTTGTAACGCGGCGCCAGCGACTTGATCAGGCTGTTCTCGAGCAGCAGCGCCTCGGCCTCGGAGCGGGTGACCGTCGTGTCGATGCGCGCAACGCGTGCCAGCATGTGCGCGGTCCATGGCCCGACGTCCCTGTTGAAGTAAGTTGCGACGCGCTTCTTCAGGTCGCGCGCCTTGCCGACATAGAGCGCGGACCCGGCGGCGTCCAGCATGCGGTAGACGCCCGGCAGATGCGGCAGGCCGTCGATCACGCGGCGCGGGTCGAATTCGGATTCAGGGGCGGTCATGAGCTCACAGAGGCGCGGCCTATAATCGCGGGCTTTTCTCCGGTTGCGATACGGGACCTGTGCGGGTTCCGCGCCGATGAAGGTCTCCGGTGCCGGCGGGCTTGGTGCCCATGCCCGGATTCTATGAGCGACCGGTGCTGCCGCGGCCGGGATCGAGGCGAAGCACCCTGGCCGGACGCGACGTTGAATAAGCGACCCGTATCCGTATCGGCGGCGCCCCGCCCGGCGGCAGGCCCGTCAAGCCCGCGTGCCGCGCGAATTGACAGCAAACTGAACGAACGACTCAAAGAGACAGAGATGGCCAAGATCCTCGCCACGGAAATTCGCGTCGGCAACCTGCTGGAGTTCGACAAGCGCGTCTGGCGCGTGCTGAAGAGCTATCACGTGCACGTCGGCGGCCGTGGCGGCGCCTACATGCAGATCGAGATCAAGGACATCGAAAGCGGACAGAAGCGCAACGAGCGTCTGTCGACCGACGAGAAAATCGAGCGTCCGTTCATCGACCGCCGCACGATGACCTATTCGTACCACGACGGCAGCAACTGGGTCTTCATGGACAACGAGACCTACGAGCAGCTTACGCTGGGCGAGGACTTTCTCGAAGGCCAGACCGGCTACCTGATGCCGAACATGGAGGTCGAGATCAACTTCCACAACGGGCGTGCGATCGGCATCCAGCTGCCGACGACGGTCGTGCTCGAGGTCGTCGACACCGAGCCCGGCATCAAGAACGCGATCGGCGACCACGTCCTTCAAGCCCGCCAAGCTCGAGACCGGAATCTCGGTGCAGGTGCCGCCGTTCGTCAATACCGGCGAAAAGATCCGCGTCAACACCGACGACGGATCCTACGTCGAGCGCGCCTGACGGCGGACCGCGCTCAGCGTCCGTCGCCCTGCTTCTTGCCCTTCCAGTTGCCCTGGGCTTCGCGGATCTGGTCGCGCAGGCGCTGTCGCTCCTCGGGCGTCAGGCGGCGCTGACCGCCATCACCCGCGTGCTGCTCGCGCTGCTGCAGGAACCGCTGGCGCATCGCTTCGCGCTCCTCCGGCGTCATCTTCTGCCACATCTGGCGGCGCTCGTCGTTCGGAACGCGTCGCATCATCAGCTCGCGCTGCTCAGGTGACAGCGACTGCCACATCTCGCGCTTCTGCTCAGGCCGCAGCGCCTGCCAGGCGCGCTGCCGCTCTTCCGGGGTGCGTGCCGCGCGAAAGGTTTCGCGCTGCTCCGGGGTCATCTGCTGCCACAGCTGCTGGCGCTGCTCAGGCGTCAGGCGCGCACCGGCATCCGGCGGCGGCTGCGCAAGTACCGCGCCGGCGCAAAGGCATCCCGCGAGCGCCCACAGGCGCCCGTTGCGCAGAGCCGGAAACTCGCGGGGCATCAGCGACATCGTAGGACGAGGACTCGTCGGGCACCGCAATTGTCGGATTCGCAGGGCGGCGCGCGCGGTAAAGTCTGTAACAGATTGTGAAGCCCTTCGGCGCCGACGCAGCGACCGGCCGTACGATGCGCGCCGGATGAGCCCGATCCCATGACCCGCCCATCGCCTCCCAAAGTCCTGGTCGTCGACGACGATCAGCGCCTGCGCGACCTGCTGCGCCGCTATCTCGGCGACAACGGCTTCAACGTCTACGTCGCCGAGAACGCGCAGGCGATGAACCGCATCTGGCTGCGCGAACGCTTCGACGTGCTGGTGCTCGACCTGATGATGCCGGGCGAGGATGGCCTGTCGATCCTGCGCCGGCTGCGCGGCGGCAACGACCGCACGCCGATCGTGATGCTGACCGCCAAGGGCGAGGATGTCGACCGCATCATCGGGCTCGAAATGGGCGCCGACGACTACCTGCCGAAGCCATTCAACCCGCGCGAGCTGCTCGCACGCATCAACGCAGTGCTGCGCCGACGGGCGGCCGAGGAAGCGCCGGGCGCGCCAGGCAGCGATGGCGAGCCGGTGACCTTCGGCGAATTCGTGCTCGACCTCGTCACGCGCACGCTGTCGAAGGCAGGCGAACCGGTCGCACTGACGACCGGCGAGTTCGCAGTGCTGAAGGCTTTTGCACGCCATCCGCGCGTGCCGCTGTCGCGCGAGAAGCTGATGGAAATGGCGCGCGGTCGCGAATACGAGGCGTTCGACCGATCCCTCGACGTGCAGATCTCGCGGCTGCGCAAGCTGATCGAGCCCGACCCGTCGAAGCCCCGCTACATCCAGACGGTCTGGGGCCTCGGCTACGTCTTCATCCCGGACGGACAGTCGTGACTGCGTTCCGCGCCCGCGGCTGAAATGGCGCTGCGCTCGCCGCCGCTGTTCTGGCGGACGCTGCTGCTCGTCCTGCTGCTGATCGTCCTCAGCCTGGCGGCCTGGCTGCAGAGCTTCCGCGTGTTCGAGCGCGCTCCGCGCGCGGCGACCATCGCGCAGCAGATCGTGTCGATCGCGCAGCTGACCCGCGCCGCGCCTGGTCTATGCGGATCCGTATGTCCGGCGCGACCTGCTGGCCGAACTCGCGAGCAACGAGGGCATCCGGATCGCGCCGCTCGAACCCGGCGATGTCGTGGTGCCGATGCCGGAGCGCTCGCTGCTGCGGCTCTCGGCCCCGCTGATCGTCGAGCGGCTCGGTCCGGGCACCCGGGTCGCGTCGCGGGTCAACGGCGTCGAAGGCGTCTGGGTCAGTCTCTCGATCGACGAGGACCGCTACTGGCTCTACATCGATCGCGACCCGGTGGCGCGCAACATCGGCACGCAGTGGATTGGCTGGGCCGCGGTGGCGCTGCTGCTGTCGGTGCTCGGCGCGATACTGATCACCCGCGTCATCAATCGGCCGCTGGCGCGGCTTGACCGTTGCGGCTGAACAGCTCGGCCGGGGACAGAGCCCGGCCCCGCTGCCGACCATCGGTCCCGTCGAAATCCGGACCGTCAACGAGAGCTTCAATCGCATGGTCGCCGACCTGGGCAAGCTCGAGGCAGGACCGTGCCGTGCTGCTGGCGGGGATCTCGCATGACCTGCGCACGCCGCTGACGCGGCTGCGACTCGAGCTCGAAATGGCCGGACTGCCCACCGAAACCCGTGCGGCGATGATTGACGATCTGGCTCAGATGGATGCGATCGTGCGGCAGTTTCTCGACTACGCCCGCCGCACGCCGCAGCAGCCGGCCGAGCCCATCGACGTATCGGCCATCGTTGCCGACGCCGTCAGCCGTGCGCGCATCGAACAGCTGCCGCACGCGACCGTGAATCTGCTCATTGCGCCGGCCGTGACCGTGCGCGGCTACCGCACCGAACTCGACCGCGCGCTGGATAATCTGCTGATGAACGCAGTGAAGTACGGGCGCGATCCGGCGAGCGGCCGGCTCGACCTCACCGTGTCGGTCACGACCGACGGCCAGGAGGCCGTGATCGCCGTCGCCGATCACGGGCCCGGCGTTCCTGCCGAACAGATCGAGCGCCTGCTGCGTCCATTCGAGCGCGGCGACAGTGCGCGCAGCGGCAGCGGCGGCGCCGGCCTGGGCCTGCCGATCGTGCAGCGGATCGCGCGGCTGCACGGCGGCGCGCTGCGGCTGCTGGCCAATTCACCGCATGGCCTGCGCGCCGAGCTGACGCTGCCGCTGGAGAACACCGCATGACCCGGTCGCATTCCAAGGCCCGCCGCGCGCTGCTCGCGCTGATCGGTCTGGCAGCGCTGCCGGCGACGCCGGTCGCGGCACAGCCCGCGATCCGCATCGAAGGCGGCGTGCCACAGCGCCTGCCGCTCACCACGATCGACGACCTCGACATCGTGCAGCCGGCGCAGATCGACGAGGATCCGGTCGACCTCGCGGTGCTCACCCTCGGCGCGATCGACGTTCCGAGCGGCCGGTTGGCCGGCGTCGACGCGCTGCTGCTCGACGGCGCGCCCTACCGGCCCTACGATCAGTCCCGGGCCGTTATCCGCTGCAGTTGGTGCTGGCGCGCCGGCCGGGCGGCGACGAACGCGTCGCCTTCGTGCAGCTGAAGCTGGCCGAACGGCAACGCAGAGTCGTGGAGCAACGCCATCATCGAAGGCGATGACGAGTTGCAGGACGACGAGATCTCGGTGTTCGAGGTCGAATCGAGCGTCGCCGCGCTGTTCGATGCCGCGGCGCTGGCGCTGTGGCGCGCGCGCACTGGCCGAGCGCCCTGCGCTGCTCGTCGATCTCGAGCGCGTGCTGCGCGAAAACCGGCGGCCGACCTGGACCTGGGCTCGCGTGCAGGTCGGCAGCGGCAGCGGCGTGCTGTTCACGGCGGGCCTTGGCGAAGGCGAATACGGGGCCTACTGGGGCCGGGCCGCCGACGGCCGGATCGTTTCGCTGGTGATTGACCTGGATCTGCTGGACTGGGCCGGACTGCCCGAGGATCCGCCGGTCACGACCTAGACGCGCTGCGTCTAGCGCGCGCTCCCGCGCGAGCAGCGCCACCGCCTGCGCCGCGATCCCGTCGCCGCGGCCGAGCGCACCGAGTTTTTCCGCGGTCTTGCCCTTGATGCTGACCGCCGTGCGCTCGACGCCCCGTGCATTCTGCGACGACGCCGCGCATCGCCTCGACGTGCGGCGCGATCTTCGGCCGTTCCGCAATCACGGTCGCGTCGATGTTCTCGATCCTCCAGCCCGCCTGGCGTACGCGCTCGACGGCCGCCGCGCAGCAGCGCGCGACTGTCCGCATCGCGATGGCGCTCGTCGCTGTCCGGAAACATCGCGCCGATGTCGCCGAGCCCGGCCGCGCCGAGGATCGCGTCGGTGATTGCGTGCAGCAGCACGTCGGCGTCGGAGTGACCGAGCAGGCCGCGCTCGAACGGAATCTCGACGCCGCCGATCACCAGCCGGCGACCCGGCACCAGCGCATGGACGTCGAACCCCTGCCCGACGCGAAAGGTCGATCGTCATAGTCGCCCCTGCTCGCCGAGGATCGCGCGCGCCAGCACCATGTCTTCGGCCGTCGTCACCTTCAGGTTGGCGGCGCTGCCCAGCACCAGTTTCGGCGCATGTCCGGCACGCTCCATCGCCTCGCTTCGTCGGTGATCGTTTCGATCGGACGCCTGGCTCAGCGCCGAGCGCAGCGATGCGACGCGAAACATCTGCGGCGTCTGCGCGCACCACAGGCCGGTGCGGTCGAGCGTGATGCCGACGCGGCCGTCTTCACCCGCGCTTCAGCGTATCGGCCAGCGGCACCGCCAGCAGACCGCCGGAGTCGTCGTGGCCGACGTCGTCGATCAGCCGGCCGAGCGCATCGACGCCGAGGCACGGTCGCGCGGCATCGTGCACCAGCACGCGGTCGTCGTCGCCGGTGCGCGCGGCGATCGCGATCAGCCCGTTGCGCACGCTCTCGGCGCGGCTGGCGCCACCCACCGGCAGGAACTCGACGCGCTCGCCGTCGACCGCAAGCTCATGCCAGCGCGTATCGCTGGGTGCGACGACGACGAAGACCGCATCGATGCGTGCCTCGGCGAGCAGCGCGTCGATCGCATGCTCGAGCATCGTGCGTTCGCCCAGTCGCAGGTACTGCTTCGGCAACGGCGCCATCCATGCGGGAACCGATGCCGGCCGCGGGGATCAGGGCGATGTAGCGCAGGGGACGGGGCACGAGTCGGACGTCGAGGCGGGATGTCAAGAGGCCTGTATCGGAGTGCGAGGCCGATGCGAGCGCTTCGTATAATAACGACCGAGTTCGGCAGCCCTTGAGTCCTCGTCGAGGCTCCTCGGGGTTGCCGAACTTTTTTTGGCCGTGTCCGACGTCCCGCTCGCACCGCCCGCGCCGGTCCCGGCGGGCCTCGCACCGCGATCGCTGCCGATCGCAGGGACCCGCTTTGCCCTCGCGCGGCCGCCGGGCTCGGCCGATGCGCTGCTGCTGGCGCAGACCGCCGACGCCGCGCGCAACGAGCAGCGCCTGCTCGTCGTCATTGCTGCCGACGCGCTCGACGCGCAGCGCCTCGTCGACGAAATTCCGTACTTCGACCCGTCGCTTGCGGTGCGGCCGCTGCCCGACTGGGAGACGCTGCCCTACGACACGCTGTCGCCGCACCAGGATCTTGTCTCCGAGCGGCTGGAGACGCTGTACCGCCTGAGCCAGTCGAGCCGGACGATCGACGTGCTGGTCGTCCCGGCGACGACGGCGCTGCACCGGCTGGCGCCGACGCGTTACGTCGCCGGCCACACTTTTTTCTTCCGGCAGGGCGACACGATCGACGTCGAGCAGTTGCGCCGCCAACTGGTGTCCGGCGGCTATCAGCACGTCAGCTCAGGTCGTCGCGCCCGGCGAGTTTGCGGTGCGGGGCGGACTGATCGATCTGTTCCCGATGGGGTCGACGCTGCCGTACCGGCTGGACCTGCTGGATGCCCAGCTCGAGACGATCCGCGCCTTCGACCCCGACTCGCAGCGCGGCCTGTATCCAGTGCCCGAAGTGCGGCTGCTGCCGGGACGCGAATTCCCGATCGACGAAGCAGCGCGCCAGGGCTTTCGGCGGCGCTGGCGCGACCGCATCGAAGGCGATCCGAGCCGCTCCAGCGTCTACAAGGATGTCGGCAACGGCATCGCGCCGGCCGGCATCGAGTACTACCTGCCGCTGTTCTTCGACGAGACCGCGACGCTGTTCGACTACCTGCCGCACGACGCCCTGCTCGCGCTGCACGGTCCGATCGAGGGCGCGATGCAGCGCTTCTGGAACGAGACCAGCGAGCGCCACCGCTTCCTCGCGCGCGACTCAACGCGGCCGATCCTGCCGCCGGGTGCGCTGTTCCTCGATGCCGAGGCATTCTTCGCGCTGGCACAACGCCACGGCCGCATCGTGCTGGGCGAGCGCGCTGCCGCCCTCGACGACACACCGTATGCGCCGCTGCCGCCGCTCGCGGTCGAGCGGCGCGCCGAAGACCCGGTCGCGCGCCTGCGCCGTTTCGCCGAGGACTACGACGGCCGCATCCTGATCGTCGCCGACTCGGCGGGCCGGCGCGAGACGATCGGCCAGATGTTCGCCGAATTCGGCATCCCGTTTGGCGACAGCGCCAACTTCGCGGATTTCGCCGCGGGTCCGGCGCGGATCGCACTCGGCGTCGCGCCGCTGCATGAAGGCTTCGCGCTGCGCAGCCCGCAGTTCGCGATCCTGACCGAGACGGAGTTGTACGCGGCGAGCCCGCGGCGGCTGCGCGGCAAGCAGCGCGAGCGAGCCTCGAACGTCGAGGCGATGATCCGCGACCTCGCCGAGCTGCGCATCGGCGATCCGGTGGTGCACGTCGAGCACGGCATCGGCCGCTACCTCGGGCTGCAGACGATCGATCTCGGCGGCGGGCCGACCGAGTTCCTGCAGCTCGAGTACGCGAATGAAGCCACGCTGTACGTGCCGGTCGCGCAGCTGCATCTGATCGGCCGTTACAGCGGCGCCGATCCCGCCGCCGCGCCACTGCATCAGCTCGGCACCGGCGAGTGGGACAAGGCGCGTCGCAAGGCCGCCAAGCAGGTGCGCGACACCGCCGCGGAGCTGCTGAACCTCTATGCGCTGCGCGCCGCGCGCAAGGGGCACGCCTTCGAGTTCGGCCAGCACGACTACGAGGCCTTCGCCGAAGGCTTCGGCTTCGAAGAGACGCCGGACCAGCAGGCCGCGATCGACGCGGTGCTGAAGGACATGGGCGCGGGCTTCCCGATGGACCGGCTGGTCTGCGGCGACGTCGGCTTCGGCAAGACCGAGGTGGCGCTGCGCGCGAGCTTCGCCGCGGTGGTCGGCGGCAAGCAGGTGGCAGTGCTGTGCCCGACGACGCTGCTCGCCGAGCAGCACTTCCACACCTTCCGCGACCGCTTCGCGCAGTGGCCGGTGAACATCGTCGAGTTGTCGCGATTCCGCTCGTCGAAAGAGGTTGCCGATGCGGTCGCGGGACTCAATGCCGGCACGGTCGACATCGTGATCGGCACGCACAAGCTGCTCACTGAGGACGTGAAGTTCGAGCGCCTCGGGCTCGTCATCATCGACGAGGAGCACCGCTTCGGCGTGCGGCAGAAAGAGCGGCTGAAGTCGCTGCGCGCCGAAGTCGACGTGCTGACGCTGACGGCCACGCCGATTCCGCGCACGCTGGCCATGTCGCTCGAGGGCATTCGCGACTTCTCGGTGATCGCCACCGCGCCGCAGCGCCGGTTGGCGATCAAGACCTTCGTGCGCAAGGAGGCCGCGAGCCTCGTGCGCGAGGCGGTACTGCGCGAACTCAAGCGCGGCGGCCAGGTGTACTTCCTGCACAACGAGGTCGAGACGATCGAGAACCGCCGCGCGCGACTCGCCGAGCTGGTGCCCGAGGCGCGCATCGAAATCGCGCACGGACAGATGCCGGAGCGCGAGCTCGAGCGCGTGATGCGCGACTTTTACCAGCAGCGCTTCAATGTCCTGCTGTGCACGACGATCATCGAGACCGGCATCGACGTGCCGACCGCGAACACGATCCTCATTCACCGCGCCGACAAGTTCGGCCTGGCGCAGCTGCACCAGCTGCGCGGCCGCGTCGGCCGCTCGCACCACCAGGCCTACGCCTACCTGATGGTGCCCGACGAAGGCGGCCTGACGAAGAACGCCGAAAAGCGGCTCGAAGCGATCCAGAACCTCGAGGAACTCGGCAGCGGCTTCTACCTGGCGATGCACGACCTGGAGATCCGCGGCGCCGGCGAGGTGCTCGGCGAGAACCAGAGCGGCAACATGCAGGAGGTCGGCTTCGACCTGTACACGCAGATGCTGAACGCGGCGGTACGCGCGCTGCGCTCGGGCCGCGAGCCCGACCTGCTCGCGCCGCTCGCCGCGGTGACCGAGATCAACCTGCACGTGCCGGCGCTGCTGCCGCCCGACTACGTGAACGACGTGCACCAGCGCCTGTCGCTGTACAAGAAGCTCGCGAGCAGCGAAGACGAAGACGCGCTGATCGGAATGCAGGAAGAACTCGTCGATCGCTACGGCAAGCTGCCGGACGCCGGTCGCGCGCTGATCGAGACGCATCGCCTGCGACTCGTCGCCGCCCGGCTCGGCGTCCGCAAGATCGATGCCTCGGGCGACGCGATCGTGGTCCAGTTCGCGCCCGATCCGCCGTTTGACACCGCGCGGCTGATCGCACTGATGCAGCGCTCGAAGACGATGCGCCTCGCCGGCCCGGAACGCCTGCGCATCGACGAGAAACTGCCCACGCTCGAAGCGCGGCTAGCGCGCCTGCGCGAAGTGTTCCGGGCGCTCGCCTAAGCGAGCGCGGCGTCAGAATTCGCTGGCCGCTACAAGCGGTCGAACGCCGGTCCCTTCGGATCGCCGAACCACGCCTGGCTGAAGGCCTGCTGCGCCGACTTCGCGCCTGCGGCATCGCCCTTGCGGCGATAGGTCTCGGCGAGGCCGGCCAGCGCCCAGCCGTTATTGCGCACGCGCCCGAGCGAATCGCGGAATGCCTTCTCGGCCTCGTCGAACTTGCCCTGGCGCAGCCGCACGGCACCGAGCGACTGCCGCACCGGGTAATACCAGTAGGGCGGCTCGGTATAGACGAGCGAGTCCTCGACGAAGACCGCGTCCTCGTAGGCCTTGGCGGCGCCGTCAAGGTCGCCGCTGGCATCGGCCAGCCGGCCGGTGGCGACCAGGCGCGCGGTCTCCATGATGTCCTTCGCCGGAATGCCCGACTCCTCGAACGGCTTGAAGTCGGTATCGCGTGCGAGCGCGGCCAGCGCATCGATCTCACGGCGCGCGGCTGCTGCGTCGTTCTTGCGCGCGAACGCGGTGGCGCGTGCGTAGTGATACATCGTGCGCACCAGCGCCAGTTCAGCTGGCGGCGCCGGCAGTGCCAGGATCGTATCCGGCGAGCTGAACTGGGCATGGGTCGTGTACGGCGCCGCCTTGACCGGCTGCATGATCGCGAACTGCGCGACGACCTCCGGTGCCATCGACGCATCGAGCTTCTCAGCGGCGCGGATCGCGGTTGGCCCGTCGCCGCCCATCTGCGCCGAGACCATCAGGAAATGGATGTTGTGCGGGTAGTACGCCGACTTGTAGATCGGATCCGATGGGGAGGAAGCGAAATAGCGTTCGTCGACCGCCATCGCCTGCTTGTTCACGTCGAGCGACTTGCGGTACATGCCGACGCGGTAATAAATGTGCGCCGGCATGTGCACGATGTGTCCGGCGCCCGGCATCTGCGCGCCGAGCCGGTCGGCGGAGGCCAGCGCCTTCTGCGGCTGCGTCGATGCCTCGACCGCATGGATGTACAGGTGCATCGCTCCCGGATGATTCGGGTTGCGCTTCAGCACCGTTTCGAGCGTGCCGACGATCTCGGCGCCGTGGCCCTTCGGCTTCGTGCCGCCCGCCTCCCAGTAGTCCCACGGCTGCGTGTCCATCATCGACTCGACCCAGAGCACCTGCACCGTGTCGTCGCTCGGATAGCTTGCCGCCACCTGCTTCATCGCCTCGGCGTAGGCCGCGTCGAGCGCGGGACGCTCGGCCTTGGGATCGGCCGAGTAGCGCGTGGACAGCGCCTGGATCAGCGCGCGGTCGCGGGGTGACGCCGACGGCGCGCGCTCGACCGCCTTGGCCAGCGCCTCCAGCGCGGGCGCGTTCGCTTCCGGCATCATCGGCACGTTGATGTTCGGACCGAGGATCAGCGCTTCACCCCAGTAGCAGAGCGCGCACTTCGGATCGAGCGCCTGGGCCTCGCGAAACGCGCGCTGCGCCTCGGCGTGGTTGAACGCAAAAGCGAGCCGCATGCCCTGGTTGAACCAGGCCTGCGCCTGCGGCTGCTGCGTCGCCTTGAAAGACAGCGAACCGAGGTTGTTGTAGAGCACCGGCTTGCCGGCTGCAGGTGCTGCGGCCGCCGGGCTTGTACGGCACGGTCTCGCCGGCTGCGGCGACGATGAGGTTGCGCAGCAGCGCGGGTTGTCCAGCGGCGAGCGGCGCACAGCTCGCTCCGCCGTCGAGCAGCGGATCGAAAGCGGGGGTACTGCCGGGGTTCGCTGCGGAGGGAATCACACACGCCAGGACGGCGAGTGCCAGGGCATTACGGTTCGGACGCATGACGGCTCCTTCACGGCACGCGGCCGACCAGTGCGAACCGCTGCCACGGAAATCGAAACGGCACTCTCGACGCGGCCACGTGCGATGTCAAGAACTCAGCAATGGGATGCGATCCAGCGTCAGCGTCCGTTAAGGTTCGTGGGCCGTACCACTACACTGTCAGTTGATGAAAGATCTGCTGATCCAGGGGCCGGCGCTGTGCGCTGAAGCGCTCGACACCTTCAAGGTGGTCTGCATGCCGGAGCGCATTCGCGTGGCCGGGCCCGTTGCCCGCTGCGTTTCGGTGCGTGACGACCTCGAGACGCGCAAGGCGGTGCGGGGCCTCGGCGAGTACTGGAAGCTCGACGTCGCGTTTGTCGAACCCGGGTGGAAGCTCGCCGACTTCCGCCTGCTCGCGCTCGACATGGACTCGACGCTGATCACGATCGAGAGCCTCGACGAGGTGGCTGCGCTCGCCGGCAAGGGCGAGGAAGTCGCGGCCATCACCGAAGCGGCGATGCGCGGCGAGATCGCGGACTACAAAGCGAGCCTGCGGCGGCGCGTGGCGCTGCTCGAGGGCGTCGACGCCGGACTGCTGCAACGCGTGTACGACGAAAAGCTGCGGCTCAATGACGGTGCCGAGCGACTGGTGGCTGCCTGCCGCGGCGCCGGTCTGCACATCCTGCTCGCGACCGGCGGCTTCACCTTTTTCACCGACCGCGTGCAAGCAGCACCTGGGTGTCGACGCGACGCGTGCGAACGAGCTGGAAGTCGTCGACGGTCGGCTGACTGGCAGGGTCACGGGGCCGGAAGGCGGCGAGATCATCGACGCCGAAGGCAAGGCGCAGGCGGTGCGCGATCAGTGTGCCGTACTGGCCTGCCCCACCGATCGCGCGATCGTCGTCGGCGACGGCGCCAACGACCTGAAGATGATGGCGCTCGCCGGCATCTCGGTGGCGTGGCGCGCGAAGCCGATCGTGCGCGAGCAGGCCACCTTCGCGCTGAACCATGCGCCGCTCGACGGCGTGCTGTCGTGGTTCAGCGACTCTGCGCCGGCCTGAGCGGCAACGTCTTGATGGCGGCCGACGTGCCGGACCGCAGCCACCTGACGCGGTTCGCGTGGCTCTCGATCGCAGCCGCCGTCGCCACGATCGCGATCAAGGCCGGCGCATGGTGGCTGACGGGTTCGGTCGGCCTGCTGTCCGATGCCCTCGAATCGATCGTCAACCTGGTCGCGGCGGCGATGACGCTGTGGATGCTCACGCTGTCGGCGCGTCCGCCGACCGAAGAGCATGCCTACGGCTACTCGAAAGCCGAGTATTTCTCGAGCGGCCTCGAAGGCGCGATGATCTTCGCCGCCGCGCTGGCGATCGCGTGGACTGCGCTCGAACGCTTGATGCATCCGCAGCCGCTCGAGCGCATCGGACTCGGGCTGGTGCTGTCGCTCGCTGCGAGCGCGATCAATTTCGTCGTCGCGCGCGTGCTGCTCGGCGCAGCGCAGCGGAACCACTCGATCGCGCTCGAGGCCGACGCCCATCACCTGATGACCGACGTCTGGACATCGATCGGCGTCGTCGTTGGCGTGGCCGCCGTGGTGCTGACCGGTTGGAACTGGCTCGATCCGATCATTGCCCTCGCGGTGGCCGCCAACATCGTCTTCACCGGCTTCTCGTTGGTGCGGCGCTCCGCGCTCGGTCTGCTCGACCCGTCGCTGCCAGTCGCCCAGCGCAGCGCGATCGAAGCGATACTCGATCGGCACCGCAGTGTCGGTGTCGACTTCCATGCGCTGCGCACGCGCGCCGCGGCTGGTCGCTCCTTCGTCTCGGTGCATGTGCTCGTGCCGGGCGCATGGACGGTGCGGCGCGCGCACGACCTCGCGGAGGCGATCGAGCGCGAGATCGCGCTGGCGTTGCCGCGCGCCTCGGTATTCACTCATCTCGAGCCGCGCGAGGATCCCGTCGTCGTACGCCGACATCACGCTGGACCGCGTGCATTGAGGCGACCGGCTTTATGCTGCCCGCTGCAACAACGACCTTTAGAGTGGAGATGCGCCCGCGGATTCTTGACACGGCTTCGGCCTTGGAATTGTTGTTCGCTCTCGGCCTGCCGTTGCTGGCCGCGAGTTCGCTGTCCGCGTGCACGACCGCGCCGTCTGCAGGCGCGAGCGCAGTCGCCACGCCTCCCGCGGCGCTGACGCTCACCGGGGTGCCGCCGGTCCCCGCCAGCCTGCCTGCGCGCATCGGTCCGTACACAGAGTTCAAGGGCGCCGGTCTGCTCGACTGGTCGCCCGATGGCAAGAACCTGCTGGTGACCTTCCTGCGGAACAACCGGACGCAACTGCACGCCGCGCGCGGCCCGGACCAGGCGCTGCAGCCGTTGACCTCGTCGGCCGAACCGACGCGCGCCGGCGCCTACCTGCCGAGCGATCCGAACATCGTCGTCTTCGAGCGCGATGTCGGCGGCAGCGAGACGTCGCGTGTCTACCGGCTCGACCTCAACGCAGCGACCGAAACCGCGCTGACCGACGAGAAGCTCCGCTGCGACATGGGGCCATTTAACACCGCGGGCACTGCGATCGCGGTCGCTTGCTCGCAGGTGGACCGCAACGCGGGAGGCAATGTCGAACGAACACGCGGCGTGACGGTCGATCTCGCGATGATCGACGTCAAATCCGGCGCGCAACGCGCCAAGGCCACGCTGCAGGGCGCAGGCTGGTTTCCGCTCGACATCGCGCCCGACGATCGGACCGTGCTGCTGCTGCGCTACCGGTCCGCATCCGACTCCGAGATCTGGACGCTCGACCTCGCCAGTGGCGCGACTCGCCGCGTGCTGCCGCGCGAAGGCGAGCCGCCGGCCTTCTACGTCGGCATCGGATTCGCGCCCGATGGCAGGCAGTTCTTCGTCACGACCGACCGCTTTGGGGAGTTCAGGCAGCTGTACCGCTATGACCCTGCGCTGAACCGGTTCGACAGCGTGACGGTCGACGTACCGTGGGATGTCGCTTCGGCCGACCTGACGCGCGACCGCGCGCGGCTCGCGGTCGTGACCAACGAGTACGGCCGCGGCGTGCCGCGTGTCTACGACGCCAGCACGCTGAAGCCGCTGCCGACCCCGGCGCAGCCGGGGGTCAACGTGGCCACCGCGAAGCTTGCGCCGGACGGCAGATCGCTGGCGTACTCCGGCTCCTCGGCGACGGCTCCCTCCGAGGTGCGCGTGATCGATCTCGCCACCGCGCAGACCCGCCTGTGGGCGGCGGCGGACAAGGCGGGAATGGACACGTCCAGCTTTCAGCCGAAGGAGATCATCCAGTGGAAGAGTTTCGACGGACGAACGATATCGGGCCTGATACAGCGTCCGCCGAAGCGCTTCACCGGGCGACGTCCGGTGTTGATCGAGATCCATGGAGGGCCTGAGGCGCAGGCACGGCTCGACTTCAGTGGGCGCTACAACTACGTCATCAACGAGATGGGCATCGCGCTGATCGAACCGAATGTGCGCGGTTCCACCGGCTTCGGCAAGACGTTTCACACGCTCGACAACGACCGACTGCGCGAGGATTCGGTCAAGGACATCGGAGCGCTGCTCGACTGGATCGCGGCGCAGCCGGATCTCGATCCGGCCCGCGTCATGGTGCAGGGAGGCAGCTATGGCGGCTACATGGCCAACGCGGTCGCGATGCACTACTCCAACCGTCTGCGCGGTGCGATCCCTGCGGTCGGAATCTCGAACTTCGTGAGCTTCCTCGAGCGCACCGAGAGCTATCGCCGCGACCTGCGGCGATCGGAATACGGCGACGAGCGTGATCCGGCGATGCGCGAGTTCATGCTGTCGATCTCGCCGCTGACCAATGCGCAGAAGATCACGGTGCCACTTTTCGTCGTTCATGGACGCAACGACCCGCGCGTCCCGGTGCAGGAAGCCGAGCAGATCGCAGCCACCGTGGGTGGCAACGGCGTTCCGGTGTGGACGATGATCGCGGAAAACGAAGGCCACGGCTTCGGCAAGAAAGAGAACGCCGACTACCTCTTCTACGCCCGCGTTCTGTTCCTGGAAAAGTTCCTGGTGCCGACTGCGCCATCGACGGCGAGCAAGGGTCGGTAGCGGCCGTCTGCGAATCGGGCGAAGCCGATCGCTGATTCGCGGCGCGGCCGTACGAAAGTCATGATGGAGAGCTCGATGCCCCAAGCCGTCTACGCGCTGAACCTCTTCAACATCAGCAACATTGACGAATACCTCGCATACTCGAAGAGATCGGCCAGGGAGGTTGCCGCGCACGGCGGGCGCGTGGTCGCTCTGGGCAAGTTTCGCGAGGCGGCCGCCGGCGATATCGAGCCACGCTCAGTTCTGATTCTCGTCGAGTGGGCATCGAAGGAAGCGTTCGACAGCTACTGCAACGATCCCCGCCTCGCCGACTTGCATCCGCATCGCGTCAACGGAACGCGCGACTACATCTGGCACCTGTTCGACAAGCTCGAAGACCTGAGGCCGCTGCTCAAGTGAGACCTATGTGGCGCGCGCCTGCCGGCGGCCCCGACATGAGCGGCGGACCCGCTCTGCCAGGCTTCCTGGGCCGCAGATCCGCCGCCGCAGCGGATATGCTCTTTCATCGACACCATTCTCCCACTCGCTTCCGGGCCATTGCCGAGTTCGCGTTGCGCGACTAATGTCCTTGCTCACCGGCGGTAGGCGTACGGGGCCTTCGGCATGCAACGATTTATCGCTGCTCTACGGCTAGACTGGCCCGAGCGTAAACGGCTGCACCGCGGCCTGATGCTTGGCGGCCTGGTCGTCGTCTACTTTCTCGCCGGCAAGCTCGGGCTGCATTTTGCCTTCGTGCACGCAAGCGCGTCTCCGGTGTGGCCGCCGACCGGAATCGCGCTGGCGGCCGTGCTGCTCCTTGGCGTCCGGGCCTGGCCCGCGATCTTCATCGGCGCGTTCCTCGTCAACATCAGCATCGCCGGCGCAGTCACCAGCTCGATCGGCATTGCGGCCGGCAATACGCTGGAGGCGGTGGTCGGTGCACTGCTGGTGGAGCGTTACGCCGACGGATTACACGCATTCGAGCGCGCGCGGAACTTCCTGCGATTCATCGTGCTGGCCGGCCTGATCAGCACCGCAATCAGTGCCACGATCGGCGCGACGTCGCTCGCCGTCACCGGCGAGGCCACCTGGGATTCGTTCGTCAGCATCTGGTTGACATGGTGGCTCGGCGACGCCGCCGGCGCACTGATCGTGGCTCCTTTGCTGGTCCTGTGGGCAACGACACCGCCAGGCACATTGCGAGAACGCCCCTTCGAGGCGCTGCTGCTCTTCTTCGTCGTGTCGGCCACAGGCGCGCTCGTATTCGCGCACCCGGCACTCGGTCACTATCCCCTTCCGTTTTTGTGCATTCCGCCGCTGATCTGGGCGGCGTTTCGCTTCGGTCAGCGGGAAGTCGCCACCTCGGTCGCGGTGCTCGCAACGATCGCCACGTGGGCGACCGTGCGAGGTACCGGGCCTTTTGTCATGGGCAGCGACAACGAATCGCTGCTGCTGCTGCAGAGCTTCATGGGGACGATCTCCGCGCTCACGCTGCCAGTGGCGGCTCTGGTCTGGGAGCGCAAGGCGATCGAGCAGGAGCGGGCGTCGCTACTGCGGCTCGAGCAGGCCGCCCGCGCCGAGGCCGAAACGGCGAATCGCGCCAAGGACGACTTCATCGCGATGCTCAGCCACGAGCTGCGCAATCCCCTTGGCGCGATTTCGAATGCTGCCGAGGTCCTGCGGATCGCCGATTCGAACCCCTCGTTCTCCGGCCGTGCAATCGAGATCATCGGCCGGCAAGCCAAGCATCTGAGCCGCCTGATCGATGATCTGCTCGATGTCGCGCGTGTCGCGAGCGGCAAAATCGCGCTCGTAGCCGAAAAGGTCGATCTGGCCGAGATCGTCGAGCGATGTCTCGCGACCTTGCGCAACAGTGGCCGGCTGGAACGGCATCGCATCACCGTCGAAACCACGCCGGCATGGGTCAATGGCGACGCAGTCCGCCTGAGTCAGATCGTCGACAACCTGTTGCAGAACGCAATCAAGTACACGCCAGCCGACGGCCAGATTGAAGTCCAGACGCTGCGCGAAGGCGACGCGGCGGTACTGCGAGTTCGCGACACCGGCGTCGGAATCGCCGCGGACCTGCTGCCGCACGTCTTCGAACTCTTCGTCCAGGGAACGCGCAGCCTGGATCGCTCGGAGGGCGGGCTCGGCGTCGGACTGACACTGAGCCATCGCCTCGTGCAGGCGCACGGAGGCAGCCTCACCGCGGCAAGCGACGGCCCGTCGAAGGGCTGCACCTTCACCGTCAGACTGCCCGCCATCGAGCCGCCTGTTGTGAAGACGCCGGTGCAACCGAAGTCCGGGGGTAACGGCCGGGGCCGACGCATCCTGATCATCGAAGACGATGCCGACGGTCGCGAGTCGCTGCGCATGCAACTGACGAGCGCTGGCCACGATGTGTACGAGGCAGCCACCGGAACCGAAGGTCTTGCCGCGGCGGCGCGCGTCAAACCGGACGTCGTTCTGCTGGACCTTGGACTGCCGGGAATCGATGGCTATCAAGTGGCACAGCAGTTACGAGCGGCAGAAGGCTGTCCGCGGCTGATTGCGATCACCGGTTATGGTCAGCCACAGGACCGAGCGCGCGCCATCGTGGTCGGCTTCGACCATCACCTGGTGAAACCGTTCGACGCCGGGGAACTGCGTCGCTTGCTGCTGTAGTCGCCACGCTCATCGGCGAAGCGTCGCGGTAGAACGGCGGCTTCGCGAGTGGTACGGCGTGCGATTGTCAATCATCCTTTGCCCGGATCGTTCTCCGCGGAAAATCGTTCGAGGAGCCGAGAGGCCATCGTCCGTTTGGAGGAGCAACGTGCGACTCCGACCTTGACCAAGCTGCCGAGCCATTTGCGGTTCAAGGAAATTGGCGGCGAATCGGACGCCATTTCTGAAATCGCGGGCGATAGCGGTCGATTGCGCTGATTTTCAATTGCAGTCGGCTCCGACGATGCCGATTCAGCGCTGAATACCGGAATCGCAATTTGTCGAAGATGAGCTCAACCCCTACGACTGTCCCGCTGACACCGCGCCAGAACGCCAGTCCGTCCGCCAAGCGGCGCATGGACAAGCCCGTCAATCCCATTGTCGTCATCGGCTGCGGCCTCGTGCTGATGCTCGGCGCATTCTTCATGCAATGGCTCGAATCAGCCGGGCCGAGCGCGGAGTCCACCGCGGCCATAGCCGCTGCAGCGGCGCAGGCCCGGGCGGCTGCCGCCCGTGCAAAGCCCGCTCAACCGAGCTACGCGGAGCGCGAGGCCCAGGCGCGCGCCGAGCAGGAGCGCATCGTTGCTGAGGAAGCCGCAGAAAAGTCCCGGCGTGCGAGCCTGCTTGTAGACGCCGAAGTGGAAGCGAAGGCCCGCGCCGAGCGCGAAGAAATGGCGCGCCGGCGCGCCGTCGTCGAACTGGCGCAGCGCTCGGCCACCGAGGCTGAGGAGGCATGGAAGCGCTTCTACAAGCCTTCGGCCACCTGCAAGGAATCGAGCTCCGCAACGGTCGAGTGCGTCAACGAGTACGTCAAGGCGAAGCGCGAGTTCGAGGTTCGCCGCGCCTCCGAGGGGGCGCGTTAGCGCAGCCGTTCTCGCAACAGGGGACCACCGATGAACGTCGAAACGCATCACCGAAACACGCGCGCTCGCGCGGCTCGCCGCCAGGAGTAGGCATGGGCAATCCGCTGCCGCGATCGGCCGCAAAGCCGGTGTCACGCGAAGCCCCTGCCCCTCAGGCACCGGCACGCGCCCCGCTGATCGATCTGCCGCGGCTGCGTCACGCGGAGCCGGCGCAGCGTCGCCGTCTGCTCGCGGTAACGGCTGTCACCGCGCTGTGGTTCGGGTTCACCGTGTGGGCCGCGTCGTTCTGGTTCGAAGCACTGGCCGATTCGGTGGGCCTCGTGGCCGCAACCTTCTTCACCGGCGGACTGGCGCTGGTACCGAGCACGATGAACATGTTCATCGTCGCGACCCTGTTGCTCGACAAGCGCCCGCCGCGACGTGCGCTGGCCCGCTACCCGGCGCTGTCGGTACTGATGTACGTGCGCGATCAAGCCCAGTCGATTGCCCAGACGATCGAGAGCATCCGGCGCCAGGAGTATCCCGGACCGTTCGAAGTGATCCTGATCGACGATGCCTCGACCGATCGCACGGCGCAGATCGTGCGTGACATGGGTTACCGCTGGATCAAGGTGCTGCGCCAGAGCCGCAACCGCGGCAAGGCCGCTGCGATGAACCGCGCGCTCGAGGCGGCCCAGCATGACCTCGTAGTGACGCTCGACGCCGACGCGATCCTGTTCGGCGACGCGCTGTGGAGCATGGTCGAGCGCTACATCGGCGTCCGAGCCCGACGTGCGTGCGATCTCCGGCTGCGTGCTGGTGCGCAATTCGCGCGACAACTGGCTGACCCGCGCCCAGGAGTGGGACTACTTCCATGGCCTGGCGTCGATGAAGCGGATGCAGTCGCGCTACCAGGGCACCGTGGTCGCCGAAGCGGCGTTCACGATCTACGACCGCGTCGCGCTGAAGGAAATCGGCGGCTGGCGCTCCGACGTGGCCGAAGACGTACTGCTGACCTGGGACATGCTGCAGAAAGGCTGGCGCGTCGGCTTTGCCGAGGACGCCTGCTGCTTCATCATCGTCCCCGCCGACGTCAAGTCGTTCCTGCAGCAGCGCATGCGGCACGCGCGCGTGACGCTGCGCGCGCTGACGGAGCTGCCGAGCGTGAACTGGTCAAGCGGCGCACCTCGATGCTGTTCGTCGTCTGGCACCTGCTGTTTCCATGGACCGACCTCGCGTTCACGCTCGGCTTCGTTCCGGGCGTGATCCTGTCGATCGCCTACAGCAGCCACCTGCTGATGGGTCCGATGGTGCTGACGCTGTTGCCCGCGGTACTGCTGCTGAACCTCGTGATCTTCTTCGTGATGCGCTCGATGTTCAACGATCACGGGCTGAAAGTCCGGCGCAATGTCGGCGGGCTGCTCGTGTACGTCTTCGGCTACAGCCTGCTGCTGCAGCCGGCGCGCGTCGCCGGCTACCTGGCGAGCCTGATCCGGCCCCGCCCCGCCAAAGCCGGAATCCGCCGAATAGCGGTTCGGCGGGGCCGGCTGTCCGCGCCTCGCTACCTCGTCAGGCGAACGCTTCCAGCGTCAGCTTGTAGCGCTTGGCCCTTTCCACATAGTCGCTGGCGTTGGTGGCGATGCCCTTGATGTCTTCGGGCTTGAGCTCGCGCACGACTTTGGCGGGGCAGCCGACGATCAGGACATTGTCGGGAAAAACCTTGCCCTCGGTCACGACCGCACCGGCGCCGACGATGCAGTTCTTGCCGATCTCGGCGCCATTCATGACCGTGGCCTGGATACCGATCAGAGTCCCGTCGCCGATCCGGCAACCATGCAACGTCGCCTGGTGCCCGACGCTCACGCGCTTGCCGATGCGCAGCGGAAAGCCGACGTCGGTGTGCAGCACGGCGCCCTCCTGGACATTGCTGTCCTCGCCGACTTCGATCCGCTCGTTGTCCCCGCGGATCACCGCGTTGAACCAGACGCTCGAGCGCCGTTCGAGGGTGACGCATCCGATCACGATCGCTCCGGGCGCGACATAGGCGCTGCCGTCGATGCGGGTCTCGTAGGGGGGCAGGCTATAGATGGCCATGGTGTCGTCTCGGTCGAGTCAGTGTGATATCGAATATTTGCCGGCCGCAATGCGACGGTCGCAGTTGCCGCCTTCTTGATCGGATGCGCGCCGTTCGGCAGGAGTGCGCAGGACTGCGCGATGAGTCGCAAGCTCATCGCGCGCCCACATCACAGGAAGCCGATCGACAGCCACGGCACGGCCGCGACAACGATGGTGCCCACCAGCAGCGCGAGCATGTAACCGATGATCGGGCGGATGCCCTTGTCCGGATGCACCCGGCCAATGGCGCAGGCGGCGTAGTAGCCGACACCGAGCGGAGGCGCGAACAGACCCAGGCCCATCGACAGCACGACCACCATCGCGTAGTGCACCTCGTGAATTCCGAGCTCGCGCGCGATCGGAAACAGCAACGGGCCGAACAACACGATCGCGGGGATGCCCTCCAGCACCGAGCCGAGCACGACAAAGGTCACCAGCGAGACAGCCAGGAACATGGTTGCGCCTCCGGGCAACTGCAGCCATCTCCTGCGCCAGCGAGCGTGAGAATCCGGACTGGGTCAGACCCCAGGCCATCGCCGTCGCGGTGCCGATGATCAGCAGGATCGCGCCCGACAGCGAAGCCGTCGCGACCAGCATCGGGCCGAGGCGCTTCCAGTCGAACTGTCGGTATACGAAGAGGCCCGCCAGCACGGCATAGACGATGCCGATCGTCGAAACCTCGGTCGCGGTCGCGACGCCTTCCACGACGGCCGCGCGAATGATGAACGGCAGTGCCAGCGCCGGCAGCGCGATGGCCGCGAGCTTCGCGACCTGAGCGCGCGGCAGGCGGATCACATGCCGCAGGTCTTCCTTGCGCGATCGAATCCATACGACGACGCAAAGCATGAGACCGAGGACCACCGCGGGAACGAGGCCCCCGGTGAACAGGGCGGCAATCGAGACCCCGGTCACCGATCCGATCGTGATCAGCACGAGGCTGGGCGGAACGGTTTCCGTTTGTGCGCCCGTAGCCGATAGCAGCGCCACCAGGTCGCCTTCGCTCGCGCCGCGCTGCTTCATTTCTGGAAACAGCGCCGGCGCAATCGCGGCCATGTCCGCCGCCTTCGACCCCGAGATGCCGGAGACGAGATACATCGCGCCGACCAGCACATACGAAAGCCCGCCGCGCACATGGCCGAGCAGTCCTGCCAGGAACGCGATCATGGCCTTGGCCATGCCGGTCATTTCGATCAGCAGTCCGAGGAAGACGAACAGCGGTACGGCAAGAAGGATCAGGTGCGACATCCCCTCGTCCATGCGGCCGACGATCACCGGCAATGCGGTGTCGGTGCCGAGCGCGAGATACCCGAATGTGCCCAGGCCGAACGCGAAGGCAATTGGAATTCCGCTGAACACGGCTGCGGCCACCACGCCTACGAAGAAGATCAGCAGGTTGAACCGGCCCAGGTCCTCGAACAGGCCGTGGCCAAGCGCAAAAGCGCCGACCAGAGTCGCTCACGATCACCGCGGCCTTCGTGCCTGTGCGCCAGTCGGCAACCTTCAACAGGCGCAGGATGGAAAACAGGATCATCAGACCGATGCCGACCGGTAACGCAGCCGCACGCCAGGCGTTCGAGATCTCGAGCGCGGGCGTCGTGATGAAGCGCTCCTCCGCGGCGTACTCCAGCGCCGGCCACGCCACCATCGCCAGAAACGCGAGCGAGGCACACACGCTGATCGCATCGAACAACACGCGATTCTCTGAAGTCGAGCTTGGACAGCACCGCGGTCATGCTCATATGTTCGCCGCGACGCAGTGCAATGACCGCGCCCAGCATCGCCAGCCAGATGAAGATCATCGAGGCAAGTTCGTCCGACCACACGAGCGGCCGGTGGAACACGAAGCGCGCGACGACGCCGGCCAGCAGCACCACGATGTCTGCCAGCACGAGCGCGCCCGCGGCGAAGTCGACCAGCGAGCCGAGCCGACGATCGAGGAGCACGACGGGAGACGAGCCGTCCGCGAAGCCCGAAGGCTGCATGCCGTGGCCATGGTTCGGCATGTCGGCCGCGGCGCTGGACCCGCCGGCCCCGCCGCGCAGGCGGAGACCGGGTCCTGCCGCATGGAGCTGGGGCATCTTGTTCATGTCAGCTTGCCAACCGAACGTTCGAGGATCGCCCAGGCTTCGTCGCCGTACTTACCCTTCCATTCGCCGTAGAAACCGGCCTTGCGCAGCTGGTCGCGGAAGGCGGCGCTGTCGGGCTGGTTAAAAGCCATCCCCTTGGTCGCGAGGTCCTTCTGCAGGCCGGCGTTCAGCTCGGCGACGTCCGCACGCTCCTTCACGGCCGCGGCGTTGATGTGCTTCGCGACGATCGCCTGCGAGGTCGGGCGGCAGCTTCTCCCACGCACGGCGGTTGGCGAGGAACCAGAATCCATCCCACATGTGGTTCGTCAGCGAGCAGTACTTCTGCACTTCGAAGAGCTTCGCCGTCGAGATGATTGCCAGCGGGTTCTCCTGGCCGTCGACGATCTTCGTCTGCAGTGCCGAGTAAACCTCCGCGAAGTTGATCGACGCCGGTGCGGCGTCGAGAGCCTTGAACATCGACGTCCACAGCGGCGACACCGGGACGCGGATCTTGAAACCTTTCAGGTCAGTCGGCGCAGCGATCGGCTTGGTCGACGACGTGATCTGGCGGAAACCGTTGTCCCAGATCTTGTCCATCGCGACGATGTTCGCCTTGGCGATCTGGCCGCGGATGTAGGCGCCGAGGTCGCCGTCCATCGCCTTCCAGACGCTGGGGTAGTCGTTGAACGCGAAGCCCATGCCACTGATCGAGGCCGCCGGCACCAGCGTCGACAGGATCAGGCCGGACAGCGTGAAGAACTCGACGCCGCCGGAGCGAAGCTGGCTGAGTACGTCGGTGTCGGACCCGAGCTGATTGTTCGGAAAGATCTGGATGTCGACGCGGCCCTTGGTCTCGGCGCGGATGGCGTCGGTCATCTCCTTGGCCCGCTGATTCATCGGATGCGTCAGCGGCAGGTTGTTCGCGTACTTGTACGTGAACTCGGCCTTCTGCGCGAAGGCACTGCGGACCGGAATGGCGAGCGCTGCCGCGGCGGCTGCGCCACGCAGGACAGTGCGACGGGTAACGTTCATGACTTGTCTCCTATTTTTTGATGAATGTGATCGTCAGGGCGGTGCGCCCTAGCTGGTGGCGACGGGCTTCAGATCGCCGCGCTCGATGAGCCGGGCACGGATGTCCTTCTTCGTGACCTTGCCGTAGCCGGACTTCGGCAGCGAGTCCCAGAAATAGAACTGGCGCGGCCACCGATACTTCGCGCAGCGGCCATCAAGATGGGCAAGCAACATTTCGGCGCTCAGGCCAGGCTGGCTCGCCACGACGACGGCGACGCCGATCTCGCCCCACTTTTCGTCCGGAACACCGAGCACGGCCACCTCGACCACTGCGGGGTGCGTCAGCAGAACTTCCTCGACCTCGCGCGGGTAGACGTTGGAGCCACCCGAGATATACATGTCGGATTCGCGACCGGTGATGTAGAGCAGCCCGCGCGCGTCCATGCGACCGAGGTCTCCGGTGTGGAACCAGCCGCCGCGGAACGCCTTGGTCGTTGCCTCGGGGTTGTTGAAGTAGCCCGCGAATACGCCCGGTCCGCGGCAGCAGATCTCGCCGACGGTGCCGGCCGGAACCGGCTGCAGGTTCTCGTCGAGAATCGCGACCTCCATTCCGGTGCGCGGCCGCCCGCACGAGCCGATGTTGGCGTTCGGGTCCGTGTCGTCGAGCAGCGTGCATGGCCGGCGTGAGAACCGTGATGCAGCCGGTCACTTCGCCGAGTCCGAAATACTGCACGAGCACCTTGCCCAGCTTCTGCAGCGCGCGCTTCTGGTCGGCGCGGTACATCGGAGCGCCGGCGTAGATCACATAGCGCAGCGAGCTGTGGTCGAACTGATCGACCGAAGGATCCTCGACCAGCATCTTGACGATCGTCGGCACCGTGAAAGCGTTGGTCACGCGATGCTTCTCGACGAGTTGCCAGAAGACTTGCGGCTCGAGCTTGTCCGAGGGCAGCAGCACGGTTGCCGCGCCGCGCGCAACGTTGAGCAGCGCGTGGATTCCAGCGCCGTGCGACAGCGGTGCCACCGCGATCGAGCAGTCGTTCTCGTCGGTGCCCGGAATGAGGTCGGCAAGGTGGTTGGTCACGACGAAAGCCATCTGCCCATGGGTCAGCATCGCCGCCTTCGGCCGACCGGTCGTTCCCGAGGTGTAGAAGTACCAGAGCGGCGTGTCCGAATTCACGTCGGCCATCGGCCGTCGGCGCACCGACGTTCTCGGCCACCAGCTTCTCGTAGCCGATCTCGCCTGCGCGCGGCTGGCCGATCGTGATGACATGGCGCAGGTTCGACGAAGCCGACTTCACCGCGTCCACATGTCCGGTGAAACAGTCCTCTGCCAGCATGACCACCGCCTCGCTGGAACTGCCGAGATAGGCGACTTCCGGCGGCGTCAGCCTGAAGTTGGTCGGCACCCAGACCGCTCCGAGGCGGAACGCGGCCCAGCAGCTCTCGAACAGCGGCGCGTTGTTGCGTGACTGCACCAGGATCTTGTCGCCGGCCTTCACCCCCAGCGATCGCAGCCCCTGCACCAGTGCATCGACGCGCGCGTTGATCTCGCTCCAGGTCCAGACCTTCTCGCCCTGGATCAGGCCCGGCCGGTCAGGGAACAGCGCTGCGGTCTGCGCAAGCAGGGTCGACAGGTTGGCAACTTGTGGCTGGCTCATCGGTTGTCTCTCAGTACAGCTTTGCGGCATGAGTGCTTCGATACGGTCAGGCGCGTTCATGCGGTTTCCAGGACGCTCAGGTAGTTGGCCACCGCGGCGCCACCCATGTTGAACACTGCGCCCAGCTTCGGGCTGCCGACCTGCATGTCGCCCGCCGTGCCAGTGAGCTGCATCGCGGCCATCACATGCTGCGACACACCGGTCGCCCCGATCGGATGACCGCGCGACTTCAGGCCGCCGGACAGATTGACGGGAAGCTTGCCGTCGCGACGCGTGACTCCGTCGAGAATGACCCGCGCACCCTGCCCGTGCTTTGCCAGGCCCATGGCTTCGTACTCGAGCAGTTCGGCGATCGTGAAGCAGTCGTGCGTCTCGACGAAACCGAGGTCGTCGAGCGAGGCACCGGCCGCCTTCATTCCACGCTGCCAGGCCAACGCTGCGCCCTCGAAACGCGTCGGGTCGCGGCGCGACAGCGGCAGGAACTCGTTGACCTGGGTCCGCGATCTCCAGCGCACCGGAGTGACGGTCGCATTGCCACTTGGCTCGGCCGCGATGACCAGTGCAGCCGCACCGTCGGACACGAGCGAGCAGTCGGAGCGCTTCAGCGGACCGGCGACAAACGGGTTCTTCTCGGAGGGGTTGCGGCAGAAGTCGTAGCCCAGGTCCCGCCGCATGTGCGCGTACGGGTTGTGCACGCCGTTCGCGTGGTTCTTCGCCGAGATGCTCGCCAGCGCATCGCTCTGATCGCCGAAGCGCTCGAAGTAGCTGCCGGCGATGTTGCCGAACACACCGGCGAATCCGGCGGGCGTGCTCGGCCTCTTCCTTCACGTACGAGCAGCGGAGCAGAGTCTCGGCCACCTTCGGCGCCGGGAACCGCATTCATGACCTCGAAGCCGACCACCAGCGCCCGCTTCATGCGCCCCGCCTCGACGGCGTCGAGCGCGGCCCAGATCGCCGAGGAGCCGGTGGCACACGCATTTTCGGTCCGCACCGCGGGAACGTGCCGCAGTTCAGGAAACGCGAGCGCGACGAGCGCGCTGCTGAAGTCCTGCGGCAGAAAACCGCCATTGAAGTGGCCGACGAAGATGCCGTCGATGTCACGCGGCTGGAGTCCGGCCGTTTGCAGCGCCGGCTCGACCGCTTCGCGCACGAGTTGTTCCGGGTCGACGGCGTCGAGCTTGCCGAAGTGGGTGTGGCCCCAGCCGATGATGTACGGTTGATTCATGTCTGTGATCCTTGCGATGTGTTCGAAATGGGTGAGGCTCAGACCTGCGTCTCGCCGTTCTCGGCGATGCGCCGCCGCAGCGTCGGCAGGCCGACACCGGCCGCGTCGAATCCGCCGTCGACCGCCAGCACCTGCCCGTTGATGAAACTGGACTCTTCGCCGCACAGAAAGCCGACCGCGTTGGCCATCTCCTCGGTCGTGCCGTAGCGGCCCAGCGGGATCGCGTCGTAATAGTCAGTGCGGATCGCAACGCTGTGCACGAGCTTGGCCATCTCGGTCTCGACCGGTCCGGGCGCGATGACGTTGACGCGCACGCCGACATTGCCGAGTTCGACTGCGTGCTGCTTCGTCATGTGGATCAGCGCCGCCTTGCTGGTGCCATAGGCGACGCGCAGCGTGCTGGCCCGCAGGCCGGAGATCGACGCGACGTTGACGACGGCACCGCCGCCGTTGCCCGCCATCAGCCCTCCGAACACCTGTGTGCACAGGAACGCACCGTCCAGGTTCGTGCCCATCACCATGCGCCATTCCTCGAACGAGGTTTCCAGCGCCGGCTTGAACACGGCCACGCCGGCGTTGTTCACCAGCGCGTCGACGCGTCCGAATTTGGCGAGCACATCGGCGGCAGCCCGCTCGACCTGCGCCTTATCGGACACGTCGCAGTGGACGCCGAGCAGCGTGTCGGGCTGCGCCAGGTCCGCGACCGTGCGATCGAGCGTCTCGCGGTCGCGGTCGATCAGTGCGACCTTGTAGCCATGGCGGAGGAACCATTCGCCGATCGCGCGGCCGATGCCTCGAGCTCCACCGGTGACGACGGCAACGCGGGATTTGGTTTGAGTGTTCATGAGGGTCAGCAGTCAGTGATTGGAATCAGGATTCGGTTTCGGGAAGCCACTCTTCGAGCGTCACTTCGAACGTCACGCAAACGGGGTTCGCCCCGGCGACGAACGGGCCGCCGTAGGCAAGACCGTTGGTGTCGACGACGACTCCCGGTCAGCGCCGCCTGCAGCGAGCCGTCCGGCTGCGAACGGACCTCGCCGGCGAGGCTGACGATTTCTGCGGCGGGACCACGAATCACCTGGCAGGAACCGTCCGATTTCGCCAGGCAGGCGTCGACGAGGCTGCCGAGCGCGCCACGCACGAAGGCGTTGCGGAAGCCCTGTGCAAGACAGAGCTTTTCCACGCTCTGCACCAGGTCCTCGTTGGGGGCGATCCGGCCGTAGGCCACGCGGCCCATGCGGCCACTTTCAACCATGCGAATGTCAGCCATGCTGGGCCTCCGACCTTGGGCGAAGTAGCGGCATGCGGGTCTCCTCGTCGTAGGTGATGCGCAAGTCGAAGCCGTCGAGAGCGGTCGCGACGACCTTGACCGGGCTTCGACCGACAATGGTCTTTTCAGTCAGCACGTGGCCGCCGCGGACGCTTCCATCCTGCAGGCGGAACACGGCGTGGCAGTGGACGACCGGCGTGCCGGCGTTCGACTTGCCCAGCGTGGCGTTGCCGAAAATGAGGCGGGCAGGCCCGACGACGTGCGGCTTGCCGTAGGTGGCGACGACCCGACCGGTGTCGTCGGGCAGCGCGAGGCAGAAGCTCAGCGCGTCCAGGTCGCCGTCGAGCAGCGTCATCGAGGCGTTCTGGACAAGGACACTCGCCAGCGCCTCGACGAGCGCGTCGTAAAGGGAACGGCCCTGCGGCAGCGAGAGGCGAAAATGGCGCCCTCGCTCGGCGCGCCTGTGCTCGATTCGCACCGCGCCAACGGGTCCTGGGTGAATGAGGGTGCGGGGCCTGGGCAGGCCCGGCAAGCGTTCTGGCATCTCTGTCTCCTGCGCTGCATTCGTTCTTTTTTCCCGGCTTGCATTGCAGCGTTGTGCCGGGCGTGGGACGCACTCTAGGGTCGATCTTCAATTCAAGGAAGTTTAGAATTCAGATCGATCTATACACGGAGCAAATCGATGGACATGCGTCATCTGCGCTGTTTCGTCGCCGTGTCCGAAGAACTGCATTTCGGGCGGGCCGCCGAGCGCCTTCACCTGACACAGCCGCCCGTGAG
Organism: uncultured beta proteobacterium; assembly: GCA_963707445.1. Classification (GTDB taxonomy): domain Bacteria; phylum Pseudomonadota; class Gammaproteobacteria; order Burkholderiales; family Burkholderiaceae_F; genus JALORV01. Next base: position 22,692 of record CAVPPW010000011.1, on the reverse strand, counting down.
CCTCGCGATCAAGGAGCTGGAGGAGGAGCTCGGCGTGACGTTGCTCGAGCGAACATCGCGCCGGATCGCGCTGACGAGGGCAGGCGAAGACGCTCTGCGCGATGCCCGCGCCGTGCTCGCGGCCGCCGAGTCGATGCGCAAACGTGCGCGAGAGGCTGCGCTGGGCTTGATGGGATCGCTGTCGATCGGCTTCATCAGTCTGCCGGCCTACTCGTTCCTGCCGACGACGCTGCGAGCCTTCACCGAGGACTATCAGAGGGTGAAGCTCACGCTCGAGGAAGGCACGACCGATCAGATCATCCACGACGTCGAGAGCGGCAGCCTCGATATCGGCATGGTGCTCCGCACCTCCGACCTGCCAGCGACGCTGAGCTCGAGGCTCGTGCAGGCCGAGCCGCTCGTCGTCGCCATGCCCGATTCGCACCCGCTGGCCGGCAGAAGTCGGATTGCACTGGAAAAACTATCGCAGGAACGGTTTCTCGGATTCGAGCGGCACCAGGGCCCCGTGATGTTCGACGCCATCGTCGCGGTCTGCATGCGGCACGGCTTCAGCCCGAAGCTCTTCCCTGCCCGGCAGATGCACACGATCGTCAGCCTGGTGTCCGGCGGCATCGGCGTCGCCCTCGTTCCGGGAAGCGTGCAGGTGCTGCAGCGGGAGGGCGTCGTCTACCGCAACATGATGGGTGAGAAGACGCTTGTCGAGACGGTTGCGATTTGGCGCCGCTCCGACGACTCGCCGTTGGTCAAGGCGCTATTGACGTACGTTCCGAAGGTCAGTCAACGAAGCGCCTGACCGAAATCGTTAGGCGCCCCCTTCACGCAGGTTCAAACTACCGCGGCGCAAACGCTGGCTCCTTCGGCGTGGCCGCGGCATGGCTCGGGTTATCTCAGCAATCTCCACCAGGAAACGCCATGCATCTCGATGCCCGCGGCCTCCCCATCTCGACCGCCAGCGCCAAGGCTGCCGCTGCCTTCGACCATCTCGTCACCGGCTACCTCACCTACCGAGCCGATACGCCCGCCCGTCTCACCGCCGTGCTGGAAGCCGATCCGGACTTCGCGCTTGCGCATTGCATGAAGGGCTATTTCGCCATGCTCGCCTTCAAGCAGGCCGTCGTTCCGGTCGCCGTCGAGGCGGCGCGCACCGCGCAGTCGCTTGCCGCCGACGCCACGCCGCGCGAGCGCAGCCACATCGCCGCCCTGACCGCCTGGGCCGAGGGCGAGCTCGATCGTGCCATCGCCTTGTGGGAGTCGATCCTGCGCACCCATCCGCATGATGTGGTCGCCTTCCGTCTCGCCCATTTCGTCAATTTCTGGCTCGGCCGCCCGCAGGACATGGTCGCCTCCGTCGAGCGCGTGATCCCGGCCTGGTCGGAGGACATCCCGGGCTATTCATCGATACTCGCCTGCCGCTGCTTCGCCCACGAGGAGGCCGGGAACTATCTCGCCGCCGAGCCCTCCGGGCGCCGCGCCATCGAGCTCGACCCCGGCGATCTCTGGGCCGCGCACGCCGTCGCCCATGTGATGGAGATGCAGGGCCGCCGCAGCGAAGGCATCGAGTGGCTCACCACGCTCGCGCCCAACTGGGAGGGCAGCCACAACCTGCAGCACCATCTCTGGTGGCACTGCGCCCTGTTCAAGCTCGAGCACGGCGACCATGCCGCCGTGCTCGAACTCTACGACACCCGCTTCCGCAACCTCGCCGCGCCGCTCACGGTCGCCTCGCCGGATGTCTACATCGACGTGCAGAACGCGGCGTCCATGCTCTTCCGCCTGCAGCGCCTCGGCGTCGATGTCGGCAACCGCTGGGAGGAACTGGCCGACAAGGCCGAGGCGCGGATCGGCGACTGCCTCTCCGCCTTCACTCTGCCGCACTGGCTGATGGCGCTGACCGCCACCGGCCGCACCGCCGCTGCGGAGCGCATGATCGAGGCGATGCGCGCCTTCGCCAATGGCCGCGGCACCGTCCCCCCCATCGTGCGCGACTACGTGCTGCCGATCGCCGAGGCCCAGCTCGCCCACGCCGCCGGACGCCACGCCGAGGCCGTCGCCCTGATGCGTCCGGCCATCGGCGGCATGTACCGACTCGGCGGCAGCCACACCCAGCAGGACGTGCTCGAGCAGCTTTTCGTGGACGCCGCCCTCAAGGCCGGCAGCACCGCGGATATCCGCCTCGCCGTCGAGCGTGTCGCCGGTCGCCGGGCGATTCCGCCCGAGCGCTTCGTCGGCTGGCGCGAAGCCGCTAACCGGGCGGCGGGGGCTACGTTAATGCAGGTTCTCGCGCTCGCGCTTTTCTTTTAATGGGGAGGACCCTCACGGCTGCAACTCAAGATCTCCGGGTTGCCACGCCTTGCTGAACCAGGGTTCGAGCGGGCCGTACAACCGCAGCAGTACGCTGTAGCCCTTGCCGGGCCACGTCTGCACCCAGTTTCCTTCCTTGCCGGCCGGCGCGCGCGGTCCGAAATAAATGATCGCACCGCCGTCCGCGTTCTTCTGCACGGCCGGGTCTGAGGGCGATAGCCGTGGGAACGCTGGATGACCCGGAGTGGCCGCAGATCCAGCGCCACATCTGGGCTCAGTCCAAGCGCTCGTGGATATCGATCCCGTCAGAAATGCCTGTGTTCCCGCAGGCAGCGCCGGCTTTGCCGAAGTAATCGCACCCGCGATCAGTGAATATGCAAGCTCTGCGCCTCGATTCGGGGCCGCGATGGCCGCGGACGCAAGGATGCAGCAGCGCGTGAGGCCGTTTCAAGCGTTAGAAAAAGTACATCGCGCTGTGCATGGCTTCCGCCTAGTTGGTACGCGCGCGGCGGAAGCTGTTCAAACAATTCGATCGCGAGATCATTGTCTCCTTCGCCGAACGCGATCAATGCGCGGCACGCCGGGAGACCGATCTGCCGCGTCGTTTGGCCATGCCGTGTCGACGACAACTGCATTCCTGCCAGTGCATTCTCGAGACGCCGAGCAAGCCTCCAATGACGGCCGCCGACGAATGCCAGCATCGCGTGAACATCGTTGAAGCTGCAGAAACCATCGTCAATATGCGGAGCCCACGCGCTGGCTAGCTCTATCCAGCGATGACCGGGTTCGCCCCCATGCAATTGGATGCGCCAAAGGAGTGCGGAGGCGTCGATCAGGTCTGAAATTTCAGGAGAACGGGAGACGCGAACCCGGCGGTCATACAAGGCGAGCGCCCGGTCAGGATCCCCGAGCGAAAGATGGAACAGAGCCAGATGCCACCAGCAGTGCGTGGCGACCACCGTATCCGTCTGCCACTGGTCCCTGTGCTCGCTCAACCACTGCACTCCGGCCTCGGGCCGATCGGTCATTTCGAAGATGTGCGCCATCACGTGGTGCGCACGCGCGTTCGCGCCATCGAGAGCGAGGGCCGCAAGCGCCGTCCGCTCCGCGCGTTGAAAATCACCCGCCTCCTCGAGTCCGAATGCATGCATCGCGAGCACCGCGGAATAGCCGGCAAGGTCGCTCGACCACGCCGGCAGCACCGCTGCGACTCGCTCGTTCAAGCATTCGATATCCCCGGTAAGGTGATCGAATGAGTGGGCGACGTGCAAGGCGAGCGCATCGCGAGGATCGAGATCCAGGATCCTGCCGAGGTGCCCTTTCGCGCGCTCGTAATCGTCACCGACCACGGCAGCGATAGCCGAAAAGTGCAAACGCTCACGGTTGCTGGCGGGGAGGTTACTTAGGCGCTCGACCACCGGTCGCGCCGAGCGCACCTGCTCCGGATCGCGAGTGCAAACGAGCATGTAAGCCTGCAGCGCATGCGCCATTACAAAATCAGGCGCCTCCCTTAACGCCGCCGCAACATGGTCGTCCGCGCCGCGCCGCCAATTCTGGAAGGCGAAAACGGCCTGCTCGTACGCCGCTATCGCGGCAGGTGTGGCGCCCGACATTCCATTTGTTCGGTGATCGGTTCCTCTCATGACACTCCGCCGCTAATCTTCCCAATCTGTCCAGTAGTCGGCACACGACGCGACTACGATCCGAGTACGAAGACTAGGCATCCGATGTAATTGGACGATGTCGGCGCTGTCCGATTTGTTTCCGTCTTGTATCGCTCGTTGGGAACGTGGCCAGCCACGGCTCGCGAAGGCGCCAAGACTGAACATCCCGGCTGGCCGCGGTGTGGAAAAGGCTCAGCTACTGGACCCCGATCATTGTCACCATGTCGCGTTTAACTCCTTTCGCCGTTCGTGCCCTGACCTCGGCTGACATCGACTTGATGCGCGCCATGCTGACGATGTTTGCGGAGGCCTTCAACGAGGCCGCCACCTATAGCGAGAACAGGCCCGGCTCGGAGTACCTGAAGCGCCTGCTTGGCCGCGATCACTTCATAGCCCTCGCCGCGATCAGAGACGGAGAAGTCGTGGGTGGGCTGGTGGCCTATGAACTGCAGAAGTTCGAACAGGAGCGCAGTGAGATCTACATATACGATCTTGCAGTTGCCGCGCCACACCGGCGCCAGGGCATCGCAACCGCACTGATCCTGGAACTCAAGAAAATTGGCGCGTCGCGCGGCGCCTACGTCATCTTTGTGCAGGCGGATCTAGAGGACGCGCCGGCCATTGCGCTCTATACGAGACTGGGTGTGCGCGAAGACGTGCTGCATTTTGATATTCCCGTTTCGCAATAGGTGTTCTGTAGCACGCCACTCGACCACTAGCCGACATCAGCGATTGGCCTGAGAATTGCCTCGAAGCAGACGTGACATGGCGATTCCCTCTGAGTTAAGGCTGGTTGGCAAGGTCCAAGTAGAGCGTGGTCGCTGACCCAAAGTTTCCGTGACGAACGCAACCGTTATCTGGCGTCGATTGGATGTCCCGGGCCACGAATCGGCACGCCTGACATCCCGCGACGCAAAGCATGTCCTTGCAGGCACCTCCGTGTTCATCCACGAACGAGTGCCATGCCGCCTGGACTACTCGATCGTCTGCCGCGCTGACTGGCAGACGGAGTCCGCCAGCGTGCGGGGCTGGGTTGGCCAGCGCGAGATCGAGGTGGCCATCAGCGTCGATCCCTTACGCCGCTGGGAGCTCAACGGGCGCGACGTTCCCGCAGTCGCGGGCTGCATGGACGTCGACCTCAATTTCAGTCCCTCGACGAACATCCTGCCCATCCGCCGACTTGACCTGCGGGTCGGCCAATCCGCTGAAGTCACGGCCGCCTGGCTTCGCTTCCCAGGCTTTGAGCTCGAGCCTCTGCCCCAGGCCTATCACCGCACAGCAGAACAGACCTATCGATACGAGTCCGCGGGCGGCTCATTCGTGAGGGACCTCACCGTCAATGACGCCGGCTTCGTCATCCAATACCCGGACTTCTTCTCCGTCGAAGAAGCCTCCTAGGTTGCCACCCAGCTATGGCGAACTTCTGGCCCGAGATCCCCTATCCGCCATGGGCGCAGACCTGCACCGCGCTGCAGCTGTGGACGCAGATCGTCGGAAAGTACCGACTGGCCCGCACGCCGTGGCTGAATCACAGCTGGCACGCCACGCTGTACGTCGACGCCGACGGGCTCACCACTGGCTTGGTGCCCGACGGGACGCAAGCGGTCACCGTCCGCCTTGACCTGCGAGCGCATCGGTTGGTTATCCGCGCCTCATCCGGCACGACGTCCGAGTTCGCACTCGAGCCAATGTCGGTTGCAAGCTTCCATCGCCGTTTCTTGCACGGTATCCGCGCCGTTGGTGGCACTGCTGTGTTTCACGGCCGCCCGAACGAGATGCCCGAAGCAATACCTTTCACCGAAGATGATCGTCGACGCCCGTACGACCGGGATGCGGTCGAGCGCTTTCATCACGCGCTCGTCAATATTGCAGGTGTCTTTGGTCGATTTCGGACCGGCTTTATCGGCAAGAGCAGTCCGGTGCATCTCTTTTGGGGCAGCCTTGACCTGGCGGTCACGCGGTTCTCCGGCAGGGTCGCTCCATCGCATCCCGGTGGCATCGCCAATCTTCCGGACGCCGTGACCCGCGAGGCATACAGCCACGAGGTCTCATCCGCGGGCTTCTGGCCCGGCGGCCAAGGAATCGACTACCCGGCGTTTTATTCCTATGCGTATCCAACGCCGGCCGGCTTTGACACCGCGCGGATCGAGCCGTCCAGCGCGTTCTTTCACCGCCCGCTGGGTGAATACATTCTGAAGTACGACGACGTGCGCGTGGCAGAGGATCCGGAAGCGGTTCTCATGAGCTTCCTCGACACCACCTATCGCGCCGCGGCCGAATGCGGTCGTTGGGACCGTGCAGCGCTCGAATGTGAAATCGGACAACCCGCGCGGCCGCGAGCGGTGCGCTAGGCCTGAAACCGCATCGGCCAAGAGCGGAAGTCGACGTGCGACGCTCGATTAGCCCAATTGCCGACATCGGAGATATGAGCGTAGATTTCCTTTGCGGGATTGAAACTGGAGAGTGATGAAGCTCCTCGCCATTAGCTGCTTGGCCGCCCTTATCTCAATGCCTGTCCCCAGCACGGCACAGGACGTTGATGCAAAGGCCGTCCTTCGTTCATTGCCGAGCGAACGATCGTCGTCGCTCGTATTGACGCCGCAGGGCGCTGAGCGTCTGGCCCCAGCAGCACGCATCGACAATCAGCTCCCGCTGAGATCCGAGCTCGAAACTCCGACGTGGTCTCGCTCGCAGTCTCTTGCGCTGCTTTGGGCCACCACGATTGCTTGTGCTGCGATGGGAACGGGCTGCGCGGCGATGCCGTCGCCTCCGACACCGATCACCCCGCCCGGGAGTGAGTCCTGGCAGCGTGCTGGCTGTAAGACGCCGGAGACTTGCGGGTGGTTATGGGTACCGCCGATCAATGGGCTGGGTCCGGCCCCGCAGCAGTAACTGCTTCCGTGGCTGGGCACGACCAAAGACTGCCGTCATCGGATCGATTGAGAATCGCACAGGGCAGGTGCGAGTGACTTAGGCCTGCCGCTTGAAGAATTGCACTTGGCGTTCGTGCCGTTTGGCGGCTTCAAGCGTCGCAAATGTTCCGAGATTGCGCCGCTTGCCGGTGGCGGCGTTTTTCTTCCTCGAGTACAGCCGATACTGACCATCCTTGAGCTTTCGAATCATTGGTCACTCCGTGGTGTAGGGCCGGCATCGACCCGTTCCCCGATGGCAGCAAGCCTCGTACCGCGCGGACGTCCGCGACTCGATCGTTGTCAAGCACTCGCATTGGCTAACGGCCACTGCTGACACATTCGAGGTCGACGAGAATCGCCTGGCAGCAGACATTTGGGCGCTCTACCTAACCGGTTCGGCAGTACTGCGCGGCGAGCAAATGCAGCTCAGTGGTGGTGTGCGTGGTGCGCGTCGGGTACATGCGCGTGAGCGTGCCGCGTCGGCGCATGGCGATGCAGGTGGCTGTGTTCCCCTTCGACCATCGTCTCGTGGAAGTGACCGTGATGGTCGTCATCGTGCCGATGTGCGTGTTCATGTTCGAGTTCCTCGTGCTCGTGTTCATGGCCATGCAACTCGGCAAGATGCAGCACGACTCCCGCCAGCATGAGCGCCCCGCCGACGGCCATTAAGCCGCCGGCAGAGCGGTCGCCCAGCGCGATCGCACATGCGGCTCCGATGAAATGGGGCGAACGCGAAGACAGATCCCGTGCGCGCTGCACCGAACGCTCGCTGCGCCAAAAGGTAGAAACGCAGGCTCAATCCGTAGCCGGTCGCGCCGATGGCAACAAGCGCAAGCGCTTGGCCCACGGGAGGCAGGCGCTCGCCCGAGAAAAGAGCTATTGCTGTAGTTGCCACGGCGCCGAGTAACGCCTTGACCATCACCACCTGGCCGGGGTCCCGTTCCGCGAGTGTCCGCGACAGTGAGTTGTCCACGCCCCAAGCCGCGGTGGCGAGCAATACTGCCAGCAAACCCAGCATGCGAACTTCGCCGCTGCTCTGCTGGTCGAGAACCAGCGCGGCTCCGCCAGCGAGCAACAGCAGCATGGCAGCCCAGACGCGTCCACCCATGGATTCCCGGTAGAGCATCCAGGCCAGCACCGCGGTGAAGAACGCCTCGAGTGTCAGCATCAGCGAGGCGCTGACGCCGCTCGTGTGCTGGAGGCCCCACGCCAACGCAACAGGTCCAATGACCGCACCAAAGGCGGCCATGGCCAACAACCGCGGCAGGTCGGCACGCGCAAGCCGCGCCTCGCGCGCGGGCGCCCGGAGCAACAGACCGCCGACGACCGCGGCTCCTCCATACAGCAGCGCCGCGGTGCTGAAGGCGCCTATGCCGGCGCCAAAACGCTGCACGAGCGGCGTGCGTGATCCCGAACAGGACGGCCGCAAGCAAAGAGAGCAGGCCGCCGCGCAGCGCAGGCCGGCCAGCCGACAAAGACATGAACTCAGGCACTTGTTACTTGCTGGCAACCGCTCCGAACTTGAAATCGTCGAACGCGGTCACACTGTCCGCTTTCGTCCAAACACCAACCGCACCCGACCCGCCGATGTGGTCGTCGTCAGTTTCGATGTAGGTCTTTCCATTGAGCGCCACCACGATGTGGCGGTCACGAAATTCAACGCGCAGCGTGTGCCAGGTATTTTTTCCCACGGGTGCATCGACGTATTTGATCGTCCGCCGCCGTCCATTCTCGGTGTAATACAGCGAAACGTTGTTCTCAAGCGCGTTGGCGCGGGCCACGTAGTAGTTGTTCCCGTCCTTCCAGCGCCACATCAAGCCGCCCGCCTGGTCCTCGCGCCCCGAGATCGGCTTGAACTTCACCTCAACAAAACCATGTTCGAGCGCTGTCCCGTCCTTGATACACCAAGGGAAAGTGCCGCTGCCGCTTTGCAGGAGAACCTTACCCGGCACTTCCTTGTCTGTCGCCACAACCCACCGCGGCGCGCCCGTGCCGGTGACTCCACATGTCCAGCCCGCCGGCGGAGCACCGGCGTCACCTTCGAACATCCCGGCTCCTTCAGCCGCGCCCACGGCCCACATCGCTATCAAGAGTGCTGTCATCACTTGCTTCATGGAATCTCCTTCGGGCAAGAGACGTGCGAGATGGCTGTAAGCGAAGCCCAAAGCCTTCTGCTGCCCCGTACAGGCCGAGGAGGACCGGCGCGGCGACCTTTCCGAGCACCAGCGCGCGAAAGGCATCCTCGACCGCGGCGATGCAGGCATCGGGCGTGAGCAGCCGCTCGACATCCGCGCGCCTGAGCAGCAGCGCCGCACTCATCGCTTCATCCTGATTGGGCCGCCCATCGCCTTCCAGCCGTGGTGACCGCCGGTCATGTACTTCGCATCGAAGCCCGCGTCGCGCAGGGCGCCGGTGATGCGGCAGCCGACGTGGAAGCCGTAGGCGCAGTAGACGATCACGGGCTCCTCCTTCGAAAGCTCTCCGATCCATTCCTGCAGCCTCTCCGGGTCTCGCCAGGTGGCCCCTTCGATGATTTCTTGGGTCCGCGAGACGGTGTGCCGCGGCCGTGCGTCGATGAATTGCACCGGCTGGCCGGCGTCGAGCATCGCCTTCACGTCCTCGACGCCCACGCCCGGCACGTCGCGGAACTCCTCCTGCACGAGCGGGCGCGGGGGTGCGACCTTGGTCGCATCCTCGTAGCGGCCCTCCACCGCGCTCCAGTCGACGTTGCGCAGGAACGCCTCCACGTAGGCCTTGGCGTTTGCGCCGAAATCGATGTGGTACGCGTGCTCGTACATGTCGAGCGCGAGGATCGGCACGCCGCTCGCCACCGCCTGCGTGTGCTCGGCCGCGTACTGGTTCATGAGCCGCCCGTCGCGCGGGACATAAGTGAGCAGCACCCAGCCCGACCCGCCACCAAGCGCGTAGCCCATGGCGAGGAACTCGTCGCACCAGCGCTCGTACGAGCCAAAGTCGCGCGCGAGCGCCTCGCGCATCGCCGGCGTGGGCCGCGTGCCGTCGCCGCCGAGGCTCGCGAAGTAGAGCTCGTGCAGAAGGGTCGAATTGAGCGCTGTCAGCTCCTCGCGCTTCAGGCCGTTGATGACGAAACCGGGCGTGCTGGCGAAATCGAGCGCCTCGAGCTTCTCAGTGATGGCGTTGAGGCGCCGCACGGCGCCGCCGTAGTTGTTCTCGTAGTGGCTCTCCATGAGGGACAGGGACAGACCGCTCAGCGTCCAGGGACGGCAGTGGATCTGCTTCAGGTGGTAACGCATGCGATTCCTCCGTCTAAAGGTTGAAAGTCGTGGCCCCTCAGTGTTCGGGGCCGGAGGCCGACGGACCTGCTGCAAGCGGACCCGCCGGTCGGTCGCGCTGTGCCTGTTCTTCAGGCGGTCGCACGCGGCGAAACATTGCAAGCAGCAAGAGGTCGTAGACGATCTTCGTCGCGCCTGCGGCGATCAGCGGCCATCCGAACGACGAAAGGCTGAGCAAGTAGCCGGCAAGCGCGGGGCTCGCAGCGGCAGCGAGGCTTCTGGGCACCGAAGTGACACTTGCCGCCGCCGGCCGCTCGGCGGGCGAAACGATCGCCATCACGTACGAACTTCGCGTCGGCACGTCCATTTGCGATAGCGCACTGCGGACTAACAGCAGCGCGATCACGTAACCGAGTTCGGACACGAACGGAATCGCGATCAGACACAAGCTGGAAGGCAAGTGCGTGAAGACCATCGTATTGACCAGGCCGATTCGCCGGGCGATTCGAACAGCGACCAGAAAAGACAGCGCGCTCAGCACTCCGGTCCAGAAAAACACGGTGCCTGCGGTTGCGAGCGACAGGTCAAAGCGCTGATACAGCCAGAGGGCGATCATCGATTGCACGACGAACCCGCCGCCAAACGCATCGAGACTGAACAAGCCCGCGAGAATGAAGACCCTCTTCCTGGATTTCTCGAGGGGCGCGATCGGCTGGCGAGCGGCCGTCTCGAGCGCGGCCGGCAAGCCTCGATAGACAAACGCAGCGAGCAGGGCCAGGACACCGTACAGCACGAACATCAGCTGCAACGAAGTCTTCGTAGATAGGTCGAGCCAAGGCGCGACGAGCGCCGGCACAGCCGCGGCCAGCGATCCCAGCGCTGCCAGCAAGGTACCGACCAGGCTGTAGCGCGCGAACACTGCGGTGCGGTCGCGGTCGCTAGCGAAGCGCGACAGAAGCGCATGCTCGAGCGGCAGGAACACGCTGACATCGCCGCTCGAAGGATTGAGAGTTCCGACGAAGGCGATCAGCAGTAACGGCCAGAACTGCTCGAACAGCGCGAAGCCGACACCCGTTGCCGCCATCAGCGCCGTGGCAGCCAGCAGAACGCTGCGCGTGTGGTAGCGGTGGGCGCGCAAGCCGACCATCAGCGTCAGCAGCCCGGATCCGAGCAGCGTCGCCGTGGCAATCACGCCCACATCGAACGTACCGAATCCGAGTTCCAGCAGGTACAGCGGCAACAACAGACTCACGTAGCCGTCGCCGAAGGCGCGCAGCCCTCGGGCGAGCAGGATGCGTCGAGCCGCGCGCGGTATCACTCTGCCTCCACCCGGAGGACGATCGAAGTCGTCCCCGGTTCAGAAGGTCGCGGTGCTGCTCGGCCGGTGGCTTCGCGGCTCATCCCGGCGCCCGAGCCAGACACCTCGAAAGATCACCTTGACCCGTGTGCCCGGCATGCCTTCCAGTATCAGCATCTGCTCGTAGCCCAGATCAATCGTGCGCGTTGTCGTCAATTGCCATGAGTCATTCATTGCGGTCTCCGTCATTGCGAGGCGCGATTCACTTGATTGTCTTGCTGTTCTGAAAGTGCACGTACAGCGAATCGAGCACGCTCCCCATCTCGGCCAGCAGGTGGTCGTCGTCCTCGACGCGGGAGCGCGCACCCGCAAGGACCGCTTCGAACCCGCTGGCCTCGGCCGTCGGCTCGCCGCCGACGTCGAGGACATGAACCATTTCGGCGACGCGTTGAAGAGCAGTGTCTTTCTCCAACGCAAAGGCGTGCATCAGGACTTCGAAGGTCACCTTGTCGCCAACGTGGGAGAAACTCGCGCCGTCGAAGTCGAAGCCGAGTGCATCTTTCGGGCAACGGCGCACGTCGGCGAGCCACACGAAGCTGGCTTTCTTGTCGATGAAGCGCTGAATCAGCCACGCCGAGGCGACACGATCCACCCACGGTCGCCGCCGCGTGGCCCATCGACGCCCCTGATGGTCGCGTCTTGAAAGCCGGGCAATCGATCCGCGAGCAGGCAGAGGCTCGTCGGGGCTGTAGTGCCGCGTCAGCCGGGCTTCCGCCTCGCTCGCAGCTCGTTGTGCTTGCTCGCGTGCCTCGCTCGGGAAGTAGTCGATCGCGATGATCGCTTCGAGGCTCCTCTGCCACGCACGCAGGCTGCGACGTGCCTCTGTTTCCGCTTTAGGCAGGTGCTTGAGCAACTCCTCGACTTCGGCTCGGCATTCGTTGTAGGCATCGGTGCGGTCGAACAGTCCGAGCCATTCACGCTCAGATTCCGCATCCTGCTTCGGCAGTTGCAGCACATACCCATTGCCGCCGGCCGCCGCCAGCTCCGCGCGCAATTCTTCGAGCGCGCCCTTCAGATCCTCGCGGTGCGGCAGCAGATAGACGCCGTCCCGCAGGATCGCGGCGCCCGCGGCCTTCATCTGGCGCCAGAAGCGCACGCGCAGACCGCCGTTCTGACCGGGCAGTGTTGCGACGAACAGAAGCCATGGCATTTTGTAATACTTATATCTACATGTGCAATAAGTATTACACAAAAACAGCAGATGTCAAGCTCGGAATGCTGCCGACACCTAAGTGAGCGACGTATCCGCAGGCAGATCCCGGTGGCTTCGTTCAGTCGCCTGCCCGGATCAGATCGACCTGCACTTCGATAGGCGTCCGCCTGGAACGAGTTGCGGTAGTCCGCTATCCGACTGGCGCGACGTCTGCAGGGGCGATGAGTAGTGGCCGCTATGCGTCGGTTTCTGCCGACCGACCTGGGCCGCAGTTACTCTGAGTTAGTTAAGTGCGCGCTGATGTCGCCGGAGTTGCGACGCTTGACGGAGGATGAGCCCGCCCACGGCGCTTCATCTAAAGATTTTGCGCGTGGAAGCGGAGATGATCTTCGATGAAAGTTGCGATGAAGAAGTAGCTGTGGTCATAACCATCGCGCATGCGAAGGTCGAGGGCGACGCCGGAACGCTGGCAGGCATCCTGCAGCAACTCGGGTTTGAACTGGCTCTGCAGGAACTGATCCTTTGTTCCTTGATCGACCACGATTGGGGGCCCGGTCCAGCCGCGATCTTCGATCAATGCGGTTGCGTCGTATTCGCGCCAGCGAGCTCGGTCTGCGCCGAGGTAACCGCTCAAGGCCTTTTCGCCCCATGGACAGTGCATAGGCGACGCGATCGGGGCGAACGCCGACACCGACTTGTATCGGCGCGGGTTCTTGAGTGCGATGGTGAGCGCTCCATGGCCTCCCATCGAATGCCCGAAGATGCCCACCCGATTCGAATCGACGGGGAACGTGGCCGCGACGTCCGCCGGCTAGCTCCTCCGTGATGTACGAATACATTCGGTAACCGCGCGACCACGGCGCCTCCGTCGCATCGACGTAGAACCCGGCGCCAAGACCGAAGTCGTAGCTGTCGCCTTCTCCCGGAATGCCGAGTCCCCTCGGGCTCGTATCCGGCACCACAATTGCCAGCCCAAGAGCGGAGGCAACCCGTTGCGCGCCCGCCTTGACGATGAAGTTCTCTTCAGTGCAGGTGAGGCCCGACAGCCAATACAACACCGGTACGCGGCCTGATGCTGCCTGGGGCGGGAGAAACACGCCAAAGCGCATCACGCATCGCGTCTCCCGCGACTCGTGGGAATACACGCTCTGAACGCCGCCGAAGCAGAGGTTCTGCGTGACCGCCTTGATCGTCGTTTCCGACACCCGTCCCTCGGACCGCAGCGGCGCAGACCTGATCGCCGCCGAAAAGGGGAAAGCCTGGGCGCGATACGACGCGCTCAGGCTGCGTTCAGTTTGGGAGCCGCCCTGACGTGAAACGCGAACCTCATGCGCGGACGGAAACGCCCTTGGCTTTCGCGGTATGCGTGGCGATCAAATCCATGATCGCCGGCGACAGGCAATCGTACGGCTCGAGGCCAAGCTGCTTTCAGTCTGGCCCTGACCGCGCCCATGTTCGCTGGATCGGCGCCGGACTCGATGATGGACGAAACGAACGCCGCGAACTCCGGCGGCGACCATCCCTGCTGCGGCGACAGCTCGGTATGGATGAAGTCGAATCCGTACAGCGGGTGACCCTTGTTCTCGATTCGCCCGTACATGTGCACGCCGCACGCCGTGCACGCGTATCGCTGGATCGTCGCGCTCGGGTCCACGACCTTCAGCTTGTCGGCATTCGCGGTCACGCTGAGGTTGTCGCGCGGCACGACCGCGACCTGCGAGAACAGCGCGTCGCCCGGCTTCCAGCACTTCGTGCAGCCGCAAGCGTGGTTGTGCGCGGTTTGGCTCTTGATCGACACGGTGACCTTCTTGTCGGAGCATTTGCAGTACAGCGTGCCGCCGGCGAAGTTTGGAGCCGCGGGCTTGATGCCATTGTCGACTGCCGGATGTATCGAAACTGCAGTAGCCATGTCGATCTCCTCCTCGAAGATTTTCCGCCAAGCTACCGGTGTCGTCGAATACCGCCGGGTCGCAATGCTGGCCCCAAACTAGGCCGAATGCAATGGGCGGCAATCAAGCGGTGGAAATGCTAACCCTGGTCGAAGCCGCGGCGTCAGTAAGTGACGACCGCGCGGATCGATTTGCCCGCGTGCATGAGGTCGAATCCTTCGTTGATTCGGTCGAGCGGCAGGACGTGCGTGATCAGATCGTCGATGTTGATCTTGCCGTCCATGTACCAGTCGACGATCTTCGGCACGTCGGTGCGGCCGCGCGCGCCGCCGAACGCGGTGCCTTTCCATACGCGGCCGGTGACGAGCTGGAACGGGCGCGTGCGGATCTCCTGGCCGGCGCCGGCGACGCCGATGATCACCGCGACGCCCCAGCCGCGGTGGCAGCACTCCAGCGCCTGGCGCATCACGTCGACATTGCCGATGCACTCGAAGCTGTAGTCGGCGCCGCCACCGGTGAGCTCCACCAGATAGGGCACGAGGTCGCCCTTGACCTCCTTCGGATTGACGAAGTGCGTCATGCCGAACTTGCGCGCGAGCGCTTCGCGCGCCGGGTTGAGGTCGACGCCGACGATCATGTTGGCGCCGGCCATGCGCGCGCCCTGGATCACGTTGAGGCCGATGCCGCCCAGCCCGAACACGACGACGTTGGCGCCCGGCTCGACCTTGGCGGTGTTGATGACCGCGCCGATGCCGGTCGTGACGCCGCAGCCGATGTAGCAGACCTTGTCGAACGGCGCGTCCTCGCGGATCTTCGCGACCGCGATCTCGGGCAGGACCGTGAAGTTGGCGAACGTCGAGCAACCCATGTAGTGATGCACCGGCTTGCCGCCCAGCGAGAAGCGGCTGGTGCCGTCGGGCATCACGCCCTTGCCCTGCGTGGCGCGGATCGCCGTGCACAGGTTGGTCTTGCGCGACAGGCACGACTTGCACTGCCGGCACTCGGGCGTGTACAGCGGAATGACGTGGTCGCCTTTCTTGACGCTGGTCACGCCGGGTCCGACGTCGACGACGATGCCGGCGCCCTCGTGGCCGAGGATCGCCGGAAACAAGCCCTCCGGATCGGCGCCGGAGCGCGTGAATTCGTCGGTGTGGCAAATGCCGGTCGCCTTGATCTCGACCAGCACCTCGCCGGCCTTCGGCCCCGCCAATTGCACGGTTTCGATTGCCAGGGGCGTTCCTGCCTTGTGAGCCACCGCTGCGCGAACATCCATGGTCTGCCTCCCTCGGTCAATTGTTGAAAGAGTCCTGCTCGATTCGGAGATAGGCACGGTTTGCGTTCCGGACGTGGAGCGCGGCGTACCCGTCCCACGCCGCGAATTCGGGAAGGTCGCAGCGCGCGGGCAATTCCGCCAGGCCGACTCCCGCGGCGAGGAGCGCCCGCACATGCCCGTCGAGTGCCGCAACGTACCGCGCAGAGGCGTCGATATCCGCGCAGCTGCCGAGTCTCCCGAATGTGGGGACGAGATGGATGCAGTTTGTCGCCTTGAGCGCCGCGAGCGCTTCCAGCCAACCCTTGCCATCGACATCGCGCAAGTCCGGGATGCGACCGATCGACACCAGGCTCCCGGCGATCAACGTGCCGGTTGTCTCGTCCAATAACGCCAGAGTGCCGGGCGCTTCCCGCCCACCGGGGGCGATGAGCAAAAGGCGCCGCCCGATCACGTCGAGCGACTGGCTCTTGCTGACGACACGATCCGGCTCGACGACCCGGGTGCCGGCCATCGTGCGTTCGCCGAGTTCGTCCTGCAGTGTCCGCAGGCAGGCTCCGCACCGCGCCGCCATCAACGCGGCATCGCTGCGATGCATCCATACGGGAATCCCCCGCGCCTGAAAGGCCGCCGCGCCGAACACGACCTCCTGGCTCGCGTGAGTGATGACCACTAGCCGAATCGGCTTGCGGGTGATACGACCAACCGCGGCAATGATCTCCTCGCCATGTCGGAAAGAGACGCCGCTTTCGACGACAACGACACCACGCGGGCCGACCACGAAGGCTATGTTGGCGATGCGCCCCAGATTGGCGGGCGCGATCTCGCCCGGCTGTCCCATCAAGGCGTAGACGCCGGGGGCCACCACTACCGGCGCCGGCGCCGCAGCAAATGCCATGCCGACGGCGCCGAGGGCGCTGCTGACAGAGCGCACATCCGGCGAACGAGCGCAAGGACGCTCAGAGGCGACACCGCGCGCCCAGTTGAAGAGATCCGGCCATTGATGTGCTCCGTGCCCGGTCGTGCCCGGACGACCGAAGGCGCGCCATGCTACTCCGCGTTCCCGCAGGTTGACATCGTCGTATGCCAGCGGGACACTGCCCGGCTGCGGGCTGATCGCAGAGCAGTCGCAAATTGGACGACCGTCACCCGTAGTACTGGCCCGACCTTCTAGCTCGACGATAACAACAGGAGGACGTATGAAAGCTTATGGGCTGTGGATTCAAAGAGTGCAGGTATTGGCGCTGGGGCTCGTGTTTTCGGGTGTCGCACTGGCGAATGCGGACGTCGAGAAGCTGACCGCCGACCCCAAGAACTGGGCGATGCAGGCCGGCGACATGTACAACCAGCGGTACAGCAAGCTCACGCAGATCAACGCCCAGAACGTGGGCAAGATGCAGGTGGCGTGGATGTTCTCGACGGGCGTTCTGCGCGGACACGAGGGCTCGCCGCTCGTGGTGAACGGCACGATGTACGTGCATACGCCGTTTCCCAACAAGGTATTCGCCATCGATCTCGACACGCAGAAGATCAAGTGGCGCTACGAGCCCAAGCAGGACGCGGCGGTCATTCCGCAGATGTGCTGCGACACCGTGTACCGGGGTCTCGCCTACGCGGAGAACAAGATCTTCCTGCAGCAGGCCGACAGCACGCTGGTCGCGCTCGATGCCGGCACCGGCAAGGTGCATCTGGTCGGTGAAGAACGGCGATCCGAAGGTCGGCGCGGTCAACACCAACGCGCCGCACGTGTTCAAGGACAAGGTGATCACCGGCATTTCCGGCGGTGAGTGGGGCGTGCGCGGATTCCTCGCTGCCTACGACATCAACACCGGCAAGCAGGTCTGGAAGGCGTACAGCACCGGCCCGGATCAGCGAGATGCTGATCGATCCGGACAAGACGATGACGTGGACCGATGGCGCGCTCAAGCCCGTCGGCAAGGACTCGTCGCTCAAGACGTGGAAGGGCGATCAGTGGAAGATCGGCGGCGGCACGACGTGGGGCTGGTACAGCTACGACAAGGCGCTCAATCTTCTCTACTACGGAACGGGCAACCCGTCGACGTGGAACCCGGCGCAGCGTCCCGGCGACAACAAGTGGTCGATGACGATCTTCGCGCGCGATGTCGACACCGGCATGGCGAAGTGGGCCTATCAGATGACGCCGTACGACGAGTGGGATTTCGACGGCGTCAACGAGATGATCCTGGCCGACATCAACGTCAAGGGCAAGCCGACCAAGGCGCTGGTGCATTTCGATCGCAATGGCTTCGGCTACACGCTCGATCGCACGACGGGTGCGCTGCTGGTCGCCGAGAAGTACGACCCGACGGTGAACTGGGCGACCCACGTCGACATGAAGACCGGCCGGCCGCAGGTCGTGGACAAGTACTCGACGGCCAAGAACGGTCCCGACGTCAACACCAAGGGAGTCTGCCCGGCCGCGCTCGGCACCAAGGACGAGCAGCCGGCAGCGTTCAATCCGAAGAACAACCGGTTCTACGTGCCGACCAATCATGTCTGCATGGACTACGAGCCGTTCAAGGTCGACTACGTGGCGGGCCAGCCGTATGTGGGCGCAACGCTGTCGATGTTCCCGGCGCCGGGCGGCACGCACATGGGTACCCTCGACCGTCTGGGACGCGGGCACCGGCAAGATCGTCCAGTCCAAGCCCGAGAAGTTCTCGGTCTGGAGCGGCGTGCTCGTGACCGCGGGCGGCATCGCGTGCTACGGGACGCTGGAGGGCTATCTCAAGTGCGTCGACGCCAACGACATCAACAAGGACCTGTTCAAGTTCAAGACGCCGTCCGGGCATCATCGGCAACGTCTTCACCTATGAGCACAAGGGCAAGCAGTACATCGGGGTCTTTTCGGGCATCGGCGGCTGGGCCGGCATCGGCATGGCCGCAGGGCTCGAGAAAGGACACCGACGGCCTGGGTGCCGTGGGCGGCTACAAGGAGCTCCGCGATTACACCGAATTGGGCGGTTCGCTGACCGTGTTCGCGCTGCCGCAGTAGTACCTGATCGTGTTCGAACCATCGCCGGTGTGACATGCGCCACGCCGGCGATTTTTTTGGCGAGCCCTGAGCACCGTTGAAACTTGCGGTGCGACCCGCACTCTTAACGTCATGTTCCAGCGTTATTACCGCTGTCGACAACGGCTAGCCTTGTCCGGTCGGCAGGCCGTCCAATTGCTGTTTTGCGCGCTGCTGATCGGAGCGGGCCCCGCCGCTGCACAAGACAAGGCGCCCGCCGCGTCGACCGACAAGCTATACACGGTGGTCGATGGCTACAAGGTCGATTCGAAGACCATGGACGGCTTTCGTGCCTGGCGTGCCGCCGCCTGCGATCGCTGTCACGGCGCCAATCAGGAGGGGCTGGTCGGCCCCTCGCTGCTCGAGAGCATGAAAACGCTCAGCAAGGAAGAATTCGTCAAGACCGTGCGCGACGGTCGGCTCGACAAAGGCATGATGAGTTTCTCCAGCAGCAAGATCGTCATGGACAACATCGACAATCTGTACGCCTACCTTGAAGGGCCGTTCGAATGGCGATATCAAGCGCGCAAAGGTCGAAGAGCTGAAGCAATGAATGATGGAGCCGAGCGCGCGCTTTCGTTGTCCCCCGTCGCCATCCCGGTAGCCCAGGCTTCTCTTGTTCGCCTGCTTCGCCTCGTGAGCCGGCTCGCGGTCGCTGTGGCCGCTGGGCGCGGGGAGCGGTACCGTTGCCGCGCAGGACACGCGCACGGCGTTTCGTCCCTGCATCGATCCCGCCAACCTTCCGTTTGCGAACGACAAAGGGGAAGGCTTCGAAAACCGGATCGCCGAGCTGTTCGCAGGCAAGCTTGGATTGCCCGTGCAAAGTTATTCGTTCCCCCAGCGGATGGGCTTCATCCGCAATACGCTGCGCTACAAACTGCCCGGCCAGGATTTTCGCTGCGACATCGTGATGAGTGTCCCCGCCGACTACGACCAGGCGTGGTCCACCGCGCCGTATTACCGTTCGACCTACGTCCTCGTGTATCCCAAGGGAAAGGGCCTCGATCAAGTGAGGACCGGTTCCGACCTGTTCGCGCTGCCGTCCGAACTTCGCGACAAGCTGACGATCGGAATCTATGACAAGTCGCCCGCCTCAGTGTGGCTTGCGAAGCACGGGATGGAAGCGCAGGCAAAGCCCTACCAGATGCTGTCGCCGGACCCGGACCAATATCCGGGATCCATCATCGACAAGGACCTGGCGCAGGGCAAGATCGACGCCGCGATCGTGTGGGGCCCGATCGCCGGTTACTACGCCAAGCGCGTGACGAACGTGCCCTTGGTCGTGATCCCGCTCAAGTCGGAGCCCGGCGTCAAGTTCGATTATGAAATCGCGATGGGCGTGCGCTACGGGGAACGCGAATGGAAAGCGACCGTGGAAAAGCTCATCGCGGAAAATCAAGCGACCATTACGGCGATCCTGCGCGAGTACGGCGTTCCATTGGTGAACGAGCGCGGCGAGCTCATTGAATAAGAGGCCGGAGATATTGGTGCTTCGCGCGCGTTTTACCTCCGGACAAGCCGAAAGCACGATTGTCGTGTCCAGCTCGACGCCGTTCCCATTGAGCATCGACGAACGCCGGATCGACCGCTCGCGCAGGAGAACACCGATGCGAATGCAATATGCTCCCTTGCTAATCCTCTGCGCTATCCCACTGGCAGAGGCGAATGACTTCCCCACCCGAGCGCGAGTCGAGTATCGTGCTGACCTGCATGAGGGAGAGCAAGGCGCCTCAGCAGGAGTCCATGTACAAATGCTCCTGCGCGATCGATGCGATCGCCGACCAGGTCAGCTACAGCACGTGGGTCGATCTTTCTACCGTTGCGAACGGCATGACCATTGCGGGCGAACGCGGGGGCATCATGCGCGACATGAAGGACGGGCGGAAACTGATCGCGTCGTATCGCGAGCTGCAGGAAAGCGCGAAGAAGCGCTGCTTCATCAGCAACGAGTAGTTCTTCGATCGCGGCGGTGGTCACGCGTCACACTGTACCGATGCCGGATTGCGCTCCTCGTGGGTGGGATCGCCCTTGCGTGGTCGCTCGTCGCGACCGCGGCGCCGCCGGACATACCCGAATTCGCGCTCGAGAACCCTGCGCCCGGCGTGTATGTCCACTACGGACAGCAAGCCGAGATGAGCCGCGCAAACCTCGGCGACATCGCCAACCTCGGGTTCGTCGTCGGCAGCCGTTGCGTCGCGGTGATCGATACCGGGGGGACGTACGCGGTGGGCCGCGCGTTTCGACAGGCGATCCGGCGCGTCACCGACGTGCCGGTGTGCTATGTCATCAATACGCATGGTCATCCCGACCACGTCTTCGGCAATCCCGCGTTTGCCGAAGATCGGCCCGAGTTCATCGGGCACGTCCGCCTCGCGGATGCGCTAAGACGACGCGGTCCGAATTACCTGAATGCGCTGATGCGGAATCTGGGTGATACGGCGGACCAAAGTGGCGTCGTACTGCCGACACGCGCGGTCGCCTCGACCGATGAGCTCGATCTCGGTGGCCGGATCCTGAGCCTGCGCGCTTGGAAGACCGCACATACGGACAACGATCTCACAGTATTCGACCAGGCGAGTCGAACGCTGTGGCTCGGCGACCTGCTTTTCGTCGGCCACGTCCCCGTTGTCGATGGCAATCTAAAGGGCTTCTTGGCGGCGATCGATGAGATCAAGGTCCTCCGCGCGAGCCTCGCCATTCCGGGGCATGGTCGCGCACTCGCTTGGCCGGAGGCGATGGCCGCCGAAGAGCGCTACCTGAGACGTCTTCGGGACGATGTGCGCGCGGCGATCAAGGCAAAGCGCACGCTGGCCGAGACGCTCGCGTCTCTCGACGAGGGACGTGAACAATGGCTTTTGTTCGACGAATTTCACAAGCGCAACGTCAGTGCCGCCTACGCCGAACTCGAGTGGGACGAGTAAGCGTCGAAGCGTATATTGACTTCACTTGACGCTCGCCAGGCCACGAGTGACGCAAGGTCGTGGTGAAGCGGATGGAGATCGAGATGACTTGGCGCTTTCTCTGCGTCGTAGTTGGCATGGGATTGACTGGTGTCGGCGTGGCGCACGGCCAGGATGCGAATCCCGCCGACAGCGTCGTCTGGAAAAAAGTGCACGCGAGCGTGTTTGCCAATGCGCCGCTCGATGCACGCCGACAACGTGATCACGCTGGAAACACCCAAGCGCGCCGAGGACGCGGCCATCGTTCCGGTCGCGATCCGGTCGCATTTTCCGCAAGCGAAGGAACACTTCATCGAAAGAATCTGGCTGATCGTCGACAACAACCCGTCGCCGATCGCGGCGGTGTTCCACTTCACGCTGGAGAGCGGACGCGCCGACATTGAGACGCGCATTCGGATCGAGGAATACACGCATGTCCGTGCAGTGGCGCTGACAAACGACGGGAAGCTGTACATGGCCGCCAACTTCGTCAAGGCGTCGGGCGGCTGCTCGGCGCCGGCGGGCAAGGACGCGCTGGCGGCCAAGGCCAACCTCGGCAAGATGCGCATTCGCGTCGGCGAGTCTGCAGGTCCCGGGCAGCCCGCGCTGGCGCAATTGATGATCAGCCATCCGAACGATTCCGGACTCGCGATGGATCAGGTGACACGCACCTACGCACCCCCGCATTTCGTTCGCGAGGTGAAGGTGAGCCATGCGGGCAAACCCGTCATGAGCGCAGAGGTCGATTTCTCGATCAGCGAGAATCCAAACTTCCGGTTCTATTTTGTACCGGACGGCGGTGGTCAGCTGGAGGCGAAGGTCGTCGACAACCAGGACCTCGAGTTCGTGACGACGGTGAGCCTCGGCTCGGGCGGCGACACCGCGTCTGCGTTGCGGTAACGGATCACCGATCGGCGCGAGA
>CAVPPW010000010.1:0-110620 GCA_963707445.1 uncultured beta proteobacterium | reverse complement strand
AGCCCTTGCGAACCTTGCCGCGAAAGACCCAGTAGACGCCGATCGTGTAGACGGCGATGACCGGCAGGACCACGACGCCGCCGTAGAACAGGAATCGCAATGAGGCTTCCGGCGCCGCCGCGCTGCGCGACCGTGATCGAATACGGAATCATGTACGGCCAGAACATCACCCCCAGGCTCAGGAAGGCGGCGACGAAGAAGAGCGCGGTCATCGCGAACGGCAGCCATCGCGCTTCCTGCCGCGCCGCCGACGACGATCCCGGCCAGCGCGAGCACGCCGATCGCGGGGAACACGAGACCCCAGGGTCGTGCCTGCAAATTGCTTCGCGCGAGGACGCTGTAGTCGAACGTGACGGCGAACGCCAGGAACAGCACGACCAGGACACCGGCGGCGAGCCACCGGATGCGGGCGTAGGCCCAGTCGCGCAGCTCGCCGTCGCTCTTGAGCACGAGCCAGCCCGCGCCGAGCAGCGCGTAGCCGAGCACGAGCCCGATCCCGGTCAGGATCGCAAACGGATGCAGCCAGCCGAACGGGCTGCCGGCGTACTGGCCGTTCGCGACCGGAATGCCGCGCATCATCGCGCCGACCGCCGCGCCCTGGACGAACGCGACCACCGTCGAGCCGAGGAAGAAGCCCCAGTCCCAGACCCGGCGCATGCGCTCGCTGCGGAAGCGGAACTCGAACGCGACGCCGCGGAAGATCAGGCCGAACAGCAGCAGCAGCACCGGGAGGTAGAACGCGCCGAGGAACACCGCATAGACGTCGGGAAACGCCGCGAAGAGCCCGGCGCCGATCACCACCAGCCAGGTCTCGTTGCCGTCCCAGAACGGGGCGATCGTGTCCATCATCCGGGCGCGGTGCGCCTCGTCCCTGGTCGTGCCGAACAGCACGCCGACGCCGAGATCGAAGCCGTCCAGGATGACGTAGAGCAGGATCGCGGCGGCGATCACGCCGGCCCAGAACAATGCGAGATTGCTCGGTTCCATGGCGCTTACCCGCCGGTCTGGAGCTTGCTGCCGGTCGCCGTCTCGGCGCTGTCGGCGAACGCCATCGGTCGGCTGCCGGTGGCGCCCGGGATGGCTTTCGCCTCGCCGGTCGGCCCTTCGTGCAGCAGCTTGTAGATGTAGTACAGCGCCGAACGAATAGACCACGGCGTAGACGAGAACGTAGCCGGCGAGCGAGAACAGCACGTCGCCGGTCGTGAGCGACGGTGTGACCGCGTCCTTGGTGCGCAGCAGGCCGTACACGACCCACGGCTGACGCCCGACCTCGGCGGTGAACCAGCCGCAGAGGACGGCGACGAAGCCGGTCGGAAACGAGAGGAACGTTCCCCAGAGAAACCAGCGCGTCGTCTCGAGCCGGCCGCGCCAGCGCAGGAAGTTTCCGAACCACGAGACCGCGAGCATGATCAGTCCCATCCCCACCATGATGCGGAAGCCGAAGAACGGGATCACCACCGGCGGGCGGTCTTCTGGCGGGAACGCCTCCAGTCCGATCTCTTGCGCGGTCCAGTTGCCCGAGGCGATCATGCTGCCGAGCTTCGGGATTTCGATCGCGAAGAGATTGCGTTCGCTCTTCTCGTCGGGAATCGCGATCAGCACCTCGCTGGCCGGCTGCTGCGTCTTCCAGCGCGCCTCGATCGCCGCGAACTTCGCCGGCTGATGCTTGAGCACGTACAGACCCGTCAGGTGGCCGAAGAAGAGCTGGATCGGGATCAGCACCGCGACCAGCCCAAGACCCCAGTGCAGCATCACGCGCGCCTCGGCGCGATGGATGCCGCGCAGCACGTACCAGGCGCCGGTGGCCGCCACGCACATGCCGGTCGTCAGGAATGCGGCGAGCAGCATGTGCGGCCAGCGCACCATCATCATCGGACCCGAGCACGATCTCCCGCCAGTCCGCCGGGATGATCTTGCCGTCGACGATCGTGTGGCCGAGCGGCACCTGCATCCAGCTGTTGTTGGCGAGAATCCAGAACGACGAGAACATCGTCCCGAGCGAGACCATGCAGCAGGCGAAGAAGTAGAAGCGCGGCGACACGCGGTCGCGCCCGAGCAGCATGACGCCGAAGAACGTCGCCTCCAGCATGAAGGCGGTGAAAGCTTCGTAGCCGAGCAGCGGCCCCTGGATCGAGCCGGTCTTCTGCGCCAGCACGCCCCAGTTGGTGCCGAACTGGAACGCCATGACGATGCCCGTCACCACGCCCATGCCGAACGAGACCGCGAACACCTTGAGCCAGAAGTCGAAGACGCGCCGGTAGAGCGGGTTGCCGGTGGCGAGCCGCGCGCCCTCGATCGTCGCCAGCCACGCTGCCAACCCGATCGTGAAGGACGGGAAGATGATGTGGAAGCTGATGACGAACGCGAACTGGAGGCGCGAGAGGAAGACCGGATCGAGGTCCATGTTCGAAGTCCCCTGTCACTTCTTCGCGGCGGCGCTGTCGAGGCCCAGGATGACGACCCTTGCGTGCCTCGGCTTCGTTGGCCACGCGACCATCGTGAATCCGTCAGCCACGGCAACTTTCTGCACGCCATCCACGGTGTACGTGATCACGCCGCCGCCGATCGCGCCGCCGGTTCCGAGCGGCCCTCCCCAGAGTTTCTGGCCGGTGGAAGAATCCAACGCATAGAAATTGCCGCCGAGGTCAGCCGAAGAACACGATTCCACCGGCCGTCGGCGTGATGGCGGCGACGAATGGGATAGTTGGACTTGGCGCGCCATTTCCAGACCCCGGTGTCGGCGTCGACGGCATAGATCCATCCGGCCCAGTGCCCGTCGGTGGGGTCTTCCTTGCCGAACATGTTGATCGGGTTCCACGTCGCCATTCCGGTCCAGGGCTGCCCGACGGCCACCGACCGCAGTTCTCTCGTCAGTCTTGATCGTCACCGTATCGCACCAGTCGACGGTCGCCGGTGATGATGAGATTCGTGGTCGGATCGTAGCCCGGGGTGTTCCATTCAGTGCCTCCCACCGGACCCGGACAGAAATGAACGTTCTGGCCGACGGCGAACGTGCCCTCGGCATTCTCGATCGTGGTCACCGGCACGCGGTAGAGCAGGTTGTTGGTGGCGAGATCGTAGCCATAGAGGTGCCCATCCTTCGGTGCGACCGCCATGAGCTGCTTGCCGCCCATGGTTTGAAGCAGGATGGGCGGGCTGGACACGTCCCAGTCGTGCCAGTCCTTCTTCACGACCTTGAAGTTGTTCTTGTAGTCGCCCGTCTTGGCGTCGAGCACGACGACCGAGTCGGTGAAGAGATTCTCGCCTTCGCGTGCTCCCGAGGCGAAGTCGGGGGCCGGATTGCCGCCCGGGACGTACAGCAAACCGTTCTTGATATCGAGCGTGTACGAGGTCCAGGTCCCGCCGCCGCTGATGGGTATGCCCGGCGCGTTGTTCCAGGTCGACGCGTCGAGCGGCGACTTGCCCAGCGGTCCTCGGACCACGTCGCCTTCGACTTTGGGAACGAGAAAGAACTGCCAGACGATCTTGCCGGTCTTTGCCTCGAGCGCGTACACCTTGCCCTTGCCGCCCTTGTAGTCTCCGCCGGCATTGCCGACGTAGACGAGGCCGTCCCAGGCGATCGGCGCCGACGGCACCGACTCGCCGCGTTTCGGGTCGCAGATCGTCGTCTCCCACACTTGCTTGCCGGTCTTGAAATCGAAGGCCAGCACCCGACAGTCCTGGGTGCCGCGAAACAGCATGCCGTCCATGTAGGCGGCGCCGCGGTTGGCCGGCAGAAGCGCCGCCGGGATAGTCCAGGCGCGTGCGCCAGTTCTCGGCGCACGTGGCCGGGTTGATGGAGAAAATCTCGAACTCGGTCGGTGCCGATCAGAGCGTTGTTCACCATGATCAGACCGGATTCGAAGGCAGTGAACTCGCCGAGGTCGTAGGTGCACAGGACCTTCAGGTTCCCGACATTCTTCGTGTTGATCTGGTCGAGCGGCGAGAAGCGCTGCGAGGTCGGTGTCCTGTTGTAGCTCGGCCAGTCGCCGGCCGCAGCATTGGGCCATGCCGCATCGGCCAGCGGTGGTGAGGGCACTGCAGCTACCGGCGCTTTGTAGGCCGGATTCGTCTCGATGGTCAGCGTGCCCGCCGGCGCAGACAGCGACTTGAGAAAGTTGAGTCCCATGCCGCCATAGGTCGTCATCGGCACCGGGAAACGTGACGTAGAGCACTCCCGCGATTGCCACGCCTGCCACAACACAGCACGCCGACGATGATGAAGAATTTTTTCATGGTTCTATCGCCTCCTTCCTGTCACGCGCGACTGCCCACTGGCACGGGCATTCAGTTGCGTCCTGCCGTTTCCAGCGCTCCAACACGTTGTCGAGCGAAAAGCTGCCGGGCTTCTGGCTCGGCGGAAACTCCTTGAACGTGCGCGAGGAACTGCCCGACGTACTGCTGCGCGGGCACGAGCAGGAAGATGTGCTCGACCC
Organism: uncultured beta proteobacterium; assembly: GCA_963707445.1. Lineage (GTDB taxonomy): Bacteria > Pseudomonadota > Gammaproteobacteria > Burkholderiales > Burkholderiaceae_F > JALORV01. The sequence continues at coordinate 106,184 of CAVPPW010000010.1, read as the reverse complement.
ACCAGCGGTTCCAGTCCATCGCCTTCGTGGTCGCCGATCTCGAACGGGTCGGATCGCAGGTTGAAGATCTTCGGCGCGCGCAGCGTCGTGAACGGCTCGCGCCAGACGTCGGCGCCGTGCGCCTTCTGCTCGGCGAAGACGATCTTCCACTGGTCGTAGCGCAGGCCGACGAGCTGCCGTCGTCGTTGAAGTAGAAGAACTCGTGGCGCGGGCTGGGCGTCTTGCCGGCGAGCGCATCGGTGATGTTGTAGCCGTCGAGATGGACCTTGAAGGTCTTGTTGCCGACCTTCATGCCCTTCGTGCAGCTGCTCCTTGACGTCGGGCACGCCGGCGGCGGCCAAGAGCGTCGGCAGCATGTCCTCGTGCGCGAAGACGTCGTTGAGCACGGTGCCGGGCTTGATGACGCCGGGCCAGCGGATGAGCGTCGGCACGCGGTAGCCGCCTTCCCAGTTGGTGTTCTTCTCACCGCGGAAGGGCGACGTGCCGCCGTCGGGCCACGTGAACTTCTCGGCGCCGTTGTCGGTCGAGTACATCACGATGGTGTTCTGATCGAGACCCAGCTCCTTGAGCGCGTCGAGCAACTGGCCGACGTGCGCGTCGTGCTCGACCATGCCGTCGGGATAGATGCCGAGGCCGGTCTTGCCGCGCGACGCTTCCTTGAGCCGCGTCCAGATGTGCATGCGGGTCGAGTTCCACCAGAGGAAGAACGGCTTGTCGGCCTTCTTCGCGTCGGCCATGAAGCGGATCGTCTCCTTGGTGACCTCGTCGTCGATCGTCTCCATCCGCTTCTTGTTGAGCGGGCCGGTGCTCTCGATCTTCTGCGTGCCGTCCGGATTGGCCCAGGTGTGGATCACGCCGCGCGTGCCGTACTTCTTGCGCAGCTCGGATCCTTGAAGTAGTCCTCGTGCTCCGGCTCGTCTTCGGCGTTCAGGTGGTAGAGCGAGCCCATGAACTCGTGGAAGCCGTGCGCGGTCGGCAGGTGCTCGTCGAGATCGCCGAGATGGTTCTTGCCGAACTGCCCGGTCATGTAGCCCTGCGCCTTGAGCAGATCGGCGATCGTGACGTCGCGCGCCTGCAGCCCTTCCTTGGCGCCGGGCAGGCCAACCTTCAGCAGGCCGGTGCGAAACGGCGACTGGCCGGTGATGAACGCGGCGCGTCCGGCGGTGCAGCTCTGCTGGCCGTACCAGTCGGTGAACAGCGCGCCTTCCTTCGCGATGCGATCGATGTTCGGCGTCTTGTAGCCCATCATGCCCTGGTTGTAGGCGCTGACGTTCCAGTAGCCGATGTCGTCGCCCCAGATGATGAGGACGTTCGGCTTCTGTTGCGCCTGGGCCTGCGAGAGCCCCGATAGAAGCGCGAAGCCCACCAGTGCAAGCGCCTTGGTAATGATCCTGTTCATGCATCCTCCGCTGATTTCAATGTCGCACCCCTTCGAATCTGACTCCTCGAACGCATTGGCAGCGCTATTTCGGAAACATGAACTGCACCTGCGCCCGCAGCTGCCAGTTGGCGCCGTTGTCCGGATGCACCACGTTGTAGTACGCGGACAGCTGCGTGTTCACCGGCAGCTTGCCGAGGTGGAAGATCTTGCCGACGCCGCCGCCCAGCGGCACGGTCCATCGCTGGCCGCTGTCGGCCTTCCAGTCGACCGTCAGGATCGGCGCGCTGGTCAGGTACAGCCGCCCGCGAAGTTGTAGTTGACGAACGGCTGGATCAGGCCGTTGTTGTAGGCGCCGCCCTGCTTGTTGTTGGACAGCGACCAGATGTTGTTGACCAGGACGCCGTAGACCCAGGGATCGCCCTTTTCCAGCTTGAGCACGACGAACGAGGGCCCGAGGCCCCAGTTCTTGTTGCCGAGTTCGTCGTTGCTGTTGGTCGGCAGCTGCACCACCGGCCCGACACCCCAGATCAGTCCATGCGGCTGGGCCGGCGAAAGAAACGCGGTGAAGACGGTGTCGCCGATGCCGGTCGTGCTGTCGATCGTCGGGCTCAGCGCCGGCTGCCAGATCACCGGCACGATCGTGCGGGTGATGATGTTCCACTCGGCTGTTGATCTCGATCGGGATCACCGGCTGGATGTTCAGGATGTTCTGCGTGCCGTTGAGCGGACCAACGTTGAAGTTGGTGTTGTTCTGGAACGGCACGCTGATCAGGTTGCCGACCGGGTTCTGTGCGAGCTTCGCGAGCTCCTCGGCGCTCATCTCGGCGCGGGCCGGACCGGCCGCGAAGAGCGCGGCCGCAACGGCAAGGACGACCGACCGGACCTTGTCAATGGAGAATTTCATTGCAGATCTCCGATCATGTGTGACGTCAGTCGCATGATCGAGCTTCTCGCGTCAGCGGCGGAACCCGCCGAAACGCCCGCCGAAGCCGCCTCCGCCGAAGCCGCCTCCGCCGAAACCACCGCCGCCGAACCTGCCCCCACCAAAACCACCGCCGCCGAAGCCACCGCCTCCCCAACTGTGGTCAGCGCCGGAGAAGCCGCCCCAACGATCTTCACCAGAGGAGCGTGCCTGCGAAGCGCTGTCGGCCCACGACGTGTCTCCCGATGCTTTTGACCAACCGCTGGTGGACTGCTGATTCCAGCCGCCGCCGTCGTTGTGATAGACGTTGCCGTTGACGTCGGCGTAGTGATTGTTGCCGATGCTCGCGGTGTTCCAGGAGGTGGTCTTGCCAGTCTGCGCGTTGTACAGCGAACCCTGACCGGCATGCGCATAACCTGCAGGACCGGCCGTCGTTGCGCCGGCACGCTGATAGGTGCTGCCGCCGGCACCGACGCCCGCCACGCTGGACGCGGTCGACCGCTGTCCGGTGTAGACGTTGTAGTTGCTGCCGCGGGCGGCGGCGCCGTAGCCGCCGGCCGCGGTGTAGGCGGAGCGGTCATAGCCGCGCGACGCGTTGCCGGTCCAGGCGTTGTACTGACGGCCGGCATTGACGTTGCCAAAGGTTCCAGTGCGCTGGTTGTAGTAGCTGCCGCGGAAGGTCGAGCCGGCCACGCCGCCGCCGGCATACCAGCTGCGCGTGCCCGAATAGGCGGCGGCACCCCAGTGGCCATACACGTTGGCCGCCGCGGTGGCGCAGCAGGGATACGCGCCCCAGTAGCCGGGGTGGTAGTACGCGCCGCCCCAGTACGGATACCAGGCCGCTGTCGCCAGTCCCATCGCGAAGCCGAACGTGAAACCGACATAGGGGTTGTATATCGGGCGCCACTGCCAGGCCATACGTATAGGGCGCCGGATACCAGACCGATCCGACCCAGGGCGAATACACGTAGCCGGTGCCGTAGACGACGGTGCCGTACGGCGACACCACCGTACCCATGTAGCCCGGCGTGTAACCGACGTACACGTAGTTCGGTGTGGCCTCGTAGATGCGGACGTAGGTCACGTAGTACAGCGGCGACGACGGCGGGATCGTGTAGATCGCCTCCGGCACTGAGGTTGCGATCGCCCAGGGCCCGGTGGTCTGCGGCGCAGTGAACCAGACGCCCGCGACAACCGCGTAGTACGCGTTCGGTGTGACCTGGATCAGCGGTTCCGATGAGTTGACCACGTAGGACAACGACGTACTCGGGAATCGGCGCGAACTGTGGCGGCCCGTCGAAATTCGGCGTGAACTTCGGCCCGTTTTTAAGCGGCACCGTCGCGGTCTGCGGAATCGAGTTCGAGATCACTGCTTCCTGCGCCTGCGGCGTGCCGGCGACCGTCGGCAGGACCGCACCCGCGCGCGCAGTCGGCGGAATCTTCGCGAAGTCCGGCGGCAGCGCGTTGGCCGCGACGAACGTCCAGGGACCGGTCAGCGCCGCCGAGCGGAACCAGCGCCCCGACATCAGGGCGTAGTAGAGGTTGTTCGAGGTATCGATCAACACGTCGCTGGTCGTGTTGGACGCCCACAGCAGTTGCGTCAGGTTGACCGGTACGAAGTCGGGCTGGCCGTTGAAGACGATCAATTCGGTCGGCACCTGCGTCGTGTAGATCGTCGGCACGCCGTTGGCGAGCGAGGGCTTCGGGTTTGCCTTGGGCCCACCGTCGAGCATGTCGACGGCGCCGGACTTCGCGATCTGTCTGCGCGAGACTGTCCATGCCGAGCGGCTGGAAGCTCGACAGGGTCCACGGGCCGGAGATCGAACTCGACGAGAGCCAGCCGTCGTAGACATGGATGAAGAAGTTCTGCTCGAGGCCGCCCTGAAGGATCAAGGCGCGCGTGTTGACGACACGCTGGAAGCGCGTGTCGCTGGTGGGCTTGAGCACCGGCGCGCCGTCGATCGGCACCAGGATCGCCGGCGTATAGCTGACGATCACCTGCGGCGGCGTGTTGTTGACCTCGACCGGAGTCGCCTTGATGCCTGCTGCGGCGAGTGCGGCCTCCATGCGGTCGAGGGAGATCGAGCCGATGGTCTTGATGAAATCGGCCTGCAACTCCGTCGAGTACGCGGCGCCGTGATCGGGCAGCGTCGGGAAGTCGAGCTTCGAGATCTTCATGTTCTCGTACACGACCGTGCGCGCAATCTTGTCGACCTGCGTGCGGGCGCTCGCGAAGACCACGCCAAAGATCTCCTCCTTTGCCCCTTCGGGCTTGAGAGCCAGTGCAGCGCGGAAGTCGAGCTGATTGCCGGTCCACGAGTTGATCTGTGGCTGATAGACCAGCACCTGGCCGTTGGCCAGATCGATGACGCGCGGCCACGGGTCGGCGGGAATCGGCGACTGTGAAGCCGCCGTGCCTTGCGCGCGCACGGCCGAGCGGCCAGCGCCAGCGCGAGCAGTCCTGTGACCAGCGATGCTGGTGAGCACCCTGCAGAAGATTCGAATGATGCATGGCGTTGCGCCGTCGTCGATCGATCGATTACTCGAACGCGAAAATCTTCTTCCAGTCGTTCTTCATGCTGATGACGGTCCAGCCCTTCTTCTTCGCCTCGTCGTAGAGCGCCTGGGTGAAGGTGCCGACCTTGGTGTCGCGCAGCCCCTGCGCCGGACCGTAGGCGTACTCGCGCTTCGCGTCGTCGTGCAGCACCAGCATCATCAGCCGCGCGCCGTCGCCGGCTCCGGTGTACTCGAGCATCTGCGGTCGCCGGTCGAGTTGCCGAACGCGGCGTACGGGCCGGCGCCCGATCATCAGATGAATGCCCTCGGGCTTGCCGGCATTGTTGTCGTTCAGCAGCAGCTTCGGCTCCTTGGTCAGGAACGGCTTGCCGTCCTTGTCGTAGCCGTACTTGGTGCCGCCGGCGGTGCCGACCACCTGCTCGGGCGGAATGCCGTAGGTGGCCTCCGAATACACGCGCACGAAGTCCTGTCCGCCGCCGGTGACGATGTAGGTCTTGTAGCCGTTGGCGCGCAGGTACTTCAGCACTTCCTGCATCGGCAGGTACGTGAGCTCGGTGTAGGGCCGCTTCCAGCGCGGATCCCTGGCGGTCGTCGATCCACTTCTTCGCTTCGGCGTTGAACGTCTCGACCGACATGCCGGTCAGCGTGGCGGCGAGGATCTTGAACGAGATCCTGCATCCGGCAGCTTCGCGATCGCCTCGCGATTGCCCGACATCACGGTCTTGAACGGCTCGACCTTCGCGAGCTCGGGCTTCGCCTTGACGACCGCCGGCACGCGGTCGAGGCAGTACATCACCTGCGAATACATCGGCTGCTCGACCCACAGCGTGCCGTCCTGGTCGAACGTCGCGATGCGCTCGGCCGGCGGCACGAACTTCGGGCTGCCCTGCGTCGTGGTCGTCTGCACGAACTCGACGATCGCCTTCTTGGCCGGACCGTCGTTCCACGACGGCAGCGGATCGGTCTGCGCCAAGGCGCGGCGCGGCAAGCACGAGCGAGGCGGCGAGAGCCAGCACGCGCCGCACCCATGCAAAAGCGAACGGCGTTTCATTGCAGTCTCCTAATCGAGGTACACGATGAAACGGGCGACCCTTCGGGCCGCCCGCTGCGTCATCAATCGCCCGCTCGGGTCATTGGCTCGGGTGGGTCGGCATCTTCTTGACCTGCTCCATGACCTGGTCGAGGTTGTAGCTCGCCGGATCCTGCATCGGCGGGAACTGCTTGTAGGTCTCGAGCTCCTTCAGCCACAGCGCCTGGCCGATGGGCAGCATGTTCCAGTCGTAGAGATAGGCCGTGGACGGCGCGGCGAGTGCGCCGCCGATAGCCATGAGCGACTTCCCGCTTTCCTGGAGGCCGACCGTCATCTCGAACGGATCGCGCTTGATGTTGACGACCTGGGTCCAGTGAAGTACGTCTGGACTCCCGGGAGCATGAAGCCCGTCCGCCGTGGAGGGCGCCATCGTGAAGTAGATCTTCCAGTTCTTGTAGCGCACCGCCGACGGATGTGGCGCCGGAATAGTAGAAGAAGGTGTCGCGCGCCGACTTCTCCGACTTGCCCTCAGGTAGTCGAGCTGGTCGACGCCGTCGAGCGTGGTCTTGACGATGCCCGGGATAGTTGCCGGCCTCGATCTGCTTCTTGAGCCCGTCGCCCTTGGGACCGCCGGCGATGTCGACGAACGTCGGCAGCCAGTCGAGCGACGCGAAGATGTCGTTCTTGACCGTGCCCGGCTTGATGTGGCCCGGCCAGCGGACGACCATCGGCGCGCGCATGCCGCCTTCCCAGGTGGTCAGCTTGCCGCCCTTGAACGGCGTGGTGCCGCCGTCGGGGAAGGTGATGGTCTCGGCGCCGTTGTCGGTGGTGAAGGCGACGATCGTGTTGTCGAGCTGGCCCATGTCCTCCAGCTTCTTCAGCACGTAGCCGATGTTGTCGTCCATCTGCTTCATGCCGGCTTCGTTGATGCCCCAGTCCTTGCCGCCGGGCTCGCCGACCATGGCCAGGTACTTGTCCGACAGCACGGTCGTGATGTGCATGCGCGCCGGGTTGTACCAGACGAAGAACGGCTTGTTGGTCTTCTTGGGATCGTTGCGATCGAGGAAGTCGATGACCTTGGCCGAGATCTCCTCGTCCACCGTCTTCGAGCGCTCGAGCGTCAGCGGGCCCTGATCCTGGCAGGTCTGGTTCTTCGACGTGCCGTCGGAGGACTTGCACCAGAGCACCGGGCGCGGCGGTGTCAGGCAGATCGTCGTCTTCGGATCCACCGCGCCGGGAACCTCGGGCAGGCCGGGGATCGGCGTGTTCTTGCACGGCGGGGCGACGGTCTGCTGGGTCGGGCGTCTTGTTGATGTCGGGGAAGCTCACCCCCTGCATCGCATCCAGGTGATACAGGTAGCCCCAGAACTCCTGGAAGCCGTGCGCCGTCGGCAGCGCGTCGGTGTGATCGCCGAGGTGGTTCTTGCCGAACTCGCCGGTGTTGTAGCCGAGATCGCGCAGGAACTTCGCGAGCGCCGGCGTGCCGGGTCGCAGGTAGGACGGGCTGCCCGGCAGCTGCGGCGGGATCATGCCCGTGCGCAGCGGATGCATGCCGGTGAAGAAGGCGTTGCGCCCGGCCGTGCAGCTCTGCTCGGCGTAGTAGGTCATGAAGATCGCGCCTTCGTTGCCGATGCGGTCGATGTTGGGCGTCTCGCCGACCATCAGGCCGCGGTGGTAGATGCTCGGCTGCATCCAGCCGATGTCGTCGCCCATGATGAACAGGATGTTGGGCTTCTTGGCCGGCGCCTGCGCGACGGCCGGTGTCGCGGCGACCAAGCCCGACCGCGGCGAGTGCTGCATACAACAGACTTCGGAGACTCATCGACTGACTCCTGACGTTGAAAGGATGCCGCTCACTTCTGCGCTGGGAATGGGCGCAAATGGGCCCGCTTGATCAAAGCGCTGCCGCGTTTGTAGTCGCCACCGTTAATCCGCGAAACTAGACCTTGGTTCAGTTCTGCTGCCGCTATGTGACACGACGGTTTCATGACTCGGAAACGGGCCTGCCCCGCAGCGCCACCTCGATCGCCTCGAGCAACTCCGCATTTGAAAAGGGTTTTCGGAGCAGGCGGATGCCGCCTTCGGCGACCACCTTCTCGCTCAGCGAGAGGTCGTCACTCGCGGTGATGAAGACCACAGGAACATCAATGCGCATCGCGCGCAGGCGCGCCTGCACGTCGAAGCCGGTCATCGCCGGCATATGGATATCGAGGAGCGCGCAGGCCGGACGGTGCGTCGCCAGCGAGTCAATGAACTCCTCCCCGGACGCAAAGGCCTGGACGTCATAGTGAGCCAGACGCAGCAGACGCCCCAACGCGGTGCGCACGGACGCCTCGTCGTCGACCACCGCGATGCAAGGATGGGCGCTCATGACCGCACGGGAAGCTACCCCCGCGGCGCGCGCGGCGGAACTGAACCTTTGGGATAGAGGGGCCGGAGCGCCGACCGCTATGCGATGCCTACGGCTGCGGAGCTTTGCGTCCGGTCCCGGACGAGAGGTCCGAGTTGCGTCTTACGGGTGTGTCGCCGCCGACTCCCAACTGCGCGGCGAGGTGCATCAGTTCTGCAACGGTCTTGGCCTGCATTCGCTCCATGATGCGGGCGCGGTGAAACTTGACGGTTTGTTCGACGATGCCGAGATCGCCGGCAATCTGCTTGTTGAGCCGGCCCGCCGCAATTGCGGCCAACACCTCGCGCTCGCGCGGCGTCAATGTTTCGAAGCGGTGGTGAAGCTCGGAGGTTACTGACTGCGCAACGCGAGCCGCCGCATCTAGTTCCAACGCCGCGCGCACCGCACGAAACAGCGGCTCCGATTGCACCGGCTTGGTCAGAAAATCCACGGCGCCGGCCTTGATGGCTCGCACCGACATCGGAATGTCACCGCGGCCGGTCAGGAAGACGATGGGCAGCGCTTGTCCCGATTCGGACTGGCGCCGCTGCAGTTCAAGGCCATCGAGGCCCGGCAAGCTGACGTCCAGCACCAAGCAGCCGGGACGTCGCGGATCCGGTCGAGCCAGGAACGATTCGGCGGATTCGTAGGTCTCTACATTCCAACCCGCATGGCGTAGCAGCCGCGCGAGCGCCTTCACGACGCTCGGATCGTCGTCGACGACGAAAACGGTTTGCGCTGAAATTTCCGGCATCGTCACTGGATCGCCATCGTACGACTGCCACCGACTCCGAGCATCGAAAGGCTGCGTGCCCATGGTATGGCAAATGCAGTTCGCAGTGTCGCTGACGCCACATATGCAGCAGTTTGCCTATGGAGGTCCGGCCCACGCGGCCTTGACGCTCGCGAACCTGCCTGTGATCTACTATCGCCGTACCAGAGGAAATTGGTATCGACTTGCGCGGCCAGCACTGGGTTCACGCGCCTGTACTGCTCCTCGACCGCGCTCCCGCAATAGAAGTAGTGGATGCGCCCGAGGTTCTGAAGCCAGTTTCTTCGGTTCCGTCCTGGCGCTGATGGAGCCGCCGGGATCCTCCTGCCGAGTGCCGACCTTCCGCTGAGGACAGAGTGCATTTGCCGCGTCTGACTCCGAAAACCGTCGCAGGGTGTCGGTTCAGTTCGCTCGCTGTTCTTGTCTTTGGCGTTGCCGGCATGGTGCTTGTGACTGCAGGCATCGGCACAAACGCCGCGCCCAGCCGAAGAAAAGATGTGGCGTGTCGTCGTGCTGAACAACGCCGACTTCCTGCTGCCGGCTTCGGCCATCATGGATCAGGCGCTGCGCGAGACGCTGACCAAGGAAGCGCCTCGATCGGTCGAGTTCTTTGGCGAAACCCTCGATTCATTTCGCCACCCCGGAACGATCGACGACCAGCTCTACGCCCTGCTGCGCAAGAAATACGAGAGGAGCCAAGGTCGATCTCGTGATGGCACGTTCCCGGGCCTCGATGGAGTTCGTCCGCCGCCATGGCCAGGAGCTATGGCCCAACGTGCCCGTCGTCTTTTACAACGAGCTGCCGGAGACATGGCGGGCGAGAGGCGGGCTGCCGAATTCCACCGGGGTTCTGCTCGACATGGATCCCGCCTACACCATCGATCTGGCGCTGCGACTACACCCGCGCGCGCGCAAGCTGTTTGTCGTTGGCGGCACCTCGGTCTACGACATCACCTGGAAACGGCGGATCGAGCCTCTGTTGGCACCACTGGAGCCTTCTCATTCGGTGACCTGGCTCGACCACCTCCCGGTGACGAAGATTCTCGAGACGGTCAGCACGCTGCCGCCGGACTCGATCGTGCTTTACATCTCGGTGATGCGCGATGCCGACGGCAATACGAGGACCAATCCGCAGCTCGCAGCCCAGGTCGCCGCGGCGTCCGTGGCGCCGGTTTACGGCTTCTTCGACACCTACACGGGGGTTGGAATCGTCGGCGGCGTGGTCGCGGATTTTGCGGGGCAAGGCAAGGCGGCGGCACAGCTCGCCTTGCGGGTCCTGAGCGGGGAACGAGCGGAAACGATCCCGGTTGAAACGCCGATGCCGGCGAAATGCATTGTCGACGCGCGAGCGATGAAGCGCTTTCGCATCGACGAAAGCCTGCTGCCGCCCGACTGCGAAGTCCTGTTTCGCGACTCTTCGGTGTGGCGCGACCATCCCTGGTACGTCATCGGAGCGCTGGCAGCGATCGTCGTCCAGGCGCTGTTGATAGCGGCGTTGCTCATTCAGCGCAAGCGGCGCAGGCAGGCCGAGCTCGCCGCGCGGCAGCAGCGCGTCGAACTCGCGCATTCGCTTCGATTGGCCACCATCGGCGAAATGACCGCGGCGATTTCTCATGACATCAACCAGCCGCTGACTGCGATCCTCAGCAATGCCGAGGCGGGGGAGATGATGCTCGGCGCGGGTGTTCGTTCTCCCGACGAGCCGCGCGAGATTCTGGTCGACATCCGCCGGGACGCCCTTCGGGCCAGTGAAATCTTGCGTCGTATTCGATCGTTTCTGCAAAAGCACGATCTGCAGAAACAGGTGATCGATCTCAACGAGCTTGTTTCCGACACCGTCCGTCTGGTGGACATGGAGGCTGCGCACCGCGAGGTCACGATCGAAGCGCAGCTGGCCTCTTCGCCGTGCTTGGTCAACGGCGACCGAATTCAGCTGCAGCAACTCCTGATCAACCTCGTCATCAACGCGATGGACGCGATGGCGGAAACGCCTGTGGCGGAGCGCAAGGTGATCCTACGGGTACTGTGCTTCGACGACAGGAAGATTGAAATTGCCGTGAGTGACGCCGGTCACGGCATCGCGGACCACGCACGCGGCCGCCTGTTTGATTCCTTCTTCACCACCAAGCCAAAAGGCCTTGGCCTCGGGCTGTCGATCGCGCGCACGATCGCCGAGGCGCACGGCGGAAACATTCGCAGCGAAAACCATCCGTCAGGCGGCGCCACGTTCCGGATCACGCTGCCCGAAGCGCAAACGGAGCCGACTTCCCCGCAACCGAGCGCCACGGCGCAGACAGGCGCTGGCTGACACCGTTGCCGCGACCCAGCGGTTAGCGCAGGAAGGCGAACGCGGAAGTTTGGTGGCCAAGGCCGAAGGACCGCGAGGCAGCAGGTCAGTGACGCGACGAGAATAGACTGCGCGCCGTCATCCAAAGCGGACTCGACAAGAAAGAGAGCAATGAAGTGAAACTCATCAATAGGGGAATTCTCATTGCCAGTGCGGCCTCGTTGCTCGCCCTCGGCGCATGCAATCAGGCAAAGACTGATCAGGATTCAAAGAGTCCGGTTGCGGCAACGGTGAACGGAGCGGCCATCAGCCAGCGAACTGTCGACATGGTCGCCAAGCAGGGCGCCAGTTCAGGCCGTCCTGATACGCCGGAAGCCAGGGCAGCCATCATCGATCAGCTGGCGCTGCAGATGGTGATCGCCGAGGAAGCGGTCAAGAAGGGATTGGACAAGAGCTCCGAGGTTGCGGAGCAGACTCGATACGATCAAGCAATCGGTCCTGGCCAACGCCTATGTCCAGGATTTCATCAAGAACAATCCGGTCAGCGACGAGATGCTGAAGGCCGAATACGAGCGCATCAAGGCGACGGTTACCGGCACCGAGTACAAGGCGCGCCACATCCTGGTGGAGAAGGAATCCGAAGCCAAGGACATCATTGCCAGACTCAACAAGGATCCGGGAGCCTTCGCGAAACTGGCGGCGGAGAGATCGAAAGACCCGGGCTCCAAGGCCAGGGGCGGCGATCTCGGATGGTTCGATCCGAGAAGGATGGTGCCGGAATTCGGCGCTGCGGTGGGCAAACTGGAGAAGGGCAAGTTCACCGAAACGCCGGTCAAGACCCAGTACGGCTATCACGTCATCCTGCTGGAAGACGCGAAGCCGATCGAGGCGCCTCCGCTGGAAGAGGTCAAGCCTCAGCTCACCCAACAGCTTCAGCAGCAAAGCTGGAAGAAGCACATGGATGCGCTCAAGGCCGCGGCCAAGATCGAAGTTGCCGGTGCTGCTGCGCCGGTTCCGTCGGCGCCGCCTTCAGCGGCACCGAAGTAAGCGATCCGCGCAAGTTGGTAGGCGGGCGCACGTCCACGAGCACTTTCTGCACCGCTAGCGAACGTGCCCATCTATCGCGTCATCGAGCCCCGGCTCGGCCACCAGCGCATCACGGAGTTTTGGCGGCGCGCTAGCCGCGTACTGGCCCTGCTTGTGGGCGTGATCCTTGCGTGCGCGCTCGGCCTCGCGTTACTCGACACCTCGACCGAGCCGACGCCGCAGAAGCTGCTGCTGGCGTTGTGGAATGCGGTAAACCTCGTCACCACGCTGGGTGACTTCTCGCCCTTCGACCCGCGGCAACGGTTGTTCATGCTCGGGGCGATGATGTTCGTGATGGTGATCGGCGCCTTTGCCATCAGCCAGCTCACGGGGATACTTTCAAGCGCCGATGTGGTGGCGTATCGGGAGAATCGTTCGATGCAACGCACGCTGGATGGCCTGTCGGGGCATGTCGTCGTGATCGGCTTCGTCAGCCTGGGGCAACTCGTTGCCGGCCAACTCAAACGTGCCGGAAAGCAGGTCGTCGTCATCGACCGCGACGAGACCAAGGCGTCGATCGCCGCCGACAGCGGGTACGTGGTCATCAAGGGTGACGCCGGCCTCGACGACGACGTGCTGAAGCACGCCCGCATCGATACGGCAAGCGCGTTGTTCGTCACAACGGAAGATGCCAATCGCAATCTGTCGATCACCTTGATGTCGCACACGCTAAACGAACGGCTCAGGATCGTCGTAACCGCGGAAAATGCGCGCTGGGGAGAACTGTTCAGACGTGCCGGCGCGAGCGAGGTGGTCATCGCCGAGCAGCTCCTCGCCGATGCGATGATCAGTCACCTCGCATAGCCGCTGACTCGCCTTTCAACTTTATCGACCTCCCGAAAGCAGACGTTGCCGGAACGCCTGAAGCGCTTGTCTAACGCTCCCGTTTAGTGGCGCGCCGCATGCGGCTCGTCCGCTGAGCCACTGCGAGCTGCGCAAAGCGCCGATGCAGGCCGGCGCTCGAGGCACCGGATCCGCGTGTCGCGGACTACGATTGCGGTCAAACATGACGCCGAAGCGGACCACCGCCGTCACCTCGCTGCGCCAGCTGGAGCGCGCGCTCGACCACGCCGCGAGCTACCGCGAGTGGCAGGACATCGCGGATCGCATCGACGCCGTCAGCGGTGCGGCCGACTGGCGTGCCAGCAACGACAGCGAGTTGCTGCATGTGGTTGAGATCCAGCGCAGCATCGCCACGCTGCGCGCGATGCGCGAGGGCGGCGAGACCTGGGCGTTGATGAAGAAGTTCCAGGAACTGCTGTTCCGCCACCAGGGCGAGTTCACTCACCCCGAGCTGTATCACCGGGCCCGCGGCGGCACGCTGCATGTGGTGGGGGACTTCCTCGACGAGACCGAGGCCTGTCTGCGCTACCTGCTCGATGTCGAGGTCGACGGCGTGAGCGACACGTACCGCCTCGAGCAGGTCAAGCGCATCGGTCGCGTCTACGGGCGGCCCGCCCTGCTGCTGTCCGGCGGCGCGCTGCTCGGGCTGTACCACTTCGGCGTCATCAAGGCCTTGTTCGAGCAGGATCTGCTGCCGCGCACTATCTCGGGTTCGAGCATGGGCGCGATCCTCGCGAGCTGGGCCTGCTGCCACACCGACGATGAACTGCGTGCACTGTTTGCCGATCTCAGCCTGATCAACCGCGACGCGCTGGAGCGGCTGCCGATGCGCGAGATGCTGCGCCAGCGGACGGTGATGGACCAGCCGAAGCTGCTCAAGTTTCTGGGCACGATCATTCCGGACCTGAGCTTCGACGAATCGATGCGCCATTCGCGGCGCATCCTGAATGTCAGCGTCTCGCCGCTGAACAAGCTGCAGACGCCGCGACTGCTGAACTATCTGTCCGCCCCCGAGGCGCTGGTGCATCACGCGGTGCTGGCGTCATGCGCGATGCCGCTGGTATTCAAGCCCGTGCAGCTGATGGCGCGACAGCGCGGCGTGGTCGAGCCGTGGATGGAGAACGAGCTCTGGGTCGATGGCACGGTCAGCGGCGATCTGCCGTTCCGGCAGCTGACGCAGATGCTGAACATCAACCACTACATCACGTCGCAGGCGAACCCGCATATCGTGCCGTTCATGTCGATGCAGGGCGACCGCAAGGGAAAGTTGCCCGCGCTGGCGCGCATGGGCACCAACCTCAGCCTGCGAGGTTCGGCCGAAGTGCTGGGCGTCGCGCGCAAGCACGCGCCGACCCGCGTTCTGCGCGACGCGCTGTCGACCGCACACGCGTTGGCCAACCAGACCTATGCCGGCACCGACATGCATGTGCAGCTGCCCTTCAGGCCTTCGCTGTATGCGAAGGTGTTGCGCAACCCGAGCTACAAGGAGTTCCTCGAATACGTCCGCCTGGGCGAACAGGTCACCTGGCCGATGATCCCGATGATCCGCGACCGAACCCGACTCAGCCGATCGTTCGGCATGGCCATCGGCTTGCTGATGCAGCGCATCGAGTCGCGTGCGGCCGGCAAAAGAAGCCGCACCAAGTCAAACGCACGGGCTTGAGCGGGCGCGACCGGCTGCAACGAGAAGCCGATCCTGCTGTTGTCCCGGCGGACGAGCGCACCATAAGCGATGGTGCAAGGGCGTAGAGTGAATCGCCCCCACTGGGTGTTCTGCCTTCCAGGCATCGGGCAACGGCAGGAACCACCCGACCCAGTCAAGGAGACACACATGGCCACGTACAAAGTCGGATATTTCGTCGGCAGCCTCTCGTCGAAGTCCATCAACCGTCTGCTCGCCAAGGCCCTGGTGCGGCTCGCGCCGCCCGAACTGGCGCTGACCGAGATCCCCATCAAGGACCTGCCGCTCTACAGCCCCGACTTCGATGCTGACTACCCGCCCGTGGCGCGCGCGCTCAAGCAGTCCATCGCCGACGTCGACGCGGTGCTCTTCGTTACGCCCGAATACAACCGCTCGATCCCCGGCGGGCTGAAGAACGCCATCGACTGGGCCAGCCGACCCTGGGGCAAGAACTCGTTTGCGCGCAAGCCCACGGGCGTGATCGGCACCTCGCCGGGCGCCATCGGCACCGCGCTGGCGCAGCAGAGCCTGCGCGGCGTGCTGTGCTACTGCAATTCGCCGCTGATGAACCAGGTCGAGGCCTACATCCAGTTCAAGCCCGGGCTCATCACCGCCGACGGCGAGGTCACCGACGACGGCACCCAGGAGTTCCTGCGCAACTACATGACGGAACTGCATGCCTTCATCGTGCGCGTGCTGACCGTACTGCCGCGCAACGCCTGACCGAGACCCGTGGCGGCCGCGGCGTGCGCCGCGGCATCCCTTCCTCGCGGCTCATTGAGCACCCACGCCGGCGTCCATGTCCAGTGCATGCTGACCCGCGCTCTCGACGTCGGGCGGCACGGCGGCTTGAGCAGCCACAACGGTCTCAACGCGTGCGCCGCGTTCGAGCGTGCGGTGAACCGGGCAGCGCTCGGCCATCTCGATCAGCCGAGCGCGCTGCTCGACGCTGAGTTCGCCCTCAACCTCGATAGTGCGAACGAATCCGTCCACCGGCGATTCGTTCGCATCGCGCGCATGGCCCACTCGAACGCGCACGCCCTGCAACGGCCACCCCTTGCGGCGCGCGTACAGGCGGAGGGTCATCGCGGTGCAGGCGCCGAGACCGGCACTGAGCAGGTCATAGGGTGTCGGGCCCGAGCCCAGACCGCCCGCGTCGACCGGTTCGTCGGCGAGGAAGCTCACGCCCGGCGCGCGCACCTCGACCTGGAAGTCACCCTCACCCGTGTCCTCGACGACCACGGCGCCGATGTCGGTGGCGCTTCGCAACGGAGTCTGGCGGAGGTAACGCGCCGCCCAACTTGCAATGACCCCGGCCGCGTACTCGGCATCGGCGGCACGCGTCAGCAGGTGGTCCGCGTCGTCCAGCGAGACGAAGCTCTTCGGGTGGCGGGCGGCCTGGAAGATCGATGTGGCGTTGACAACATCCACGACGTCATCGAGCGGCGCATGCAGCACCAGCAGCGCCCGCCGCAGGCCCGCGATGCGCTGCCCCTGGTCGTGCGAGCGCAGTTCGTCAACGAACGAGCGCTTCATCCTGAACGGTCGGCCGCCGAGGTGCACCTCGGCCTCGCCCTGCTCGAGCAAAATACCCAGGCGCTCGCCGAAGAGCCGGGTGACATGCGCCACGTCGAACGGCGCGGCGATGGTGGCGACCGCTTTCACCGACGGCAGGTCCCCTGCCGCGGCGAGCACGGCCGCGCCGCCGAGGCTGTGCCCGATCAGTAGGCTCGGCTCCCGGCCCGCCGCCAGCATCGCGCGCGCGGCGGCATGAAGGTCCTGGACATTGCCGCCGAAGGTGCTGTCGGCGAAGTCGCCCTCACTCTGCCCGAGACCGGTGAAATCGAAGCGCAGCACGCCGAAACCGAGGGCCGGTGAGTGCACGTGCGATGTGCACTGCGGCGCGCCCGTTCTTCGTGCAGGTGAAGCAATGGGCGAACAAGGCATGGGCTCGCACAGGGCCCTCGGGCAGATCCAGCCGACCCGACAGCCGCTGCCCGTTCGCGCCACCAAACTCGAAAGATTCGCTGCGCATGGGGATCTCCTACGCCTCGCGCAGGGAGGTCGTGATCTCGATGCCGCCTTTCAAGGTCAGCATTGCCGGCGTCTTCTCGCTCACCTCGAGCAGACGTGAGCGCTGCTCCTCGGTCAGGTCACGTTCTGCGCCAAGCGGAATTTGCTCTGCTGTCGCATTGTGTCCGCGTTGTGGCGACTTGGCCATGACACCCGAACGGCCGCTCTTGGCCGAACACGGAACTAGGGCGGGGCTGGGCATCAGCGAAATAATGACAACTGATATGAGGAGGCCAGCTCATGTCTGCCACAGCGGAAGGCGCCTTCCTAAGAAAGCGCTCTTGGAACACCCCATAACAAGCTCTTCGGTCGGGTCTAGTCGACACGGAGAGGTAGGGTCTTAAGCGCGCTTACCGCCTCCGTTCAAGGAGCGCAGTCGAGCCAACGCTTCACGTTTCCCGATGGCTCGCACGACGGCCAACTTGTCGAGTAGTGCGCTGCGTGGTTTCGCGGTGCCGTGCTCCCAGTTGTAGATTGACTGCGAGCTCACGCCGAGCAGCCTGCCGAAGTCCTCAGCGGACATCCCCAAGCGCTCGCGCTGCGCACGCACGCCTCTGGCGGAGAAGCGGATCTTCCTGCCAGCGTCAAGCGGCTGCCAATCTGGTGAATTCAGCGGTGTCGTCAGAAGGGGAGACAGGGCGGTCGAGCTGGGACTGGTCCAGCGGTACCGTGAGGCTCAGAATCACCAGCGTTGGGTCCTGTCACCCGGAAGGACCAAGAATCTGACGTTTGTCCTAACGGCGCCGGCGTGGCGTTGATTGCGGAGGAGATCATGAGGCCAGCCGTACCGTTAGTCGCTCTATCCGGCGCAATTGCGATTTGCGCAATGGGCATACAGATTTCGGCGGCCCAATCGACGTCGGACCGCGAGATTGAACCTGCGCTGATGAGCATCAACGCCGACGACATGATGCGTCACACCCAGGTACTCGCGTCCGACGAGTTTGAGGGACGCGGCCCTGGCACCCGCGGCGAGGAGCTGACTGTCGACTACCTGATCGGCCAGTTCAAGCGACTGGGGCTGAAACCCGGGAACCCGGACGGAACGTACGTGCAGCGGGTTCCATTCGTCGGGAGCAAAGCCAAGAGCACGCTTTCGTTCAGTGTCGCGGGACAGTCGATGGAACTGAAGGAGCGCGACGATTTCTGGGCTGGATCTTTATGGCAGGTTCCGGAGATCCACATCGAAAACTCCGATCTCATCTTCGTCGGCTACGGTGTCGTCGCTCCCGAATATGACTGGGACGACTTCAAGAATGTGGATGTAAAGGGCAAGACGCTCGTCACGTTGCCCAACGACCCGCAGGTTCCCGATCCGAACGACCCGACCAAGCTTGACGAGAACATGTTCAAGGGCCGGGCTGTCACCTTTTATGCCCAAGGCGATCACAAGCGCGAGGTGGCCAAGCTGCGCGGAGCGGCCGCGAGGATCACCCTATTCGAGCCGGGCATGTTCGGCACGCGAACCTGGAAGGACCGCGTCAGCGTCTTTGGCACTGAAGACTTCGACACGCGAGAAGTCGACAAGAAGCTGAACGAGCTCGGCGCCGGCGCGGAGATCAGGCCCGAAGTGGCGCTACAACTCTTCAGCGCTAGCGGCCATGACTTGGCTGCGCTTAAGAAGGCCGCACAGCGCCGAGACTTCAGGCCCGTGCCGCTGAACGCGACTGCGAATTTCAGAATCAAGCAAACGTTGCGCGAAATCGAGTCGAGCAATGTGGTCGCCCTGGTCGAAGGCTCCGACCCGCGGCTCAAGAACGAGTACGTGATCTACACCGCCCACTGGGACCACTTCGGCCGTGATCCGACCTTACAGGGGGATCAGATCTTCAACGGGGCGCGAGACAATGCGTCCGGCGTGGCCGCGCTGCTCGAGCTGGCAAAAGCGTTCGGCCGGCTGAAGGCGCCACCCAAGCGATCGGTCCTGTTCATCGCCACGACCGGCGAAGAGCAAGGGCTCCTGGGGGCGAAGTACTACGCGGCACATCCGCTGTATCCACTCGAACGCACGCTCGCCAATCTGAACATTGACATCATCAACGTCTGGGGCCCGACGCGCGACGTCAGCATCATCGGTTACGGCAAGTCGACACTTGCCGACGAATTGAATCGCTTGATCGACGGTCACGGGCGCAAGGCGACGGGCGACGTTCTTCCATTACTGGGATTGTTCTATCGCAGCGACCACGTCGAATTCGCAAAACAAGGCGTGCCAGCGGTCTGGATGCGCCGGGGTCTCGACTTCATCGGCAAGCCCGAGGGCTGGGGCAAACAGGATGTTGACGACTACCTCGCAAATCACTATCACAAGGTGAGCGACGAGATCAAACCTGGCTGGGATCTAACCGGCGCGGTCGAGGATTACCGCGTGTACTTCGAATTGGGCTACCGGATCGCGCAAGGCGAACGATGGCCGGAATGGAAGCCGGGTGACGAGTTCAAAGCCAAACGCGACGAGATGCTGAACAAGGCCGGACGATAGGAATCTGAGCCTGTCTCGCTGCGCCGCGACGCCCGGTCACCTTAACTCGTTAAACGTCCGCTTCAGGCATTTCAGCGCGGGCTGCTTTCGGGAGCGCGCGGGGGCCGCTAAGGGTCGCCAGCGGACATCATCGAAAACCGACGGCGGATGTTCTCTTGATGACGGCTGTCGACCGGAAGCAACCGGTGGGGCTCCGAGAAAGCAGCCATTCCAATTGGACGGTTCAGCGACAGCGCGGGAGGCACGAACAGCCCGGCCGATCAGCCGCTTGATCTGTCGGCGATGAAAGAGGCGCTCCACCGGAAGTGGTGACGCCAGAGGCGAAGCGAACGTCGTGCGCTTCTGGCGCGAACGACTGGGATTAGCGAACGGCCGCGCCTGTACTTTGATCGAATTGGACCGGTCGACGCATCTGGCGGATCGTGTCTCCCCGGCGGCAGTGATGTTCCCCTTTGACGGCGTCTCTCAGAACTGGCAGATTTCACGCGCCTTCTTCGCAAAGAGACAGTGTCGATGACGCCGCTCGGGTCACCAGATCTCTCGGCAATCGCGCCCGTCGCGGTCAGTCCACAGCCAGACCGTGCGCCGGATAGCCTCGCGAGCGGCACACCCGAAACGCTTCGAAGCGATCTGGTTGCACTGCTTGGGCTCGACCGGGTTCTTGCACGACCCATCGACCTCATCCGCTACGCCACCGACGCGAGTCCCTACCGTCTATTTCCCAAAGTTGTCGTCGTCGCGCAGGACGCGGAAGACGTTCGCAAGGTTCTCGCCTTTGCGGGCCAACGACACGAAAGCGTCACATTCCGCGCTGCCGGCACGAGCCTGTCGGGTCAGGCGCAGGGTGACGGCATTCTGGTCGACGTGCGGCGTCACTGGTCGGGCGTGAAAGTCGAGGCGGGGGGACGGCGTCTGCGCGCGCGGCCCGGCACGATCCTGTCGCGCGGCAATGCGGCTCTTGTTCCGTACGGATATCGGATCGGCCCGGATCCGGCAAGCGCGTCGGCGTGCACGATCGGCGGCGTCATCGCCAACAACTCGAGCGGAATGTGCTGCGGGACGACTCAGAACTCCTACAAGACGCTGTCGTCGCTCACGTTCATGCTGCCCTCCGGGACGACGATCGACACGAGCCTTCCGGATGCCGATCAGCAGTTCGCCGCAGCCGAGCCGGCGCTCGCGGCCGGGTTGGTCGAAATCAAGCGGACGATCGAATCGGATCCGAACCTTGTCGCCCGCCTTCGCAGGAAGTTCAGCATCAAGAACACGACCGGCTACCACATGGAGGCATTCCTCGACGGTGCGACGCCGTGCGAGATCTTCCGCCGGTTGATCGTGGGATCCGAAGGGACGCTGGCCTTCATCGTCGAAGCGGTCTTCGACACGATTCCCGACGATCAGTTTCGGCTCACATCGTTCATGATCTTTCCCGACATGTACGAAGCATGTGCAGCCGTGAAGCCCTTCGTCGACAGCGGCGCGGCCGCCGTGGAACTGCTCGATCGCGCATCGCTGCGCGCCGTCGAAGGCAAGCCCGGCGTGCCCGATCGATGGAAGGCGCTGCCCGATACCGCGACCGCACTGCTCGTCGAGTACCGAGCGCCGACCGATGTCGCTCGGACGGAAGCTTTGCGCATCGGCACGGAAACACTGTCCAGGCTGCGCCTGCTGGAGGCGGCCGCGTTCACGAAAGACCCGAAGCTCGCTGCGCAGTTCTGGAACGTACGCAGCGGACTGCTGCCGTCGGTCGGCGGCGCGCGTCCACCGGGATCGTCTTTCATCCTCGAGGACGTTTGCTTCCCGCCGGAGCGGCTCGCCGACGGCGCGCTCGACCTGGCTGCGCTGTTTGCCAAGCACGACTACGCGGGCGTCGTCTTCGGCCACGCTTCGGCGGGCAACCTGCATTTTCTGATCACCCCGTTCCTGAACGACGCGAAAGACATCGCGCATTTCGGCCGCTTCATGCACGACGTCGTCGAGCTCGTTGTCGGCAAGTACGATGGCTCGCTCAAGGCCGAGCACGGCACGGGGCGCAACGTCGCACCCTTCGTCGAGCGCGAATGGGGTCCGAAGCTCACCGGACTGATGCGCGAACTGAAGCGACTCGCGGATCCGCAGAACATTCTGTCCCCCGGGGTCATCCTCACTGACGATCCCGAAAGTCACCTCAAGCACCTTCAAACGGCGCCCGTCGTCGAAGCGACCATCGATCGCTGCATCCAGTGCGGGTTCTGCGAGCCAGTCTGTCCGAGTCGCAATCTCACGACGACGCCGCGACAGCGAATTGCGCTGCGGCGCGAGATGGCTCGCCAACCCGAATCGTCTCCCTTGCTGGCGGCGATTCTGGCGGACTACGACTACGACGCGATACAGACCTGCGCGGGCGACGGCAGTTGCGAGATCGCCTGCCCGGTCGACATCAACACCGGCGTCTTCATCAAGCACCTGCGGCATCTGGAGCACGGTCCTCGGTCGGAAGCCGTTGCGGCGAGCGCAGCGCGTCACTTTGTCAAGGTGGAGCGCGGTGCACGGCTCGCCGTCGGCATGGCCGGCGGGGCCGCGCGCGTGGTCGGCCACGGTGCTCTCAGGACGCTCACCCGCGCCGCCCGCGGCGTTGTCAGCAAGGAGCTGATACCCGACTGGTCGCCCAACATGCCGCCTGCGGCAACCAGCCTGCCGGCAACCCGGCGCGACGGCGCTGCCGCTGTCTACTTCACGGCTTGCGTCAACCGTATCTTTGGCCGCGCTGGGGATCTACGAAAACCGTCGCTGCAGGAGGCGATGGTGGAAGTGTCGGCGCGCGCGGGCATGCCGTTGTGGATTCCGGACGACATCGGCGGCCATTGCTGCGCGACGATCTGGCACTCCAAAGGTTACGAAGAAGGCAACGGGATCATGGCGAACCGTACCGTGGAAAGCCTCTGGCGCTGGTCGGACGACGGGAAACTGCCGATCGTCTGCGACGCCAGCTCGTGCTCTTTCGGAATTGCCAGCGAGATCGGACCTTACCTTGGTCCGGAGAATCGCGAGCGACATGCAGCGCTCACGATCCTCGATTCGATCGCGTGGGCGCACGATCGGCTGCTGCCAAGGCTCTCCATACGGCGCAAGGCAGGCGCGGCAGTTGTTCACCCCAGCTGCTCGGCGATTCACCTCGGTCTCGGCGGAAGACTGCACGCGATCGCCGCTGCGCTCGCCGACAAGGCGATCACGCCAGCGTCGGCCGGATGCTGTGCTTTTGCCGGTGATCGCGGCTTCCTGCACCCGGAGCTGACGCGATCGGCGACCGCGGCGGAGGCGGAGGAAGTTGGCGCGGAGGTGTTCGATGCCTATCTCGGAAGCAACCGCACTTGCGAGATTGGCCTCAATACGGCCACAGGCAAGAACTACGAATCGTTCATCTACTTGCTGGAAGAACTGACCCGCTAGCACCACCGCGGCTGGACGCGGCGGCAGGCCGCGAACACGCATCACCCGAGAGTGAAGGTAAGCGCCGCTGTGGCCGAATGCGATCACTGGACTCGTTCCGCACGCGAATGCGACCTTGAGCGTCGCTAGCTTTATATGCAAGTCGATTCTTGAGGCTTCGCGACCGAGTAACTCAGCGTACCGGTTGCAGGCGATTGCCTTTCGTCAACCCAGGAAGTTTCATGGGCGGGAGCGCACCGGAGTGGGATAGTCGCCCGCGGAGGATGTTCGCGTGCATTCACACCGCCGTGGCGAAGTGCTGCGGTCCATCTTTCTGAAACTGGCGAGTTGGTTCGAATCCAGCAATGAGCGGGCGCGTCGCCGTGAGATCGAGGCTTTTCTGTCTCAAGCGACGAACATCGCAGATCTGGAGGCGCGCATTCTCCAGTTGCAATGCAATAGGGGGTTTTCTCCCTATTGCTGACGTTCGCGACGCCAATCAGTCCGCGTCCGGTGCAATATTGCCGCTGAACGCTTCAGATAAAGGAGCGTGGTCGCTCCGGGAGACGAGTCCATGAAAGTCATTCCAATCATCGGCGGCGCGCCGACGACCAGCGCTTGCAGCGAAGAATCCGGCGCAGTCCCGCGGCTTGACCTGCCGCTCACACGGCGAGAGTTCCTGCAGGGCTCGGGCGTGCTCACAGGAACGCTGGCGGCGGGCAGCGTGCTCGTCACACTGGCCCCGTCTCGCTCGTGGGCGGTCGAGCTGAAGACACTGAGCTCGGCCGAAGGCGAAACGTTGATGAAAATGGGACGGGTGCTGTACCCGCACCCCAAGCTGCCGGACGCCGTCTATGCGCTGCTCGCCAAGGATCTCGACGCTGACGCGGGCAAGAGCGCCGAGACGCTTAAGTTGCTGCGCGACGGTGTGGCCGCGCTCGACAAAGCGGCCGGCGGTAGCTTCGCCACTGCAAGCGAGGCCAAGCAGCTGGAAATCGTCACGGCGATGCAAGGTCAGCCATTTTTCAATGCCGTGCGCGGTAAGTGCATCACGGCCCTTTACGACAATGACATTGCGTTCGTGACGTTCGGCTATCCCGGTGCCTCGTGGGACAAGGGCGGCTACATCACGCGCGGGTTCCAGGATTTGAAGTGGCTGCCCAATCCGCCGGCGGCGGCCAGTCCTCCCAGCGGACGTTGAGCCTGCAGTCCTACCAATCGATGCTCGAAGGGAGACATGCTCATGCCCACTTTTGATCTCAACGATGATTCGGTGGTCGTCGTCATCGGTTCTGGCGCAGGTGGCGGCACGCTCGCCAACGAGCTGTGTCAGAAAGGAGCGAAGGTCGTCTTGCTGGAGGCCGGCGCGCGCCAGTCTCCCGCGACCTTCATCAACGATGAATGGAAGTCATTTCTGCAACTGGCGTGGCTCGATCCGCGCACGACCTCGGGCACCTGGCGCGTGGCCAAGGACTTCCCGGGGCTGCCGGCGTGGATCTGCAAGACGGTGGGTGGCTCCACCGCGCACTGGGCGGGCGCCTCGCTGCGCTTCCATCCGCACGAGTTCAAGGCGCGCACCACCTACGGCGACATCAAGGGCGCGACGCTTCTCGACTGGCCGCTGACGCTGAAGGAACTTGAGCCCTACTACACGCGTGCGGAAAACAAGATGGGGGTCACGCGCACCCATGGCATTCCCGGACTGCCGGGCAACAACAACTTCAAAGTGATGTACGCCGGCGCGTCCAAGCTCGGCTACAAGGAGTGCAACACGGGCCACATGGCGATCAATAGCCGGCCGCGCGATGGCCGCGGCAGCTGTCTGCAGATCGGCTTCTGCTTCCAGGGCTGCAAGTCAGACGCCAAATGGTCGACGCTGACCGCCGAGGTTCCGAAGGCTGAAGCGACCGGCAAGCTTGATCTGCGTCCTGAGTCTCACGTGGTGCGCATCGAGCACAATGACGCGGGCAAGGTGACCAGCGTCGTCTACCACGACAGCGCCGGCAAGGAGCAGCGGCAGAAGGCGCGCGCGGTATGCGTGGCCGGCAACTCGATCGAGACACCGCGTTTGCTGTTGCTTTCGACCTCATCGAAGTTTCCGGATGGGTTGGCCAACTCCTCGGGCCAGGTCGGCAAGAACTACATGCGTCACATGACCGGGTCCGTGTACGCGGTGTTCAAAGATGAAGTGAACATGTACCGCGGCACGACGATGGCCGGGATCATCCAGGATGAGGCGGGCAACAACACCAAGCGTGGCTTCGTTGGCGGCTACGAAATGGAAACGCTGTCGCTGGGACTGCCGTTCATGGCCGCATTCCTCAATCCTGGCGGGTGGGGTTCGGACTTCGCCTGGTTCATGGACAACTACACGCGCATGGCGGGCATGTGGCTGGTCGGCGAAGATATGCCGCGCGAGACCAACCGCGTGACGTTGAATAGCAGCGTCAAGGACAAGTGGGGCAACCCGGTGCCGAACGTGCACTTCGACGACCACGAAAACGACATACGCATGCGCGATCATGCGCACGGGCAGGGCGAGGCGGTTTACAAGGCTGCGGGCGCGGTCAAGACGTTCCGCACGCCGCCCTACCCGTCGACCCACAACCTGGGCACGTGCCGCATGAGTGCCAATGCGCGCGACGGCGTGTGCAATAAGTGGGGTCAGACGCACGACATCAAGAACCTGTTCATTTCGGACGGCAGCCAGTTCACCACCGGCGGTGCGGAGAATCCAACGCTGACGATCGTCACGCTCGCCATCCGGCAGTCCGAGTACATCGCCGGGCAGATGAAGCAAGGGGCGATTTAGCGCTTTGCTTGAAGGAGAACGCCGATGCCGGCAAACAAGATCCTGCCCAAGATTGTTGCGGTCGCCGCGCGGGGCTGACTGCGATCGACGGGCGACCGGCCCCGTGGAGCCATGATGGCAAAAGTGATTCACAGCATGATTCGCGTGCTGGATCTCGACAAATCGCTGAAGTTCTATGCCGACGTGCTCGACCTGCACGAGGCTCATCGTCTTGACTTCCCGGACTTTGCGCTGGTGTATCTGCGCAATGCCGCGAATGACATGGAAATCGAGTTAACGCTGAACAAGGGCCGCACGGAGCCGTACACGCATGGCACCGGCTATGGCCACATCGGCGTGGTGGTCGACGACCTCGCTTCCAAACACCGGGAGCTCGATGCGGCTAATTATTCTCCGGGGCCGATTAAGGAATTCAAGCGCGGCGACGAGCTGCTCGCACGCTTCTTCTTCATCCAGGACCCCGACGGCTACAAGATCGAGGTGCTGGAGCGGCACGGGCATTACCAGTAGCCGCACTCATCTCCCGCAAACGAGCGCGTGACTCCGGCGGCGCCGACGGGCCTATCCGAGCGGCTACGGATGCCCCGCACGTGGATGCGCCGCGTGCCCGGGTACGGCGCCGCCGGTCGAGTCCGGTGTGCCGAGGTAGTACTTCAGCACCAGGCGCTGCACGAGGTTTCCGTACGGCGGATAGAACAGCCCGATCGGAAACCAGCGATGGCGCTTGAACATCGCCTTTGCGTGGGAGAGTTCACGGAACCCTTCCTCGCCGTGGTAACTCCCCATGCCGGAGTTGCCGATTCCGCCGAACGGCAGATCGTGGTTGAAGACGTGCCAGCCCCAGTCATCGACCGTCACGCCGCCCGCGTGCGTCGCGGTCGACAGTCGCTCGAGTTCGGTCGACGTGAACCCGAACGGGTAGAACGCCAGCGGGCGCGGCCGGGCGTTGATATACGCGATCGCTTCATCGAGCGTGTCGTACGGGATCACCGGCAGGACCGGGCCGAACAGTTCCTCGGTAGCGACCAGCATGTCTTCGCGCACGCCGGTGACGATCTGCAGCGGCATGCGCCGCGCGTTGTTCGTGTCGCCGCAGGCTGTCACCGTCGCGCCCTTGGCGCGCGCATCGTCGAGCACGCCCTTCAGGCGCTGCGCATGACGGTCGTTGATGATGCTCGTGTAATCCTGGTTGCCCGCGACGGTCGGAACCATGCTGCGGAACGATTGGGCCACCGCCGCGACGAACGGCTCGACGCGGTCGCGCGGCACCAGCGCATAGTCCGGAGACACGCAGATCTGTCCGCTGTTGAACGTCTTGCCGTGCGCGATGCGCTTGGCGGCTTCTTCGACCGACGCCGAAGCCGACACCAGTGCCGGCGACTTGCCGCCGAGTTCGAGCGTCACCGGCGTCAGGTTGGCCGATGCGGCACGCATGACGTGCACGCCCACGGCGGGCGACCCGGTGAAGACGATGTGGTTGAACGGCAGCGCGGAAAAAGCCTGCGCCGCCTCGACTTCGCCGCCGAACACCGCGACCTCGTCTTCGGCAAAGCACTCGCGCAGCATGCGGCTCAGCAGTTCGGTCGTGCGCGGCGTGAACTCCGACATCTTGATCATCACGCGATTGCCGGCGGCCAGCGCGGCCACCAGCGGCCCGACCGACAGATAGAGCGGGAAATTCCACGGAGTGATCACGCCGACCACACCCTTGGGCTGGTACATCACCCAGGCGCGGTTGGTGAGGAACAGGAGTTCGGTGTGCCGGCGACGCGGCTTCATCCAGCGCGCCGAGGCTCGATAGCGCGTGGTTGATCTCCAGCACCGGGCCGGCCACCTCGACCAGCAGCGTCTCCGACGGCGATCGCCCACCGAAATCCTCGCTGACCGCCGCCGCGATCGGATGCTGATTGCGCTGCAGCGCGGCCTTCAGCGCCTTGAGTTTTTCGCGTCGTTCGGAAAGCGTCGGATACGGATGCTGCAGGAAGGCTTCCTGCTGCCGACGGAACGTGGCCTTCATGTGATCGATCAGTGGGTCCATTGCTTGACCTCTCGTGTCGTTGAGCCCGTCCGGATCAAGGTACTCCCTTCGTGTCGGACTGGATGACCTCGAACGGATCTTTCGGCTTGGGTTCGGGCTGCGCCTTGACCGGCTTCGTGCCGGGCATGATCTCGAAATCCGGCGCGAACTGGACGACCGTGCTGCGTAGCTGCTCGAACGCTTTGCGGTCGCCGTCGAAGCGCGCCTTTCCGGCGGCGATCTGTGCATCGAAGGTCGCCTTGCCGCCCATGATCTGCTCAAGATCTGTTCGGTTGATCGTGACGGTGAGATCGGGCTTTTTGGACTGCTCGCCCTTGATCGAGGTCATGGTCGCGTTGCTCACTTCGATCGCGAACTTCTCGCCGTTGTCCGGCGTCACAAGGTTGATCGTGAACTGCATGCCGACAGCCTTCTTGCTGTCGAGCAGGATCGCGATGTAGTCGAGCCACAGTTCGGTCGACATGCCGCGAATCGTGTCCGGCCCAGTCGTCTTGGGCGCCACGCCGGCCGGCAAGCCGGACCGCAGCTCGAACGCCGCCGCGAGGAAGCTGTTGCGAACGCTCGTGCTCTCCTTCTGATAGCCGATCTGCTCGAAGATGTCGGCCAGCAAATCCTTGGCGGCCTGGTTGCCGGGTTCGGCATAGACGAGCTTGTTGACGATCTCCATCGCCTCGCGGTACTTGCCCTGGCCATAGAGTTCGCGACCCTTCTTCAGGATCGGCGCTGCGCCTCCCATCATCTCGACATAGAGCGGTGCCGAGTCTCGCGGCGACAGCGGGATCAGTGTCGCCGGGTTGCCATCCCAATAGCCGAGGTAACGATTGATGACGCCGCGGCTGTTGTGCTCGACCGAGCCGTGATAACTGCGCGCGGCCCACTTCTGCTGCAGGCTCGCCGGCGGCTGATAGACGTTCTGGATCTCGTTGATGGTCACGCCCTGGTTCGCGAGGTGCAGGACGTCGTTGTTGAGGTTGGCGTAGGTGTCGCGCTGGGTGCGCATGATTTCCTGCACGCGTGCGTTGCCAAAACGCGGCCAGCTGTGCGAAGCGAACATGACTTCGGCTTCGCCACCGAAGCGATAAAGCGCCGCATTGATGTGCTTGGACCACGTCAGGGGATCGCGGATCAACGCACCGCGCAGCGTGTAGATGTTGTGAATCGTGCCGGTGATGTTCTCCGCGGCCCAGAACGCCTTGAACTGCGGAAAGTACGTATTCATTTCGGCTGGCGCCTCGGTGCCGGGCGTGCTCTGGAAAACCATTCGCACACCGTCGATGGTCAGGTCCTCGAAGTCCTTGGCGATGTAGCGATTCGGCTCGATGAGTCCGGTGTTGCCAGACGCAGTGTTCTTGCCGATCGCCTGATCGACGTGAGCATATGGGCCGCGGGGAAGCAGCAGGCCGTACTGGAAGAACGCCCTCCGCACCATCGCAGTGCCCGCGTAGACGTTTTCCGCGATCGCGTGCTCCATGAACCCGGCCGGCGCGATCAACTGCACCTTGCCGCTGCGCACCTCGGCCTCATCGACAACACCCCGCACGCCGCCAAAGTGATCGGTATGCGAGTGTGAGTAGATCACGGCGACCACGGGCCGTTTGCCGAGTTTCTCGTTGACAAAGTCGATCGCCGCTTTCGCGGTTTCCTTCGCTGTCAGCACGTCGATGAGGATCCAGCCGGTATCGCCCTTGATGATGCTCATGTTGGCGAGATCGAAGCCGCGGATCTGGTAGATGCGGCCCGGTACGACCTCGTACAGGCCATAGGCCATGTTGAGAGTGGCCTGGCGCTGCAGCGACGGGTGAATGCTGTCGAACTCCTTGCCTTGCAGCAGGAACTCGTAGCTGCCCATGTTCCAGGCGACGTTGCCCGCTTCGGCCATGATCCGCTTGAACGTCGGCGCGGCCATGAAGCCGCGCTTGGCCTCTTCGAAGTCACGCTTGTCGTCGAACGGCAGCGTCTTGCGCAGACCGTTCTGCAACTCGATCGTGTACTTCGACGGCGGCTGGCCCTTCGGGTGGAAGTGCTTGACCTGGGCTTCTGGCGCCGCCTGCGCGAGCACCGCGCTGGCGCTCAGGCCAGTGAGGCTGCAAATCGGAAACGGCGGCGAGCACGCGGCCGACCGAGCTGCCTCTTTCGAACTGCTGCGAAAGATGCTGATCACGGTTGCCTCCTGCTTTTTCTGATTCGGGTTGGGATTCAGTGGACCGCTTGCTCGACCTCCCGTTGGACCTTGCGCTCGGCCGCCGGTGCGATCTGACTCATCGCGTGCTCTGTGATCGCCGTGATGGTCAGCGAAGGATTCACGCCGGGATTGGCCGGCATCGCCGAGCCGTCGCACACCAGCAGGTTGCGATAGCCGAAAACGCGGTTGTGACGGTCGACGACGCCGCTCGCGGCGTCGCGTCCGATCACCGCACCTCCGAGGATGTGCGCCGTCGTCGGAATGTTCGCGACCGCTTCGAGGATCATGCTCTGCGCAATGCCGCCGGTTCGCTTCGCGAGCCACTCGGCCGCCTTGTTGCCGGCGTCGATGTAAGTGGGATTCGGTTTTTCCGGGTCCTGCTCGGTCGTCATCCTGATTCCCTTGCCGAAGAGCCTCGGCTTGGCACGAAACGCGATCGCGTTGTCGAGGCTCTGCATGACAAGGAAGCACGACCGCCCGCCGGCTCCAGCCGAACGGCCATAGCGACTGCAGGAACTTCAAAGGATGCCGCACGAGCGCAGCGATCAGCTTCAGCGGGCGCGTGATGCGGGTGCCGTCGCCCACCATCAGCGTGAACAGGCTGAAGAGCAGGTCGCCCTTCGGACCGTAGGTGACGAACTCGATGTGCGTGTCGGGACTCGTATGGATGCTCGAGCTGATCGCGACGTCGTTGGCCGGCTGCCACTCAGTGTTCGCCGGCAGCTTGACGGCCAGCACGGACTCGCTGTTGGTGCGCACCAGCGAGCCCAGGCGGTCGCTGATCAGCGGCAGCGACCCGCTGAGCTTGCAGCGGGCGAGCAGTCGATTGGTCTCCATCGCGCCCGCCGAGATGACCACGCTGCGCGCGGTGAACTGCCGGCGCCGCTTGCGCAGCCACGCGCCGGGGTGCTCGGTCGTGACAAGGTAACCGTCCGAGCCGTCGGCGGCGCCGAGCGGACGGATGTCGACCACCTGCCGCTCGGGGAGGATCTCGATCCCCTTCTTCTCGGCAAACCAGAGGTAGTTCTTGACGAGCGTGTTCTTGGCGCCGACGCGGCATCCGATCATGCAGGCGCCGCACCGGACGCAACCGGTGCGGGCGGGACCGGCGCCTCCGAAGTAGGGATCGGGCACCGTCTTGCCGGGCTCGCCGAAGAAGACTGCGCACGGCGTGCGGCGGAAAGTGTGCTCGACACCAAAGGCGGCGCCGACCTCCTTCAGCAGCTTCTGGCTGTCGCTGTCGAACGGCACCGTCTGCACGCCGAGCATGCGCTCGGCGGTGTCGTAGTGCGGCTTGAGCGCTGCCGCCCAATCCTCGAGGCCGGCCCACTGCGGATGCGTGAAGAACTCCGGCGCGGCACGGTAGAGCGTATTCGCATAGACCAGGCTGCCGCCGCCGACGCCGGAGCCGCTCGCAATGAAGACGTCCTTGAAGGGCGTGAGGCGGAACACGCCGCGCAAACCAAGAATCGGCGCCCAGATGTACCTGCGCAGATTCCACGACGTCTTCGCGAAATCCTCGTCGCGATAGCGCCGCCCGCGCTCCAGCACGCCGACCTTGTAGCCCTTTTCCGCGAGCCGCAGCGCCGCTGACGCTGCCACCGAACCCGGAGCCGATGACGAGCCAGTCGTAGTCGAATTTTCGTTGCACCATGGGTTCCCCCGCCCTATCGCTGCGCGCTTGCCCGCGCGACGGACTTGCGCGATTTGCGGGCGATGCGGCGTGGTGCCGCCGGCCGGCGCTTCTTCGACGGCGACGCCGCTCGTCGAGACGCCGATCGCCAGCTTCAGTTGCTCGAATGCGGTCGACCGTGTAGGCCGCCAGCTTTTCGATGTGAGGTACCGCGCCGGGCATGCCGAGGAAGCCGAGTTGGAGCCGATCCGCCAGCGTCACCGCCGTCACGTTCAGCATCTGCCCGGCCGCGACGACAGAAATCGGCAGCACGAGTTCGACCTCCGCGCCCATGAGGTAGCGCTTCTCGGGCAGCCCGAACGGATTCGACACAAGGAGATTGCTCACCCTCGGCCCGCCCTTCACTCCGACCTTCTCCAGCAATGCCGGGAGCCCGTGCACGAGCGTCGTGTACAGCATCACGGTCTCGCTCGTTGCCCGCTGCAATGACGCCCTTGACCTTCGCCGTCTCCGTCAGGATGTCGGCCAGGCGCGCCGCGGGACTCTTGCCCGGCGTGCCGAGCGGAAACTGGAGGACCGCGATCTGGTTGCCGCCGCGCGCGTCCGCGAGTGCGACCGGCATCGCGGCGACCAGTGCCTTGCCAGGGCGCGCTTGCCGTGCTCCTGCAGATAGCGGTCGATCGCGATGTCCAGTGTCGCGAGGAGCAGGTCGTTCACCTTTGCGTCCCCTTGTTTCGCGAGCGACTTCAGCTCGTCGAGCGGCAGCGCGCAGTATGCATAGACACGCTTCGCTATCGGCAGCCCCGTGAGCGCGCGCGGGACACCGAGGAACGGCAGCGAAAGACCGTCTGCTCCGCCGATGCCGAGCTTCTTCAGCCCTTGCTCTCCGAACATCTTCGACGAGCGAAACCGAGACGCCGCCGTTCCCGCCGCCTGACCCAGCGCCCGCGCACCCGCGCGGCGAGCGAAGCGCGCGGAAGGCTCGCACGCGAAGTCCGCGCTGTGCCTTCCCACATCGCATGCACTGTCCGCTGCCTCGGCGATGTGGCGAGCCAGGCCGAGACGACCTGCACGAACGTACGGCCGTCGATGATGCCGTGATGCACCTTGCCGTAAAGCGCGACCTTGCCGCCCTCGAGCCCGTCAATGACGTAGAGCTCCCAGAGCGGCCGCGAGCGGTCGAGGCGGGACTCGTGGAGCTTGCACACGCGTGCGAACAACTGCGCGCGCGTGCCTGGCGCCTTCAGCGTCAGGCGGTGCACGTGCGCGGCCGGATCGGCCTCGTCATCGACGTCCAGGCGGGGCACGCCCATCGGGGCCACCACCAGCCGGTAGTTGAACGGCGGCCCGAGCGGGCGCTTGAGCATGCGCGCGACCAGCTTGTCCGCGAAATTCCCGCGAAAGCCGGCCGGCGGCGCGAGCACGATGAGCGGCCCGATGTTGAAGGGCCGCTCGCGCGTCTCGAGCGCGAACATGGCGAGATCGATGACCGAGAGAGCGGGCATGACACGCGTCCTTTGCGAATGCCGAGCGAACGGTCCGCCGCCTTGCTCAGGCGGGCTTCCGGAGCTCGCGCTTGAGCACCTTGCCGGTCGCGGTCATCGGCAGGGCCGTCGACGATTTCGACCACGCGCGGATACTTGTAGCTCGCCATGCGCTCCTTGCACCAGCCGACGATCGACTCGGTGGTCGCGGTCTTGCCGGGCTTCAGCACCAGCACCGCCTTGACCTCCTCGCCGTGGGTCGCGTGCGGCACGCCGACCACTGCGGCCTGCGCAACGGCCTCGTGCGTCATCAGCACTTCCTCGAGCTCGCGCGGATAGACGTTGAAGCCGCCGCGGATGATCATGTCCTTCAGTCGGTCGACGATGAAGAAGTTGCCCTTCTCGTCCATCTTGCCGATGTCGCCGGAGTGGAACCAGCCGTCGCGGATCGCCTCGGCGGTGGCCTCGGGCCGGTTGTAGTAGCCCTTCATGATGTTGTGGCCGCGCATGACGATCTCGCCTTCCGTTCCGGGCGGAACGGGTGCGCCGGCCTGGTCGACGATGCGCACCTCGGTGCCCCAGAGCGCCTTGCCGACGCTGCCGGGGATGCGGTCGAAATCGAGGAAGCTGAACGTCGCCACCGGGCTCGTTTCCGAGAGGCCGTAGCCCTCGAGGATCGCGATGCCGAATTTTTCCTCGAACTGGCTCATCACCTCGACCGGCATTGCGGCCCCGCCCGACACGCCGAGCCGCAGGACCGACGCGATCGCCTTGAGGTCGTGGCGCTCGGCCGCGCCCGGGAGATTCAGCAGCGTGATGTACATCGTCGGCACACCGGCGAAGATCGTGACCTTGTGCGCCTGCATCGCCTTGAACACGGCATCCGGGTCGAAGCGCGGCAGCAGCACGATCGATGCGCCCGCCATCAGGGCGGCGTTCATCTGTACCGTCTGGCCAAAGCTGTGGAAGAGCGGCAGCACGATCAGATGCACGTCGTCCGCCGCCTGGCGCATGATCGCGTGGCTGGCCATGATGTTCATCGCCACGTTGGAGTGCGTCAGCTCCGCGCCCTTCGGCTTGCCGGTCGTGCCCGAGGTGTAGAGGATCACCGCGGTGTCGTTCGCCTCGGTGAGGGCGGTGGAGCCGGTCGGCGGCTGCCCCTTCATCAGCATCCCGAGCGTCTTCACCCCTTCGATCGCGGCCGGCTTGGTCGGATCGGCCGTGATCATGAAAAAGTTCGGGCAGGTGGCCGCTTCCTTGAACCCGGCGTGTCCCTCGGCGCCCATCGGCAACTCGGGGCTGCCTTCGAAGCAGAAGAACGCCTTCGCGTCGGAGTCCTTGAGCAGGTAGGCGATCTCGCTCCCCTTGAGCAGCACGTTGATCGGAACGACGACCGCACCCGCCTTGAGGACGCCGAAGTAGATGATGGGGAAGTACGGCAGGTTCGGACAGCTGAGGACGACCTTGTCGCCCTTGCCGATGCCGAGCGCCTTCAGTCCGTTCGCAACCTGGTTCGCCGCCCCGTTCAGTTGCGCGTACGTGAACGTCTTGTCGCCGAAATAGACCGCGATCTTCTCGGGCAGCAGCTCGGCGTTGCGCTCGAGGTTGGTGGCAATGTTCAACATGATTCGGTCTCCTTGGGTTATTGCTGGTTTCTAGCGCGCGGGGCTCGCTGCATCACACGTTTGTCGAACGGCATTCTCGGGGCTAGATTGCCGGTCCGCTATCCGGATTTCGACTGCGCGCCCGCAATGGTCGATCGACCCGAGAACCCGCAACCGCTCCAGTCGGTCCTCTTCGACTCGTTCGATCCGGACTCGATGACCGACGCGCTGCAGCGCGGCGCACTCGATCACGTTCAGCTCGCGCGCGGACGATTCCGTGGATCGATCCAGCGCGCGCAGGCGAGCGCCGCGCGCATCGACTGGGGCCGCTACAACCTTCCCGTGCTGGCGGCCGGGACACTCGCGCCGGATTGCGTATCGCTCGGCTTCATAGTCTCCGCCGTCGAAGACGGCCACGTCAACGGGGAACGCGTAAGCACGTCCGACGTGATCCTGTTTCCGGAAGGCCAGGAGCTCTACTTCCGCCTGCCGCCCGGAACCGAGTGGATCTCGTTCCAGGTCCGGCGCGCCCTGCTCGAGCGACTCGGCGTCGAAGTGACCCGCAAGCCGGGGATCGTCCCGATCGCCGACGCGGAGCGAAGGAGCCTGCGGCATGTCGTCGCCGACGTCGGACAGGTCATCGGGCCCGACCGCAACGCGGCCGAGCCCGTGACCCGCGCCGAGATCGAATGGGCGCAGGAGGAGTTGCTCGCGGCGTTCGCGGAGGCGCTCGCGGGTGCGGGCATTCCGGATCGACAGCGGCCGAGCGGAGCAGAGCGGCTGCGGATCGTCAGGGCCGTCGAAAGCTACCTCGAGTCGCACCTCGGAGAAACACTTCGCATCGACGACCTGTGCAGCACCGTCGGCACCAACCTGCATACGCTCGAGCGCGCCTTCGCGGAAGTGCAGGGAATCAGCCCGAAGCGATTCCTGACGTTTCGCCGCCTCGCCCTCGCGCGCAAAGACCTCCTGCGCGCCGCGCAGGGATCGACTTCGGTGACCGACGTGGCGATGCACTGGGGCTTCTTCCACCTAAGCCGTTTCGCTGCCGAATACAAGGCGCTGTTTCACGAGTCGCCCTCCGCAACGCTGCAGAGGGCGCGCTCGCGCGTTTAGCCGTTGCTCACCCTTGGGTTCGGCGTAACGATGTCAAACATTGGATTGAACTCGTCGAGCATGCCGAGCAGTTCCTGCAGCCGCGCACCGTTGCCCTGGATCTTCACGTCGCCGTCCTTGATCGCCTGCGGAAAGGTCTTCTGCCGCAAAGTGATCAGATCGAGCGTCGCGCGGTTCAGCGTGACGGTGGCATCGGCGTTCGCCGCCTGCTTGCCCATCGCGTTCGTGAGTACCGAGTTCTCCAGGTTCATACGCACCTGCTGATTGGTGTCCGGGAACACCCAGTTGATCACCATCTGCTTGCCTTCGGCCTTCGCGCGCGTCGAGGCGCACGCCGAGGTAATCGAAGAACAGGCCCAGCGGGATCGAGCGGATGACGTCGGGGCTCGCCGTGGTGATGGTCGGCAACTTCGGCTTGCCGCTGCGCAGCTCCTGCGCGGCCATCAGGTACACGTTGCGCCAGACGCCCGACTCGCTCTGGTAGCCGAGCTGCTCCAGCGCGTCGGCTGCGAGCGCCCGCGCCTCCATGTTGGACGGATCGGCGAACACGACCTGGTTCATGACTTCAGCGACCCAGCGATAGTTGCCGCTCGTGAAATCCTTCCGCGCCCGCTCGATGACGGCATTCGCGCCGCCCATGTACTCGACGTAGCGCTGCGCCGATTCCGCCGGCGGCAGCGGGTTCGAGATTGGCCGGATTGGCGTCGTACCAGCCGAGATACTTCTGGTAGACGGCCTTGGTGTTGTGCGAAACGCGTCCCGTAATAGCCGCGCGTCGACCATTCGTTGGTCGAGGCTCGGCGGGAGCTTGCAGCTGCGCGGCGATCTCGCGCGGCGTGTAACCCTGGTTCATGCAGCCGCACCGACTGGTCATGGATGTACTTGTAGAGATCGCGCTGCTTGCGCAGCATGCCGTCGATGTTCGCGCTGACCCCACTTCGGCCAGTGGTGCTGGGCGATCATCACGTCGGACTTGCTCGGCGAAGAGTTCGCGCGTCTGCTCGATGTAAGCCGACCACGCGATCGCGTCGCGGATCTCCGCGCCGCGCAGCGTGTACAGGTTGTGCATGGTGTGCGTCGACGTTCTCCGCGACGTTGAGCATCGCGGAACTGCGGAAAGTAGATGTTCATCTCGGACGGGCGCTTCGGTGCCCGGCGTCAGCTGGAACACCATCTCCACGCCGTCGACGACGCGCCGGTCGGCAGCTCTTGGCGATCGTGTCGGTGGGCGCGATCAGCGTGACGTTTCCCTTCGAGACCGTCCGGCCGAGACCGGTGTCGACCAGCGACTTCTCGCCCGGCGGCAGGAATACGCCGTACATGTACTGCGCGCGGCGGCTCATCGCGTTGCCGGCGATGACGTTCTCCGAGACCGCGTGTTCCGTGAACCCGACCGGCGCCAGGATCTTCACCTTGCCGGCCTTGACGTCGGCTTCGTCGACGACGCCGCGCACGCCGCCAAAGTGGTCGGCATGGCTGTGCGTGTAGATCACCGCGACCACCGGCTTCTTCGGGCGATGCTGCAGGTACAGATCGAGAGCGGCCTTCGCCGTCTGCATCGAAAGGCAGCGGGTCGATCGACGATGAGGCCCGTGTCACCCTCGATGATGGTCATGTTCGAGAGGTCCAGCGAGCGCACCTGGTACACGCGGTCGGTGACCTTGAACAGGCCGTGGATCTGGTTGACCTGTGCCTGCCGCCACAGGCTCGGGTTGACCGTCGCCGGCGCGCGGTCTTTCTCGAGAAACTTGAAGCCCTCCATGCTCCAGATCACGCGCCCGTCGGGTGCCTTGACCTCAGCGTTGGGGATCGTCGCGACGAACCCGCGACGGGCGTCCTCGAAGTCCTGTCGGTTGGCAAACGGCAGTTCGCTCAGAAGTTTCTCGTTCGCCGCGGCCGTAGCGGCGCTCGGCGTCCTTGGGGGCGAGGTTCGGTGCGGCGCTCGCGCCGCCGGCGGCGAGCGCGGCTGCGCTGAATAGCGCGATCAGGCTGTATCGGTCCATCGATGTCTCCTCGTGCGAATTCTGGTCAGGGGTTCGCACCATATCGGCGATCGACACCGTGCCGCTATCCGATTTTCGGCATGCGCAGAGGTCGCGCTGCCCCGTTGTCGGGCGAGTGACACCTGTCCACATGTGATGGGTACGGAGCCCGGCTAACGGGGCTCCCGTGGCTGCGACGCTGGTGCTGTTCTACCAGCCTCGCGCGCTCACAAGAACTGGCTTTTGGTTTAGGTGGCGGTTGCCCGCGACGGCCCGTCGTTGTGACAGCGCTTTCGCCAGGTCGAAGGCGGTCGATCGAGAGCCTCGACAACCGCTCCGCCGGGAACGCTCGGGCGACTCGTTATTAGAAAGTGCACGACACCCGTGCCTCAATAAGCCACCGATACGACGGATCATCGCGAACGACAGCATAGGCACCGCCGATCGCGAATTCCAGCGTGTTGCTCACGCGATTCACCACCATCGCCTCCACGGGCACGAACCACTGCTTGCTGCGCGCGTTGTACTGCAGACCCTTTTCCGGATAGAGCGAGGCCGACCAGTGTCCGGCGATTGCGAAGGTGACCGTAGGAATCACATTGAGCGTGCGTACCGTCGTGACATCGGGCGACTGCGGGTCGAAGCCAATGAAATACCGCAGGTACGGCGACACTGTCATGCCTCGTCCGACATCGGGCAGCCGCCATGTGAAGCCAGCGCCCGGAGCGACCTGCCACTGATCCTGGCCGAACGGCGCTTCGCCCCCCGTCGGAGCAACCACGCGGACGCTGAACCGCGGGCGAAGGCCGTGCATCAGATCGGGTGTGTCAAAGATTTCTTCGACAAATGCATCGGAGAGTCGGAAGCTCCAGGCTCCCTGCGGGTTCGCTGGTCCGACCTTGTCGGTGTAATAGAAAGGAATATCGATCCGCTGTGTAAAGGTCCAGCCGTTTCCGAAGGCAAAAGGCACGAACAGCCGAGGGTCGTATTCCCACTGGGCGCTGCCATCGAAGTTCTTCGTGTAGTACACCCAGTTGTCAAAGCGAAGCGGGTTCTCGACCGCCGTCGCGGCGCCCGCCAATGCACAAAGCAGCGAAGCAACCAGCCGCCTGGCAATGGTTCGTTTCATCCGTTAGAGATAAATCCGAAATCGCAAGCCTTCGACGCCGCCGTACTGCTCTGGCTTCGTGAAGCGTTCGGCCAGAACCGCGCCGGCCGCCAGCATGACGCGCTGAGATGCGATGTTGTCCGGGTCCGTGATCATCTCCACATACGACAGGCCAATCGCCTTGGCCTCCGGCAGGATTACTTCCAGCGCCTGCCTGGCATAGCCGCGGCCACGTTTCCAAGGAACGACCGCGTATCCCACGTGACCCAGCACGTAGGGTGGAACATCCTGCGAGCCCGGCACCCAGCGAAGACCGATGGAACCGCAGAACTCACCGTCCCACATCCACCGCGAATACCCAGGAATCCTCGGCACCTTGGAGCCGTCTGGAAGCGTGATGGGACCGCGACGTCCCAGCGGGTCGTAGAGGCTGGCCAGGAAGTCATCGGCGTCTGCCTCAATTCGCTTGAGCTCTTCCTTGGCGGCGACCGCTCCTCTCAAATGGTCAGCAGACCAACCCGTGCGCAGCGCAGCGACGTAGCTCGCCAAATGTTCGCGGTTAGCCTGGACGAGATGCATGCCGCGGATGCTAGCTAGGTGACACTCCCCTTTGCAAACAGGCCACGGGCAATCAATCTGATGACCGCGATGGTGCTGAGCCAGTACCCGTTGAATTTCGGAAGGACATCGTTCGCTTCGTCGATGCGGCGATGGTAGAAGATGTGCGCACTCGGCGATGGCACTGACGCGGTCGAAGCGAGATTGCTCGTTCGTACGAATGCCAACTGCGCGAAAGGAAGTACCCAAAGGAAGCCAACGACCGGCGCGCCACACGCTGAGCAGGTTCCTCGGCGCAGGGCTGGCGGCGGGCGATAGCGCTTGAATATGACTTTTCTAGTGTCCGCAAGCGATATCGCGCTTGCCCAAAAGACCGTGACGTCAGCGAAGGGCTGCCGATAAAGCTTTTGGCAGATCAGGCAATGGCAGAGGAACCGGGTAACGGGCTGGCCCCGTACCGAAAACGTCGCTTGTCCACAACTGCAGGCCGCGTCGCTCCGAACCATTGCGCTTGAATTCACGTCGCTACGCTAACTGCCGCAGATTCGATGGCGCTGGAGGCACTCGCGTCGCCACGTCGCCAGGCCACCGGCGGTGCGCCAAACTCGCGCTTGAATGCGCGATTGAACGCAGCCTCGGATTCGTAACCGACTTCGTAGGCAATCACCGAGGCCGGCTTGTTCGTCGTCCGCAGGAAATGCGCGGCGAGCGTGAGCCGCCAATGGGTCAGGTATTGCATCGGCGACTTGCCGATCAGCGTCGTAAACCGGTCGGCCAGACCTGAGCGCGAGACGCCCACTTCGCGGGCGAGACTGTCGACCGTCCAGGCGTTTGCCGCGCTCGCGTGCAGCAGGCCAAGAGCCTTGCCGACGTACGGGTCCTTCAACCCGCACAGCCAACCCGACTGCTCCGGCGGCAGCGATTCGACATAGCGTCGCACGGCCTCGACAAACATCAACTCCGACAACTTTGCCAGCACGCACGCGCTGCCCGGCTGACTCTCGTCCTGCTCGATGAGACGAATGCGGAAGTAAGTCTGCAGCCAGGCGCTGACTTCGCTGCTGCCAGCGGTGACACGAAACACACGCGGCAGGGCCATGATCAGCGCCGCGCACAGTCTGCGATCGAGCGCGAGGTAACCACAGACCAGCCGCGTCATCTCGCCGCCGCCACCGTAGGCCGGAAACGCAATGGCTCCGGGTGCCGGCAATCGCGTTTCTGAGGCCCGTTGCGTCGGGATGGCGGCTTTCGCGTCGCTGCTCATACGGTGCGAATCGCCGCGAGGGACCATGACAAGGTCGCCTTGAGCGAGTTCGAGCGGGGGTTCGTCGGCGACCTCGATAAAGCATCGGCCTTCGACGACAAGGTGGTACTCGATCACATGCTCGGCTTCTGGAATCAGCGCCTCGGCCAGCACCTTCGATGGCGGGGACTCGACCGCCCATGGCGCGGTCAGCTCGGCGTTCAGGAACACCGAACCGGTGAGGCGCACCAGGCGCAAGACTTCAGAGAGGGCGTCCATCCTACGAGCCCGTCGTTGGAGCATCGCGCAAGAACGATGGAGCCTGAATCATTTCACAAGGCCGGCAATTCTTCGAGACTGCGCACCTCCAACTTCAACTAAAGGATTTCCCCATGTTTGCGCAAACCCTGAAATCTTCGAACTCCCTTCGGCCGGCGCTGATGGCGCTGGCGATCTCCGCTGCCCTCGGTACCCTGCCCGTGGCTCATGCGGTCGAGCGCGCGGCGAGCGGCCCGACAGCACCGGCGTGGTGCACCGATCGCTGCGACGAACTCATCATCGACTGGAACGCAAACGCCTATCAGGTCATCAAGGCGAACGATGGCTATTCCGATCCGATGAATGCCTCGCGCGCGCTGGCGATGATGCACCTGGCGATGCACGACGCCATTAACGCCGCGAAGCCGCGCTATGCCAGCTACTCGAATGTCGAGCGCGATGCGGGGGCCGATCCCGCGGTCGCCGCGGTCAGCGCGGCGCACGACGTGCTCGCCGCGCTTTATCCGAAGCAGTCGACGCTGCTGACGGCGGCGCTCGACAAATCGCTAGTCGATGCCGGAACCAGCGACGCCGCGACCCGAGGCGCCGCGCTCGGCAAGCGCGCGGCAGCTGCCGTGTTGCGCAAGCGCGCCGACGACGGCAGCGCAACGGCGATGCCGTATCACGAGGGCAGCAAACCCGGCGAGTATCGCTTCACTCCTGGCTTCAACTTCGTCGCTCTTCCGCAGTGGCGCGCCGTTCAGCCGTTCGCGCTGAAATCCGTCGACCAGTTTCGGAGCGCGCCGCCGCCGAGCCTGGCAAGCGCTCAGTACACGGCCGACTTCAACGAGGTCAAAGCAATCGGAGGCAAGTCCGCGTCCAAGCGCACGCCCGACGAAACGAACTACGCGGCGTTCTGGTACGAGTTTTCAGACATCGGCTGGAATCGCGTCGCGCGCGTCGTCGCACGCGATCACGCACAGGACCTGTGGCAGCGTGCTCGAACTTTCGCTCTGCTCAACGCCGCGCTGGCCGACTCCTACATCGCCGGATGGGACTCGAAATTCCACTACAACCTTTGGCGCCCGGTGACCGCAATCCGGCTGGCTGACACCGACGGCAATCCGCAGACGGCGCCTGACGCGGGCTTCGAGCCGCTGCTGACGACGCCGCCGGTGCAGGACTATCCATCCACGCATAGCGCACTCGGCGCAGCCGCAGCGATCGTGCTTGCGGAGACCTTCGGCCGGGACCGGATCAGCTTCACGTTCGCTTCGACGAGCGCCGTGCCTGCAAATCCAACACGTCACTTCAAGAGCTTCAGCGAGGCCGCCAGGGAGAACGCCGATTCTCGCGTCAAGGCCGGGCTGCACTTCCGCTTTGCAACGACCGCCGGGCTCAAACTCGGCGAAAGCATCGGTCGATTCACGGTCAGCAACAGCCTGCAGCCGCTCGACTGAGCCGGGAAGCAACACGACGTCGGTGACACGCGCCGGCGCTCCTTCAGGTGCGCCGGCGCGTCACGCAAGTGGCCCGCGGCGGCGCTCACTGCTTGTGATGCCGATGCCACGCGATCGCCAAGCGCCGTCCAGCGCACGGATGCGCGGTTTACCCGGGTGGACGCTTGGACTGGTTGATCCAGACGCGCTCGTCGCCGGCGTCCACATGAACGAAGCCGCGGCCCACGTAAAAGCCGGTGCCGCCGCGCCCGAGCACGCTCGACAGCCCGGCCAGTTTGACGCTCGAGACGCCGTACACCGAGATGTCGGCCGCCTGACCGACCACGTGGCGTGAATTGCGCGCCGCGCCCTCGGTCGAAAGGTTGGTCTTGCTCGTGCGATAGCCGGAATGGATCTCGATCGGCGCATCGATACCGGACTGGCGCAACCACGCCTGCATGCCCGCCAGCGTATCCAGCAGCGCGCGATCCATCGCGAAGACGCGGTCGGCCCGCAGGTCGCGCAGCAGCCAGCAGAGGTTCAGGTACTCGTCCTGGTTGCGACCCCCGGTTGCGGTCCAGTAAGTCGCACGCAGCTCCTCCGAGCCGCGGCGCAGCCAGAGCGTGCGCTTGTCCTTCAGCAGTTCCGCCAAGCGCGGATCGATCGGCTGCGGCGTCGCTGCCGCGGCAAACAGCGGCAGCGCGCCGCAGATGCTGCACGCCGCGGCGCGCAGCAGGTGCCGGCGCGCCGTCGCGTGCGCGTCATGCCGGCTTGCGGGCTCGTTCATGCGGGCCGTCGTGCTCGCGACTCAGACGCGCTCGAAGATCGCCGCGATGCCCTGACCGCCGCCGATGCACATCGTGACCAGCGCATAGCGCCCGCCGACGCGTTGCAACTCGTACAGCGCCTTGATCGTGATGATCGCGCCGGTCGCGCCGACCGGATGTCCGAGCGAAATGCCGCTGCCATTGGGGTTCACCTTCTCCGGCGGGAAGCCGAGGTCCTTGGCCACCGCGCAGGCCTGCGCGGCAAACGCCTCGTTGGCCTCGATCACGTCGAGATCAGCAACTTTCAGTCCGGCACGTTCGAGCGCCTTGCGCGTCGCCGGCACCGGGCCGATACCCATGAACTTGGGATCCACACCGGCGTGACCATAGGCGACCAGCCGCGCCATCGGTTTGAGCCCGCGCTTGTCGGCGACGCTGCGTTCCATCAGCACTATCGCGCCGGCGCCGTCGTTGATGCCAGACGAATTGCCGGCGGTCACGGTGCCGTTTTCCTTCGCGAACACGGGCTTCAGCTTTGCCATGTCCTCGATCGACGTGCCTTCGCGGAAATGCTCGTCGGTGTCGAACTGCACTGGTCCCTTCTTGCCCTTGACCTCGACCGGCACGATCTGGCTCTTGAAATGGCCGGCCTTCGTCGCCGCTGCTGCCCGTCGGTGGCTCTCGACCGCGAGCGCATCCTGCTCCTGCC
Source organism: uncultured beta proteobacterium (assembly GCA_963707445.1). GTDB lineage: Bacteria > Pseudomonadota > Gammaproteobacteria > Burkholderiales > Burkholderiaceae_F > JALORV01. The sequence continues at coordinate 62,380 of CAVPPW010000010.1, read as the reverse complement.
GCGTGATGCCCCATTTTCCCGCGACGTTCTCGGCAGTCACGCCCATGTGGATGGGGTCGAACGGGTCGTGCAGCGCCCCGACCATCATGTCGACGCCCTTCATGTCGCCCATGCGCTGGCCGAAGCGTGCGGCCGGCAACGTATAGGGCCCGCGCGACATGCTTTCGGCGCCACCGCCGATCGCGATGTCGGTATCGCCCAGCATGATCGACTGCGCCGCCGAAACGATCGCCTGCAGCCCGCTGCCACACAGGCGGTTCACCGTCAGGCACGGCGTCTCCTTGCTGACGCCGCCATTCAGAGCAGCCACGCGCGAGAGGTACATGTCCTTGGGCTCGGTGTTGATCACGTGGCCAAAGACAACGTGGCCGACCTCCCCACCGTCGACACCCGCGCGCTTGAGCGCTTCGGCGACCACGATGGCGCCGAGCTGGGTGGGTGGCACGTCCTTCAGACTCCCGCCGAACGTCCCGATGGCGGTTCGGGCCCCGCTGACAACGACGACTTCGCGCATTTGCTACTCCCTCAGTGTTTCGCGGCGAGCGCGCCGACCGGAAGGTCGGAAACGAGAATTCTTGCACGCGCAATGCGGCTGCGCTTGACGTGGATCGCACCGGCACCGCGTATCCGCGTGACGTTCCGGTCCGCGCGACCGCGCCCGTGCCTCTTTAGAAGCGCACCGTGAGGCCAACCATGGCCGCGTACTGGGAGAAAACGTCACTGCTGAGCACCACCACGCACCCGCCCGAGCAGAGAAACCCGCCCGAGCTGTTGACGAACGTGAAGAAGCCGCGCGCCTCGGCGCGCAGCGCAACGCGCTCAGTCAGCGGCAGCAGATAGCCGAGGCCGAGATTGAGCGACGGCTTGAACTCGGTGCCGTAGCCCGAGGTGCTCGGGCTGAACTGCGTAGCGCCAATGCCTCCGACGACATACGGTCCGCGTCCGATCGGCTCGTCGAAGAACACGGTCCCGCCGAGGTGCAGGTAACGCACCGTCATGTCGAAGGGCGCCGTCCCACCGCCAGGAGATACCGTCGTCGCCTGCTGGCTGTAAAAGAGCTGTACCTCGCGCCCGGCGTCGAGGTCGTAGCCCGCCGCCGCCGCAAACGCCGCCGAGCTGCGGATGTCGGCCTGCGTATTGGTCGAGACGTTTTCCACGCCGTCGCTGCCGACGTAGGCGGCATACAGCGACAGCGTCATCTGCGCCGCGGAAGGCATCGCCCACACCAGCAGGGCGCAGCCGAGCGCGGCGATCAGCGCGAATTTCAAGCGGATCATGACCAGTGCCAGGCCCACACCGGCGCCACCTCGGGCAGTTCGTCCACGCGCTGCATCAGCGCAGCAAACGCCGGATGGTGCTCGCGCAGATAGTCGCGCATCTTCCACCAGCGCGACAGGTTGGCAAGATAGATGTCGCAGACCTGCGGTCGATCGCCCAGAAGGAAACCCGTCTTCTGCGGGAAGGCCTGCGCAACGATGTCCCAGCCCAGTTGCATGCGGGCGACCGCCGCGCGTTCCACGGCAGCGCGAGCGGCGGCCGATCGCGACGTGGTCCAGCGCGCCGGGTAGTCCGCGACGCCGACGGCGGTGTAGACCGTCGATGCTGCGAACTGCATCCAGCGCAGGCAGGTCGCACGAGCGCGCGTCGACACCGGCGGCACCCAATCGCTCGGATGGCGTTCGAGCAGCGTCCACAGCACCGCGACGCTTTCGGTCAGCACTTCGCCGCCCGGCGTGACCAGGGTGGGAAGCTGCCCCAGCGGGTTCACGGTTTTCAGCTCATCGAAGTACGGTCCCGGCGGATCGCTCCACGGTGTCGCGTCCTTCGCTTCGAATTCGAGCCCGAGCGTGCGCAGCATCACTTCGACGCTCGCTGCACCCGAACGCTTGGCGGTGTACAGCAAGTAGCCGGTCGTCATGCCACGTGTCCGTGCAAGTCGTGCCGGTCGGCCGAGGCGATCTTCACGTCGACGAAATCGCCGACGGCGAGCTTGCGTCGTCCGGTCTTGACGTAGACGACGCCGTCGATCTCCGGGGCGTCGGCCATGCTGCGGCCGACGGCAACGGTCGGACCGACTTCGTCGAGGATCACGCGCTGGATCGTGCCGACCTTGCGCTGCAGTCGACGCTCCGAAATGTCTTCCTGCACCTGCATGAAGCGCGCGCGGCGGGACTCGCGCACGTCGTCCGGCAGCTGGCCGTCGAGCGCATTGGCTGCGGCACCCTCCACCGGCGAGTAGGCGAAGCAGCCGACGCGGTCGAGCTCGGCTTCGCGCAGGAAGGCAAGCAGGTGCTCGAACTCCGCCTCGGTCTCGCCGGGAAAGCCGGCGATGAAGGTCGAGCGGATCGTCAGGTCCGGACACAGCGCACGCCACGCGCGGATGCGCTCGATGTTTCTTTCGCCCGAGGCTGGCCGCTTCATCGCCTTCAAGACGCGCGGATGCGAGTGCTGGAACGGGACGTCGAGATATGGCAGCACCTTGCCCTCGGCCATCAGCGGAAGGACCTCGTCCACATGGGGATACGGATACACGTAGTGCAGCCGCACCCACACACCGAGCTGCCCCAGTTCCTTCACGAGGTCCGTCATCTTCGTCTTGACGGTGCGGCCGCCGACGAAGTCGAGCTTGTAGCGGACATCGACCCCGTACGCGCTGGTGTCCTGCGAGATCACGAGGATCTCGCGCACGCCCTGCTTCACCAGTGCCTCGGCCTCACGCATCACCTGTCCCGATCGGGCGCGATACCAGGTCGCCGCGCATCGACGGGATGATGCAGAAGCTGCAGCGATGGTTGCAGCCTTCGGAGATCTTGAGATAGGCGTAGTGCCGCGGCGTCAGCTTGATGCCGGCCGGCGGCACGAGGTCGGTGTACGGGTCGTGCGGCCTGGGCAGGTGCCGGTGCACATGATCGAGCACCTCGTTCGCGGCGTGCGGCCCGGTGACGGCAAGCACCTTCGGGTGCACGCGGGCGACCAGGTTTTCGCCGCCCTCGTGCCGCGCGCCGAGGCAGCCGGTCACGATGACCTTGCCGTTTTCTGCCAGCGCCTCGCCGATCGCGTCGAGCGACTCTTTGACCGCCGAGTCGATGAAGCCGCAGGTGTTGACGATGACGAGGTCAGCGCCTTCGTACGTCGGGCTGGTGGCGTAGCCCTCGGCGGCGAGCTGCGTGACGATCAGTTCGGAATCGACCAGCGCCTTGGGACAGCCCAGGGACACGAATCCCACCGACGGAGCGGTGGGACTGGCAGTGGCGGGACGTGCGCGCCGCACGGCAACCGAGGACGACATCGGCTGCCGCTAGAGGCCTACTTCTTTTCGCCCGGGAAGCCGGGGAATCCGGTGAACATCGAGCGCGCCTGGTTCTGCATGTTCTCCTGCATCTGCACGAACAGGTTCTTGGACTGCTCGATGTAGTTCGACATCATCGACTGGATCATCGGCGACTGCATGTTGACGAACTGCGTCCACATCTCGGGGCCGATCTTGTTGGTCTCGTAGAACGCCTTGCTCTGCTCCGTCAGCTTGCCCTGGATTTCGATGAACGCCTGGATGTTCTTCTCGAGGTACGAACCCATCATGCCCTGCATCGCGTTGCCATAGAAGCGGATCACCTGCGACAGCATCTGCGAGGTGAACATCGGCACTCCGCCCGCCTCCTCCTCCAGGATGATCTGCAAAAGGATCGGCCGTGTCAGGTCTTCGCCGCTCTTCGCATCGAGGACCTGGAAATTCTCGTGATCGAGGACCAACTGCTTGACGTCAGCCAGCGTGATGTAGGTACTTGTCTGTGTGTCATATAAGCGGCGGTTCGGATACTTCTTGATCAGTCTTACCGGTGTTGCCATGGTTCCCTCGTGTCTCCCGCGTGTCCGCGAGGCCCGTCAGTGCGGGCTTGTCATCAGTTATCAGTCGATTCTAGCCACTTTTGACGCACCGCAGCGCCGAGCGCCGCGCCGCAGGTCGGCGCGCTGGCTTGGCTGTGGGCGCTCTGACAGAATCGTCCGCTGCTAAGCGGCACTCATATTCGAGGAGAAACTAATGTTTCGTTGCCCGTTTCCGATCCGCCGGTTACTTGGCCTTGCGCTTGCGTTTGCGGCGAGCACCGCCGCAGCCGGCACCGTGACGGTCATCACGTCGTTTCCGAAGGAGCTGACGTCGGCCTACAAGTCGGCGTTCGAGAAGGCCAATCCGGGCATCACGCTCGAGATCCTCAACAAGAACACGGTTGCCGGTATCGCGTTCGTCCGCGAGACCGCGCCGGGCCAGCGACCTGAGGTCTTCTGGGCATCTGCGCCGGACGCCTTCGAGGTGCTGAAGCGCGACAAGCTGCTGGTCGCGGCAGCGGACGTCGACAACAAGGCGATCCCGGCGAAAGTGGGCAACTATCCGATCAACGATCCTGAGGGCTACTACAAGGGCCAGGCGCTGGCGGGCTACGGGATCATGTACAACACGCGCTATCTGAAGGCCAACAAGCTGGCGGCGCCGAAGGAATGGACCGACCTGCTCGCGCCGCAGTGGTTTGGCCATGTCGCGATGACCTCGCCTTCGCGCTCGGGCACGATGCACCTGACGGTAGAGACCATCCTGCAGGGCGAAGGCTGGGACAAAGGCTGGAGCCAGATCCTGCAGATGGCCGGCAACAGTGCGCAGATCACCGAGCGCAGCTTCGGTGTGCCGGACGGCATCAACAACGGCCAGTTCGGCGGCGGCCCGGTCATCGACTTTTTCGGACTCGCCGGCAAGAACTCCGGCTTCCCGGTCGAATTCGTCTATCCGGCGGTGACGTCAATCGTGCCGGCCAACATCGCGCTGATCGCCGGCGGCAAGAACTCCGCCGAGGCGAAGAAATTCGTGCAGTTCACGCTGAGCCAGCAAGGCCAGGAATTGCTGCTGCAACCGGCGATATCGCGGCTGCCGGTGCTGCCCTATTCCGCGCTCGGCGGGAAGATCCCGCCTGGTTATCCGGACCCGCAGGCGATCGTCAAGCGGGCCAAGGTGAACTTCAACGCAGACCTGTCCGAAGACCGGTATTCACTGGTGCATTCTTTGTTCGACCAGACGATAACTTTCCGGCTGAAGGAGTTGCAGGCGGCCACCAAGGCCATTCAGACGGCAGAGGCAAAGCTTGCGGCGAACGGGAAGCCGAACCCGCAGGCGTCCGAACTGATCAAGCAGGCGCGTGAACTTGCCTATTCGCCGATCGTCTCATCGTCGCTCGCGTCGCAGCCTGACTTCCTGAAGCTATTCGCCTCCAACAAGAAGGAAGTTGCGGTCTCCAAGCAGATCACCGGTCTCGAAGAGAGCTGGAATAGCAAGGCGCGCGAGAACTACACGAAGGCGGCGGAACTCGCGCAGCAGGCCGCGAGCCTCGTCAGGTAAGCGACGGCGATGGCGGCCACGCTCGACGCGGCGCCGCGCATCGCCATCGCCGCCCGCCTGCAGCGCCGCTTCGGCGCCTCGTGGCGATCGTTGCTGCTGCTGGCGGCGATCGCCGCGTTCCTGCTGCTGCTGCTGATCGTTCCGGTGGGAGCGGTGTTCATCACCGCATTCCGCGACGGCGACGGCAGTTTCACGTTGGGCCACTTCGCGGCGTTCTTCACGACCGGGCTGATGCGCGAGTCGTTTTTCAACTCGCTTTTCGTCGCCACGGTCAGCGTGCTCGTCGCCTCGCTGATCGCGGTGCCGCTCGCATACCTGACGGTGCGCTTCCAGTTCCGCGGCGCGGCGCTGATCCAGACACTCGGGGTGCTGCCGCTGATCATGCCGCCCTTCGTCGGTGCCGTCGCGATGCAGCTGGTGTTCGGCCGGTCCGGCGCGGTGAACCTGCTGCTCGACGAGCATTTCGGCACGCCGATTCCGATCATGGAAGGTCTGGGCGGTGTGATCTTCGTCGAGAGCCTGCACTACTTCCCGTTCATCCTGCTGAACCTGACGGTTGCGTTGCGAGCAATCGATGGCGCGATGGAAGAGGCCGCGCTGAACCTGGGCGCACGCGGCTGGCGGCTGTTCCGCCGTGTCGTCTTCCCGCTGGCAATGCCTGGCTACCTTGCCGGAGCGGCCCTGGTTTTCATCAAGGTGTTCGACGATCTCGGCACGCCGCTCGTGTTAGGCCAGACCAATCTGCTGGCACCGCAGGCCTATCTACGCATCACTCAGGTCGGGATGGAAGACCCGCTCGGTTACGTCATCGGCGTGATCATGATCGTCTTCTCGATCCTGGCGCTGTGGCTGTCGGTGCGAGTGATGAAGGGCAAGGACTACTCGACGTTGCAAAAAGGCGGCGCCGGCATCGCGCGGCGGCGGCTGAAAACGTGGGAATCCGCGCTCGCCTATGTCGGCATCGTCTTCGTGTTGCTCGTCGTGCTGAGCCCGCACTTCGGCCTGATCGTGCTCTCATTCGCAAAGGTCTGGAGCTACTCCGTGCTGCCCGACGCGTGGACGCTTGCCAACTACGCGACCGTGTTCGAGGACTCGAGCACGATGATCTACAACACACTGCTGTATTGCGGACTGGCGGCGTTGATCGACGTCGGCATCGGAACGGCGATCGCCTACCTCATTCTGCGCACGCGACTGCCGATGCGACAGTGGCTCGATTTCGCGGCCAGCGCCGCGATCGCGGTGCCCGGCATCGTGCTGGCGATCGGTTATCTGCGCACATTCCAGGGCGCAGAGTTCGCCGGGATCTCGATTACGCAGACGTGGCTTCTGATCATGCTGGCCTACTCGATACGGCGGCTGCCCTACGCGCTGCGCTCGTGCATGGCCGCTCTGCAGCAGATCAACGTCAGTCTCGAGGAGGCCGCCGAGATGCTCGGCGCGAGCCAGTGGCGCACCGTGCGGCGCATTGTGCTGCCGCTGATGGCGGGCGGCATCCTCGCCGGATTCGTCTCCAGCTTCATCACCGCCGCGGTGGAGCTCTCGGCGACGATACTTCTTGTCATGAAGGAATCGCAGGCTCCGATGAGCTACGGCATCTACCTTTACATGCAATCGGTCGCCGGGCGGGGCCCCGGTGCCGCGCTCGGCGTCCTGCTGGTGGTGACGGTGGCGGCCGGAACTTACTTGTCGCATCGCCTTGTCGACCGCACACAGCGCACGCTGGAGCGGCGATGAGGGCGGTCGCTGTTGAATGCATCGGCATCGGCCTCGCGTATGTGACGTCGGCGGGTCCGCATCAGGTCCTGGAGGACATCACTTTGTCGATCGCGCCGGGGGAGTTCTTCGCATTGCTCGGTCCGTCGGGTTCCGGCAAGTCGACGCTGCTGCGGCTGATCGCCGGCTTCAATCAGAACAATCGCGGCCGGCTGCTGGTCGACGGCCGCGACATCAGCGGAGTGCCACCGCATGCGCGCAACATCGGCATGGTATTTCAGAGCTACGCGCTGTGGCCGCACCTCAACGTATACGACAACGTGGCGTTCGGCCTGGTCGAGCGCCGTGTGGCGCGCGACGAAATCCGCCACCGGGTGCGCGAGGCCCTCGCGCTGGTCGGGCTTGCCGATTACACGCAGCGCCGCCCGAACCAGCTTTCCGGCGGCCAGCAGCAGCGCGTGGCACTGGCGCGCACGATCGTAATCGAGCCGCAGGTGCTACTGCTGGACGAACCACTGTCGAACCTCGACAAGAAGCTGCGCGAACAGATGCGCGTCGAACTGAAGCGCCTGCAGCGCACACTCGGGATCACGACCATCTTCGTCACGCACGACCAGGAAGAGGCGATGACGACCGCCGACCGCATGGCAGTCCTCGACGGCGGCGTTCTGCAGCAGGTGGGCACGCCGCGTGAACTCTTCGATGCGCCGACCAACCGATTCGTGGCCGAGTTCGTCGGCAGCACCAACGTGCTTGCCGGTCGCGTCGATGTGGTGCGTGGCATCTTCGTCGCCGACGGCCTCGGTGAGGTGCCACTGCCCGCCGCGAGCAGCGGCACGGCGCTTTCGATCCGTCCGCACGCCCTTGCGGTCGCGACTCGGCGCGACGAGCGCAGGGTCTGGTTCGACGGCCTGGTGCGCGAGATCGAATTCCTCGGCGAATTCACACGCTACGAGATCGGCGTCGGCGCGATCACGCTGACAGCGGATGCGCCGCATCTCTCGTCGTCGCCGCTGTTCGAGCGCGGAGCACGGGTTCAGGTCGGTCTCGACCCCGCCGAGCTGCGGGTGCTCGACTGATCTCGAGCAGCGACTGAAACGAGGGCCGAATCGCCATTGTCTCGCCGCATCGACAGCCGCCAGGCGCTCGGAGCCACGCCGGTCCAAGCGCGAAACGCGCGCGAGAACGCGCTGAGATCGGCGTAGTGCAGCGCCCCGGCGATCTCGCCGAGCGGCATGCCGGTTTGTTCGAGCAACTGCTCCGCCACTACGAACCGCGCCTCGCCGATCAGATCGTTGAGTGACACGCCTTCGCGCGCGAGATGACGGCGCAGGCCGCGCTCGCTCAGCGAAAACATTTCCCCGACATGCCGGGCGTTGGCGGTGCCGGCCAGCACGCTGTTGCGCAGCACACGGCGCACACGATGCGCGAGGCTCAGGCGCGCCTGGCCTTCGAGCGCCGCTACCATCTCGTTAAGAAGCCGCAGCAGATGCGGGTCTGCACCCTCGATCTCGGCATCCAGCCAGCGCCGCTCGAAGATAAGCATCGACAGCGGCGCGTCGAAGCGCACCGGAGCCTCGAACATTTCACGGTAAACCGCAGCATCCGGCGGCGGGCTCTGCGCCAGCCGAACCTCGAGCGGACGCCAGTGCGGCCCGCAGAGCGACTTCATCAGCCGGTATCCGACCATTGTCGACGCGCCGTGAATCAGGCCGGTCTCGGGAGTCCGTGGCGTGCAGACCGCATAAGACACGTTGGCGTTGCGCCCGCCGGTCTCGTCAAGCGCAGCGACTGCGCCGCGGTCCTGAAGGTGCAGATTCAGCACCAGGGTTCGCAGTGCCGCGCGCACTGTCGGCTGATTGCGCATCAGGTAACCCAGCGCGTTCATCATCGGCAATTCAAACTGGTTGCCGATCAGCAGACCGAAATGCGGTTTGCCTGTGGCCTCAACGCACGCCCGCAGCAGCAGTCCGACATGCTGCAGGCACAGGCGATTCGTCGGGCCGTCGAACAGGCGTGGATCGATTCCGACGGAGCGCAGCAGTGGATCCGGATCGACACCGAAGCGTCGAAGCGTCGGCGGGATCGTCGTCAAAGGACCGATACCGATGTCGCCGAACGCTTCGCCGGCGCGCCGATCTGCCGCGTCGAAACTCGCGACGCGGGTCAGCGACTGGGAATCATTACGCAGCGGCACGGGCGAGCGAAGGATTGATGCCAGCCGCCGATGCTTCGCACTTTGGCCGGAACTGTCAAGTGATCGTCATACCCGCGCAGTACATTGAAGCTGTCGGAGAACTAGATCCTGGGGACCTAACAGCCGGGAGATGCCCGCGGCGGCGACCCTCTGATCCGGACGTTCGGCCCTCTTCACTTCCGGGAGCTCACGATGAAGATGTCCCCTGCGATCTGCGCAACGCTCGGACTCGCCACCCTGACCGCATGCACCACGACTGCGGAGTACATGCAGCAAGCCGAACCGCAGGCCGTCCAGATCGCGGTCAATCGCGGCAAGTTCGAGCTGAATTGCCAGTCGGTGACCGGTCAAGTGATCTCGAAAGACATGCTGCAGCCGGCGTTCCAGGGTTTTTATGCATTCGGCGGACCGGAACGCGCCGAGTACACGATTGGCGTGGCCGGCTGCGGCCAGCGTGCGACCTACCTGGTGATCTGCCCGCTGAACCAGACCGGTTGCTGGTCGGCCGGCCCACGTTACGTGACTCAGTAGATTGCGGGCTTCGTAAGACACACACGGTATCGCGCCGCCGCCGTGCGCGTCGGCCGCGAGCGTCGTGAGGCGCGAGCTGCGGCCGAACCCTTGCCAAACCTATTGCGGCATCACGCGAGCGCCCTCGCCATTGCCCTCGATGTAGACGCGCTGACCGACGCGCAATGCCGGGTTAACAGGCTGCGTCACTGCGACCAGCACCCCCGACGTCGTGCGCACGATGATCTGCTGTCCGGGCACCGGCTGGTCGTGCTTCTTCTGCACTTCGTTGCCGACGAGGGCTCCACCGATCGTTCCGGCAATCATCGCGACGTCGCGGCCGGTGCCGCCGCCGATCAGGCTGCCGATTCCAAGGCCGGCAAGGCCGCCAACCACCGCGCCGACGCCCTGATGATGATTGCTCGGCAATTGCACGGCGGTGATCTGTTCGATCGTGCCGCGACGGATTTCCATCTCGCCGGGCTGCGCGCCCGGCGTTGCGCAGGCGGCGAGCCCGAGCGAGAAGACAAGTGCAAGCGCGGCTGCGCCGATGCGCGTCATCAGTCTTTCCTCCCCACAGTGGTCGACGTGGACGAACGTCCACCGCGTCATTGTGCCTGCAGCCCGCTGTGCAAGTCCGGACAAGCATGCGGCACCGAGTGCACGCAGGTGCACTCGGCGAAACCCCGCGCTCCGCTCTACGCGAATGCCGCCGGCGGCGGCGTGAACTGCTCGATCGGCCCAATGCGCCGCAAGCATGCGGCGCCCGTGCGCGCGGCACCGAGTGCACGCAGGTGCACTCGGCGAAACCCCGCGCTTACCCCATGTGCAGGCCGCCGTTGCAGGAGAAGTCGGCACCGGTCGTGAAGCCGGAGTCGGGTCCGGCGAGCCATGTGACGATCGCTCCGATCTCGTCTGGCGTTCCGAGGCGCTTGACCGGGATGCCGTCGACGATCTTCTCGAGGACCGCCGGCTTGATCGCATTGACCATCTCGGTGCCGATGTAGCCGGGGCTCACCGTGTTGACCGTCACGCCCTTGCTCGCGACTTCCTGCGCCAGCGCCATCGTGAAGCCGTGCATGCCGGCCTTCGCCGCCGAGTAGTTGGTCTGTCCCGCCTGACCCTTTTCGCCGTTGACCGAACTGATCTGGATGATGCGGCCCCAGCCCTTTTCGACCATGCCCGGCACGACCTGCTTGGTGACGTTGAACATGCTGTTCAGATTGGTGTCGATCACCGCATCCCAGTCCTCGCGCGTCATCTTCAGGAACATGCGATCGCGCGTGATGCCGGCGTTATTGACGAGCACGTCGATCACCCCGTGCTCGGCGACCGCCTTCTTGAACGCTTCCTCGGTGCTCGACCAGTCGGCCACGTTGCCGACCGATGCGTAGAAGGTATAGCCCTTGTCTTTCTGCTCGCCGAGCCACTTGCTGTAGTCACGGGTCGGCCCGCAGCCGGCGATGACCTTGAAGCCGTCCTTCGCCAGGCGCTGGCAGATCGCCGTGCCGATCCCGCCCATGCCGCCCGTCACATACGCCACCTTCGCCATGTCTGTCTCCGCTCGTTGTTTGACCGCCGTTGCGTTCGGGTCGGGCGCCGGGCCGCCCCAAGCCCGACCCGCACATCAGGCTCGGCCGAGTGCACGTGCGGCGCGACGCGCCGCGTACACGAGGCCGACGTTTATCGCTCCACCGTCAGCGCAACACCCATGCCGCCGCCGATGCACAGCGCGGCCAGTCCCTTCTTGGCGTCGCGCTTCTTCATCTCGTGCAGCAGCGTCACCAGCACGCGCGCGCCCGATGCGCCGATCGGGTGGCCGAGCGCGATCGCGCCGCCGTTGACGTTGATCTTGTCCTTGAATGGCGCCTTGTCCCAGCCCAGGTCCTTGTTGACCGCACAGGCCTGCGCGGCGAAGGCCTCGTTGAGCTCCATCAGGTCGAGCTGCTCCGCTTTCCAGCCCGACTTCTGCAGCGCCTTGCGCGAGGCCGGCGCCGGCCCCATGCCCATGATCGACGGATCGACTCCCACAGAGGCGAAGCTGACGATGCGCGCGAGCGGGGTCAGGCCGAACAGCTTTGCGCGTTCGGCCGACATGACGAGCAGCGCTGCCGCACCGTCGTTCAATCCCGACGCGTTGCCGGCGGTGACGCTTCCCTGCTTGTCGAACGCGGGCTTCAGCCCCGCCAGCGCCTCGGCGTTGGTCTTGCGGTTGATGAACTCATCGGCGTCGAACACGAGCGGATCGCCCTTCCTCTGCGGAATCGTGACGGCGACGATCTCCTCCTTGAAGCGACCGGCCTCCTGCGCGGCGGCAGCCTTGGTCTGCGAGGCCAGTGCCAACGCGTCCTGTGCGGCGCGATCGATGTTGTGCGCCTTGGCGACGTTCTCGGCGGTGTTGCCCATGTGATACTGGTTGTACACGTCCCACAGGCCGTCGACGATCATGCTGTCGACGATCTTGGCGTCGCCCATGCGAAGCCGTCGCGCGAACCGAGCATCACGTGCGGCGACGCGCTCATGTTCTCCTGTCCGCCGGCGACGATGATCTGCGCATCGCCGTTGCGGATCGCCTGCGCCGCCAGCATCACGGCCTTCAGGCCTGAGCCGCACACCTTGTTGATCGTCATCGCCGGTACCGTCACCGGCAGGCCGGCCTTGATCGCGGCCTGGCGCGCCGGGTTCTGTCCGCTGCCGGCGGTCAGCACCTGACCCATGATGACTTCATCGACCTGGTCGGCCGGCAGGTTGGCCCGGCGCAGGACTTCCTTGATGACGATGGCGCCGAGTTCGGAGCGCCGGCACCTTCGCCAGTGTTCCGCCGAATTTTCCGATCGCGGTGCGTGCCGCCGCGACGATTACTGCTTCAGTCATGACAAGACTCCATTGGATGAATCGGCCGGACCGCCGCATGCATCACACGACGGCCCGGGCTTGCTGACCTGAACGTCAAGCCTTTTCCTTGACGTAGCTTCCCGGCGCCGGCTCGATCGGCTTGTGGGTCGCGTCGCCATAGCGCTTTGGCGCCGGCTTCTGCGTTCCGCCGTACCGCGCCAGCCAGCGGGTCCAGTCGGTCCACCAGCTGCCCGGGATCTCTTCCGCGCTGTTAAACCACGCGTCCGAATTGGCCGGCAGTAAATCGCCGGCACCCGCCCAGTAGTTGCGCTTGTTCTTGCTCGGCGGATTAATGGCACCGGCAATGTGGCCGCTGGCGCCCAGCACGTAGCGGACGCCGCCCGCCTTGCCGCCGCCGGGCAGCGCGCGCGCCGAGGCGTACGCCGCCTTCCACGGCACGATGTGGTCCTCGCGCGCCGCGAAGACATAGGTCGGCACCTGGATCCGGTTCAGATCGACCGGCTGTCCGCAGGTGACCAGCTTGTTCGGCACGCGCAGGTTGTTCTCGAGGTACATGTTGCGCAGGTACCAGGCATACATCGGCCCGGGCAGATTCGTGCCGTCGCCGTTCCAGTACAGCAGGTCGAAGGCGGGTGGCGACTTGCCCTCGAGATAGTTGCTGACAACGTAGCTCCACACCAGGTCGTTGGAACGCAGGCTCGAGAAGGTGTTCGCGAGTTCGAGTCCCGGCATGATGCCGCCACGCGCGAACTGCTGCTCGCGCAGGCGCACCTGGTTCTCGTCGATGAACACATCGAGCACGCCGGCGTCCTCGAAATCGAGCAGCGCGGTCAACAGCGTCAGGCTCGTAACCGGCTTCTCGCCACGCGCATACAACACTGCGAGCGCATTCGAGATCAGCGTGCCGCCGACACAGTAGCCGAGCGCGTTGATCTGCTTCGTGCCGCCGATCTCCTGCACGACATGGATCGCCTCGATCACGCCCTTCTCGACGTAATCGTCCCAGGTGATGTGCGCTTCGGGCTTATGCGGGTTCTTCCACGACAGTACGAACACCGTGTGGCCCTGCTCGACCAGGTAACGGATGAACGAGTTCTCCGGCTGCAGGTCGAGGATGTAGAACTTGTTGATGCAGGGCGGCACCAGCAGGAACGGCCGCTCATAGACCTTCTCGGTCAGCGGCTTGTACTGGATCAGCTGGAACAGAACGCCCTGGTAGACGACGGCTCCTTCGCTGGTCGCGACGTTCTTGCCGACCTCGAAGGCGGACTCGTCGGTCTGCGTGATCTTGCCCTTGCCGATGTCCTTCAGCAGGTTGTCCATCCCCACCTTCAGGCTCTCGCCATTGGTGTCGAGCAGCGTCTGCTGTGCCTTCGGATTCAAGGCGAGGAAGTTGGCCGGAGACGCGGCGTCAACCCACTGCGACACCGCGAACCTGACTCGCTTGCGGGTCTTGGGGTCGCCCTGCACGCTTTCGGCCAGGCGAGTCAGGAACTCGGCGTTCAGCAGGTAGGTCCGCGCATAGAACGACGCGAGCGAATTCTTCTGCCACGACGGATCGGAGAAGCGCGGATCTGCGATCGGCGCGGTGGTCCGCTCCGGATGCGCGAAGAAGTCGTTCCAGAGTCCGCTCAGGCGCTGCACGTATTCCTGCTGCATGGAAACCAGCTGATCGGCCGCGAGCGGCATGGTCGTGCTCGTGGTCTGCAGCCAGGGCAGCGAGAAATTGAACGGCTCGGTGCTGCCCAGGGCCTGGGGCTTGGCCCAGGTCGGTGCAGATGCCGCCGCAGTCCCTCGCAGTTCCCTTGGAGCCGCCTCCGCTCCGCGCGCCGGGGCGCGACGCGCTCCGGTCGCCGACTTGCTGCGAGCGCGGGGAGTGCTGCTGTGGGCGGGCGACTTACGCGCGGCCCGGCGGGTTCCGGAAGCCTTCGTCGTGGGCATATCTCCTCCGCTGGGTGTCCGGGGGTCCAAGGGGTCCTCCGGCTCTGGTATGTCTTCGGATTCTCCGTGCGATCGCCGACGTGTCAAACCACGCGATCAGGCTCGATCCAGATCAGCGCCGCATGGCGTCCGGTCACCCGGTCGCGGCGGTGGCTGTAGAAGCGGGACGGATCGCAGACCGTGCACACGTCACCGCCATAAATGGCGTCCACGTTTTCCTGCTTCAAGGCGTTGCGTCCCAGAGCAAACAGGTCCGCCATGTACCGGTCGGCGCGCCGCACGAACGCGGCCGCGGCGCCGTTCAGGCCCGGTGGACATCGCTTCCAGCACGTCGGTGCCGACTTCGAAGTGGTCGGGCCCGATCGCCGGACCGAGATAGGCGAGCACTTGAGCGTCCGGCTCACCGAGTCGCTCGCGCAGTGCCCGTACCGCACGCTGGATCACGCCGGCCGCAAGTCCGCGCCAGCCCGCGTGCACGGCCGCGACGCAGCGCCCTTGAGCGTCGGCCAGCAGCACCGGCATGCAGTCCGCCACCATGACGGCCGCCACGACCTGCGCGCGATCGGTGATCGCGGCATCGGCCTCCGCGCCGCCGGGTACTGCCGCCGCCTCCGCCGCATCGACGACGGTGGCGCCGTGCACCTGTTTCAGCCAGGCGGGATCGGCCGGCAGCAGCGCACGCAGCCGCATCCGATTCTCGTCGACCGAGGCGCGATCGTCGCCGGAACCGCGGCCGACGTTCATGCCGCCGCTGCCCTCGGGTCCGGCGTACGGCCCGGTTGAAACGCCACCCGCACGCGTCGTGATCAGCGCTCGCACCCGGGCCGGCGCCGGCCAGTCGGGAACGATCACCTCGAGCGGCGGCGCGGTGCTCATGTGTCCCCTTCCGTCAGCGGCCGGTCGATCGGCCCAAACTGCAGCGCGCGCATCAGTGCGGCCAGATCCGCGGGCGGCGGCCGAAACCAGGTCATCGACTTCGCCGCTGACCGGGTGCTGCAAGCCCAGCATGCAGGCGTGCAGCGCCTGGCGCGGAAACGCGCGCCACGGCACGTTGGGATCGGGCGCCGGCAGCCGCCGCCGGTACACCGGATCGCCGACCAGCGGATGACCGAGGTACTCGCAGTGCACGCGGATCTGATGGGTGCGCCCGGTCTCGAGCCGCAGCGCCAGCCAGGAGAGGTGAGCGCCGTCCTGCTGCATGGTCGCCACCCGCGTGTAATGCGTACGCGCGACGCGCGCGCTCGCAGCGTGGCTTACGCGAAAGCGCAACGGATTGCGCGGATCGCGACCGATCGGTGCATCGACGGTGCCGCTGCGGCGCGGCTCGCCGAGCACGATCGCCCAGTAGGCGCGATGAACGCTGCGCGCCTGCAACTGGCGCACCAGTTCCGTGTGGGCATGCAGGGTCCGGGCCACGACCATCAGTCCGGACGTGTCGGCATCCAGTCGATGCACGATCCCGGCGCGCGGCAACTGCGCCAAGCTCCGGTGCATGGAACAGCAGCCGGTTCAGCAGCGTGCCGGACCAGTGGCCGGCGGCCGGATGCACCACCAGAGCGGGCGGCTTGTCGACGACGATGATGGCGTCGTCCTCGTGCACGACGTCGAGCGGCATCGCTTCCGCGACGAAGGCTGTGGCGTCCGGTGCAGGCGGCGGCTCGAGTTCGACGAGATCGCCGGCCAGCACGGCGTGGCGCGGCCGTACGGTGCCACCATTGACGCGCACGGCGCCAACCTCGATCCACTGCTTGAGGCGCGAGCGCGACACGTCCGGCATGCGCGTCGCGAGCAGCTTGTCGAGCCGCTCGCCGGCTTCGCCCATCTCGACGCTGAAGCGGCGCGCGAGCGGCGCATCGACCTCGCTCGGGCCGAGCGCGATGTCGTCCTCGGTCTCGTCCTCGCCCTCGCGCGCAGGCGCCGAACCGTATACTTCCGGGCTAGTGGACGGAAGCATCACGATGAACGATCAGGCTCTTGGAGGACTGGCGCGGCGACTGGCTGTGGTGCTCGCAGCCCTGATGCTGGGGGGCTGCAGCTGGCTTGGCATCGACAACCTGTTCGAGAAGGACAGCACCGCGAAGTGGGACGCCGATCGATTGTACGCGGAGGCTCGCGCCGAGCTCTCGTCAGGCAACTGGGCCAAGGCGCGTGAGTACTACCAGAAGCTCGAGTCGCGTTATCCGTTCGGCCGGCATGCACAGCAGGCGCTGATGGAGATCGCCTACACCTACTACAAGGAAGGCGAGTCGGCGCAGGCGGTGCAGGCTGCGGACCGCTTCATCCGCCAGTATCCGAACAACCCGAACATCGACTACATGTACTACCTGAAGGGGCTGGCGACCTTCAGCGAGAACGTCGGCATCGTCGGGCTGATCCTCGCGCAGGATTCGATCCAGCGCGACGCCAAGGGCGCGCGTGAATCGTTCGACGCCTTCAAGGATCTGATCGCGCGCTATCCGGACAGCAAGTATGCCGACGACGCGCGGGCGCGCATGCGCTACCTGCTGAATGCGATGGCGCAGGCGGAACTCGACGTCGCGAACTTCTACTATGTCCGGCGGGCCTATGTCGCCGCGATCCAGCGCGCGCAGGTGGTCGTCCGCGACTTCCAGAGCTCACCGCTGTCGGAAGACGCGCTGATCCTGATGGCCCGCTCGTACCAGGCGCTCGAGATGCCCGACCTGCAGGCCGACGCCGAGCGGGTAATTTCGCTCAACTTTCCCGACAGCCGCTACCTGCGCAACAGGAAGTAGCGCCGCCGTTAGCCGGCTTCAGATCGGCGCGTCAAAAAACGGATCGCCTCAGCCTCGCTGCGCGTGCGTGCAAACGGCGGCAGGCTGGCGAGCACCGTGCGCCCGTACGACTTCGTCAGCACGCGTTCATCGAGCAGCATCAGCACGCCACGGTCATTTTCGTCGCGGATCAGCCGGCCTGCGCCCTGCTGCAGCCGCAGCACCGCCTCGGGCAGCTGATAGTCGTTGAACGGATTGCGGCCGATCCGGCGCAGGTAGCGGATCTTCGCTTCGACGATCGGATCGTCCGGCGGTGCAAACGGCAGCTTGTCGATGACGACGATCGACAGCGCGTCGCCACGGATGTCGATGCCCTCCCAAAAGCTGGCACTGCCGACCAGCACCGCATTGCCGGACGCACGGAAGCTGTCGAGCATCGCGCGGCGACTGCCCGAACCCTGCACCAGCAGCGGCAACGGCACGGCATCGCGCTCCATCAGCTGCTGCAGTCGGGCCGCGACGCGATCAACCGCGCGCAGCGTCGTGCACAGCACGAAGGCACGGCCGCCATTGGCCCGCAGTAGCGGCCACGCGGCCTCGGCAACGCGCTCCGGGAAGCCGCTGTCACCGGGCGCCGGCATGGCCTGCGGCAGATAGAGCAGCGCCTGGTGCGGAAAATCGAACGGACTCTCCCAGCGCGCGGTCCGGGCCTCGATACCGAGCTCCGCCAGGTAGTGGTCGAAGCGTCCGCCGGTCGTGAGCGTCGCCGACGTGAGAATCCAGGCCTGCGGCTGGCCTTCGCGCGCGCGCGCGAGCAGCCGCCCGGCCGCCAGCGGCGTCTTGTGAAACTGCGCGCTGTGCGTCGAGACCGAAACCCAGCGCACGGCCGGATCGGCCTCGTCGTCCGCGGGCGGCAGATCGATCGAGTCCTCCGCGTCGCGAACGGCTCGGCTCCATTCGGCGAGCGCGCGTCTCAACTCGTCGATACGCGGCACGAGCAGGTCGAGCTCCGCGTCGCGGCCGCGATTGATCTCGACCGCACGCGCGAGTCCGGCGGCGTTGCCCTCGAGCGCGTCGAAGGCCTCGGCAAGCGCCGGTCGGTCGGACACGCGCGCCAGCGGCGTGCGCGATCCGGGCGCGAGACCGCATTCCCCAAGCACGAGCCGCAGATCGCGCACCGACTTTTCCAGCGCGGCGGTCAGCGCGATCCACGAGGCACCGTCTGGCGCGCGCGCCAGACCCAGCGCACGGCTGTCGCGCGCAAAGTCGAGCCACTGCGCCAGCGACAGCGTTGCGCCGAAAAAATCCGCTGCGACGTCTGGTACCTGGTGCGCCTCATCGAGAATCACCGTGTCGACTGCAGGCAGGAAATCGCGAATCGAGTCGTCGCGCATCGCGAGATCGGCGAGGAAGAGGTGATGATTGACGACGACGACATCGGCGGCCTGGGCCTCGCGCCGTGCCTTGAAGACGAAACAATCGGCGAAGCGCGGGCACTCCGACCCGAGGCAGTTGTCGCGGGTCGAGGTGACCCATGGCCAGATCGCGGCGGTCTCGGGGACGTCGCCGAGTTCTGCGCGGTCGCCGGTCGTCGTCATCGAGGCAAAGCGCACGATCGATCGCAGATGGCGCACATCCTCGCGCGACGGCAGCAAGCCCTCGGCTTCGGTACGCGCCATGCGATGCAGGCACAGGTAGTTCGCGCGGCCCTTTAGCAGCGCGATCGCGGCGTTGACCTTGAGCGCCCTGAGCACCGCAGGCAGGTCCTTGCGGTAGAGCTGATCCTGCAGCGGCTTTGTGCCGGTGGAGATCAGCAGCTTGCCGCCACCGAGCAACGCCGGAACGAGGTAGGCGAAGGTCTTGCCAGTGCCTGTGCCGGCCTCAGCGATCAGCGTATCGCCGCCACTGATCGCGTGGTGCACGGCCAGCGCCATTTCGGCCTGCGAGGCGCGTGGCACGAAGCCAGGCACCGAGGCCGCCAGCGCACCGCCGGCGCCGAAAGCACGCACTATGCGTGCATCAAGGTCGTCCAGCGCGACCGCCGTGCTCGCGCCGTTCACGCGGGAATGTCGGGCACCAGACGCATCTCGAGCAGTCGCACCGAATCCTTGATCTGCAGCTTGCGCTTCTTCATCCGTCGCAGCGCGAGCTCGTCGACGCCGGGCTGGTGTGCAAGGCGCTCTATCGCCTCGTCGAGGTCGCGATGCTCGACCTGCAGTTCGATGATGCGACGCTTGATCTCGTCCTGTTCCATCGAGCGAGCAAATCGTCAAAGTGGGCCCGAAAGCCCGCAGTACCCGACGCTCTGCAGTTCTTCGGACCGCCGATGATAGACTTCTTGCAAAGTCCCAGTGATCGGCGTGTCCAGCTTCAAAGTCAACGTCTGCGTGGCCCAGCACATCGGGGACCGGCAGGAGCAGCAGGACCGCGTGGCGATCATCACCAGTCCACGCAATCCTGGCGCCTTGCTCGCGATCGTCGCGGACGGTATGGGCGGCCGGACGGGCGGTCGGATAGCCGCCGACCAGGTCGTCGCGACGGCCGAAAACCTCTTCAAGGACATGACGGAACGCGACTCGACGTTCCGCGACATGCTGCTGCACCTGGCGGCCGAAGCCCACACGGTCATCCGGCTCAGCGCGATTTCTGCCGAGAAGGAACCGCATAGCACGCTCTGCGCGCTGATCGTCAAGAAGAACTACGCGATCTGGGCGCATGCCGGCGACAGCCGCCTGTACTTCTTCCGCGGCGGTCGCCTGATCCATCGCACCGAGGACCACACCTACGCCGAACAGCTGCGACTCGAAGGCCGGCATGAGGACGCCGAGCTCGCGGCCGCCCGCTACAAGAACATTCTCGTCAGTGCGCTGGGGATCAACAAGAAACCGAAGGTGGTGATCAGCGAGGACTCGAAGCTGCGCGAGGGCGACATCTTCCTGCTGACGAGCGACGGCCTGTGGGCCTACTTCGAGGACGACGAGCTGATCGAGATCCTGCACCAGTTGCCGCCACGGGAGGCCTCCGAGCGCCTCGTAACGCTCGCTCGCGAACGTGCCGAAGGCCGCGGCGACAATCTTTCGCTCGCGATCATCAAGCTCGAGCCGCAGCCAAAGCGCCGCGGCTAGCGCGGCAGCGACTGCGCGGCCTCTTCGGCCCGCTGGCGCATCGCCTCGCGTTCCGATTCCTTCTTCTCGAGATCTTGCTTGCGCTGAACGCGCCGCTCCTCGCGTTTCTTGCGCTCGGCGGCGTTGTCCTCGGCCCGCTTGGCGGCGTCGGCCTGTTTCTGCTCGTACTCTGCGACGTTCTTCGCGCTCGCGGCCGCGCGCTGCTGCTCCTTCGCAACGCGATCGGCGTGTTCCTTCTGCTTGCGCTCGTACTCAGCCCGGTTGCGCGCGATCTCTTCCTCGGTCGCGGGCGGCTTTGCACCTCCGGCAGCTTTATCGTGCTGCTTCTGCGCCTCGGCGGCGCGTGCCCGGCGGGCCTCGTCAGTCGCCGGCTGCTGCTTCTGCTGCTCCGCGCGCTTGCGCTGCAGATCCTCCTCGTCGAGCTTGCGACGCAGGTCCTTGGCCTCGAGTTCGACGCGCCGAACCTCGCGTCGCGCGCCTTCACGCTCGCGCCTCACCTTCTCCCGGCAGTCGTTGACGAGGATCTGCCGGTAGCAGTCCTGGTCGCGCTGGTCGAAGACCTGCTTTTGCCGCGTCTGCTCCTGCTCGGCCGCGGCGATCGCCTGATCGGCCTGCGCGCGCGTCGTGATGCTGCCGGGCGGATACCGCTCTGCAAAATCGGCCGCAAACACGCCCGCGCACCCGAACCAGATCGCCAGTAACAGTAGCCTGCGCATTGTCGTTTAACGTCGCTCGCGCCCGATCCGCCTACACGGTGACGACGGCGCGGCGCGTTGTTTCCAGGTATTCACGCGACTGCATCTCCTCCAGTCGGGACACCGTCCGCGTGAATTCGTTCGCCAGCGCGCCCACCGGATACAGTTCCGACGCAGGCACCTCGGCCGACAGCAGCAGCTTGACGCGGTGGTCGTACAGGACGTCCACCAGCCAGGTGAAGCGACGCGCCTCGGCCGCGTGTCCGGCGGACAGCCGCGGCACATTCGACAGCAGCACCGTGTGGAACTGCGCCGCCAGTTCGAGATAGTCGTTCTGCGAGCGCGGACCGCCGCACAGCACCGCAAAGTCGAACCAGACGATGCCGCCCGCGCGCCGGCGCGCACGGATCGTGCGTGACTCGATATTGAGCACCGGATCGTCGTCGTCGGCTTCGGCAACCCGCTCGAAGGCCTCGGCGAGCTTGCGCTCCGCGGCTTCACCCCACGGCGTGAGGTAGGCCTCGACACGCTCCATCGCCCGGCGCCGGTAATCGATCCCGCCGTCGACCTGCACGATGTCGAGCTGGTCCTTCAGCAGCTCGATCGCCGGCAGCACGCGGTCACGGTGCAGGCCGTCCGGATAGAGCGCATCGGGGGCGTAGTTCGACGTGATGACGAAGCCGACGTTGAGCGCGAACAGGCGCTCGAGCAGGCGGTACAGGATCATTGCGTCAGCGATGTCCGAGACGTGGAACTCGTCGAAGCAGATGAGTCGATGCCGCTTCGCGACACGGCGCGCGACCTCGTCGAGCGGGTCCTCAATGCCCTTGAGTTCGTGCAGTTCGGCGTGTACGCCTCGCATGAACTCATGAAAGTGCACGCGGGTCTTGCGGATCAGCGGCACCGTCGCAAAGAAGGCGTCCATCAGAAAACTCTTGCCGCGGCCAACGTCGCCCCACAGGTAGACGCCGCGCGGCACCGGCGGCCGGACCAGCAGCTTCTTCAGCGCGTTGGAACGATGCGCCTTGTAGGCAGCCCAGTCCTCGTACAGCCGCTGCAGGCGATCGACCGCGGCCTGCTGAGAGACGTCGAGTGAATAGCCGCGCTGTTCGAGCGCAGTATCGAGCTGGGTGCGAAACGCCACGCGTCGTTGCCCGGCAGCGGCCGCAGGTCGCGAGGATCAGAAGTTCAGCGTGCGCTTGTCGACCGCCAGCGCAGCTTCCTTGGTGGCCTCGGCCAGCGAAGGATGCGCGTGGCAGATGCGCGCGATGTCCTCGGCCGAAGCGCGGAACTCCATCGCGACCACCGCTTCGGCGATCAGCTCGGAGGCGTACGGTCCGATGATGTGCACGCCGAGGATTTCATCGGTCGCCGCGTCGGCCAGGAACTTCACCAGGCCGTTCGTATCGCCGAGCGCGCGCGCCCGGCCGTTGGCCGCGAACGGAAAGGTGCCGGACTTGTATGCGCGGCCGGCCGCCTTCAGCTGCTGTTCGGTCTGTCCGACCCAGGCGATCTCGGGCGAGGTGTAGATCACCCACGGAATCGTGTTGAAGTCGACGTGGCCGTGCTGGCCCGCGATGCGCTCGGCCACGGCCACGCCCTCTTCCTCCGCCTTGTGCGCCAGCATCGGGCCACGCACGACGTCACCGATGGCCCAGACGTTGGGCACGTTGGTGCGGCATTGTTCGTCGACGGCAATGAACCCACGCTCGTCCAGCGCCAACCCGATGCCCTGTGGATTCAGCCCGTTCGTGTTCGGCACGCGGCCGATCGAGACGATCAGCCGGTCGACTGCGAGCGCCTGCTCGGCACCCTTCGCGTCCCGGTATTCCACCCGCACTTCTTCGATCTTGCCCTTCTTCTCGATCCTGACGCCGCTAATTTGCACGCCGAGTTCGATCTTCAGGCCCTGCCGGCCGAAGAGCTTCGCCGCCTCCTTCGCGACCTGTTCATCGACCGCGCCGAGAAAGGTCGGCAGCGCCTCGAGCACGGTCACGTCGGCACCCAGCCGGCGCCATACCGAACCCATCTCCAGGCCGATCACGCCGGCGCCGATCACGCCGAGGCGCTTGGGCACCTCCGCGATCGCCAGCGCGCCATCGTTCGACAGGATTTGCTTCTCGTCGAACTCGACGCCCGGCAGCGGTCGCGCGTTCGAGCCGGTCGCGACGATCACATGACGCGCAACCAGCGTTTCTTCGGTCGCACCGCTGACCTTGATCTCGATGCCGGCATCGCCGCGGCCAACGAAGGCGCCGCGACCGTGGAAGAACGTCACCTTGTTCTTCTTGAACAGGTAGAGGATCCCGTCGTTGTTCTGCTTGACCACCGTGTTCTTGCGCCCCAGCATCTTCGCGAGGTCGAGTGCGAGCCCCTTGATCTCGATGCCGTGGGCCGCAAAATGGTGCCCGGCGTGCTCGTAGTGCTCGGAAGACTGCAGCAGCGCCTTGGACGGGATGCAGCCGATGTTGGTGCAGGTCCCACCGGGCGCCGGCCCACCGTCCTTGTTCTTCCACTCGTCGATGCACGCGGTCGCAAAGCCCAGTTGCGCTGCCCGGATAGCGGCGATGTAGCCACCGGGGCCGCCGCCGATGACCACCACATCGAAGTTCTTGCTCATTTCGATTTCCGAAAGAGCCGCGTATCGACCGGCTCAGAGTGAATAAGGGGCACGCGGAACAAAGATCCACAGCAGCAGATAGACGACGAGCGTGGCGCCGCCGGCGAAAAGTCCCGCCACCATGATCAGGCGCCAGATCCAGGACTCGACGCCGGTTTCCTCGGCGATCCCGCCACAGACGCCGGCAATCCACTTGTCGTCGTTCGACAGTCGCAGCCGGTTGATGGCCCAGTCGTGCGCCGGCGGGCTCGGCCAGCAGCTTTGCCTTCTGCCGTTCGAACTCGTCGGGCGTGATCGCGCCCCGGGCCAGCAGGTCGTGCAGCTTCGCGATTTCGTCGGCTGTGCTCATCACCGCCCCGTCGGTCAGACCTCGAGCAGCAGGCGCGCCGGATCTTCGAGCGCCTCTTTCATCGCCACCAGCGACAGCACCGCTTCGCGGCCGTCGATGATGCGATGGTCGTATGAGAGTGCGAGATAGTTCATCGGCCGCACGACGATCTGTCCGTTCTCGACGACCGCCCTGTCCTTGGTCGCGTGCACGCCGAGGATGGCCGACTGCGGCGGGTTGATGATCGGAGTCGACAGCATCGAGCCGAACACGCCGCCGTTGGAGATCGAGAACGTGCCGCCGGTGAGTTCCTCGAGCGCGAGCTTGCCCTCGCCTGCGCGCTTGCCATAGTCGGCGATCTTCTTCTCGATGTCGGCGAAGGTCATCTGGTCGGCGTCGCGCAGAATCGGAACGACGAGTCCGCGCGGCGAGCCGACCGCGATGCCGATGTCGAAGAAGCCGTGGTAGACGATGTCGTTGCCGTCGACCGAAGCGTTGACGACCGGGTACTTCTTCAGCGCGGCGACCGCTGCCTTGACGAAGAACGACATGAAGCCGAGCTTGACGCCGTGCTCCTTCTCGAAGCGGTCCTTGTATTTGTTGCGCAGCTCCATCAGCGGCGCCATGTTGACCTCGTTGAACGTGGTCAGGATGGCGGCTGTCGACTGTGACTGCACCAGGCGCTCGGCGACGCGCTGACGCAGCCGCGACATCGGCACGCGCTGCTCGGGTCGGCTGGCCAGCACCGACAGGTCGATCGGCGCCTTGACTTCCGGCAGCGCCGGCCGTGCGGCCGCGGCCGCCGGCTGCGCCGCAGGCGCCGGGGTCGGTGCCGACACACCAGCTGCGATGGCGCCGAGCACATCACCCTTGGTCGACGCGCCCGTCGCGGCCAGTCCCCGCGACCTGGCCCGACGCAAGTCCGGCATCGGCCATCAGCTTCGCTGCGGCGGGCATCGCGACCGCCGACTTTCCGGCGACCGCTGCGGCTGGAGCGGGCGCTGGAGCAGCGGCTGCCACCGGCGCCGCGGCTGCAGCGTGGCTGCGACCTTGCCTTCCGTATCGATCGAGGCGATCACCTCACCGGCAACGACCGTGCTGCCATCGTCCTTGACGATCGCCGCGAAGACCCCACCGGCCGGCGCCGGCACTTCGAGCACCACCTTGTCGGTTTCGATCTCGACCAGGATCTCGTCGACGACGACGGCTTCACCGGGCTTCTTCTTCCACTGCCCTATCGTCGCCTCGGCGACCGACTCGGAGAGCTGCGGGACCTTGACTTCGACGATGGCCATGATTGTGCGTTCTTGAAGATGGTTGGCGGTCGCTAGGGCGTGAGGCTCGGTGCGGGACGGCGCTCACCGCCGAATGCGGCAGCAGCGCAGCCCACGGTCCGGACCTCGCCGGACCGCGGGTCACTTGTTCAGGACGAGTCCCTTGAGCTTTCCGAAGGCGGTGTCGATCAGCGCCTTCTGCTGCTCGACATGCTTGGCGTAGTAGCCGACCGCAGGCGATGCCGACGGCGGTCGTCCTGCATAGCCCAGCTTCTGCCCGTCGGTCATGTTCTCGAGCACGTAATGCTGCGCGTAGAACCACGGCCCCTGGTTGGCCGGCTCGTCCTGGCACCAGACGATTTCGTTCGCCGCCGGATACTTGCGCAGTTCAGCCGCAAGCGCCTTGTGCGGGAACGGATACAGCTGCTCGATGCGCAGGATCACGACGTCGTCTTCCTTGCGCTCGCTCCGCGCGCGCGCCAGGTCGAAGTAGACCTTGCCTGAGCACAGCACGACACGCTTGACCTTCTTCGGGTCGATCGCTTCGTCGCGCTCACCGATCACGGTCAGGAACTCGCCGCGCGCCAGATCCGACAGTTCGGAGGCCGCGTCCTTGTGACGCAGCAGCGACTTCGGCGTCATGATCACGAGCGGTTTGCGGAACAGCCGAATCATCTGCCGCCGCAGCAGGTGGAAGATCTGCGCGGCCGTGGTCGGCTGCGCAATCTGCATGTTGTTGTCGGCCGCCAGCTGCAGAAAGCGCTCCAGCCGCGCCGACGAGTGTTCGGGACCCTGACCTTCGAAGCCGTGCGGCAACATCAGCGTCAGCCCCGACTGCCGGCCCCACTTGACCTCGCCCGACGACAGGAACTGGTCGATCACGACCTGCGCGCCGTTGACGAAGTCGCCGAACTGCGCTTCCCACACCACCAGCGCGTTCGGCTCCGCGCTGGCATAGCCGTATTCGAACGCCAGCACGGCCTCCTCGGACAGCACCGAGTCGATGACGGTAAACGGCGCCTGGGTCTCCGACACGTGCTGCAGTGGGGTATAGGAGCCTTCGTCCCACTTCTCGCGCGCCTGGTCATGCAGCACCGCGTGGCGATGCGTGAACGTGCCGCGCTGCGTGTCCTGCCCGGTGATGCGCACGGCGTAGCCGCTGGCGACCAGCGAGGCAAAGGCCAGATGCTCGGCCATGCCCCAGTCGATCGGCAGCTTGCCCTCGGCCATTGCGCGCCGGTCGGCGATCACCTTCGCGACCAGCGGATGCACCTTGAAGGTCGGCGGGATCGTCGTGATGCGCTCGCCGAGCCGCTTGAGTTCCGCGAGCGGCACTGCGGTGTCGGCGTGGTCGGTCCACTTGCGGTTCAGGAACGGATTCCAGTCGACCGCGTACTTGCTCTTGTAGTTGGTCAGCACCGGCTCGGCAGTCGTGCGGCCCTCCTCCATCGCCGCCCGATACGCCTTGACCATCTGGTCCGGCACCTCGGGCGGGCACCGTGCCCTGAGTCACCAGCTTGTCGGCGTACACCTTGCGGGTGCCCGCGTGTGCGCCGATCTTCTTGTACATCAGCGGCTGCGTAACGGCCGGCGTGTCCTGTTCGTTGTGGCCGAGCCGGCGGAAGCAGACGATGTCGAGCACGACGTCCTGGTTGAATTCCTGGCGGTAGTCCATCGCCAGCCGCGTCAGGAATACGACCGCCTCGGGATCGTCGCCGTTCACATGGAACACCGGCGCCTCGATCATCTTGACGACGTCGGAGCAGTAAATCGTCGAGCGCGTGTCGCGCGGGTCCGAGGTCGTGAAGCCGATCTGGTTGTTAATGACGATGTGCACCGTGCCGCCGGTGCCATAGCCGCGCGTCTGCGCGAGATTCAGCGTCTCCATCACGACGCCCTGGCCGGCGAACGCGGCGTCGCCGTGCACCAGCACCGGCAGCACCTCGTCGCCCTCGCGGTCGCCACGCCGCTCCTGGCGCGCGCGCACCGAGCCCTCGACCACCGGATTGACGATCTCGAGGTGCGACGGGTTGAACGCCAGCGACAGATGCACCGGTCCGCCCGGTGTCGAGATGTCGCTGGAAAAGCCCATGTGGTACTTGACGTCGCCTGCCGGCAGGTCGGACCCGGGCTTGCCCTCGAACTCGGCGAACAGTTCCTTCGGCATCTTGCCGAGCGTGTTCACCAGCACGTTGAGCCGTCCGCGATGTGCCATGCCGATCACGATCTCTTCGACTCCGGTAGAACCGGCGCGCTGGATCAGCTCATCCATCGACGCGATGAAGGTCTCACCACCCTCGAGCGAGAAGCGCTTCTGGCCGACATACTTGGTGTGCAGGAAGCGCTCGAGTCCCTCGGCCGCGGTCAGCCGCTCGAGGATGTGCAGTTTTTCCTCTGTGCTGAAAGCCGGCGTCGAACGCACCGACTCAAGCCGCTGCTGGATCCAGCGCTTCTGCGTCGGATCGGAGATGTACATGTACTCCGCGCCGATACTGCCGCAATAGGTCTGGCGCAGCGCGGTGATGATCTCGCGCAGCGTCATGTTCTCCTGCCCGAAATACGTGTTGGACGCGGAGAACACGATGTCCATGTCCGCTTCGGTCAGGTCGTAGAACGCCGGCTCGAGCTCCGGGATCTGCGGGCGCTCCTGGCGCTGCAGCGGGTCGAGGTTGGCCCAGCGATTGCCCAGATAGCGGTAGGCCGCGATGATCGACTGGACATGAACCTGCTTGCGCGCCACCGAGAGGTCGGTCGGCGCGACTTTCTGCTGGAAAGCGCCCGACTTGGCGCGCTGCGCGAACGATTCGACGATCGGCGCGTGCGCGACGTCGCGCGAGCTCGGCGAGCCGTCGGCCGCCGGCACCAGTTGCATCTGGTCGAAGTAGGCGCGCCATTTTTCGGGCACCGAGCCCGGATTGTCGAGGTAGCGCTCGTACAAGTCCTCGACGTATGGCGCGTTGCCGCCGAACAGATACGAGTTGGACTTGGAACTGTCGCATCATCGGTCGATCACCTTTCAGAACGAGTTTCTCGTTGAAGAGGCCCGGGCATGCGCCGCGCGACGGCGTGGCCCGGCGACGGCTGGCCGGATTCCGGCCGTGTCGTCGTGTCTGGTCTGCCGGCAGAGGGGAAACCCCCCGGCGACAAGCGCGGGATGCTACCACCGGCAGCGCCATTGTCGACGCTTTGTCTCAGATGCGCAGCATCGCCATCTTCACGCGCCGGGTCCAGCCGCCGCGGGCATACACTCGCGTCATATCAGACTCGCCGCCCAGACGGACGAGGAGGAGACACACGTGCAAGCGACGGATATCCGTCGTCCCGACTACTTTCATCGCGTCGTGGACTGTCAGTGGGCGTGTCCTGCCCACACCCCGGTGCCCGAATACATCCGATTGATCGCCGCCGGGCGTTACTCGGATGCCTACATGGTCAATTGGCATTCGAATGTCTTCCCCGGGATCCTTGGACGTACTTGCGACCGCCCGTGCGAACCCGCCTGCCGCCGGGGTCGCGTTGAGGAAAACCAGGTCGCGCGTCCGGAGCCGGTCGCAATTTGCCGGCTGAAGCGCGTCGCCGCCGACTTCAAGGACGACGTTCACGGGGCGCATGCCGCGCCGGCGGGTGCCGATGAACGGCCGACGTGTCGCCTGTATCGGCGCAGGGCCGGCGTCGCTCACTGTCGCCCGCGACCTTGCCCCTCTCGGATACGAGGTCATTCTGTTCGACCAGGATCCGAAGGCGGGCGGCATGATCCGCACGCAGATCCCCCGCTTCCGCCTGCCCGAAGAAGTGATCGACGAGGAAACCGGCTACGTACTCGCGCTTGGCGTGGAACTGCGCGGCGGTGTCCGCATCGATTCGATGAAGCGCCTGCTCGAACGAAGGGTATGACGCGATTTTCGTCGGCTCCGGCGCGCCGCGCGGACGCGATCTCGAACTGCCCGGGCGGCGCGAGGCGGCAGCGCATATCCACGTCGGCATCGACTGGCTCTCGTCAGTGTCTTTCGGCCACGTCTCGCGGGCCGGCCGGCGAGTCATCGTGCTCGGCGGCGGCAACACGGCAATGGACTGCTGCCGCACGGCGCGGCGTCTCGGCGGAGAAGACGTCAAGGTCATCGTGCGTTCCGGGCTTCGACGAAATGAAGGCGTCGCCATGGGAGAAAGAGGATGCGATGCACGAGGGCATCCCGATCCTCAACTACCTCGTCCCGAAGGCGTTTCTGCACGAGCAGGGTCGCCTGACCGGCATGACGTTCGAGAAGGTCAAGGCCGTGTTCGACGACCGCGGTCGGCGCTCGCTCGTCGCCACTGGAGAACCGGATCAGCAGTTCGACTGCGACGAGGTGCTGGTGGCGGTCGGACAGGAGAATGCGTTTCCGTGGATCGAGCGCGATTGCGGCATCGAGTTCGATGACAACGGCATGCCGGTGCTCGACAAGACGACGCTGCAGTCGAGCCGTGCCAACGTATTGTTCGGCGGCGACGCCGCGCTCGGGCCGAAGAACATCATCTGGGCGGTCGCGCACGGACAGGATGCTGCCGTCTCGATCGACAAGCTGCTGAACGGCGAGGACGTCCACGACCGTCCGCCGCCCGGCGTTACGCTGATGTCGCAGAAAATGGGCATCCACGAGTGGAGCTACGACAACGAGATCGCGCCGGACACGCGCTTCAAGGTGCCATGGCGCGACGTCAACCAGGCGCTGCGCAACATCAAGGTCGAGGTCGAACTGGGCTTCGACGCGCAGACCGCGTGGAAGGAAGCGCAGCGCTGCCTGAACTGCGACGTGCAGACGGTGTTCACTGCGCAGCAATGCATCGAATGCGACGCCTGCGTCGACGTGTGCCCGACCGACTGCATCACGTTTACCGCCGACGGCGACGAACCCGAACTGCGCCAGCGCCTGCGGCGGCCGGCAGACAACGCCGATCAGCCGCTGTATGTCGCGAACGGGCTGAAGACCGGCCGCCTGATGGTGAAGGACGAGGACGTGTGCCTGCACTGCGGGCTGTGCGCGGAGCGCTGCCCGACCGGCGCCTGGGACATGCAGAAGTTCCTGCTGAACGTGACGCACGCCGGACGGGGCTGCCGCACGCGGCAGAAAGAGGCCGCCTGATGGATACCCGCACCCAGAGCTCGGCCAAGCCGGTCGCGCGCATCGAGGCGGTCAACGATTTCGTCGTCAAGTTCGCCAACGTCAACGGCTCGGGCTCGGCGTCGGCGAACGAAATGTTCGCGCGCAGCATCCTGCGGATGGGCGTGCCGGTCTCGCCGCGCAACATCTTTCCGTCGAACATCCAGGGGCTGCCGACCTGGTACGAGGTGCGCGTCACCGAGGACGGCCACCTCGGTCGGCGCGGTGGCGTCGACCTGATGGTCGCGATGAACCCGCAGACCTGGGACAGGGATCTGCAGGAAATCGAGCCCGGCGGCTACCTGATGTACGACTCGACGCGGCCGATGGCTGCCGACCGGTTCCGCGACGACATCAACGTCATCGGCGTGCCGCTGACGCCGGATCGCCGCTGCGAAGTTCGCCGATCCGAAGGAACGGCAGCTGCTTAAGAACATCATGTACGTCGGCGTGCTGTCGCAGATGCTCGGCATCGACCCCGAGGTGATCGCCACGCTGCTCGGCGAGCAGTACAAGGGCAAGGACCGGCTGATCAAGCCGAATCTCGACGCCTTCATGACCGGCCTGCATTACGGCCGCGAGCACCTCGAGGACGCGACCGGCCTGCGCATACGCGCCTCCGATCGGGTCGGCGACCGTATCTTCGTCGAGGGCAATGCCGCGACGGCGCTGGGATGCGTCTACGGTGGAGCGACCGTCTGCGCGTGGTACCCGATCACGCCGTCGACCTCGGTCGCCGAAGCCTTCCAGAAGTACTGCAGCCGCTACCGCGTCGACCGCGCCACCGGTCGCAACAAGTACGCGATCGTGCAGGCCGAGGACGAACTGGCGTCGATCGGCATCGTGATCGGCGCCGCGTGGAACGGCGCGCGCGCCTTCACGGCCACCTCGGGACCGGGCATCTCGCTGATGACCGAGTTCATCGGCCTCGCCTACTTCGCCGAAGTGCCCGCGGTGATCATCGACGTGCAGCGCGGCGGCCCTTCGACCGGCATGCCGACCCGCACGCAGCAGTCCGACCTGCTCGCCTGCGCCTATGCATCGCACGGCGACACCAAGCACGTGCTGCTCTTTCCCGAGGACCCGCACGAGTGCTTCGAATTCGCCGCGGAGGCGCTCGATCTCGCGGATCGACTGCAGACGCCGATCTTCCTGATGTCCGACCTCGACATCGGCATGAATCACCGGCTGTGCGCACCGTTCGAGCTGGGACGACGCGCGCCGCTACGACCGCGGCAAGGTGATGAGCGCCGAGGAACTCGAGGCCGGCCGCGACTTCGGCCGCTATCTCGATGTCGACGGCGACGGCATACCGTTCCGCACGCTGCCCGGCGCGCACCCAACCCGCGGCGCCTACTTCACTCGCGGCAGCACCCGCGACGCCTACGCTCGCTACTCGGAGGCCGGCCCCGACTACCTGTACAACATGGAGCGCCTGCTGCGCAAGTTCGAGAGCGCACGGGCGCTCGTGCCGCAACCGATCGTGCGCAGGCCCGCGAAGAAAGCGGCTGGCGCGGTGATCTACTACGGCTCGACGTCGCCGGCGATGGACGAGGCCCTTGAGCATCCTGCAGGCGCAGGGAATCCAGCTCGCCAGCCTGCGCGTGCGGGCCTTCCCGTTCGCCGAGGCGGTGGAAAGCTTCATCGCCGAGTATGACAAGGTCTTCGTCGTCGAGCAGAACCGCGATGGCCAGCTGCGCACGCTGCTGGTCAACGAGCTCGAAATCAACCCCGCGCGGCTGCTGCCGATCCTGCACTACGACGGCACGCCGATCACCGCGCGCTTCATCGTCAAGGCGATCGCCGAACGCGTCAAACCGAGCCACCTGCGCCCGCTCGCGCGCGGCAAGGCCGCCTGAATCAACTGCCAGCACCATGACCTATCTCGCCAAGCCCAAGCTGCATCACCCGACATTGCCGACCAATCGGCTCGGCTATACGCGGCGCGACTACGAAGGCAAGATCTCGACGCTATGCGCCGGCTGCGGACACGACTCGATCTCGGCCGCGATCATCCAGGCCTGCTGGGAACTCGAGATCGAGCCGCACCGCGTCGCCAAGCTCTCCGGCATCGGCTGCTCATCGAAGACCCCCGACTACTTTCTCGGCAACTCGCACGGCTTCAATTCGGTCCACGGCCGCATGCCGTCGGTGCTGACCGGTGCGAATGTCGCCAACCGTGAACTGCTCTACCTCGGCGTTTCCGGTGACGGCGACTCCGCGTCGATCGGACTCGGCCAGTTCGCGCACATGGTCAGGCGCGGCGTCAACATGACCTACATCGTCGAGAACAACGGCGTCTACGGCCTCACCAAGGGGCAGTTCTCGGCCACGGCCGACCGCGGATCGAAGTCCAAGCGCGGCGTCGTGAACCGGGACTCGGCCATCGACCTGGTCTCGCTGGCGATCCAGCTCGGCATCACCTACGTCGCGCGCAGCTTCTCCGGCGACAAGGACCAGCTGGTGCCGCTGATAAAAGGCGCGCTGCACCATCGCGGCACCGCGCTGATCGATGTAATCAGTCCCTGCGTCGCCTTCAACAACCACACCGGCAGCACCAAGAGCTACGACTACGTGCGCGAGCACAACGACGCGGTCAACCGGCTCGACTTCATGCCGAAGCGGGGCACGCTGACTGCCGAGTACGAGCCCGGCGAAGTGATCGAGGTCACGCAGCACGACGGCAGCCAGCTGCGGCTGCGCAAGCTGCACGACGGCTACGACCCCGGCGACCGGCTGGCCGCCCTCAGCCATATCCACAACCACCACGATCGCGGTGAGATCGTGACCGGCCTGCTGTACATCGACCCCGACAGCGACGACCTGCACGCGAGCCTGAACACGGTCGAGATGCCGCTGAATCGGCTGGTCGAAGCAGACCTGTGCCCCGGCTCGGCCGCACTGGCCGCGCTGAATTCCGAACTGAGCTGAGCGCGCCTGCGCGCACTTCTGTGGTCGATGGCCGAGCCGAAGCAAGCGCGGCCGGCCTCCCGTGACGCTTCAACCAGTCGCTTCGCACTCACCGGGTGCCCGGTCTGCAGCTAGTGTCGAGTGGCAGTGTTCGACCCGTTGCAGGCATCGCGCTCTCCCGAGAGCGGACGTTTCAACAGCTCCTGAAAGCGGACGCCCAACGGCTGAGTTGAGCCGCGAAGTGCGGATGAACATCCCGGGCTCGGCGAGCTGCGCTGCCAGGCGCTGAAGGGAGTGCGCCTATTCTTCCCGATGTGCCTCCTGCGCGATCTGCCGTCGCAGTTCGCGGAAGCGCACTTGCGGATCGGCGCCGAACAGCGGGTCGGGCGCCACCGGAACGGCCGCGCGTACCGCTTCCCAATCCTCGGCGGTCAGGTGTTGGGCTGCGCGCGCGAGGATTGCGGTCTCTTCGGAACGGATGTGGTTTTGGTAATAGATGAGGTAGGTTGCCGCGGCTACTTCGAGTTGCTCGCGCGGCAGGATTGAACCCTCCAGCGCCGCCTCGATGTGCGCCAGCAGGGTTGCACCGGCATGCGCGATCACGCGGTGCTCCTGCTGAAGCCGCGCCACGATCAGCTCGAGTTCGGGGCAGTACGACGTCAGCCGCTCGAACGCCACGTCCTCGCGCGGATGGTGAAACTGATCGGAGTACTCTCGCAGGTACGACGACGATGTCCTGCATCAACGCGTAGTTCGGCTCCCCGCCGGCGTGAAACACGTCGACCTGCTTCTGCAACAGCCGCAGCAATCGAGCGAAGTACTCGTGCTCGTCGCGCCAGGCCGCGACCGGATCGACCACAGCACCTTCTCCCGCGTTCGCTCCCACACCAGTGAATACCGGACGGTCGATCCCCGCATTGATGAGGATCAAGGCGAAACGGGCATGCCGGTGTCATTTCTCTGGCGCACGACCGCGAAATTCCTTAAGGTCGCTTGCCATGCGGCTGCAATGCAGGGCATTTCCATTCACCGGACTCGCACAACCGGACCAACCAGTTGACAGCGCTCGCTCGCGAAGCGCGGCTGCTCGCTGGAACCGGAGGACACATGCCAGCGAAAGTCGACTTCTCCAAGCTCACACTGATGGACACTCTCGATCTGGCTACTCTGATCGAGGTCGAGGCGTTCAAGCGCTACGACCTGTTCGTCGAACAGATCGGAAGCTCCACCGAGGCCGGGGCGTTCTTTCAGTCGATGGCCGACAACGAGAAGAAGCACGCGGATCAGCTCGCCGAGCGCCGAGTCGCACTGTTCGGCGAATACCGGCGCAAGAGTGACGCTCGACGACATCTTCGACGTGGAGGCCCCCGACGTTGGTTCGACTCGCCGGAACATGTCCGAGTTCAAGGCGTGCCAGGTGGCCTTGTACTCCGAAAGGAAGGCCTTCGAGTTCTACGACAGGTCCCTGCGCAGGGTGACGCAACCCGATGTCAAGGCGCTGTTCGTGGAGTTGCGGGACGAGGAGGCCGAGCACGTTCGCATGGTCGAAGAGATCATTGCAAAGCTGCCACCGTCATCTAAGGTTGACGCTGAAGACCAGGACGATACGTATTTTCGGATGGGCTACTAGTCAATTGCTCCCTCTTTAGGCAGGGCCGCGTCACATTGCAGCGGCAGCCCAGGCACTCGCCTCTTTCCGCTATCGATGGTTGATCGTCGATGCAGACTTAGACACGTCAGCTTTGAGTCAATCAGCCCTAGCGCTGAAATGTCGGCAATTGGCCGAGTTGAGTCTAGCGCTCCATCACTCGGCGCAAGCCTGGTTCGACGTCGCGCAGTTCATCTCGTCCGCGAGTCCGCTAGTCGCTGACGCCAAGCGGCCAATACCGGCCGTCCTGCCTCGGCTCCCATTTCGCTTGATAGCGGCCTCTGTATCCAACGCGCAGAGTCGAAATTCGCTCAGGAAGGCACACTCGCGCGGTTTTGAGAGGCGATCACGCCTCCCGCCACTTTCTTCAACCGCCAGGACCCGGCGACGCAGCCTCGCCCCCACGCCGGATGTCCACCTTGTCCCGGCGCCCGGTCTTATGTGCGCTACCGAACAGACACCAGTCCCTTGGTTCGCATAAGTTCTTTTACGGCGAGTTCGTGGCCGACTTTTCCGTTCGACGTGTCCAAATGTGCTTCGGGAGATTGGATGACGATCAGCCATGCTATTCGCGGGCCGCAGGTCGACATGGCCCCGCGTGCGCCAGTCTCATACCTGCGCAGCGCGGACAAACAAGCCGCCATCGATGCCGCACCCATTCGATTGCCGCAAGCCCTCGCACACGTGGAACGCCTCAAACGAGCGCTGGCGTCGAGCCAGCAAGAGACGATTGCTGCGCGGCGACAAGTTGATCTCCTTACAAGAGCCAATGCGCAGGGCTTCACGGCCCGGCGCGAGCACGAGGCCGAGCACAGCACGCCACGCTGTCCGAGTTGGAAGCTGGCCGATTTCTGCTTGATCGCGAGGCCCGAGGCGGGAGCGATGCCCAGCGGTGAGCGAATCCTGACTGTGCCGACGCGGTTCCGGAAAGACGCCGTTCTGTATCGTGTCGGGGACTCGTTCCATGCGCTCTATGCAATACGTTTCGGTTCGTGCAAGACCGTTTTGCTCGCGAAGGGTGGGCGGGAACAGGTCGTCGGCTATCACATGGCTGGAGAAGTCGTCGGCATTGACGGCATTGCCTCGGAAATTCATGAGTGCCAGGCAACCGCGCTGGAAGACATGGAAGTCTGTCGGCTGCCGTTTAGCGAAGTCGAGAGACTCGCGCGACTCAGTCACCAATTCGAACATGGCTTGCACAAGTTGCTGTCACAGGAGAGCGCACGCGCGTATACCCTCATGCTCATGCTGGGAACAATGCGTGCCGATCAACGGCTCGCATTCTTTTTGCTCGACTTGTCGCAGCGGTATCAAGCCCGCGGCTATTCGTCGTGCGAGTTCGTTCTGCGAATGACAAGAAAGGAGATCGGGAGCTACCTGGGGCTCACGCTCGAAACCGTGAGCCGTCTGTTGTCCAGATTTCAGCGTGTAGGACTGCTCCAGGTCGAAGGACGCACCGTCAAGTTGCTTGATCGGGTCGCGGTCAGCCAACTTGTCGATAGCGGCGCCTAGAGAGCCCCGGCGTTTCGTTCGATTCTCTAGCTGCCATACGAGGGGGACGCAACGAAATTGGTCAGGCGCGCGGCGGCATAACGCCTCTCGCAGCCGCAATCCGCTCGACCCGATCGTCAAGCTCGCCAATGAATGCCGCCAACGAATTTCCGGCCTGATCGATGTGCGCGCGTAGTGCCTGTTCCAGAGCATTGATCCGCTGCGACAGCGTCTCGTGGCGCGTCGCAGCCTGCGCCTCAAGCCGCCGCAATTCTTCGTCCAGGTGTGCGCCCAAAGCGGTGAAACGCGATGCTTCAGCTTGATCGGCCAGTGTCCGCTGCGAGGCCAACTCCTTAGCCGCCCGACGGGTTTCGACAAGCACTGTCGCCTGCTGGACCACCAGCAGAAAGAGAAATATCGCCGCGATCAGCACGGTGAAGCCAAGCAGCAGCAGGCCGAGAAGCGCCTCCGCCGTCCAGAACCCAAAGGACAGTGTCGTTGGCGCGGTGACTACGTTCCAGTTGAGGGCGAGAAACCCGGCGAACGCCGCCAGCAGCAACGCCAACAGAACGGTGCGCAGATTCATGAGCAACTCCATTGAGTGGCCGGATCGCCGGCGCATATCCAACCAGTGTAGTCAATGCCGACTCCATCCATGTGGCCCGCAAGGGTGTTCAATGTCTGCTAATGGGAAAATGAGCGAACTTTCGAAATGTCGGCTCCTGGCCGAGAGTGTGAATTCCTGATTGACGCTGAAAGCCGCCCTTGGCCGGCCTGGCCCGTACACCGAGGGGCAGCTTCCCGGCGCCGCTGCGAACTCACACTCCCGGCCATGAGCCGCCGTGTACACGTTCGCAGCGAATGTCTGTTTCAACTGCCTGCTGCCGTTTAGGTTCGCCGGCGAATGACAGCAGTTGCCGAGACCGGACGTGTGATCGTTCTTCAAGACGACTGTCCGCTGTACCGCTGAACCGTCGTTAATGTCGGTCGGACGCTTGTCCGTCGGTTCGGTCGGAAGTGGCCGTGGCGGATCCTGGATGTGAGCGGGGCCGCGGGCCGGACCAGCAATGCGCTGATGCCGATTGCAGGATGGCCCAACGCGACTCGTTCCAGCCCCTTGCCCGAACGCAGAACTTTGACGAATGAACCCAACGCGACCGCGCGGAAAGTGCGCCATATATTTGGCGCTTTGAAAGAAATTCGCTACGCCATCGCTCAACCATCTCGCGGCTAGGTGCAGCGCCCGACAAGGGCTGTCAGAAGACCGCGATGCCA
Source organism: uncultured beta proteobacterium (assembly GCA_963707445.1). Taxonomy (GTDB): domain Bacteria; phylum Pseudomonadota; class Gammaproteobacteria; order Burkholderiales; family Burkholderiaceae_F; genus JALORV01. The sequence goes on along the minus strand of CAVPPW010000010.1, from coordinate 24,541 downwards.
AAAGGTCCATCACCAGTACCGTAGGGCGATCCAGGGATCGCGTTAAGTGCCCCTGTGGCGGGATCGATGCGGTACGCCGACACGCTATTAGAGTCGTAATTGGTGCAGTAGAGGAACCATCCCCGCCTGTCGATGGCGAGCCCGCGCGGTTTCTTACCCGCTGCAAACGGCTGTCCGAGCAATGGTCGCAAGGCACCGCTCACGCGGTCAATGGAATAGGCCCAGATGGAGTCGCTGGAATTTGCGGCGACGTACAGGTAGCGACCGCTAGGTGCGACAACCGCGGCGCGAGGATTCTCGCCAGTAGGCACTGGCCCGCTAGGGTGCGGGGCTAACGCGCCGGACCTTGGGTCGATACGGTAGCTCGAAACATCATTTGACACGGCGTTGACGACGTACGCGAATCGCCCGCCTGGCTCGATGGCGATCGCTCGCGGGTTCCTTCCAGCAGGAAATGGGGACCCGGGGATGGGCTTGAGTGTCCCCTTGACGCGATCGATCGCGAACGCGACGACACTATCGGTCGTGAGATTGGTGACGTAGAGGAACCGGCCGTTGGGATGGATCGCGGCACCGGAGGGACGCGTGCCGGCGGCAAACGGTGACCCAACAACCGGACTAAGTGCGGCAGTGGTTGGATTGATCGCGTAGACATCGATCGCATTGGCGACCATGGTCGATACGTAGAGGAAACGTCCGGCAGGGTCGATCGCGGCCGAGACCGGATATTCGCCAGTCGCGGTACGCGAGTTCGGTGCGGGCTCTAGCTGACCGTTCATCCGATCTATGCTGAACGCCACGATGCTGCTCGCATCGCCATGCGTAACGTAGAGCCAGCGCCCGGCAGGGTCTACCGCGACAGAATAGGGATTCTTGTCGGTCGCTATGGCTACCGCGGCAAGCCGCGTAAGAGCGCCGGTCGTGACGTCAATGTGAAATGCGCTGACGGTCCCCGCGCGGTTATTCGCGACGTATACGAACGAGGCCGCTGGCGACGCCTCGTCAGCGCGTGCGGCCTGCAGTGCACCCCAGAGCTGCGGTGAGAATGCACAAGAGGCTACGCGACAGGCGCAGGCACGACATGGATCTGTCCAAGCGAACCACGTCACATTATCACTGCCTTCAGACGCGAGCACCCACGGCGATCGCCGCACGCCCGAGCAAGCGGTGCGTACGCAACAACCGTGTGCGAAAGCAGAGTGGCTGGGCGATAAGGACGAGCAGCCAGAGAAAATCGAGAAAGGTGTACGCGTGCGTGTACTGGTCAAGCAGCACCAAACTTCGAGAGGTACTGCGGCCAGAACGCAATGAGGGCAAGCAAGACCAACAGAACGGCCGGACAGTGTCAGCCTGCACTGTTGCAGGCTTGGCGCCATAGGGGTTGTCGTCAGGCCTGTTGCTTTCTTGGCTGCGGCAGAGGTGGCGCGCGCTTGATGAGTTCGCGGCCGGGGAAGTCGCGCCGGCAATGGGCCACCAGCTCGGTCACGAAATGCTCCGCGTAGGGTGCCAGAAACCGCTGCGGATCCCACGCGATATGCGCCCACCTGCCGATCGACGCGCCGCGATGAACCAGCGGAATCGCGCGGACGCTGTCACTTGGCACACGGGCATTCGAGGGAAGGATTGCAATCGCGTAATCGGTCGCCGCGAGGGCGACCAGCGTGTGCGGTGCCGCGCTCTCCAGGAGCACACGCGGCCGGATATGCGCAATGTCACACGCGATGTCGAACCACTCGCGCGAACCGAACCCGCGTTGCGGCAGCAGCAACGGCTCGTCTTCAAGTTCGGCGATCTCGAGCAAGGTTCGGCGGGCCAACCGGTGCGCGGACGGCAGTGCAGCGACCACATGCATCGGATATAGCAACCGGCCTTCAAAGCGCGTCGTGCCCGCCGGCGTAATGCTGAGATGAACCTCGCCGCGTTCGAGCCGGCCGAGCAGTCGCGCGCCGCCATCCTCGACCAGGTGCACCTCCACGCCGGGATGTCGGCGCCGATAGCGGATCAGAAAAGGCGCGAGCAGGTTCTCGATCACCTGCGGTGTCGCGGCGACCCTGAGGATTCCAGTTTCGCCGCTCTTGAGCTCGCGAGCCCGCTCGCCGAGCGACTCGGCTTCGGCGAGCAGTCGGCGGCTGCGCCGCAGCAGGTCTTCGCCTTGCGACGTCAGTTGCACGCGCCGACCGATGCGGTCGAACAGCGGCACGCCAAGATCGGCTTCCAGCGCCTGGATCTGCCGCGACAACGCGGGCTGGCTCAGATGCAAGCGCGTCGCGGCCCGGGCGAGGCCGCCCACATCGACGATGGTCGCAAAGGCGTGCAAGTGACGAAGGTTCATGCGTCGCTTATAACAATTCTGCATCGATATAGAAACAATAAATGCATTGGACGCTATCAGCGCCGTGCGCTTAGCGTTGACAGGCGTTCGAAACTGACTTCGGAGGAACATCAATGGCCCGCACCGGTATCCTGCGAATCCTCGCCGTTTCGGCTCTAACGACGGCTTGCCTGCTTCCCATCGCGCATGCGCAGGCCGATGCGGTGACCGACTGGAATGTGATCGCGCTGAACGCGACCGCAGTCCCTCCCAATTCGATCCTGCAATCGCGCGCGCTCGCGATTGTTCACGGCGCGATCTACGACGCGGTGCGCGCCGTCGACCGGAAGAGTGGCGCCTACGCGATCGACGTCGAGGCGCCGGCCGGAACCTCGGTGGAGGCCGCGGTTGTCGCGGCCGCTCACGGGAGCCTGGTGCGGCTCGCGCCGGCGGAGCGGCCCATGCTGGACGCGGCGCTGAACGTCAGCCTGTCCAAGATCGCCGACGGGCAAGGCAAGACCGACGGGATCGCGCTCGGCGGGCCAAATCGCTGAAAAAATCGTGGCGCTGCGCAGCACCGATGGCGCCGCCGCGAAGGTCGCGTTCACCCCGAAGCCCGGCGCTGGTCTCTATCAGCTCACCCCGCCCCAATCGCTGCCGGCGATCCTGGCGCAATGGGGCGCGGTCACGCCGTTCGTGCTGCGCAGCAGGACCGGTCTCGACTTCAAAGGCGCGCCCGCCTTCACGACCGCGCAGTTCGCGCGTGACTTCGAGGAGGTCAAGAGTGTGGGCGCGCGCAACAGCACGACGCGGACTGCGGACCAGACCGCTGCAGCGATTTTCTGGACCGTGCAGACGGCCGTTCCCTGGCATGCGGCCGCCCGCGCCGCATCCGCAGCCAAGGGGCTGTCGCTGTCGGAAAATGCCCGGTTATTCGCGCTGCTGTCCATGGCCAGCGCCGACTCGCAGATCATCGCCTTCGAGGAGAAATACAAGCGCCCGCACTGGCGGCCGATCACCGCCATTCGCGCCGCGACGGATCTCAATATTGCCGCGCTCAAGGGCGATACCGGCTGGGAGCCTCTGCTGGTGACGCCACCGCATCCCGAATACCCTTCCGCCCATGCGATGTTTTCCGGTGCCGCGGAAGCTGTCCTGCGCGGGTTTCTTCGGCAGTGACGAGGTCGACGTCAGCGTGACCGCTCCAGGTCCTTTCGGAGTCACGCGCACCTATCACAAGTTCTCCGAGCTGACGGAGGAAGTGAACAATGCGCGGGTCTGGGGCGGCATCCATTTCCGCAGCGCAGACGTGGATGGAGCCGAGATCGGCCGCAGGATCGGCGAGATCGTCCTGCGCGAATTCCCCGGTTCGCCGCGCAAGACCACGCAACTGGGAGAGCGGCCATGATCACGCGGCGGCGCTTCGCGACGATCGCCGCCGCATCGACTTTTGCACCCGCGCTCGTCGGCCGTGTCGCACTCGCGCAACCATGGCCCGACGCGGTCGGTCACTCGCGATGCAAACATTCGCCTTGACTGTTAAGACGCATTCGGCATGCGCGAAACGCGAGCCAGGCCATGTTCGATCTGTTTCAATTCGTCGCTGACTGCCGCGATGCAATGGCGGCAGACAAATCGCACAAATATGTGCGAGAGGTCGTCGCCCGTGCCGTGTCCGATCCATCGGCCGTGCTCGCGGCTTTAGGCGAACCGCAGCGCGCTGGGCTGCACAAGCTGTATCAATCAGCCGACCTGACCCTGCTGAACGTCGTGTGGGCGCCGATGATGACGGTGATGCCGCACAACCATCAAATGTGGGCGGTGATCGGCATTTATACCGGGCGGGAGGACAACATCTTCTGGCGCCGTGTCCCGGGCGTTGCCGGAAAGGTGGAGGCGGCCGGCGCCAAGTCGCTGTCTGTCGGCGAAGCCGAGCCGCTCGGTGACAACGTCATTCACTCAGTGAACAATCCCATCCCGCGCCTGACCGCGGCGCTCCACGTCTACGGCGGCGACTTCTTCAATTCCGCCCGCCGTAGCGAATGGGATCCGGAAACACTGATGGAGCAGCCATTCGATGCTGATCGCGCCATCCGCCGGTTCGAAGATGCCAATAAGCTCTTCGCGACATGATAAGCGAGCGTGCTAAGGGTCATTCGCTAAGTACCGAGGACATAGCGAGCGACTTAGCCATGTCAGACGTTCACGGCGCCCGCATCCCGTACGTCAGGCCCTGTACCGATCGCCTCTGCCCCGCGGGTTCTCCGGTCCGAAGGCAATCCAACTCTCGGCACGTTACCGTTTCTCCGGTGGGATATGCCTGATCGACGCCGCGAACTGCGCATGCGCCGTAGGATCAACCGGTCTGTGCCGGATACGGGTGCTCGCAGGATTCTTGCCGAGGCAGTTGTCACCCTTCCAGTTCGTCGATGGTCTGATCGGCCTGGGCGCGAACCCGCCGCCGCAGTTCGGACAGACACCCTGCAGGATGCCTTCGACGCAGGTCGCGCAGAACGTACATTCATAGGAGCAGATTCGGGCTTCGAGCGAATCCGGTGGCAGTTTCTTGTTGCAGTGTTCGCAGGTCGGGCGCAGATCGAGCATCGATCGCCTCAGCGGGTTAGCGCGCTCGGCCTGGCGCGGACGCGCGCGTTCTGCCTTGGCGCGTTTCTTCGAGCCCGGATAACAGGTCGGGCAGGGGCCCGCACCTCGATACTTGTGACCGCGGCTGCAGGTCCTCCAGCCGCCAGGGTTCTTCGCAGCCATGTTCGCTCCTTCGTTGATGATCGGCTGCAGCCGTCAATGAGCTCAGGCGACCGAATCGGACTCGCCCTGACTTTCGCGGCGATAGTGCGCAAGCACCGGATCCGATGCGGCCCACGGAACCTTCTGCGAATGCCAGATCTCCCGAGTCGGCGAAAACCGGCCCGGGTCATCGAGTGTCGACGTCGTGAGCTCGATGACATCGGGGGCGTCGGCGTGCTGATATGCGAGCGGTGTCCCGCACGTTGCGCAGAAGCTCCTGACGACGGGTGCCGATGACCGGAACGTTGCGAGCTGTCCGCTGAGCAGCGTGTATTGCCCCATGGCGACGACGAACCAACCGACCGATGGCGCACCGCTGGCAAGTCGGCAGCTGCGGCAGAAGCACACGCTGCTGGAGCGCGGAGCGCCGGTGACCCGGTAGCGCACGGCTCCACAAAGACAACCGCCCTCGGCAATGATCTCACTCACGTGTCGCTCCGGCACACGAGGCGCGTCGATCGAAGTCTCGGCTGCCCCCACTGTCCTCAACGGTTTGGAGGCGGCGCTGCCGAGCGCTCTCAGGCTGCCCGTAACCTGCAAGCACCGGTCCCGACAGGATGCTCCGGCGCTCGTGCTGGGACAAGGAATCCGCGACGCCCCTGGATCAGGATCGATCCAGTCGCTTGCGCTCCATCAGTGCCGCAATCTTCCCGACGGTCGCCCAATTTCTCGATGTCGCCACGCGACCCGCCTTGCCGAGTAGAGCCTCCGCTGCACGACTTTCGAGTATCCCGTCCGGGCACCACAGATAGGCCGCGTGCCGGCCAAGAAGGAACTTCTCCGGCGGGCGAGTCAGCGGCGCCAGCAGTGCGAGGCTGCGCAGATCGTCCGCGCGTGCGGTACATGCCACCAGCAGCCGCGAGGGGTCCGTGGCGACGGCCGCAAGTTCGTTTTCCGCGCAGATTGCCGCGAGATCCGCAGCCGATTTCACGATCACATGTGTTTCGATGCCGAACGATTCGGCAAGCGCCGCTTCGATGCGATGCGCGTGTGCTGGTGCGGAGCGGGTCGTGCTCTCGAAGATCGCGTTGCCGCTGTTGAGCAGCGTCTGCACGTCGCGGTAGCCAAGCGCAGTCAGCAGGTTTCGCAGCTCGGCCATCGGCACGCGCCTGGCCTTGCCGACGTTGATACCGCGCAGCAGGGCAACAAATCGGGGCACGGGCGCGGCTAGGCGTCGCCTTGCGCAGACCGTCGGGCGAATCGCGCGGCAAGGCGGGCCGCGATCACCGCGGGGATGGCCAGGACGGCGAACATCACGATTCCCAGCGGCCAGAGACCGCCGAGCTCCCCGCTTTGAATGCACATCGCGAGAAACTGCGTGGCGAAAAGAACCGCGGGCCAGCGCCACGGCCGCTCGGGATAGAAGTAGCCCAGAAGAGCTGCGCCGACAATGGCGGCCGGGTAGGCGAACGCCCAGTACGCGCCTGCGTCCCACGCCTCGTGCCTTCCGGTCAGCGTCGCCGTGCCCAACCACAACGCAGCTCCAAGAATGGCCGCCACCAGAAACGGGGCCGGACCGTGCTCAGTCGTCGGCAGGTCTGAATTTCGAGGTTGCTCTTGCTTCATTCAGCAGCAGAAAGAAGGTTCGCGTCGCGGACGACGAGCCACGAGCCGTTCGCCTGCTTGCGCAAAATGGACAATGCGTTGCCTCGGCGCGAAGTCTCCGTTCCGCCCGCGAGCGAAGTGACGCGAACGGTCAGCATGGCCCAGCAGTATGCGAGGTCGCCTGAGACCACGATCTCCTGGATCTCGCCGCTCGAATCGATGCGATGCTCGCTCAACAGTTTGCGCAGCCCGTGCGCGAAAGTTGCGCGGCCGCGCATCGGTGGCTGACCCGCCACCAAAAAGATCACGTCGTCGGCCATTAGCGCCAGCACCGCATCGACGTCGCCCGCGGCGGTCGCGCGATGCCACGATGCAACCAGGTCGCGGATGGCCTGCTCGTCCGCGTTCATGCGAATTCCCGTTCCGTCATGCCCGACTTGTCCGTCACTCCGGCGCACTCCACTGAGGATTCCACGCGACCTCCCAAAGATGCCCGTCCGGATCCTGGAAGTACCCAGCATATCCGCCCCAGAACGTTTCATGCGCGGGCTTCACAATGGTCCCTCCCGCCCGCTTGGCCTGTTCCATGACCGCGTCGACCTCCGCGCTCGACGCGACGTTGTGCCCGAGGGTGAACTCCGTGGCGCTGAGACCGCCGGCGGCAATCCCCGTGTCGTGCGCGATGCTCGTCCTCGGCCATAGCGCAAGCTTCAGACCGGACTGAAGGTCGAAGAACGCCACCGCGCCGTACTCGAATTGAGTGCCGACGATGCCATCGGTCTTCAGGCCCAGGCCGTCACGGTAAAACCGCACCGCCCGCGCAAGGTCATCAACCCCGAGCGTGATCAACGTGATGCGAGGCTTCATGCGAAAACGACCTGCCAGCCACTCATGCTCCGAAGTATCCGACTCCGCGGGCCATCAGCGCCGCACACAACAGGATCAGAGCAACGCCGGCCAGCTCCGAGTGAATGACGGCGCGCATCGAGCGTATCGACTCCTCTGTCACCGAGGGCGCCCGACCTTCCTTCAATGCAGCTCGCCACGAAAGAATTCTCTTGGTCGGATAGATCGACAGCAGCCCGACCGCGGCGAAGAGCGAGAGTTTCGCAATGAACGGCACGCTGTGGAAGTAATAGGCCGCACCCTTCTCGAAGAAGAACACTCGCAACAAGCCGATGACGAGCAATGCGCCCGCGGCAGCACCATAGATCTGATCCGCCCGCAGAATCTTCCTGGCGTTGGCTACGTTCAGCTCGCCCTTGATCAGCGCGAACTCGACGGCGATCGCCGAAACCAGGGCGAATGCTGCGAGGTGATGGAGGAAGGCGAAGAGTGCAGCCATGCCTGGGCCGAATCAGGCTTCCGGCGCGTGACACACCGCTTCGATGTTGTGCCCGTCCGGGCCGATGACAAACGCCCCGTAGTAGCTTGGGTGGTAATGCTCGCGAATCCCGGGAGCCCCATTGTCTTTGCCACCTGCCGCCAGCGCGGCCGCGTGGAATTTTCGAACCTGCTCCCGGTCCGCTGCTGAGAATGCGATGTGGATCGGACCAGGAGCGCTGCCGAACGAGCCGAACCAGAGTTGCGGCTTTCCGTCGCGTCCGATCATCGCCCAGCCGTCGCCTTCGAGCACCACGCCAATTCCGAGAGGCTCGAGCGCTCGCATGAAGAACGCCTTGGTCGCGACGAAGTCGCTGACGTTGATGCCGATGTGATCGAGGATCATCGCGTGCCCCATTTGACGGCGGACCAGCATTTTCACTCGCCCGTGCCTGCTCGGGAAAGAGATGCCGTGCATGGAGGTCCGCTGTAGTGCAAGCTCAGCGGCCGGGCCCCATCAAGCCAGTTCCCCACGCACGGTCAAGACGACTGACCCGCCGACGCTGACCTCGCAGCGCCCGCCCACCTTCTGTCCTCGGAGCATGATCAACGACGGCCGGCCAACTTCGTGACCTTGCTCGATGCGCACGGAGAAGCCAGTTGGCGGCAGCAATCCGTGCTCCAGGAGATATGTACCGAGGAAGGCGGCGCCGTTGCCAGTGGCCGGGTCCTCGCGCACGCCATGCGCCTCGAAGAAGAACCGAGCGCAGAAGTCGTTGCCGGGTTGGTGCGTTTCACGGCAGAAAAGATAGACAAGCGGTGGAAAGCCTTTTTGCGCCAACGTTTCGTATGCCGCTAGATCGAGCCTGGCTCGCCTCAGGGCGTCGAGGCCGCGCAGTGGGACGATCATCGCCGCAGTTCCGGCGGAAAGCTGCTGGACGGGACTCGCAGTGTCAATGTCCTCGGGCGAAACTCCGAGTGCTGCAGCCATCAGTTCGCGCCGGCAGGTCGGCCCAAGCGCCACCGTTGGTGCGAGGAACCAAACGATCTCTTCCCCGTGAGCAGAGCGCTCGAAGGTAACGGCAATCCGTCCAACGGAGAGATTCAACTGCAGCCGCGCAGAAGATTCGGCGGAATACAGGTGATGCAGGACCCATGCAGAGCCGAGGATCGGATGCCCGGCAAAGGCGATCTCTCGCGCCGGTGTGAAAATTCTCGCCCGGTAGCTTCCGTCATCGGCCGGCACGGGCGACACGAAGGTCGTTTCGGAGAAATTCGCCTCTGCCGCCAGCAGCTGCATGGTTTCATCTGGCAGGGTCTCTTCGCCGACGACCACCGCGAGCTGATTGCCGGTGTAGCGGCGCTCAGCAAAGACGTCCACCAGGTAGAAGCGATCGCGCCAGTTACCCATAAATAAGAGCACCCGCGATGACGGCGCAATCCAACCCGATCCACCCCACACAAGGCAGGTAGATGTTCCTGTCGCGTTTCTGGAGTCCGAACCAGAACCACAGGATCGCAGACAGCAGATACGCGCTCCATGACAACACCGAAACTCCGGCTGCCTGTTGACCGATCCAGATCGTCAGCACCTGAGGAACGGTCATGAGCAAGGTAAAGATCGACATGCCTCCCAGGAGGCGACGCAGCAAACTATCCGTGCCCGAGTGAACACCGCCCGGCGTGGGATCGGGAGCCATAGTCACCTCCACAGACTGCTGGTCATGTGCGCCAACGCTGGCGCTGAGCGCGCCGCGGCTTCGTTGTGCGTCCGCTCCCGAACGTACGCCCGGTCGCGACACGTTAAACCGTGACGCGCTCCTGCGCTGGAAGGTATTGTCTGACGACCGCCCGCGCACGTTGCACCCATTCATCTTTCTGGCCCACGGGCGCGACGTAGTGAACGACGCTTTCTGCAGCATTCCAACCCGCGAGGCGGGCGATCACCCACGCTGCGAGATAGTGAGACCCCAGGCAGCCTCCCGCGGTGGCCACGTTTCCGTGTGCGACGAACGGTTGGTCAAGAACCTCGACTCCGGCTTCCTCAACCCACGGACGCGTCCTTGAATCGGTGCACGCCGGAAGATTTTCCAGAAGACCGAGCGCGGCAAGCACCAGCGCTCCGGAGCACTGGCCGCCAATGATCTGACGCGATGGGTCAAGCCTGAGCTCCGACATCAGGCCGGCCGCGCGCACCAGATCCCGCGTATGGATGCCGCTTCCAACAATCACCGCTTCAGCTTCACGAACAAAGCTCAATGGGGCCTGTGATTGCACGACGACCCCGTTCATCGACACAACCCGTTCGGACGGGCACACGATCAGCGCTCTTAGCTCAGGCTGCTTGACGCGGTTGATCATCGCCGAAGCGATGAACGAGTCGAGCTCGTTGAATCCTTCAAAGGTGACTACTGCAATCCGCATACGCGCTCCCGGGGTCGATCAATCCCGACGGGTGGTCCAACCTTCAACGTAATGATCTCGTCGTATTCGCGGTTCGGCGTCTGCGCGCGCACAACCGGACCGTCATTGGTCACTTTGTCTCAGGCATGCCAGCGAACACCAACGTGGCGATCAACAATCCACTCAGTAATACCACGGCGGAGGTGGTAAACCACAGGACAGTCTTTCTATACTCATTCGGATCGTCATCCTCAAGCCGCAGAGATCGAACCAGCGCAACGATCTGGAGCACGATGGCAGCGACCAAGGGGGCGGCCGCGATGATCGACCGCGCCGTCCACTCACCCGAGGCTTCAAAACCCCAGAAGCGAAAGAACGCCAACGAAAAACCCAAGAGGACCGTGATCGCCGTAATGATTCCCTGCCGATAGCCTTGAGGCACCGGGCGATGCGGTTGCTCCGGAGTCGGCGTCGGCTGGCCAGTACCGTGCTTCATTGCGATCCTCGTCCGCCTCAGGCCAGGAGCACGAGAGCAAGGCCAACTGCAGCAGGAAGCGCTTGTACATAGAGAATCTTCCGACTTGCAGTTGCCGCGCCATAAAGACCCGCGACCAGCACGCAACTGAGAAAGAACACTTTGATGTGGGTGCCACTGGCACCCAGCGTAAGGCCCCACACCAGCCCGGCCGCCAGGAAGCCGTTATAAAGCCCTTGATTTGCGGCGAGGACCTTCGAAGCCTTTGCAGCTTCGAGTGTCTGACCAAACGCCCGCAGTCCGGCCGGCCTGTCCCAGAGAAACATCTCCAGAACCAAGAAGTACACATGCAGCAGTGCAACTGCTGCGACGACAATGTTCGCGACCAATGTCACGGCCTCGCTCCTGCACGGTTGGGAAGTGAATAAGCGTATTCAACGCCGCGACGCACCGACTTGGCAAGAGACATGGATCGCTGACGCCCGCGCCACCATTCTCACGACCTCAGCTCGCCACCGGAGACAGCGTGTGGGCATCGCGGGCCAGGAGCCAGCGGCCGTCGGGCTGTTTGCGGTATATGGTGATCCGATGACCGGCTAGCTCCGTTGCTTTTCCGCCGGCGCGCGGTGTCACGGATAACGAGTCCCGGCACAGTGTGTAGGCGATTTCGCCGACGACCACGACCTCTTCCAACTCGCTGATGCAACGGATCCGAGATTGTTGGTGGGCCGTCGTGAAGCCGGCGGGGAATCCATCCCGGCCGAACGGCGCTCGGCCCGGATTCAGAAACACGACATCGTCCGCCATCAAGCCGAGCAAGCGGACAAGATCGCCGGCGTTGACGGCATCAATCCAAATGGTGTGCACCTCACGGATGGCTCGCTCATCAGATCCCATCTGCAACCTCCACTGCCAAACAGTCCGATCACGCGACCCGGAGCGAAGGGTTGGGTCTCACTTGGTTTTCCGCCGCGCGGCCTTGGAGACCTTCTTGGCCGGAGACTTCGCCGCCTTCTTTGGCAAGGTGAGCGTGAAGTCCAGCGCATGTTGAAGCCACGCCGCAAGTGCCTTGGTGTCATTGGCCTCGGCCGTTGGAACCAATACATAGCCGGTCATGGTGCGGCCAGGCATCGGGGTGAACTGTTGCGCTCGCCCATCAGCGACAGCTGAAGCCGCGCCTTCCTTGCCAAGGCGGACAACGACAGAGTCTTGGAACAGCCCGCAGACCATGTTGCCGTTGGCGAATGCGGCGGGGTAGCCGAACATTGGCTTTCGAACGACGGCGGGTGCTCCGGAAGCGCGCTGGCAAAGCGCTCGACGAGTTCCGCAGGGGACTTCTTCCAGGACGTAGGAGGCATAGATGATCCCGTGACACAGAGCCTGGCTCTTGAGGCCTAACGTTTGACATGAGGGGCGGCCGCAAGTGGGCGAACACCGCTTGTCACGCCCCCGATGGATACGAGGGACTTCCCCGTCCCGAAGCGACTGAGAAGTCGCACGGCATCGAAGTGCCACGATTGAGATTCGTCATCATCAATCTGAAGCGGGAGGGGAAGTCATGGACGAGATTACTACCGTCGGCATCGACCTGGCCAAGGAAGTGTTCGCTGTCTGCGTCCTCGATGCCCGCGGTGCGGTGCTCGAGCGCAAGGTCCTGCGCCGTGCCGGCTTCGAACGTTGGGCGGCGGCGCTGTCACGCTGCACCGTGGCCATGGAAGCCTGCCGGCAGCGCGCATCACTGGGGTCGGTACTTCGCCGCCCGCGGCCACACCGCACGTCTGATCGCCGCCGAGTTCGTGGTGCCGTTCCGCCAGGGCGGCAAGAACGACGGCAACGATGCGCTGGCCATCGCCATCGCCGCGCGCCAGCCCACCATGCGCTTCGTCCCGATCAAGACCGTCGAGCAGCAGGCGATCCTGTCCTGGCACCGGGCGCGCGCCGGCTTCCATGAGGAGCGCACGGCGCTGATCAACCGCCTGCGCGGGCTGCTGGCCGAGTTCGGCATCGCGATCGCGCTGTCCAGCGACCGTCTGCTCAAGGCACTGCCCGGCTTGAGCAGTGATGAGCGCGTACCTGTTTCTGTGCGCGCGCTGCTGCTGGAAGCGCGCGAGCAGTTTGCGGCCCTGCATGCGCGCATCGAGCGCTGCGATGCCGAGATCGCTGCGCATGCGCGTGACAACGAATCGCGCGCGCCGAGTGCGCGAAGTGCTCGGTGTCGGCGTGCTCACCGCGAGCGCCTTTGCCGCCACGGTGCCCGACCCCACGATCTTCCGCCACGGTCGCCAACTCGGCGCCTGGCTGGGACTGACCCCACGCCAGGCCAGCTCCGGCGGCAAGACCCGGCTGGGTGACAGCAGCCGGCGCGGTGATGCCTACCTGCGCGGACTGTTGGTCCAGGGCGCCCGCAGTGCGCTGCAGGCGGCACTGAAGACGCCACCGCAGAAAGCCACGCACCTGCAGCGCTGGATCGCGGCGCTGTACGCGCGCAAGGGTTATCACAAGACGCTGATCGCGATCGCCAACAAGCACGCGCGCATCCTGTGGGCGATGCTGGTGCGTGAACAGCACTTCGACCCGAACGCGTGGCAGCGGCATCCGCGGCGCAACCGCGCGCGAGCGTGACGCCGGCCGCCTGCGCCTAACCTGACTTCACCGCTGCGCCCTGCCATAGCTTGCAGAGGTCAGACCGAACGCGGGAACACCCCGGCTAACCCCTTGGTCAGCACACACGCGAGCGCGCCCGATCAGCGCGTCGCAGTTGGACCGACGATGGAATTGGGATCCCGCGTGCGACTCGTATGGTGGCCCGCGTCAGATATCACGACGCCACAAGGCCGTTTGCAGAACTGCAGTCCACTTCTGACAGCAACATAACAGGCGCGCAGCAAAGGACTCATCAATGAACCACCGATCGCACAACTCAACCGGACCGCCAAAGCAACGACGCCCGCTGAAGCGGGCGTCACATCACTTCAATACTTGACTCGCAGGGGAAGTCCTTGCAGAAGGGTTAGGCCTCGGGTCCGTGGCAAACCACTTCGATGTTGTGCCCGTCCGGACCAATGACGAAAGCTGCATAGTAGTTCGCGTGGTAGTGCGGGCGCAGACCAGGCGCACCATTGTCTTTTCCACCCGCCTCCAGAGCTGCGCGATAGAAAGCTTCGACTTGCTGGCGATTCTCGGCCGTGAACGCCAAGTGAAGATGCGCCGGCTTCTCCTCGGTTTGGTACAGGCACAGTGAAGCCTTGCCCTTCGGGCAAAGCTCGACACCGTACGTCGGCGGTCCCTCCGAGACAACAGCTACGTCGAGCGGTTCGAGTGCCTTGAGGAAGAACGCTTTGCTTGCTGCATAGTCGCTAACTCCGAATTTCACGTGGTCAAACATGAGTTCTCCTGAAGTGTGTGGACCTGCCCGAGGCTAACGTCCGCGTTGAAATGCGCGCGCGAGCGACGCTCGCGGAGTGCACCGCCTAGGTGTTCGAGGCCCTCTGGATCGATCACCCACGCACGCCCGCAGCCAAGGAGCTCTGCTATTGACAGAAGGGAATGTTTCCCATTGCCGAAAGAATCCCGTTAACGATTAGGCGCTTGAACGACTGCTGACCCGGGAATCCGGAACCATCGATGAAGGCCGCGCCGTCGTGGCCGAGCGTCGTCACCCACGAACGGCCACCGTCGTAGTACTGGCACCAGGCGACGGGATGGAAGTCTCCGTGGCCCGGGTGCACTGTGCTTGCGCGTCGCCAGCGAGTTCTCGTCGACAGTGGCGAGGAACTTCACACGGGTCGGGAACGGCTCCAGGTTGTACCACTCGTCTCTGAAGGCGAAGTTGCTGATCCCCGACGTGGACGAATCCTGCGGCGACGATCTTGACCATGCCGTCCTGGAACGCGCCGTGGTCGTAGTAATTGGCATTGCCGAGCAGGCCTTCGTACCACTGCCAGTTGTACTCGGTGCCGAACGCATTGTGGATTCCGACGAAGCCGCCGCCGGCGCGCATGTACTGCCGCAGCGCGGTCTTTGCGGCGTCGAGATGCGCATTGGTCGTCGTGTTGACCGCCGCTGTCGTCGACACGGCGGTGCCGTGCTTCCACAGCGTGTCGCGGCTGGTGCTCAGGAAAATCACCGCCTTGTAGTCCGAGCCTGGTCCGAGCTGGCCGGCGAGCGTATTGACGTCCTCGGTCCAATGGACCTCGACGCCCACCGCTTCCAGCCATGCTTTGATGGCCCTTTGCGCGACGTTTTGAGTCGTCGACAGCGGCGGGTCCAGGCCCGGGCCGAGTGCCGGTTGGATGTTCGCGTGGCGCGGACCGGCGGTTCGCGTGTACAGCAATACTTTGTTCTGGCGATCCGACACCCACGCGTGGTAGCACTCGCGGTCGGTTCCGCGGCAAACGTTGTAGACGGGATCGAAGTTGTCTTTCGCGCCAGGCGGCTGGTTAGGGCCCGAGAGCGTGGGTTCTGTTGGCTCCGCGTTGGCGGCAACGACGGCGCCATGCGGCAGGATGGCCAAGGCTGCTACCAACGTGAAAGCGGCGGATTTGACTTGCATCGTTAGCTTGGCTTGAACGATCGATCCGACGATCCGATACCGACCAGCGATGAACGGCTTGATGCGATAGCCAATCCCCACGGCTCGTCCGCTATCAAGCGATTCTCGCCGGCTAAGGCAGTTTCGACTTCATCAGGCATCCTTATCTGAGTCCGCAGATCGAGGTGCGTCCGGTCTGCGTCCATGTCAGAACCTCCTGTGAACCGGAAGCCTTCGCGCGATCATGAGCGATCCGGATCCGCGGCTCTTCGTGACGCGCCCGATTTCAGGAGCGCTGCCCGCACCGCGGACCGGTCGTGCTCGCGTTGTGCCAGCACAATCGTACCGAAGCGAAGGCGCGCCTACGCGAGAACGACGTACAGGTCGATGCGGATCTCTAGACGAAGCCAAGGGACAGAGCGATGATGGAGCTGCATCGTCAAGACAGAGACTAGATGATCGATCCGCGAAACCTTGCGCGCCGCCTGAGCCTGGCGATCTGCGTGACTCTGGGTATCGTCGGTCAGGGGCCGCTGCACGCGCAGGACTACCCGTCACGGGCAATTCGAATCATCGTGCCATTTTCGCCCGGCGGCGCGGTCGATGGACCGACGCGGATCATTGCCCAGGAGCTTCCGAAACGTCTGGGCCAACAGATCGTCGTTGAAAACAAACCTGGCGCCGGCGCGACGATAGGTGCCGAGCTCGCCGCGAAATCCGCGCCGGACGGTTACACGCTTCTGCTCGCTTCGCAGACCAATGCCATCAGCGCGACCTTGTATTCGCAACTGAAGTTTCATCCGCTCGACGACTTCGTTCCGATCACATTGATTGGACGCGAACCCGGCGTTCTGGTCGTACATCCATCCCTTCCCGTGCGGTCGATTCAGGAGCTGATCACATACGCGAGGGAGCGGCCGGGCCAGCTGGACTACGCGTCATCCGGCAACGGCAGTGGCCAGCACTTGTTCGCTGCACTCTTTCTGTCGCAGACCGGACTCAAGATGAACCACATTCCTTATCGAGGCAGCGGCCAAGCGACGACCGACTTACTGGGCGGCCAGGTCATGGTGTCGTTTCCTGGCCTTGCCGGCATGCTGGGGCACATTAAGGCGGGAAGAGTTCGTGCGCTTGCGGTGACCAGCGCCAATCGTTCGCCGCTATTGCCCGACGTGCCAACCATTGCCGAAACGGCCGTTCCGGGGTACGCCGCGTACGTATGGTTGGGCTTGATGGCACCCAAGGGCACACCAGCACCGATCATCGACAAGTTGCATCGAGACCTAGTCGCTACGTTGGCGACCCCAGAGGTGAAGACCTATATGGACAATGCAGCGATAGAACTCGTGGCATCGACGCCCGCTGAATTCGGGGTCTTCTTTCGCGAAGAGATCGACCGTTGGGCGAAAATCATCAAGGGAACTGGTACCAAAATCGATTAGCGCCGTGGCGCCCCATCAGGAAAAGGCGATGTCCGAATCAACTGACGTCAACGCGCCGGTGACTGGCGTCGAACACTGGAGCAAGAAAGGGGACGTGCGCCTGTTTCTATGGGAGAAATTCGTCGACGTCCCAGATAACAAGCCGGCGGTGCTCTTTGTTCATGGCTCGTCGATGGCGTCGCAACCTACGTTCGACTTGAAGGTCGTTGGACGCGCCGATTCGTCGGTGATGGATTGGTTTGCGCGGCGCGGGTTCGTGTGCTGGAGCGTCGACATGGAAGGCTACGGGCGATCCGACAAGAACCGCGACATTACGTGCGACATCGCCAACGGCGCCGACGATCTGGCTGCCGCGACCGACTACATCAGCCGTGCCCGCAGCGTGCAGGACTTCTTCGTCTACGGCATTTCTTCCGGCGCGCTGCGCGCAGCACTGTTCGCACAAAGGCATCCGCATCGCGTCGCGCGCTTAGCGCTCGACGCTTTTGTCTGGACCGGCGAAGGAAGTCCCACGCTGGAACAGCGGCGCAAGAAACTTCCGGAGTTTCTTAAGGCAAAGCGCCGGCCTATCGACCGAGCGTTCGTCTATTCCATTTTTGAGCGTGATCATCCCGAGTGCGCGGACAAGCGCGTCATCGATGCATTCGCTGACGCAATCCTTGCGCTCGATTCGTCGATGCCGAACGGAACCTACATTGACATGTGCTCGAAGTTACCGATCGTCGATCCCGCAGCCATCACTGTCCCGACGATCGTGATGCGCGGCCAGTTCGACGGCATTGCGGGATTCGATGACTTAATGAATTTCTTTGCACGGCTGCCCAATCCCGATAAGCAGTTCACCGTCATGCCCGGAATCTCACACGCCAGCTTTCAGCAAAAGAACTATTTGACTGTCTATCACATCCTGCATTCGTTTTTCTCGCGACCGAATCCTGTCTACATGACGGGATGACGAAGTCGGTCGAGCTGTCGGGCGCAAGGCGGACGATGAGTTTGATCGGGCTGTTCGGATAATCCAAAAAGCGATGTCGGCGACAGCCGACGGCCACTGCCGGAACGGCGCTTGCTCGCCTTCGCTCAGCGAGGATGCCCTTCAACCTAAGTGAAGGAAACGAGAATGCCAAGCAAGAACACGATCTGCCTGTGGTACGACCACGATGCCGAAGATGCCGCACGGTTCTACGCCAAGACCTTCCCCGACAGCGCCGTCGGCGCGGTGATGCGCGCGCCGGGCGACTATCCCGACGGCAAGAAGGGCGATGTCCTGACGGTCGAGTTCACCGTGGCCGGCATCCCTTGCGTTGGGCTGAACGGCGGGCCGGCGTTCAAGCACAGCGAGGCCTTCTCGTTCCAGATCGCGACCGACGACCAGGCCGAAACCGACCGCTTGTGGAACGCTATCGTCAGCAATGGCGGCCAGGAAAGCGCGTGCGGCTGGTGCAAGGACAAGTGGGGGCTGTCGTGGCAAATCACCCCGCGCGCGCTGCTCGACGCGATCACCGACCCCGACCGAGCGGCGGCCCAGCGCGCGTTCGAAGCGATGATGACGATGAAGAAGATCGACATCGCGGCGATCGAGGCGGCGCGTCGGGGCTGAGGCGAAACCGCCCGCGTATGTGACCGCTTTCGGTCACGCCGCGCAAATCGGCCGAAGCGGGCAACTGCTGCGTGTTCTGCTCCTGTGTCAGCGCCAAATGCTGGCCTGTTCGGCGGCAGAGTGACGGCTGTCAAGTGTCGTAGTCTTGAACACGCTAGCCATGCTCCGAGGTGCCTGACCATGCTGAAGAATCTGACCAAGCTCCTCGGGCCGCGGGCTTGTGTGGGTCGGTCGACCGGGCGCATGGACCTGCTTGTGTGCCGCGCGATGTTTGTTTGCGCCAGCGTCCTCGTCGCCGCATGCACCACCATGGATTCGAAGCAACCCGCATTGCGCGCAGCGCCAGCACTGCGACCAGTTAACGCGGCCGAGATGCAAGGCACGGTGGAACGACTGGCGAAGGAAATGCTCGTTCCAGGCGCGGTCGTCATCCTTCGCACGCCCAACGGGAATTTCACCACCACCTATGGCGTCACGACCTACCGCAGTACGGTGCCGCCCAGCTTCGAGCAGCACGTGCGCGTGGGCTCCAACACCAAGACCTGGACCGGCACGGTGATCCTGCAGCAGGTTCAGGAAGGTCTGCTCCGCCTCAACGATCCCGTCTCGAAGTACCGGCCTGACGTGCCGAACGGCGACAAGATCAACATCGAGCAGCTGCTGTCGATGCGCAGCGGCCTGTACAACTACTCGACGACGCTGGAACTCAACAAGACGCTCGACGACCAGCCCACGAAGGCCTGGACACAGGCGGAGCTGCTGGCACTCGCCTACAAGTACAACAAGGCGAACTTCACTCCTTCCGGCGGACCGTTTTCTTACTCGAACACCAACACGGTCCTGCTCGGCCTGATCGCCGAGCAGCGCGAAGGTGGCAAGCCGCTCGCCGCAATCATGCGAGACCGGTTGTTCGCGCCGCTTGGTCTGAAGAACACGCTGTTCCCTGATATCACGTCCAACTCAATCCCCACGCCATACGCTCGCGGCTATATGTACGGCAACAACGTGCTGACGATGGACTCGCCACCTGCATTGCCGGCGGCGATGCAAGCCGCGGGCCGCGCGGGTACGCTCGCGCCCGGCGATCAGACCGATGCAAATCCGTCGTGGGGCTGGGCGGCCGGTGCGGGCATCTCGACCTCCAACGACCTCGCCACCTGGGTACAGGCATTGGTTGGCGGCAAGCTGCTGAACGCCGATTTGCAGGCGCGGCGGCTCGCCAGCGTGGTGCCGATCGACCCGAACGATCCGAACAGCGCGTCGTATGGTTGGGCGATTGCCAAATTCGGCAACTTATACGGTCACACCGGCGAGTTGCCCGGCTACAACTCGTTCATGGGCTACGACCCCGTGAATGGTGTGACGCTGGTCGTGTGGACTAACCTCGCACCGACCGTCGATGGACGCGATCCTGCGACTACCATCGCAGCCGCGCTGATCGGCCTACTGTACGGGCCGCCGAAGTAGATGATCGGACTTGCCGCGCGTTAGCCTGGACGTTGCGCGAACGCCGCGAGTTCCCCCGGTTTCCGGAGCATCTTGTCCACTTCCGCGGCATGCAGCTCCTCGACATAGATCATCTGTCGCGCGAACTCTTCCAATGCGACGGAACGTCCCTCGACCAGCGCAAGGAGTTCGCGGTAAAGCTCGAGCGAGCTGCCCTCGGCTTCTAGTGACTCACGAAGCATCGCAGCGATATCATGCTTGTGAGAATCCAGAAGGGAACCGATCACCAGGGACGGATAGGCTCCGAGCGTGGTAATCCATTCCCCGACCTGTTGTGCATGCTGCAAGGATTCATTGGCCTGTGCACGCAGCCATGAAACGATGGGAATGCGACCGAAGCCAAAGACGAGGAGGGAGTAATGCGTGTAGCGCACAACACCCGCCAGCTCCGTCTCGAGCAATCGGTTCAATACGCCAACCACCTGGTCTTTATCGATCTTTGACATTGATCACCTCGCACAAGCGTGGGGAGCCATCGCACTCGTCGTCTCATCGCGTCTTACGCGCGCTGACCGTCGGGTTAGGCGTTATTGCTCAAGCCAACAATGTAGGAATCGCCTAGTCCATGAAAAATGCCGACCATCCACAGATTGCCTGACCTCAGGAACAGCACGCAAAGAATAGTCCTATCGCGAAAATCCCAGCGAACATCGGCAGAGCCGGCTCGGGCTCATGAAAGTGGTAGAAGTGCAAGGGACTGGATCGTGTCGCGGCGAAGACTTGGGGCCGAAGCGAAATACATGACCCCGCCAATCAACTAGAGCATGTCGCAGGCCGCGAGGCATCAGTCACGCCGATTGATGATTGCCCGTTGGGACGCCAAACCTTGAGTTCAACCTGAGCTAGGCTTCACCCCGACCTCGCGAAGCAGCGTGCCGAGCAACCGAGGCACCGACCAGCACCAGCGGTGCGAGTGAGATCAGGAAGACTGCGTGGTACCAGAGGGGAAACTGGGCCCACAGCGCATAGTGCACCGGGATAAAAAACAAGACGAGCGCGACCGCGAGAACTTTCCCCGCAACGGAAATTGAGCGGGCGAAAAGAGCACAGGCGAGGCCGGCGGCCACTGAGCTGAGACCGCCCACCGCAAGGCGCGCAAGCAACATGGGCAAAGTGAATCGTGCCGCCGTTTCCGCTTCAGCGTAGCCGATGAGCGATGCGCGAATAGGGCAGATTGACAAAGGTCGCCACAACGAACCACACCACAAACCCGATGAGGACGGCAAGAGCGATCCTCATTGCCTTGGGCATGGTCGTCGTGGCTCCAGGTGTGGCCTAACGTCCGCTAGGACTCAACCACCCGTTCGCGGCGACTTCGCCACCGTGAGTGCCGCAAGTGTTCGCGGAGCCTTCATGAACGACCTCCGATCGAATCGGGCGAATGCCCTTAGGAGTCATGCCGGGCTGCGACGCCTGACGGTTAGGCCACGCTAGAACGATCACAGGATCTTGGCGAAATCACCATGCCGACCGAGGCCGTCCTTGAAGCGGCTCGCACCCGATACACCGTCCGCGATGAGGGCTTCGCGCCCGTTGTACCACTCCTGGATCAACGCGTCGCGTACGCCAAGCCCGTGACTCCTGATTGCGGAGCGTCGATCGGCGCGCACGCACACCTGTGGGAAGCGTGCAATCTCCCGTGCAAGTTCTTCTGCTTTCTCCCGTGCGCCCCCTCTGGGTGTGACGTATTCGCACAAGCCGATGTTCAAGCACTCGTCTGCCGGGACTTTTCGTCCGGTGAGAGTGATCTCCAGTGCTCGACCCTGGCCGACGATTCTGGGCAAGCGCACGGTTCCTCCGTCAATCAGCGGAACTCCCCAACGGCGGCAATAGACGCCGAAGTAGGCGTCTTCCGCCATCACTCTGAAATCGCACCACAGGGCCAGCTCCATACCTCCCGCGACGGCAGGTCCCTCGATTGCGGCAATGACCGGCTTGTCCAGCTCCAGCCGGGACGGCCCCATCGGTCCGCGTGGAATTTCACTACCGTTGCCACGTGGCCGTGCGGCAGGGATATCGAGTTCCCCAAGCGGATAGTCAGCGTTGAGCGTGCTGACGAACTTAAGATCCCAACCCGCGCAAAACGCCCCGCCCGCGCCGTAGAAGACCGCAACCGAAGCATCCTTATCGGCATCGAATTCAAGAAAAGCGGCCGTCAGCGCATCCGCACTTTCGGGGTCCATCGCGTTGCGGGCGTCGGGCCGGTCGTGAATGACTGTCCAGACCGGTCCCGCCCTCTCGATTCGCACTGCCATATTGCGATGTCTCCTGCGTCGATCATTGGACATACGCTTGTCTCCTCCATTGCGTAGATTTCGTGCACGAAGGTAGGAGTGAATGCGGCCAGACTCACGAAGCTGCCCGTGCGACTTCGAGCCCCGACGGGGTGCGCGGAACACCCACCATGAACACGACGATGTGACAAGGTTCGGAGCCCTTGTTGCGCCAAGCATGCCGCGTGCCGTTCTGGACAACGGTATCGCCGGCGCGCAGGTGAACGGAAGCACCGTCGTCCAATTCCAGCCACACCTCACCGGAGATGATGTACTCGAAGTCGATCGTGTTGGTCGTGTGCATGCCGGGACTCTTGCGTTCCATGTGCTCGAGGAGGCCTGGCAGTTTCGCTTCGTACTCTGCACGCAGGGTATGTCGATCCACGTGCTGAGTCTGCAACTGCGGCGCGACCGTGAACGTCATGAAGCGGAAACCCCCAAGAGGCGGGAAGTACTCCGTGTACTCGGGTGGGGAACCGCCATCCGGAAACTCGGGGAGACGGTCAGCGCCCCAAAGTCTATGAAACGCGGCTCCAGGAAGTTGGGCAAAGGTGACAGCCTCGACTGCGGTGTCACAGACAAAAACGGCCTTGCCCTGCGCGTTGTGCCCCGTAGTCACCCGTCGAATCTTCATAGTCACCTCGACAGAAACAGCAGGAAATTCAGTGCGTCGACACTATCGCGCGTTTTGCTGCAGATACTTGTGGACGAAGGCGATCGCCATGCTGCCCTCGCCGACCGCCGAGGCGACGCGCTTGACCGGGCTCAAGCGCACGTCGCCGCACGCGAAGATGCCGGGCACGCTCGATTCGAGCAGATAGGGATCGCGGCCGTGCGACCAGCGTCCGGCCTTCACGACGTCGTCGCCGGTCAGCACGTAGCCGCGCGCATCGCGCGCGATGTCCGTCCGGCAGCCAGTCCGGTCTCCGCGTCGGCGCCGATGAAGACGAAGAGGCCGCCGCAATCGTGTCGCCGCACCGTCGCCGGTCGCGTTGTCGCGGATGTCGATCGCCGTCGAGGTGGGTGTCGCCATGCGCGGCGACCACTTCCGAACGCGGCAGCACCGTCACGTTCGACTTCGTCGCGAGCTGCTCGATCAGGTAGTGCGACATGCTCTTCTCGAGCGAATCGCCGCGCACGACCAGCGTCACCGTGCGCGCGTGATTGGCGAAGTACAGCGCCGCCTGGCCGGCCGAGTTGCCGGCGCCGATGAGGTGGACGTCGAGTCCGTGCGTGGCGCTCGCCTCGCTGCGCGCCGCGCCGTAGTAGATGCCCTTGCCGATCAGCCGGTCGAAGCCGTCGATCGCCAGGCGGCGCCACGTGACGCCGGTGGCGAGAATGATCGTCCGCGCCCGGACGACGTCGTCGCCGTCGAGGCACGACCTCGCGCGTCGCCGGATCGATGCGCGGCGACCGAGCGCGTGACCAGGATCTCCGCGCCGAGCCGCCTGGCCTGCTGCAGCGCGCGGCTCGCAAGCTCGTCGCCCGAGACGCCGCTGGGGAAGCCGAGATAGTTCTCGATGCGCGACGACGTGCCGGCCTGGCCGCCGGGCGCCTCGCGCTCGACGACGATGGTGCGCAGTCCTTCGGACGCACCGTAGACCGCCGCCGCGAGGCCGGCCGGCCCGCCGCCGATGATGATCGTGTCGTACTCCGGCGAGGCGGGCGCGCGTCTGCAGGCCGAGGCGCTCGGCAACGTCGCGCGTCGCGGGTCGGCTGAGCAGCGTGCCGTCGGCGAGCCGCAGCACCGGGCAGTCGTCGTCCGCCGGGCGACGCGCCGGGCCAGCGCGTCGCGAGCTCCGGCGCGTCGGGCGTCAGCCAGTCGAAGCGTGATCTGGTTGCGCGCGAGGAACCGGCGCAGCGCGCTGCAGGCGGCGTCCCAGCGGTGGCCGACCATCGTCACGCGCGGCTTCGGCGGCTCGGCGGCGATGCCCTGCAGCCCGCCGATGCGCTCGCGCGCGAGCGCGCCGACCTTCGCCGCGACCTCCGGCGCATGTCGCCGCGACGGCGTAATACTGCTTGGGATCGACCCGCATCACGCGCGACGGCTCCGACGCGCGATATCCGCCGCGAAACGGCGTGCCGAAGGCGATCGGCACCTCGCCGAAGATCGTGCCGGGAACGCGCCAGCCCAGCGTGCGCTCGATGCCGTCGAACAGCTTGACGACCTCGATCTTGCCGGCTGAGCACCGCGTAAGAGCGCGCGCTCGCCGCCCTCGTGAACGGCGAACTCACCGGCACCGAGGTGCATGTCGGCGGAGGTCTGCGCGAGACGCTCGAGCTCGGCCGCGGCGAGCGTCGAGAACAGCGGGATGGACCGGACGTCG
>CAVPPW010000009.1:0-16014 GCA_963707445.1 uncultured beta proteobacterium | reverse complement strand
TCAGCGCGCCGCCGGCCTCAGCGCCGACGGCAAGCAGAAGATCTCGCTCGGCCGCGGCCTGGTGCGCGACGACGTCAACGTCATCATGTTCGACGAGCCGCTGACGGTGATCGACCCGCATCTGAAGTGGCGGCTGCGCTCGCAAGCTCAAGGAGCTGCACCAGCGGCTGCGCACCGACGATGATCTACGTCACCCACGACCAGACCGAGGCGCTGACCTTCGCCGACCAGGTGCGTGGTGATGAACGAGGGCATGGTGGTGCAGGCCGGCACGCCGGTGGAGCTCTTCGAGCGGCCGCGCCACACCTTCGTCGGCCACTTCATCGGCTCGCCCGGGCATGAACGTGCTGCCGGCCACGTTCGAGGACGGCGTGGCGCGCTTCGCCGGCCACGCGGTCGAGATCGCGACGCCGCCGAAGGCGCCGCCGGACGGCGCGCGGCTCGAGATCGGCGTGCGGCCGGAGTTCGTCACGCTTCGCCGACGCGGCATCCCGGTGCGCATCTCAAGGTTGAGCGACACCGGCCGCTACCGCATCGTCGATCGTGGCAGGCTAGCCGCCGAAGACGGCGACGATCATCAAGCTGCTGGTGGCCGAGGGCGTCCAGCGCTGCCGGCCGAGCGCGCGTTTCGTCCGCTTCGATCCCGGCGTACACGCAGCTCTATGCCGACGGCTGGAGCGCGGGCTGAAGCGCCGCCATGGACGCCAAGACCGCCCAATCAGAAGGCCTGGTGGCTGGTGCGTCCCGGTGGTGCTGCTGGTCGCGTTCAACGCCGTCATCCCGCTGATGACGGTGGTCAACTACTCGGTGCAGGAGACCTTCGGCGACAACGTCTTCTTCTTCGAGGGCGTCAAGTGGTTCGAGCAGGTGCTGCACTCGCCAGCGCTTCCACGCAGCGCTGCAGCGCCAGCTGCTCTTCACCGGCATCATCCTGGCCATCGAGGTCCCGCTCGGCGTGGCCATCGCGCTGGCCATGCCGCGCCGCGGCCCGTGGGTGTCGGTGTGCCTGGTGCTGATGGCGCTGCCGCTGCTGATCCCGTGGAACGTGGTCGGCGCGATGTGGAACATCTTCGCGCTGCCCGACATCGGCCTGCTCGGCCGCACGCTCAACGCGCTGGGCATCGACTACAACTACACCCAGCAGCCGGTCGCCGCCTGGGCCACCATGATCGCCATGGACGTCTGGCACTGGACCTCGCTGGTGGTGCTGCTCGCCTACGCGGGCCTGTCGCGCGATCCCCGACGCCTACTACCAGGCCGCGAAGATCGACGGCGCATCGCGCTGGGCGGTGTTCCGCTACATCCAGCTGCCGAAGATGAAGCGCGTGCTGACCATCGCGGTGCTGCTGCGCTTCATGGACAGCTTCATGATCTACACCGAGCCGATCGTCGTCACCGGCGGCGGACCGGGCAACTCGACCACGCTGCTGTCGATCGACCTGGTCAAGATCGCGCTCGGCCAGTTCGACCTCGGGCCGGCGGCGGCGATGTCGCTGATCTACTTCCTGATCATCCTGCTGCTGTCGTGGATCTTCTACACCGTCATGACCAGGACGAGGGCAGCTGACGATGAAGCGCTTCGCCTGGCTCGTGCCCGCGCTCTACATCCTGTTCGTGCTGCTGCCGATCTACTGGCTGCTGAACATGTCGTTCAAGACCACCAACGAGATCCTCGGGTCGTTCACGCTGTGGCCGCAGGACTTCACGCTCGACAACTACCGCAAGATCTTCACCGACCCGACCTGGTACCGCGGCTACCTGAACTCGATCAGCTATGTCGCGATGAACACCGTGATGTCGGTCACGGTGGCGCTGCCGGCGGCCTACGCGTTCTCGCGCTACCGCTTCCTCGGCGACAAGCACCTGTTCTTCTGGCTGCTGACCAACCGGATGGCGCCGGCCGCGGTGTTCGCGCTGCCGTTCTTCCAGCTCTATTCGGCGATCGGCCTCTTCGACACCCGCCTGGCGGTCGCGCTGGCGCACTGCCTGTTCAACATCCCGCTGGCGGTCTGGATCCTCGAAGGCTTCATGTCGAGCGTGCCGAAGGAGCTCGACGAGACCGCCTTCGTCGACGGCTATCCGTTCTGGCGCTTCTTCATTCGCATCTTCATTCCGACCATCGCGGCCGGCATCGGCGTGGCGGCGTTCTTCTGCTTCATGTTCTCGTGGGTCGAGCTGCTGCTCGCCAAGACGCTGACCGCGGTCGAGGCCAAGCCGATCGCCGCGACGATGACGCGCACCGCGAGCACGTCGGGCTACGAACTGGGGCTGCTGGCCGCGGCCGGCGCGCTGACCATCATCCCGGGCGCGATCGTCATCTATTTCGTGCGCAACTACATCGCCAAGGGCTTCGCCCTCGGCCGCGTCTGAGATCAGGCCATGACGCCGGCGCCTGCTGTTGGAATCGGACTCGGCTGGATGGCGTGGACGTGGCAGACGGCCGCGTTCTTCGTCGTCATCGGGCTGCTGCTTGCTCGGCATGGCGGTCTGGGAATGGCGCGCGCCCGGCGGAGCGCCGCGGCGCGGCGTGCTCGGCATCGTGACGACGCGCGGCGACCGGCTGTTCATCTCGCTGCTGTCAGCCGCCTACGTCCACCTGATCTGGCTCGCGCTGGTTCCCGCACCGCTGTGGGGCGCGACGCTGCTGTCGGCCGCGCTTGCCGTAGTGGTGTTCCGCAAGGTCTGACGGGTGCAGTCCGTTCGCGCGGCAAGCGTGCGGTCACGTGAATTTGCGGCTTGTTTTGCTGCACGCAGGCTGCCTATCCTATGCGCCTGCGGTGAGGGAGGACGATGCGCAGCGCGCCCCGGACCTTGCGAGCGATCTTCGCCTGTTTGGTGGCGATCGTCTGTGCCGCGGCGTTGACCGGATGTGCGCCGAAGCCGGTGACGACCGTCGAGATCCTCAAGTGGAATCCATTTTTCGTCCGTTGCGGCGCGCTCGGCGAAACGTGCTGTCGGGCGCCGGCTGAATCGCAGATCCCTTCACTGGGGCCGCTGGTCGCGTGCAACGTCGGCCTCGGCTGCGACATCAAGACCAACACCTGTGTGCAGCCGTGCGGCGGCACCGGCCAGGTCTGCTGCGACGGCCCCGAAACGCGCGCGCCGAAGTGGACCGCCGACGGCAAGGTCTACAGCCCGAACACCTGGGATATGCAGGAGATGTGCAGTGCCGGCGCGTGCGAGCGGCAGACGCATCGCTGCTTCGCGTGCGGCACGGTCGACGGCCAGCCGTGCTGCCCGCCGGATGCCGCGCAGGCCACCGCGCGCTGCATCGGCGAACGCCTTTCCTGCGAGTTCGATCCGCAGAAGCCGTTTTTCGCAGGCGGGACTTGCATCAAGTGCGGCATACGCGGCCGGCCGCCGTGCGACTGGGGCTGCGACCCGGGTCTCGATATGCTGAAAGGCTTGTGCGAGATCTGCGGCGCAGACGGCCAGGTCCCGTGCGACAAGGGTTGCAAGCCGGGGTTGGGAATGAAGGGCGGGGTCTGTCGCGCCTGTGGCGGCGTCAACCAGATTCCGTGCGACACCGGCTGCAATTCGGGGCTGGGCGTCCGGCAAGGCCTGTGCGTTGCGTGCGGTGGTTCCGGCCAGGCACCGTGCGACAAAGGCTGCAACCCCGGGATGCGGTCGATCAACAACGTGTGCACGCCGTGCGGTGGGCTGAACCAGCCGCCGTGCACCAACGGCTGCAACTATCCGTATCGTGTTTCCAACGGAGTGTGCAAACCGTGCGGGCACCTGGGCCAGGTGCCGTGCGACGTCGGTTGCGACGGCGGGCTCGTCATCATCAACAACCTGTGTTCGACACCCCCGACATCGGAGCCACCGACTTGCGCTCAACCGAGCGAGGCGTGCGTCGCGGATTTCGTGGCAGGCAAGCACTGCTGCCAGGCGCCGGACTCCCATCCACTGTTGTGCGTCTACGGCAGCTGCAAGACGTGCATACCACGCGGCCAGCAATGCTCGAAGAACCAGACCTGCTGCACGTACGGTGACGTGTGCCGGCTGGATGTCCAAACGCAGAAGGAGACTTGCGGGTTACCGTTCTAGCTCCGGAGAGCTTGCCGATCTGCGTCAGGGGCATGACCGCACGACGATCCGATCGAGCCGTGTTCGCCAGCGAAAAATGCCGGCGACACGTCACCGGTTGCGGCGGCGATGCCTGCGAACGCTTGTCCATTCCCGGACTCGCGGGACCCCGCCGCGAAGTACCTGCTGAAACAGGAAGTAACTCAGCGACACGACGAGGCGTGCGTCCGCTAGGCTTTGTCCCATGACTCCCCTCGGTTCGCTGCTCGCTGCGTTCGCGCTGTGGGTTGTCGCGGGCGGGGCTGCGCACGCGGCCGATTGCGACGGTCGCCAGGCCGCGGGCTATCGCGTGCTCACGCTCGAGAACGGCCGCAAGGTCGCGGTGTGGTATCCGGCTGCGGCCGAAGAGAAGCCGTTTGCGTATGCGCGCACGTACAACGGCTTCATGGGCAGCGTCGCTTTCGATGCGCCGCCCGCGGCGTGCCCGCGCGTGCCGCTGGTGCTGTTCTCGCACGGCCTCGGCGGCTGCGGGCTGCAGACCCTCTTCCTGACCGAAGAGCTGGCGCGTCACGGCTATGTGGTCGCGGCGCCCGACCATGCGGACTCGGCCACCTGCGGCATCGGCCGCGAAGATCTCAGGTTGCGCAACATGCGCACCGATCAGTCGTTCATCGATCCGAAGGCGTGGAACGACAAGAGCGAACGCGGCCGGCTGGAGGATCTGCGCGCGGCAATCCGGCGCGTGGCAGAGGATGCGCAGCTTGCGCAGATCGCAGACGTCACACGGATCGGGGCTATCGGGCATTCGCTGGGCGGCTACACCGTGATCGGCATGGCGGGCGGCTGGCCGTCGTGGAAGGCGCCGGAGATCAAGGCCGTGCTCGCGCTGTCGCCGTATGTCGCGCCGTTCATCGTGCACGGCACGATCGGCAAGCTCTCCGCGCCCGTGATGTATCAAGGCGCGGAGTTCGACTGGGGCATTACGCAGAGCCTCGAAGGGCCGAAGGGTGCATACGCGCTGTCGGCCGCGCCCAAGTTCTTCGTCAAATTGAAGGGCGGCACGCACTTCGAGTGGACCAACCTGATCTGCGTCGGCCAGACCAACGTCGTCGACTGCCTGACCGCCAATCGCAACGCGTACCTGATCGACCGCTACGGCATCGAGTTTCTCGACCGCTATTTGAAGGACAAGCCATCACCGGCGCTGGCCTTCGGCGGGCGCGGCTTGGACAAGTACGAGTTCGCCGTGCAATAACGGCGGCATCCCGTGCGCAGGGGCTGACCCCGAACTCGGGCCCGGGGCACACTGGGCCCATGGAGAAAATCGAACTGCCCGATCTCGAAGCCGCAACCGACGTCGAGATCGTCAAGGAGAACCTGCGCATCGCCGGTGTGCTGTATTACAGCTACCAGCTCGAAGGGATGCGGATGTTCGAGGTCGTCGACCGCATCGCCGAGTTGTTCGCGCAGGGACTGCTGCCGCTGGGTCGGCCTGCCGCGGATACGCTGACGCAGCGCACACGCTCCGGCAGGCCGGATACCCAGAGCGCACGCCGCAACGCCTACCGGCGGATGTTCGGAGTGGATCTCGGTTCTACGCGCGTCGATAAGGACAGCGATACATCGCAAGGCGAGCCGAATACCAGCTTCCTGTCGCTGTGGATGCGCTTCATCGCCGCGGTGTCGGGCTATGTGCGCGAGCACGGCAGCGTGAAGCTGATCGAGCCGCCGACCGCAGCCAATGCCTTGGTGCGCAAGGCGGCGCGCGATCTCGCGGTCAATCTGTCGCGACACGGCTGGGGCGCGGCGCTGGCGCTGGCACGGCGGCTCGCGGCTGAGATTGAGCAGGCGGTCGACATTCTCGGTGACCCCGACTTGCAACGGACGTTCGGCGTGCGGGATATGTGGCAGCTGATCGATCGCGTGAACACGGAGCAGTTCGGTGGCGCTCGCAATGTTGCGTGCTATCGCACGCAGGCCGAAGCCGGGCGGCGGATCATCGACTGGCTCGCGGACTGCGATCAGGCTTCCGAAGCGCGCGATGTGCAACTGGTCATCGCGGTCGAACAGTGGATCGCGGCCAGCGCGACGCCGGACGGCGCGGTGGAGCAAGCCAGCCAGCCGAGTGAAGCGCCGACGGCGGCGGACCGGCCCGTCTCGCTGCCGTTGATTGCGCATGACGTGCTCGATGCGTTGGGCCTGGCGGCGGCGGAGGGTCGTGCGGAGGCGCGCGGCCTGATCGCACATTTCCATGGCGCCCCGCGCAGCGGCAAGACGCTGGCTGCACACATGGTCGGCAACGCTTTGTCGCAGGACGTGTTCCGCATCGATCTCGGCAAAGTCGTGAGCAAGACCATCGGCGAGACCGAGAAGAACATCGACGCGGTCTTCGACGCCGCCGAACGCGCTGGCGGCGTATTGCTGATCGACGAGGCCGATGCGCTGTTCGGCAAGCGCTCGGAAGTGGAAGACGCGCAAGACCGCTACGCCAACATCGACATCGCGTATCTGCTGCAGCGGATCGAGCGCCATAGTGGCCTCGTGATCCTGACGAGCAACCTGCCCGAGCATCTCGATCTGCCGTTCACGGGCGACGATGCGCGGCGCCGCTGGCGCGCGGTGCGCTTTCCGCGCTAGATCACGCGCGGCTCGCAGGGCCACGGAGGGGAGCGGTCCGCAGTCGACGCGCTGCCCGGCAATCGGATGCGGCACGAAATTTGATGGCTTGATCGGGCAACCGGAGCGCAACCATGCCCAAAGCCAATCAGCACTGGAAGGTCTTACCGCACGACAGCATCATCGAGATCGATGACGGCCTGCTGACCGTCGTCGGGCACATCACGATGCCGCTGATGGATCTGCCGCGGCGCATGACCGTGATTCGCCTAAGCGGCGGGCGGCTCGTGGTGTGGAGCGCCATCGCTCTGGGCGACGAAGCAATGTCTTGGCTGGAATCGTATGGCACCCCGGCGTTCCTGATCGTGCCGAACGATCACCACCGGCTCGACGCGAAGATCTGGAAGGACCGCTATCCGAGCTTGCAAGTCGTAGCGCCGGCGGGAGCGCGCGAGAAGGTCGAGCAGGTCGTGCCGGTCGATACCACCGCGCCGGACTTCGGCGACCCGCATGTCGAGTTCGTCACCGTCGCCGGCACGCAGGACCGCGAGGCCGCGCTGATCGTGCGCACGAAGAACGGTACGACGCTGGTATTAAACGACGTGGTCGGCAACATTCGCGACTCCTCGGGTATCGGCGGCTGGTTCTTGCGCCGGATGCGCTTTGCCGGCAAAAAGCCGCAGATTCCAAAGCCGGTGAAGCGGTTGATGGTCAAGGACAAGAGGGCGCTGCGTGGCCAGTTGCTGCGATGGTCCGAATCTGCGTCCCTGAAGCGGATCCTGGTCTCGCACGGCGCGCCGATCGACAACCCGCAACAGTCCCTGCGGGACCTTGCGCAGTCGCTGCGCTGATTCGTCAATTGACCCGCGGATGACACGGCGTCGCTGGCGCGCGGTCCGCGTTCCGCGCTAGTTCGATTTCTCGCGGATCAGCAGGCCGCTCGTCGACACGCGCACATCGAGTTCTGCCGGTCGCGTGACCGGCACGAACGACGCGGAGCCGTATTCGGCGTCGACCAGCGGCGCGAGCATCACGTAGCGGCGACGCAGCGAGAACAGGTCAACGGGCTTCGGCGTCCCCAGCGCGTGCACGGTGCGAGGCGACGCCTGCTCGTCCTTCAGTGCGTGATAGCGGCCGGCGATGCGGTCGAGTTCGTAGGCGGTATGCAGGCCAACCATGTTGGCGACCGGCTGCCACTTCAGGATGTGCGCATCGATGTAGATTTCGTCGCCGGCAAGCGCAAACGTCTGCGTGCGGCCGTCGGCGAGGCGCACCGTCGCGTTGAAGCGCTGCGATCCGGCAGGCTCGACGCGGATCGTTGCGGCGTTTTCTTCGCGCGTCAGCGCCTGATAGCCGGCGGTTCCGACCGCGACCGTCGCCGCGACGACGCCGAGCGCGAACAGCACCGCGCCGAAAGCCACGCGAAACACGAACGACAGCGGACGCAGTCGCAGCAGCGCGACCAGGCTCGCCAGCAGCAACAGCACGCCCACGACGAGCAGTGCTGCCGCGGCAAGCAGCCACGTCCGGTCGACCGATCCACTCAAAAAGAAATCCGTCCAGGCGTCCATTCGGTGCTCGATGCAAGCGGCATTCCGGCGGTTTCGATCAGCGCGCCGGAGGACTGCAGTTGAGGACGGCGCGCATCGCCGAGTACTCGCGCTCCAGTTGCGCGATGACCTCGGCGGCCGGGGGCGCGGCCTGCACCTGGCCGACGCCCTGGCCCGCGCCCCAGATGTCGCGCCACGCCTTGGCCTTCGCGCTGCCGGTGCCGAAGTCCATCTTCGTCTTGTCGCTCTCGGGCAGGCTTTCCGGGTCGAGGCCGGCGTTGACGATGCTGCCTTTCAGGTAGTTGCCGTGCACGCCGGTGAAGAGGTTGGTGTAGACGATGTCTTCGGCGCGGCTGTCGACGATCATCTGCTTGTATTCGGCCGGCGCGTTGGCCTCTTCGGTCGCGATAAAGCGCGTGCCGATGTAGGCGAGGTCGGCACCGAGCGCCTGCGCCGCGAGGATCGCGCCCCCGCTGGCGATGCTGCCGGACAGAATCACGCAGCCGTCATAGAACTGGCGCACCTCGGGCACGAACGCGAACGGCGACAGCCGCCCCGCGTGGCCGCCGGCGCCGCTCGCGACGAGGATCAGGCCGTCCACTCCGGCGGCGAGTGCGCGCTTGGCGTGCGCGATCGTCGTCACGTCATGGAACACGAGGCCGCCGTAGCCGTGCGCCGCTTCGACCACCGCGTCAGGCGCGCGCAGGCTCGTGATCATGATCGGCACCTTGTGCTTTACGCAGATATCCAGGTCCTGCTGCAGCCGCTGATTGCTCGAGTGCACGATCTGATTGACGGCGAAGGGCGCGATCCGCGCGTCCGGATGCCGGGCCTTCATGTCTGACAGTTCTTTGCTTATGCGCGTCAGCCATATGTCGAGCATCTCATAGCGGCGCGCGTTCAGCGCCGGGAAACTGCCGACGATGCCGGCTGCACATTGCGCGAGCACGAGCTCGGGTCCGCTGACGATGAACATCGGTGCGCCGACGACCGGCAGGCGCAGGCATTCGCGCAGTAGAGGCGGCAACGACATGCGCGCTGTCTCCATCGTTGTTGATTGCGACCCGCTTGCATGCGTGCATCTTCGTGCCGCGTTATCGGCCGCGAGGATACCGGCCCCGCTGCGCACGGACGTTTCGCACGCTCAATGTTGCAAGCGTGAACGAGCATCGTTACGCTGCGTGGCGTTAAGCGTCTGGTAAGCGGACGGATGCTGCGTTGCCGCGCCGGATCGGCGGCACTCGCAGTGCACATCGTGCGGCAAAGTTTAGCTGCGCATATTGGGGATGCGCGATCCAGGCGCGGGTCGTTACTGTCCGACCTCGTAGTCATCAAGTAGACGCACTTCTGGCCCACACTCCTGCAGCGCCGCGACGGGCAGCGGCACCAGATCAGGACGAGGCAGCATGACTTCTGAACTTCATTTTTTTCATGCAGAGATGATCGCGCGAGATGACGATGCGCTATGGAACTGGCCGCGCCGCTCTGCTGCGGTCAGAGCGGAAGAACTGTCGAGCATGTGCGAGCAGCTCGCCGCGCTATTGCGCGACCAGCGCGCGACCGAAGAAGCGGCCGAACTGATCGAGCGCGCCAAGCTCAACTACATGTACGGCAGCACGCTGCTGACGCTGGCCGAACGGCACAAGCCGTCATTGCTGCCGCATGCGGTCGAGCGGCTCGGCGACGCATTGTCGATCGCGCGCCGGCACGTGCCCGAGCGCGTGGTGACGATCAAGTCGCAGCTGTATCGCGCCGAGCATTCGCTCGCGATGCTGAATACCTCAACAGCGCCGGAAGAACACGCCAGCTGAGGCAGCACCGCGAACCGCGCACGGTGGTTCGCGGCTTCAACGAGTTGAACTAGGGGCCCGCCGGCAGTCAGCCGGTGACGGGGTTCAGTCGAACGGCTCGATCGGCAGGAATGCGCCGAGGCCGGTGAGGTTGACGCGTGACTCGATCTGTTCGAGGCACTGGCCGGCATCGCCGGTAGCCACGCCACGCTGGAACAGCACGGACCAGTCCTTGCGCTGGGTCCGCGCAGTCACGACGTAGCGCGGCGGACGGGGATCAGCCGGCTGCTGCCGGCCGGAAATCGTCATCTGCTGCACCGTCGGCAGCGCTGCGAAGGTTTCGCCGATCAGCCGCAGCATCAGGCCGAGCGCATGGCGATTGTGCAGCTTGGTGTGGATCACTTCCGACATGCGGCGCACGATCACGCGACTGCCGTAGTCGATCGCCGCTTCGCGATCGGGCAGCGTCGGCAGCAGCGGCAGCTGCACGTCCATGCGAACCTGCGTCACGTCGTCGAACTGGAAGCTGACGGTCGCCGGCAGCGGCCACAGGATGTCTTTGAGGCAGGTGAGCAGGTGGTCGTGCATCGCCTGTGCGTCGCCCTGCGCGGCGCGCTGGCTGTGCTCCTGCATGTCCTTCTGCGCGCTTTCCCATCCGAACTTGCGCTTGGTCCAGCGCGCGCGATCATCGAGATAGTCGATCATCGCCTGCTGGTCGTACACGTGCTTGCCGTCCTTTGTTCCGAGCGGCTTCGGCTTTTCGGGTGTCGCCTCGGAAAAGGGCCGCACCGAGATCGGCACCAGCAGCATGTCAGGCGTAGGCGTCCAGCGCTGCGGGAGCGCCATCGCGTCGACGTGCTCGTTCAGATGCGCGCACACCGCAAGCGCAGCCTCGCGCTCCATGTCGGCCGCGCCGTCGACGAGATTGGAGAGCGGGTCGACGTGCTGGTTTGAGCGCGTCGGACGGATCAGGCGCGCATAGCCGTACTGGTCGATGCGGACCTTCATTTCGCTGTCCGGCAGCGCGAAACTGGTCGCCGCCCCGCCTGAATCATTCTCGCTGTCGCTGGTCAGCACAACCTGCGACCGGCGGCGGTAAACGGCGCTTTGGCCGTCGGCACTCGCGAAGGAAGGAATCAGGCGATACGGCGGCAGCCAACGCACCTTGTCGCCGAAGGTCGCCGTGTGGCGATAGCGCAGTGGCACCGCGGGAGCACTGCTCGCGGTTTCGGCCACGGCGGAATTCGACGAGTAAGTCACTGCAGGTCCTGCATCACGGCGGACGAACCGAGACGGCGTGCATGCCGCGCGATCCGTTCCCGCCGAACGGAGTCAACGAGGCTGCATCTTGGCAGCCGCAACAGCCTGGCAACGCGCAAAAAGGGGGGCGCGGAGGGCCCTTTCCGAAGTGGTGGCTCGCCTTCGGGCCCACGCGCAGCGCGCGGTCTTGCGCTTCATCAACCGTTTGACCGATCAAGCCAGGTTTTTCCGCGTACCCTTCGCCGCCATGCTGGCTGTGCTGCGCGGCGGAGTGGCGTCGCTGATCGTCGTGCTGAACACGCTGATCGGCGTGGTCTGCATGATGCCGTTCGCGCTGCTGAAGCTGCTGCTGCCGTTCGACGCGGTGCGGCACCTCACCGACCGGGCGCTCAATGCGATCGCGACCGGCTGGATCGGCGTCAACAACGCATGGATCGATGCGGTGGGCCGGACCCGCTGGGACGTTCAGGGACTCGAGGGACTCGAGCCGGGCGGCTGGTACCTGGTGTCGAGCAACCACCAGAGCTGGGTCGACATCCTGGTGCTGCAGAAGATCTTCAACCGCCGGATTCCACTGCTGAAGTTCTTCCTGAAGCGCGAACTGATCTGGGTGCCGGTGATCGGGCTGGCGTGGTGGGCGCTGGATTTCCCGTTCATGCGACGGCGCGGCGGCCTGGCCGGCGCTGAAGACCTCGAGCGTGCGCGTCAGGCCTGCAGGAAGTTCAGCGTCGTGCCGACCTCGGTGATCAACTTTCTCGAAGGCACGCGCTACACGCGCGCCAAGCACGATGCGCAGGGCTCGCCGTATCGCCACCTGCTGAAGCCCAAGGTCGGCGGCATCGCCACCGCACTGACCACGCTCGGCAGCCAGTTCCACCGGCTGCTCGATGTGACGATCGTCTATCCCGACGGCGCCCCCGAGTTCTGGACGCTGCTGTCAGGCCGGCTGCGGCGCGTGGTCGTGCGCGTCGAGCAGCGCGAGATCCCGCCGGAACTGCTCGCTGGCGACTACGCCGGCGATCCGACCTTCCGCGCACGCATGCAGGACTGGATCAACGCGCTGTGGGTGCAGAAGGACGCGCTGATCCGGGAGCTTCAGGCCGCGGCCTGAACTTGGGACTGCGCCGCGCGTATCGTTCACTCCTCGAATTCAGGAGTGAACGCATGTTCGAAGCCACGATCGCGGGCAGCCTGCCGAAGCCGGGCTGGCTCGCCGAAACCGACAAGCTCTGGCCGCAGTGGAAACTCGCCGGCGCTGAGCTCGCGGCCGCCAAGCGCGACGCCACGCTGCTGTGGCTCAAGGAGCAGGAAGACGCCGGCCTCGACATCGTCGGCGATGGCGAGCAGTCGCGCCAGCATTTCGTGCACGGATTCCTCGAGTTCGTCGAAGGCATCGACTTCGAGCACAAGGTCGAGATGGGCATCCGCAAGGACCGCTACAAGGCGATGGTGCCGCAGGTGGTCGGCCCGCTGCGCCTGAAGGGCCGCGTGCACCAGACCGAGGCAACGCTGGCGCGGAGCCACACGACGAAGAAGCTGAAGATCACGCTGCCGGGCCCGATGACGATCGTCGACACGGTCGCCGACCGCCACTACGGCGACCGCGCGAAAATGGCGATGGCCTTTGCCGAGCTGCTGAACCAGGAGGCGCTCGCGCTGCAGGCCGATGGCGTCGACGTGATCCAGTTCGACGAGCCGGCCTTCAACGTCTACATGGACGATGTGAAGGCCTGGGGCGTCACGGCGCTCGACCGCGCGGCGCAAGGGCTGCGCTGCCGGACGGTGGTGCACATCTGCTACGGCTACGGCATCAAGGCCAATGTCGACTGGAAGGCGACACTCGGGTCGGAATGGCGCCAGTACGAGGAGATCTTCCCGGCGATCGCCAAGAGCACGATCCAGGCGGTCTCGCTCGAGTGCATGAACTCGAAGGTGCCGATGCACCTGATCAAACTGCTCGAGGGCAAGGATCTGCTGGTCGGTGTCATCGATGTCGCCTCGGACGTCGTCGAGACGCCGGAGCAGGTCGCCGACACGATCGGCCGGGCCCTGCAGTTCGTCGCGAAGGAGCGTCTTTTTCCCTGCACCAACTGCGGCATGGCCCCGATGAAGCGCGAGATCGCGCTCGCGAAGCTGGCTGCGCTTGGCAAGGGCGCCGAGCTCGCACGGCAGCGCTACGGCCGCTGACAGCGCTGCGTCACGCCACTCGACCCGGGTCGACCATCGCAACCCAGACCTAGAAGGAATTCCATTGAGCCGCCGTACGCTGACGATCGACGACCGCCTGCACGACTACGTCCTGAGGCATAACCGCGAGCATCCTGAACTGGCGAAGCTGCGCGAGGTGACCGCGTCTCATCCGCGCGCCGCCATGCAGATCTCGCCGGAACAAGGCGCGCTTTTGCAGATGCTGGTCAAGCTGCTCGGCGCCCGCCGCACGATCGAGATCGGTGTCTTCACCGGATACAGCGCGCTGGCGACCGCGCTGGCGCTGCCCGATGACGGCGGCATCCTCGCGTGCGACATCAGCGACGAGTACACGCAGGTGGGCCGGCCCTACTGGGAGCGCGCCGGCGTGGCCGGCAAGATCGAGCTGGTACTGCAGCCGGCGGTTCAAACTCTTGACGCACACCTGGCAGCCGGCGAGGTCGGGCGCTACGACTTCGCCTTCATCGATGCGGACAAGAGCGGCTACGACGCCTACTACGAGCGCTGCCTCGTGCTGCTGCGGTCCGGCGGGCTGATCGCGATCGACAACGTGCTGTGGAGCGGGCGCGTGGCCGAACCTGCCGACGCAGCGGACGCGGATACCGCGGCACTGCAGGCGCTGAATGCCAAGCTGCTGCGCGACGACCGTGTCGACCTTGCGCTGCTGCCGATCAGTGACGGGCTGACACTGGCGCGGAAAAGGTAGTCGTCGCTCGTGTACGCGATGGCCGGCAGAGCCGACCATCGCACGTTTACTCGCGTGCGACCGCAGAGCGGTCGCGTACACGAGGAGCGCTACGCAGTCTTCGCTTTCAGCGTCACGTCGACGTTGTTACGCGTCGCGTTGCTGTACGGGCACACCTTGTGCGCCTCCGTAACGAGGCGCTCGGCATCTTCCTGGTTCAGGCCTTCCAGCGTGGTGGTGAGGTCGACCTTCAGGCCGAATCGCTGCGCTTCGTCGCGACCGATGCCCACCGCGCAGTCGACGGTGATCTTCGTCGGATTGAGCTTAAGTTGCGACTTCGCCACGAATTCGCAGGCGCTGCCGAAACACGCGGCGTAGCCGGCCGCGAACAGGTCTTCGGGTGTCGTCGTGTTGGGCTTGCCGGGCCCTCCCATGGACTTCGGAACCGACAGGTCGAGGTCAACGAGCCCGTCGGCGTTGCGAGTGTGGCCGTTGCGACCTCCGACCGCGGTGGCGTGGGTCGTGTACAGGATGTCGAGAGCCATAACGTCCTCCATCAAGTGTGCGCGGCAGGGCGTCCAGAGCGAGCTTGCCGACCCGCGCAGGCGTGTGTTCTCGCACAGGAGTGGCCGGTCGGGGCTGGTGGACCTAGAAGGCGCGTGCAAACGCGGTGCCGGCGTTGCGGCCCGTCACGTTCATCCGTTCACGACATAACGCCCTGGCGCGCGGCCACGAGCGGCGCGCAGGCGCGCTCGCTGTGTTACAGCATCAGCCGTGTCAGCCACTCGGCGGTCAGCGCCGGACGATCGTCGCCACGGCGCTCGATCGCGACCTCCCAGGTGAGCTGCACTCCACCGCGCAGATCCTCGAAGCGCATCAGCGCGAATCGCCCGCGCAGCTGGCTGCCGGCAGGCACCGGTGAGACAAAGCGCACGCGGTCGAACCCGATGTTGATGCCGGCGCGAGCGCCGGTGATCCGCAGGCAGCTTTCGATGAAGTGCGTCAGCAGCGACAGCGTCAGAAAACCATGCGCGACCGTGCAGCGGCGACCGTTGTTGTCACGGAACGGGGACTCGCGCGCCGCACGCTCAGTGTCGACGTGGATCCACTGAGCGTCACGCGTCGCCTCGGCGAATTCATCGATCACCGTCTGCGGCACCTCGATCCAGTGGCTGGACGCGACTTCGCGACCCACGTTGTCGCGCAACTGGTCGATCGAGATGATCGTCGTCATTGCCCGCGATCGGCATCGCTTCGCGCGACAAGCCCGAGGCGTTGCGACAGGCAGGCGGGGCACAGGCAGCTCGCGCCGGCGACACGCCGTTCGGCCGGCAGCGGCGGCAGTTCGGCGCACCAGCAAGCCCCCCGGTCCGCGCCGCAGGAAAACTCGCTGCCGCAGATCGCGCAGCGGCGATGCGCCGAATTGGCATCGACATCAGTCATGCGCGAGCGTAGCGCGAAGCACGGCAAGTAATCTGGCGTTAAGCCGTGGCCAATAGGCTGCGGCGGTGCAACGTTCCATACCATCGCGGCTCGGCCTGCGAAGCCGAGCCGCGGCCGCTGCCCGGCGGCTCTATCCAGGGCGCTTCCGCATCGCCGGCATTCTCGTTCTCGCATACCTCGCGTTCAATTTCGCGGTACGCCTTGGCCTCGCGTGTTTCAACGGTGAGGCTGCAGCGTTCGCTCCGCCGCGGATGTTCGGGTGGCTTGCCCTCGGCGCCGGCTTCGATCTCGCCGTCGCATGGTGTGCGACGCTGCCGCTCGTGCTGTTGGCATGGCTGATGCCCGATACGGCACGCACGCGTCCGACGCTTGCGGCGATCACCGTGCCGGTGGTGGTCACGCTGCTGGCAGCGATGGTCTTCGCCGCGGCGGC
>CAVPPW010000008.1:0-15646 GCA_963707445.1 uncultured beta proteobacterium | reverse complement strand
ACCTGGCTCACGGGCACTCTATGGCCATCTGGGCGGTGTTCAAAGACAACGGTTGGGTCGAGACACCGAAGGGCAAGAAATGAGCAGTCAAGCTTCGCTTGCGTTCGTTCTGGCTCGTGCTCGCAATGGCGAACCACCGATACCCCAAAGCGTCGCCCCAACGTATTTCAATTCAACGAGGAGAGCTTCCATTGGCCACCGATCCGAAGAATCCTGCCCAGGCTCTGAGCGAATTTGCTCCGAAGTTCAGCGAACTTACGTCTGAAGTGCTATTTGGAGATGTCTGGGAGCGCCCTGGCCTATCGAAGAGAGACCGCAGCCTGATTACGGTTGCCGCTCTTGTTGCGCTTTACCGAGTCAATGAACTGCCAATCCATCTGAAGCGTGCTGTGGAGAACGGTCTGACAAAGAGCGAAGTGGTGGAAGCAATCACCCAACTTGCTTTCTATACAGGTTGGCCATGCGCCGCAACGGCACTGAACTTGGCCAAATCGGTATATGAACGTGCGGCCTGACCCCGCGGTCAACCGGATGCGCCAGTGGGCGTCAGCGCGGCGCGCATTCAGACAAGCCCTTATCTCGACGGGCAAAGGCGTCCAGCTTCGCCTTGTCGCTGACAGCATCCGGCAGGACTCCCGAACGAGTGCGACAGCCACCAGCTTTCGCACAACTCCTCGCGAGTCATCTCGTCGTGAGAGCCGAGGTTCCCGAAGCTGCTCCTTTGGTGCACCATGCAGGAGGTTTTCGATCGAGCAACCTGACTCGGATGACCACGACAAACGCACCGGTTTGTGTAAGTTCTCGGTGGCTGAACCGACGATAGAGCTTCGCGAGTCGAACGAACTGGCCATGGCCGCCGCATCAATCACCGGATCCGCACCGACGGGAACTCTGTACAACCGACATGCGCTGCCGGTGCGCATCATGCATTGGGTCAACGTCGTCGCGCTGACCATCCTGCTGATGAGCGGGCTGCAGATCTTCAACGCGCACCCGGCCCTGTATTGGGGAGACTCTTCGTACTCGGGCAGGCCACCGCTGCTCGAAATCGGCGCGCGCGACAGCGGCAACGGCGAGCTCATCGGCGTGACACGCGTCTTTGGGCACGAGTTCGACACCACCGGCGTGCTCGGGCTGTCGACGACCGCGGACGGGCGGACGAATGCCCTTGGATTCCCCGCGTGGGCGACGATTCCGGGTTTCTATTCGCTCGCGCTGGCGCGCGACTGGCACTTTTTCTTTGCGTGGATACTCGTCATCAACGGTGCTGCTTACGTGCTGTACTCGCTCTTCAGCCGGCACTTGCTGCGCGATCTGGCACCGACCCGCGCGGAGCTCGGCGGTATCGGCATGTCGATTGTCGATCACCTGAAGTTCAAA
Organism: uncultured beta proteobacterium; assembly: GCA_963707445.1. Taxonomy (GTDB): domain Bacteria; phylum Pseudomonadota; class Gammaproteobacteria; order Burkholderiales; family Burkholderiaceae_F; genus JALORV01. Next base: position 14,266 of record CAVPPW010000008.1, on the reverse strand, counting down.
CACCCGACCGGTGCAGCGGCCAAGCGCTACAACGTGCTGCAGAAGCTGGCGTACCTGAGCGTGATCTTCGTTCTGGTGCCGCTGTTGATCATTTGCGGATGGGCGTTGTCGCCGTGGTTGAACTCGATCATCCCAGGCTGGGTCGACATCCTGGGCGGGCGCCAGTCGGCGCGCACGATTCATTTCCTCGCTGCATGGCTGCTCTTCCTCTTCGTCGCCGTGCACGTGTTCGAAGTGATCGTCAGCGGGTTCTGGAATCACATGCGGTCGATGATCACCGGCCGCTATCGCATCAAGCCGGAGGCACACGATGCCGGTCGATAAGTCACGGCGCCGCTTCATTGCGCGCGCTGCAGGTGCGGCGAGCGCGATGGCGCTGGCCGGGTGCGATCGACTGTCGTCGACCGAGTGGTTCCCGAAAGTATTGCGCTCCGGCGAATCACTGAGCCGCGGCGTGCATCGCGTACTCGGCGCGCGGCCGTCGATGGCTCAGGAGTTCACCGAGGCCGATCTGTCGCCTTTCTTCCGCAGCAACGGCACTTCGATGCCCGCCAGCCCGGCGTATCAGGCGCTGGCCAGAAACGGTTTCGCCGATTGGTCACTGACCGTCGACGGACTGGTCGAACGCCCGACGCGGTTCACGCTCACCGAATTGCGCGCGATGCCGCGCCGGACGCAGATCACCCGGCACGATTGCGTCGAGGGCTGGAGCGCGATCGGCAAATGGACCGGCGTCCAGCTATCGACCGTGTTGACCGAGGTTAGGCCGCGCGCGAACGCCAGGTACGCCGTCTTTCATTGCGCCGACAACATGGGCTACGGCGCCGACGCCCGAGCTCTACTACGAAAGCATCGACATGGACGATGCGTGGCACCCGCAAACGCTGCTCGCGTACTCGCTGAACGACGCAGCCCTGCCGATTGCCAACGGCGCGCCGATCCGGCTGCGCGTCGAGCGTCAGCTCGGGTACAAGCACGCGAAGTACGTGATGCGCATCGAGCTGGTCGAGAGCTACGCGCACATCAACGGAGGCAGGGGCGGCTACTGGGAAGACAACGGGTACCAGTGGTACGCGGGGATCTGAAGCCCTTAGTGGACGTCGTCAACATTACGCGGACTCCTAATCACAGTTAGGGCGTAACTCAGTCTCGGAGTCGCTACCTGCCGAGCCAGACGCCCGGTCGTTCAATTTGCAGAAGATCGAGGAGCAGATTCGCTCCGGCAGCAGCTCTCGCTGAGGAGGATTCAAACTGCTGGGGCCGGCGGAGGCCCGGATCCAGGCGGACAGTGACGGCCGCTTTCGGATCCTCTGATGGCGACTATGGGTCGTATCAGCCGACCAGACCGGTCAACGGGATCGCCGCTTTCGGCCGATTCTGTTGAAAAACTCCTTTTTCTGCCTCGATGAAAAAATCCGAGGCTCGTGAAGGCGACGAGAGTCAAAGAACACGGGGGACCGCGATGCCCCACGAAAAATTCAACCACGGTCCTCCTGGTGAACGTGAGCGCATCTACCAAGCGACATCCTTGATTGCACTGGCGTCAGATGGAATTTCGAGTCAAACCAGATTCCGAGTTTTTCAACAGAATCGGCCAATACCGGCCGTGCTGCCTCGGCTCCGATTTCGCTCGATAGCGGCCTCTGTACCCAAGGCGACGAGTCGAAATTCGCTCAGGAAGGCACACTCGCGCGGTATTGAGAGGCGATCACGCCTCCCGTCCACCTTCTTCAACCCGCCGGACCCGGCGAAGCAGCCTCGCCCCCACGCCGAATGTCCACCTTGTCCCGGCGTCAGGCCTTATGTGCGCTGCCGAACGGACGCCAGTCGCTTGGTTCGCATACGCTGATTACGGCGCGATGTTGGCCGACTTTTCCGTTCGAAGTGTCCAATGGGCTTCGGGGGCTTGGATGACGACCAGCCATGCTATTCGCGGCCCCGCGGGAATGCACCCCACGGCAAGCGACAATCTCATACCTGCACAGCGCGGACAGACACTCCGCCGCCAATGCCGCACCCCTGCAATTGCCGAAAGCGCTCGCGCATGTGGAGCGCCTCAAGCGAGCCTTGGCGTCGAGCCAGCAGGCAGCGATTGCCGCGTTGCGACAAGTCGATCTCCTTACAAGGTTGAATGCGCAGGCCTTCACGGCTCGGCGTGAGCACGAGGCCGAGCGCAGCGCGCCACGCTGTCCGAGTTGGAAGCTGGCCGACTTCTGTTTGACCGCGGGGCCCGAGGCCGGCGCCATGCTCAGCGGTGAGCGAATCCTGACGGTGCCGACACGGTTGCGGAAAGGGGCTGTTCTGTACCGTGTCGGGGACCCGTTCGATGCGCTTTACGTAATACGGTTTGGTTCGTGCAAGATCGTTTTGCTGGCGAAATGCGGGCGGGAGCAGGTCGCCGGCTATCACATGGCTGGAGAAATCGTCGGAATTGACGGCGTTGCCCGCGCTGTTCACAAGTGCGAGGCGATCGCGCTGGAAGACATGGAAGTCTGGCGGCTGCCGTTCGAAGAAATCGAAAGTCTGGCACGACTCAGTGAACAATTCGGACACGGCTTGCACCAGTTGCTGTCACAGGAAGGCGAACGAGCGTACAGCCTTGTGCTCATGCTGGGATCCATGCGTGCCGATCAACGGCTCGCGTTCTTCTTGCTCGACTTGTCGCAGCGGTATCAAGCCCTCGGATATTCGTCGTGCGAGTTCGTTTTGCGAATGACACGACAAGAGATCGGAAGCTACCTGGGCCTCACGTTGGAGACCGTGAGCCGTCTGTTGTCCCGGTTTCAGCGTGAAGGAATGCTCCAGGTCGAAGGGCGCACGGTCAAATTGCTTGACCGGGTTGCGGTCAGCCACCTTGTGGATTGCGGCGAATAGAGAGCCCCGGCACTTCGTTCGCTGGCTGCCATACGAGGGTGATGCGCTGGTCGAACACCTGGGCTGGTTCGGGGGCCATCGAATCTTTCTCCGCGACGTTCGAAACTCGGATCCCGCCGCGTTTCTTCAAGGGCCCGTCCGCGTGGCTCATGCAGGACAAGGCCGAGAAACGCTATCTCGAGATCGCGCGCTCGATCGTCAATAGCACTCGCGTTCCGAACGAGAAGACCTACTTCGCCGTGCCGCTTGAGGTGAGTGCTGTGGTTGCCGCGGCGTTGCACGCACTGGCTGTGGTAGATGAAGCTGAGGTACTCGGTAGAACCGCTCGCCGCCGTGCGGGGCCTGAGAAGGACGCCCTAATGCCGAGTACCACAAAGCCAGTAGGACCTGGCCCGGCCAGTGCATACGACGACCTCATCGGCTCGACGCCTACTGGCGCGCCGCCAACTACCTCTCCGTCGGCCAGATCTACCTGCTCGACAACCCGCTGCTGCGCGAGCCGCTCGCGCCCGAGCACATCAAGCCGCGGCTGCTCGGCCACTGGGGCACGACGCCGGGCCTCAACTTCATCTACGTGCACCTGAACCGGGTCATCCGGCAGCGCGACCTCGACATGATCTATCGTCGCCGGCCCGGGCCATGGCGGGCCGGCGATGGTCGCCAACACCTGGCTCGAAGGCACCTACAGCGAGCTCTATCCCGAACGTGTCGCGCGACGCCGAGGGCATGCGCGCAGCTGTTCCAGCCAGTTCTCCTTTCCCGGCGGCATTCCGCAGCCATGTCGCGCCGGAGACGCCCGGCTCGATCCACGAGGGCGGCGAGCTCGGCTACGCGCTGTCGCATGCCTTCGGCGCGGCGTTCGACAATCCCGACCTGATCGTCGCCTGCGTGGTCGGCGACGGCGAGGCCGAGACCGGGCCGCTGGCCGCCGTCCTGGCATTCCAACAAGTTCCTCAACCCGGCCGCGCGACGGCGCGGTGCTGCCGATCCTGCACCTCAACGGCTACAAGATCGCCAATCCGACGATGCTCGCGCGCATCCCGCAGCGCCGAACTGCGAAGCGCCTGTTGGTCGGCTACGGCTACGAGCCGTATTTCGTCGAGGGCGACCGATCCCGGACGATGCACCGGCGGATGGCGGCAGACGCTCGATACCGTGATCGACGAGATCCGCGCGATCCAGCACGCGGCGCGCCGCGACGGCGTGCGGCGAACGCCCGCGCTGGCCGATGATCGTGCTGCGCACGCCCAAGGGCTGGACCGGGCCGAAGGAGGTCGACGGCAAGAAGAGCCGAAGGCTTCTGGCGCTCGCACCAGGTGCCGCTGGCCGACATGGCCGACAACCCGCAGCACTCTGCGGCTGCTCGAGCAGTGGATGCAGAGCTATCGGCCCGAGGAACTGTTCGACGAACACGGCGCGCCGCGCGCCGAGATCGCCGCACTGGCGCCGCAGGGCGCGCGGCGCATGGGCGCCAACCCGCACGCCAATGGCGGCCTTGCTGCTGAAGGATCTGCGCTTGCCCGACTTCCGCGACAGCGCCGTCGCCGTGCCGCAGCCCGGCGCGGTGACCGCCGAAGCGACGCGCGTCATGGGCGGCTTCCTGCGCGACGTGATGAGGCACAACCTCGACGCCCGCAACTTCCGCGTCGTCGGCCCGGACGAGACCGCCTCGAACCGGCTCGGACGCGCTGTTCGAGGTGACCGACCGGACCTGGATGGCGGAGCGCCTGCCCGAGGACGACGACCTCGGCGCCGGACGGCCGCGTCATGGAAATCCTGTCCGAGCACACCTGCCAGGGCTGGCTCGAAGGCTATCTGCTCACCGGCCGGCACGGCCTGTTCTCCTGCTACGAGGCCTTCATCCACATCGTCGACTCGATGTTCAACCAGCACGCCAAGTGGCTGAAGGTCTGCAGCGAGATTCCGTGGCGGCGCCCGATCGCCTCGCTCAACTACCTGCTCACCTCGCACGTCTGGCGCCAGGACCACAACGGCTTCTCGCATCAGGATCCGGGCTTCATCGACCACGTGGTGAACAAGAAGGCCGACATCATCCGCGTCTACCTGCCGCCGGATGCCAACACGCTGCTCTGCGTCACCGACCACTGCCTGCGCTCGCGCAACCTCGTCAACGTGATCGTCGCGGGCAAGCAGCCGGCGCCGCAGTGGCTGGACATGGACGCCGCGATCAAGCATTGCGCCGCCGGCATCGGCATCTGGGAGTGGGCGAGCAACGACCAGGGCGGCGAGCCGGACGTCGTGATGGCCTGCGCCGGCGACGTGCCGACGCTGGAAACGCTGGCGGCCGTCGATCTGCTGCGCCAGCACCTGCCCGACGCTGCGAGTGCGCGTCATCAACGTCGTCGACCTGATGACGCTGCAGCCGAAGGAAGAGCATCCGCACGGGCTGTCCGACCGCGACTTCGACACGCTGTTCACCACCGACAAGCCGATCATCTTCGCCTACCACGGCTATCCGTGGCTGATCCACCGCCTGACCTACCGGCGCACCAATCACGACAACCTGCACGTGCGCGGCTACAAGGAGGAAGGCACGACCACCACGCCGTTCGACATGGCCGTGCTCAACGACCTCGACCGCTTCCATCTGGTGATCGACGTCATCGACCGCGTGCCCAAGCTCGGCTACCGCGCCGCGTACCTCAAGCAGGCAATGCGCGACAAGCTCATCGAGCACCGCGAGTACATCGAGCGCCACGGCCAAGACATGCCCGAGATTCTCGAGTGGGAGTGGCATAACGAGATCCGGCCGCACGCGCAGCCGTGAAGCCCGACGGAGCTCAATTCAATCACGTGCTAGTAACTACTTCTAATCGCAGTTACGCAAACATTGCTCGACGGGGTGCTCGATCGCAAACCTCTTGCATAGTGCATTAAAGGAGCAGCGAACGATTGCTGGCCACCGGAGCCATGCCAGCATCGCCGTCGAGGACCACCTGCCGCAGTCCAAGCTACTCGAATTGCGTCCGCCGACGTGCGCTACCGCACAGAGTCCACAGCGCGGCACGCATAGATTGAGAAGTGAGTTGAAACGCATCGCACTGCCCGCGCCGCGAGCGACGCTTCGTAGCGCTGAACGTTTTGGCCATGCCGACATCCCGAGAAACCCGCTCGACCTTCCGTGCCGAGCTGTTCGCCCCTTAACTACTACCCCGATAAGGAGTGCGCCATAAGGAGTAAGAGCATGTCGATCCAGGAGTTGTACATACAAAAACGCATTTCTGCTGCAGATGCTGTGCGTCAGGTGCGCGACGGCGACTTCATCATCGTGCCGACTGGCGTCGGCGAGCCGCCGACATTGCTGGAGGCGCTTTCGGAACAGCGCCGCGAGTTCCACGACGTGAAGGTGGCGCAGATCCTCGCCATGCGCAAGTTCGCCTACATCGACCCGGCGACCGCGGATCATGTCCGTCACGTCGCCTTCTTCTACGGCGGTGCCACCCGCGCTGGCGGGCAGGAGGGCTGGATCGATTTCATTCCCAACTACTTCTCGGAAATCCCGAGCAATATCGAGCGCGGGCAGATTCCCGCCGACGTCGTATTCACCATGGCGTCGCCGATGGACGCCCACGGCTATTTCTCCATCAGTCTGGGCGCCGACTACACCATGGCCGCCATCGCCAAGGCCCGCGTGGTGGTGCTCGAGGTCAACCCCAACGTACCCTTTGCCTACGGAAACTGTCATGTGCACGTCTCGAAGGTCACAGCGTTGGTCGAAAGCAGCGAGCCGGTGCTCGAAGTGGGGCTGCCGAAAATCGGCCCGGTGCAGGAAGCCATCGGCAAATATGTCGCCGACTTGATCGACGACGGTTCGACGCTGCAGATCGGCTACGGCGGCATCCCCGACGCCGTGGTCATGCAACTCACGCACAAGCACGACCTCGGCATCCACACCGAGATGATCGGTGACGGCATCCTGACGTTGGTGGAGAGCGGCGCCGTCACAAATCGGCGCAAGAACTACATGCCAGGAAAGACGATTGCGACCTTCGCTCTCGGCTCCAACAAGCTCTACCGCTTCATGGATCGCAACCCGGCCTTGGAAATCCATCCGGTGGACTTCACCAACGATCCATCGCTGGCGGGACTGAACGACAACCTGGTCGCCATCAACGCTGCCTTGCAGATCGATTTTCTGGGACAGTGCGGCTCCGAGAGCCTCGGTCATTTGCCCTATTCGGGCACGGGTGGTCAGTCCGACTTCGTGCGCGCTGCCAACTGTTCGCGCGGCGGCAAGGCGTTCATCGTCGTGCCCTCGACCGCCAAGAACGACACCATTTCGCGCATCGTACCGACTCTCGCCCCCGGCACCCACGTCAGCACGAGCAAAAACGATATCAATTACGTCGTCACCGAGTACGGCGTTGCCCAATTGCGCGGCAAGTCGGCCAAACAGCGCGCGAAAGAACTGATAGCCATCGCACACCCGATTTTCCGCACCGAACTGACCGAGCAGGCCAAGCGCATGAACGTCCTCTAACGCGGACGGGACAGCCGTGGCCGAGGTCGCCGCCATTACCAAGCTCAGGCCCACCAGCAAGGCCAAGAGTGCCCCACGTGCGCGGCGTAGTCGCGCTTGATCCAATTGAGGAACATGCCATGACTGAAAAGAAAGTGTGGCTCATCACCGGCGCTGGTCGAGGCTTGGGCGTCGACATCGCCAAGGCCGCCCTGGCCGCCGGCCACGCCGTTGTCGCCACCGGCCGCGATGCTGCGAAGGTCGCGGCCGCGGTGGGCGACCACGACAACCTGCTGGCAATCAAGCTCGACGTCACCCGCCCACAGGATGCGCAGGCGGCAGTCGAGGCCGCCGTCGCGAAGTTCGGCCGAATCGACGTCCTGGTCAACAACGCGGGCAACTTCTTCGCCGGCTTCTTCGAGGAGCTCAGCCCCGAACAGGTCCGCAATCAGATCGAGACGCTGCTGTTCGGCCCGATGAATGTCACTCGCGCCGTCCTGCCGGTGATGCGCAAGCAGCGCTCCGGCCTGCTGCTCACCATCTCCTCGACCGCGGGCATCGCCGGCCAAATGTTCTGCACGGCGTATGCCGCCGCGAAGTTCGGCATCGAGGGGTGGATGGAGTCGCTCACGCCAGAGATCGCCCCCTTCGGAATCCGCACGATGCTGGTCGAGCCTGGTTTCTTCCGCACCGAGCTGCTCACCAACGACTCGACCACCTACGCCCAGCCCACCATTGACGACTACGCCGAGCGAACCAAGGAGATCGTCGCCGCCTGGAAGAGCATGGATGGGAAGCAAGGTGGCGACCCCGCCAAGCTCGCCGACGCCCTCGTGAAGCTCGTCGCGCTCAAGGAGCCGCCGACCCGCTTCGCTGCCGGCGCCGACGCCGTGCAGACGTTCGAGGCCAAGGCCAACACGCTGCTCGCCCAGGCCCAAGCCCACCGCGAGCTGTCCACCTCCCTCGCGTACGACGACGCCTGATCAGCAGATGTTGCTCCATGGCAGCTACAGCAAATCTAACTATGCGCTGCACCCGACGCGCTGACGCGCGCGGGTGAGCGCGAGCGTTCGTCGAGCCGTCCGCTTTCGGCGTGAATCTCGCGTCCGCTCCTGGGCGACGAACAAGTCCGCTGTGGGTCGCAAGCCGCCATTCCAGATGCTGCCATCAACCAGGGGATGAAATCGGCGCTTACCCTGAGCCGACGTTGACGGGCGACTTGCCGCAATCAAGTTGTGCGATCGCGGAGCATCCAGGCGCCGATTGCGAGCGAGACGTCGAGCAGCGCAAACGCCAGGAACGTATGAGGAAAAACGCCGGCGATGGCCAGCGGCACGAGCACCCCTGGAACGAGCACCCATCGATCGAGCACACCCGCGGCGACGAATTGTCGCCCGCCGGAACGACCGCCGAACAAGTAGAGCCAGCCAATGACTCCAACCGCCATGCCAATCACACGAAACAGCGCCTCTTCCTTTCCAGCGAAAGGCGCATCCATGAAGAGCGTCTGCACGACGCCTGGCCAAAAAATGAACGTAGCTGCCGCGCCGAGGTAAATGAAGCCATTCATCGCCGTGTACTTCGATGCCTTTGACAAGCTAGCGGGCTTCTCTAGAAGTTCGCTGATAAGTGACATGTCGTTGCCTCTGGGATGGTTCCGGTTTTAGAAGGATGGTTGGTTCGCAAATGCGCGGCCCGTATCGCTGCGATCGATAGTCCGGAAATAGTGGCGATGCGTTATGACCATCATCGGCTTGTCGGCGCGAAACACCAACTGCATGGGGTCGTCAGGCAAAGAGCCGGCGAATGCACGCGTCGGCGGATCGGTCGCTGCGATCTCCGCGTAGGGGCGAACGCCGCGCGCCTGCAGCTGCGCCGCCGTGCTCCGGCCTTTCGTGGTCGAAATGCCGATCACCCATCTGAGCGATTCGACGCCATTGCGGGCCTCGGCGATGGGCGCCAGCGCGTAATCCGCCGCGATGATGCCCTTGCAGCCGCACACCGCGAGTGCCCGCGCCAGTGAGTTGTCATATTTGAGTGACACAAAGACTGCGCCGAGGAGCGAGCAGGCTACGATCGTGTCGGCGTGCTCGACCTCGTCGCCCAACACGAGCGCGATTCGATCGCTCCGTCCGATGCCCAGTTTCAGCAGGCCCGCAGCCAGGCGCCCCGCCTTGTCCCACAGCTGGCCGTAGGTCCTGGCCTTGCGGCGAGTCAGCCTCGCCGGCGCGTCGGGTTCCTGGCCCGCCTTGCGGGCGACCCATCCCGCCAAGGTGAGTTCGTGGTAGTCGCTCATGCTCGTAGTACCGGTTCGTCGTGTCGGAACTATCGAGCTTGCCGGCCGGCGCGTCCCTCTAACAAAAGTTGGGTTTTCGGCGCGGCCGGCCGAAACCTATCCGACGAGCCCCAGCTTGCGCGCAGTCGCGACCGCCCCCGACCGGTTCTTGCAGTCGAGCTTGCGATAGACGTTGTGGAGATGCCACTTCAGCGTGCCTTCGGAAATGAAGATCGACGCGGCAATCTCGCGATTGCTATGGCCCGACTCGAGCAGGCGAAGAAGTCGCAGTTCCTTGCGCGTGAGCGCTTCTTTCGAGGGCAGCACCGGCGTCGCGGCAGCCGCCGCCGAACGCGGGACGAGCCACGCCGGTTGTGGCGCCGCATCCTTTCGCCCCCGCGCGAAAGTGGTCATCGCGTGCACGATCTCGGGATCGTCGAGAAAGACCCGCCTGTACCCGAAACGGTCGCCGAGCTTGACGACCTCGTTCCAGGCGACGACCGCCTCGCTCTCCCGGCCTGCGCGCAGCAGCGCTGCGGATTGCAGGATGAGAAGCTCCGCGTGACGGCGGTGAAACCCCATTTCCACGCTTCGGATCAGCGGCGCACCGAGTTGCGCGACCGCCATTTCGGGCGACACCGGCAGCAGGAGGCGGGGGCCGACGCGCGACGCCTTGTCCGCAATCAGATCGTGCTCGGCGAACACGGCGCGGTCGAACCCGAACTGCGCGGCAAGCGCGAGCGCATCCTTCTGCTCGCCGTGTCGCGACAGCCAAATGCATTCTTCCGCCGCGAGCGTGACATCGACGCGCCGCAGGCCGCGCCGCCGGCCGTTCTGCCGCCCAAGCCTCAGCGCGGACATGCCTGCGCTCGTATCGCGTCGGAGAAATTGCAGCCGCGCACGCGTCAGGTAGGTGAGGATCAGGATGTCGGCGGGGCCACTTTCGTCGATGTGCGCCTCGGCGAGCTCGATCTCCCGCTCGGCGGATGCCGCGTCGTCGAACTCATACGAGATCGCCGCCAGAATCGCACGCAGGTAGCTGGCATATTCGCGGTGACCGCTCAAGTGTTCCTGCACGACGGCGATTCCGCGCTCCGCGGACTCGCGCGCGGCCGCGAAGTCGCCGCGCTTCAGCTGCAGCAGCGCTTCGATCATCGCGTTCCAGGCGAGGCCGTGGAAGCTGCGATCGCGCTCCAGCATGTCGCGCGCTCGCCGAGCGGCGGCAAGGCCTGCGTCGATCTTGGCGATGCTCTTGCACCCCCAGGCGAGCGAACCCTCAGCGTCGGCGCGAACCCGCAGCGGAGCGTTGGGCCAGCGCTCGAGCCACTCCGATGCCGCGGCATGCGTTGCGCTTCCAGCGTCGCGAAGCGCCAGGTTGAAGACGCGCTGGAGGCCGAGCGAACGACGCAGCGAGTCGGTGCGGCCAGCGTCGATCGCCGGATCCGCCGCCCATGCGTCGAGCGTTGCCTCGAGCCGCTCCATTTCCGCGTCGAGCTCGTCCTGACGTGTCGAGAAGGCGAGTGAGTACGCGTAGTTCAGGCCGATGACCGGGTGGCGGTCGATCCATTCGCGCGGTACTTCGTTCACCCATCGCAATACGAGCTCGTGCGAGCCGTATTTTTGCGCGGCATCCTCCACCATGGCGGCGATCCAGGTGCTCGCCGTCTCCCACGCTTGCGCGCGGATCGCGCACTGGATCGCCTCCTCGCGATAGCCGTGGTCGTACAGCCAGCGGCCGCCCGCAATGAGCGCCGCACGCGCGGCGTCATCGTCGCCTGTGTTGCGCAAGTAGTCGCCGACCAGATGATGGAAGCGATACCACTCGCCGCGACGGTCGAGCGCGATCAAAAACAGGCTTTGCGCGCGGACCGGCTCGAGCAGGCCCTCGGTCTCGACGCTGCCGGTCGCGGCACGCGCCAGCGGCTTGCTGATCCTGTCGAATTGCGCGATCTGATGCAGCAACCGACGGCTGCGGGCGTCGATACGGTCGAACACAACTTCGCGCAGGTACTCGAGCACGTTGCGGTCGGTGCCGGCAATGTCATTGACGAGCGATTGCGGGTTTGTCTCGCCTTGCAGCGCGAGCAGCGCGAGCTCGAGCGCCGCGGGCCAGCCTTCGGTAATTTTGGCGAGTTGCTCGAGCGCTGGCGCGCTGAGGGCGATGCCCGCGCGAGCCTCGCAGAAACGCTCGGTTTCACCGCGATCGAAGGCAAGCTGTTGCTGGTCGATCTCGAGCAACCTGCCCCGCAGGCGAAGATTGCCGAGCTTAAGGCGCGGCGCCTCGCGGCTGCCCAGGACGAACTGCACCGACGGCGGCGCGAAGTTGACCAGCCAATCGATGATCTTGATCGCCTCCTCGCTGACGAGCAGGTGCACATCGTCGAGAAACAGCACGAGCCGGCGATCGTCCTGCGCAAGGTCGATTGCCAGCGACTCGAGCGCTGTGGCGGGCAGAACGAATCCTTCGCCGCCGAGCTGCTCGAGCGCGTCGTTGCCGAGCACAGGATCGGCCGTCTTCAGCGCTCCCACCAGGTAGCGCAACAGGCGCCGAGGCGCGTTGTCCTGTTCGTCGAGACTCAGCCAGGCGCGACGCGGATCGGGCCAGTTGGCATACCACCGCGCCATGAGCGTCGATTTGCCGTAGCCCGCCGGCGCGACGATGCTGACGACGGTGCAAACGCCGTCCACAACGCTGGCGGGCAAGTCGAGTCTCGGCCGGGCGAGCGAAGGACGAGCGTCCGTGCCGGGATACAGCTTGGTCTCCAGCAGTGGCGAAAGGTCCGCGGCCGACATCGCGCCCCATGATGCTCGCCGGGCCGCCAAGTCGGCAACCGGTTAGGGTTTTTCGCCAACCCCCGCAAACCCCAACTTTTGTTAGAGCGCCCCCGGCGCGGTTGGCGGGCACAGTGCCGCCTGTCGACGAAGCCGATACGTGGCGAACCCCTTCAACGGGGTTACGCGGCGCTCTCAGACCGTGGCTTCGCCTCACTGACGTTCAAGACAACCTTTACAAGGAGCAAATCATGTTAAGCAGAACGATCATCGCGGCGGCCATTGCAGCGCTCTGCACGCCCGCGTTCGCGGCGGTATCCGCCGACGAAGCCAAGCAGCTTGGCACCACGCTGACGCGCGGTCGGCGCCGAGAAGGCGGGCAACAAGGATGGGACGATTCCCGAATACACGGGCGGCCTGAAGGAAATGCCGGCTTCGTTCAAGAAGGGCAGCGGCATCCGCCCGTCGCCGTTCGAAAACGAGAAGCCGCGCCTCGTCATCGACGGCAAGAACGCCGCGCAGCACGCCGACAAGCTGACCGAGGGAACCAAAGAGCTGCTCAAGCGCTATCCCACGATGCGCCTCGACGTCTACCCGACGCAGCGTGTCGTCGCATTGCCCTCCAAGCTGCTCGCGAACACCGCGAAAAACGCCACGAATGCCAAGAGCGTCAACGGCGGACTCGGCGTGGAAGGCATGCTTCCCGGCGTTCCGTTCCCGATTCCGAAGAACGGTAACGAGGCGATGTGGAACCACCTCGTGCGCTACACCGGAGTTGCCTACAACCTCAAGTCCGAGAACTGGAACGTCGATTCGGCCGGGCTCGCGTCGCTCGCCACCTCAAGCGACCGGACCTACGAGTTCCCGCTGTACGAGGCCAAGCACCTGGACACAGTGGCCAAGGAGAACGAGGCGTTCTTCAAGCTCAAGCTCCAGTACACCGGGCCCGCTCGCCGCGCCGGCGAGGCGCTGATGGGGATGGACTCGGTCAACCCCACCGTGCAGCCGCGCCGCGCGTGGCAGTACCTGCCCGGCCAGCGCCGCGTGAAGCTCGCTCCTGATGTCGCCTACGACACGCCGGATCCCGGTACCGCGGGAACCTCGACCTACTCGGACGCGTTCGTGTTCAACGGCGCGATGGATCGCTTCGAGTGGAAGCTTGTCGGGAAGAAGGAAATGTACGTTCCGTACAACGGCTACAAGCTGATGTACGCGAAGGATGCCAAGTCGGCGGCCACGCCCAATTTCGTCAACCCGGATTTCATGCGCTGGGAGCTGCATCGCGTGTGGGTCGTCGAAGCGACACTCAAGCCCGGCCAGCGCGATCTATACAGCAAGCGGGTGTTCTACATCGACGAGGATAGCTGGGTCGCGGTTGCGGCCGACCAGTACGACGCGAGAGGCCAGCTTTATCGCTCCACACTTGCGAACATGACGTACAGCTACGACGTCAACGCGGTCAACGCCGACAACTACGTGTACCACGACTTCGCGTCGGGCGCGTACTCGTTGGTGGGCGCGGTCGGCATGTCGGATGGTATGCGCTATACCGATCCACTGCCCCCGGTGCAATGGGCCTCCGAGACGCTTGCAGGCGCCGGCGTCCGATAACCCGTAGCGACGGAAGGAACAGCGACAAGACTTGTTGCGTTCATCCGTTGCGGCGCTGCTGTGAGCGGTTGGCCTCGCCTCGAGGCCAACCGCTCATTTTTTTCGCGTCTCGCGAACGCGAAGATATGAGATGTACCCTAGACGACACTCGCTTCTGTCACCTCGCCGCGCCGTTCACGACCGGCAAGTAAGAACTGAGGGAGGGAGAAGGGGCTAGGGGCTATGCGCGCCTGCCCCCTTATTCTTTTGGGATG
>CAVPPW010000007.1:0-290855 GCA_963707445.1 uncultured beta proteobacterium | reverse complement strand
AGTGTCACTGATGGACGCCGAGTCGGCCGGGCGAAGGCCCCCGGTCGGCGGCCTCTGGCCGGCCGGCTGCAACGATCGACGAGCCGGGTCGGCTATGCGACGCCGACCGGTTCGAAGAGGCAGCCCTCCACGAAGAGCCCGAAGAAGTCGGGCTCCGTCTCCAGCTCGACGTGCTCGATGCGGCCGACGAGGTCGCCCAGCTCCCGGCGCCGCGCCCGCGAGAGGAGGAGCATGACCGCGCCGTGGAGCGCGGCGTTGCCGACCCGTTCCACGTGATCGGGTCGCACGTCAGCGAGGAAGCCGATGGCGATGGCGTTCTCGATGTCGATGGCATTGGCGAAGCCGCCAGCCAGAAGCACGCGGTCGACCTGCTGTGGGTGGATCCCCAGCCGGCGCAACAGGATGCGCTGGCCAGCAGCATTGGAAGCCTTGGCCTGGGCCAGCTGGCTGGCGTCGGCGCGCGAGAAGGTGATGAGCGGGTCCGCGGCGATCGGATAGGCGTCGCGCCCATCGGTGAAACGGCCTATGGGTGTCATCCAATCCACCCGCCGCAGCTCGGCCAGGATGTCCACGAGCCCGGAGCCGCAGATGCCCTGCGGCGCGACGTCGCCGATGACCTCGATGGCGAAGCCGCCGTCCTCGATGCGCACCTTCTCGATGGCCCCGTCCGCGCCCGGCATGCCGAAGCGCAGCAGGCCGCCCTCGAAGGCTGGACCAGCGGGACTGGAGGCAGCCACGATGCGCCGCCCGTCGCTGACCACGATCTCCGTGTTGGTGCCGATGTCCACGAGCATCGTCGTCCCGGACAGCCGGCCGAGCTCGGTGGCCACCAGGTCGGCGGCCACGTCGCCGCCCACGTGGCTGGCCACCAGCGGCGCCCCGACGACCCGACCATGCGGGTTCATGAAGACGCCCAGCTCGTGGGCGAGCCGGGTGAGCCACGTGGAGTCAGCCTCGCCGCGCGCCATGGCCAGCTCGGTGACCGACTTGTAGGGCATGCGGCCGATGGGCGCCACGTCCAGGTCGAAGAACATGTCGCGCATCGTCGAGTTGGCCACGACCATGGCCTCGTAGACGCAGTGGCGGTCGATGCCGGCCTCGGCGTAGACCTCCTTGAGCGCGCCGTTGAGCGCGCGGCGCAGGGCCTGGCGGAGGGCGCCCGGATGCGTCGCCTCGTAGGTGATGCGCGACATGACGTCGCTGCCGCCGAAGCGCTGCGGGTTCTCGAAGGCGCCCCCGGTCACCGTATGGCCGGTCACGAGGTCGATGACGCGGAAGACGACGGTCGTGGTGCCCACGTCGATGGCCAGGCCCAGCAGGCGACCGCGTGCATGATCGATGGGCGCGCCGTCATAAAGGACCGCGTCCCCCTCGACGGTGACCACCGGGTCGACCTCGCTGGCCGTTTCGCCCGTGGCCTCCAGGATGTGCATGCGCCGGCGGATGATGGCGAACTCGATGTCCTGGTCGGTGGCCACGACCGAGGCCTGGCAGGCCAGGCGGAAGTCCTCAGGCAGGTAGGCCTCCGCCTCCGTGCGAGGCGAGAGCGCCTCGCCGCCCTGCCGGACCTCGACGACGCACTCCCGGCAGCGGCCGGACCGCCCGCACGACTGGGGCACGGCGATGGAGACCTCGTCCGCGTAGTCGAAGAGCGACTTGCCGGCCTCCAGCGGCCGGCGCTCGATACCGTGGATGATCTCGGGCACGAGGACTCCTGCCTTCCGCGCGGGTGACGCTGGAGCGCCACTGGGTCGCTCCGCAACGCTACCAAATGGCGTGCCCGCGGACGGCGTGGCACGGGGACCCGTGCACGGCCTCTGCTATCCTGTCCGGGTCACTGGCGAGTGGCCAAACGGTAAGGCACCTGACTCTGGATCAGGGGATTGAAGGTTCGAATCCTTCCTCGCCAGCCAACTCTTTGAGCGTGAAATGGCCCTTCAGAATCACCTGAAGGGCCTCTCTGGTTCTCGAAATGTAGCCACGGTGTAGCCACGGCGGGGTGTTCCTAGCCGGCAGGGGCAGCAAGCAGGGCGTCCATGCGCTCCGCGGCGTCGCGCTGCATGGCAGGCATGACGTGCGCGTAGATGTCCATCGTCGTGGAGAACTGCGAGTGGCCCAACGTCTCCATGACCACCCGCGGCGAGACACCCTGGGCGAGCAGGAATGAAGCGCAGGAGTGACGCAGGCTGTGGAAGGTGACCCGCGGAAGGCCAGCGGCGGTCAAGATGCGCTGGAACCGCTGGGTGGTGGGGCGTGAGTAGAGCGGCGTTCCGATCGTCGACGTGAACACGAAGTCGGACTTCTGCCAGCGGGACCCAGCCCAGAGGCGCTCCTGAAGCTGGCGCGTGCGGTGCTCGCGCAGCGCACGGACCGCCACCGACGGCATCGCGATGGTGCGCCGACTCTGTGCCGACTTGGGCTCCATCAGTCGGGGCGCGCCATCGACTCGCTGGAGGGTATGCCGCACTCTCAGGGTGCCCGTCTCCAGGTCGACGTCCTCCCATTGCAGTCCCAGTGCCTCGCCCTGACGAAGCCCGAGAGCGAGCGCCACCGTGTAGAGGGCTTCGAGCCGGTCATCGCGGACGTGCTCAAGAAGATGGCGCGCCTCATCCGGAGTCAGCACCGGAAGCTCGCGCCGGGACACCCGAGGCGGGGACACCAGCGCGGCGACGTTCCGGGGCACGACCCCCCAGCGAACCGCCTGACCAAGCGCACGGCGAAGGATGGCGTGCAGGTACTGCACCGTCCTCGGTGACAGACCCGCAGCCAGCTTGGCGTCGAGCAGCGCCTGGACGTGCTGCGGCGCCAAGGTCGTGAGTCGCTGGTGGCCCAAGGTGGGCAAGAGATGCAGTCGGACCATGTCCGTGTATGACTCGTGCGTCCGCGGCCTCACCGATGACCGAGTGGTCGAGAGCCATCCAGCGAGGAAGGTCTCCACGGTCTGCCTGTCGGACGCCACCGGCAGCCCTTGGTGGGAGGCGGCAAGCAATGCCGACATGCGCTCCCGAAGCTCGCGACGAGTCGATGCATAGACGAACCGCCGCACCCGCTTCCCGTCGCGATAGCCGACGCTGACGGCACCGACCCACCGACCGTCCGAGGCCGCGTCGGTAGACCGCACCTTCGCCTGGCCCACGACGCCTAACCATGGCGACCGCGTCCGAGTCGCGGAGTTCGAAGCCCTCGGGCTGGAAGGAATCCGTTCGCCGTACGAACAAGCAGAGAACCGTCCTGTGCGAGCCCGGCGATCACTCCCTCTACGAGGCGCGCTCCCTCAGGTGTGAGTGAGCCGCCTGCGACACCTCGTCCGCCGGCGCTTGACAGGTAGCCTCGCTGACGGGCGTGGAAGATGTTGCGGGTTGCCCGGACCGTATCCGTGCCCATGAGGACGGCGACTTCGCGGTTGGGCGCAGGGACTCCAGCCTCCAGCGCGGCCTCGTAGACGAGAGCCGTCAACGCTAGCTCGACTTCCCTACCGCTGCTTGCCGCGGCCTCGGCGAGCCCGGCGATGCCGAGTCGCAACCCTGGCGTGCCCGCCTCTTGGAGGGCCTCGCGGGCCGCTTCAAGAACGTCGCGGACGCGCACGGCCTCTCGGAGCAGAGCCGCGGAGAGTCCCTCCGGCGGCTCACCGGCCGATTCGTTCCGCACGTGCACGTCCACGATGTCCAGCCGACCGCTAGACGCTCGCACGATGGAGTCCGCGACCCACCCGCTCCCAAGCACGCGGCGAACTCGCACCTCTCGCTCGGAGATGACCTCGGCCGTGGGCGCTTCTGCCTCATGGTCGCTTTCGCCAGTCACTTGAGAATACCTCCCGCAGAAACTATTCTCAACGCAGTGTACCAGTCCGGTACGGACTCAAGGAGGTGTTCGAGTGACTGACAATCAACGTGCGCTTGTTACCGTGGCCGAAGCTGCCGAAATCATCTCCGTAAGCAGGTCGAAGTGCTACGAGCTTGTCAGGAGCGGGGAGCTACCAAGCATCGTCCTCGGCCCACGAAGCCGACGCATCCCGCTCTTGAGCCTGGAAGCATGGATTCCCATCGGACCGAGATTGCCAGGCGACCTCAAGGAGCGGTCTGATGCCCCGGGCGCGGCGCCTCCGGGTTTGGCGACGCGCCGCGGTGCGCGTCAAGGGTCACCATCGGACCGGGCTGTTGACCGACATGGTGACCACCACGATCTACACCAGCAACAGAGCCGCCTGACGGCGCCAGAGATGGGCCGGGAACCGACCGGCGGCTGAGACCGCTCGGTCGGCTCTCTCCCTGAGGGACCAACGTGGAAGAACCCTCCGGGGCTTCGTTCGAGGATCAGCCCAAGCTCAACGTACGTCCTCGACGACCCCATCAGCCCTAGTGCTGTCGGTGAGCAGCATCCAGATGCCGAGGAGCATCAGCGTGACCGTCTCGGCCGCTTGAGCGGCACCACCAAAGCCCGGATTCCTGACAAGTCCGACGGCCGGACTTGCGACGCCTCCGCCGGGAGCGTGCAGCTCGGCAGGCCAGAGTTCATCCAGGCAGACGAGTTCGGTCGCGTCTCCAAGGTCGGCGTGCCGTGAAGCCCAAGATGGTCATCACCGAGGGGCCCATCGACCGCGATCTCGGCCTCATGCGGGCCGACATCGACGTTCATCTGCTCCACGACCCCAAGATGCTTCGGTTGCTGCAGCACATCCCTGACGAGCGTGAGCGAGCGATTACCGTCGTGGTGTACCTGGAGACCCTCCTTGCCTCGTGGCGGGAAGGTCGCAGGCTGTCCGCGGAGGAGGCCGCGGGCCTCTGGGGGGTCACCCCCGACCGGATGACCACCCTCGCCACCGTCGGTCTCCTCGATGCCGAGGGGCGAATCCCAGGTCACGCATGGGCCCGATGGTTCGAGCGCCCGCGCCCTAAATCGAACAGCGCCGGGAGGCGGGCCCGGAAGGCCGGCCTGCGGAGCGGTGTGGTCCGCGCCCGTAAGGCGGCATCGAACGACGGTGGCTCGAAGCCCTCATCCAACGGTCGTTCAACGAACGTTCAACGACCGCCAACGGTCGCTGAACCCAGCCAGCCACCGCCACCTACGGTGGCTGATGGCGTTGGCGTGGCCGGCCCCATGGGTGGGCCGCCCCGCCGGCGTGTTGACATGAACGACCTGGAGGCGGCCGACAGCGAGGCGATCGAGATCATGCTCGCGAGACTTCCCGAGCAGGATGGTCGCCGTCGTCGCCTGAAGGACGAGCTGCATCGCCGTGAGGGCGAAGGATCGACCGGTCCCCGTGGCATCCCCGGTGAGCCGTCATGAACCTCGGCCGATGCCACTGGTGCGGCCAGGACCTCGACGAGCGCGACCGGCGCGACCGGCGGACCTGCTCGGATCGCTGCCGGGTGGCGCTGTGGCGGTCAGGGAAGGCTCTTGGGGCCGCGGGGGACATCGAGCTGCACGATGCCCAGGGTTCGGCACCCCATCACCGCGGGGAGCCTTGTAGCCGTTACATCGGGTCGGTGGGTCCCACCGCGCTGGCCTTGCCACGTGACGGGGAGTCGCCGGCATGACCCGTATGGAAGCTCGCATGACGAGAGTGCTCACCACGAGCACGCGGTCGGCACGACCGGCAGACATCATGCGTCCGCCGCTGAGCCTCGACGCCGACTGACATGGCAGACCTCGCTCCACGGCGCATCGATGGGCCCGCCGGCGACGGGCGTCAGCTCCACGTCCTCGACCTCTTCGCGGTCTCAACGGCTGGGGCGACCGCTTCCGTGAGGCCGGGCACGAGGTCTTCAGCATCGATATCGACCGGCGCTTCAGCGCCGATGCCCATCTCGACATCGGGGGCGTGGCCGCGGTCCCGGACGCCATGCCATGGCGACCGGACGTCATCTTCGCCTCACCGCCCTGCAACAGCCTCAGCACCGGGTCCATGGGCAAGATGTGGCAGCACGGCTCGCATCCGGCTCCCATGCGCAGCGAGCGCCATCCTGATGGGCACCCCATCGCCATCGAAGGCATGCGCGTGGTCCTGGCCACCCTGCGGATCATCGCGGTGCTCCAGCCCACCTGCTGGGTCATCGAGAACCCGCGGGGTCGGCTGCGCAGCCTCGACCTGCTGGCCGGCATCCCGAGGCGGACGGTCTGGTACTGCCGGCTCGGGCTCGACCGGGCGAAGCCACGGACCTCTGGGGTGTCTTCCCGCCCGGGCTCGTCCTGCCGGCTGGCTGTCACAACGGAAACCCCGATCACATCGCTGCACCCCGGGGCAGTCGGACGGGCACACAGGGTGGGGTCAGCACCGCGGAGGCGGGGTGCATAGCAAGGCAGCTGGCGGAGCGGTTCAGGGTCGCATTGGAGCAGTCCAAGCCGAAAGGAGAACCATGAGGAGTCGTGCAGCCGTCATCAGCAGCTGTTCGTCGAACTCATTCGTCGCAGGCGGGCGCACCCCGCCTGCAACGAGGCCGAGCGAGAAGCGTCCAGACCACCCCCCACGATGCGCGGATCGTGCCCCCACCAGGGCTCCGAGCCCAGCAGGGGTACCGGCAGCTCGCTGTCAGCCGCCAGCGACCGAAAGGAGAGAGACATGGAAGCCTTGACGAAGTGGATCCCCGAACCGACCGAGCTGTCCTGGGACGAAGTGCGAGGTGGCCTCGTCTGTGCGGCCTGCCCCGACCACCTTCTCCCCCGGGGCGAAGGACGCTACGAGCTGGTCCTTGCCGGGCCGGGCCTCGACGGCCCTGCCGACCATCACGTCGCGCTCGTGCTTGAGCGTCGCAGCCCAGGGCTCTGCTCGGGCCCCTACCAGATCCCCACCCTGCCACCGGGCATGCCGGCGCTCGTGATCATCGACTACCTCGAGCGCCAGACCTTCGACCGCGCTGAGGCGCAGCAGCTCGGGGAGGCCCTGGAGCGATGCTTCCCCAGTGCCACCGTCCACACCTGGCGCATCGGTCCTGAGGTCGGGCGGCGCATCGCCGAGGATGCCTACTGGGACGAGGGCACTCAGCTCCTCGTGCGCACGCGGTCGGTCGACATCGAGCCCGAGCGGTTCCCCATGGATGTGGGCTGGCGACCCGCACCCGCAGCGGTCGTGGGCCCCGACGGGCAGCGCCTGGAGCTGTGGCGTGGCTGCCTCTACGTCGACCCGTTCGGGCCGCGGCTCGTCCGCTACGGTTGGCGCGACCTGCCCGGTGGCGGCCGATGGGCGAGGCGCGATGACGACCGACCGACCGGCAACGCCAGTGAGCCCATCGATGTCATGTCTCACTAACCTCAGGAACCACACCGCGAGCGCTCCGGCGTGCTCCGGGTCGGCCGGGACCTGCTGCGGAAGCTCGTTGCTGCCGGGTGGCGTTGTGGCGGTCAAGGGTGGCTCGTGGGGCCGAGGGGGACGGCGAGTCGCGCAACGACCAGCTCCGGGTTCGCGACGACGTCAGCGTGCCTTGTAGCCGTTACATCGGTTCGGGGGGTCTCTTGGGCCCCGGCCGTGGCCGAAGCCAAGGAGCCTCAGGTGCGAGGTGCCATCGTCGGCCGTCGACCCCTTGTCGACCACCCTGCGTCGCGGCGCCCTCAGGGCCTCCTGGATGGCCAACCCGGATTCCATCCTGTACCGACGTCAGGTTCGTCCGCAGGTCCGACATGCGGTCGTGGTGGTGGCAACCGTGGTCGGCAGACGGTGAGATCTGGCTG
The DNA here is from genome assembly GCA_963707445.1 of uncultured beta proteobacterium. Lineage (GTDB taxonomy): Bacteria > Pseudomonadota > Gammaproteobacteria > Burkholderiales > Burkholderiaceae_F > JALORV01. The sequence continues at coordinate 283,190 of CAVPPW010000007.1, read as the reverse complement.
CTGCGTGCAGGCGCCGCCATATGCGGCCTTTGCAGCCACAGCCACGCTCAGATCGAACCTTCCATCGACCCGTGACCCCCGGGAAGCTATCGTCATCGCATGCCCACGGCCAGCGACCACGAAACGGATCCTCGCCCTTCAAGGAAGGTCGCCCGCACCCCTGAGGCACCGACCGTCGTGTCGGTGGTCGGCGCTTCCCGACGCGGGCGCCGCGGTCGCACCCCCCTCCTGCTCGACGACCGGAAGCGGGGCTTACTGCTCGCCGCCATCAAGGCCGGCAACCGACTGTCCGTGGCTGCCAGGTTCGCGGGCGTCAGCCCGAAGGCGGCTCAGGAGTGGATGCGCCGTGGCGAGGGCCGTGATGGCCGACCCGCGATCGAGCCCTACCTATCCTTCGTCCGGGCCGTCGAGCACGCACAGGCCGAGGCCGAGGTCGCCGCGATGGCGGCCATCAGGAGGGCGATGCGACGTAACCCCCGCTGGGCCGCCTGGTGGTTGGAGCACATCGGTCCCCGAATGGCGCCGACGGCGGTGATCAGAGGCGAAGCGACGGTGTCGGTCACGGCTCCGGCCCTGGAGCAGAGCTTCGTCCTCATCCCCGGAGAGACCCTACGACGCCTCACCGCTGAGGTCCGAGCCGAGCGCGGTGAGCCCGACCGCGAAGACGCCACGAAGACAGCCGGATCAATCACCATCAGGAATCCCCGATGACCACCGACGACACGACTGCCGACCCCGTCACCGGTATCCGGTACTCAGAGAACGAGGACGGGACACGCTACTAGCCCGATGCCTTCGACCCATAGGTCGAGCCTCCTGTGCCGCCGATCCCCGGTCCCGCGATCGATCAGGGTGCGCCCGCGCAGCGCTCATGACAAGAGCCGTTCGTCGCGCTCCTCCTGGGCGACCGCGCTCCGGGCCGTGGCAACGTGGGGTATCCATGTCAAGTGGCCCGTGGACCCCGATGACGCCGCGTGTCTCGTGTGCGCACGGCTGGGGTTCGCGATCTTTCTCGGTCGTGACCGTCCCGGACGATCAGCCCTCCGTGAACTCCGCTCGGGAGGGCTGGGCCGGGAACGGCGCCCCCCAGTACCCGGTGCCCCGGCGGACCAGGCCGTCGGCGAGCTCGAGCACGGCCACGTACTGGTAGGTCTCCTCGCCGTAGACGAGAGGCACCATCACGACCCAGACGTCGCCCGAGCCCACGATCCTCGGTTCGCCGCCCATCGTCGGCATCCCGTCCTGGGCCCGCATCGCGCCGAGCGCGTTGTCGCGGCCCACGAAGCGCTCGCCCGACTGGGGCCAGGCCATGACCATCTCGGGGTGGAGGCAGCGGCCGACCTCCTCGAAGTCGCCGGCACCGTTGGCCGCCATGAATCGCTCGATGAGCCTCCGGTTCGGATCGTCCATCACGCACCTCGCTGTCTGTGTCTGACCGCTGACGACCCGTTCGGGTGGCGGACGGCGCGGAGCGCCATGTCACCGAGCCCGACCCCGGACGTGACGCGGATCGTAAGGGCACCCCGCCCGTGGGCCGTGTCGTCCGTGATGGTGTATCACGGGCGATGCGAGGCAGACCCGGCGCATGTCCTCGTGATGCTCGGCAATGGTGCGACGGAAGGCGACCTCGTCCGCGGCAGCAGCGGACGCCACCAGCCTGGCCTCCTCTCGGTCATCGATCCGGGTCACAGCTTCCATACTCCATAACGGCACGGCGTCGTTCTCCTGTCTCAGAGCGGAGGCGATCTGCCAATCCCGGACAACGCGATCGGCCTGGCGGTGTCTCCGCCATGAGGCAGGGGACGCCGCCTCACCACATCCGTTCGACATCCCGAACCTTCGTACGGTCGTGGCAATAGCCTCGGACCCTATTCGACGGTGATGGTGGCCTTCATGTTCGGGTGGATGGTGCAGACGTAGTCGAACGTGCCAGCCGTGTCGAAGGTGTGGCTGAAGGTGTCCCCTTGGGCCAGGACCCCGCTGTCGAACGAGCCATCACCCGCGGTCGCGGTGTGCTGTGTGCTGTCCTCGTTCGTCCACGTGACGGTCGTGCCGATGCCGATGTCGAGTGAGGCGGGCGAGAACGCGAAGTCCGTGATGGCGATCGCCTGGTCCGTGACCGCGGGCATGGATGCGGCCATGGCGCCGGCCGGGGGCACGATGAAGACGGATACGGTCGTCGTGCCGTCGCCGTTGTCGTGCAGCCAGGCGACGCCGCTGGCGCCCGAGTCGTTGAGCTCGCCGAGGCCGATCGGCAGGTCGCTGGCACCGATCGTGATGCCGCCGATGTCGCCACAGGCGATGTAGGTCGCGAGGTCGTCGGCGCTCGCGTGGACGTTGATGGCGTGCTGGCCGGCCACGATGTCGGCCAGGGCCAGGGGCACGGTCGTGACGCTGGCCTCGACCGGGATGGCCGAGTCCTGGCCGACCGGCGCGGCACCCGCCGTGGCGGAGCCATCGACGTTCATGTCGAACGACACGTCCGACAGGGGTGCCACGACATCGCCCGGCGCCGGGCAGCTGCCGGCATGGATGTGCGCCGGATGCGGGGACATCTGCGCCGAGGCGCCGGCGGCGAGGATGAGCGAGGCCCCGAGGGCGAGGCTGGACGCGATGCCGAGCCGCTGGTTCATGTGATGCTCCTCCGATGGGGGGTGTGCCTCTGTCGTGTCGCGTGCGACGACACCTGGCGTGCGGCTCCGTCCCCCCTCGGACCGGATAGTACGCAGGAGTCTGACCCCACGAGGCGGCCGATGCAACAGGGCCGATGCGCGCAATCACCGTCCCGAACGATCTGCCCTCCGTCGCCGAGGCGGCCGCCTTGACTGCGGATGCGATGCTCGTGTGGGGGTCCGCCGATCGGGTGTCGCCCTCGACGCGAGTCGCGAGCGAGCACCGACAGAGACGAGGTCCCTGATGGACGCACACCACCAGCATCACGAGGCAGCGCCGGCCGCCGAGCCTCACGATCAGCACGCTCCGCAGGCCCACGCGGGCCACGATCGCCACGAGGGCCACTCGGTGGCCATGTTCCGCGACCGCTTCTGGCTGAGCCTGCTGCTCACCATCCCGGTCGTCTTCTGGAGTCACGAGGTCCAGATGTGGCTGGGCTACGAGGCCCCCACCTTCCCCGGGTCGGACCTCATCCCGCCCATCCTGGGGACGATCATCTTCGCGTACGGGGGCAGCGTCTTCCTGCGCGGCGCGGTGCCCGAGCTCCGCGATCGCCAGCCGGGCATGATGACGCTCATCGCGATGGCCATCAGCGTGGCCTTCGTGACCAGCTGGGCAGCCACCCTCGGCCTCTTCGAGGTGGAGATCTGGTGGGAGCTCGCGACGCTCATCACCATCATGCTCCTCGGCCACTGGCTGGAGATGCGCTCGATCGCGCAGGCGCGCGGTGCCATCGCGGCGCTCGCCGACCTGCTGCCGGACACGGCCGAGCGAGTCGTCGGTGAGTCCATCAGCGTCGTGCCCATCGCGGAACTCGCGGTGGGCGACCTCATCCTCGTTCGTCCGGGTGCTGATCTCCCTGTTGGTGGTGGGGTGTGGGGCTGGTTCGGGTAGGGATGCACTGCCGGCGGGCACGTCCAGGCGCCACGTGTCGAACGCCATCGCCAGCATGGCGTAGGTACCGACGACGAAGATGAGTTCCATCGCTTGATGTGTGCCGAGTTCCTCGGTGAGGCGTTGCCATGTCGACGCGTCGGCACGACCGTCGGCCAACAGTTCGTCGATCGCCTCGAGTACCAGCCTGTCGATGCCGGTGAAACCGTCGTTACCCTCGGCGAGGCGGGAGATGTCGTGCTCGGGTACGCCACCCTCGATCGCGACCCTGGTGTGCTCGCCCCAGAAGAACGCGGATCGACGGGTGTGCGCGACCCGCAGCACGGCCAGTTCGCGCAGACGCAGCGCCAGTTCGCCACGCTGCAGCAGCCAGCCGTTGAATATCAGGAACTTTCGGGCCATCTTCGGGTGGCGTGCGAGAAGTCCGATGATGTCGAAGTTGAGGGGGTCGGCCCGATGGCCCGAGCCCGCCCTGGGCACCTTCTCCCCCGGCAGACCCAGCAGCGCGCCGAATGCGGAGTACTCGTCCTCGCCCCATTCGTCGGCGGTAAGCGGCACCAGGAGCGGCCCATCGTCGTGCGAATCGGTCATGTCCTGCGGCCTCCGTTGACGCCGATGACTTGGCCTGTCACATACGATGATTCGTCCTGGCACAGGAAGATGGCGGCATTGGCGATATCCTCCGGCCGGCCCGCGCGACGCACCGGGGTGATCTTGGCGAAATGCTCCAGTGACGCCGTGAACCGGCCTTCCTCGATCGCCTTCTCCAACATCGGGGTGACGACCATGCCGGGAGGAATGGTGTTGACGGTGATCCCCTTCGGACCCAATTCGAGGGCGAGGCTCTTGGTGAAGCCGATGACCCCGGCCTTCGAGCTGACGTACGCGGCCATCCGGGATTGTCCACCCTGAGCGCTCGACGACGAGATGTTGACGATGCGGCCCCAGTGAGCGTCCACCATGTCGGACAGCACCTCCTGAGTGCAGATGAACGGCCCCCTCAGGTTGATCGCCATCACTCGATCCCACTGCTCGTCGGTGATCTCGGTGAACTTGCCGAACTGCTCGATTCCGGCGTTGTTGATCAGGATGAGCACCGGACCCAGGTCCACCCGCACCCGGTCGACTGCTGCCTTCACCTGGCTGCGGTCAGAGACGTCGACGGTGTAACCGGTGACGGTGCCACCCCGACTGCGCAATCGATCGACCTCAGCCGTGGTCTGGTCGGTGGCGAGATCGAAGATCGCGACCTTGGTGCCGCGGGCGGCGAGCGCCTCGGCGATCGCGAGGCCCAGGCCCTGCGCACCGCCTGTGACGATGGCGGTGGTGTTCTCGAAGGGCATTGCTGCAGAACTCCTACGAGAACTCGATGTGCAGACGGGTGAGTCCGCGCAGGATGAACGTGGGCAGGTATCGGTAGTGCCGGGCCCCGGGTGGTCCGTGTTCGTCCTCGTCGATCCAGATGTCGGAGGTTCGGTCCAGCAGGCGGTTGAGGCTGACCTTCGCCTCGGCACGGGCGAGTGGGGCACCGGGACAACTGTGCGGGCCTCGCCCGAAGGCGATGTGCTGCCGGGCATTCGGCCGTTGGATATCGAAGGTGTCGGGATCGGTGAACCGACGAGGGTCACGGTTGGCCGCCGCGTTGTTCAGCATCACCGTCGTGCCCGCAGGCAGCTCCACCCCGCCGACGTCGACCGGCACCTTGGCCAGCCGGAAGTCGCCTCGGATCGGACTCTCGACCCGCAGCGCCTCCTCGACGAAGCCCGGAATCAGATTGCGGTCAACACGCAACTTCGCCTGTAGCGCAGAATCTTCGGCGATCATCATCACCGCGGTGCTGAGCAGGCGCACCGTGGTCTCCTGCCCGGCCGCGAACAAATTGGCCGCCACGCACACCACATCGTTCACGGGCGGGATGCGCCCGTCCGGGAACAGCGCCGCCGCGAGGCCGGTCAGCACATCGTCGCGCGGGCGCTCACGGCGTTCGGTGATGTAGTCGGTGAACTTCCCGTAGAGATACTCCAACGGTGAGTGGTGCATCGCGTCGCCGTCACTGCTGCCGATGGTGCCGGTGGAGGTGAGGAGCTGATCCTTGAAGTCGTTGTGGTCGGATTCGGGCACTCCGAGCAGATCGGCGATGACCAGCATCGCAAACGGATTGCCGAAATCAGCGACGAACTCGCAACGTCCGCCCGCGAGCGCTTCGTCGAATTGGCGGTCGGCGAGGCACCACATGAACTCCTCATTCTCCTTGAGGCGCTTCGGCGTGATCATCTTCGACAGCAGTGCCCGGTGGTCCGTGTGCAGCGGCGGATCCAGGGTCGGCAATTGATCGTTGAACGGCAACTCGTCGCGGTGCTGCGGCGATGAGGTCGGAGATGTCGTCGCCCTCCAGCGGAACCGGAAAGCCGGGGAACGGTCCGGTGACCGCGGTGCACGAGGAGAATCGCTCGTTGTCGTTGTAGACGGCCACGGCTTCCTCGTAACCGGTGATCATCACGACGTCGTGGTGAGGTTCCCGGCGCACCGGACACTGTTCACGCAGCGCCGCGAGGTAGTCGTACGGGTCGTGCAGGAGCCGATTGTCGGTGAAGAAGTCCACGGCGTCCAGGTCCGTACCGCTGGGGGTGGATGTGTGCGGCTGGGTCACTCTGCGGCCCCGGCGCTTTCGAAGTTCGGCACGCTGCCCGTGTTGGGCAATTCCATCTGCAGATAGACGGCGATTCGCCGAAGTTTGTCGTCGGCGTTGAATTCGTAGACCGACACGGTGTTGACCACGCTGTTGAAATCGCCCATGCGACTCCGTTCCTCCAGTTCGAGGAACACCAAATCCGCTGTCTCGGTGATCCGTTGGAACGAGCAGTCCCAGTCCGCTGACACCGCCCAGTTCGTCAGGAATGCCGCGTACTCGTCCCAGTTCATCACCTCTTTGAACGGGCCGATGCGAACGAACTCCTCGACGGCGATCAGCTCGGCCAACGGCGCCCAGCTGTCGACCGTGAACCCCGGATGTTTGGCCGACTCGACCAGCCGCTTCATCGATCTGGCTGTACTCCAGCACCGCCCGCGACCGTCCGCTCGTCTCGCCGATGACATTGTCGATAGTCGTCACACCGTCACCCCCGCGGCGGCCAGTGTCCGCTCCAAGGCCTCGACGTACTCGCCGGTGCCGTGGAACGGGCCGTGCACACCGATCGCGACATCGAGGAAGGCGTTGTACTCGTCATTGACGTGGGTCTCCCACCGCGTGAGCTCACCCTCGTCGTTCGTCTGCACGAAGCTGTACGAGTAGAAGCCCATTTTCACACCCTCTTCGGTGTGCCCCTCCCACCGTGTCTTCATCACCAGGCCGTTCGACGCCGGCCAGTAGTCGAAGCCGGCCGGCTTCCAGTCCGGGAACTTCAGTGAGTACACCTTGGCCTCCATGGTCGAAGCCTTGGCGGTGTCGGTGGGAAACTCGCTGAACGGAAACACCTGGTCTCCGGTGAAGTAGGGCGACACGTAGACGCCGTCGTCGGCGAATTTCCATGCGTCAGCGAAGGCTTCGCCGTCCTGCACGCCTTGGCGCAGATAGGCGTCGCGATACGCCTCGGCCATCCGGACGTGATGGGCGATGCGTTCTTCGAGGTTCAATGTGGTCCTTCTTCCAGTGCCGACAAGGGGATGGTGGGAGTCAGCGGTTAACGGCGTCAGACATGTATCGGTCGACGACCGAGTGGAAGTGGGCGATGACGACTTCCTCCTTGACCAGCGTCAGGTGGTCGAGCCCGTCGTTGCGCAGGCCCTGCTGCTGGCGCGGCATCTGCTCGTAATCCTGTTGGAGCGCCTCGAAATACTTGTAGCTGCCCGGCTCGTCGACCTCGATCAGGTCGACCTTGAACGCGTCCCGATCTCCTGCGGCAGGTACATGTAGCTGGCGACATGCCAGATGCAGCGGTTCGGGTCGCCGTCGGGATGCGGCACGCGCCATGATGACGTGGCATTCGCCGGCCCGGATCGGTCATGAAGAAGTTCGGGAACAGCACCCAGCCGTGGTTGTCGCTCATCTGAGCGTCGGTCAGGCCGCTGACATCGAGCCCCATGCCGGTCAGGGTGTCACGGGTCGCCTGCTGCAGCAGCGTGCGGGCGGTGACGCCGTCGGGGAAGTCGACGGCCCGTCCGTCGTCGCGGTACGTCGCTTGACCAGTTCCTGGAAGCGCGGGATCACCGCGACCGTCCCGGGGAAGGTCTCCGGCAGCGCCAGGATCCCCTCGACCTGCTCCTCCGGCGCTGGCGCCCACGCACCTCGAACGGAGCCATGGCGACGCTGTGGTTGTCGAAGAACCTGTACCGGCGTGGTCTGCCGGGTCGATCGTGAGCACCTGCAGCAGCTGCGGATGGATGCCGTTGATGTGGTAGCCCTCGTCGAAGGCGTCCATGACGACTTTCCAGTTGCAGTCGAGGGCCTCGCGGACATTCATGACCGTGGCGACATCTCCTCGAGGTGGTAGGGCTCGAGAATGCTCGACGACCTCCTCACCGAGGTAGTCCGCCAGCGGCGCGGCGTCGGGGTCCGGGTTGAGGAAGATGAAGCCCGCGAAGGTGTCGACCGGCACCTGGATGCAGCGAGTTCTCGCTCTTGTCGAGCGGGCCGGCCAGGTCCTCGCGCAGCAGTCCCTTGCAGTCTGCCGTCGAGGTCGTAGGACCACAGGTGGTACTGGCAGAGGAATCCGCGCTTGGCGTTGCCGGTGCCGCTCGTGCACAGCGCGTTGCCGCGATGCCGGCAGGCGTTGACGAAGCCGCGCAGCTTGTCGTCCTTGCCGCGGACGATGATGAAGGACTGGTCGAAGATCTCGGTACTTCTTCCAGTCGCCGACCTTGGGCAGCTCGTCGACCCGGCCGGCGACCTGCCAGGTCCTCATCCAGATCGCTTCGCCGCTCGCGCTCGGCGTACTCGCGGCGCAGGTGTAGCGGTCGGTCGAGATCGTCATGTTGAACGTCCCGGACTGGACGTCATCCAAGCCCAGGCCGAGACCCGAAGCGGGGTCGACCCATTCTCCGGGTCGGGTTGACGCTGGCATCAATGGAGTTCTCCTCAGTCGACGGTAGTCACGGAGTCGAGCGCGGGCGTCCCGACGAGAGCCGTCCGGTCGAGCCCAACCGAATGGTGCATCTCTCATCTCGGGGCGACGTGTGATCCGACTCACGATATACATGAGTGAATTCTTGATGCAAGAGTGTATAAAAGTGTGCAGCGTCACACATCAGGCAGAGGAGGGGTGCCACCGTGGGTTATCAACTCGACGTGGTCACCGCCGAGGTCGCGGACGCGGTTCGCTCCGTCGGCGGACTGATGTTCGACCGAGGTCTGGCGGGGTGGAAAGTCAGAGTCGTCACCGACGACAGGGACCACAGTCGAGCGCTGCGCATCCTCGGCGCAGATGCCGAACCGCCGGCACATCTCGCCGACGCGCAGTCCCAGCCGGATCGAGTGGTTCGCACCCTGGTCCTACCGGTCGATCAGTTCACTGGCGACCGCTCGATCCCTTGTGGCGGGAGCATGGAGACCGAGCCGCCAGCGGAACTTCTCCTCTGGGGGCGGCACGTGACAGCGAGTGACGGGCCTCCTACACCCTGTGCGGTACGGAATCAGCTCGGCAGCAAGGAGATTCAAGAAAGAAGCGCTCCGCTGCGCCGACCTCGACGGTCTCGTCGAGCCCTGGGAGCAGTTCTGGGCGAGCAACATCCTCGACCAGACCCCGTTCGGACATCTCCGACTCTCAGAGCAGAGGTTGGAAGACGCCGAATCGCGGAACGCCGTTGCCGCGCGCACTCATGCGCCCCCGGCAAAAGTGGTGGGAGGATCCCCCCATGGCTGAACGATGGACCAAAGAGCGTCGGATCGAACACACCCGCCAAATCCTGCTCGACGCCGCCGAGGAAGTCTTCGCCCGAAAGGGTCTCACCGGTGCGGCGCTCGAAGAGATCGCCGACGCCGCGGGATTCACCCGCGGCATCATTTACTCCCAGTTCGGCGCGAAGGAGAAGCTCTTTCTGGCGGTCGTCGACCGACCAACGTCAGCGATTCTTGGACGGGTTCGCCGAGGTGATGATGTCCTTTCATCGCCGCAGTGACGTCGACCTCGACGAACTTGCGCAACGATGGCGCGACCTGAGCAGCGGGACAGACCGTGCGGCACTGGGATACGAGCTGACGTTGTTCCTGCTACGCAACCCCGACGCGCGGGACCGAGTAGCCACCCAACGGCTCGAAACCATCCGCGCCCTGGGCGAATTCATCAGCAAGAACGTCGCGCGAATCGGAGGCGCACTGACAATCGATGCCGAGACGCTGGCCCGTGTGGTCCTGGCCGCCAACGACGGCATCACTCTCGACAGCCATATCGACGGCCAGGATCTGTACCGCCCCTATCTACAGCTGGTGATGTCCGCCATCGAGGCTCCGCATTAACCGCAATCGGTCCTGCCCAGCAGGCGGTGGTTGAGGTTGTCCCCCTCGAAGTGCCGCAGCCCATCGACACCTGCACGGTGCATTAGCACCACTAATGCCGATACACAATCTTTAGCTGTACTGATGGTTGCCCGGTGCTTAGCGTTGCAGGCGTGAACACCGCCTACCTCGTCGTGCTGACCGGCTTCGCCACGACGATGGCCCTCATCGCGGCCATCGGCGCCCAGAACGCCTTCGTGCTGCGTCAGGGCATCCGCGGCGAACACGTCATGCCGGTCGTCGCGTTGTGCGCCGTGTCCGACCTGGTGCTGATCTTCGCGGGGATCGCGGGCTTCGGGGCGCTGATCGCCGCACACCCCGATGTCGTGGTGCTCGCCAAGTACGGAGGCGCCGCGTTCCTGATCGGTTACGGCCTGCTGGCGGCCCGGCGGGCGATGAAGCCAGGCGTGCTCACCCCGTCGGATGCCGCGCCCGCCCGACTGGCCGGCGTGCTGGCGACCTGCCTGGCACTGACCTTTCTCAACCCGCACGTCTACCTGGACACCGTCATCCTGCTGGGTGCGCTGGCCAACGAACATCAGGACGGCAGGTGGCTGTTCGGCGTGGGCGCGGTGACCGCCAGCGTGGTCTGGTTCACCGGCCTCGGGTTCGGCGCGAAACGGCTGAGCAAGTACTTCGCCACCCCCAGAACGTGGCGCATTCTCGACGGGGTCATCGCCGCCATGATGGTCGGGCTGGGCGTCGGCCTGGCACTGAGCTGATACCGAAAAGTAACGTCTGCGCGCTTGAGCCGATAGCCTTCGTACTATGGCCTCTTCGTCCCGCATCAAGATCGCCGTGCTCGGCGCGCTCGTCGCCGGAGGCGCGCTGGCCGCTGCCGGCCAGGCCGGTGCACAGCCGGTGCCCGTCGATCCCGCGCTGCCGCCCGTCCCGGGCGCCGCCGCTCCGGTGCCCGGGTCCGCCCCGGCGCCCAACCAGGTCTTCACCTACACCCCGATCGCGGAGGCCCCCGCCCCCGGTTCACCAGGCGCAATCCCGTCCCAGGCGCCGGCGCCGCCACCTATCGGCGCGCCCTACATCCCGCCGGTCCAGGGCGGCGACTTCAATAACACCGGCCAGCTCAGCTACTTGCGAGAGCTCTGGAACATGCGCAACCCGCAGGACTTCTTCGGGGCCATGGCCCCGACGGGTAACGAGCCCGGGATGGGCCGCCCGATGCCCATGCTGCCCCCCGGGGAGTACCCGCCCGGCGTCGTCTCGCCCGCAGCGCCGGCCGGAGCACCCGCCGCGCCGGCACCCGCGCCCCCTCCGGTGTGGCCCCCCGCGGGCATGGTGCCGATCGCCACTCCGTAGATGAGCATGCCCGTCGAGGACGTCTTCACGATCCGCGATCGTGGAGTGGTGGCGACGGGCTGCATCGCGAGCGGCACGCTGCGTGTCGGCGACCTCGTCCAGATCAACGGCGGGCCTGCCGTCCCGGTCGATGCCATCGAGATGTTCCGCAAGCGTCTCGACGAAGCCTCGGCCGGCGACACCGTGGGCGTGCTGATGGCGAGCATCGAGAAGAGTCAGATCAACCGTGGCGACACCCTGACGTGGGCAAGCGAAGCCCCCGCACTCTGAATCGGGATCAGCCGGTCAGGTCACGACCGAGTGCGACGCGGGCGATGCTCCACAGCTGAACCTCGTTGGCGCCTTCGTAGATCTCGCCGACCTTGCTGTCCCGCCAGATCGACTCGAGGTGGTTGGTGGTGCCTTCGGCAGTCAGCTCGCGGACGAACCCGTAGCCGCCGTGCACCTGGATGGCATCCCGGGTCACGTCGACCGCGATGCGGCTGCCGACCACCTTGGCCATCGCGGCTTCGGGCTCCGGCGTGATTCCGGCATCGGACTTGCGTGCCGCCTTCTGATACAGCGAGCGCGCGGTTTCCAGCGCGATCGCGTGTTCGGCCATCCGGAACTGCCAGTGCTGGAACGCCCCGAGCTGGGACCCGAACGCACTCCGTCGGCGCATGTGCGCGGCGGCGTGATCGAAGGCGCACTGCGCCATTCCGACGCCCATGGCCGCCACACCGATCCGGCCGAGGGTCAGGCTCGCCAGCGCCGCACCCAATCCGCGGCCCGGTTCGGCGATCACATGGTCGTCCGGCACGAACACGTCGGTCAGCTCGACATCGGAGGTCAGCTGCAGTCGGTTACCCATCTTCTTGTCGGGTTCACCGACCACCACACCGTCGGCGTGCATGTCCACCAACAACATTGCGTGCTGACCGTCCACCAGGCAGAGCGTGGTCATGATGTCCGCCGCACACGAGTTCGTGATCCAGCGTTTCCGGCCGCTCAGCCGCAACCCTCCTGACACCCGGACAGCCGTGGTGAGCATCGCCTCCGCGGACAGGTCGGTGCTGGCGGCGGGCTCGCTGGTGGCGAACGATCCGACGATCTCACCGCGAATCAGCCTGGGCAGGTACTCGCCACGGATGTGCTGCGGCGCAGCATCGAGCGTGCGGCCGACCAGTAGCGCCTGTCCGTCGTACAGTGCCGAGGCGACACCGGGGCTGAAGTACGCCATCTCCTCGAGCAGGGTCGCGGCTGCCAGCATCGGGAACTGCAGACCACGGCCTCCGACGTCGGCACCGAACGGGAGCTGATAGAGACCGGCATCGGCCATGGCGGACAGGATGTCCCGGGGGAAGACGTCCCTGCTCTCCTCGGCACAGTTCAGCTCCGCCGACCGTGGGGCCAGCACGCGTGTCGCGAAGTCCCGCGCCTCCGCGCGGACCGCAATCGTCTCGTCGGGGAGCAGCAGATCGTCGTAGAGCCGATCGGAGGTACGCGGCAGTCCGTCCAGGGAGCTACTCATGTGTCTGGGGCCCTCTCGTGTCAGAACCGAACTGCCCGCGAAGAACACCCTTGACGAGCTTGCCGGTGGGGGTCCGGGGAAGTGATTCGACGAACTCGACCCGACGTGGCACCTTGTAGCCCGCGATCTGCGACTTCACATGCGCAACAAGGCGTTCCGCAGTGCCAGCGCCTGCGGCCACCGCCTTGTCGAGCTGCACCACCGCCAGCACCGACTCACCGAACTCCCTGTCGGGCACCCCGATCACCGCAACATCGACCACATCGGGGTGCAGCGTCAGGCAGTCCTCGATCTCCTGCGGGTAGATGTTGACTCCGCCCGAGATGATCGTGAACGCCTTCCGGTCCCGCAGGAACAGGTACCCGTCCTCGTCCACGAAGCCGATGTCGCCACAAGTCGACCAGGTCGGGTGGACCGGATGCCGAGCCGCGTCGGTCTTGGCCGGATCACCGTGGTACGCGAACGGCATCGCCTCGCGCTCGAAGTACACCAGACCCGTTTGACCGGTTGCTGTTTCGTTGCCGTCGTCGTCACAGATGCGCAGCACACCGAGCTTGGCGGTGCCGACCGAGCCGGGACGCTCCAGCCACTCGGCCGGAGAGATCATCGTGATCCCGTTGGCCTCCGTCGAGGAGTAGTACTCGTGCAGTACCGGTCCGAACCAGTCCAACATCTGCTTTTTCACCTCGACCGGACAGGGAGCGGCGGCGTGGATCACATATCGCTGTGACGACACGTCGTACGAACGCCGCACGTCGTCGGGTAGACGCAGCATCCTCACGAAATGTGTTGGTACCCATTGGCTGTGGGTGACCCCGAATTCCTCGATGGTCGCCAGGCACTGCTGGGCGTCGAACCTGCTGCTGGTGAGCACGGTTCCGCCCAGGGATTGGGTGATCATGCCGAATCGCAGCGGCGCCGCATGATAGAGCGGGGCCGGCGAGTAGTAGACGGTGTCGGAGTTCATCTCGTAGGCGGTGCCGAACGCAGCCACGTAGGGATCGCCGGGATCGCCGACCTGACGAGCGGGCAATGGCGGTTTGACGCCTTTGGGTCGCCCCGTGGTGCCCGAGCTGTAGAGCATGTCGGCGCCGCGCGGTTGCTCTGCCGGCGGATGTGCTGAGCCGCCAGCCACGAAGGCGTCGTAATCGTCGAAGCCGGCCACCTCGGCGCCCTGGGATCCGAAGGCCAGCCGTAACCGCACCGCCGCTGCCCGCGCCGCCACCGTGCGACCCATCTCGGCCAGGTCAGCCGAAACCACCAGCGCCTTGGCCGCACAGTCGTCGAGGATGTATTCCGCTTCGTCGTCGGTCAGATGGACGTTGATCGGCGTCAGATAGAGACCCGACCGCAGGCACGCCCAGTAGACCTCGAACACCGCCGTGTGGTTGGTGGACAACAGTCCCACCACGTCACCGACGACCAGTCCGGCGTCGCGAAACGCACTCGCCAGGCGGGTGGAGCGTTCCTCCAGCTCTGCGTAGCTGAGGGTGTCGCCGGTGTCGACTTGGACGACCGCCGGCTTGTGCGGCGTGGTGACGGCGTACGTGCCGGGATACATCTGCTCACTCCTGTTCTAGGATTGTGCGGTGGATCACACTGAAGCCCGGGTGCGCGCCGTCCTTGACGGTCTGCGCAGCGTGCTCGACCCCGACGATCCGCACGCCAGGCTGGGGGCGCCGGACGCGCGCGCGGTCGTCGACAGCGCGTGGGATGCGCTGCACGAGGTGCTGACCGAGTCGGCCCCCGAGGGCGCCACGGCCGAGTTGCTGACGGCGCTGCACCGTCTGGCGGCACTCGACCGCGCGTTGGTGCAGACCCGGGAAGTGGATCAGAGGGAGATCAGCGAACGCCTCGGCGACGTGCTGGCCCGTCTGGAGGCGGCGCCGTGTTCGGTCGACGAATTGGTGCGTCTCGCGCCGAAACTGATCGGGGACCTCGGCTTCGATCGGGCGATCATCTCCCACATCGCCGCCGGTGTGTGGGTGTCGCAGGCGGTCTTCATCGCCGACAATCCGGAGTGGGCGCAGGCGATCAACCGGGTCGGCCAGGAGCAGCCGCAGCCCCTGGTGCCGGGGTTGTTCGAAACCGAGGTGGTGCGTCGCCGCCAGGCGATCGTCGTCACCGACGTTCAGCATGAATCCCGGGTGCATCGGCCGATCGCCGACGCGTCGCTGTCGCGTTCGTATGTGGCCGCCCCCATTGTGTCGCGCGAGCGGGTCGTCGGACTGCTGCACGCCGACCGGTATCTGCAGGGCCGCGACACCGACATCGTCGACCGAGAGGTGCTGCTGACCTTTTCGCACGGGCTGCGACTCGCGTTGAGCAGGGCCGCGCTGGCCGAGAAACTGCAATCCGTCGGGGACGCGTTGAAATCGGCCACGGCCGACAGCGAGCGGACGCTGGCGGGCGTCCACGACGTGTCGCTGGACATCTCGTCGGACCGCTCCGAGCATTCCGCAGCGCCGGTGGCTCCCCCAGCGCCGGCCTCGGTGCGCGACGTCCTGACCCGCCGTGAACTCGACGTGCTGCAACTGATGGCTCAGGGCTGCACCAACGCCGATATTGCTGTGACGCTGGTGATCTCGGAAGGCACGGTGAAGCAGCACGTCAAGCACATCCTCCGCAAGCTGCGGGCGGGCAATCGCACCGAAGCGGTTTCCCGGCTCTATCAGTCGGTCCCCCGGTGAGAGGGTGATGGACCGGCCTCGAACGGCATGCTGACGACGCCGCGGATGAAGTTGGTTTTCACCAGGGTGGGTTCGCCGGCCACGAAATCAGGCATCTGCCGGTGCAATTCGCGAAACAGCGACCGCAGCATCGACTTGGCGTGAAGCTGCCGGTGATCTGAAACTGATTGCCGAACTCCCCTTGGATGCGGGCCACCGAGATCGCTTCGCCCTTGCCTTTCTCGTACAGGACGATCGCCATCAGCTTGCCGATGTTGTCCCGCGTGATCGCGCGCATCGCCCGGCCTCCGGCCTCGTCGAGCCGCACTGACACCGCCGGACGCTGCGTCTGGCTCTCGATCGTCGCCGAGGCGTTGTTGAGCTGGTTGCCGGTGACGACCACTTCGCGCTTCAGCGTGACCGGCATCACCGTCCCGTCGGGCTTGCGCTCCGGCACGGTCAGCGCGCCGGCGGCGCCCGACGCCATCGCTTCCTGGTCGACCATGCGGATCTCGAGCGTCGCCGTGCGGCCGAGGATCTGCTTGGCGCGCGCGACGTCCTGGACGCCGGGCAACTGCACGACGATGCGGTCGGCGCCCTGCTGCTGGATCACCGGCTCGGCCACCCCCAGCTCGTTGACGCGGTTATGCAGCGTCGTGATGTTCTGCTTGAGCGCGCTGTCCTGGATCTCCTTCTGTGCGGCTGGGGACAGCGTCGCGACCAGGCTCAGGTCCGGGGCTGTGCCTTCCTCTCTTAATGTCAACTCGCGCAGCTGCCCGCGGATCAGGTCCTCGGCGTGGACACGGGTTTCCGTGTCGCGAAACTTGATCTCGATCGCCGTCGCGGACTTGCTGATGCCCGCATGCCGGATGTTCTTCTCGCGCAGCAGCGTGCGGATGTCCGAGCTGAAGGTCTCGAGCCGCTTGTCGACCGCGGCACGCATGTCGACCTGCAGCAGGAAGTGCACGCCGCCGCGCAGGTCGAGACCGAGATACATCGGCAGCGCGTGCAGGCTCTTGAGCCAGGTCGGCGTGTTGGAGATCAAATTCAGCGCGACGACGTAGGACGGATCCTCGGGGTTGGGGTTAAGCGCCTTCTGCAGCGTGTCCTTGGCCTGCAGCTGCACATCGGTGTCGGCGAAACGCGCGCGCACGGTCGAGTTGAGCGTCGAGGTATCGAAGAACACGCCCGTCGTCGGCAGCTTGGCGTCCTTCAGCACGTTCTCGACGCGCGCCATCAGCGCGGCGTCGACCTTGACCGTCGACTTGCCCGACGAGACCTGCACCGCAGGCGACTCGCCGAAGAAGTTCGGCAGCATGTACATCGCGCCGAGCAGCAGCGCGACCGCGATCACGATGTACTTCCAGAGAGGATATCGATTCATGGTTTGATTCGACCTCGTGTACGCGCCGCTTCGCGGCGCACGTGCACTCGGTCGAGAGGAGTTAGCGGCCCGGGCTTCGGGCGGCCGGGCGCCCGGGCCGACGACAACGGCGGGAGCGGGCCGGGTGGGCACTACGAACAACGACCGAGGCGCCTTGTAAGCGAACCAAACTAGAGCGACTTGACCGTGCCCTTGGGCAGCAGCGTCTGAACGGCGGACCGCTGCATCGACAGGTGGACCGGCTGCGCCGTTGACCGATGCCACCTGCACCGTGATGAACTGGTCGGCGATGTCGGTGATCTTGCCGACGATGCCGCCGGCGGTCACGACCTCGTCGCCCTTGTTGAGCGCGTCGACCATCGACTTGTGTTCCTTCTGGCGCTTGACCTGCGGGCGGATCAGCAGAAAGTAGAAGACGACGAAGATCACGACCATGAAGCCGATCGACATCAGCGACGATTCGGCTCCGGGTTGAGCGGCCGGAGCGCTTTGGGCATAGGCATTGGCGATGAAGAACATCGGGTTCCTCGCGGAATGGAGCGGATGAGTCAGCCGCCGGGCATTGCCGGCGGCTAAACGGCTGATTATAGGGGCTCGTACTCAGACGCCGCGTCGGCGCTGTTCTGTGAATTCCCTGCGGAAGGCCTCGAAGCGGCCGACCTCGATCGCCGCGCGCGCGTCCCGCATCAGGCCGAGGTAGAAATGCAGGTTGTGCACGGTGTTCAAGCGCGCGCCGAGGATCTCGTTGACCCGTTGCAGGTGGTGCAGGTAGGCCCGGCTGAACTGGCGACAGGTCGGACAGGGGCAGCCGGGTTCGACGGGTTCGACGTCGGTGCGGTAACGGGCGTTGCGCAGCTTCAGGTCGCCATGGCGCGTGAAGAGCCAGCCGTTGCGGGCGTTGCGCGTCGGCATCACGCAGTCGAACATGTCGATGCCGGCGGCGATGCCGTCGAGCAGATCCTCGGGTGTGCCGACCCCCATCAGGTAGCGCGGCCGCGATCGACGGCAGCCTCGGTGCGGTGTGCGCGAGGATCCGCAGCATGTCCTCCTTGGGCTCGCCGACCGACAGGCCGCCGATCGCATAGCCGTCGAAGCCGATATCGACGAGTCCGTCGAGCGACTCGTCGCGCAGCGGCTCGTACATGCCGCCCTGCACGATGCCGAAGAGCGCATTGCGGCCGCCGCGGGCCTCGCCCAGACGCTCGAACTCGTCGCGGCTGCGCTGCGCCCAGCGCAGCGACAGCCGCATCGACGCGGCCGCCTCATCTGGGTCGCCGGGCGGCCGGCGAGCTCGTACGGTGTGCACTCGTCGAACACCATCGCGACGTCCGAGTCCAGCACGGTCTGGATCCGCATCGACTCCTCGGGGGTCGAGGAACAGGCGATCGCCGTTGACCGGCGAGGCGAACCGGACGCCTTCTTCGGCGATCTTGCGCAGCGGTCCGAGCGAGAACACCTGGAAGCCGCCGGAGTCGGTCAGGATCGGCCGCTCCCAGCCCATGAAGCGATGCAGTCCGCCGTGCGCGCCGATCACGTCGAGCCCGGGCCGCAGCCACAGGTGGAAGGTGTTGCCGAGCACGATCTGCGCGCCGGCCTCGACGAGCTCGGCCGGCGCCATCGCCTTCACGGTGCCGTAGGTGCCGACCGGCATGAACGCCGGCGTCTCGACGCGTCCCGTGGCCGAGCACCAGGCGGCCGCGCCGCGCGGCGCCGTCGCTGGCGAGCAGCTCGAAGCCGGGCGCTCATCGTGCACGCTCGAGCAGCATCGCGTCGCCGTAGCTGAAGAAGCGGTAGCGCGCGGCGATCGCGTGCGCATACGCCGGACGGATCGTTTCGACACCGGCGAACGCGGAGACCAGCATCAGCAGCGTCGACTTCGGCAGGTGGAAATTCGTGATCAGCCGGTCGACGACGCGGAACCGGTAGCCCGGCGTGATGAAGAGCGCGGTTTCCGCGGCCGCCCGCCCGCACGACGCCGTCGTCGCGCGCGGCCGACTCGAGCGCGCGCAGGCTGGTCGTGCCGACCGCGACGACGCGCCGCCCGGCGCGGCGCGCCGCGTTGACGGCGGCGGCGGTGCCGTCGGAGATCTCGTAGCGCTCCGTGTGCATGCGGTGCTCGGCCAGTCGCTCGCTGCGCACCGGCTGGAACGTGCCGGCGCCGACGTGCAGCGTGAGCGTGCCGAGCTGCGACGCCGCGCGCATGCAGGCAGTCCAGCAGGTCGGGCGTGAAGTGCAGGCCGGCGGTCGGCGCCGCGACGGCGCCCGGCCGCGCGGCGTAGACGGTCTGGTAGCGCTCGGCGTCGGCGGCGCTGTCGGCGATGCGTGATGTACGGCGGCAGCGGCACGTGGCCGCTGCGCGTCGAGGACCGCGAGCACGTCGCGGTTGAAGCGCAGCTCGAAGAAGTCGTCGCGCCGGCCTTCGACCGTCGCTTCGACGCCTGCATCGAAGACAAACCGGCTGCCGCGGCGCTGGCTTGTGGCTGGTGCGCACCAGCGCCAGCGCGAGCGTCGGTTCCGGCACGCGCTCGACCAGCACCTCGACCTTGCCGCCGCTCGGCTTGTGCCCGAACAGCCGCGCCTTGATCACGCGCGTGTCGTTGAAGACGAGCAGGTCATCGCGATCGAGCAGCTCGAGCATGTCGCCGAAGTGAGGTCGACGAGGCGCCCGTGCCGCGACGTGCAGCAGCCGGCTCGCGGCGCGATCGGGCAGCGGATGCTGCGCGATCAGTTCGGCGGGCAGTTCGAAATCGAAGTCCGCGAGCGTGAGCTCGCGTTCGGCAATGGCTTGACCGGCCATGAGTCCTTCGCCTCGGTACGCGACGCGTGCCGCGCTCGCACGTGGCGGGCCGCCTTCGGCGGCCTGGATTGGCGGCCCGCGCTGCAAATGCTGGCCGCGTTTAGCGTGGTGCCGGGAAAGGGAATCGAACCCTTACGGTATTGCTACCGCGGGATTTTGAGTCCCGTGCGTCTACCAGTTCCGCCATCCCGGCGCGGGCGGCGATTATCTCCGAAAGCGGGTGGCAAGCGAAAACCGCCTGCGCGTCAGCGTCGGTTCCTGATCACCACGGTGCCGGCGAGCTTGTCGTGCCAGCCCTGCTTGCGCGCGTCGAACGCGACCCAGATCATGCCGAGGAAGAGCGGGATCATCGACACGTAGTAGCCGAAGTAACGGCCGATCAGCTGCCCCGTCGACGGCGGGCCGCCGGTATTCGCATCGACGATCCTTGCGCCGATGATCATCTTTCCGGGCGTCGCCTGCCGATAAATCCAGAAGACGATCACCGCGATCGCCGGGAACACCCAGTTGAGCAGGAACTCGGCAGAACCGGAGCTCCGCACCGGCGGAGGACGCGGGGCCGTAAAGCGAGTCGAGCATCGGGGCGAAGTACGCCGGCCCGTAGAACCAGTAGAGCAGCGGGGCAATGACCAGCAGGATCAGCACGCTGTCGATCAGCGCCGCCAGCACGCGCGCCCAGAAGCCGACGTACTGCATGCCCTCGTTCGGCGCCATCAGATCTCCAGGTTGTCGATCAGGCGAGTGGTGCCGAGCTTGGCGGCCGCCAGCACGACGAGCAGCTCGCCGGCGTGCACCTCGTCGCCCTCTGGCGGCTTCAGGTCGCGCCGGCGCCGCACGGAGACATAGTCGACCTTCCAGCCCGCGGCCGCAAGTTCGCGCACCGCGTCGTGCTCGATGCGTGCGACATCGGTCTCGCCGCCGCGGATGCGGTCGCGCACCGCGTTCAGCGTGCGCGTAGAGGCGCGGCGCCTCCTTGCGTTCGGCTTCGCTCAGGAAGCGGTTGCGCGACGACAGCGCCAGGCCGTCGGCGTCGCGGACCGTCTCGTGCGGGACGATCTCGGTCGGCAGCGCGAACTGCCGGCACATGTTGCGCACGATCATCAACTGCTGGTAGTCCTTCTTGCCGAACACCGCTACGCGCGGCTGCACGCAGGAAAACAGCTTCAGCACCACGGTGCTGACGCCGACGAAAAAGCCCGGTCGGAACTCGCCCTCGAGGATGTCGCCGAGATCGTGCGGCGGCTGCACGCGGTAATTCTGCGGCTCCGGATACATCTCCTGTTCGTTCGGCGCGAACAGCACGTAGACGCGGTTCTGCTGCTGCAGCTTGTCGATGTCGTCCTGCAGCGTGCGGGGATACTTGTCGAAGTCCTCGTTCGGGCCGAACTGCAGCCGGTTGACGAAGATCGAAGCGACGACCGGATCGCCGTGCTGGTGCGCCATCGCCATCAGCGACAGGTGCGCCGCGTGCAGATTGCCCATCGTCGGCACGAACGAGATGCGATTCTGTCCGCGCAACTGGTCGCGCAGGGCCTCGATCGTGTGAACGACTTTCATGGTCGGCGGCCGCCGGAGCGGAACAGGGGCAAGGCCGCGGATTGTAGAGAAGACCGCCCGACGCCGTCGTCCGGCCGCGCGGCTCAGTACGTGTGCTCGGGCGCCGGAAAGCGCCGCTCCTTCACCGCCTCAACATAGGCTGCGAGGGCGGCAGCGATGCTGGGCTGGCCCTGCATGAAGTTGCGCACGAAGCGCGGCTTGCGGCCCGGATAGACGTCGAGCATGTCGTGCAGCACCAGCACCTGGCCCGACACGTCGACGCCGGCGCCGATGCCGATCGTCGGCATGCTGACGCGCAGCCGTTGACCCGCGCGGCAGCGCCGCCGGGATCAGCTCGAGCACCAGCATCGCGGCGCCGGCGGCGTCGAGCGCGCGCGCATCGGCGATCAGCCGGTCCGGCGTCGTCCTCGCTGCGCCCCTGGATGCGGTAGCCGCCCAGCGCGTGCACCGACTGCGGCGTCAGGCCGAGGTGCGCGCACACCGGGATGCCGCGCTCGACCAGGAAGGCGACCGTCGGCCGAGCCAGGCGCCGCCTTCGAGCTTGACCATGTGCGCGCCCGCCTGCATCAGCTGCACGGCGTTGGCGAACGCCTGCTCGGGCCCCTGCTGGTAGCTGCCGAAGGGCATGTCGGCGATCAGCCAGGCGCGCCTGCAGGCCGCGCGCGACGCAGCGGTGTGATAGGCGACCTCGTCGAGGGTCACCGGCAGGGTCGAGTCGAGCCCCTGGATCACCATGCCGAGCGAATCGCCGACCAGCACGCAGTCGACGCCGGCCGCGTCGAGCAGCCGCGCGAAGCTCGCGTCGTAGCAGGTGAGCATCGCGATCGGCTCGCCTGCCGTGCGCATCTCGCGCAGCCGCGGCAGCGTGACCGGCTTGCGCGCGGTTGTCTCGGCAGTCTGCGGGTGCGTGCTCACGCAGTGCTTTCATCGTCGCATCGCGCTCATGCCGCGAGGTTGAAGTATTCGCGCCGGCCGCGCAGCCGTCCGATGCGATCGAGCAGCAGGCCGAAGTCGGAATCGTTGTCGATCGGGTTCAGATGCTCGGTATTCACGATCAGCACCGGCGCCTCGTCATAATGGTGGAAGAAGTTTGCATAACTTTCCACCAGCGCCGCAAGATATTCCTCGCTGACGCGGGCCTCGATCGGGTTGCCGCGCCTGAGTACGCGCTCGGCCAGCGTCGCGGGTGCAGCCTGCAGCGCAGATCACCAGGTCGGGCGGCGGGGTCTGCGGCCGTAGTTGCGCGAGGATCTGCTCGTACAGACGCAGTTCGTCGTCGGCAAGCGTCAGGCGCGCAAACAGCGGATCCTTGTCGAGCAGGAAATCCGCGAACAGCAGATCGCGGAACAGGTCGAGCTGTCGCAGCTCGGCGAGCTGCTGCACGCGCTGGAACAGGAAGTAAAGCTGTGTCGGCAGCGCATAGCGTGCGCGATCCGCGTAAAACCGCTCGAGAAACGGGTTCGCTTCGGGCTTTTCGAGCAGTGTCTGCGCCCCGTAGTGCCGGGCCAGCTTCTGCGCGAGCGAGGTCTTGCCCGCACCGATCGGGCCTTCGATTGCAACGTAGCGGTAACGGCCGGCGATCACTCAAGGGTCCTCGGGTCGACGTGGGCGGCGACGGTGGGGGCGACGTTCCGGGGCGGTCGGCAGCGTTGCCGGCATGACGACCGATGGGCCGGCATGCGCTATTCGGAGTCAGGGCGCGGCCGGCGCCTCGAGCGGCTCGACCTTCTGATCCTCGACCGCGTCCAGGAACGCTGCGGCCGGGCCCTGGCCGGGGATGCGGATCTCCGGTGCGAGGTCGAGCAGCGGGCGCAGCACGAAGGCGCGCAGGTGCAGGCGGGGGTGCGGCAGCGTCAGTGGCGTGCTCTGAATGATCATGTCGCCGACCAGCAGCAGGTCGAGATCGACGTTGCGCGGCGCATTCTTCTTCAGCCCGCGTCGCTTGCGCCCCAGCATCAGCTCGATGTCCAACAGGTGCAGCAGCAAGGCGTAGGGCTCGAGCGCGGTTTCGACCTTGGCGACTGCATTGAGAAAGTCCGGCCCTGGTGCATCGATCGGAGCTGAGCGGTAGAACGGCGAGACCGCGACCACATCGGTCTGCTCGATCGAACGCAGCGACTCGATCGCCGAGTTCAGTGCCTCGACGATCTCGCCCTGGTTCGAACCGAGCCCGATGTATGCGATGCGCTTCACAAGCTTCGTCAAGCCTCGCTGCTGCCGCTGTCAATAACGACCGGCTCGCGTTTCGCGCCACCGCCGCGCGAACGCCGCCGCCTTTTTCTTCCTGCCCCCTCCGAGCTCCCATCGCGCGACGCCTCCTGCACCAGCGTTTCGCGCTCTTCCACCCCTGCGTGCGCGAACCGGGTCCACCAGTCCGCCAACTCGGCCGGCACTTCGTCGGCCGCGGCGCGCAGCAGCAGGAAATCATAACCGGCACGGAAGCGCAGGTGCTCGAGCAACCGAAACGCCGAGCGTCCGCTGCGGCGCTCGAAGCGGGGCTGCAGGCCCCAAATCTCGCGCATGTCGGAGACGAAGCGACGCTGGATCGCGAGCTTCTCGGTCTGCACGTCGAGCGTGTCGTCGATCGCGCTGTTGAGCGCCGGAATCCGATGCTCGTCGCGTGCGGTGCGGGCCTTCCACTTCACCAGCACGTCGTGCCAGAGCAGCGTCGCGAACAGGAACCCCGGGGAAATCGACTTGCCGGCGCGGACGCGCTCGTCGGTGCGCGCCAGCGCCTGCAGCACGAAGCGCTCGCCGGCGGGCTGCTCGAGAATCACGTCGAGCAGCGGCAGCAGCCCGTGATGCAGACCCTCCATCCGAAGGCGCGTGATGCAGGCGACGGAATGCCCGCTGCTCAGCAGCTTCAGCATCTCGTCGAAGAGGCGGGCGGCCGGAACGTTCTCAATCAGCGTCGCCAGCCGCGGGATCGGCTCGCGGGTCGCCTCGTCGATATCGAAGCCGAGCTTGGCGGCAAAGCGCACAGCCCGCAGCATCCGCACCGGATCTTCGCGGTAACGCGTTTCGGGATCGCCGATCATGCGCAACCGCTTGCGCCGCAGATCCTTGACGCCGTCGTGATAGTCGATCACCTCGCGGGTGGACGGGTCGTAATACAGCGCGTTGACGCTGAAGTCGCGCCGCGCGGCGTCCTCGTGCTGCTCGCCGAAAAGATTGTCCGCCAGCACGCGGCCGTGTTCGTCGGTCTTGCGGTCGGGGTTGTCGAGCGCACGGAACGTCGACACCTCGATCGTCTCCTGGCCGAACATCACATGCACCAGGCGAAAGCGGCGACCGATGATGATGGCGCGGCGGAAATGCGACTTGATCTGCTCCGGCGTGGCGTCGGTCGCAACGTCGAAGTCCTTGGGCGCGATGCCGAGCAGCAGGTCGCGCACGGCGCCGCCGACGAGGTAGGCGCGGTGCCCCGCCTTCTGCAGCGTCTCGCAGACGCGGAGCGCCGAGCGCGCGACCAGTTCCTGGTTGATGCCGTGGTCCGCGGCACCGATACGCTTCGGCTCCCGCGGCCGGGGCGGGCGTCGCTTAAAGAGCGTCGACACCCGCTCGATGACGCGCTTGATCATGCGATCCGACGTCGGCCAGGACTGCGCTCAGGCATCGGCGGCCTCGAACAGCTGGAGCGTCGGCCAGCCGCGCTCGCGCGCAATCGCCTGCAACCGCGCGTCGCCGTTGGTGACGACGGGATGCGTGACGCGCTCGAGCAGCGGCAGATCGTTGATCGAGTCGCTGTAAAAGGTCGTGACGGTGTCGGCCAGCGAATGGCCGCGCGCGGCCAGCCATTCCTCGACCTTGCGCACCTTGCCGTCCTGGTACGTGTGCGTGCCGACGACGCCGCCGGTGAACTGGCCCGCATGCTGCTCGGGCTCGACCGCCAGCACGTGGTCGATGCCGAACGCCCGCGCGATCGGCGTGACGACGTAGGCATTGGTGCCGGTGACCAGCGCCAGTTCGTCGCCGCGGCGGCGATGGCCGTCGACCAGCCGCCGCGCCTGCTCGCGCATCGCGGGTGTCACATGGCGCTGCATGAACTCGGCGTGCCAGGCGTCGAGTTCCTCGCGCGGGAAGGCCGCGAGCAGCTCCATCTGGAAGCGCACGTAGGCGTCGACATCGAACGTGCCGGCGCGGTAATCCTGCGCGAAATGCTCAATGCGCGCGGTGTAGGTCGCCGCGGTCGAGGCCGCCGCGACGTACGACGTGGTGCGACCAGGTGTCCGCACTGTCGATCGGCAGCAGCGTGTGATCGAGGTCGAAGAGCGCCAGCTGCATTGCGCAGATTCTACGCAAGGGGCCTGCGACCACTCGCGAATCAGTGGCACGGTGATCGCCCGCTGCGCCGCGAGCGCGTAGCTGTCGAGCGCGTCGAGAATGGCGACCTGCGTGCTCAGGTCGCGCGGCATGTGCGTCATCAGGTAGTGCAGGACCTCGGGCGGCAGTTCTATGCCGCGCGACTGTGCATGCGTGCGCAGCGCGTCCTCCTTCTCCGCGTCGGTCAGTCCGTGCAGCTGGTAGACGAGGCCCCACGCCAGCCGCGTGCGAACGTCGTCGCGGAGCGCCAACTGGCCCGGCGGCGCGCTCGCGCTCGCCAGCAGCACGGCATTGCGCGCGGCGCGCACCTCGTTCTGCAGCACGAAAAGCGCCTGCTGCAGCCGGGGGTCGTAACGGTCGACGTCATCGGCGACATACAGGCGCACGCGCGGGTCGAAGGCCGGCGCGCTGGCCGCGGGATCGATCCAGCAGCTTGTCCCAGTTGCGGCCACTGCACGCAGCAGGTGGCTGCGCCCGCTGCCTTCCATGCCCCAGAGCAGCACGAAGCGCTCATCGTAGCCATCAACGAGCGCGCGCAACGCGGCGACGACCTCGGCATTGCGGCCGACGACGAAGTTGTCGAGCGAGGGGCGCAGCGGCTGGACGAGGTCGAGGGCCAGCTGGCGCGGGCGATGGTTCATCGGTGGAGATCACGGCGCTTGGCTACGCGCCTTACAATCGCGCCCCGGTCTCCCGTGCGCGGCGAGCGGCAAGTCTACCGGGCCAAAGCAGCCCTCCGTCCATGAACCCGATCGATTACAAGCAGGCGGGCGTCGACTACGCCAGCATCGACCCGCTGAAGGTGCGGGCCCAGCAGGCGGCGGCGACCACGGCCAGACATCTGGCACGCCACGGTCTTGCCGAAGTCGGGGCTTCACGCGGCGAGTCGGCCTACGTGATCGACTGCGGCGACTTTTATCTCGCGTCGATCACCGAGTGCCTCGGCACCAAGGCGCTGGTCGCCGATGCGATGCGCACGGTGTCGGGCCGGACCTTTTACGACCTGATCGCGCAGGACACGCTGGCGATGGCGATCAACGACATCATCACGGTCGGCGCGACGCCGGTCTCCGTGCACGCGTACTGGGCGACCGGCGGCAGCGACTGGTTTGCCGACGCCGAGCGCGCGCGCGACCTGGTCGAGGGCTGGCGCGCGGCCTGTGACCGCTGCGGCGTCGCGTGGGGCGGCGGCGAGACGCCGGCGCTGGCCGGCGTCGTGGAGCCCGGTCGCATCGATCTCGCGGCCTCATGCGTCGGCCTGGTGCGGCCGAAGTCGCGACTGACGCTCGGCGAGGGGCTCGTCGATGGCGACGCGATCGTGCTGCTGGCATCGAGCGGAATTCACGCCAACGGCGTCTCGCTCGCGCGCAAGCTGGCCGAGCGCCTGCCGGACGGCTATCGCACGCGGCTCGATGACGGCACGCTCTATGGCGAGGCGCTGCTGACGCCGACGACGCTGTATGCACCGGTGACCGAAGCGCTGGCCGCGGCCGGTATCACGCCGCACTACTGCGCGAACATCACCGGCCACGGCTGGCGCAAGCTGATGCGCCATCCCGGCAGCTTCACTTACAGGATGAAGCGGGTGCCGCCGGTGCCGCCGGTGCTCGATTTCATCCGTGTTGAGGCCGGTATCGACGAGCGAGAGGCCTACGGCACCCTGAACATGGGGGCTGGGTTTGCGCTGTTTGTTTCAGCGGCGGACGCGGCGCGCTGCGTGCAGGTGGCCGCCGATTGCGCTGTGCCGGCTTGGAACGTCGGCACGGTGGAGCGGGGCGCCAGACAGGTTGTTATCGAACCGCTGGGTCTAGTGTTCGCGGGTGACGAACTGGACGTGCGCGCCTGAAAATCTTCATGAGCTGACGGTCGGCGTCATGCCCGCAGTGCGCGTCGGTACCGGCAAAGCACGCTCGACGTCGCTGGCCGAAAGCAGGGCATGGTCCGGCGCGGCCGCGGCGCGGTTGCGTATGAAGGCCGGCTCGCCCATCGCTGGGTCCAGGCCCGGCGACGACGCGCGATAGTCGTCACCCCAACCAAGTGAGGCGCTGAGGAGACCGCAGAGCGCGGACACTAGTACCGCGCAAACGACCAGCGCCGGCCGGCAAGGCGTGGCAGAGTGAAAATGTTCTCGTTTCATGCTGACCTCCAGGAGCCGCAATCGCTGCAGCACGAGGGCAGTCTGGGCCGGCGCTGAGCCGTGCGCCTTGCGAAATTGCGATACTGGCTGACCGACTCTGCTGCACCGCGCCTGCTGAAGATTCACACCGGCCGCGCGTGCCGGGACTTAGCTTGGCGGCACCGCCCGGCGCTCCAGCACGGCGAATCGCGTCCTCCTGCTGCGGATCGATGCGCAGATCGACCGGCAAGGAGCGCAGCCAGGTGAACTGGCGCTTGGCCAGCTGGCGCGTCGCGGCGATGGCCGCCGCCCGGAACTCGGCCACCGTTCCGCGGCCGTCCAGATGCGCCCATGCCTGGCGATAGCCCACGCTGCGCATCGATGGCAGATCGGACGACAGGTCGCCGCGTCGCTTGAGTGCCTCAACTTCGTCGAGAAATCCCTGCGCCAGCATCCGGTCGAAGCGCTGCTCGATCCGCTGGTGCAG
Source organism: uncultured beta proteobacterium (assembly GCA_963707445.1). Taxonomy (GTDB): domain Bacteria; phylum Pseudomonadota; class Gammaproteobacteria; order Burkholderiales; family Burkholderiaceae_F; genus JALORV01. Next base: position 254,976 of record CAVPPW010000007.1, on the reverse strand, counting down.
CAGCGCACGGTCGCTCGGGAACAGCGCGGCGCTGACAAGCTGAGGCCGCGGTGTGTCGCTGCGCGCGAGCAGTGCCGACATCGGCTTGCCGGCCAGTTCGAACACTTCGAGGGCACGCTGGATGCGCTGCGAGTCGTTGACCGCCAGGCGCGCGGCCGTCACTGGATCGACGCGGGCGAGCCGCGCGTGCAGCGCCGGCCAGCCGAGCTCTTGCGCCTGCTTGTCGATGCGCGCGCGCACGTCGGGGTCGGCGGCCGGCAGGTCCGAGAGTCCCTCGAGCAGCGCCTTTGCGTACAGCATCGTGCCGCCGACGAGCAGCGGCCATCTTCCGCGCGCGCGAATGTCGGCGATCGCGCGCTGCGCATCGTGGACGAAGTCCGCCGCCGAATAGCGCTCAATCGGCTCGCGGATATCGATCAGGTGATGCACGACCTCGGCGCGTTCGGCCGGCGTCGGCTTGGCCGAGCCGATGTCGAGACCTCGGTAGACCTGCGCCGAGTCGACGCTGACGATCTCGAACGGATACCGCCGCGCCAGCGCGAGCGCGACGGCGCTCTTGCCGCTGCCGGTCGGACCAAGCAAAAGCAGGCCGTCAGTCATGATGCGAGACGTCGCCGTAACGGCGCAGCCGCGTGAACGCGCAGAGCCAGGTGCGCGCCCCGCATGGACAGCCCGGTGCCGCGGCGCCCCCAAGACACCACCGCGCACCGGAGTTCGGGGACGGTTTCACCGCACGACGCACTCCCATGGCGCCGAGGTTACTTGGTGTGGGCGCGCAGCGACGAGCGCGCTCTTGTAAAGTGAGATCCGTGTGGTTTGCCGAGGAGAGTTCCATGACCGCCGAACGCGGCAGCAGTCAGGCGCGATGGCAGCACCAGTTCAGCGAGGTCGATCGCGAGATCATGAAGATGGCTTCGATCTGCGGCGTTGACATGCTTGACCGCACCCAACTGCGGCGCACGCTCGAAAACGATTCGAGCGTCTGCAGCCGTGCCAACCCCGCCGCCTTCGAGAAGCTGCACACGCTGCTGAAGGCGCATTACCTGCTGCGCGAGCGCGCCGCCGGGGCGATGGGCGAGCAGGGGGCGCAACAGGCGATCGACGAAGCCGTCACCGAACTGGTCGCCAAGTTCAACGCTGCCCGAAGCGGGCCGGGGCCGAAGTGATCGACGCAGAGCTCTTTCGCGAGGAAGGCATCCTGACGGTGTTTCCGACCGGCGCGCTGGCTGAGCGCGATTTCACTGCACTGTCCGGGCTGGTCGATCCGTTCATCGAGTCGCACGGCCGGCTCGACGGACTCATGGTCGTCGCAGAACGCTTTCCGGGATGGGACAGTTTCGCGGCGCTGACGACGCATATCCGCTTCGTGCGCAACCACGAAAGCGTGATCCGCCGCGTCGCCGTGGTCACCGATTCGCCGCTGCTCGAACTGCTGCCGGCACTGGCGCAGCACTTCGTCAAGGCTGAAGTGCGCCGCTTTTCGTTCGAGCAGCGCGATGCCGCGTTCGACTGGCTGAAGGCGCCGTAAACCGCGGACGCGCGCCGAAGGTCAGCGACCCCGCAGGAACAGCCGATCGAGATCGGCAACGCTGAGCTGCACCCACGTCGGCCGCCCGTGGTTGCACTGGTCGGCGCGCTCCGTCGCTTCCATCTCGCGCAGCAGCGCGTTCATCTCGTCGAGCGTCAGCCGGCGGTTCGCGCGCACCGCGCCGTGGCACGCGAGCGTTGCCAGCAACTCGTTGCGATGCTCGGTCAGCACGCGCGAGCCGCCGAATTCGCGCAGGTCGCGCAGCAGGTCACGCGCCAGTGCGGCGCCGTCGGCCTGCGCCAGCAACGCCGGCACCGCGCGCAGCGCCAGTTGCGTCGGCGAGGCTGGGCTCAAGTCCAACCCCACGTCGGCCAGTGCCTCGGCTTCGTCCACCGCTGTAGCCATGTCGAGCGGCGCGACGTTGAAGACCTGCGGGATCAGCAGCCGCTGCTGCGGAATCGCGCGTGCGTCGAGCTGCTGCTTCAGCTTCTCGTAGACGATGCGTTCGTGCGCCGCATGCATGTCGACGATGACGAGGCCGTGCTCGTTCTGCGCCAGCACGTAGATGCCGGCGAGCTGCGCGATCGCCAGCCCGAGCGGCATCTCGCCTTCCGGCGCAACGGCCGCGACCGCGGATGCAGCCGGGCGCGTGGCGATGACCGCGAGGTAGCTCGCCACGGACTGCTCGACGCCGAGGCGGGTCTGGCCGCCGGACGTCCACGCGGGTCGCTCGGCTTCGGCTTCGGCCTCAGCCAGTGGGGCGGCGACGCGAGTCGAGTCCGCCAGCGCCTTCTGGACGGCGTGCAGGACCAGTTGATGCACCGCTGAAGAGTCGCGAAAGCGCACCTCGATCTTGGTCGGATGCACGTTGACATCGACGCGGCGCGGGTCGATGTCGAGATGCAGGCAGTACATCGGCTGGCTGCCGGCATGCAGCACGTCGGCATAGGCGGCGCGGACCGCGTGTGCGAGCACGCGGTCGCGCACGAACCGTCCGTTAACGAAGAGATACTGCGCATCGCCGCGCGCGCGGGTGGCGGTCGGCGCCGCGACCCAGCCGTGCAGGTGTACACCGGCGACGTCGGCATCGACCTCGCGCTGGGCCGCCGCGAACTCGTCGGGCATCAGGCGCAACGCGCGCTCGCGAGCGGGTTCAGCCGGTAGCGCGAGCAACGTGCGTCCCTGGTGCATGACCGTGAACGCGACCGCGGACTGAGCCGCAGCGACGCGCTCGACCTGCGTGACGCAATGCGCGAGTTCGGTCGACTCCGAGCGCAGGAACTTGCGGCGCGCCGGTGTCCGGTGGAACACATCGGCCACTTCGACGCGCGTTCCCGCCGCACCCGCCGCGGGCTGCAGCTCGCCGGAGGAGTCGATGCACCAGCCGTGCTCGGCATCGCGGGTACGCGAGGTGATCGAAACATCGGCGATGGCCGCAATCGCCGCGAGTGCTTCACCGCGAAAACCGAGCGACTGGACAGCTTCCAGGTCGCCGAGTGAAGTGATCTTGCTGGTCGCGTGACGTTGGAGCGCCAGCGCGAGTTCGTCGCGCGCAATGCCGCCGCCATCGTCGGACACGACGATGCGACGGATACCGCCGCCATCGAGGCGCACTTCGATGTTGCGCGCGCCGGCGTCCAGGCTGTTCTCCAACAGTTCCTTGACGATCGATGCGGGCCGCTCAACCACTTCGCCGGCCGCGATCTGGCTGATCAGTGTGTCATCGAGGAGGCGGATCCGGGTTCGGGCGGCAGCGGTCATCGCGGCGCATTATATGAATCAGGCGGCGCACTCGGGGAAAGCCCCTGCAACGGAAGCGACCGGCGTCGGCGTTGCCCGCGTATCATCCGCGCGCTTCTCGCCTCCGCCGCCCTCACAGAGCAAGTTCCCGATGGAAGGAATCAACTGGCTCGACCTGTTCGACGCGATGGACATGTTCCTCGTGTCGATCGTCGAGAAGAACGTGATGCTCGTGTACGTCACGCTCTTCTTGATCTTCTTCTCGGAAACCGGGCTCGTGTTCCTGGCGTTCCTGCCGGGCGATTCGCTGCTGTTCGTCGCCGGCGCCGTGTCGGCCTTGCCCCAGGCCCAGGCGCGCGGCCTCGACGTCCATCTGCTGATGCCGGTGATCGTGGCTGGTGCCGTCCTGGGCAACACGCTCAATTACGCGATCGGCGCATGGTTGGGCAAGAAAATCTACGACGGCACGATCGGCTGGATCGATCAGGGGGCGCTCGCGCGGACGCATGACTTCTACGAGCGGCACGGCGGCAAGACGGTGATGATCGCGCGCTTCGTTCCAGTCGTGCGGACCTTCGCACCGCTGGTGGCCGGCGCATCGGGCATGGACCATCGGCGCTTCCAGTTCTTCAACGTGCTCGGCGCCGCGATCTGGGTGGTGCTGCTGGTGTACGGCGGCTATCTCTTCGGCAACGTGCCGTTCATCAAGGACAACCTCGGCATCATCCTGATTGTCGGCATCAGCGCGGCCGTCGTTCCGCTCGCGCTGGCAGCGCTGGTCCGCGCAGTGCGCCGGCGCACTGCGTCGTAGGGCTTCGCGCGCAAACGCGCGAACTGCGCGGCATCGCGCTCCGCTTCAGACCGTAGCCAGCCCGTCGGCCGCCTTCGCGCGCGCATCGGCGCTGCTCAAAACGCAGCACACCGGGCTGGACTCCCAGGTCGGCCCCGGCCTAGGCATCGCCTCGGAACAAGGACTCGCGGCCAGTTCATCCGTTTGTACGGTGAGGCCGTGAACTGCGCTCAAAACGGACTCGCTCGCTCAAACTTCGGGCGCGCCGTCCGACATCAAGTTCAGGTCAACCCTGGAAGTTGCGGCTGCAACCCGACCCCCGATGAAATCCGTCACGCTGGTCATCGACGAAAGCACCGAAGCGCGGCTCAAAGCGCTGGCGCAGCGCTGCGACACCACGCCTGGTGAGTTCGTCGATTTCCTGTGCGCAGCGCTCGACGGCGAGACCCTCCAGCGCGTGATTCAGCGCGCAATCCGCGACGACTCCGTCACTTCCGAGCCTGGAATTGCGCAGATGCCAAAGCGGCGTATCGCGAAGTAACGGCGGCCTGCCGGTCATGCCGGCGCGGCTGCCACCCCTCTAGAAGTTCCCGAACTCTCGCAGGACTAGCGACGCATCTCGAAGAGCGTCGTCTCCGGATCCGTGCCCTTGAGCGCCTCGGCGATCTGCTTGCGCGCCTTGATGAACGGCGAGTTCTTCGCCTCGACCGCCAGGAATTCGTCCAGATCGCCGTGCTCGCGCTGCAGCCGCGGCACGAGCTCGAGGAAGATGTCCGTCAGTTCCGGGTCGAACTGTTTGCCCCGCAGCGAAGCGATCTCGGCCAGCGCGTCGGAAACCTTCCACGCTTCCTTGTACGGCCGCTTGTGCGTCAGCGCATCGAACACATCGGCCAGCGCGCTGACGCGCGCGGCGATCGGAATCGCCGTGCCCGCGAGCTTGGTCGGATAGCCGTTGCCGTCCCAGCGCTCGTGGTGGTGACGCGCGATCTCCTCGGCGATGTGCATCTGGGGAATATTTGTCTTCGCCAGGATGTCGGCGCCGGCGGTCGTATGCGTCTGCATGATCTCGCGCTCGCCCGGTGTCAGTTTCCCTGGCTTGAGCAGGATCGCGTCCGGCACCACCAGCTTGCCGATGTCGTGCAGCCGCGCAGCAAGGTCGATCAGGAAGCAGACATCTTCTTCCAGCCCGATCTCCTTGCCGAGGATCGAGGCGAGGCGCCCGACCCGATAGCAGTGCTCGCCGGTCGTGTCGTCGTGCAGCTCCGCCGCGACCGACTGCTGCTCCAGCAGCAGGATGCGATTGCGCATCAGCTCGCGCTCGCCGAGCTGGATCCGCAGCTTGCCGCGCTGATTCGCCATCGCGACGTCGATCGAACCCGAGCCGAAAACCGGCTGCTCGACTCGCTTTATGTATTCAGAGTGGTGCATCAGAACCTGTGCAGCCTTGGCCTCGCGGTTCATGGCGAGGAGCTCGTGCAGATACACCAGCGCCACGTCGGGCTGACCGGCGGACTCATAGCCTGCAACGCAGGCCTGCAGAGCGTCACGAACTTCCGACCGAACGTTCCGACGCGCGTGCTCAAGCGCCTTCTTGAGGCGCGTGAGGCCGATGTCCGCGCGGTTGGAGTGCACGTCAACCAGGCCGCTCGTCACCGACGCCGTGTATTCCGAGCGCGCCGTCGGGAACCTGTTCGCGTAAGTTCGAGCACTCTCGCAGTGTTCAGCGGCATGCGTCAATTCGCCGATGTCGAGCAGCAGCCGCGAGTAGTTTGATTCCGCAATTACGCGAATGAAACAATCGTGCGCCGTCGCGGGATCGGGGTTCAGCTCGATCGCGCGACGGGCGGCGCGGACACCCCTGCGAACATCGCGCAGGTGCAGTGCGCAGTTCGAAATATTCGCGAGTGCCAGGCTTTCCGTGGCCGCGTTGGCGGCCGCGTGCTTCGGATCTGCCGAGCGCGCGAGCGTCTCCGCCCGCACGAAGCATTCGATTGCATCGCCGTACTGAGCGGACGTGAGCAGGGCGGCGCCCAAGTTGACCCAGACGGGGGCCTCGATGCTGGGGTCGTTCAGCGTTCTGGCGACCTTGATCGCCTCGGCAAACATCTCGGTTGCGCCCGGCATGTTGCCGGTCTCGGTCAGCATGACGCCCTTAACCGACAGCGCCCGCCGGATCAACTGCCTGTCCCCCAGCGCGCGGGAATAGTCCAGGGCGCGAGTAGCAGCGTGGAGTCCCTTTGCCGCAATATTCGTCAGGTAAAAGAACTGCGCTATCGCCAGCAGGCAGTCGACCAGTTCAAGCGCCCGCCTCGGATTCAGGAATGCCTTCAAGTTCCTGGAGTGCGGATTCGAAGTCGGCTGAGGACGCGCTGGATGGGTTGGCGAGCTGAGGGCGAAGCTGTGATAGAAGGTCCGCACAGCGCGCACGAACCTGATCGGACGGCGAGGGGATGAACAGTGCAGACATCGGTCGGATGTTGTCGGATGCCCACAAGCGTTAAGGGCCGATTAGACGGGTATTGCTTTTTCCCTACTCTTACCATTACATTTCGACTAACTCGCTTATCGGCCGAACAGCGAGTAACTTGAGTGCCAATTCGATCGAACTGCAGTTCTACGGAAGAGGGGAAGGCCCATGGACCAAGTCATCGAGCAAGTCGTTGAAAGCAAAGAAGAAATTGTCGAATTGTCGCTGGCCGAACTGGCACAGGTCGGTGGTGGCGCTCACGGACATTACTTTCGACTAAGCCAAGATCTGGCTACAGCAAAAAGGGCGCTCCGGCGCCCTTTTTGTTTTCTGATGAAATCGCTTCAGGCTTTCGCAGCGAACCCGCGTGTCGGCCGAGTCTTCGCGGCAGCCGTCTCCTCAACGCGATCCAGCGTGCATCAGCAGGTGGCCGCCGTGTTGAGCTTGGTTGCTTGTCTGAGCTGTGCGTCTCGACCCTGCTGAGCTCGATGTCTCTCAGCCTTGGCCGCGCCTGACCGCATCCTCCAGGCGGCGCCAAGTTTCGTTCGGCGTCCGTTCTCCAGGGCACGCTCGACGCTCGCGGCTGCCGTCGGCGGTGTCCGCCGTTTGCTCAGGCCGACTTCCCGAAACCTTGCGCGGGAGGAGTCAGGCGTCCTTGCGGACCAGCTTCCGCGCCGGAACCCGCGCCACGCCGTCTTCCTTGCAGACGATCGAACCGGACACGGCCTGAACCGCCAGGCGGGCCATGAGTTCGTGGTCGATCGATTGGCAAAGCAGGTCCACCACTCGCCCCGGCGGCACGCCCCATTGGTGGGCGAGCGCGTTCAGCCTGAGTTCGGATCGTTCGCCGATTTCGAGGCTGACCTGCTTCATGTGGGTAAGTATTCGCCTCGCTGCGCGGCGTTGCCAATCCCGCGCGACATCCGCCGTTCAGACGGTCTCGCGGCGCCCAGACTCAGCTTGAGCGGTGCGCCGCGCGGACGTCACCCACCGTTACTCAGGTGATTTCCTTCGACGTGATCCGGTACTTGAACGTCTCCGGATCCAGCGAATCCAGCCGCCCCTGGGCGTTTTCGGCCTGCGGGTACATCAGGAACGGCACCGGCGCTTTGCTGCTGCCGGGCAGGTGGATGTCGTGGCCGGTGTTGTAGGCGAGCCAGTTACCTTCCCAGCCGCCCCACAACATCGTGCGGGCCTGCTTGACGCGGTCATCCGCGAGAGTCAGGCCCGGGGCCTCTTCGAGAATGACCTTGCGCACGTCGGCCGGGTCGACCGGGACCCAGCCGATACCCTGCGCGTAGAACTCTGCGCGGCAGTGCTGGGCCTTGGTGATGTCGCCCGGGCGGCCCATGCTCTTGTAGCCGCGCGGTGAGGCGGCGACCCGGATGCCGTAGACGTCCCTCGCCGGAATTCCCGAGGCGCGCGCCAGCGCCACGAAAAGGGCATTCAGGTCGGCGCACTTACCATTCAGCGTCCCCGTTTCCAGCATTGCCTTGATGTCGCCGACGCCGCAGCCGCGGGTCTTCGGGTTGCGTTCCGTGCTTTCGACCACCCAGTCATAGAGCGCGCGGGCCTTTTCGACGTCGGTACCTTGGCCTTTAGTGATTTTGAGTGCTGTTTCCTTGACGATGCCGTCCGTTGGCATCAGATCGGTCGGTTTGAGGTAGAGCGCCAGCTCCTGGGCGGGGGCCGCCGGACTGCCAGCCACCGGCTGCATCGACACGAACCGATCGCGGGTTCTGAAGCGGCTCGTCACCTCGACCACCGGCTGCGGCTCGCCCTTCTTGAAGCGCGCGTGAACCATGCCGGCACCGTAGACGGGGTCGACAGCGACCTTCGCCTGTTCGGCGTTGCCGCCGATATCGTTCGACAGCGTCTCGAACCAGGGTGTCTTCTGCATCAGCGGCAGCGGCACCCAGGCCTCGACCTGCCCGGTCGGCTCGGTGATCTCGAGCCGGGTCACGACTTCGAACGTGCGCCAGTTCGACGTGCTGTCGACGGTCGATTGGGCGCGGAGGGCAAGTGGGGTCGCGGCGATGAAGCCTGCGGCCGGGGCTGCCTTCAGCAGCGTGCGGCGTTTCATGGAGAACCTCCGGACAGATGTGGCGGCGCGCGCCAAGATGTTTTGCGGGCTCAGCTAGCGAGCAGGTTGCGGTCCCAACAACGAACGGATTGTGCTCACGAGGGTTGGGCTTGTCCAATCGCCCTCGCCAACCATCACATAGCGGATGCGCCCCTCGCGGTCGACCACGAAGCTCGACGGAAACACGCGCGCGTTCCAGGCGCGGACAACGGCGCCATCGGTGTCGCGCACGACCGGAAACGAGATGCCGTTTTTCCGCACGAAGGCGTCGATGCGGGTAGGGCCTTCCTGGAAATTTACGCCGAGCACCTCGAACCCGGTGGGCGCGAGCGCGTCGCGCAAAGCCTGCAGTGCGGGCATTTCGGCGATGCACGGCTCGCACCAAGTGGCCCAGAAATTCACCAGCACGACCTTGCCACGCAGCGAATGCAACGACAGCGGAGAGCCATCGACACGCAGCAGGTCGAGTGCGGGGGCCCGTACCTCGCCGACGATGGGCTCGAGCGGCGCAGCCGCGCCTGCGTTGCCCGCCGGAAGCGCCGCGGCAAGCGACACCACAAGAAGCCAGAACCGATGTCGCAACGGCCGCACTCAACCCAGGACGGTGATGCCGCTGCCTGCGGCGAGTTCGCCGATCACGGCCGCGTCGCCGAAGCCCTCGGCACGGAAGAGCTGCAGCACGCCATCGACAGCGCCGCGCTCGCAGGCCACGAGCAACCCGCCGCTCGTTTGCGGGTCGGTCAGCAGCGACTTCATCGTGTCGTCGACGTTGCGCAGCGTCACATGACGGCCATAGCCCGCCCAGTTGCGGCCGGACGCGCCGGTGACGTAGCCCTGCGCTGCCAGCTCCAGCGACGCCCGGCAGCAGCGGGATGTCGCGTGCGCGCACGTTCGCGGCCAGCCCGCTGCCGAGCGCGATCTCGTTCAGATGGCCCAGCAGGCCGAAGCCGGTGACGTCGGTCAACGCATGTACCTCAGCCAGTTCTGACAGCGTGCGCCCCGGCGTGTTCAGTTGCGTTGTGCTGGCGACCATGCGTGCGTAGTGCTCGGGCTCGAGCGCGTCCTTCTTCAGCGCGGCCGAGTAGATGCCGACACCGAGCGGCTTGCCGAGTACGAGCGCATCGCCGGCGCGTGCGCCCGAATTGCGCTTGACCTTGCTTGGATGCACCAGCCCGAGCGCGACCAGGCCGTAGATCGGCTCGATCGAATCGATCGTGTGCCCGCCGGCGATCGGGATCCCGGCGGCCGTGCAGACCGACTCGCCCCCTTCGACGATGCGGCGGATCACCTCGACCGGCAACTTGTTGATCGGCATGCCGAGCAGCGCCAGCGCCAGGATCGGCGTGCCGCCCATTGCGTAGACATCGGAGATTGCATTGGTCGCCGCGATCCGGCCGAAGTCATACGGATCGTCGACGATCGGCATGAAGAAGTCCGTCGTTGCGATCAGCGCCTGTTCGTCATTGAGCCGGTACACCGCGGCGTCGTCCGAAGTCTCGATGCCGACCAGCAACTGCGACGGCACGATGCCCTTCGCACCCTTCAGGATCTCGCCGAGCAGGCCGGGTGCGATCTTGCAGCCGCAACCGCCGCCATGTGCAAACGAAGTGAGCTTGATCGGAAGTTCGGTGGGGGCATTCATCGGTGCATCCTGCGGCCGTCGGTCAGACGTCGATTATGAAGGAGCGCGCGCACCAATCGTCGGACCGCGGCCTGCTCGCGCTCCGGCGCGAAGAGCCGCGCACGCTCGCGGCAACGTGCGGCGAGCAGCTTCAGGAATTTGGCGTCGGTCGCTGCACGCTCGACCAGCCGGGTCGCTGCGCCGGCGTCGCCGACCGCAAACAGGCCCGGGTAATCTTTTCCGAGCAGTCCGCGGTTGCCATCGGCGTCGGAGGCGATGACCGGCGTGCCGCTGCGCACCGCTTCGATGATTGCCTGCGCCCCGCCTTCCATCCTCGACGGATGCAGCAGCACTGCGGCCCGACGCATCAGCGCGCGGGCGCGCGATCGCGTCAGTTCGCCGAGCCACGCGTAGCGCGGTGTCGCCGCTTCGGTGCGGCGTGCAGCGGCCGCATAGCGCGGCTCGAGCGCTGCACCCGCGTGCAGCACGCGCACGCGCGTTTCCGGTTTGACTGCACGCGCAACACGCATCGCGAGCAGCGGGTCCTTCACGTCGCGCAGGTGGCCGACGACCGCGACGTCGAACCGGCGTTGGTGGCCGGTCGACGCCGCCAGCTGCGGAGCCGACTGGAAGATGACGCGCACCTTGCGGCGCAGCCGGGCCGGCAGCGCTGCGGGGCCGCGTTCCTGCAGCACCACAAGTTCGGTGGCCAGCTGCAGCGAGCGCTGGGCCACACGGTTGCGATGGATGTCGCGGTACAGATCCGTGCCGGTCAGCACCAGTGCGAGGCCACGCTGCGGATGCGCGGCGTGAAAGGCGGCGATCGACGCGGCCGAGCGCCGGGCGTGCAGTGCAATCAGCGCATCGCAGGGCTCGCCGTGCCATTGCTGCAGCACCTGCACACGGCACAGCGGTCGAAGAAATCGCGCCCAGCGCGCCGCGGTGTGCCAGTTGCCCGAATTTGAATCACGCAGCGTGGGCGTGATAATGCAGATGGTCGGGCGCATTGCCCGCTTACGCACAGGATCCATGAGGACGCTGGAAAGGAACGAGCTGCAAAGCGCGCTGCGGCAGGCGCGCCAGTATACGAGGGCGCTGGTCGATGACCTCGACGACGGGCAGTGGCGTGTGCCGCGCCTCGCGAGCGTCAACCCGGTGCTCTGGGAAGTCGGTCACGTCGGCTGGTTCATGGAGCACTGGTGTCTGCGCTGGCGCGGCGCCGGACGCGAGCCCGGCGCGCCGATGCTCGTGCACGCCGACCGCTGGTACGACTCGGCCCGTGTCGCTCACGACACGCGCTGGGACCTTGACTTGCCGTCGCGTACCGACACGCTGAAATACCTCGACGACGTTCTCGATGCGACACTCGAACGGCTCGAGCACGCGAATGACCCGGCGTCGCTGTATTTCTTTCAGCTTGCGCTCTATCACGAGGATATGCACGGCGAGGCTTTTGCCTACACGCGGCAGACCTGCGCCTATCCGGCGCCGCCAGCGGCTCGCACAACGCCGCGCACGTCGCGCGACGATGTCCGTCGTCGCGGGCGCGACCTTCGAGCGCGGCGCACCGCGCGGCAGCGGCGGCTTTGTCTTCGACAACGAGAAGTGGGGCCATCCGGCAACCGTCGAACCATTGACGCTGAGCCGCTCGACGGTGACCGAGCGCGAGTACTGCGCGTTCGTCGACGACGGTGGATACGACCGCCCCGAGTTATGGACGACAGCTGGACGCGCCTGGCTTGCAGACACCGGCGCCACCGGTCCGCGCTACTGGCGAAGAACCGACGGCCAATGGGAGGCGCGCCGCTTCGACCGCTGGTCGCCAATTACCCCGGATGCACCGATGACGCATGTCACGCGGCATGAAGCGGAAGCCTGGTGCCGCTGGGCGCAGCGGCGCCTGCCGACCGAGACCGAGTGGGAATACGCTGCATTGGCAGGCGCGATCGAGGCCGACGGCGTATGGGAGTGGACTGCAAGCGCGTTCGAGCCGTATCCGGGTTTCGCGCCTGATCCGTATGCCGAGTATTCCGCGCCGTGGTTCGGCACTCATGCCAGCGTGCGCGGCGGCTCGACCGCGACGCCACAACGCCTGCTGCATCCCAAGTTCCGCAACTTCTACATGCCGGAACGCGACGACATCTTCGTCGGCTTCCGTAGCTGTGCGCTGGCATGAGCACGCTGCTGAAAGCCTTCGCACTTGCGGGTGTGGCTGTCGCGACGAGCGTGGCGGGGCAGGGGCCGACGGCTGACGGCCTGCCGGCGAGCTATGTCGAGGCGCAGGAACTGGGTCGGCGCGACGAGGCCGCCGATGCGACGCGCGACTACCATCGCGACGTCCTGCTGCCCGAGTTCAGCCAGCGTTATCGCGCGCATTTCAGGGAGTGCACTGCCACGGTGCCGCAGCCGGAGTCGACGCCGTTTTCCTTCGTTGCGGCGATCGGCGCAGATGGCCGCGTCATCCGGCTGTGGAGCGACCGCAGCACCAACGTGTACCAGTGCGTGCGCGGCCGCCTGCTGTTCGATCGCTTTCCCGCGCCGCCGCGCGCGCCGTTCTACCTCTACATCCACATGCGTTTCGTCAATTGAGCGGTCTGCTGCACGCATCACGGTCGGACGTCGGCCGCTGTCGCGCAGTTGCGGCGACGCTCGCTTTCGTCGATCGCCGGCGCAGCATGCGCACAGGCGCCGGCGCAGTCCGATGCTGAGGCCGCGGCGTTTACGGTCGTTGCCGCCGGTGACATCGCCGACTGCGGCAGCGACGGAACGCAGTTCCCGAACGCCGCGCGTACGGCCCGGCTGATCTTGCCGACCGATGTCGCGGTGCTAACGCTGGGGGATCACACCTATCCGGTCGGTGCGCCGAGCGAGTTCGCGAACTGCTTCGAGCCGACCTGGGGGCAATTGCGCGAACGGTTGCGGCCAAGCCCGGGCAACCACGACTACATGACCACCGACGCGGCCGGCTACTTCGGCTATTTCGGCGCTGGCGCCGGGCCGGCCCGGCGCGGTTACTACAGTTACGACATTGGCGACTGGCACTTCATTTCGCTGAACAGCAATGTCGATGCTGGCCCCGGTTCGGCGCAGTACTCGTGGCTGGAGGCCGATCTGGCGGCAACGGCGAACAAGCTCTGCGCGATCGCCTACTGGCATCACCCGGTCTTCACCTCGGGACCGCATGGCGACGATCCGCACATGGCCGCCATCTGGGCGCTGTTGCACGCGGCCGGCGTCGAACTGGTCCTGGCCGGCGCACGACCACATCTACGAGCGCTTCGCGCCGCAGGACGCCTCTGGCAACGTCGATCCCGAGCGCGGCGTGCGCGCGTTCACTGCAGGAACCGGCGGCGCGCGACTGTATTCGATTCGCGCGGTGAAACCGAATAGCGAGTACCGCGACGGCAGCCGCCACGGCCTGTTGCGCCTGACGCTGCAGCCGACCGGATACCGGTGGGCGTTCGTTGCCGTCGACGGAAGCGTGCGCGACCAGGGCGACGACCGCTGTCACCGCTGAGCGCAGCACCGCAGTGCGCCGTAGCGCACGCGCTTGATCAAAGCACGCGGTTCTGGCGGATGTCGAACTTCAGCACCACGGCTGAACCGAAACTGCCGTTCGCGAGCTGCGGTCGGTAGGCGCTACGGCATCTGGATCTTGCCGCCGCCCCCGAGACCTCCCGGCGGGTAGCCCGCGCCGGCCTGCCCCGGCAGCACGATCGAGGAGGCAGCCTGGCGCCTGAGGTCCTGCAATTCCCTGACGGTTTTTTCGACGGCGACCTTGGCGGCGCCTGCATAGCCTTCGACCGCTTCGGCCAGCGTGTTCGCCTCGATCTCGAAGCTGATCGGCAGCGGACCCATCTGCGTCATGATCTGCGCCTCACCGGTGTACACGATCGAACGTGAACCATCGGTCGCGCCATTGCCGGTGACCGGCACGAGCGCACGGATCGTTCCGATCCTGCGATCGGTGTAGATCTCCTCGCGATACAGCGTCGCGGGATCCATCTTCATTTCCAGTTCGCCAGCGGAAGCCATCTTGAATCTCCAAAGGGCCTTGGTCGAGTATAGAAGAGGGTCGAATCGATCCCGCGCGGATGACCGGGATCGACCGCATCGGTCGAATGTCATCCAGCCCCGCAATCGACGTTCCCGCGGAACCGGCAGTGCAACGACGGCTGCCTGCAGACCTTCGACCACTTCGACTTGTGGCGCCATTGGCACCGCTGTTCTTTCGCGCGGCGAGGCCGGCGCCATTCGGCGCCGCGTTCTGCCCGCTGCACGAACTGGTCGATTGCTTATCCAGTGACCGGTTGCATGCCGCCGGCACCGGCGACCTGAGCTTTACTCCAGGCCAGTCGGGATGCCCATCACGGCGTTGAAACCGCTATCGACGTGCGTGATCTCGGCGGTCACACCCGCGGCCAGATCAGACAGCAGGAACGCAGCGACGTTGCCGACGTCCTCGATGGTGACGTTGCGACGCATCGGCGCAGTGCTCTCGACCACCGAAAGGATCTTCGAGAAGCCCTTGATGCCGGCGGCGGCCAAGGTCTTGATCGGACCGGCGGAAATCCCGTTGACGCGGATGCCGCGCGGACCGAGGCTCGCGGCGAGGTAGCGCACGCTGGCCTCGAGGCTCGCTTTCGCGAGCCCCATCGTGTTGTAGCCCGGCACCGCGCGCTCCGCGCCGAGGTAGGTGAGCGTCAGCACAGCAGCGCGACGTCCCTCCATCAGCGGCAAGGCGGCCTTCGCGAGCGCGGGAAAGCTGTACGCCGAGATGTCGTGCGCGATGCGAAAACTCTCGCGCGAAAGCCCTTCGACGAAGTCGCCGGCGATCGCCTCGCGCGGCGCAAACCCGATCGAATGCACCAGTCCGTCGAGCGCTGGCCAGCGCTGCTTCAACGCGTCGAATGCGGCGGCGATCTGAGCGTCATCCGAGACGTCCATGTCGAACACCAGGTCCGAACCGAACTCGGCGGCGATCTCGGTGATCCGTTCCTTGAAGCGCTCGCCGACGTAGCTAAATGCGAGTTCTGCGCCCTCGCGGCGGCAGACCTGCGCGATGCCGTAGGCGATCGATCGGTTCGACAGCACGCCGGTGATCAGCAGCCGCTTGCCGGAAAGAAATCCCATGGGATGGCTCGATGCAGTGGAGGGTTGCCAGCGCGCAGCATCGCGCGCCTGTCAGCCGGGCGCGCAGTATAGGCGACCACCGCGGCGGCACGTCGCGACGATCAGCGCGTGGCCGCGACGACCTTGCCGTGCGAGCTGCCGGTCTTCGTCGCCTTGGACGGCGCCTTCGCGACCGGTTGCGTGGCCGACGTCTTGCGCGCTGGGCTCTGAGTGGCCGCCGGCTTGCCGCTCTTCGCGGTCGAGCGCGGTTTCGCCGCCGCGACGGTGAGTTCGAGGCGCTGGCCGGCGAAGAGCCCGGGGCCGGTGAGGTTGTTCCAGAGGATGACGTCGCGCTCGTTGACGTTGTAGCGGCGCGCGACCGAATGCAATGTGTCGCCGCGGCGCACGCGGTAGGTCACCTTGCGCAGGTTCGAAGCTTCCGGCACCAGCGCGAAGCGGGCGTCGAGGTGCTCCGCGGTGATGTCGTCCATCGTCTCGTCGCGCGGGATCAGGATCGTCGAGCCGGGCGCGAGCTTGTAGCGCGGCGGAACGCGGTTCGCCTCGCGCAGCTGCGCTTCGCTGATGCCGACGCGCTTGGCCACGGTCGCCAGCGTGTCAGCGGGTTGCATTCGGTACGTCGTCCAGCTGGCGAGCGGCTGACCGGTCGCCTCCCATGCCGCGAGATTCGCATTGAACGTATCGACGCGGTCGGCCGGCAGCAGCAGCGTCGGCGAGTTCGCGCCGACGATGACCGGACGGTTGAATTGCGAATTCAGCGCGATGAACTCCTCGGTCGTCATTTCGGCCAGGCGCGCCGCCGTGCCGACGTCGATGTCGCGCGTCCTCTGCACGGCGACGAAATACGGTGAATTCGCCAGAGGCGGCAGCTCGATACCGTACCGCTCCGGCTCTGCGACGATGTTCTTGACCGCCTGCAGCTTCGGCACGTAGTGCTGCGTCTCGAGCGGCATCTTCAGGCTCGTATAGGCGGTACTGCGGCCGGCACGCCGGTTCTTCTCGATCGCGCGCGACACCGAGCCTTCGCCCCAGTTGTAGGCTGCCAGCGCGAGGTGCCAGTCGCCGAACATGTCGTATAGCTTCTGCAGGTAATCGAGCGCAGCGCGGGTCGAGTCAATCACCGAGCGTCGCTCGTCCTTCCACACGGTCTGCGCGAGCGCGTAGTCCCTGCCGGTCGACGGGATGAACTGCCACAGGCCTGCGGCCTTCGCACTCGATACCGCCTCGGGCTGGAACGCGCTTTCGACGAAGGGCAGCAGCGCCAGTTCGGTCGGCATGCCGCGGCGTTCCACCTCCTCGACGATGTAAAACATGTAGCGGCTCGAGCGCTGTGCCATGCGCGCGAAGTACTCGACCTGCTCCGCATACCAGCGGGTGCGCTGGTCCGCGAGCCTGGTGTCGAGATCGGGAATACGGAAGCCGGCGCGGACGCGCTGCCAGAGATCCTGCGGCGCCGGCACGACGGCGGGCTCCGCCAGCGGAGCATCAGGTGGCGTTGTGGCCGGTAGCCGCTCCAATAGCTGGTCCAGGGGATCCTTGGTGTCCGTTACCGATGGTGCGACGTTGCCGGCGGCCGGCACGGCCGCAGCAGCTTCGGCAGTGCGGCTCGAACCATCGGCGCAGCGCAGCGGGCAACGGCGCCGGTCGCGCGGCCGGCGCGGGAGTTACTGGACTTACTGTCGTGAAGCCGGGGAAAAGGTCACTGTCACCGGCCAGGGCCGCGAGCGGACTCAGGAGCAGCGCGCTGGCGAGCAGGGCCCGGCCAGCGCACGGGATGAGGTGCGCATTCATGCAGCGGCCGAGTCTAGGGGAAGGCCTGCTGCAGCGGCAAGTCGCGCCGGATCAGCGGAAGTCGTTCTTCCACGCACGCAGCGTGGCAAAGACATCGGTCCTGGAGCGGATCGCCGGCGCGCCCGCGTGTGCGATTGCGGCATCGCGCACCGCATTGGCATCGCTGCGCATGAACGGATTTGTCTGCAGTTCGAGCCCGATCGTGCTGGGTAGAGTCGGTTCGCCGCGTTCGCGCTGCGCCGAGGCGTCGCGGGCGCGCAGCTGCAGATCGGCATTGCCGGGTTCGACAGCCAGCGCGAAACGGATATTGGCTAGCGTGTACTCATGAGCGCAGTACACACGGGTCTCACCGGGCAGTGACGCGAGGCGGTCAAGCGAACCCAGCATCTGCGTCGGCGTCCCTTCAAAGAGCCGGCCGCAGCCGCAGCCGAAGAGCGTGTCGCCGCAGAACAACACTGGCGGATCGAGGTCGTCAGTGAAGTAGGCGATATGGCCGGCGGTGTGGCCGGGAACTTCGATCACCGAGAAAACCGTGTCGAGCACCGTGACTCGCTCGCCTTCGGCGACCGCGACGTCGATGCCATCGATGCGTTCGCGCCGCGGCCCGTAGACGGTCGCGCCAGTCTGGGCTGCGCAGCTTCTCCACGCCGCCGACATGGTCGCCGTGATGGTGCGTGACTAGAATCGCGTCGAGTTGCAGTTGTCGACTGGCCAGCGCCTTCAGCACCGGCTCCGCGTCGCCGGGATCCACGACAGCGGCCTGGCCGCCGCGATCGAGCAGCCACAGATAGTTGTCGCTGAACGCGGGCAGCGGTGAGATCGACAATTCGACGGCGACGATTCATAGCAGACGGCGGATGCGTGACATCGGTTCGATTGTGAAGCTTTCCGAGTTCCTGCGCTCACCGGCGGGACGCTACGTACTCGACTGGGAGCAGGCCCAGATCGACGCGGCCGTCGTCGATCTTTTCGGATATCACGCGATGCAGCTGGGGCTGCCCGAAATCGATGCGCTGCGCGAGAACCGGATGCCGCTGCGCTTCTGCGCCGCCGACCGGCAACTCGTCGTCGAAAGCGAGCAGGGCGAGCCGCGACGGCGCGTCGCGGTCATCCACCGCTACGAAGAACTGCCGTTTGCAACCCATTCGATCGATCTGGTCGTCATGCCGCACATACTCGAATTCGCCGCGGAACCGCACCAGGTGCTGCGCGAAGTCGAGCGCGTGCTGGTGCCGGAAGGCCACGTCGTCATCACCGGGTTCAACCCCGCCAGTTTATGGGGCCTGCGGCAGTTCGGCTCACGGCTCGGTGCCTCGCCATTTCTGCCGCGCGATGGCCGTTTCATCTCGCTGCCGCGTGTGAAGGACTGGCTGACGCTGTTGTCGTTCGACTTCGCGCGCGGCCGCTTCGGTTGTTACGCGCCATCGGTGCGCACGGGCCGCTGGTTGCACCGCTGGCGCTTCATGGAGAAGGCGGGCGACCGCTGGTGGCCCGTGTTTGGCGCGGTCTACCTGCTGACCGCCGTCAAGCGCGTGCGCGGCATGCGCCTGATCGGCACCGTGTGGAAGCAGAGCGAGGAGCGTGCGCGCCGTCTGACCCCGGTCGCGACGACGCGGGTCGCGCTGACGACCGGCGACGCGCACAGCGCCGATCATCGTTACGGACGAAGTGGCGGCCAACGAAGCGCGTGTGCGCGCCCGACGCAGATGAGGCACGCAAAGCGGATCGCGCTCGTCGACGAACCGGAGGCGGCGACGGACGTCGTCGAGATCTGGACCGACGGTGCCTGCAAGGGCAATCCCGGGCCCGGCGGCTGGGGTGCGCTGCTGAAGTATGGTGGTCATGAACGCGAACTCTTCGGCGGCGAGTCGGCGACCACCAACAACCGCATGGAGCTCACCGCCGTGATCGAGGCGCTGAGTTCGTTGAAGCGGCGCTGCCGCGTCGTACTCCACACCGATTCGCAGTACGTTCAGCTGGGCATCAGCCAGTGGCTGCCCAACTGGATCCGGCGCGGCTGGAAGACCGCCGACAACAAGCCGGTCAAGAACGTCGACCTGTGGCAGCGGCTGCAGGAAGCGGCGGGGCGCCACGAGGTCGACTGGCGCTGGGTCAAGGGTCACGCCGGCCACGACGGCAACGAGCGCGCCGACGAACTTGCAAATCGCGGCGTCAACTCGGTGTCTGCGGCTGCTGATTGAAGGAATCCGTCGCGATCCCGGGTGCTAAAGTCGAACTCCCTTTCTGAGCACCCGTTCAGCCGCTTTCCGCAATGAAGCATCGAGTGACGATCGTTGCGATCGGTGCACTGGTCGCACTCTGCGTGGCGGTCTACTTCGCCGCGATCTCATCGCGCCCGGACCGAACGCAGTCGCGGGCGTGAAGGGCGAAGTGAAGGCCGAATCCGGTCAGTCCGACGCCAAGGCCGCAGCGGCGAAGAGCGCTACGCCGGTTCGAGCGCAGCGACGCCGGTCGAGGTCATCGCGCTGAAGCCGGCGGTCGTCAAGGAAGACCTGCAGGCCGTCGGCTCGTTGCGTTCCAACGAGAGCGTGATCCTGCGTCCCGAAGTGTCCGGTCGCATCGCTGCGATTGGATTCAAGGACGGTCAGATCGTGCGCAGGGGCCAGCTGCTGGTTGCGCTCGACGCCTCGCTGAACGAGGCCGAGGTCGCACAGGCGCAGGCCGAATACGATCTGGCGCTGTCCAATCTGAAGCGCAGCGAGGACCTGGCGAGCCGCAAATTCATCAGTTCGAGCGCGCAGGAGACTGCGGCGTCAAATGCGCAGGTGGCCGAGGCGCGACTGAAGCTGGCGCAGGCGCGCTTGTCGAAGATGCGCATCGTCGCGCCGTTCGATGGTGCGGTCGGCATCCGCAGCGTCAGCCTCGGCGATTACGTCAAGGACGGTACCGACCTCGTCAATGTCGAGGACGTGCGCGTGCTGAAGGTGGACTTTCGCCTGCCGGAGCGCAACTTCGCGCAGATCCATGTCGATCAGACGGTCGAGGTCGTCGCCGATGCATTGCCCGGCGAGCGCTGGCAGGGCCAGATCGAGGCGATCAACCCGAAGATCGACGCCAACGGCCGTTCGCTTGAGATCCGCGCGCGGCTCGACAACACCAGCGGCAAGCTGCGCCCGGGCATGTTCGTCCGCGTCCGCGTGATCGTCGGCGAGCGGCAGAACGCGCTGCTGGTGCCCGAGGAATCGATCGTTCCGCAGGGCGAGGAGTTCTTCGTCTACAAGGTCGTCGACGGCGCCGCGCGCCGAGTGCCGGTGAAGATCGGCGTGCGGCGCGATGCGATGGTCGAGGTCGTGCAGGGCCTGGCGCCGGGTGACCAGGTCGTGACTGCCGGCATGCGACTTACCCGCGACGGGCAGCCCGTGCGCGTGTTGCCGCCGGGGCAGGGCGTTCCGGCGGCAGGTGCGGCCCCGGCCGAGGCGGAAGCGCCCAAGCGCGATCAGCCACCGCCAGCCTCCGCGCCGAAGTCCGAAGGCGTGCGGCAGATATCAAGCAGCTGAGCCGGCAGCCGATCGATGAGCCTGTTCGAACTGTGCATTCGGCGCCCGGTCCTCTCGACGGTGCTGTCGCTGCTCGTTCTCGTGATCGGCCTCATTTCGTATTCGCGGCTCGCGGTGCGCGAGTATCCGAAGATCGACGAGCCGGTCGTCAGCGTCAGCACCAAGTACACCGGCGCTTCGGCCGAGGTCATCGAGTCGCAGATCACGAAGGTGCTCGAGGATTCGCTCGCGGGTATCGAAGGCGTCGAGTTGCTGACCTCGTCGAGCCGCTCGGAGCAGAGCCAGATCAATGTCCGCTTCCGCATCACGCGCGATCCGGACTCCGCGGCGGCCGACGTGCGCGACAAGGTGGCGCGGGTGCGCGCGCGCCTGCCGGACAACGTCGACGAGCCGGTCATCGCGAAGGTCGAGGCCGATTCGTTCCCGGTCATCTGGATGGCCGTCACCGCCGGCTCGCGCACGCCGCTCGAGGTGAGCGACTACCTGAACCGCTACGTCAAGCCGCGCCTGTCGGTGCTGCCGGGGGCCGCCGATGTCTGGATCTTCGGCGAGCGCAAGACTTCGATGCGCATCAACGTCGACCGCGACCGTCTGGCGGCCTACAAGCTGACGCCGGGAGACGTCGAGGACGCGTTGCGGCGGCAGAACATCGAGCTGCCGTCGGGGCGCATCGAGTCGACCAAGCGCGAGTTCTCGATCGTCGCGGCCACCGACGTCAGCTCGCGCGAACAGTTCGAGAATCTGATCATCGCGAACTCCAGCGGCTATCCGGTGCGCCTGCGCGACGTGGCCGAGGTCGGGGTCGGCGCACTCGAGGAGCGCGTGATCGCGCGCTATCGCGGTGAGCCCTCGATCAACATGGGGCTCGTCAAGCAGGCAACCGGCAACCCGCTCGAGCTGTCGCGCTCGCTGCGCGCCGAGATCGACAAGATCAACGAGACGCTGCCGACCGGCATGAAGATCAACATCGCCTACGACTCGTCGGTGTTCATCGACCGGTCGATCGGGTCGGTGTTCCGCACGATCGGCGAGGCCGTCGTCCTGGTCGTGCTGGTGATCTTCTTCTTCCTGCGGAATTTCCGGGCGACGCTGATCCCGCTGGTGACGATTCCGCTGTCGCTCGTCGGCGCATTCGCGCTGATGTACGTCTTCGGCTTCACGATCAACACGCTGACGCTGCTGGCGATGGTGCTGGCGATCGGCCTGGTCGTCGACGACGCGATCGTCGTGCTCGAGAACATCTACCGCAACATCGAGGCGGGCATGGACCGCGTCAGCGCGGCCGTCAAGGGCATCAAGGAGATCGGCTTCGCCGTGGTCGCGATGACGCTGACGCTGACTGCGGTCTACGCGCCGCTTGCGTTCGCGACCGGCCGCACCGGGCGGCTCTTCATCGAGTTCGCGCTGGCTCTCGCCGGTGCGGTGCTCGTGTCGGGATTCGTTGCGCTGACGCTGTCACCGATGATGTGCAGCAAGCTGCTGAAGCACGAGACCCAGCACGGCCGGGTCTTCACGACGATCGAGGGCTGGCTCGATGCGACTCACCCGCGGCTATGCGCGGGCGCTCGCCTGGGTGCTCGAGCGGCGCTGGCTGATGGTGCTGGTCTGGCTGCTGGTCGCGGCGCTCGGTGGCGTCTTCTTTTCGCAGCTGCGGTCGGAACTCGCGCCGACCGAAGACCGCGGCGTGATCTTCGGCCGGCTGCAGGCGCCGCCCGGCTCGACGGTCGACTACACGTCCGAGCAGCTGCGCGCGGTTGAGCGCTACTACGACACGATCCCGGAGGCCGCTGCCTACAACGCGGTCGCCGGATTTCCGACGGTGGACTACGGCAACGCGATCCTGCGCCTGAAGCCGTGGGAGCAGCGCACCCGCAAGCAGCAGGACATCGCGCGCGAACTGAACGCGAAGTTCGCGCAGCTGCCGGGCGTGATCGGCTTCGCGGTGAATCCGCCGTCGCTCGGCCAGTCGCCGCGGACCCTGCCGGTCGAGTACGTGATCATGGCGCAGATGCCGTACGCGGAACTCGATCGGGTCGTGCAGAACTTCATTGCCGAGATCAGCAAGACCGGCATCGTGCTGAACCCGCAGTCGGACCTGCGCCTGAATACGCCCGGAGCTGCGCGTCGACGTCAATCGCGACAAGCTGGGTGACCTCGGCATTTCAGTGCAGACGGTCGGCCTCACGCTGCAGACGATGCTCGGCGGCCGCCAGGTCACGCGCTTCAAGAAGGACGGCGAGCAGTACGACGTGATCGTGCAGGTCGCGCCGCGCGACCGCAGCCGCCCCAACGACATCAGCGACATCTACGTGCGCGGTCGCGACGGCGCGATGGTGCAGCTCGCCAACGTCGTCAACGTGCTCGAAGGCGTCTCGCCGCAGTCGCTGAACCACTTCCAGCGGCTGCGCGCCGTGACCATCAGCGCGCAGGTTGCGCCCGGTTACGCGCTCGGCGACGCGCTGAAGATGATGGACCAGACCGCGCGGCGCGTTCTGCCGCAGGGTGCGCTGACCGATCTGAACGGGGTCTCGCGCGAATTCCGCGACTCGCAGGGTTCGATCTACCTTACTTTCGCGCTCGCGCTGATCTTCATCTACCTGGTGCTCGCGGCGCAGTTCGAGAGCTTCGCCGATCCGTTCGTCATCATGCTGTCGGTGCCGCTGTCGATGACGGGCGCGCTCTTCGCACTCTGGGCCACCGGCGGCACCTGGAACATCTACAGCCAGATCGGGGTCGTGACACTGGTCGGCCTGATCACCAAGCACGGCATCCTGATCGTCGAGTTTGCCAACCAGCTCCAGGAGCGCGGCGAGACGCTGTTCGACGCCGTTCGGCACGCGGCAGTACTGCGCCTGCGCCCGATCCTGATGACGACCGGCGCGATGGTGCTTGGCGCGATGCCGCTGGCGATGTCGCATGGTGCGGGTGCCGAGAGCCGCATCCAGATCGGCTGGGTCATCGTCGGCGGCATGAGCGTTCGGCACGCTGCTGACGCTGTTTGTCGTGCCGACGATGTACACGTTGATGGAGCAGTGGCTCGGCAGGTGGATGGGTTCGCACCGTCATCAGCACGACACCGCGCCGGTCGGCGCGGAGTGAATCGCGTTTCGAGCGCATCGCCAGCACAGCCGTCGGCGCGTGGCGATCGACACGCGTGCGCGCTGTTCTGGCTCGCACTCTTCCGCGCAGCATTCGATCGATAAGCCGAGGCGCTAATATCCGCCGATGCGACTCGTCGTGCTGGACACGGAGACCACCGGGCTCGAGTCCAGGGAAGGTCACCGCATCATCGAGGTCGGCGCGATCGAAGTGGTCGCGCGCCGTATCACCGAGCGCCGCTTCCACCACTACGTCAATCCCGAGCGCGACAGCGACGAGGGCGCGCTGGCGGTGCACGGCCTGACGCGACACTTCCTCGAGGACAAGCCGAAGTTCGGCGAGATTGCCGACGACCTGCTGGCGTTCGTCAGGGACGCGGAGGTCGTGATTCACAACGCGGCCTTCGACCTCGAGTTCCTCGATGCCGAACTTGCGCGCCTCGGTCGACCGACCTTCGCGCAGCACTGCCTGAAGGTGACCGATTCGCTGCAGCTCGCGCGCGAGCAGCACCCGGGCAAGCGCAACTCGCTCGACGCGCTGTGCGAGCGCTACCAGGTTTCGAATGCGCACCGCGCGCTGCACGGCGCGCTGCTGGATGCCGGGCTGCTGGCCGACGTGTACCTGGCGATGACGCGCGGCCAGGACAGCCTGACGATCGACGTGCTGACCGAGGTTGCCGCACTGGCGAGCGACGGGCCGATCGATGCGAGCTCGGCTGATCGTTGTCACTGCGCTGCCGGCCGAGGCCGCGGCGCATGAGGCACTGCTCGACGCGATCGAGAAGGAGTGCAAGGTCGTGTCCGTCTGGCGCGCCTGGTAGCGCAATGCAGCCTATGGCTGCCTGATCCGATCGCGCAGTTCGCGCTTCAGCACCTTGCCGGTCTCGTTCTTCGGCAGCTCGTCGACGAAGACGTAGCGCTTCGGCCGCTTGAAGCGGGCGATGTGCTCGAGGCAGAACAGATCGAGGTCCTTTTCGTCCGGAATGTGGCCGGCTTCACGGACCAGCACCGCGACCACGGCCTCGCCCCAGTCCGGATGAGGTTCGCCGATCACCGCCGCCTCCTTGATCGCCGGATGCAGCAGCAGCACCTCCTCGACTTCGCGCGGATAGATGTTCGACCCGCCGGAGATGATCAGGTCCTTGCTGCGGTCGACCAGCGTCAGGTAGCCGGCCTCGTCGCAGCGGCCGAGATCGCCGGTGTGCAGCCAGCCTCCGGCGAGCGCGTCGGCGGTCGCCTGCGGGTTGTTGAGATAGCCGGCCATCACCGTGTCGCCACGCACGCAGACTTCGCCGATCTCGCCCGGCGCCACCGGTCGGCCGGCCTCGTCGCAGCACGGTCACTTCGACGCCGACCTGCGCGCGCCCGACCGAACCGAGCCGCTCCAGCCGGCGCCCGTCGTGGTCGTCCATGTGCTCGGCCGCCGTGAGCACGGTGATCGTCATCGGCGATTCGCCCTGGCCGTAGATCTGGACCAGTCTTGGTCCGAGCACGTCCAGCGCACGGACACTATCGGCCACATACATCGGACCGCCGCCATAGATCACGGTCTTCAGGTGCTCGGGCGACGAGCCCTGCGATGCAACGGCGTCCACCAGGCGCATCGACCATCGTCGGTGCCGCGAAGAACTTCGTCGCTGGCGTGTACGCGAGGATCTGCAGCATCTCGTCCACGTCGAAGCCGCGCGCCGCCGGGATGACCTGGGTGGCGCCGGCGGCGACGTTCGGAATCGCGTAAAGGCCCGAGCCGTGCGACATCGGCGCGGCGTGCAGCAGATGCTCGCCGACGGCGGCGCGGTCGACGTCGGCGAGGTAATTGAGCGTCATCGCGAACAGGTTGCGATGCGTCAGCACCACGCCCTTCGGCCGGCCCGTCGTGCCGCTGGTGTAGAACAGCCACGCGGCACCGCTCGCACTCGAAGCCTCGCGCGGCGTGCCCGGCGAGGTGCGCAGCAGCCGTCGGTAATCGCCGCCGTCGACGTCGATGAAGTCGGGTCTTGCCGTTTTGACGTGCCGCTGCAATGGCGCTGCTGTCTGCGTCCTCGGTGACGAAGCACACGAGTGCGCCGGCATCGTCGAGAATGAACGCAGTCTCGCGCGGATGCAGCCGCGCGTTGATCGGGATCGCGCAGGCACCGATCGTCCAGCATGCGTACAGCAGCTCGACGTACTGCGCGCAGTTCTTCATCAGCATGCCGACACGGTCGCCGGCGGCCACACCGAGCGTCTGCAGTCCGCCCGCAAGCGCGAGCGTGCGCTCGGCGAGCGCCGCATAGTCGAGTTCGAGCCGATCGCGCTCGATCAACGCGATCGCGCGCGGCAGTCGGCGTGCGGTCCGGAAGAGCGTGTGCGCGAGGTTCAGTGGCGCCTCCGTCGGTGCGTCGAAAGATGATCCCACGAGGGCCGCGCCAGCGTCGATGGCATATGCCGGCACGGCGAGAGCAGGCGTCGGTATGCAATAATTCGCGCCCTCGTCGGCCGCCGGCGTCGCCGCATCGCCACGGGTGGTTAGCTCAGCGGTAGAGCACTGCCTTCACACGGCAGGGGTCACAGGTTCGAACCCTGTACCACCCACCAATCCCCACCCGCATTTCCATTTCGTGCCGTCGCGCTTCCGCGCGTTTCGTTACGCTACGCCGAGACATTGAACAGCGCCCGCGCCTCCGGGCAATCGGTGGTACCCCAACTTTGCGGCAAGACTGCGGCGCGCGGGCCGGTTGACGGGACGCGCACTCCGAGCCAAACATGGTGCAAGCTAGAGTCACCGCTCGCCGGCGGTATTGCGATTCCGGTCTGCGCCGTTGGCTGTGCGGTGCCGCAGATACACTTCCAAACCGAGAGAATTTCAATGAGATCCACCGTCATCGCTCTCGTTGCCCTGTCGATCCTGGCTGCGCCTGCCGCGGCGCAGTCGGTGCGCTACTACGACCTGCCTTCGCGGTCCGGACCGCACGACGTGGCGCCCGGCCCCCGACGGCACGGTCTGGTACACCGCGCAGCGGACCGGTCACCTGGGCCGGCTCGATCCGCGCACCGGCAAGGTCGACGAGATCCCGCTCGGCCGCCTGTCGTCGCCGCACGGCGTCATCGTCGGCCCCGACGGCGCCGCGTGGGTGACCGACAGCGGACAGAATGCGATCGTGCGCGTCGATCCGGCGACGCGCGCGGTTAAGGTCTTTCCGCTTCCGGACGGCACGCCCTACGCAAACCTCAACACCGCCGCCTTCGACGGCAACGGTGTGCTGTGGTGGACCGGACAGTCCGGCTACTACGGCAGCGTCAATCCGAAGACCGGCGAGGTGCGCGCGATGGAGGCTCCGCGCGGACGCGGCCCCTATGGCATCACGGCGACACCGAAGGGCGAGATCTACTACGTCTCGCTGGCCGGCAATCACCTTGCGCACATCGACACGCGCACCGGCACGGCCACCGTGATCGAACCGCCGACGCCGCGGCAGGGTGCGCGGCGCGTTTGGTCGGACAGCAAGGGACGGTTGTGGATCAGCGAGTGGGTGTCCGGGCAGGTCAGCATGTACGACCCCGCCAGCAAGCAGTGGAAGGCGTGGAAGCCGTCCGACCAGTCACAGATCTATTCGGTCTACGTCGACGATCACGACAAGGTGTGGCTCACCGAATGGTCGAGCAACGCGATCTTGCGGTTCGATCCCGAGACCGAAAAGTTTCAGCGGTTTCCGAGCGATCAAGTCGAACGCCCAGGTGCGGCAGATGCTGGGCCGCGCCGGCGAGGCGTGGGGCGCGGAATCGGGCACCGACCGGCTGGTCGTGATATCGACGAAGTGAAATCGTGTCGCAGTCGAGGAAGCTCGGATAGGTTCGACCGCATGGTGTAAGCGGGCTGTGGTCCCGCGCCGGATCGGGCCGCCTGCGTTCCGACTCCGGATTCAGGCGCTGCAGCCGCGACTGTTGCCGAGTTTGCATCGCGCGTTTCGCTACACTGCGCGCCCCGCGTCGGCCCCGTAATGACGCGTTCGCGCGTCCACGCTGCCGCTCAACCGATGACTTCCGTCCGCACCCGCATTGCGCCGAGCCCCACCGGCATGCTTCATCTGGGCACCGCGCGCACGGCGCTGTTCTGCTGGGCGTTTGCGCGGCACCTCGGTGGCACGTTCGTGCTGCGGATCGAGGACACCGATCTCGAGCGTTCGACCGAGGAGGCCGTGCAGGTCATCCTCGACAGCATGGCGTGGCTCGAGCTCGACTACGACGAAGGCCCGGTGCGGCAGACGGAGCGGCTCGAGCGCTACCGCAGCGCGCTCGAGCGGCTGCTCGCCGAGGGCAAGGCCTACCACTGCTATGCCAGCCGCGAAGAACTCGACGAGTTGCGCGAAGCGCAGATGGCGCGCGGCGAAAAGCCGCGCTACGACGGCCGCTGGCGCCCGGAGAACGCGCGTGGCATGACGCCGCCGGCCGGCATCAGGCCGGTCGTTCGTTTCCGCAATCCGGACAGCGGCGACGTCGGCTGGAACGACCTCGTCAAGGGGCCGATCTCGTTCGCCAATGCCGAGCTCGACGATCTCGTCATCGCGCGCGGCGATGGCGTGCCGACCTACAACTTCGCCGTCGTCGTCGACGACATCGACATGGCGATCACGCATGTGCTGCGCGGCGACGACCACGTCAACAACACGCCGCGGCAGATCAACATCTACCGCGCGCTCGGTGCGCCGCTGCCGCAGTTCGGTCACCTGCCGATGATCCTCGGGCCGGACGGGCAGAAGCTGTCGAAGCGGCATGGCGCGGTCAGCGTGCTGCAGTATCGCGACGACGGCTTCCTGCCCGAGGCGCTGTTCAACTACCTCGCGCGGCTGGGCTGGAGCCACGGCGACGACGAGAAGTTCTCGCGCGAGCAGCTGGTCGAGTGGTTCGACCTCGCGCATGTGAACCGCGCGCCGGCGCAGTTCAACCTGGACAAGCTGCTGTGGCTCAACGGCGAGTACATCAAGGAGGCCGACGATGCGCGGCTCGCCGCGCTCGTCGCGCCGCGCATCGAGGCGCGCGGCGGCGGCCTGGCGCACGGGCCGGCGCTCGAACCCGTCGTCGCGCTGCTGCAAGGACCGCGCGCGCACGCTGAACGAGCTGGCCGATGCGGCGCTGCTGTTCTACGCCGAGCCGGTGCGCGACGCCGCGCTGCTGGCAGAGCATCTGCAGGGGCGCGAGCCGCGACGCGGTGCGCCTGTTCAGCGAGCGCGCCGGTGCGGTGGCGTGGCAGCGAGCCGACATCAGCGCGCTGATCAAGCAGATCGTCGCCGAACTCAAGATCAAGATGCCCCAGGTTGCCGTGCCGCTGCGCGTGGCCGTCACCGGGCGCACGCAGACGCCGTCGATCGACGCGGTGCTCGAACTGACCGGCCGCGAGGCCGTGCTGGCGCGGCTGCGCGCCGCACTGCGAGTATAGCGTAACGGCTAGCGCTGCCTGCGAGCGCGCGAACACCGGTGTCACGGCGCGCATCACCGCTGCAGCCGGTTCTCGACGCCGCGCTTCGTCGTAGATCCGTTGCGTGTGCTTGTGCACGGTGCGCGCGCACACTGATCGCGAGGATCGTGGCGATGTCGCGATCGGTCTTCCCGCGTGCCAGCCAGCGCAGCACCTCGCATTCCGCGCGCCGTCAGCGCCAGCCGTGCGAGCACCGGGTCGGTTAGTAGCGCCGTCTCCGGCGTACTGCGGATTCGCATGGACGACGGCACCGAGTTCGACTGCCGCCCGGGCGACGTGTCGCTGCTGCCGTCGGGGCACGACGCCTGGGTCGTCGGCGACGAGCCCGCGGTCGTCGTCGATTTCCAGGGCATGATCGACTACGCCACGGGACATTGAAAACGCGCATGGCCGTCGCCGACGGCCTGCGTGAAGCTCGGACGAAGGATTTGGCCGGCTGCGTCGCGCCCAGCTATAATCGCGCCCTTCCGCGTGGGGGTATAGCTCAGCTGGGAGAGCGCTTGCATGGCATGCAAGAGGTCAGCGGTTCGATCCCGCTTACCTCCACCACCCGGACACGGCAGCGGACCCGCATCATCGTCCGCACGCCAGTCCCCTTCGTCTAGAGGCCTAGGACACCGCCCTTTCACGGCGATAACACGAGTTCGAATCTCGTAGGGGACGCCAGACAAATCAGGTAGTTAGCGAAACATAGATCATCATTTTGCCAGCTACCCCAGAATCAACCCCAGTACTCCCGTTAGCCCCGTTACGGGCTTAGCGGGTGAGCTCCGCCAGCGCCATCCGGCTGCCGGTTGAGAAGGATCAGCGAATTCGATCGGTGGCTGTCAGGGCTCGACCGGGAGCAGATGGACCTGGAGGAAGTTTCCGCTTCTGGTTCCCGACGGGAGAGGTGTTCGCGTTCGCCGAGGCGAGTCCGTTCTCTTAACCGGACCCGCGTTCGAGCGGTTCCGGGATGCCGTCGAGGTACGCGACGCTGCTCAGCAAGTCCTCGACGATTTCTGCGCGATCGGTTCCCTTCTTTGGCCGGCTCTCCACGCCCCTCGGATCGGAACCATTCTTCGCGAGGACGCCGATGGCAAACGACTCGGGAACACAATCATCCAGCTCGAAGGCGCGGAGCTCCGGGTAAAAGCGCGAGCCCGCCTCGGGACGGAGGAGCGTGAAGGTCCGACGGCAGCGCAGGCGCTGCTCGATGCGGCCCGCGCCGGCGGAACGCATCTTCAGATGGCGCTGATGCTCTGGGCCGATCCGGTGCGGACGTGGCCGCGACTCTATCGTCTGCTGGAAGAACTGGAAAAGTATCTTGGAAAGCATGTGGACAAGTTTGAGTTCTGTTCTGAGCCAGAGCGAAGACGCTTTACGCAATCGGCAAACTGTGCAGAAGTTGCAGGCAAGGACGCACGTCATCGCGTCGGAAAGTTCAAGCCTCCTGCAAATCCGATGTCGCTCTCAGACGCCGTTGCTTTCGTTCGTAAGCTCATTGAGGACACGCTGCGCCACGAGGCAGCGCGCCCTTAAAGCTAGCGGGGCAGGGAGATTCAGGCTCCTATCGCTAGTGCTTGCCGCTGCGGCCCTGAAGTCCCACGGCGCCAACGGCGATCGCCTCTTTCCACAGACCTGCATCCGCAAGCGCAGGGGCCTCGTGGATCCGAATCAGGCGGAAAGGCTGTGGCTGCCTACAGAATAGCGGCCGCCTCGCGCACCTGGTGGCGCCTTGGGCCTCCGGCGACAAACGAACGCGAGCGCTGCTAGTACGAGACCGAGGATCGAGAAAAGTCGTTGGCTCCGAGCTTCTTCTTTGCAGGTCCCACGTTCTCATCGCGAGCAAGAAGCCGCGGCCATCGCTATGCCGACAAGCGGCCGCCTGTAAAAGGATTCGACAGTCGGCAACATTCCGGCGATTGCCGTCAGCCGCAACGCGGTTCACGATTGATCGATGGGGTCAAAGAGTCTGACCAACAGACATTCGGCCGGCTTCGCATTGCTGGGAGCGTTGTCGGCCTGTTGACCGGACCCTCGCGTGTACTTGTCAGTACTCGACGCGATCCACAACCGAGTGGAGGTCACTATGTCAATGCTATACGGTAAGGCGTTGATTGCCACAGCGTTGCTGACGACCAAAATGCACCGTGTGCTGACTGCAGCTCTCTTCGCCCTCGCCGGAGCGGCGCAACCGGCGTCGGCCGTGCTCATCGACTTCGACAACCTCGCGGCAGGTAATCAGAACGGTAACGTACTTGCCGCCAGCGGCGTGACGTTCGCGACCGGCAGCATCCCGAACGTAATCGCGGCTCCCTTCACCTTTTCAAACGTCGATCCGCGCTTTTCAATCTTCGCGAGCAGCGCGGTGTCTCAACCCAACATCGCCGTGGCGTTAGGTGGTGGCTTGAACGATGTGTTGATGTCGTTCTCGACCCCGATCACGGCCATCAGCGTGAACTCCGACTCGCCCCCGCTGAAATAGCCGACGTGATCCGACTGATCGCAGTGGCACCGACCGGAAATCCGAACGAGTTTCAGGTGATCGCCGGGGCCGAGGCGTCAGACAACGCAACCACGTCGCCGGGCAACCTTCTCTCGCTGACGGGCCTTCCGCCATTCAGCTTCGCGATCTTCCAGACGACGACCGAGCAGGAAGGGTTCGACAATCTGAACTTCACGACCGTCCCCGAACCGGTGAGCTATGCGCTACTCGCGTTAGGCTTGGGCGCCCTAGGCATGATGCGACGGCGCGGTGGCTCCGAGCGCGCCGACCAGCACTCAGGCGCTAGTCGATCGTCGCTCGACGAGGGCTGGTCCGAGGGTTTCCCAACGTGCAAGTCTGGGTTATTACTCTATACAGCGCTGGAGAAATGCGCAGAGCTCTCCGCATAGCACTGGCCGCTTCGCTGTTTCTTTTCGTAGCATGGTCGGCGCAAGCGACGACTCTAACTTGGACCTTGCAGGATGTTAGGTTCGACGACGGAGGTACCGCAAGCGGGTTCTTTGTCTTTGATCCAGAAACGATCGAGTTCGATCAACAGAACCAAGAATGGACCGCGACGCCGCCCACGATTTTCGATATCGTAACTACGGGATTAGTCGTTGGCGGAGAATTCCATTATCAACCCCCGGAGCAGGCTTTCATATGTGAACCAATCCACTGCTCCAACTTTGGTATTTACTTCGGCTCCTTCCTCATCTTGGTGCTTGAATTTGACGCTCCGCTGCCAGTAGCGGGAGGCACCGTTCCCCTTGGCGGAGCGGAATTCCTCTTTGAAGAATTCGGCTTTTCCAGGCCAATAACGTCCGGCAGTGTTACAACGATATCCGAGCCGGTGAGCTACGCTTTACTCGGGCTCGGGCTAAGCCTACTGGCGCTCGTGCGCAGAGCCGCCGCGTAGCGCTCCTCGCCGGCGATCTCTCCGACCACTCATCGACACGAGAGCTACTGACACTGATCGCTTGGCTCGATCTGCGCTCTGCGAAAAGAGATGGGTGCGAACCCGGACCACCCGCGTCGACCGAGCCAAGATCGGCAGAGGGTAAGGCGAAGTTCTGCGATGCGCGGGTCAGCGGCACCGACTAGGGAGCTGGCCGAGATCCTGCGCGACATAGAGAGAAGCCTTGAGTAGTGTGTAGCAGGCCGCGTACTCATCCTGCGTGGATACGCGGGCTCAGGTCAAACGGCGTCGACGCTCTTCTACCCCACTGGAGGGGCCGAAAACGACGGCGGATTCAACCGGTCAACGCAACACGTTGGCTGAACATCTCAGCCGGTGTTTGGAAGGCCAGGGTCTTCCTGGGCCGCTCGTTCAATTGTCTTGCAATGGCGTTGAGCTTGGTCTGTGAGTAGCTCGAGATGTCGATACCCTTGGGCAAGTACTGCCTGAGCAACCCGTTCGTGTTCTCGTTGCTTCCACGCTGCCAAGGACTGCGCGGGTCGCAGAAGTACACCTTGACGTCGGTGGCCATCGTGAAGCGCTTGTGGTCGGCCATCTCCTTGCCTCGATCCCAGGTCAGCGACTTGTAGAGCTCGTGAGGCAGTTTGCGTGCGTTCTTGATGAGCGCGTTGACGACCGTCTCGGTGTCCTTGCCGTCGATCTTCACGAGCATCACGTAACGAGTTTGTCGCTCCACCAAGGTCGCGATCTGGCTGTTGCGACTCCCGAACAGCAAGTCCCCTTCCCAGTGGCCCGGCACCGCTCGGTCTTCGACCGAGGCAGGCCGCTCGCTGATCGACACGGCGTCAACGATCTTGCCGTGGATGTCCGTCTTCTGCGTGTGGTGGCGAGAGCGGCGCATGCCGCGCGTACGCCTCAAGTGCTGCAGCAGCTCCTTCTTCAGAGCTCCCCGAGCTTGGATGAACAGGCTGCGGTAGATCGTCTCGTGTGACACCTGGCAGCTCTCGTCGCGCGGGTAAGTATGCTTGAGCCACCCAGCGATCTGCTCCGGCGACCACTGCAGCCGCAGCTTGTCAGACACGATGCGAGCCAAGGCACGGTTCTCGACGAGCTTGCATTGTTTCGGGCGATGCGCACGGTCCCAGGCAGCCTGGTCGGCAAGGTTGGCTCGATAGCTGGCGTGCCCACCGTTGCGCTGCACCTCACGGCTGACCGTCGATGGCGCTCGCCCGAGCCGCGCGGCGATGGTGCGGATCGATTGGCCAGCCACCACGGCTCGCGAGATCTCCTCACGCTCGGCCAGGCTCAACGCCGACTGCGAGCGGTGCCGTTGCTGCGGCCGAATCCCGCCCGTCTCGTTCAAGATCCGATGGATCGACGAGTGCGCTCGATCGAACAACTCGGCAATCTGATGAAGCGTGGCGCCTTGCCTTCCAACGCTCCCACATCAATGCCTTCTGGCTGTCTGTGTAGTAGATCCGCGGTCGCTGCTTCATCCGCAACACTCCTTCTGCCTGCGCAGGTTTAGTGTGTTGCATCGACCGGTTGAATCCACCACCCTTAGCCGCCATTGCGATATCCCAGAAGCAGACTCGCCGACTCGCTTAAGAGCGGACACAACGTCGATCGTTAGATTGGCCGCGAACGTGCGTTCATAGTCCATCGTCGTTTCGAAACTCGATTCAACCGCAGGCAGCCGGTAGCCGAAACGATGCTTCCCCCCGCGGATGCTACTGAGCGCCGCATGTATCCGCTATCGGCAGACTTGGCTCCTGTAGCGCGGACGAACCGCGAACGCGGCTTGCTCACACATTGTTTCCCTCCATTACATTAATTGTTGGAGTCGCCGTCGGCGCTCGGAAACCCTGCCCAGGTGGTTCGATGTTCGCTCCAGAACCGGAGAACCAGAAATGGCGATGCCCATGTCCAACGCCTTTGTTTTCTTCGGTGCGACCGGCGACCTAGCCTACAAGAAGATCTTCCCCGCGCTGCAGGCGCTGATCCGGCGGGGCGACTGGATATGCCGATCATCGGCATAGCTCGCGCGCGGTTGGACGCTGGACAAGCTGCGCGAGCGTGCGCGAGAGAGCGTCGAGGACAATGGCGGTGTCGATGCCGACGGCGTTTCGCGAGACTGTGCTGCGCAGCTGCAGTACGTCGACGGCGACTACTCACGATCCGCCACCTACGACGCGCCTGAAGCAGGCGCTCGGAGGCGCGACGCGCCCGCTGCATTATCTGGCGATTCCTCCGAGCATGTTCGGCACCGTGGTGCAGGGTCTGGCGAACGCCGGATGCGCCGACGACGCGCGCGTCATCGTCGAAAAGCCGTTCGGCCGCGACCTCGCCTCGGCGCAGGCGCTCAACCGCACGCTTGCACGAGGTCTTTCCGGAGTCATCGGTGTTCCGCATCGACCACTATCCTCGGCAAGGAGGCGGTGCAGAACCTGCTCTACTTCCGCTTCGCCAACACGTTTCTCGAGCCGATCTGGAATCGCAACTACGTCGACAACGTGCAGATCACGATGGCCGAGAGTTTCGGCGTGCAGGGCCGCGGCAGCTTTTACGAGGAGGTCGGCGCGATCCGCGACGTGGTGCAGAACCATCTGCTGCAGGTGATCGCGCTGCTGGCGATGGACGCGCCGGTCGGCCGCGACTCCGAATGCGATGCGCGCCGAGAAGGTCGCGCTTGTTTCGAGCCATGCGACCGCTCGATCCCGGCGACGTCGTGCGCGGCCAGTTCCGCGGCTATCGCGACGAGACTGGCGTTGCGCCCGATTCGCAGGTCGAGACGTTCGCCGCGCTGAGGCTCCACATCGACACCTGGCGCTGGGCCGGGCGTGCCGTTCTACATTCGCGCCGGCAAGTGCCTGCCGATCACCACCACTGAGGTCATGGTCGATCTGAAATGCCCGCCGATCGCGATCTTCGATCGAGATCAATCCGGACGCAATCGAACTACTTTCGCTTTCGGCTCGAGCCCCGAAGTCGTGATCTCGGCGGGCGCGCGAGTCAAGCGGCCGGGCGAGGAAATGGTCGGCGACGCCGGTGGAGCTGGTCGCGCGCCGATCGCTCGCGCAGCGAAGACTCTGCCGTACGAGCGGCTGCTGGGTGACGCCATTCGCGGCGATGCCGCACTGTTCACCCGCGACGACGCGTCGAAGCGGCGTGGCGAGTGGTCGAGCCGGTTATCGATGCTGCATCGGCGCCGGGTCCGTACGAATGCGGCAGTTGGGGGCCGGCAGCGGCTGCGGCCATCGTGACGGGATCCGCCCGATGGCACGATCCGCAGCCGGAGCCAATGCCATGCTGACCGCGGTCGTGTTCCTGCTCGATATCGATAACTCCGAGCGCTTCAGCAGTTCGAGCCGGGATTGAAGATTGCCCGCGGTTGCTGCACATGTCGGCTGTGTTCTCTGGAACGCGGAAGGACACCATGAAAGCGACCCAGCGATTACATGATCTCGGCCAGAGCCTTTGGCTCGACACCATCTCGCGAGAGATTCTCGACGACGGCACCCTGCGCCGCTACATCGAGGAATTCTCAGTCACGGGCCTGACGTCGAACCCGACGATCTTCGATGAAGCGATTGGCTCGGGCGACATGTACGACGAGTCGATTCGAACTCTGGCTGCGGAAGGCAAAACCGGCGAAGCATTGTTCGTCGAACTCGCGCTCGAGGACTTGCGACGCGCGGCCGATCTCTTCAGGTCGATCTTCGACTCGACCGATCAAATCGACGACTGGGCTTCGATGGAGCTGTCGCCGTTGCTGGCCGGTGACACCGTCGGTAGTGTTGAGTCCGCGGAACGCATTTACCGGCAGGCTGATCGGCCGAACCTGTTCGTCAAGATCCCTGGAACTCCGGCGGGCGTCGGGACAATCGAGGAATCAATATTTGCCGGCGTTCCGATCAACGTCACGCTGCTCTTTTCCCGTGAGCAGTATCTGGCGTCGGCCGAAGCCTATCTGCGCGGTATCGAGCGCCGCATTGCTGCCGGTCTTGATCCGCGGGTCGCTTCGGTGGCGTCGGTTTTCATCAGCCGCTGGGACAAAGCGGTCGCGGAGAAGGTGCCGCCGACGCTCCACAATCGCCTCGGCATCGCCGTTGCAGGCGTCACCTATGTTGCGTACCGGCGACTGCTGGCATCCGACCGCTGGCGTGTGCTCGAGCGCGCAGGCGCAAAGCCGCAACGCCTGCTATGGGGAAGCACGGGCACCAAAGACCCGAATGCATCAGACACGCTGTACGTCGAAGCGCTGGCTGCTCCCGACACGATCAACACCATCCCGGAAAAAACACTGCGTGCCTTTGCCGATCACGGAAAACTTCGCGGCCCGATGGCCCGCGACGGCGCGGATTCCGAACAAGTGCTGGCAACGTTCGAAAAGCAAGGGATTGAAATCACCGCACTTGCAGCCAAGCTGCAGCGCGAAGGAGCCGAGGCTTTCGTCAAGTCGTGGAAGTCGCTGCTTGGCAGAATCGCCGAAAAGAGCGAAGCACTGTTTGATGCCGGAATGCGCAGTGCGTAGGTCTCAATGACGGCAACCATGCCCGCAGCAGCACCGGCGGGAACATCGATCAGCCCACTCGCAGGAAAGCCGGCCCCGCGCGACATGCTGGTTGACGTCGGCCGGCTCGTCGCCGCCTACTACGCCGAAGTTCCCGACCCGTCGATCGCCGCGCAGCGAGTTGCGTTCGGAACCTCCGGACATCGCGGCTCGTCATTTAACGGGACATTCAACGAGTGGCACGTGCTCGCGATCACGCAGGCGATTTGCGAGTATCGGCAGCAGCAGAAAATCAGCGGTCCGCTTTATCTCGGTATCGACACGCACGCACTGTCGGCGCCCGCGTTCGAAAGTGCGCTCGAGGTGCTTGCAGCCAACGGTGTCGAGACGCTGATCGCGCGCGATGGCGAATTCACACCGACGCCAGCGGTATCGCATGCAATCCTCGTTCATAACCGTGGTCGCACTGCTGGTCTTGCCGATGGCATCGTCGTCACCCCTTCACACAACCCTCCCGACGACGGCGGGTTCAAGTACAACCCCCCCAACGGCGGCCCCGCGGACGCCGATGTCACTGGCTGGATCGAAGCGCGGGCGAACGCGATGCTCGAAGATAGCCTCGCGCGCGTGCGGCGCATGCCGTTTTCGAGTGCGCGCGGCGCATCCACCACGCACGAGCACGATTTCCTCGGCACCTATGTCGCCGATCTCGGCGGCGTGATCGATTTTGGCGTGATCCGCGGCTCGGGAATCCGCCTCGGTGTCGATCCGCTCGGCGGCGCCGGCGTGCACTACTGGGCGCGAATCGCCGAGCGCTATGGAATCGATCTGACGGTCGTCAGCGATGACATCGATCCGACCTTTGCGTTCATGACTGTTGATTGGGACGGCCGCATCCGCATGGATCCGTCGTCGGTCCATGCGATGCAACGGTTGATCGCGCTCAAGGATCGATTTGATGTCGGGTTCGCGTGC
Source organism: uncultured beta proteobacterium (assembly GCA_963707445.1). Lineage (GTDB taxonomy): Bacteria > Pseudomonadota > Gammaproteobacteria > Burkholderiales > Burkholderiaceae_F > JALORV01. Next base: position 216,881 of record CAVPPW010000007.1, on the reverse strand, counting down.
GACACGGACCACGACCGTCATGGAATCGTGACGCCTGGAGCAGGACTGCTGCCGACCAATCACTACCTGGCGGTCGCGATCGACTATCTGTTTCGCAGCCGGTTCGAATGGAGCGCGCAGGCTGCTGTCGGCAAGACGGTCGTCAGCAGCGCCATGATCGATCGCGTCGCCAAGCGGTTGAATCGCAAGGTGATCGAAGTACCGGTCGGATTCAAATGGTTCGTCGACGGGCTCTTCGACGGCTCGCTCGCCATCGCTGGTGAAGAAAGCGCGGGCGCGACGCTGAGCCGTCTCGACGGCTCGGTATGGACCACCGACAAGGACGGCATTGTTCCGTCGCTGCTGGCGGCCGAGATCACCGCTCGGTGCGGGCGCGACCCCGGTCAGTTGTATCGTGATCTGACGCGTGATCTCGGCGATCCCGTGGCCGACCGCATCGAGGGTGCCGCCAGTCCCGAACAGAAGAAACGGCTTGCCGAACTGTCGCCGCAGGAAATCCGCATCACCGAGATCGGCGGCGAAAATATCGACTGCGTGCTCGACAAGGCCCCCGGAAATGGCGCTCCGATCGGAGGCATCAAGGTCATCACCGCCTCGGGTTGGTTTGCGGCACGGCCGTCGGGCACCGAGGACATCTACAAGATCTACGGCGAAAGCTTTCGTGGTGAGGATCACTTGCGAATCCTGCTTGGCGAGGCGCAGCAAGTCGTCGATCGTGCATTGGCAAGCGGTTGATTCTCCGCGCCGCATCAAGGAAAGCAGACATGCCAAAGTCCGTCGATCAACTTTGCATCAACACATTGCGATTCCTCGCGGTCGACGCCGTGCAGAAAGCGCAAAGCGGCCATCCGGGAATGCCGATGGGCGCCGCACCGATGGCGTACGTGCTGTGGACGCGTTTCCTCAAGCACAACCCGAGCAACCCGCAATGGTTCGATCGCGACCGCTTCGTTCTATCGGCCGGACACGGATCGATGCTGCTTTATGGCCTGCTGCATCTGACCGGCTACGAGCTTTCGCTGGACGATATCCAGCAGTTCCGCCAATGGGGCAGCAGGACGCCCGGTCACCCCGAGCGCGGCCACACGCCGGGAGTGGAAATCACGACGGGCCCGCTCGGACAAGGGATTGGCGAATGCGGTCGGCATGGCGATTGCCGAAGCGCAGCTCGCGGCGCGCTACAACCGGCCCGGATTCGATGTCATCGATCACTCGACCTACGCGATTGTCAGCGACGGCGACCTGATGGAAGGTGTCGCGTCCGAAGCTGCCTCGCTCGCCGGCCACCTGAAACTCGGCAAGCTCATCTGCCTGTACGACGACAATCGCATCACGCTGGCAGCCGGCACCGATATCGCATTTTCCGAGGATCGCGCACGGCGATTCGAAGCCTACGGCTGGCACACGGTGTCCGTGCGCCGACGGCAACGATCTCGCGGCCATCGACGCGGCGCTGCAGAGCGCACGCGCCGAGACCGCGCGCCCTTCGCTGATCCTCGTCCGCACTCACATCGGCTACGGATCGCCCAACAAGCAGGACTCGTTCGAAGCGCATGGATCTCCGCTCGGTGACGACGAGGTGCGGCTGACGAAGCAGAATCTCGGCTGGCCGACCGAGCCGGCGTTCCTGATCCCCGATGAGGCGCTCGCGCATTTTCGCGAAGCGGTCGACGAGCGGCGCGCAGGCCGAGGCGACCTGGAGCGCAGCGCGTCAGCGCCTACGCCGAGAAGCTTTCCCGACCGTCGCGAACGCAGTTGCGGGGAAAGCGTTCGCGGCGAGTTGCCGTCTGGTTGGGACGCGGACATCCCGGTGTTTCCCGCCGATGCCAAAGGCATGGCGACACGCGTGGCGTCAGGCAAGGTCATGAACGCCATTGCCGCGCGCCTGCCCGCGCTGACGGGCGGTTCGGCCGATCTCGATCCGTCGACGCACACCGCGCTCAAGGGCCTCGGCGACTTCAATCCGCCCGCCTTGCAAGCAGATGACACGCAGGGCTCGGCCGGCGGCGGCTGGAGCTACGCCGGGCGCAACCTGCACTTCGGCGTTCGCGAGCACGCGATGGGCGCGATCGTCAACGGCATGGCTGCGCACGGAGGCACCCTGCCCTACGGCGCGACGTTCCTCATCTTCTCCGACTACATGCGTCCGCCGATCCGGCTCGCGGCGCTCATGGGCCTGCACGTCATACACGTGTTCACGCACGACAGCATCGCGCTCGGCGAAGACGGACCGACGCACCAGCCAGTCGAGCAGCTCGCCGGGCTGCGCGCGATTCCGAACCTGACGCTGATCCGCCCGGCCGATGCCAACGAAACCGCGGTCGCGTGGAAGGTGGCGATCGAAACTCGCGATCGGCCGGTGCTGCTGGTACTGAGCCGCCAGTCACGTGCCGACGCTCGACCGGCGACGCTATGCGTCGGCCGACGGACTGCGCCGCGGGGCGTACGTGTTGCTGGACGCGGTCAAGGCGAGCACCCGACCTGATCCTGATCGCGAGCGGCGCCGAAGTCGCCCTGATCGTTTCCGCGAGCGAGCGCCTTCGCAGCGAGGGCATCGCGGTGCGCTGCGTTTCGATGCCGAGCTGGGACCTTTTCGAGTCGCTGCCGCGTGCCGATCGCGACCGGGTACTGCCCCCAAGTGTGGCCGCGCGGCTTGCAGTCGAAGCGGGATCGCCGCAGGGCTGGTGCCGCTACGTCGGCGATCGCGGCGACGTGCTAGCAGTCGACCGCTTCGGTGCTTCGGCACCCGGCAAGGAAGTCCTCGATCAATACGGCTTCACAGTCGACAACGTTTGCAATCGAGCAAGGACGCTGCTCGGACAGATGACCTGACGGCTGCCGTCGCCCTCACCGCGCGGACAGCGCGGTCGATTCGACAAAAACATCGACGCTTCCTTCCGGCCGGATCGACGCCGCGGGAATCCGATCGCCGGCACGCCAGCGCGCGACAGCGCTGCGTTTGGACGCCCCGGCGACCAGGAACAGCGCTTCGCGCGTCCGGCTCAAGCGATGAGCGCTCAGCGAAACCCTCTGCGGCGGCGGTTTGGGCGAATCGAGAACTGCGAGCACATCGGGCGCATTCCAGCGGTCCCCCCAATCGGCTCCAGGAAACAGACTGGCGGTGTGACCGTCTTCGCCGAGCCCGAGGATCACCAGATCGAATTCGCCAATTCCTTGCAGCAGTGCTTGGTACGCTGCAGCGGCTGTCTCGGCACCACGCTCGCCGTCAATCACGTGCACCTGATCGGCAGGGATCGGCACATCGGAGAGCAACGTGTCGAACGCCATCGTGCTGTTTCGCTGAGCATCGCCGGAAGGAAGGCAGCGCTCGTCGCCGAAGTAGACATGCCAGCGCGACCAGTCAGTCACGCCACTGCGCAAGGTCCGGTACGTAGCCCGCGGCGTATCGCCGCCCGCGAGAACGATCAAAAATTCGCCGCGATGCTCGATCGCCAGCGCTGCGGCGGCGAGAACCCGCTCACACGCGGCATGTTGCAGACTCGCCGCGTCGGCCATCCTGATCCAACGTACGGCGCTCTTATCGGCGTCGGACTGCATCGCCGGCCTCATTCCTTCTTTTCGTGTCCGCCGTTGCTATCGGGGTCACCGTGCCAGCCACCGCCGCGCCAGCGATCGGATGGCGGGCGTCAGCCGCGTTCGGTTATAGGCATCGGCTGCCATGCGGATCGCCTCGCTCTGCGTCGGATACGCGTGAATCACGTCGGCCAGGGTCGCGAGACCGACGCCAGCAACGATTGCCAGCGTGATCTCGTTGATCATTTCACCCGCATGGCGCGCAACGATCGTGGCGCCCAGGATCTTGTCGGTCCCTTCCTTGACGCTGATCTTGACGAATCCGGGTTCCTCACCATCGGTGATCGCGCGGTCGACTTCGTGCAGCGGAATGGTGAACGTCTTGACCGGAATGTCGCGCGCGCGTGCCTCGCGAGCGTAAAGACCGACGTGCGCGATTTCGGGGTCGGTGTACGTGCACCATGGAATCGTCAGCGAGCTCACCTTTTTCCGACCTGGAAAAAGTGCATTGCGAACGACGATTCGTGCTGACGCATCGGCCGTGTGCGTGAACTTGTGTTCGAGGCACGCATCGCCAGCGGCGTAGATGCGGGGATTGCTGGTCTGAAGGTAGTCGTCGACCGCGACTCCATTTGTGTCGTCGCAGTTGACACCGGCAGCCTCGAGCCCCAGTCCCTCGACATTGGGAAGGCGCCCGGTGCCAGTCAGGATTGCGTCGACGACCACCGTGCTGTGCCAATCCTCGTTGACAAGATCGACGTGTTTTTGTCCATCGACCACACGCACGGCGACGGCCTCCGTGTTGAGCCGCACCTCGATACCGTCGCGCGCAAACGAGTCCGACAGAAGTTGCGCCGCGTCGCGTTCCTCCTTCGGCAGGAACATCGGTATCTGCTGCGCGATCGTGGTCTGCGAGCCAAAACGGCAAAACGCCTGTGCGAGCTCGCAGCCGAGTGGTCCGCCGCCGATGACGAGCAGACGCCGCGGGAGTGCATCGAGATCGAACACGTTTTCGTTGGTCAGAAAGCCCGCTTCAGCGAGGCCTGAAATTGCCGCTGTGTCGGGCCTGGCGCCGGTGGCGATCATTGCCTTGCTGAAGCGCAGCTTCGCGCCGTCGAGCGCAAAGGTATCGGAACCGGTGAATCGCCCGCTGCCGAAAAAAACGTCGACCCCCGCCGCAACCAGCCGCTGGATTGAATCGCTGCGGCTGATGCGGGCGCGAACCGCGCGCATCCGATGCATCACGGCGGCGAAATCGACGCGGATGTCGGCCGGGACCTGCGCACCGTAATGCTGGGCCTTGCGCATCTCGGCATAAAGCTGCGCCGTGCGAATGATCGTTTTCGACGGCACACAGCCGACGTTCAAGCAATCGCCGCCGAGCAATTCGCGCTCGACCAGCGCGACTTTCGCGCCAAGTGTCGCCGCGGCATGCGCGGCCACGAGTCCGGCCGGTCCGGCACCGATGATCAGGAACTTGTAGCGATCCAGCGGCGTTGGATTGCGCCAATTGGGCGGGCGCACATTTTCAAGGCGCTCTCGATCGAAATCGTCGTCCGATTCAAGTGCGGATACGACGCGGTCAGACTGCATGCTGTTACAGCCATCCGCCGCGAAATCCCGCGCGCTTGAGTCCAGTCACCAGGTAACGGCAATTGCGCATCAGGCGCCAGATCAACTCGGTGCGATAGTTCTCGATCATCATGACGACGATTCCCTGGTCGAGTCCGAAGTGGCCCGGCGAAACCCACGCGCGCCCGTCGGCGCCACGCTCGCTCGGATTGAAGCTGCTCGCGTATCGATCTCCCGACGCATCTCAGGATAGCTCGCGAGCATGCTGCGTGCCGCAGCGGAGTGCGATCTCGGGCGCGAACGGCAGCGATGCCAGTGGTGCCCATCCCGCGATCGATCCGTCGTCCGGGCCGTACGGAACACCGCGCGCGGCGTAGCCGAAACGGCGTCGTGGCTCGTTGCTGAGATTCGGGTCGTCATCGCTCGGGCCATCGCACGCAGTGAAGCCCCAGCAGTTCTCGTCGTAACCGGCGAAGCTGCGCGGATTGCGCCACGCGTACTCGCGCTGGATCTGCGTCGCACGCCGGCTGTTCTCGAAATAGTCGCAGCGCTTTTCGCGCATGAATCGATCGCGGATTCCGCGAAAATCGATCCACGCGTGCGAAAACTGGTGCACGAACAGCGGACCAGCATAGAGAAAATCGTGACCGTAGAGATTCTCCCATTGATAGGTCGCGGTCCACGCGTGATAGCAATCCGAATCGACCGGATACGTCGGCGACCCAAGCGCCAGCACATAAAGCACGATCGCTTCGCTGTATCCATCCCAGCAATAGTTCAGAAATCCGCTTTCGGGTTTCCAGCCGTGGTTGATCGTCTCGCCTCCGGCTTGCGCCCAGTGCCAGTCGACGCGGCAGGTGAGCGCATCGACCAGCCGTCGCAGCTCGACTTCGTCGCGACTATCGGCGTTGAAGTACGCCGCCGACGTCAGCACACCGGCGATCAGCAGCGCGGTGTCGATCATCGACAACTCGCACTGCCAGACGCGCGCACCGGTCCTCATATCGAGGAAATGGAAGTAGAAGCCCTTGTAGCCGGTCGACCAGGCCGTGCCGCTCTGGTCGCTGTCGTGAAAGAAACGGAGCGTCAAGAGACAGTGCGCAACGGCATTTTCACGCGTGATCCACCCGCGCTCGACACCGATCGGCAACACGGATAACGCAAACCCAACGACCGCAATACTGCACGGAGAATTCGCGCGCGAGGTGTCGGCGACCAGGCCGGTGACCGGATCCATCGCTTGAAGGAAATAGCCGAACGCCGCCCTCTGAATTTGGTTCAGCAGTTCTTCATCGTTAGGTGAATTGCCCGCTGTCACAGCGGAAATGTACAAGGATGTGGATCCGGCAACCGCCGCGTTCATGGCGGATTCTCAGATGCCCTGGGGAGTCGACGCCCTCGCGGGCACGATCGATACACGCGCTTGGAGATCGAAGCAGAGCTGGTACCTCGTAGCGACGGATGACAAGATGATTCCGGTGCCAGCACAACGCGCTATGGCCAAGCGAGCAGGTTCGACAGTTGTCGAAACCCCGGGAAGTCATGCGATCTATGTGTCACGACCAAACGATGTGGTTGCATCAATCAAGCAAGCTGCAAAGGCAGCTTCGCTGAAGCAGGCCCCGTCGAAATAGGCCTTATCTTCGGCACATTGAGATCTGGCACTGCAGCAGGTCCTAGCTATCGAGTCTCTGACCGCAGCGCCCGCCTTATGTCGAAGTTCGCCAATCGACGTAGACCCGCACTTTCGGTAATAACATTTAGGGCATGGCGCGGCAGATACAAATCAATGGATGAAACGGGTTCGTGAGATGGGTAGCGGCGCCGATTCGCACGAAAGGCGACTCGGCGTCCGCAGCGCGAGGCATTTTGCCGTCCATAGGTATCACCGGGCGTGTAACGCCACTCCTCGACCAGCGCATCGAACGTCGCCCTGCACCGAGGACTGTTCCGCAGATCCTCATGCATCGTGATCCACGTATCCGCTTGAATTCGAACTGCCGGGCAGCACCCGTACGAGCATTGGATCGCGCTTGGGCCAGGGCCACCTGGCACACGCCGATGCCGTCTTTTTATGGCCGCTTTCGGGCAAATCGTGCAACCGTCTTAATCGGCAGCTTCTGGCCCGAACCTTGTCGTGCGGAGCCCGCAGAACCCATTATCTCCGCGGCGGAAAACGGACTCCGATCGCCGGTATTAACGCACGTTCCGCCGAAGGCGTTGCGCTCGATGACGGCGACCTTCATGCCGGCTCCCGCGAGACGCGAGGTTACGTACGGGCCGGCTGGCCGGTGCCGATGACGATCGCGTCGTAGGTAGTCACGACGGTAGTTGCGTGCCCGCCTGCTCCGCGACCATGTACGCGGCGTACCACTCCGGCCAGTTCGCGTCCCTCCCCTGGCCGATCCGGGCCTCGTACTTGCCATGGGCGGCCTCGGCACGCCGAAACGCTTCCGCCAGGTCGTTCGCGGACGCGAAGCTCGTCACGCCGGAGTCGATGCGCCCGGCCAGCCGCGTCGTGATCTCCTGGAACAGCCATCCGTTGCCGTCTGGATCGCGGAACGAGGCGAACGAGCGGTAGCTGCCACGCTCGGGATCTGGACCGCTGATCCGACGCCGCCCAAAGAGATAGGGCTTGTCCGTGCCAGCGGACACGCCGTCGCTGTGGAACACCTCGCTCACCTCGACGCCGCGACCGCGGAGCTCGTCGCGGGCGGCCGCGATGTCGGAGACGATCAGGTACAGGCCCTGAGCGGAGCCAGGCGCCGCCGCGGTGACGTTCTTGCCGAAGATGACCGAGCATCCGGAGCCGGGTGGCGTGAACTGGATCGCGCGGAAGTCGTCACCACCGGCGAAGTCGGCGTCGAGCCTCCACCCGAGCCTCCCGTAGAATTCTTTCGCGCGATCGACATCCGAGACCGGGATGACGACGATCTCGAACTTCATGTCGTTCATGGTGGCCTCCTGAGTTGTGCCAGATGCATCTGACCTTTCGCCACGCAGTATGGGCGCTGACCGTCGCGATCGGCATCGCTGCTGTGTACCTGGTCGTCTCCAAGTGGGACGTTCAGCGTCGAGCAACGCCGGTCGACGCAGCCCGGCAGGAGTCCTCGAAGCTGCCCCCGCTGCCAGAACGTCGGCCACCCGTTCCTGTCGAAAGGCCGCCCGTGCCTGCCGAAACGCTCGCGGCGAAGGTCGACCGGCTGACGCAATCGGGCAAGAACAATCCGGCCGACGCGTTCGCCGCTTACGAGGTCGTGGCGACCTGCGTCCTGCTTGAGGGACTTCACAAAGCTATCTCGGGCGCGATGCCAAGCGAGGACACGGAGTCTTTACGCAAGGCTTGGGCGCAACGCGACGCCGACCGGAAAGATTGCGAGACCCTTTCGCAGCGGCAACGAGTGGACCGATTCGCCAACCTGACCGTCGCCGTGAAGGCTGGCGTGCCGGGGGCAGGACTGGCTTTCTACCGTGAGGGTCCAGCAGGGGACCAAGACGCCCTTCAATCGCGACCGACCGACCCGTTGGTGGTCGAATGGAAGGCAGCGGCGATCAGTTACGTGTACCGCGATGCGATCAGAGGCGACATCAATGCGCTGTCGGCCATGTCGGACATCTTTAGCTCCGGTCGGATCACCAAGCCGGACCCGAAGGAGGCACTGGCCTATGAGGATGCGATGTGGCGCGTGCGCGAGCAGCAGACCGGCCGGCCCTCGGAGTGGCGGGAAATTCGCATCGCTCAACTGTCGCGCGGCATGCCGGCCCAAGACGTTGCCGCAGCCAAGGCGATCGCCGCCGACGTGGTGGCGCAGTGCTGCTCTAGCTCGGCCGTGCCCCCGTCCGGTCAACGCTGAAAGGGAGACTGAAAATGATCAAGCTTCTTTTCTTCGCGGCGGCCGCCCGCGATCTAAAGAAGATCCTCGCGGTCGAGCCGGCCAGCTGACGTTCGCTAATCGCGCGAGCTATGCCGACCAAGCCAAGAGCCAAGCCTAGTAAGGCTTATTCCACTCGTCCAGATCGTGAGAAAGTGACCTCGAACTGGACGGCGTCGAGCGGCTACTGCGTCATCGGAACCAGCCGCGCGCGCGTGCTTCCATCGGCGTCGAGCAGCAGCAGCGCTCCTTGCTCATCGAGGCGCAGTCCGCGCGTGGCCGCGAGCACCGCGCTGAAGCGCGTCTCCTGCTCCATCACCGCAGCGGCGCAGGTCTCGCGCGTTGGCGCCAGCCCGCCGAAGCGCAGCCCTGAGGCATCGGCGAAGTAAGTGGTCGAATAGGCATTGCAGGCCAATGAGCCGCCGGCCCACTGCCGATCGAAGAAACGCAACGTGCTCGGATTTGATGCCAACGTTGGCTTTCCATCGATCGCCGCAGCTCGCCACGCGGTGCCTTCGAGGCGCTCGGGCGGCTCGGCCGGCGTCGTGCTGCATGCAGCCACGATCAGCGTGAGCAGGATCGCGGCGGGCGCGCCGTGGGTTCGGGTCATCTTTGCTCCAGCAGGGCCAGGCCCGCGGTGGAATCTTATGGTTAACGCTCTGACCGGAATTCTATGCGGCGCGGTGCCAGAGCAAGGCGTTGGCGCTGATGGACCGTGCCGACGCTCCGACTTACGATCCGCATCCGTCGAATACAGGTACAGAGCGTTGTCGTCGCGCCGCCGGGGATCCAGATGAAAACCTTGCATTCAGGATATGCCGCCGCCGTCATGCCGGTACGGGACACGGCAATCACGACCGACGCGAGTGGGCTAGTGGCATCGGAGGTGCGCGTGCCAACCCGCGACGGTGATCTGCCGGCCTATCGCGCGCAACCCGAGGGCCGGTCCGGCCTGCCGACGGTGCTGGTGGTGCAGGAAATCTTCGGCGTGCACGAGCACATCAAGGATGTCTGTCGCAGGCTCGCGCACCTCGGTTACCTGGCCATCGCGCCGGAACTGTATGCACGGCAGGGCGATGTCTCGACGATGGAGATCCCGGACATCATCGCCAAGGTGGTGTCGAAGGTATCGGACGCGCAGGTGATGGCGGACCTCGACGCCGCAGCCGACTGGGCCGCGAAGAACGGCGGTGGCGGGCCGCTCGGCATCACGGGTTTCTGCTGGGGCGGGCGCATCGTCTGGATGTACGCGGCGCACAGCCACAGGCTCGCGGCCGGTGTCGCCTGGTACGGCCCGCTGGCCTTGGGCCGATACTCGGTTGCGGCACTCGATGTGGTCGATCGCATCCAGGCGCCGGTACTCGGACTGTACGGCGGCGCCGACAGCGGCATCCCGAGCGAGACCGTCGAGGCGATGCGCGCCGCGCTCAAGTCTGCCGGGAACACGCGCAGCGAAATCGTCCTGTATCCGGACACCCCGCACGGTTTCCACGCTGACTACCGCGAGAACGTATCGCAAGGGTCCGGCGGAGGACGGCTGGAAGCGGCTCACGGCTTGGTTCAAGCAGTACTTGCGATAGCGGCGACTGGCTTCGGCCGCCTGCTACGCTCACCCGATCGAGCAAAGGGGCGCCGATGTCGCGCCCCTTTGCGTTTCTCACGACCGGCGCGGGCCGGCAACCATCGATGAGCACGCTGGGCTATATCGTCGCCGCCAACCTGATCTCGACGCTGCTTTCGATCGGACTCGCCGCGTTGTTGAGCTTCCGCTATCTGTCGTCGGTGGTCGACCGGCTCGTTCCAGTGTCCGCCGGGCTGCTGCTGGCGACTGCGGTCACGCATCTGCTGCCGGAATCGTTCCGCAGCGCGGCCGACCCGCACGGGCTGGGTTGGACGTTGCTCGCGGGCATTCTCGGATTCTTCCTGCTAGAAAAGCTGGCGCTGATTCACCACACCCATCATCACGAAGGCGACCATCACCATCACGAGCACGGGCACGATGCGCACGAGGCCCGACGTGGCGGCGTGCCGATCCTGATCGGCGATGCCTTTCACAATTTCGCCGACGGCGTCGTCATTGCCGGTGCCTTCCTCGTCGATCTGCAACTCGGCTTCGTGGCGACGCTGGCCGTGATGGCGCACGAGATACCGCATGAGGTCGGCGACTTCATGATCCTGCTGAACGCGGGCTTTGCGCGCAAGCGCGCCTTCATCTTTAACCTGCTCTCAGGGCTGTCGGCCGTCTTCGGAGGCGTCGTCGGCTATTTCGTGCTCGAGGCGACGCAGTCGCTGCTGCCTTATGCGCTCGTCCTGGCTGCGGCGAGCTTCATTTACATCGCGCTGTCGGATCTGCTGCCCGAAATGATGCGGCGCTCGTCGCTGCGCAAATCATTGCCGGAAGTCGGGCTCATACTTGTCGGCGTCGCGCTGGCTGCGCTGGCCACCGGCGTGCTGGGGCCGCACTAGCGCTCGACGCGCGACGTGGTGGGTCACGGCTGCGCGCCGATACGGATCGGCCGCGACCGATCGGCGATCCACTCGCTCCAGGACCCCGCGTAAAGCGTCGAAGCGCCGAGACCGGCGACTTCCATCGCGAGCACGTGGTGACAAGCGGTCACGCCGGACCCGCACTGATGTGTCACCGCGGCGAGCGGACGTCGGGCCGATCAGCTCCTCGAATTCGCGCCGCAGCTCGACCGATGACTTGAAGCGCTGGTCGGGCGTCAGGTTCTGCGTCCAGGGCCGGTTGACTGCACCCGGGATGTGGCCGGCGACCGGGTCAATCGGCTCCTGTTCACCGCGATATCGCTCCGGCAGGCGCGCGTCGACGAGCAGCCGTTTCGGTGAATCGAGTGTTTGCAGCACCTCGTCCGTGGTCGCGACGCGCACCAGGGATGCGGCGGGGCTGAAGTTGCCGCGTGCGACGACTGGGCGCGTTCGTTTCGCTGCGGCCATCGGCGGCGAGCCACGCCGGCCAACCGCCATCGAGGACGGCAACCGCGGAGTGTCCGAGCCAGCGTGCGAGCCACCATAGCCGGGCCGCGAACTGACCGCCCTGCGCGTCGTACGCGACGATCTGCGTGGTCGGTTCGATGCCCCAAGCGCGGAACCGCTCGACGAGCTCGTCGCGTGCGGGCAGCGGATGGCGCCCGTTGCGCCCGGACTTCATGCCGGACAGCTCTGTCTCGATCGCCGCGAACTGAGCTCCGGGGATGTGGCCAGCTTCGTAGGCGCGCAGACCTGCCGCGTGGTCGAACAGATCGTGGCGCACATCGAATACCTTCCAGCCGGGTTCGTCGATATGCGGCCCGAGGTCTTGGGCGGAAATCAGCGTGGTGTAGCTCATGATCGGAGACCGGATCGGTGATCTGCTCTGGGCAGCGTACCGTGTTGGCGCGCAACCAGCGCAGTGGACAGCACGCCGCCGCCGATGATGACGAGAATGCCGATCCAGCCCATCAGCGGGATCTGGTCCGAAAACAGCACGATGCCCAGCAGTGACGCCGCCACGACGGCGACGAACTGCAAGTTTGCGACGACGAGCGTATGGCCATAGGCATAGGCACGAGTCATTGCGAGCTGCGCCAGCGTCGCCGTCACTCCAATGCCGAGCAGCAGCGCGAGTCCACGTGTGTCGTGTGCCGAGAAACCGGTGATCAGACTGCCGATCAATCCCAGCGCGGTGCCGGAAAGTGCGAAATAAAATACGGTGCGCCATTCGGGTTCGCCGAGCCGGCCGAGCGTGCGCACGTACCAGTACGCGATCGCCGACAGCACGCCGGACACGAGACCGGCCGTCGCGGCGACGCCCTGGGCCGCATTGATCGTCGGCTGCAGCACCAGAATGACGCCGCAGAATCCGATGGTGATCGCAGCGACCAGCCGCCAGTCGACTCGTTCGCCGGCGCGCAATGAAAAGCCGACTGCAAGGGCTGCGAGGAAGATCGGCGAGGTGTAGTTCAGCGTCATCGCGGTGCCCAGCGGCAACGCACCGGTCGCGTAGAACCACAAGGCGAGTGCCGCAGTCCCGACGGCGCCGCGCGCCAGATGCGTGCGCGCGACCGGCGTCGCGAGCGACTCACCGCGCCAGCGCACGAAGGCAAACAAGGCGAGTACGCCGACCAGCGAGCGGTATAGAACGATCTCGAGCACGCCATACTGCTGGATCGCGAACTTCACCATCGCGCCCATGAAGGAAAACAGCACGGCTGCCACCAACATCCAGAGCGCGCTCATCGGCGCATTCTAGAGAGGGCGGGCGTGCCTCCGGGGCAGGCGACGAGACGGGACCGCACGGGCGCTGCTCTAGAATCCGCGTCGTCTGCCTTTGCGTCTGAAGTCAATGACCTCACAGCCCGATGTTGCGCCGAACTTCGAGCAAGCGCTCGAAGAGCTCGAGGCGCTGGTGCGCCGCCTGGAGTCCGGCGAACTGACGCTGGACGAGTCCATCGCAGCCTACCGTCGGGGAGCCGAACTGGCGCGCTTTTGCCAGACGCGGCTCGCGCAGGCCGAGCTCGAAATCAAGCAGCTCGAAGGCGATCTTCTCAAACCTCTGGATCCGGCCGACCTCAGGGGCGCCGGCGCATGATCGCGGCGATCCTTCCAAAGATCGAATTGCCTGAGGCCTTCGTGCACTGGATGCGCGACGCCGGCGAGCGCTTTGACGCTGCGGCCGCCGAGATGCTGCCTGACGCCGACGAGCCGCCCGAACGTCTGCACCGCGCGATGCGCTACGCCGTGCTCGGGGGCGGCAAGCATGTGCGGCCGCTGCTGGTATACGCGGCGGGCGAGGTGACCGCTGCCGATCCGGAGGGGCTCGACCGCGCGGCGCTCGCGGTTGAATACGTGCATGCGTATTCGCTGGTGCACGATGATCTCCCATGCATGGATGACGACGTGCTGCGCCGTGGCAGGCCCACCGTGCACATCGAGTTCGACGAAGCGACCGCGATGCTCGCCGGCGATGCGTTGCAGGCCGAGGCCTTCAAGGTCATCGCCGACGGCCCGCTGCCGGCGTCGCAGACGGCTTCGCTGATGCGCGAACTCGCGCACGCGGTGGGCACGCGCGGCATGTGCGGCGGACAGGCGCTGGACCTCGCCGCGGTCGGCCACACGCTGAGCCTCGCGGAGCTGGAACGCATGCACCGGATGAAGACCGGCGCGCTGCTGCGCGCGTCGGTGCTGATGGGTGCGCTGTCGGGCCGCTCGGCGCTGCTGACTGAGTGCACGCGCGAGGCGCTGGCGCGGTTCGGTGATGCCATCGGGTTGGCGTTCCAGGTCGTCGACGACGTGCTCGATGTCTCGGCCGACACCGACACGCTGGGCAAGACCGCCGGCAAGGACGCAGCGCACAGCAAGCCGACCTACGTGTCGGCGCTGGGCGTTGAAGCCGCGCGAGCCTTGAGTCTGCGACTGCGGGCGCAGGCGCTCGATGCGATTGCGCAACTCGGACCGCGCGCCACGCGCTTGCGCGATCTCGCCGATCTGATCGTCTGCCGCGACCACTGAGCGATGGATGCTTCGACTTCCCTGCTGAATTCGATCAACGCACCGGCCGACCTGCGGCAGCTGGAGCGCTCGCAGTTGGCAGCACTGGCCAGCGAGCTGCGTCAGTACGTTCTCGACTCGGTCTCTGCGACCGGAGGCCACCTCAGCTCCAACCTCGGCACCGTGGAGCTGACGATCGCTCTGCACTATGTCTTCGACACGCCGGACGATCGCATTGTCTGGGACGTCGGTCACCAGACCTACGCTCACAAGATCCTCACGGGGCGGCGCGACGGCATGTCGCGGCTGCGCCAGTACGGTGGCATGTCCGGGTTCCCGCGGCGGGTCGAAAGCGAGTACGACACATTTGGAACTGCGCACTCGTCGACATCGATTTCCGCAGCGCTCGGCATGGCAGTGGCTGCGCGCAATTTGGGTCTTGAGCGCCACTCGATCGCGGTGATCGGCGACGGGGCGATGAGCGCCGGAATGGCTTTCGAGGCGCTCAACAATGCCGGCGTCACCGAGAACATCCGTCTGCTGGTGGTGCTGAACGACAATGACATGTCGATCTCGCCAGCGGTCGGCGGGCTCAATCGCTATCTTGCGCGGCTGTTGAGCGGGGGCTTCTATGCCGCGGCGAAGAGCGCCGGCAAGCAGGTTCTGAAGAACTTCCCGCCGGTCTTCGAACTCGCTAAGAAACTCGAAGAGCACGCCAAGGGGATGGTGGTGCCGGCGACGCTGTTCGAGGAATTCGGCTTCAACTACATCGGCCCGATCGACGGGCACGATCTGGACTCGCTGATCCCGACGCTGCAGAACCTGAAGGCGCTCGAGGGCCCACAGTTCCTGCACGTGGTCACCCGCAAGGGGCAGGGGTACAAGCTCGCCGAGGCCGATCCGGTCCTGTATCACGGCCCGGGCAAGTTCGATCCGCGCGTCGGCATCGCGCGCGCGGCGCCGAGCAAGCCGACCTATACGCAGGTGTTTGGCGACTGGCTGGTCGATGCCGCGGCGGTCGACCCGCGCGTCGTCGGCATCACGCCGGCGATGCGCGAAGGTTCCGGGCTGGTGCGCTTCGAGCAGGAATTCCCGAATCGGTATTTTGATGTCGGCATCGCCGAGCAGCATGCGGTCACCTTCGCCGCCGGACTGGCGTGCGAAGGCATGAAGCCGGTCGTGGCGATCTATTCGACCTTCCTGCAGCGCGCCTACGATCAGCTGATCCACGATGTCGCCCTGCAGAATCTGCCGGTGGTGTTTGCGCTCGATCGCGGCGGGCTCGTCGGTGCCGATGGTGCGACCCATCATGGCGCCTTCGATCTGTCGTACCTGCGCTGCATTCCCAACATGGTGGTGATGACGCCGTCGGACGAGAACGAGTGCCGGCAAATGCTCGCGACGGCGCTGGAATGCGGCCAGCCGGCTGCCGTGCGCTATCCGCGCGGCAGCGGTCCAGGCGTCGCCGTGCAACGCGAGCCGCAGCTGCTGCCGCTCGGTAAAGGCGAAATGCGCCGTGCGGCGAGAACGCGCAAGGGACGCATCGCATTGCTGGCGTTCGGGTCGATGCTGACTCCGGCGCTGGCGGTGGCGGAAGAATTCGACGCAAGTGTCGCCAACATGCGCTTCGTGAAGCCGCTCGACAATGCGCTGGTGCTGCACCTGGCGCGCACGCACGAGGCGCTTGTGACGCTCGAGGAAAATGCGGTTGAGGGCGGCGCCGGCAGTGCGGTGCTGGAGGCGCTGGCTATGGCCGGGCTGCAGCTGCCGGTGCTGCAGATCGGTCTGCCGCCCCGCTTTGTCGACCACGGTGATCCCGCGTTGCTGCTGAAGGAGTGCGGACTCGATGTCGCCGGAATCACGGCCACAATGCGCAGGCATTTCGGCGCGCTCTTGGCCCCCGCGGCCAAAGCCCAGGCCAGCTGATACGGCCGATCCGGTCGCATGAAGCCGATCGCGATCGTTCAGCACGAGGCGGACGTCGCGCCCGGCAACTTCGAGCAGCACCTGCAGGCGCGTGGCCGCAGCTACATCATCAAGCGACTCTTCGACGGCGACCCGATGCCGGGGTCAGCGCAGCCCTATGCCGGGATCTGTTCGCTTGGCGGCAACATGAGCGTCAATGACCAACTGCCGTGGATCGAGGCGGAGCTGGCGCTGCTACGCGATGCCGACGTCCACGGCGTGCCGATCATCGGCCACTGCCTCGGCGGCCAGCTGCTCGCGCGTGCCTTCGGCGCCGTCGTCGACCGCTCGCCGCATGTCGAGATCGGCTGGGGCCGGCTGCAGATCGACGATGCCGAACGGGCGCGCGATTGGCTCGGCGAAAGCGCTGCCGACGTGGAGTACTTCCAATGGCACGAGGACGCCTTTGGATTGCCGGCCGGCGCATGTCGCCTGCTGCGCGGCGACTGGTGTCCAAACCAGGCGTATGTGATCGAGCGCGCCAGTTACACGCATATCGGCATGCAGTTTCATATCGAGATGACTGCCGAACTGGTGCAACTGTGGGCGTCCGACCCGGTCGCGGCGGGCGCTGTCGACGCGGAACGCCAGCGCACCGGCGGACCTGCGGTGCAGTCTCCGACGGCGATGCTGCTCGACCTCGGCGTGCGGGCCGCGCGGATGCAACAGGTCGCGACGCACCTGTACGACCGCTGGCTGCGCGGCGCGCGCGATTAGATCCGGTTAGTGCGGGAGAACGCCACCGCCTTCGGGCGTCAGCGTTAACGGTGCGAACGCGCCGGCTTCCAGGTGTCGGCCCAGCGGCCGGCGCCGTACAGTTCCTCGACCTTGCAGGCCGGCTTGTAGGGGCAAATGCGCTGGTGAATGGCGGCCAGCATCATCAGCTCCGACATCGCGGCCGGTTCCAGATTGAGGCTCGGGTCCTGTCCGCCCCAGACCTTCTCGAAATACTGGTTCATCTCCGGGTAGCCCCAGAGCAGAGTCAGCGAGCGGACGACGGCAGGATGGTGCCGCTCCAGCATCGAAAGGCTGCCGTCCGGGCCGCCGCTGATGCTTCGTGCCGGCGTAGGTACCGCCGGCTGCACGGTCGGAAAGCCTTCGAAGTTGGAACTCGTCATACGGCCGAAGGCAGCAAAACGTGAGATCGGTGTTCGCATACCGCGTTTATGGTAGTCCAATTCATCCCAGCTGCGCAAGCGCTTCGCTGCGCCGGATCGTTGTCTGTCGATCGAGGACTTCGCACCCGCGCAAAGGTAGGACTGCAGAAGTCGGCGTTCAACCGGTAATTGCGCGAGTGGTATTTGGAGCGCGGCGGACGGCGCCTGCTGGCGAGCAGCGGTTGGTGTCGACCGGTGGCCGGCCGGTCAATCGCGGAAATTCTCGAACGACAACGGTACGGTGGTGATTTGCGCGCGCAACAGCGCGATCGCCTCCTGCAGGCTGTCCCTTTTCGTTCCACTGACGCGCACTGTATCTCCCTGAATGCTGGCGCTCACCTTGAGTTTGCTGTCCTTCAGCAGCGCGACAATTTTCTTGGCCAGAGCCGCGTCGATGCCGTTGCGCACTTTGATCGGCTGCTTCAACTTATCGCCGGAGATCTTTTCCAGGGTGCCGAAGTCGAGCAGCCGCACGTCGACGCCTCGCTTCGCCATCTTTGCCGTCAACACGTCCCGCACCTGCCCAAGCTTGAATTCATCGTCGGCAAACGCGATGAGCTCGTGCTCCTTGCCCTCGATGCGAGCATCCGAACCCTTGAAGTCGAAGCGGGTGCTGATTTCCTTGTTGGCCTGTTCGAGCGCGTTGCGCACTTCGACCAGGTTGGGCTTGCAGACGGCGTCGAACGACGGCATGGCTGACCTCGGGAAAGCGCGGCGCCCGCAGTGTAGGCGGCCCATACAATGGCCCGATGCTGCCGGCGATCGAACGCAACATCAGCCTTGCCCCATTTAACACGTTCGGCGTCGACGTCTGCGCCTCGCACTTCGCGCACGTTCGCAGTGAAGCCGAACTAGCCGAAGTCCTGAGCGACGCGACAATCGACGGGCTGCCGCGGCTCGTGCTCGGCGGTGGCAGCAACGTGCTTTTCACTGGCGATTTCCACGGGCTGGTCCTGAAGATCGGGATTCCTGCCTACGAACGGCTGGGAGAGCTCGCGGGCCGCCACCATGTCCGCATTGGTGCCGGCGAAGACTGGCATTACACGGTCGAACGCCTGCTTGGCGATGGGCTGGCCGGCGTCGAGAATCTCGCGCTGATTCCGGGTTCCGCGGGTGCTGCCCCAATCCAGAACATCGGCGCCTACGGCATTGAGCTCGCCGAGCGATTCGGCTCGCTCGAGGCGTTCGATCTGGCAAACGGTGCGCGCGTGACCTTCGATGCCGATGGCTGCGGCTTCGGCTATCGGGACAGTGTCTTCAAGCATCAGCCCGGGCGCTACGTCATCGTCGCGCTCACGCTGGCGTTGCCGGTCGAGTGGCGGGCCGTGGTCGGCTATGCGGACGTCGAGAACGAGTTGCGGGCGCGCGGCATCGACCGGCCCGCTCCGCGCGATGTCTTCAACGCCGTCGTCGCAATTCGGCGGCGCAAGCTGCCCGATCCGGCGAAGGTCGGCAACGCCGGCAGCTTCTTCAAGAATCCGGTGGTGTCGCGGCAGGCTCGCAACGAACTGATCGAGCACCATCCTTCGATGGTGAGCTACGACATCGGCGGCGGCCGCTACAAACTCGCCGCCGGCTGGATGATCGAGGCGTGCGGCCTCAAGGGCTATGCACGCGGCCGCGCCGCAGTCTACGAGCGCCAGGCGCTGGTGCTGGTCAACCGCGGCGGGGCCACCGGCACTGAACTGCTACAGCTCGCGCGCGAAGTGCAGGAGCGGGTGCGGCAAAAGTTCGGCATCGCGCTCGAGCCCGAGCCTTTGATCGTCTAGCCAGAAAAAAGGGCCCGCCAAGGCGGGCCCAAGTGTCGCTGCGATCCAAGATGTGTCCTGGCCGTCGGTCGGAGAGCTCGCTTGCGGTGAGGAGAACGCGCAGAGCACCGACGACCGAGAACGACGCCACTGTCGCACCAAAGCACCTGCTGTGCACTCATCCAAACGGCCAGTGCCGCGCCCTACCGCTTGGTGCGGTCGCGCTATTTGCGCTTTGGCGCCTCGGAGAGCTGCGGCAGCGAGGTGCCCGCCGGTGCCGACAGCAGGCCGGCCTTCGCATACGCGATCAGCTTGGCGCGCGTGTCGGTGATGTCGAGGTTGCGCATCGTCAGCTGGCCGATGCGGTCGGACGGCGAGAACACGGATTCGCCCTTTTCCATCGTCAGCCGCTCCGGCTGGTAGGTGAGGTTGGGCGATTCAGTATTCAGGATCGAGTAGTCATTGCCACGCCGGAGTTCGATCGTCACCTCGCCGGTGATCGCGCTCGCGACCCAGCGCTGTGCACTCTCCCGCAGCATGATCGCCTGCGGGTCGAACCAGCGGCCCTGATACAGCAGGCGTCCGAGCTTGCGGCCGTTGTCCCGATACTGTTCGATCGTGTCCTCGTTGTGGATTCCGGTAATGAGCCGTTCGTAGGCGATGAAGAGCAGGGCCAGGCCGGGGGCCTCGTAAATGCCGCGGCTCTTCGCCTCGATGATGCGGTTCTCGATCTGGTCCGACATGCCGAGTCCGTGGCGTCCGCCGATGCGGTTCGCCTCGTTCAGCAGTTCGACCGCGTCGCGGTAGTCGATGCCGTTGAGCGCGGCCGGCCGGCCTTCGTCGAAGCGGACCTTGACTTCCTCGCGCTTGATCGCCACGTCGTCGCGCCAGAACGCCACGCCCATGATCGGCTGCACGATCCGGATTCCGCTCGCCAGGTATTCGAGATCCTTAGCCTCATGGGTTGCGCCGAGCATGTTGGAGTCGGTCGAGTAGGCCTTTTCGGTCGACATCTTGTAGGCGAACCCAGCCTGCTTCATGAACTCCGACATTTCCGCGCGCCCGCCCAGTTCATCGATGAACGCCTGGTCGAGCCACGGCTTGTATATTTTGAGCGCCGGGTTCGCGAGCAGACCGTAGCGGTAGAAGCGCTCGATGTCGTTGCCCTTGTAGGTGCTGCCGTCGCCCCAGATGTTGACGTTGTCTTCCTTCATCGCGGCGACGAGCAACGTTCCCGTGACCGCGCGGCCGATCGGCGTTGTGTTGAAGTAGGTGAGGCCGGCCGTCGAAATGTGGAAAGCACCGCACTGCAGGGCCGAAATGCCCTCGGCGACCAGTTGCTGCCGGCAGTCGATCAGCCGCGCCGCTTCGGCGCCGTACAGCAGTGCCTTGCGCGGAATCTCGTCGTAGTCGGACTCGTCGGGCTGGCCGAGATTGGCCGTGTAGGCGCAGGGGATCGCGCCCTTGCGGCGCATCCACAGCAGGGCAGCGCTCGTATCGAGGCCGCCTGAAAACGCGATGCCGACTTTCTCGCCGATCGGCAGGCTTTGCAGGATGGTCGTCATGGTCGCCTCGAGAGCGCTGATCGGAACCGCAGATCGACTTACTCGACGGCGCGGCCGAGCAACAGGTATTCCATCAGCGCCTTTTGCGCGTGCAAGCGATTCTCAGCCTCGTCCCAGACGACCGATTGCGGACCGTCCATCACGCTGGCAGTGACTTCCTCGCCGCGGTGCGCAGGCAGGCAGTGCATGAAGAGGGCATCGGGGCGAGCTGCTCGCATCATCTCGTCGTTCACCTGCCAGTTTGCAAATGCGTGCCGCCGCGTTTCATTTTCGGCTTCGAATCCCATGCTGGTCCAGACATCGGTCGTGACGAGATCGGCGCCGGTGGCCGCCTCGATCGGGTCGGCGTAGACCTTCAGGTGGGGTCCAGCAGGCGCGAGCTGCGGATCGAGCGGATAGCCGGGCGGCGTCGAGACGTGCACGCGGAAATCGAGGAGCTGCGCGGCCTGGATCCACGTATGGGCCATGTTATTGGCGTCGCCGATCCAGGCGACGGTGCGCCCGCTGATCGGCCCGCGCTGCTCGAGGTAGGTAAAGATGTCGGCCAGAATCTGGCACGGGTGGTATTCGTTGGTCAGACCGTTGATCACCGGCACCCGCGAGTACTGCGCAAAGCGCTCGATCTTCGGTCTGCTCGTAAGTGCGGATCATCACGATATCGACCATGCGCGAGATCACGCGCGCCGTGTCCTCGATCGGCTCCGCGCGGCCGAGCTGCGAGTCGCCGGTGGTGATGTGGATGACCGAGCCGCCCATCTGGTACATACCCGCCTCGAAGGAGACGCGCGTGCGCGTTGAAGCCTTCTCGAACACCATCGCCAACGTGCGGTCGCGCAGCGGCTGGTAGAACTCGTAGCGTTTGAACCGCTCCTTGATGATGCGGGTGCGCTCGAACACCCACGCGAGTTCCTCACGCGTGAAATCGCCGAGCCGCAGGAAGCGGCGGATCGCCTGTGTCACCGGCTCACGCGGCCCGTGCCGCCGGAGCGAGGAAGCTGCGGATCACGGGCGCCAGTCGACCGACGATCTGGTCGGCCTCGGCCGCCGTCAGGATCAACGGCGGCAACAGGCGGATGACGGTGTCGTTCGTGACGTTGATCAGCAGTCCGGCCGCGAGCGCGTGTTTGACCAGATCGCCGCAAGGGCGGTCGAGTTGGACGCCGATCATCAGTCCCATCCCGCGGACCTCGACGACGCCTGCGACACCGGTCAGCTCGCGCCGCAGGCCCGCGCGCACCCGTTCGCCCTGCTCGAAAGCGTTCTCCATCAGGCCTTCGCTTTCGACGATCGCGAGCGTTTCAAGCCCGGCGCGCATCGCCAGAGGTCCGCCACCGAACGTGGTGCCGTGCTGGCCGGGTCCGAAGACGCCGGCAGCGCGCCCGCCGGCGAGCAACGCCCCGATCGGCACGCCGGAGCCCAGCCCCTTGGCGAGCGTCATCACGTCCGGCGTGATGCCTGCCCATTGATGCGCGAACCACTTGCCGGTGCGGCCGATACCGCTCTGCACCTCGTCGATCATCAGCAGCAGTCCGCGCTCGTCGCACAGCCGGCGCAGCGCCCGCACGTAGTCGAGGTCGGCGACCTGGATGCCGCCTTCGCCCTGCAGCACTTCGATCCACACCGCACGCACGCGGGGGTCGGCCGCCGCTGCGCGCTCGGCCGCGGTGATGTCGTTGTACGGGATGCGGATGAAGCCGCTCGGCAGCGGATCGAAGCCCTTGCGCGCCTTCTCGCTGCCGGTTGCGGCGAGCGTCGCCAGCGTGCGCCCGTGCCACGCGCGTTCCATCACCAGCGTCTGCGCCTCGGGCTCACCGTGCTGGTGTCCGTACAGGCGCACCAGCTTGAGCGCGCCCTCGTTCGCTTCTGAGCCCGAGTTGCCGAAGAAGACTTCCTGCAGACCTGACAGCGCGCACAGCCGGTCGGCGAGCTGCTCCTGTTCGCGCACCTGGTAGATGTTCGACGTGTGAATCAGTCGGCCCACCTGCTCCGCGAGCGCCGCGACCAGACGCGGATGTGCATGCCCGAGGCCGTTGACCGCGATGCCGGCGAGTGCATCGAGATATTCTCTGCCCTGTTCGTCGGTGAGCCACGCGCCGCGGCCTTGTGTGAAGGCGACCGGCAAGCGGCTATAGGTGTTCATCAGGTGCGTCATCGTTCGCACTCCTGCGTGGCCGAAAAGAAAAACGCGGCGCCGGGAACCTGCAGCCGCGTTTGCAACATTATAGGGAAAGGCGTTGTCATGCTGACCCGCACATCGGATCTGCTCGGTGAGTTCGACGTGGTCATCGTCGGCGCGGGGACCGCGGGCTGCCTGCTGGCGAACAGACTCTCGGTCGACCCGCGTTGCCGGGTCGCGGTGCTGGAAGCCGGAGGCAGCGACGACTATCTGTGGATCAGGGTGCCGGTCGGCTACCTCTACTGCATCGGCAATCCGCGTACTGACTGGTGCTTCAGCACGGAAGAGGAGCCGGGACTGAACGGCCGCGCGATCCGTTATCCGCGCGGCCGCGTGCTGGGCGGATGCTCCTCGATCAACGGCATGATCTACATGCGCGGCCAGCGCGAGGATTACGACGGCTGGCGCGACGGTGAAGGCTACGGCAGCAACCCGGGCTGGGGCTGGGACGATGTGCTGCCGCACTTCATGCGCCACGAGGACTATCACCGCGGCGCCGACCCGTTCCATGGCGCCGGCAACGAGTGGCGCGTCGAGAAGCCGCGCGTCGAGTGGACGGTGCTGAACGCGTTCAGGCAGGCGGCTGCGGAACAGGGAATTCCTGCCATCGATGACTTCAATCGCGGCGACAACTTCGGTTGCGGCTACTTCGACGTGAACCAGCGTCGCGGCGTCCGCTGGAACGCCGCGCAGGCGTTTCTCGTGCCGGCGCGCCAGCGACCGAATCTCGCGGTGCTGACGGATACCCGCGCGACTCGATTGTGCTTCGAAGGCCGGCGCTGTGTCGGTGTCGAGGTGCTGCGCGGAGGGGCGCGCATTGCGGTACGCGCTGGGCGGGAGGTTATCCTTGCTGCCGGCGCAGTGGCCTCGCCGCAGCTGCTGCAGCTGTCGGGCGTTGGGCCGGGGTCGCTGCTGCAATCGCTGCAACTGCCGCTCGTTGCCGATCTTCCCGGCGTCGGTGGCAACCTGCAGGATCATCTGCAGCTGCGCACGGCGTTCAAGGTTAGCGGGGTGCGCACACTGAATACGCTGGCCGCCAATCCGCTCGCCAAACTGGCGATGGTGCTGCAGTACGTCTGCACGCGCCGCGGACCGCTGACGATGAGTCCGAGCCAGCTCGGCGCGTTCGCACGCTCGAGCGCGGAGCATCGGCGTCCAAACGTCGAATATCACGTGCAGCCGCTCTCGCTGGATCGCTTCGGCGAGCCGCTGCATTCATTCCCCGCGTTCACGGCGTCGGTGTGCAACCTGCGGCCGACGTCGCGCGGCACGGTGCGACCCCGCACTGCCGATCCGCTGGCGCCGCCCGCCATTGCTCCGCGCTACCTAACGACCGAGGCCGATCGCCGTGTTGCCACTGATGCCTTGCGGCTGACGCGACGCATCGTCGCCTCCGGCGCACTCGCCCGCTATGCGCCGCAGGAGTTCCTGCCGGGTCCACACCTGCAGTCCGATGACGATCTCGCACGCGCTGCAGGCGACGTCGGCACGACGATCTTTCATCCGGTGGGCACGGCCAAAATGGGACCGATCGCGGATCCCGCGGCCGTCGTCGACGCGGAGCTGCGTGTGCACGGCGTCGGGTCACTGCGCGTGATCGACGCATCGATCATGCCGACGATCACGTCGGGCAACACCAATGCGCCAACGCTGATGATTGCGGAAAAGGGCGCGGCACTCGTCGTGCGTGCCCTCGGCCAGACCGCCTGATCTTGTACGGCCGTGCTATGCGGCGCGGCGTCGCGGCCCCTTGGCGGGCGCCAGCGCTGCGATCTGCCGCTCCTCGGCATCCATCAGCACGCGGATGGACGGCACATAGCCCTGATAGACGACTCCGTGCAGCTCGACCTTGTTCTGCACTCGCAGGTAGCGCACCAGGAAATCGACGATATTCGGCGTGATGCGCTGCCCTGGGACCAACACCGGAATGCCTGGCGGGTACGGCACGATCTGGTCGCAGCAGATGCGGCCGGCCAGCTTGCCATTGAGCTGGTCGTTCTCGTCGAGCAACGGCACCAGCTCGCCGGTTGCGTAATACGCGTCGCGCGGCAGCGACACCAGCTCGGTGAACGGCGGCAGATCGGGCGTGCGGTACAGCCGCCGCGGCGCGCGCTTCTCGCGCGCAATGCGCATCAGTGCGTCGTACAGGCGCGAGCACTTCGACCGTGTCGTGCCGATAGTCAGCAGCAGTGTCAGCGTATTGAACGTCGATTTTTCGACCGTGATGTTGAAGCGCGTGTACAGCTCGCTCTGCAGGTCGTCGACGGTCATGCCGCACGACGAGATGTCGACCGTCACCTTTGTCGGGTCGAGCCGTATGCCGTCGTCCTTGACCTCGTCGGGCAGCAGGTCCTCGAGCTCGAGCACGCGAAAGACGCCGGTCGAGTTGATCTGCTCACGCAATTCGTCGGCCAGCATCAGCGTCCGCTGCAGCAGCTTGTAGCCCTCGAGCACCGACTGCTTGCGGCTCACATCGAGGCTCGCAATCATGCTGTACATCGGACTTGTCGATGTATGCATGTTGAAGTTCTCGCGGAAAATGTGCTCGTTGAAAGTCGGATCGTTGACGTGGATGTAGGCGGCCTGCGACAGCGCTGAGAGCGTCTTGTGCGCCGACTGCGTCGCGTAGTCGGCGCCTGACTCGAGAGCGGTGGGGCGCAGCGCCGGGTGGAAGCGCGCATGCGCGAACCAGGCTTCGTCGATCAGCACCTTGATGCCGCGCTCGTGCGCGGCGTCGATGATCGGCTTCAGGTCGTAGCGCAGCCCGTCGTAGGTGCACGAGGTGAGCACCAGGATCTGCGCGTCCGGGTGCTCCTCGATCGCCTGCAGGATCGTCTTCTTCGGGACCGGGCCGAACACGCCGTACTTGCGGTTGACCGAGGAATCCAGGTACACCGGCTGTGCGCCCGACAGCACGACGCCGTGATGCACCGACTTGTGGCAGTTGCGGTCGAGCAGCAGCTTTTCGCCGGGGGCGATCAGCGTCTGCAGAATCACCTTGTTTGCGGTTGATGTGCCATTGGTCGCAAAGAAGGTGCGGCGCGCACCGAATGCCTTCGCCGCCATCTGCTGCGCCTCGGCGATGACGCCGGTCGGCTCCATCAGCGAATCGAGTGCTTTGACCGAGACCGACAGGTCGGCGTCGAAGACATGCTCACCCATGAAGTCGTAGAACTCGTTAACCCATGGGCTGCCGCGCATCGAGTCTCCGCTGGAATGCCCCGGCGTGTGCCAGGCATCCTTGGCCGCCATCACGTAGGCCTTCAGCGCGTCGTAGAACGGCGTGCGTGTGCGTTCAGCGATCTGCGCGTTCAGGATCCGGTACATGCCGCGATAGTCGCGCTCCTCGCGATAGAAGTAGCCGTCGACCGCTTCGGCAAACAGCGCGTCGACCACCTGATCCTCCTTTTCCTTTTCGATCAGGATGTAGATGTCGAGCTCGGGGCGCAAGGCCGTGATGCGCTGGACCAGTTTGAGCGCGGACACCTGCAGGTTGCGCGGGCCTTCCTTGGTGCCATTTTTCCTGCGGCGTGTGTCCTGCACCGCATACAGCTTGTCGTCGACGATCGCGGTCTGGACGTCGCCGTCGCGCTCGATCTGTGCCAGTCCTTCTTTCGCGGTCAGCGCGCCGACGAAGGTGATGCCGTAGGGATTGTCGAGTGAACGCGCCGCCGAGTTAAGCCCCTTCAGCAGTTCGCGCAGGATCAGAGGCTCGTCATTGATGACGAGCACCTTGGAAACGGGCTTGGACATGCGGGAACGCGGTGCGCAGGCGAAGGGCCGCTTTATGCGGCAATTGCGAACCAATTGCAAGCGAGCCGCCGCTCGATCGGAGCGATCAAACTCGAGACGCGGCGAGGCGGGCCGGCCGCAGCGTGTCCCAATGTCGCGCGACGCTCCGATAGACTTCGGCCGTCCGATCTGCCTGCGGCGCGTGCCGTCGAGTGCTCACAGATACTCGGCGGATGCGGACGCGCTGCCTCGATCGTCGTGTCAGATTCCGCCACCATGCCCGCACCCAAGCCTCGTGAGTTCTTCATTCACGGCGTGACGTCGTCCGGCCGGCCGTTTCGGCCGAGCGACTGGGGCGAGCGGCTGTGCGGCGTGATGTCGTGCTATCGACCGGGCGGCCTCGCGAATGGCCGCGATGCGTATATCGGCTATTCGCCGTACGTGCGGCCGACGCTGGTCGGCGGGGTCAGGTGCGTTGTCGTCGACGAACGCCTGCGTGAACTCGAGCGCATGGCGTACGACTTCGTGATGAATTTTGCGAGGGACAACGACCTGCCGGTCTATGAGGGCTGTTCGCTCCCGGACCGCACACCACAACCCGAAACAGCGAGCAGCAATATCGCGTAAGCGGCGGGCGCGCCGGGGCCCGGGACCGCGCCGGCCAGCGCCCGGCGGGCCGGTAGTCCGGGGCGATGCCCGAACCGACGGTTAAGCCATTGCCTTGATGGCAGCCGCGAGGCGGCTCTTGTTGCGTGCGGCGGTGTTCTTGTGGACCACTTTCTTGTCCGCGATCGAATCGATGACGCTGGTGGCTTTGCTCATTATCTCCATCGCCGCCTTCTTGTCACCGGCCGCGACGGCCTTGCGCACCGACTTCACTGCTGTGCGGACGCGTGAACGCTGCGATGCATTCTGGGCATTGCGCTCGGTCGACTGGCGCGCGCGCTTGCGAGCCTGCTTGGAATTCGCCATTTCTCGTTCCTGTGTTGGACCGGGGCCCGGTCCGTGTGCGTGTTGCCTGCTGCGGACTGCTGCGCATGACGAGCGCTGCAGTTTCGCCGCGGAAGCTTCGATGTTGCGAAGCCTTGGCGCCTAAAGCGCCGGCGGAAAAGCCCTAAACTATATCAAATCAACCGCTTAACCACAAAAATCCGGCGCGACTCAGCGCAATTCGGCCGCCGACGCGCCCTGCGCCCCTGCCGGCCAGGGCTCCCGCAATGAATCTTTTCCGCGCCGTCGCGACCGTCAGCAGCCTTACGCTGTTGTCGCGTATCACCGGCCTCGCCCGCGACATGATCATCTCGCGAACGTTCGGCGCGAGCGCGGAGACCGATGCGTTCAACGTCGCATTCCGGTTGCCGAACCTGCTGCGCCGGCTCTTCGGTGAAGGCGCGTTCCAACAGGCCTTTGTTCCGCTGCTGGCGGACGTGAAGGCGCGCAGCGACGACGCTGCCACCACGTCGTTCGCAGGGCACGTCGCGTCGGCCCTCTTCTGGATCCTGTTCGGGGTCTCGGTCGTAGGGGTCGTGGCGGCGCCGGCGCTAGTCTGGCTGATCGCGTCCGGGCTGGCGCGCGACCCGGCCGCTTTCGACCTTGCCACTGTGATGACGCGTTGGATGTTTCCGTACATCCTGTTCATGTCGCTGGTGGCGCTCGCAGCCGGGGTGCTGAACACCTATCGGCGCTTCGCGGTCCCCGCGTTCACGCCGGTGCTGCTGAACCTCTCGTTCATCGGCTGCGCGCTCTGGCTCGCGCCGCGGCTGTCGCAGCCGATCATGGCTCTGGCGTTTGCGGTGCTGCTCGGTGGCGTCCTGCAGCTCGGTCTGCAGTGGACCGCGCTGCGGCGCGCGGGGCTGCAGCTGCGTATCGGCGGCGCACGTTCCGCATTCGCCGATCCCGATGTGCGCCGCGTCGCGGCGCTGATGCTGCCGGCGATCTTCTCGGTTTCCGTCGCGCAGCTGTCGATCATCATTAACACCAACATCGCCTCGCACTTGGCGACGGGCAGCGTGACCTGGCTCGCGTTTGCCGACCGCCTGATGGAATTCCCGACCGCGCTGCTCGGGGTCGCGCTGGGGACCGTGCTGCTGCCGAGCCTGTCGTCGGCGTTCTCCGAACGGCGGATGGACGATTACTCGCGACTGCTGGATTGGGGCCTGCGCCTGATCTTCCTGTTGGCGCTGCCGGCCGCCGTCGGGCTCGGCATGCTGGCCGATGGCATCGTCGCGGTTCTGTTCCAGGGCCGCGAGTTCACGGCCCGGGACGTGCATCAAACGAGCGTTGCTGTGATCGGCTACGCGGTTGGCCTGATCGGGCTCATCGCGGTAAAGATCCTGGCGCCCGGCTTTTATGCTCAGAAGGACATCCGCACGCCGGTGAAGATTGCCATTGGCGTGCTGGTGGCGACACAGATCGCCAACCTCGCGCTCGTGCCCTGGCTGGCTCATGCAGGTCTGGCGCTTTCGGTCAGCCTCGGGGCCTGCGCCAACGCGCTGGCGCTGTATGCCGGCCTGGTCCGCCGCGGCGTCTACCGGCGGCAGCCCGGCTGGCGCAGCTTCGTATTGCGACTTGCCGTCGCGCTTTGCGCACTCGCGGCGCTGCTCGCGTGGGCGCAGCAGTTTATCGACTGGACCGCGCTGGAACGCACGCCATGGCAGCGGGCCGCGCTCCTGGCGGCCCTCATCGCTGGTGCGGCGGCGACCTACTTCGCGGCGCTGCGGATCCTCGGGTTCAGCTTGCACGACTTCCGCCACGACCGGCCGGCCGCACGATGAAAGACGCCGCCTGCGGGCGGCGTCGACATTCAGATGCAGGCCCTCAGCCGAGTTGCTTCAGCATCGTGTCGGCATCGCTGACTTCGAACTTCCCGGGAGCCTCGACGTTGAGTGTCTTCACCGCACCGTTATCGACCAGCATCGAAAACCGCTGGCAGCGGACTCCCATCCCACGCTCGGTGAGATCGAGTTCGAGTCCGAGCTTCTTGGTGTAGGCGGCCGAGCCGTCGGCCATCATCCGCACCTTCCCGGTCGACTTCTGGTCACGACCCCAGGCGCCCATCACAAACGCGTCGTTGACTGCGAGGCACCAAATCTCGTCGACGCCCTTGGCCTTCAGCTGGTCGAACTTCGCGACGTAGCCCGGCACGTGCTTCGCCGAACAGGTCGGCGTGTACGCACCCGGCAGGCCGAATATCGCGATCTTCTTGCCCTTGACCTGGTCGGCCACCTTGAACGTGTTGGGGCCGAGCGAGCAGCCCGCGGTTTCGACTTCAATGAACTCCTGCAATTCGCCGTCCGGCAGCCGGTCTCCGACCTTGATCGTCATGGCGCGTCGTCCCGATGAATTCGTTGAGGGGGCGTCAGTCTAGCAATCCGTTTCAATCACCGAGTGCAACCCCTTCGCGCCGCGGATCGGCACCGCCGGCCCATCCGAGCCGGCCATCCGGCAGGCGGACGCGGACGATGCCCTGCAAGCCACTTCCCATGTCGACCTCGCGGACGTCGTGGCCGCGCGCCTGCAACGCCTCGATCACCGTGACACTGATCCGTCCCTTCTCGACCTCAGTCGGACCGTTGCGCGAACCGAAGTTCGGCAGCGCGATGGCCTGCTGAATGTCGAGGTTCCAGTCGAGCACGCCAACCAGCGTCTTGGCGACATAGCCAATGATCTGCGATCCACCGGGCGACCCGACGGTCGCGACCAGCGCTCCGCTGGCTCGGTCGAACACCAGCGTCGGCGCCATCGAACTGCGCGGCCTCTTGCCCGGCTCGACGCGGTTCGCGACCGGTTTGCCGTCAATCTGGGGTATGAACGAGAAATCGGTCAACTGGTTGTTCAGCAGGAAGCCGCGCACCATCACGCGCGAACCGAACACGTCTTCGATCGTCGTCGTCATCGCGACGGCATGGCCGTTGTCGTCGACGACCGAAATGTGCGAAGTCGCGGTCCGCAGCGGCGAAGGGTCTGGCGACCATGCGACCACAGTGCCCGGCGGCACGCCTGCCGCTGCGACCCCCATGCTGCGCGGCCCGATCAGCTGCGCGCGCTGCTTCAGGTAGTTCGGGTCGAGCAGGCCCGCGACGTTGACCTGCACGAAATCGCTGTCAGCGACATAGACGCCGCGGTCGGCGAACGCGAGGCGCCCGGCTTCCGAGAACAGGTGAATCGCGTCGGCGCGGGGCTCGAGCGTGGGGACGTCGCCGGGAGGAAACACGGTAATGTTGCGGTGGGTGAAGATGCCCAGCATCTGCGCCACCGCGATGCCACCCGACGAGGGCGGTGGCATCCCGCAGACGCGCCATACCTTGTATTCGGTGCAGACCGGTTCACGCCACTTCGCGCGGTACGCGCTCAGGTCCGACACGGCGAGACCGCCGCCGTTTTTCTGCGACTGAACGGTCTTGACGACATCCGTGGCGATCGCGCCCGAGTAAAACGCGCCCGCGCCGCTGGCAGCGATCGCCCGCAGCGTCGCCGCGTACTCGGGATTGCGCAGGATCGTGCCGGTCGGCTTCGGCAAACCGTCGGCGCCATAGAAATACGCGGCCGCAGCCGGATCGTTCTTCAGGTACTTCTCGACCACCAGCAGCTGGTTCAGCCGCGGCGACATCGCGAAGCCGTCCTCGGCGAGTCGTATCGCCGGCTCGAACAGGCGCGGCCAGGGCAGCTTGCCGTAGCGCCGGTGCGCCGTTTCGAGCAGCCGCACCGCGCCGGGTGTGCCGACCGAGCGCCCGCCGACGACTGCGTCGTAGAACGCCATCGGCGTCCCGGTCGGCGTCAGGAACAGGCGCTCATCAGCAGCCATCGGTGCCGTCTCGCGGCCGTCGAGCGCCACGACCTGCGTTCCGTCCCAATACAGAAGGAAGGCGCCGCCGCCGAGACCGGAACTCTGCGGCTCGACCAACCCCAGCACGAGTTGAATCGCAATCGCTGCGTCCACCGCGCTGCCGCCCCTGCGTAGGACCTCGAGGCCGGCCCGGGTCGCCAGCGGGTTGGCCGATGCCGCCATGTGCTGTCGCGCCGTGACAGTGGCCAGCCCGGTGCGGAATGTCGACGATGGCTCGGGTTGAGAAGGGCGGTCGGGCGCGGCGGCGCAAGCGGCAACCAGCCCGGCTACAGCAATGACAGCGAGGCGCATCACGTCGGTCATCGGCACTGCTGCCAACCCGCCTACTTCGGCTGCATCCGGATCGCGCCGTCGAGGCGGATCGTTTCACCGTTCAGCATCACGTTCTCGATGATGTGTCGCACTAGCGCCGCGTACTCCTCGGGCAGACCCAGGCGCGAGGGAAACGGCACCTGCCGACCGAGTGAATCCTGCACCTCCTGCGGCATGCCGAGCAGCATCGGCGTGGCGAACAATCCCGGCGCAATCGTCATGCAGCGAATGCCGCTGCGCGACAGGTCGCGTGCGATCGGCAGCGTCATCCCGACGACGCCGCCCTTGGACGCTGAATAGGCGACCTGTCCGATCTGGCCGTCGAACGCCGCCACCGACGCGGTGTTGACCAACACGCCCCGCTCGAGCTCTGCGGTCGCCTCCTGCCGGCTCATCGCGTCGGCCGCCAGCCGAATCATGTTGAAGGTGCCGATCAGGTTGACGTTGATGACCCGCGCGAATGCGGCAAGGGCATGTGGCCCTTCCTTGCCGACGGTTTTCTCACCGATCGCAATGCCGGCGCAGTTGATGAGTCCACGCAACGGCCCGAGGGCCAGCGCGGCGTCGACCGCAGCCCGGCCGTCCGCTTCGCTCGAGACATCGCACTTGACGAAGCGGGTCGCTGCGCCGAGTTCGCGCGCGAGCGGCTCGCCGCGATCGGCCTGGACGTCGGCGATCACCACCTTGGCGCCTTGCGCCGCGAGCATGCGCGAGGTCGCGCCGCCGAGCCCGGAAGCACCACCGGTGACGATGAATGCGTTGTCTCTGATCTGCATGCGACCTCCGATCCGCGCGCGCACGAGCGAGCCAACGAGTGTAGAGGAGCAGAAGCGGGAAGGCGAAGCGGCGACGTCCGCAGGTCCGCCGCGCGCTGGGGCGTTTACTGAAAACTGCAGCGTGCGTGCAGCCAGAGCGTTCCGTTGGCGTCGCCTTCCGGGCTTACGCGGGCGCGTGCCCGCACCATCGGCAGCAGGCATCGCTCGGCGTTAAAGCCCGCCGACTTCATCCACTCCTTCAGCGATTCCGACGGCACACCAACGGCGATCTTCGGCCGGGTATAGGTGCCGTTGACCGCTTCACGCGGCGCCTCGTACTGGACTGCGCCGCCGAGCCAGCTCAGGTCGCGCGGCTGCGGCGCGACGGTCTCGAAGCGCGCCGGCGTTCGCTCCGGTGGGGTCGATGGCTCCGACTCCCGTATCAAGTAGGGGCGCAGCAGCGACGCCGGAATCGGGTCGACCGTCCCCTGTGCGTGGGCTGCGGGTACCGCAAGCAGCACGGCAAGGGCGAACGCAGCCGGTGATGGCAGGCGGCGAGGGTTCGGGCGTGCGGACGTCATGGGATTAGCGCCGACGATGACGAAATTTACTCTGCAGCCATCCGCGCGCGGATGACAAGTGTCCAATCGGATGACTACATTTCGGGACGACGACCACAGCCGGTCCGCGCGGCGGCACGGCGACTTAGGGGAAGGGCAATCATGGGACGCGGGCGCGAACTTTTGCAGGGGCTCAAGAGCTTCGAGAAGGGCAAGATCGTCACCGCGCGCGAAGCGGTGCAGCTGATTCGCGACGGCGACACGGTGGCGACGACGGGCTTCGTCGGCATCGGCTTTCCGGAGAACATCGCGATTGCGCTCGAACAGCGCTACGTCGAGTCGAGCGAGAAGGCTCCGGACGGCGTCGGCCGGCCGGAAGGGCTGACGCTGGTGTATGCGGCTGGGCAGGGCGACGGCAAGGAGCGCGGGCTCAACCACCTCGGGCATGCCGGGCTGGTCAAGCGCGTGATCGGCGGCCACTGGGGGCTGGTGCCGAAGCTGCAGGCATTGGCGGTCGCCAACCGCATCGAGGCCTACAACCTGCCGCAGGGCGTGATCACGCATCTGTTTCGCGACATCGCCGCCGGCAAGCCCGGTCACCTGTCGCGCATCGGTTTAGGCACGTTCGTCGACCCGCGGCATGGCGGCGGCAAGATCAACGAGTGCACCACCGAGGACTTCGTCGAGCTGATGACGGTCGGCGGCCAGGAATATCTGTTCTACAAGTCGTTCCCGATCGATGTCGGCATCGTTCGCGGCACCACCGCCGATCCCGACGGCAATATCACGATGGAACGCGAGGCGCTGACGCTCGAAGGGCTCGCGATCGCGATGGCGGCGCGCAATTCGGGCGGCATCGTGATCGTGCAGGTCGAGCGCGTCGCTGAACGCGGTTCGCTCAACCCGCGGCAGGTGAAGATCCCCGGCGTACTGGTCGACTGCGTCGTCGTCGCCGAGAAGCCCGAATATCACATGCAGACCTTCGTCGAGCAGTACAACGCGGGCTTTGCCGGAGAAATCCGCGTGCCGGTGAGTTCGCTCGCGCCGATGCCGATGAGCGAGCGCAAGATCATTGCGCGCCGCGCCGCGCTCGAGCTGCAGGCGAACGGCGTCGTCAATCTCGGCATCGGCATGCCGGAGGGCGTCGCTGCAGTCGCGACCGAGGAGAACGTGATCGACCTGCTGACGCTGACCGCCGAACCGGGCGTGATCGGCGGCATCCCCGCCTCAGGGCTGAACTTCGGCGCAGCAGTGAACACCCAGGCGATCATCGATCAGCCGTACCAGTTCGACTTCTACGATGGCGGCGGACTCGACCTCACCTTTCTCGGGCTGGCGCAGGCGGATCGCGAGGGCAACCTCAACGTCAGCAAGTTCGGGCCGCGACTGGCGGGCGCCGGCGGTTTCATCAACATCTCGCAGGCGGCCAAGCGCGTGGTGTTCGTCGGCACCTTCTGCGCCGGCGACCTGCAGGTACGGGTTGCGGAGGGCCGGCTCGAACTGCTGAACGACATCGGCCCGAAGAAGTTCGTGGCGCAGGTGGAGCACCGCACGTTCTCCGGAGGCGAAGCCCACCGGCGGGGACAGCCGGTGCTGTACATCACGGAGCGCTGTGTCTTCCGCCTCGGCGAGGGCGGGCTCGAGCTGACCGAAGTCGCGCCCGGCGTCGACATCGAGCGCGACGTCCTGGCGCGCATGGATTTCAAGCCGCTGATTCCGCGCGATCCAGTAGTGATGGACGCGGCGATCTTCGGCGACGAGCCGATGAATCTGCGCGAGCGCATGCTCGCGATCCCGCTGTCACAACGCGTGTCCTACCACGAAGAGCAGAATGTGCTGTTCCTGAACTTCGAACGGCTGTCGGTGCGCAACGCCGACGACGTCGCGGCCGTGCACGCCGAGATGAAGCGGCGTCTCGATGAGATCGGCCACAAGGTCTACGTCATCGTCAATTACGACAATTTCGACCTGGCGCCGGATGTGGCCGACGACTACGCGGCGATGGTTCGCCAACTGGTCGACCAGTACTATTTTGGAGTCAGCCGCTATACGACATCGGGATTCCTGCGCGCCAAACTCGGCAAGGCGCTGACGAAGCGCGGAGTAGCGCCGCACATCTATGAGTCGGCCGCGCAGGCCCTGGAGCACGTGCGCGACCTGTAAGCCGCGCGACGTTCAGCCGCTGCCGTCGCGCGCCAGCGTGCGTTGCATGACGACGACGTCGACCCAGCGATCGAACTTGCGGCCGATACCGGTCATCGTGCCGACGTGTGTGAAGCCGCAGGCGCGGTGCACGCCGATCGAACCCGCGTTGGCCGAGTCGCCGATGACCGCGAGCATCTCGCGCAGCCCGAGCCCGATGCACCTTGTGCATCAGCTGTTGCAATAGCAGCTTGCCGAAGCCGCGGCCCATCGCTTCGGGCGCAACGTAAATCGAGTCCTCGACTGTGTATCGATAGGCCGCGCGCGTTCGGAAGTGGTTTGCGTAGGCGTAGCCGACAACGCGCCCGGCCGCGTCATCAGCGACCAGATATGGAAAGCCTGAGGCCGTGATCGAGTCGAAACGCGCCCGCATTTCGGCCGCGTCCGGCGGCTCGGTCTCGAAGGTGCCGAGCCCATGCAGCACATGGTGCGCATAGATCGACTGCACCGCTGGCATGTCGTGAGTCGTCGCCGCACGGATCAGCATCTCGTCTCCGACAGGCGGTGCAGCCGTGCTGCCCGCTTCTTGCCGTGCCCGTGCTTCAGCGCAGGCTGACTTCGACGCGGCGCGCTTCGCGCGGATCGGCGCCGCCGAGCGTCGCCGTCGGCCTGGTGAGTTCGATCGTCGCGGCCGACGCGCCGGCCGCCACGATCAGGTCTCGCACGGCGAACGCACGCTGCTTGGCCAGTTCGGCATTCGCGGCCGCATCACCACTGGCGTCGTGGTAGCCGGAGATGACCCAGGCGCGGTGCTGCTCGCGCGCGGCGCTCAGCAGCGGAGCGAGCTGGGCCCGCACATCGGCCGGCAGATCGGCCTTCCCGAGCTCGAAATAGATTTTCATCACTGGCAGGGGCGCCGCGGCCGCGTTACCGGACCCGGTGGGCTCCGGCGCCACCGGCAGCGTCGCGGTCGCCGCAGCTGCCTTCGCCTTGCCGCCGAACTGGCCGATCGCCGATCCCCCCGCCATGCCAATCGAGAAGATCGACACGAGGATCGCGACCCCTATGACGAGGAGCAGTGCGTAGCCGATCTCGCGATCTTCTTCGTCGAACATGGGAGCGCTCCTATCGCAGCACGATGTCGACGCGGCGTGCGTTGACGTCGCTGCCCTGGCCAACGATCACGTCAGTGGGTTTGACCAGTGTCACGCGTTCTGCGGCAACACCTTTAGCGATCAGTTCATCGCGAACCACCATCGCGCGTTGTTTGGCGAGTTCGAGGTTCTTGGCCTGGTCTCCGGTCGGATCCGCAAAGCCCGACAACTCGATCGCGGCCTGCGGATTGCCTCTGAGCGCCTGCGCGTAGCCATCGACGATGAGCTTACCCGCCGCCGAGATCGTGTCGGAGCCGCTGTCGAAATACACGCGCATTGGGACGCCGACGACGACCACCACCGGCACCGCGACCGGGACGGCGACCGCAACGCCCGCGGCCGGCGCCGCCGCGACCGGCGCCGGCTTGCCGCCGTGGATCGTCGCGATGATCGGGACGATCAGGAGCGCCACGATGTTGATGATCTTGATCAGCGGATTGACCGCCGGTCCGGCGGTGTCCTTGTACGGGTCACCGACGGTGTCGCCGGTCACGGCCGCCTTATGCGCGTCCGACCCCTTGCCGCCGTGGTGGCCTTCCTCGATGTACTTCTTGGCGTTGTCCCATGCGCCGCCGCCGGTCGTCATCGAAATCGCGACGAACAGGCCGGTCACGATCGTGCCCATCAGCACGCCGCCCAGGGCCGCAGGTCCGAGGATGACGCCAACCAGGATCGGCACCAGCACCGGCAGCAGCGACGGGATCATCATTTCCTTGATCGCCGCGCTGGTCAGCATGTCGACCGCCTTGCTGTAGTCCGGCTTCGCCTTGTATTCCATGATCCCGGGGATCTCGCGGAACTGGCGGCGCACTTCGTTGACCACCGAGCCGGCCGCGCGTCCGACCGCTTCCATCGCCATCGCGCCGAACAGGAACGGGATCAGGCCGCCGATGAAGAGTCCGATGATCACCATGTGGTTCGACAGGTCGAACGTGACATTGACGCCGGCCTGCTGCAGGCCGCCGGTGTAATCGGCGAACAGCACCAGCGCGGCCAGGCCGGCCGAACCGATTGCATAGCCCTTCGTGACCGCCTTGGTCGTGTTGCCGACCGCGTCGAGCGGATCGGTGATCGCGCGCACTTCCTTCGGCATGTCCGCCATCTCGGCGATGCCGCCGGCGTTGTCAGTGATCGGACCGTAGGCGTCGAGCGCGACGATGATGCCGGTCATCGACAGCATTGCGGTCGCGGCGACGGCGATGCCGTAGAGCCCGGCCAGCCAGTACGACGCGATGATCGCCGCGCAGATCGCGAGCACCGGCCAGGCGCAGGCCTTAAGCGAGACGGCAATGCCGGCAATGATGTTGGTCGCGTGTCCGGTGGTGGAGGCCTGCGCCACGTACTTGACCGGGCTGAACTGCGTGCCGGTGTAGTACTCGGTGATGTAGACCAGTGCAGCCGTCAGCACCAGACCGACCACCGCCGCAAGGTAGAGGTTCATCACGGTGACGCCGGCGCCGGCCGCCACGGGCCCGAGAATCCAACTCGTGACTGGCCAGAACAGGACCAGCGAAATGACGTCCGGCGACGATCAGGCCACGGTACAGCGCATTCATGATCTTGCCGCCGTCGCGCGCCTTCACGAAGAGGCAGCCGACGATCGAAGAGAGGATCGATACGCCGGAGATCGCCAACGGGTAGACGATGCCGGCGTCCGATCCCTTGAACACCAGGCCGCCGACCAGCATCGTCGCGACCACCGTCACCGCAAAGGTCTCGAACAGGTCCGCCGCCATGCCGGCGCAGTCGCCGACGTTGTCGCCGACGTTATCGGCGATCACCGCCGGATTGCGCGGATCGTCCTCGGGGATGCCCGCCTCGACCTTGCCGACGAGGTCGGCACCGACGTCGGCACCCTTGGTGAAGATGCCGCCGCCGAGTCGCGCGAAGATCGAGATCAGCGACGCGCCGAACGCGAAGCCGATCATCGGATGCAGCAGTTCGCGCGTCGGGACCGCAGCATGCGTCGCCTTCAGCAGCCAGTAGAAGCCTGCCACGCCGAGCAGGCCCAGCCCGACCACGAGCAGGCCGGTGATTGCACCGCCGCGGAAGGCGATGTTGAGCGCAGCATTGAGGCCCTGCGTCGCAGCCTGCGCGGTGCGGACGTTCGAGCGCACTGACACGTTCATGCCGACGTAGCCGGCCAGGCCCGACAACACGGCGCCGAGCACGAAGCCGATCGCGGTCCACAGGCCCAACTGCGGGACAACCGCAATGATGATCGCGAGCACAACGCCGACGATCGAAATCGTGCGGTACTGGCGGTTCAGATACGCCTGCGCGCCGGTCTGTATCGCCGCGGCGATTTCCTGCATCCGCGCATTGCCCGCGGGCTGCTTCAGGATCCAGGTAATCGACCACACGCCGAAGCCCACGGCCGCAACGCCGCAGAGCAGGGCGAGCCCCAATGCAGACATGAAGTTCTCCTTATTGAAACTGCTGAAGCAAAGACGAAGGCTAGGACGCGAGCGCGGTGAGCGCGCGCTTGCGGATGTCATCCACTGATCCGACGCCGGAAATCTTGCGGTACTTGGGCGCGCCGGGCTCACCGGACGCCGCCCCGCGCGAGTAGTAATCGACGAGTGCCCGCGTCTGTGCGTGATAGACGTCGAGCCGTTTGCGCACGGTCTCTTCCTTGTCGTCGTCGCGCTGGATCAGCGGCTCGCCGGTGACGTCGTCGCGGCCCTCGGCGCGGGGCGGGTTGAAACGCACGTGATAGGTTCTGCCGCTGGCCGCGTGCACGCGACGCCCGCTCATCCGGTCGATGATGTCGGCATCGGGCACGTCGATCTCGAGCACGTAGTCGATGTCCACGCCGGCCTGCTTCAGTGCGTCGGCCTGCGGGATCGTGCGCGGGAAGCCGTCGAACAGATAACCGTTGACCGTATCGGGCTCGCGCAGGCGGTCCCTGACCAGGCCGATGATGATCTCGTCCGAGACGAGGCCGCCGGCGTCCATCACCTTCTTGGCGGCGACACCGAGGGGCGTTCCGGCCTTGACCGCGGCGCGCAGCATGTCGCCGGTCGAAATCTGCGGGATGCCGAAGCGCTCTTTGATGAACGCGGCCTGCGTGCCTTTGCCGGCACCCGGTGGTCCGAGCAGTATCAGTCGCATCCCCGTCCTCGCTCGACGTTCTGTTGTTGCACAACGTCGTTGTTGTGTGGGCGTACCGGTCCGTTTGCCGGCGGCCAAAGCGGCGGAATTCTACCCGGTCGTGCGGCGGGCCAGAGGGATTCTGTCGCCGGCGCGGGCATAGGCGCGGGCATTGGGCGACTGGGGCCCGATGGGACGAGCTATCGCGGCGGCGTCCAGGCTGCGCGCGCGATCTGCAGGTCCGCCGGCGTGTCGACACCAGGTGGCAGCGGACCGTCGCGGTCGACGACCGCGATGCGGTGACCGTGGGCCAGCGCTCGCAGCTGTTCGAGGCTTTCAAGCTGCTCGAGCGGGTCGCGCGGCAGTTGCGGAAACCTTGCGAGGAAACTCCGGCGGAACGCGTAGATGCCGATGTGTCGGCGCGCCGCCAGATGCTCTGGCAGCTGCGCACGGCCGCTGGCAAAGGCGTCGCGGGCCCATGGGATCGGCGCGCGCGAGAAGTAAAGCGCGCGCCCCTGCCGGTCGACCACGACCTTGACGACGTTCGGATCGAAAAACTCGGTCGCCTCCACGATCGGGCAGGCGGCGGTCGCAACATCGCAGTCCGGGTGCGCTTCCAGACACGCAGCGACTTGCGCGATGACCTCGGGTGGAATCAGCGGCTCGTCGCCCTGGACATTCACGACGATCGACTCGGCGGCGATCCCGAGCCGCGCGGCGGCTTCAGCGATCCGATCCGTGCCCGTCGGGTGATCGGGCGAAGTCAGCACGCAGGCGACGCCGTGCTGTGCACACGCCGCGGCGATCTCCTCGCTGTCCGCGGCGACCGCCACCTGGTGCGCACCGCTCGCCTCGGCGCGCTGCGCGACCCGCACGACCATCGGCGCGCCGCCAATGTCGGCAAGCGGCTTGCGGGGCAGCCGGGTCGACGCCAGCCGCGCCGGGATGATGACGGAAAAGCTCACGCGTCTGGTACCGGCGAGCGCTCAGCGTCCGAGCTCGGCCGGCTCGACCTTGCGTGCCTCCGATTCGAGCATGACGGGAATGCCGTCGCGGACCGGGAACGCCAGCGCATCGGCCCGGCAGACCAGTTCCCCCGGTTCCCTGCGGAATTCGAGCGAGCCTTTGCAGATCGGGCAGACGAGGATGTCAAACAGGCGTTGGTCCATGCGGTCTCTTCTTCATCCGGTCCAGCTTCGCTGCAACGCGGTCCACCAAAGCGGTGTCGATATGGGCCTGCAGCGGGACGACCCAGAAGCGTGGGTCATGGCGCAACGTCGCGATGCGCTCGCATTTTACGGCGTCCTTTTCAGTGATCAGCACGATATCCGCTTCCAAACTCGCGAAGGCGTCGTCGGTGTAGTCGTGGTGATCCGGCAGCGCCAGTGTTTCGATCTTCAGCCCGGCGCCCGTCAGCATGTCGAAGAAGCGTTGCGGCACACCGATCCCGGCCGCGGCGGCGATCCGGATCGACGTCGTGCGCTGCCGTTCGCGCAGCTGCGTCGAGTCCGACCGTATCGCCGGCGATCGGCGAGCGCGTAAGCGTTGCCGGTGAGCGCTG
The DNA here is from genome assembly GCA_963707445.1 of uncultured beta proteobacterium. GTDB lineage: Bacteria > Pseudomonadota > Gammaproteobacteria > Burkholderiales > Burkholderiaceae_F > JALORV01. Next base: position 175,650 of record CAVPPW010000007.1, on the reverse strand, counting down.
TGCGCATCCGGTAGCACGGCGCGGTGGCGGCGGGCAGCGCGGCACAGTCGATGTTGTGAGCGACGACGGCATCGAGCGTCGCGAGTCGGCGCGCCGGCTCGCGCAGTGGTCCCGCGGGCAGTATCCAGCCATTGCCGAGCCCGCGTTCGTCGACGACGGCGATCTCGAAGTCGCGCGCGAGCCGTTGATGCTGCAGCCCGTCATCCGCGACGATCACGTTGCATTCCGGCGCGGCTGCGCGCAAGACCGCAGCCGCAGCGACGCGATCGGCGCCGACGCTGACCGGTGCCTGCGTTGCGCGGGCGATCAGCAGCGGCTCATCGCCGACCATGTCGGCGGACGCGTCCGGGCCGACCAGACGCGGCGCCGGTCCGATGCGTGCGCCGTAGCCGCGCGAGACCACGCCGGGATGCCAGCCGCGCTGCTGCAGCGAGCGCACGAGCTCGATCGTCAATGGAGTCTTGCCGGTGCCGCCGACGTAGAGGTTGCCGACGACGACCACCGGCACGCCGGCGTGCGAGGCGCGCCGCAGGCCCGCGTCGTAGGCCGCGTGGCGCAACGCGAGCACCGCGCGATGGAGCAGTGCAAGAGGAAGCAGCAGCCATGCCAGCGCGCCGCGTCGCTGCCATGCGGCCGTGACCCGGGCCTCAAGCGAAGTGCGGATGGCCACGCGCGTTCAGCGGCGGCCGGATGTACGTTGCGTCGCGAAGCTGATGCGCACGATGCCGGCGACACGTGCCGCCTCCATCACCGTGATGACTGACTGGTGCGGCGCCTGCGCATCGGCGTTGATGACCAGCAGCACGTCGTCGCGTCCGCCCACGGCCCGAGTCAGCGCCTCCGCCAGGCTGGTGCCGTCGGTCGCCGCCAGCGTCGTCTTGTCGATCGCATAGCGTCCGTCCACCGTGACTGCGACGTGCACGATCGCCGGCGGCGTTGGGGGCGTGGTCGCTTCAGCCGACGGCAGCTGGATTTTCAGTTCCGCGAAGCGCGAGTAGGTCGTGCTGACTGCAAGGAAGATCAGGACGATCAGCAGGACGTCGATGAGCGGAATCAGGTTGACTTCCGGCTCTTCCTCGTACGAGCGCCTGAAGCGCATCTAACTCCTCCGGTCGCCGTAGACGACCTCGAGCAGGCGCTCAGCCTGCTCCTCCATGTCGACCAGATAGTCCTCGACCAGCCGGCGGAAGTAGCGGTGCGCCAGCACGGCCGGCACCGCGACGATGATGCCGAACGCGGTGCAGTACAACGCGACTGAGATGCCGCGCGCCAAGCTCCTGTGGGCTCGAGCCCGCCTGCTGCGACGCGAAGATGTGGATCATGCCGATCACGGTGCCAAAAAGTCCCAGCAGCGGGGCGATCGACCCGATCGAGCCGAGCAGCGTCAGGTTCTTGGTCAGTCGGTTGGCGACGGTCGCGCCGGCGGCCTCGACCTGCTGGATCGCGCCTTCGCGCAGCGAGCGGTCGTTGCGCAGCGCGGCACCCAGCACCTTGCCCAGCGGCGAGTTCTGCTCGAGCTTGCTGACGATTTCGCGGCTGACCGGCTGCTTACGTACCAGGCCGAGGACATCGTCGAGCAGGCCGCTCGGTAAGACGCGCGGCCGGCGCAGCGCAACGGCACGTTCGATAATCAGCGCCAGCGCGAGCACCGAGGCCAGGATCAGGGGCCATACGGGCCAGCCCAATTCGATGATGATGGCAAGCAAGAGCGTCGTCTCCAGCGCGGCGCGCGAAAAGCGCGAAGCGTAGTGGCGGGCACAGGACGCCGCAAGTTGGCCGGGTCCCTGTGGACAAGTATGTGGAGAACTTCCCGCCAGACACGCTAAGCCCTTGTCGCATCGAGCGTCGATCGGCGCAAGCTCACTGCTAATTCAGATGCAAAATGAGTTCGAAATCAAACACTTGACTCGACTTTGCCTTGCGGGACTGCGACCGCGTACCGCAGGCGCGCTATGGAAGTTTGCGGTTTGTGGACAGTTTTTGCTCGGAAACCCGCATGGCGCTTGAGTTTGATCCGGCGGATCCAGTAACGACGCGGCCTGCGCTGACGGTTTCCGCGCTGAACCGCGCCGTTGCGGGACTGCTCGAGCGCAGCTTCCCGCTGGTGCGGGTCCAGGGCGAGATCTGCAACCTGACGCGCGCGGCGAGCGGCCACTGGTACTTCGGTCTGAAGGACGACAACGCGCAGGTGCGCTGCGTGATGTTTCGCGGCCGCAACAGTCTGCTCGACTGGCGGCCGCGTGACGGTGACGACGTCGAGGCGACCGCCATCGTTTCGCTGTACGAGGCGCGCGGCGAGTTCCAGCTGAACGTCGAATTCCTGCGGCGCGCTGGGTCTGGGTCGACTCTACGAGGAATTTCTGAAGCTCAAGCAGCGGCTCGCCGCCGAGGGACTGTTCGACCGGCCGCGCCGGCCGCTGCCGCGGATGCCGCGGTCGGTGGGCGTCGTGACCTCGCTGCAGGCGGCCGCACTTAGCGATGTGCTCAGCGCATTGCAGCGGCGGGCGCCGTATCTGCGTGTCGTCGTCTATCCGGTGCCGGTTCAGGGCGCTGGCGCGGGTGGCGAGATCGCGGCGATGCTCGAGCGCGCCGCGGCGCGGGCCGAGGTCGACGTCCTGCTGCTGGTTCGCGGCGGCGGCTCGATCGAGGACCTGTGGGCGTTCAACGAGGAAGTGGTGGCGCGCGCGATTCGCGCTGCGATCGTGCCGGTCGTCGTCGGCGTCGGCCACGACAGCGACGTGACGATTGCGGATTTCGTTGCCGACGTGCGCGCGCCGACGCCGACCGCCGCAGCCGAACTGGTCGCGCCGGACGCCGGCGCGCTGCGCGCGGAACTCGCTGCACAGCTGCGGCGGCTGGCGCAGCATCTGCGGGCCGCCATGCAGCGCGCGGCACAGCGCGTCGATTACGCGCAACGCAGCCTGTCGCTGCGGCGCGCGCCGCTGACTGCGTTCGACGCCCGCGTTCAGGCGGCGAGTGAACGCATCGCGCGCGCGGTGTCGCATCGATTTGCTGTTGCACGGACGCGGCACGAACTCGTCGCCCTGCGCCTGCGCGCAGCGCGCGAACCGACGCGGGCCGTCGCGATGCGCGCCGGATCGTTGCAGGGCCGGCTCGATGCCGCAGTGGCGTCGCGCCTCTCCAAATTGCGCAGCCATGCGGAAGCGTTTGCGGAAGCGCTGGCGTTGCTGGATCCGACGCGCGTGCTGGCGCGCGGCTACAGCATCGTGCGCAATGCCGACGGCCGCACCGTCAAGGCCGCGAGCGAACTCACCACCGGTGCGCGTGTCGTGCTCGAGTTTGGCCGCGGCTCCGCCGAGGCGCAGATCGAGCGACTGCGCAACGACTGAGGGGTCTGCGCACGATTGCTGTGATAGATTTTGCGATTCAACGCAATAACAACCAACCCGGAGGCACCATGGGCGCCATACTCCAGTCGCTGGGCCGTACGATCGCTGCCGGCGTCGTCCTGCTGGTCGTCCTGATCGCGATCGCCGGCGGATTCGCCAGCGGCGTTGCAATGGATCAGGCGTGGTGGGCGTTCTTCATGCGCTGGCTGCATGTCATATCCGGCGTGATGTGGATCGGCCTGCTGTGGTACTTCAACTTCGTGCAGATGCCGTCGATGCCGAAGATCCCGGACGAACAGAAGCCCGCCATCGGCAAGGTGATTGCTCCGACGGCTCTGTTCTGGTTCCGCTGGGCGGCTCTCGCGACCGTCGTGACCGGCCTGCTGCTGGCTACGCTGCTCGGCTATATCGGGCGCGCACTCACACTCCAGGACGGTGTGCGCGCAATCGGCATCGGCATGTGGCTGGCGCTGATCATGGCCTTCAACGTGTGGTTCATCATCTGGCCCAACCAGAAGAAGGCGCTCGGCATCGTGCAGGTTGCTCCCGAGGAAAAGACCAAGGCCGCACGGCTGGCGATGCTGACCTCGCGCTTCAACACGATGCTGTCAGTCCCGATGCTGTGGATGATGGTGATCCAGCAGAATCGCGGCGGCGCCGTCTTCTGATTCTCGAGTCGCCACTGTCGGGCGCGACTTTCGCGCCCGGCGATCCTTCGGGCGAGTCGGGTGCAGTACTTGCTTCACTCGAGCGTTCGCGCGTACGCGCGCTATCGCGAGGTCGCTCATGTCGCAAGCACTCTTGTTGCACAAACTCCCACCCCTGCCGTACCGCCAGGACGCGCTCGCGCCGCATATGTCGAAGGAAACGCTCGAGTACCACTACGGCAAGCACCATCAGGCGTATGTCACGAAGCTCAACGAGCTGATTGAGGGCACCGAGTTCGAGGCGCTGGCGCTCGAGGAGATCATCCGCAAGTCGACCGGCAGCGTGTTCAACAACGCCGCACAGGTCTGGAACCACACGTTCTTCTGGAACTGCATGCGGCCCGGCGGTGGTGGCGAACCGGCAGGTGGCCTGGCGCGGGCGATCGCCGCCAAGTGGGGGTCGTATGCGGCCTTCAAGGAGGCGTTTAGCAAGAGCGCGGTCGACAACTTCGGCTCCGGCTGGACCTGGCTCGTCAAGAAGGGCGACGGCACGGTCGACATCGTCAACACCAGCAATGCGGCGACGCCGCTCACGACGGCAGACAAGCCGCTGCTGACGATCGACGTCTGGGAGCACGCCTACTACATCGACTACCGCAACGCCCGTCCCAAGTTCGTCGAGACCTTCCTCGCCTCGCTGGTCAACTGGGACTTCGCAGCCCGCAACTTCGGCTAACGCGGCAGCGCGAATCGGCCTGGAAGCGACCCGACGGTCCATCCGGGCCGGACACGCCGGGCGGACGGTTGAGCTGACGCCGCGCGTCTAGCGCGGCGCCGGCAGGCCGCGAATCTTGGTGCCGGTCGAAGCACCTTTTTTCGCATACCAGCCCTGTTCCATCTCCAGCGCGTAGCGCACCGGCTCCTGCGAGCAATGCAGCGCCTCGCTCTTCGGGGCCATATCGGCGATCTGCAGGATGGTTCCATCGTCGGCGATAAAGGCGATCGACAGCGGCAGCGGCGTATTGCGCATCCAGAAGCACTGCTGTCCTTTGTCCTCGAACAGGAACAACATGCCGTGGTTCGGCGCGACGCTCTGGCGGAACATCATGCCGATCGTCCGGCTCTGCGGCGTGGTCGCGAGTTCGGCGGTGATGACGTGCATGCCGGCCGTCAGGCGCGTGGTCGGCAGCGTCGGCTGCGGACCGGTCTGCGCGGCGCTGGCGGCCGCAACGAATACACCGAGAAAAACCAGAGCACGACGCAATGACATGAGGAGCGGTGATATCAGGATGAAGCCGCGCGCACTGTAGCGCGCTGACGTGTGGCAGATCGACGCGTCAAGGGACGAAAAAAGGGCAGGGAAAGTTCCCTGCCGTTTTGGACCAGCTTCAGCCTACTGCTTGGGTTTGTCGGTCGTCATTGAGGTGCTCGTTGTCGAGGCGGCCGGCGTGGTCGAGGTCGTCGACTTGGCTGTCGTGGTTGACTTGTCCTTCTTGGCCTTCTTGTCGCTCTTCGTCTTCGTGGTCTTGGCCTTGGTGTCCGACTTCGGAGCGTCCGCCTTGGCGGCCGTCGCGGCGGGTGCTGCCGGGGCGGTCGCAGGCGTGGCTGGTGTGGCCGAACTGGCTGGGGCTGTCGGGGCTGTGGCCTGAGCCAACACAGCGCCTGCGAACAGAGCGCTGATCAGCGCGGCAATTGCTTTTTTCATAGTTCTCTCCCTAGATCTATCGATGGCCCTGGACCCGTTGTCCACGGGCCGTCCGAATTTCGGACGACCAGATGGTCGGTGTGGAAAACGGCCGGCCGTGCAGGTCGGTTGACTTGGACCAAGTCGGCGTGCGGCGAGACGCAGTGCTCACGAGTAAACTGCTCGGCCTGCCCTAACCTGCGGCCCGCGCGCGCTGGTCTCATGGCCGACGCGGCTGCTGTCGACAAGAAGACCCTCTTCGGAGACACCATGTACGCGCACATCAAGGTCCCAACGACCGGTCAGAAGATCACCGTCAACAAGGATTACAGCCTCAACGTTCCGGACCAGCCGATCATTCCGTACATCGAAGGCGATGGCACGGGGGTCGACATCACGCCGGTGATGATCAAAGTCGTCGACGCGGCGGTCGCGAAGGCCTATGGCGGCAAGCGCAAGATCGTCTGGATGGAGATCTACGCGGGCGAGAAGTCGACCAAGGTCTACGGCCCGGACGTGTGGCTGCCCGACGAGACGCTGAGCGTGCTGCGCGAGTACGTCGTGTCGATCAAGGGACCGCTGACGACGCCGGTCGGCGGCGGCATTCGTTCGATCAACGTCGCGATGCGGCAGGAACTGGATCTGTACGTTTGCCTGCGCCCGATCCAGTACTTCAAGGGCGTGCCGAGCCCGGTGAAAGAGCCCGAGAAGACCAACATGGTGATCTTCCGCGAGAACTCGGAGGATATCTACGCCGGGATCGAATACGAAGCCGAGACCGACAAGGCGAAGAAGCTGATCAAGTTCCTGCAGGACGAAATGGGGGTAAAAAAGATCCGCTTTCCGGCGACGTCCGGCATCGGCATCAAGCCGATTTCGCGCGAAGGCACCGAGCGGCTTGTGCGCAAGGCGATCCAGTACACGATCGACAACAAGCGCAAGAGCCTGACGCTCGTGCACAAGGGCAACATCATGAAGTTCACCGAAGGCGCGTTCGCCAAATGGGGTTACGAACTCGCGCAGCGCGAGTTCAAGGCGGAACTGCTCGACGGCGGCCCGTGGATGAAGATCAAGGCGCCGCACGGCGAAATCGTCGTCAAGGACGTGATCGCCGATGCTTTCCTGCAACAGATCCTGCTGCGACCGGCCGAGTATGACGTCATCGCGACGATGAACCTCAACGGCGACTACATCTCGGATGCGCTCGCGGCACAGGTCGGCGGCATCGGCATCGCTCCCGGCGCCAACATGTCGGATTCTGTGGCGATGTTCGAGGCGACGCACGGTACTGCGCCGAAGTATGCCGGCAAGGACTACGTCAATCCTGGCTCCGAGATCCTCTCGGCTGAGATGATGCTGCGGCACATGGGCTGGACCGAGGCCGCCGACCTGGTGATCAAGTCGATGGAACGCTCCATCCTTGGCAAGAAGGTCACGTACGATTTCGCGCGCCTGATGCCCGGCGCGACCCAGGTCAGCTGCTCGGGCTTCGGGCAGGTGATGATCGAGAATATGTAGTCGGCGCGGTCCTCGTGTACGCGAGCCCTCCGGGCTCGCACGTGCACTCGGATCGGTACGGTTCGCGCACGCCGTCGGCTGCGCTCCGGAGCGGCCGCGCGCTCCGCCGAGGTCCGACTGCACAGCACCCACCCCGACCCTCTCGCCAAGCGGGAGGGAGTTGGCACTCCTCCCTTCACCTTCCTCGCCCGGCGAGGAGGGAAGACAATCCTGGCGCTGCGAGATGTCTCGCGGGGAGGAGTGCGCGGGGTTGTCACTCGGCGGAGCGCGCGGCCGCTCCGGGGCGCAGCCGACTGACTTGCCGTTCCGCCTCGAGCGCACGTGCGACCCGCAGGGTCGCGTACGCGAGCGGCGCTCCCTCAAAAAACAACCCCGCCGCGGCGGGGTCTGAATGAGCGGTGACTGCGGTCAGGCCGGTGCTGTGATGTTCGACGCCTGCTTCCCCTTGGGGCCCTGCACGACCTCGAACTGCACCTTCTGACCTTCCTTGAGGGTCTTGAATCCGTTCATCTGGATTGCGGAGAAGTGAGCGAACAAATCCTCGCCCCCGTCGTCCGGCGTGATGAAACCATACCCCTTGGCGTCGTTGAACCACTTGACCGTACCAGTAGCCATTCCTTCTTTCCTTCCCACGATGAACGGGCGGCTCCGTTGGTGTCGATCGTCGCTGCCCCGAATCCGCACACACCGGCCTCATTTTTGGTGTGCGCACCAACCCCGTATGCCCCCGCATACCTGCTTGACGCCACGATTGTTCGAGCAAAAGCCGCGGCGGTCAAGCGGTCTCTGTATCGCCGTAACGACGCGCATCGGAGGCACGTGCGGCGTCTGCGGCGAGCCTCGCGCTGCGCGGCCGCGCAATGGAAGTCACCTCGAACGAGTCAGTGCAACGGTGCTGCGATGCGCGCGCAGGATTAGGCCAAAAGACGGGCTTCTGTGCAGCGTCCACGCGACGGTCGACAGGGTGATTTACCGTATGATTGGTACGCTTTTTGTACCCGAAGAAAATCGGAGCGCTTTGCATAGAATGCAAGTCACAACGCAGGTCGATGAGTGAGCGGATTGATGAAGGCACTGTCGTCGAGAAGCAGGCTTCTCGCGTTAAGCCTCCACCGCTGTACCAGGTGGTGCTGCTGAACGACGACTACACGCCAATGGAATTCGTGGTCGGAGTCCTGCAGAAGTTCTTCGGCAAGGGGAGAGAGCAAGCAACCCAGATCATGTTGAAGGTGCACCATGAAGGGCGCGGCGTCTGCGGCGTCTATCCCCGCGATATCGCCGCGACCAAGGTTGAGCAGGTCGGCAGTTATTCACGCCAGCATCAGCATCCGCTGCAGTGCGTGATGGAGGAAGCATGATCGCCCAGGAACTCGAAGTCAGCCTGCACATGGCGTTCGTCGAAGCGCGACAGGCCCGGCACGAATTCATCACCGTCGAGCACCTGCTGCTCGCGCTGCTCGACAACCCGTCGGCGGCGGAGGTCCTGCGCGCCTGCGCCTGCAACATCGAGGACCTGCGCAAGAACCTGCAGAACTTCATCGCCGACAACACGCCGATCCTTCCTCCCAACTCCGAGGCCGACACGCAGCCGACGCTGGGCTTCCAGCGCGTGATCCAGCGCGCGATCATGCACGTGCAGTCCACCAGCAATGGCAAGAAGGAAGTGACCGGCGCCAACGTCCTGGTCGCCATCTTCGGCGAGAAGGATTCGCACGCCGTGTACTACCTGCACCAGCAGGGAGTGACCCGGCTCGACGTCGTCAATTTCATTTCGCACGGCATCACCAAGTCCGGCCAGGGTGAGGAAAAGGGCAAACCGGCGGCCGAGCAGGAACAGGAAGGCGAGGGCAAGGACCAGCCGTCACCGCTCGAGCAGTACACGCAGAACCTCAATGCGCTTGCCAAGGACGGCAAGATCGATCCGCTGATCGGACGCGAGCTCGAAGTCGAGCGCGTGATCCAGGTGCTGTGCCGCCGCCGCAAGAACAATCCGCTTCTGGTCGGCGAGGCCGGCGTCGGCAAGACCGCAATCGCCGAAGGACTCGCGTGGCGCATCGTCAAGGGCGACGTGCCCGAGATCCTGGAGAAGTCCAGCGTCTATTCGCTCGACATGGGCGCGTTGCTCGCCGGCACCAAGTACCGCGGTGATTTCGAGCAGCGGCTGAAGGCGGTGCTGAAGCAGCTGAAAGCGAACTCCAACGCGATTCTGTTCATCGACGAGATCCACACGCTGATCGGAGCGGGCTCGGCCTCGGGCGGCACGCTCGACGCATCGAACCTGCTGAAGCCGGCACTGGCGAGCGGCGCACTGAAGTGCATCGGCGCCACGACCTACAACGAGTACCGCGGGATCTTCGAGAAGGACCACGCGCTGAGCCGTCGCTTCCAGAAGATCGACGTGATCGAGCCGACGGTGGCGCAGACGATCGAGATTCTCAAGGGGCTGAAGTCGCGCTTCGAGGAGCATCACGGCGTCAAGTACTCGGCGGGCGCGATCACGGCCGCGGCCGAACTGTCGGCGAAATTCATCAATGACCGCCATCTGCCCGACAAGGCGATCGACGTGATCGACGAGGCCGGCGCCGCGCAGCGCATCCTGCCGAAGTCGAGACAGAAGAAGACGATCGGCAAGATCGAGGTCGAGGAAATCATCGCCAAAATTGCGCGCATCCCGCCGCAGACGGTGTCGACCGACGACCGCGCGCAGCTGAAGAATCTCGATCGCAATCTGAAGAACGTCGTGTTCGGCCAGGACCCGGCGATCGACGCGCTGTCGGCCGCGATCAAGATGGCGCGCTCCGGGCTCGGCAAGCCGGACAAGCCGATCGGCTCGTTCCTGTTCTCGGGTCCGACCGGGGTCGGCAAGACCGAAGTCGCGAAGCAGCTCGCCTTCACGATGGGCATCGAGCTGATCCGCTTCGACATGTCGGAGTACATGGAGCGCCACGCGGTGAGCCGCCTGATCGGCGCGCCGCCGGGCTACGTCGGCTTCGACCAGGGCGGACTGCTGACCGAGGCGATCAGCAAGAAGCCGCACGCGGTGCTGCTGCTCGACGAGATCGAAAAGGCGCATCCGGACATCTTCAACATCCTGCTGCAGGTCATGGACCACGGCACGCTGACCGACAACAACGGTCGCAAGGCTGATTTCCGCAACGTCATCATCGTGATGACGACCAATGCCGGGGCGGAAACACTGCAGAAAACGGCGATCGGCTTTTCGAACACGCGCGAGGCCGGTGACGAGATGGCCGACATCAAGCGCATGTTCACGCCCGAGTTTCGCAACCGGCTCGACGCGACGATCTCGTTCAAGTCGCTCGATCAAGAAGTCGTCCTGCGCGTCGTCGACAAGTTCCTGATGCAGCTCGAGGACCAGTTGCATGAGAAGAAGGTCGACATCGGGTTCAGCGACGCCCTGCGCGCACACCTCGCGAAGAAGGGCTTCGACCCGCTGATGGGCGCTCGGCCGATGGCAAGGCTGATCCAGGACACGATCCGCAGGGCGCTGGCGGACGAACTGCTGTTCGGCAAGCTGGTCAATGGAGGCCGGGTCGAGGTTGACGTCGATCCCGACGGCAACGTCAAGCTCGATTTCCCGCCGTCTGACAGCGGCGACGCTCCTCGCCGCGAGCAGAACGAACCGGTCCTGTCCGAATAGGCGAGCCGCCCGATCCGTCGCGGAATGAGAAGGATTCTCTCTCCGTGAGTTGACTGGCCTCCCTTCCTGTTGACGCCCGGCAGGAAACTGCCTGAAATGGAGCCCGCGCAATGCGGGCTTTTTTCTGGAGGGGGCAGATGAAAAAGACACTCTCGGCCGGCGCCTTGATGGCGCTGGCGACGGTCGCTTGGGCACAGACCCCAGCGCTTCCTTCCAACGCCGCCTATCTCGCTGGCAACTGCGCCAACTGCCACGGCACGACCGGCAATGCCAAGGGAGGGATGCCGAGCCTGGCCGGCCAACCCAAGGCCTACCTGATCGAGCAGATGAGGGCGTTCCGCGACGGCAAGCGCACGGGGACGATCATGCCCCAGCTCGCCAAGGGCTACACCGACCCGCAGATCGAAGCGATCGCCGACTACTTTTCGCGGCAATCGGCCGCGCGCTGAGGGATGAACATGAATAACAGACCACTCTCACGCCGCGACATACTCAAGGCACTGTCCGCGACGGCTGCCGCTGGAACGCTTTCGGCTTGCGCCACGATGCAGGACAAGAAGTCGGTCGGGAAGGTCGTCGTCGTCGGCGCCGGCTACGGCGGCGCTACTGCCGCCAAGTACCTGCGCCTATGGTCCGAAGGGACGGTCGACGTCACGCTGGTCGATCCCAACGAGGCCTTCATCTCCTGCCCGATCTCCAACCTGGTGCTGGCCGGCTCGAAGACGATGGCCGACATCACCGTCAGCTACGCCGGACTCGACAAGTACGGCGTCAAGCGCGTGCGCGACACCGTGACCGCGATCGACGCCGACAAGCAGCAAGTGCGGCTCGCATCTGGCGGAACGTTGCCGTACGACCGGCTGGTCGTTTCGCCCGGCGTCGAGTTCATGTACGACCGTCTGCAGGGCTGGACACCGGCCGCGGAGGCCACCGTACTTCACGCCTGGAAGGCTGGCCCGCAGACCGTGGCCCTGCGCAAGCAACTGGTCGACATGAAGGATGGCGGCGTCGTCGTGATGTCATTCCCGCTCGCGCCCTACCGCTGTCCGCCGGGGCCGTACGAGCGCGCCTGCCAGATCGCCTGGTACCTGAAGACCGCCAAGCCCAAGAGCAAGCTGATCGTGCTCGACGCCAACCCGGACTACGTATCGAAGAAGCCGCTGTTCTCGCGCGTGTTCGCCGAGGACTACAAAGGCGTCCTCGACTTCCGGCTGGGCGCGCCGGTGACCGAGATCGACGTCAAGACCGGCACGCTGGTGACCGAGATCGGTGACAAGGTGCGCGGCGATGTCATCAACTACATCCCGCCGCAGCGCGCCGCCAACATCGCGCGCGACGCCGGCGTGATCACCGCCAACAACCGCTGGTGCGAGGTCGACTGGACGACGATGGAGTCGATCAAAGTCAAGAACGTGCACGTGCTGGGCGACTCCACACTGTCGGCGCCGGCGATGCCCAAGTCGGGCCACATGGCGAACCAGCATGGCAAGACGGCGGCGGCCGCCATCATCGAATTGCTCAACGGCCGGCCAGTCATGCCGCCAACGATGGCCAACACCTGCTACAGCTTCATCGACGACAAGAACGCCGTGCATGTTTGCAGCGTCCACCAGTGGACGCCGGACAAGAAGATGATCGAGCCGGTTGCCGGGTCCGGCGGCATTTCGTCGCAGGACCGCGCCTCGTGGGCGCTCGAAGGCGCGTACGCGAACGGCTGGGCGCAGACGATCTGGGCGGACATGCTGGCTTGATGGCGCTTGCGATGTACGCGCCGCCGTGCGGCGCACGTGCATCGCAAGCGGTCTGATTAGGCGCGCGGGCTTCGGGCGGCCGGGCGCCCGCGCGCAGCACAAGGCGGCGCGTAGCGCCGCTTTCTATTTGAAGGTCGATCGTGCTGGCGTTTGCGGGGTGGCGTCCGATTTTGTCGGCGTAAAAGTCGCGCAACACGCCGAGGTCGCGCTCGACATCGCCACTCATGTGGACGAAACGCGTGACGCCGATTTCCCGGCGGGCATAGTCGATGTAAGCGAGCGCGACCGGCAGATCCAGCGTGAGCGCCAGATGGTAGAAGCCGGAGCGCAGATGATCGGTGCGCTGGCGCGTTCCTTCGGGCGACAGACCGAGCCAGAACCAAGGCTCGGACTGGCATCAACTGCGCGAGTTGCTCGACAGCGCCGCTGGCCTGCGCGCGATCGACGGGACGCCCGCCCCACAGCCGCAGCAGACGGCCCAGCGTGGCGCCGGTCAAGCCGCGAAACAGTGACTCCTTGCCGATCCACCGGAGCGGCAGGCCGAGGCTCCACTTGGCGAGCTGGCCGAGCACGAAGTCCCAGTTGGAAGTGTGCGGATACAAGATGGCAATGCCTTTCGGCCCGGGCAGGCCGTCAAAGCGCACGTGCCATCCGAACGCGACCGAGCAGCCGGCGCGAGCAGTGTGCGAACCATCGATGTCGCTGCGGCGGCGGCGCCGACGACAGGGTCGGATCGTTCAATGCTTGCCGGTACTGCCGAAGCCGCCGGCGCCCCGCTCCGAGACGCTGAAGGCCTCGACCACGTTGAAGTGCGCCTGCACCACAGGAACGATGACCAGCTGCGCCAGCCGCTCGAGCGGGTTGAGCGTGAACGGGGTGGATCCGCGGTTCCAGGTCGACACCATCAGCTCGCCCTGGTAATCCGAGTCGATCAGTCCGACGAGGTTGCCGAGCACGATGCCGTGCCGATGGCCGAGACCCGAGCGCGGCAGGATCAATGCGGCGTAGCCGGGATCGGCAATGTGGATCGCGATGCCGGTCTTCACGAGGTGCGTGGCACCGGGCGCGAGCACCAGCGGGTCTTCGACGCAGGCGCGCAGGTCGAGACCCGCGGCGCCCGGGGTCGCATAGCCGGGCAGGCGGTCATGCAGCCGCGGATCGAGGATCCTGACGTCGACGTTCATCGCGGCGGCGGAGTCGGCCGAAAGATGCGCAGCACCTGGCGCGCAGTGCCGCCCTCGGGTGAGCGCGCGCCACCGGCAAGCCGCGCTGCGCCCCAGGCGACCAGCGCAATGCCGATCAGGAACGACAGCGCGCCCGCACGTGTCGTGAGCCACACCAGCAGCAGCACGATGCCGAATACGAGGGCGATCGCGCCGGCGCGCCGACCTGGAGCGTGCTGCGCCAGGCGCGCAAGCAGTTCGTCGGCCTGCTGCCGGTTCAGCACGGGACTGACCGTCGGGTGGGCCGCGGCGGTCGGCGCCACAGCCATTCGATGCGGAGCCGCTTCGGCCATCGGTCGGTCCGCTGCGGCGCTCGATGCGAGCCGCCGACTGCCGTTGCAGCTCGTCGATGTACGCGACGAAGTCGCCGTTCGGAGGTTCCTGATAGCCGCTCATCCGAGTCGCTCGGCGATGGCAGCGATCAGGCGTCGCGCCTGCTCCTGCTTGTCGGCGCGCGGCAGCGTCGTGACGCCGCGCGCGTCCACCAGATGCAGCTCGCTCGAATCCGCGCCAAGCGCCTGCTGCACCTGGTTGGCGATGATCAGGGGCACGCGCTTGGCGGCCCGCTTGGCGCGCGCATGTTCGATCACGTTTTCGCTCTCGGCGGCGAAGCCGACGCAGTAAGGTGCGGACGGCAGCGCGGCGACGCTGGCGAGGATGTCGGGATTGGCGGCGAACTCGAGTGCCGGCGTCGCACCGTCGGCGCGCTTCTTCAGCTTGCTGCCACTGGCGTTGGTCACGTGCCAGTCGGCTACGGCTGCGACCGAGACGAAAAGATCGGCGGGCAGGGCGGCATGCACGGCGTCGTGCATTTCGCGCGCGGTTCGTACGTCGATGCGACGGACATGGCGCGGCGTCGGCAGAGTCGTCGGCCCCGCAACCAGCGTCACGTCGGCACCCGCCTCGGCGGCGGCACGCGCCAGTGCGAAGCCGGTCTTGCCCGACGACAGATTCGTGATCACGCGCACCGGATCGATCGGCTCGACCGTCGGGCCGGCCGTCAGTACGACCTTGCGCCCGGCCAGTCGCTTCGGCTGGAAGTGGGCGACGATGTCGGCGAGTAGTTCGGCGGGTTCCAGCATGCGGCCCATGCCGATTTCGCCGCAGGCCTGGTCGCCGGCCGCAGGGCCGAGCACGACCACGCCGTCGAGCGCCAGCTGCGCGACATTGCGCTGGGTCGCAGGGTTCTCCCACATCTCGACGTTCATCGCCGGTGCGACCAGCAGGCTGGTGGTCGCCCGGTTGCGCGCCAGCACCAGCGTCGAGAGCAGGTCGTCGGCCAATCCCGTGCGGCCTTGGCGATGAAGTGTGCGGTCGCCGGTGCCACCACGATCGCGTCGACGCCGCGCGTGAGGTTGATGTGCGGCATTGCATTGCCGCCCTGCGCCTCGTCGCCCCACTGCTCGGTGAACACCGGCCGGCCGCTCAGCGCCTGCATCGTCGTCGCGCTGACGAACTGGCGCGCGCCGGCGGTCATCACCACCTGCACCTCGGCGCCCTCGTCCTGCAGGCGGCGCACGAGCTCGCACACCTTGTAGGCGGCGATTCCACCGGTCATGCCGACGACGATGCGCTTACGGGCGAGATCCATCGGGCTATTTTGCACGACGCACGCGCATCAGCTCTTCGACGATCAGCAGCGCCGCGCCGCAGACGATCGCCGAATCCGCGACATTGAAGGCCGGCCAGTGCCAGCCGCGCCAGTGGACATCGAGGAAGTCGATCACGTGGCCGTAGACGATGCGGTCGATCAGATTGCCAATGGCCCCGCCGAGGATCAGCGCCAGCGCGAGCGAGAACAGCCGCTGGTGACCGTGGCGCGCGAGCAGATAAAGAATGAAGGCCGATGCGCCGAGGCCGACCGCGGTCAGGAACTCGTCCTGCCAGCCGCCGGCTCCGGCCAGAAACGAGAACGCCGCCCCGGTGTTGTAGGTCAGCACCAGGTTAAAGAAGTCGGTCACCGGCCGCACGTCGCCGTACTCGAAGGTGCGCTCGATGACGATCTTGCTCAGCTGGTCGAGGAAAATGATGAGCAGCGCCAGCGCCAGCCACGGCAGCATGCGCTGCAGCCTCCCGCCCGGCGGAGCGGCGCTCATCAGGCAAATGTCCGCGGCTCGCCGGCGCCGAAGAGATTCGAGACACAGCGTCCACACAGCGTCGGGTAGGCGGAATTCGCGCCGACATCCGCGCGCCAGTGCCAGCAGCGCTCGCACTTCGCGGCGGTCGATGCGCGTGACGATGATGTCTTCATCGGCCGGCTCGCGCACCGGTATGACGCGGGCTTGCGACGTGATCAGCACGAAGCGCAGATCGTCACCCAGCGACTGCAGCAACTCGGACTTGCGGCCGGCGACGCGGATCTCGACCTCGGCCTGCAGCGACGAGCCGATCGCGCCCTGTTCGCGCAGCGCCTCGAGCCGCTTCTGCACGTCCGCCCGCACCGCGCGGAGCGCAGTCCAGCGTTCGACCAGCGTCGGCCTCGTCCGGAACCTCCGGCAGCTTCGCGTAGGTTTCGGTGAAGATTGTGCCGCCATCGTGCTGCCTGAAGACCTTCCACGCCTCCTCCGCCGTGAACGACAGCAGCGGCGCCATCAGGCGCAGCAGACTGTCCGTGATGAAGTAAAGCGCCGACTGCGCCGAGCGGCGCGCCTTCGAGGCCGGTGGCGTCGTGTACAGCCGGTCCTTCAGGATGTCGAGATAAAACGCGCCGAGGTCCTCGGAGGCAAAGGTCTGCAGCCGTGCGACGATCGGGTGGTACTCGTAGCGCTCGTAGTCGGCCAACGTGCGCGCGGAGACCTCGCGCATCAGCGCCAGCGCATAGCGGTCGATCTCCAGCCACTCCGACACCGGCAGCGCATCGCGCTGCGGATCAAAGTCGCTGACATTGGCCAGCAGGAAGCGCAGCGTGTTGCGCAGCCGCCGGTAGCTCTCAACCACGCGCTTTAAGATCTCGTCCGACAGCGACAGCTCGCCGGAGTAATCGGTGCTCGCGACCCACAGGCGGATGATCTCGGCGCCGAGGGTGTCGGCCACCTTCTGCGGCGCGATCACGTTGCCGAGCGACTTGCTCATCTTGCGGCCCTGGCCGTCGACGACAAAGCCGTGCGTCAGCAGCGACCGGTAAGGCGGCATGCCGTTCAGCATGCACGACGTCAGCAGCGACGAGTGGAACCAGCCGCGGTGCTGGTCCGATCCTTCGAGGTACATTTCCGCCGGGAAGTGCGACTCGGTCGCATGCGAGCCGCGCAGCACGGTCTCGTGCGTAGTGCCCGAATCAAACCAGACGTCGATCGTGTCCTTGTTCTTGACGTAGTGCTCCGCATCGTCGCCGAGTAATTCGCGTGGATCGAGGTCCTGCCAAGCCTCGATCCCGGACTGCTCGACGCGCTGCGCCACCTGCTCCAGCAGCTCCGGCGTGCGCGGGTGCAGCTCGCCGCTCGTCCTTGTGCACGAAGAAGGCCATCGGCGTGCCCCACTGACGCTGGCGCGACAGCGTCCAGTCGGGCCGGTTGGAGATCATGCCGGCCAGCCGCGCCTTACCCCAGGCCGGATAGAACTGCGTCGCCTCGACGCCGGCCAGCGCAAGCTCGCGCAGCGTCTTGCCGCCGGCCTTCGGCACCGTGTCCATCCCGGCGAACCACTGCGAAGTCGCGCGGTAGATCACCGGAGTCCGGTGGCGCCAGCAGTGCATGTAGCTGTGCGTGAACTTCTCGACCTTGAGCAGCGCGCCGTGCTCGCGCATTGTGTCGACGATCTTTGCATTGGCGTCCCAGATCTTCATGCCGCCGAACAGCGGCAGTGCCTCGTCGTAGACGCCGTCGCCGCGTACGGGATTCAGGATCTCGTCGTCCTTCAACCCGTGCGCTTTACACGACAGGAAGTCCTCGACGCCGTACGCTGGGGACGAATGCACGATGCCGGTCCCGGTATCGAGCGTCACGTAGTCCCCCAGGTATACCGGCGCATCGCGGTCGTAGAACGGATGGCGGAAGCGGATCAGGCCGAGCGCCTCGCCGCGCGCCTGCGCCAATGTTGTGCCGGAAAGGCCCCAGCTGGCGAGGCACGCCTCCTTGCGCTCGCTCGCCAGCACGCAGCAGCCCGCGCTCGGTGTCGACGAGGTCGTAGCTGAAATCAGGATGCAGATTGAGCGCCTGGTTCGCCGGAATCGTCCACGGCGTCGTGGTCCAGATCGCGGCCGCGACCGGCTTGTCCGGCAGCGCGCTGAGTCCAAAGGCCCGGGCCAGCTTTTCGCGTTCGTCGTCGCGCAGCGGAAACGCGACGTCCACCGCGAGGTCGACCTTGTCGAGATACTCGACCTCGGCCTCGGCCAGCGCTGAGCCGCAATCGAAGCACCAGTTGACCGGCTTGAGCCCGCGGAAGACGAAGCCCTTGGACATGATCTTCGCCAGCGCGCGGATCTCGTTGGCCTCGGTGCGGAAGTTCATCGTCGTGTAGGGATGATCCCAGGCTCCGAGTACACCGAGCCGCCTGAAATCCTTCTTTTGCCGTTCGATCTGTTCGGTGGCCCATGCGCGCGACTTTGCGATCACTTCGCGCGGCGGCAGGTGCTTGCCGTACTGCTTCTCGATCTGGATCTCGATCGGCATGCCATGGCAGTCCCAGCCCGGCACGTAGTGCGCGTCGTAGCCGGCCATCTGGTGGCTCTTGACGACGATGTCCTTCAGGATCTTGTTGACCGCATGGCCGATATGGATGTCGTTGTTTGCATACGGCGGGCCGTCGTGCAGGATCCACTTCGGCCGGCCGACCGACGCCGCGCGGATCCGGTCGTAGATGCGCTGTTCGTCCCATTCGCGGATCCAGTGCGGTTCGCGCTTCGCCAGATCCCCGCGCATCGGAAACGGCGTGTCGGGCAGATTCAGCGGGTACTTGCGCGTCGCGGGATCGGACGCGGGTTTCTTCTTGGCGTCGGCGTCAGCCATCTGTGGCACTCCTTGGCCCCCTCGGGCTCTTCAAGAGGTGTCGCTGCGAAGTGATCGGTGATCGAAGCGGAGCGCGAGTGTAGCGTGCGCGGCGCAGCGGCCGCGGGCGCTACGCGACCGCCGAGCGGTCGCCGGCGACGAGTACTGCGCGTGCGCGGCGCGCGTCGTCGGCGATCGCCGCAGTCAGCTGGTCAATCGTCGAATAGCGTTCCTCGTCGCGTAGCTTCTGCAGGAATTCAACGCAGACCAGTCGCCCGTAGACCTGTTCGGCGAAATCAAACAGGTGCACCTCGAGCATCCAGCGGCCGCTGTCTTCGATCGTCGGACGAAGGCCGAGGCTGGCGACGCCGGGCCGCGGCGCGCGGCCCGAGGCCATGAACCCGCACGGCGAAGACGCCTTGGACCGCAGGGTGCCGATGGGCAATGCGCAGATTGAGCGTCGGAAAACCGATTTCGCGGCCGAGTTTGCGGCCGTGCAGAACGCGGCCGCTGATCGTGTACGGCCGGCCCAACAGGTGCTGAGCCCGGCCGAGATCACCGGCCGCGAGCGCGGCGCGCACCGCAGAGCTCGAGATGCGCTGCTCGCCTTCGACGATCGTCGGCATCTGCTCCAGTTCGAAAGCGCCCCGGCGCAGCATGACGCTGCAGCAGCGCGATGTCGCCGGCGCGGCGCGCGCCAAAGCGGAAGTCGTCGCCGACGAGCAGCCAGCGGACATCGCAGCCGGTGATCAGCAGATCGACGAACGCCTCCGCCGTCAGCGACGCGAACGGCCGATTGAAATGCTGGACGATGGCGCGATCGAGGCCCTGGTCAGCAAGAGCGCCCAGCTTGTCGCGCAGCGATGAAATGCGCATTGGCGCGCGCTCGGGAGCGAAGAGTTCACGCGGATGCGGCTCGAAGGTCATGACCGCTGCCGCGATGTTGCGGGCGCGCGCCGCCGCAACCACGCGGGTGAGCAGCGCCTGGTGGCCGCGGTGCACGCCGTCGAAGTTGCCGATGGTCAGCGCGCAGGGCGCGCGCTGTTCCGCTCGCGGTAATCCACGGAAGACCTGCATCCGCGTCTTCGCTTGGTGATAGACGCCAGCATTATAGTTTCCGTAGACGATTCCATCGTGTTTTCCTGCACTTAGCGCAGGCCGCGCAATCTCGCGCCGGTACAATCAGCCGCGATGACAAACATCGTGGTCCTGATCTCAGGCCGCGGCAGCAACCTCGAAGCCCTGCTGCATGAGGCGCGCGAGGAAGGCTGGGCGACGGCTCTGGGCGCTTCGTTCGTCGCGGTAATCAGCAATCGGCCGGATGCGGCGGGTCTTGCGGTCGCGGCGCGCGCTGGCGTTCCCAGTGCGGTCGTCGATGATCGGCGGTTCGCGTCTCGCGCGGCGTTCGACGATGCGCTCGCTGCTGAAATCGACGCACATCGACCGGCGTTCGTCGTGCTCGCTGGCTTCATGCGCGTGCTCGGCCCGGCGTTCGTGCGCCATTTCGCCGGTCGCCTGATCAACATCCACCCATCGCTGCTGCCCGCCTTTCCCGGACTGCGCACACACGAGCAGGCGCTGGCCGCGGGCGTGCGGATCCACGGCGCTACCGTGCACTTCGTGGCGGAGCAGGTCGATTCCGGTGGGATCATCGCGCAGGCTGCAGTGCCGGTGCGGCCGGACGATGACGTGGCCGCGCTTGCCGCACGCGTGCTCGACCAAGAGCACCGCCTGCTGCCTCAGGCGCTGCGGCTGGTGATCGAGGGCCGCGTCCGCTTCGACTCGGGCCGTGTCGTGGTCCGCGACGCGGCGTCCGGCGAACTGGCGCTGATGACCGCGTGATGCGTCAGAAAGCCCGTCCCCCGGCGCGTGATCGCCCGCCGGCTCGACCGTCGGCGCGTCCACACCGGTCGACACCACGCGCCGTGGTCCACACCGCCCGCGACGAACGGACGACGCTCGCCGCGCGCGATCTTGAGCACGGCACACATTCGCCGCGCGTGACGGCGCTTGTCGTCGATTCCCTGGCTCACGCGCTCGCACGCGTGCTGACGTTCGACGGCCCGGCTGACGCCGTCATGTCGCGTTTTTTCCGTGAGAACGCCCAACTGGGGCGGCGCGATCGCAGCCTCGTCGCTGAAGCGATCTTTTTTGCGCTACGCCACTACGCGACCCTGTCGTGGAGCCTGCAGCCGGCGGTACCGGTACGTGCGCCGCGCCTGGCGGCACTGGTCACGCTGGCGCGCCAGTTCGGCGTCGATGCGCTCGACCCGCGTGCGTTGCGCGGCGACGCAGCGGCAGTGAAAAGTGCGCTCGCAATCGACCTGCAACGAGCACCGACATCGGTGCGCGCCGAGTTGCCGTACTGGCTGTTTCTCGCGCTCGAGCAGCAGTACGAGGACGCGGGACCGCTGCTGGCGGCGCTCACCGAGCCGGCGCCGCTCGACCTGCGCGTCAATTTGATCAAGGCCTCGCGTGACGATGTGCTGGCGGAACTGTCGGCGCATGCCGTCGGGGCGACCGCGTCGCGCTATTCGCCCGAGGCGATCCGGCTGACGAGCAAGCCGGCGCTGACGCAATGGCCGGCCTATCGCGACGGTCGCATCGAAGTGCAGGACGAGGGCAGCCAGCTGATCGCGCGACTGCTGCAGCCGCGACGCGGCGAAATGGTCGTCGACTTCTGCGCCGGCGCCGGTGGCAAGACACTGGCGCTCGGTGCTCTGATGCGATCGAGCGGGCGCCTGTATGCGTTCGACATCAACGCGCGCCGACTCGAAGGCCTCGGCCCGCGGCTCAAGCGCAGCGGACTTTCCAATGTGCACCCGGTCGCGATTCGCAGCGAGACCGACGCACGGGTCAAGCGCCTGCACGGCAAGTGCGACCGTGTTCTCGTCGACGCACCATGCTCTGGATCCGGGACGCTGCGCCGCAATCCGGACCTGAAGTGGCGCTTCGACGAGACCGAACTGGCCCGGGTCAACGAAGTGCAGCACGCGGTGCTGGCGGCTGCGGCGCGCCTGCTGAAGCGCGGCGGCCGGCTCGTCTACGCGACCTGTTCGCTACTCGCGCGCGAGAACCAACAGGTCGTCGAGCGCTTCCTCTCGGACCATCCCGACTTCTCGGTCGTGCCCGCACAGCAGGTTCTGGCGACGCAGTCGATCGTGATCGACGGGCTGCAGCGCTTCGCCCCGTATTTCGTGATGCTTCCGCATCTGCACGCGACCGATGGCTTCTTCGCCGCGGTGCTGGAACGGAGCTGACATGGCCGAGCCAACGCTGTTGCAGGAAGTCGTCGAGATCGTGCGGGTCGGGCTGGCGCGGCCACAGTCGCTGTGGCAGTTGCTGGTGATCGCGGTCGGGCTCGCGAGTGGCGCGCTGGCCGCACGCCACATCCGTCAGCGCGTCGATGCGCAGGTCGCGGCGGAACAGCGCAGCGGCGGATTCCGGACTGACCTGCTGCGATTCTCGGTGGCGGGAATGCGACGGCTCGCCTTTCCGGTCACCGCGTTTCTGGTGATGGTGATCGGCGGGCTGGTGCTGCGCGCCTCGGGGCTGGTGCAACGGGTCGCCGATGTGCAGTTGCTGCGGCTGGCGTTGACGCTGGTCGCCGCGATGGCGGCGGTGCGACTGGCCGTTTATGTCCTGCGCCGCGCGCTGCCCCGCTCGACCTGGCTCGGCACATTCGAGCGCTGGATCGCGCTGCTGATCTGGCTGGGTGTGGCGCTGTACCTGAGCGGCGTGCTCGGCGATGTTGTCGGGTCACTCGAGTCAGTGCGATTTTCGGTCGGCAAATCGAAGATCAGCCTGTGGGACGTCCTGATCGGCGCGCTGTCGGTGATCGTCACCGTGATCGCCGCCCTCTGGCTCGGCTCCTACGGTCGAGGCGCGCCTGATGGACGCCGAATCGTTGACCGCGAACTCGCGCGTCGTGCTGGTGCGCGTGCTGAAGGCGGTCCTGCTCGTAGTCGCGGTCCTGGTTGCGCTGTCGTCGGTCGGCATCGACCTCACCGTGCTATCCGTCTTCGGCGGTGCGCTGGGCGTCGGTCTCGGGCTCGGTCTGCAGCGGATCGCCAGCAACTACGTCAGCGGCTTCATCATCTTGCTGGACAGGAGCCTGTCGATCGGCGACATGATCACGGTCGACAAGTTCTACGGCCGCGTCGCACAGATCAACACGCGCTACACGGTCATCAAGGCACTCGATGGCACCGAGACCGTTCTGCCGAACGAGATGCTGGTGTCGACGCCGGTCGTCAACCATTCGCTCAGCAGTCGCGAAGTCCGGGTCGTCGTGAAGGTCGCGATCGCGTATTCGTCCGACCTCGATCAGGCGCTGAGCATCCTGAACGACTGCGCCCGCCAACAGCCCCGGGTGCTGGCCTCGCCGGAGCCGGGCGCATTCGTGACCGGATTCGGTGCCGACGGCGTCGACCTGGAAGTCGGCTTCTGGATCCGCGATCCGGAGGAGGGCACGCTGGCCGTTCGTTCGGCCATTGCGCGCGCGGTGCTGCAGCGATTTGCCGACGCCGGTGTGGAGATTCCGTATCCACGCCGGGACGTACGCCTGATCGGGGCGGCGGCGGCCACCAACCCTATCGACGAACGGCCTCAAAGCGCGGGTGAAGCCCCTTGATTTTGGGCAATTGCCTCGATCTTCCTGCTTCGGCTGGAGCCGGCTCCCGTTTACAATTGCGCCTTCTCATCGAGCGGCCCGCCGTCCGGTCGGCCGCCCCGCGTAAGGAAACGCGCTCCCATGGGTCTCCTGGAATTTCTCGACGGCGGACTGCTGCAACTGAGCTGGTGGCAGCTGATCGTCGCCGCCCTGTTGCTGACGCACATCACGATTGCGGCAGTCACGATCTACCTGCATCGCAGCCAGGCGCACCGCGCGCTCGACCTGCATCCGGCGATCGCCAACTTCTTTCGCGCATGGCTGTGGCTCGCCACCGGCATGCAGACACGCGATTGGGTGTCGATTCACCGCAAGCACCACGCGAAGTGTGAAACTCCGGAGGATCCTCACAGCCCCCAGACGCGCGGCATCAAGACCGTGTTGTGGACCGGCGCGGAGCTGTACCGGGCCGAGTCCAAGAACCAGGAAACGCTGAGCCGCTACGGCCATGGCACGCCGAACGACTGGGTCGAGCGGAATGTCTACTCCAAGTACACCTGGCAAGGCGTCGGTGTGATGCTGGTCGCCGACGTACTCATGTTCGGCGTTGCCGGCTTGGCGGTGTGGGCGGTCCAGATGATGTGGATTCCGTTCTTTGCCGCCGGCGTCATCAACGGCATCGGGCACTACTGGGGATACCGCAACTACGACGCACCCGATGCCAGCAGGAATATTTCTCCGTGGGCCGTGCTGATCGGCGGCGAGGAACTGCACAACAACCATCACACCTATCCGACCTCGGCCAAGTTCTCGCTGAAGTGGTTCGAGTTCGATCTTGGCTGGCAGTACATCCGCGCACTGCAGGCACTGGGGCTGGCCAAGGTGCTGCGCGTGGCGCCGGTGCCCGAAGTCTCGTCGCCGAAGCGCGCGATCGACCTCGAGACGCTGCAGGCCGTCATCACCCATCGTTACGACCTTTTGTCCAAGTACGCACGCAATCTCGCCCACGCCTACCGCGCCGAACTCGGCAGCCTCGAGGTCCCGGAGGCCGAGCGGGCGCGTTTCGCAGGTCTCAAGGTCTGGCTGCGCAAGGATGATGTCTCCTCGCTGCCGGCCGAGCAGCAGCGATCGCTGTCGGATCTGATGGCTCACAGCCGCGTGATGAAGACACTGGTGGAGATGCGCACCGAGCTCTCGGCGATCTGGAGCAAGAGCTCTGCGTCGCGCGAGCAGATGCTTGCACAGTTGCAGGACTGGATCGCGCGGGCGGAGGCGAGCCGGATTCGCGCGCTCGAGGACGCAGCCCTGCGTATCCGCAGCTACCGGATGGCGGCCGCGTAGCGCGACATTTCGGCAACAAAAAAGCCCGGCAGCGCCGGGCTTTTTTTTGGGCTCGCCACCGGATCTTCGTCCGGCACGTGACCCGCGCGCCTACTTCAGCTTCGTCTCCTTGTAGGCGACGTGCTTGCGCGCCCTCGGATCGAACTTCATCAGTTGCAGCTTGTCCGGCGTCGTCTTCTTGTTCTTTGACGTCGTATAAAAGTGGCCGGTTCCGGCCGTCGACTCAAGCTTGATTTTTTCGCGGGCGCCCTTGGCCATGGCGTTCTCCTGATGGGGTGGTTGGCGCTGTGCTCAGTGCGAGTTCAACAGTGTTGCGGACCGATCAGCCCGCCAGTTCGCCGCGCGCGCGCAGTTCGGCCAGCACTACGTCCAGGCCCTTCTTGTCGATCGTGCGCAATGCCGCGTTGGTCAGACGTAGCCGGATCCAGCGGTTTTCGCCCTCGATCCAGAAGCGGCGGTACTGCAGGTTCGGCAGGAACCGCCGCTTGGTCCGGTTGTTCGCGTGCGAGACATTGTTCCCGACCATCGGCCGCTTGCCGGTGACTTGACACACTCGTGCCATGACGTGCTCCTGAATGACTTTTACCTGCGCCGGCGACTTCCGGCTGTGCTCACTCGCATGAGCAACGGCAGCGGGCCCGAGAAGGCAACCGTGCGGTGCAAAGCCGCGCATTATAAGCATTTTTGCTTGCCGCAGCCAGCGTTGCAGTGCGCCGCGAGTGCCGGTCTGCTCGCGCCGGTTAGAGCAGCCCCCGCTCGGCGAACGAGACCGTCGACGTTCCTGCAACGATCAGGTGATCCAGCACGCGGACATCCACCAGCGCCAGCGCCTGCTTCAGGCTGGCCGTCAACAACTCGTCGCTGCGGCTCGGCTCCGCAACGCCCGACGGATGATTGTGCGCGAAGATCACCGCGCCCGCGTTCAGCGTCAGGGCGCGCTTCACGACTTCGCGCGGATAAACGCTCGTCTGCGTCAGGGTGCCGCGGAAGAGCTCGTCGGCGGCAAGCAATCGATTCTGCGAGTCGAGAAAGAGTCCCATGAAGACCTCGTGCCCGAGCCGCGACAGACTGATGCGCAGGTAGTCGCGCACTTTTCCCGGCGATGACAGCACCGTGTCACGGCGGACCTCCTCGTGCAGCGAGCGTCGCGCCAGTTCCAGCACCGCCTGCAGTTGCGCACCTTTGGCGGGCCCAAGACCCTCGATCGAGCCCAGTTCGGCGGCCGACGCCGCGAGCAATCCAGCGAGGCCGCCGAAGCGTGTCAGCGCCGCGCGGCCGAGATCGAGCGCGGACTGTCCCGTCGTGCCGGTACGCAGAATGACCGCGATCAGCTCCGCGTCCGACAGCACCTGCGGCCCGTGAGCCGCCATCCGTTCGCGCGGCCGTTCGCCCTCGGGCCAGTCCTTAATCGCCATGGCCACCCGCTCGACTAGAATTCACTGCCATGGTCGATGCTCCCGTTTGCGCCTTTATCCGGCGCGGTTCGCACGTCACGCTTCATTATCGTATCGCCGTCGCCGTGGACGGCGAGGAGCGGGACGTTGTCAACACGTTCGGTGCACAGCCGGCCACGCTGACCATCGGCAGCGCCGAAATCGCCGAGGCGCTCGAAAACCGCTTGCTCGGCCTCGCCGAGGGAGTGCACGCCCGGTTCGAAATTCCGGCGGGCGAAGCCTTTGGCGCGCGGCGTCCCGAGCTCATTCAGAGCTTTTCTGCGGCGACGTTCGCGGCCAGCGCCGACATCGAACCGCACGCCGCCCCGGGCGATGTCGTGCGCGTGACCGACACCGCGGGCCGCGAGTTCGCCGGCGTCATGCAACAGCGTGACGCAGACCGGGTCATCGTCGATTTCAATCACCCGCTGGCCGGGCGGCCGCTGCTGTTCTCGGTTCAGGTCATCGGGGTGCTTTGAGATGGATGTGCTACTCGCCCAGCCGCGAGGCTTCTGCGCCGGAGTCGACCGCGCGATCGAAATCGTCGAGCGGGCGCTCGCTGCGCATGGCGCGCCGATCTATGTGCGCCACGAGATCGTGCACAACACGTTCGTCGTCGCCGACCTGCGGCACAAGGGCGCGGTGTTCGTCAATGAACTGTCCGAGGTTCCGGATGGCGGCACCGTGATCTTTTCCGCGCACGGCGTGTCCAAGGCGGTGCAGCGCGAGGCGGCGGGCCGCGGCCTGCGCGTGTTCGATGCCACCTGCCCGCTGGTGACGAAAGTCCATGTCGAGGTCGCCAAGATGCACGCGGCCGGGTACGACATCGTGATGGTCGGACACGAGGGTCATCCCGAAGTCGAGGGCACGATGGGCCAGCTCGCCGACGGCATGCACCTGGTCGAGACGATCGAAGATGTGAAGAGCCTGCAGGTGCGTGACCCCGCGCGCCTGGGCTACGTGACGCAGACGACGCTGTCGCTCGACGATGCGGCGGCGGTGATCGCGGCGCTCAAGCAGCGCTTTCCGGGGATCGCCGCGCCGAAGCGCGCGGACATCTGCTATGCGACGCAGAACCGGCAGGATGCGGTCAAGCTAATGGCGCCGCAGGTCGACATCGTGATCGTCGTCGGCAGTCCCAACAGTTCGAACTCGAACCGGCTGCGTGAAGTCGCCGAACGCGTCGGTGTGCCCGCCTACCTGGTCGATTCGGCGTCTCAACTCGATCCGGCATGGTTCCTCGGCCGGCAGCGGGTCGGCGTGACGGCAGGTGCCTCCGCGCCGGAAGTGCTGGTCGACGAGTTGCTCGCCGCGCTGAAGCGGCTGGGCGCGGCGAGCGTGCGCAAGCTGGATGGCGTGCACGAGGACGTGGTGTTTCCGATGCCCATGGGGCTCGGCCACGTGACTATCTGAGCCCGATGCGCATGCCGCGGCGTCGCGCCGGCGAAACAGGCGCTCCGGCGCCGAACAAAGCAGAGCTGGGTGTGAAGGCAACAGAACGAGGAGACAGCGATGAGAGCATGGCTGCAGGCGGCCGCAGTGGCGGCGGCCGTCGCGTTGAATGCCGGCGCGCAGGCCCAGCCGGTGGAACTCGAAGGGCAGAAGTTCGAGCCGACCGTGCAGGTCGGCGGACAGACGCTGACACTGAATGGCGTCGGGCTGCGCAAACGTGCGATCTTCAAGGTCTATTTGAACGGTCTATACGTGCCGCAGAAAAGCACCGATGCCGCGACCCTGATCAACGAAAAGGGCGCGCGCCGAGCATCGCTGCGGATGCTGCGTGACGTCGATGCGGATAGCTTCGTCAGTGCGTTCACCGACGGTTTGAAGAGCAATCTCAGCGAGGCGCAGCTGGCGGCGCTCAAGCCGCAGATCGATGCATTCACCGCGACGATGAAGAGCGTCGGCGAGGCGAAGAAGGGCGACGTGATCAACTTCGACTACGCGCCCGACGGCGGCACACGCATCACCGTGAACGGCCAGCCGCGCGGCAATCCGATACCCGGTCACGACTTCTATGCCGCGGTCATGCGCATCTGGCTTGGCGACAAGCCGGTCGATGACGGACTGAAGAAGGGAATGCTCGGAGGATGACGATGTCGGCTGGCGCCGCATTGCAAAGCCGGGTCGCAGCTGCGGTCGCCGCCCCATTCGGCGGCATCGAGATCGAGTCGGACGGCGAATCAATCACCGGGTTGCGATTCGTGCCACGGGTGCGCGCGATCGAGCCAGCGCATGAGCTGGCCGCGCGCGCAGCCATGCAACTCGCGGCCTACCTCGCCGACCCGCACTGCGATCTTCGACCTGCCATTGAAGGTGCGCGGCACGGAATTCCAGCGCCAGGTATGGCAGGCGATCGCCGAGATCCCCTGCGGTGCGACGCGCAGCTACGGTGAGATCGCCGTCCGAGCTACAGATTCCGGCGCGTGCGATCGGTCAGGCCTGCGGCGACAATCGCCTACCCGTCGTAATCCCGTGCCACCGCGTCATCGGCGCGGACAGCCTCGGTGGCTTTGCTCACTCAAAGGGCGGCTTCGAGCTTACGGTGAAGCGCTGGCTGCTCGAGCACGAAAACGCGCTGCGCGGACCGCTGCTCTAGCGCTTTCGCATGGATCCACTGCTCGACCAGTTTGTCGATGCGCTCTGGCTCGAGGACGGACTGGCGCGGAACACGCTTACGGCCTATCGCCGCGACCTTGCGGCGCTGGGCCGCTGGCTGGCAGCTCGCGGCGCCTCGCTCGAGGCAGCCAGTGAGGCCGACCTCGCGGCCTACATGGCGAGCGAACACACGGCCACGCGCGCGACAACGGCAAACCGGCGGATGGCGGTGCTGCGCCGGTTCTACCGTTGGGCGCAACGAGAACGCATCGTCGCCGCGGACCCGACCGTCCGGCTGCGGAGCGCCCGGCGCCCGGCGCGGTTCCCGCAGATCGATCAGCGAGACTCAGGTGGAGTCGTTGCTCGCCGCGCCCGACGACACAACCGACGCTCGGACTGCGCGATCGGGCGATGTTCGAGCTGCTTTATGCGACCGGACTGCGAGTCACCGAACTGGTCGGACTGAAGCTCAACGAGCTCTCACTGTCCGAGGGCCTCGTGCGCGTCGTCGGCAAGGGATCGAAGGAGCGCATCGTGCCGATCGGCGAGACCGCCCGGTTGTGGCTCGAACGCTACCTGCGGAGCGCGCGGCGGGCATTGCTCGCCGATCGAACCTCCGACGCGGTGTTCGTCACACGGCGAGGCGAGGCGATGACGCGACAGATGTTCTGGGTTCTGGTGAAGCGCTATGCCGCCCGCGCCGGCATTCATGCGCCGCTGTCGCCGCATGGCCTGCGCCACGCGTTCGCCACTCATCTGCTGAACCATGGCGCCGACCTGCGAGTCGTGCAGATGCTGCTGGGTCACGCCGACATCTCGACGACGCAGATCTATACGCACGTCGCCAGGGCACGCTTGCGCGAGCTGCACGCGACCCATCACCCGCGCGGATAGTCGGGAGGCCATGAAAGGGCCGCTTACACTGCGCCGCGATGACGAAACCGCGCCATGAAACCGCGCCACGTGTCGGAGACCGCCGCGACGCGCCTGCTGCGCGAACACAGGGTGACGTTCAACGAACACACCTACGACTACGTCGAGCGCGGTGGTACCGCGGAGTCGGCGCGGCAGCTCGCGGTGCCCGAGCACCAGATCGT
Organism: uncultured beta proteobacterium; assembly: GCA_963707445.1. Classification (GTDB taxonomy): domain Bacteria; phylum Pseudomonadota; class Gammaproteobacteria; order Burkholderiales; family Burkholderiaceae_F; genus JALORV01. Next base: position 145,813 of record CAVPPW010000007.1, on the reverse strand, counting down.
CAAGACGCTGGTGATGCAGGACGATTCCGGTGAGCCGCTGATCGTGCTGATGCATGGCGACTGCACGGTTTCGACCAAAGATCTCGCGCGCCAACTCGGGCGCAAACGCATCGAGCCTTGCCGTCCCGACGTGGCGCAGCGTCATACCGGCTATATGGTGGGCGGAACCTCGCCCTTCGGCACGCGCCGCGCGCTGCCCGTCTATGTCGAGCGCACGATCCTGGAACTGCCGCAGATCCTGATCAACGGCGGCCGCCGCGGCTATCTGCTGGGGATCGAGCCCGCGGTTCTTGTCGACGCTACTCGCTGCCACCGCGGTGGACTGCGCGCTCAAGGAAGGATGATGCCGATCATCTGGACCGGCGCGGCCTGCATCGCCGCCTATTTGCTCGGCTCGGTGTCCTTTGCCGTCGTCGTCAGCCGCGCGTTCGGGCTGGCAGATCCGCGCACCTATGGGTCGAAGAATCCCGGCGCGACCAACGTGCTGCGCTCCGGCAGCAAGGTCGCGGCCGTGCTGACGCTGCTCGGCGATGCGGCCAAGGGCTGGTTTGCGGTCTGGCTCGCGCGGCGCTACGGCGCGCTGGCTCGGCATCGACGCCTGGGCCATCGCGCTGGTCGGCGTCTGCGTCTTCCTCGGCCACCTGTACCCGGTGTTCTTCCGGTTCAAGGGCGGCAAGGGCGTCGCCACGGCCGCCGGCGTGGTGCTGGCCTTCAATCCGTGGCTGGCGCTCGCGACCGGCCTCACGTGGCTGATCATCGCCTTCTTCTTCCGCTATTCGTCACTCGCGTCGCTGGTCGCCGCGGTGTTTGCCGCGTTCTACTCGGCGTTCGTCTGGGGCTTCGACGCCCAGTTCGTCGCCATTGTCGTCATCGCGGCCTTTGTCATCGAGCGCCATCAGAACAACATTCGAAACCTGCTCGCGGGCAAGGAGCGGCGGATTGGGCAAAAGACGACCGAGGTGCTGCCGCGGGTCGAGCGGCCCGGCCGCTAGGCCGTCGCTTCGGCGAGCGTCCAGCGCGGTCGAACGCCAAAGCTCAGCGTTGCCGCAGCCGGTCGCGCGCCCGAACGGCGCAGCGCTGCCAGTCCGGCGAGCGCGATCATCGCGCCATTGTCCGTGCACAGCTCAACCGGCGGAAAGTGGACCGTGCTGCCGGACCGCTGTGCATCGGCGAGCAGCCGCTCCCGCAACTGCGCATTCGCGCCGACACCGCCGGCGACCACCAGGCGCTTGAGGCCGGTCGCCTCGAGCGCGCGCTGCGCTTTGGTCGCAAGCACGTCAACGATCGCATCGACGAACGCGCGTGCGATATCGGCCCGTCCTTGCTCGCACAGATTGCGCTGCTGACGCGCGGCGGTCAGTACCGCGGTTTTCAGGCCGCTGAAGCTGAAGTCGAGATCGGGGCTGGCGATCATCGGTCGTGGCAGCCTGACCGCCCCGGCGACACCGAAATCCGCGAGTCGCGACACCGCGGGTCCGCCCGGATAGCCGAGCCCGAGCAGTTGCGCCGTCTTGTCGAAAGCTTCGCCGGCGGCGTCGTCGAGCGTTTCCCCGAGCAGTGCGTAGCGGCCCCAGTCGTCGACGCGCATCAGCTGAGTGTGGCCGCCGGACACGAGCAGCGCTACAAAGGGGAACTCCGGCGCGGGCCGGGACGAGCAGCGGCGAAAGCAGATGGCCTTCGAGGTGGTGCACTGGAACAACCGGACGACCCAGCGCGTAGCCGATCGCATGGGCGACGCTGGCACCGACCAGCAGCGCGCCGGCCAGACCCGGGCCCGCCGTGACAGCGAGCGCGTCGATGTCGGCGCGCTCGCGATCGGCCTGCAGTAGCACGTGATCGAGCAGCGGCAGAACACGTCGAATGTGATCTCGCGAGGCCAGTTCCGGCACGACCCCGCCATAGGCCTGGTGCAGGTCGACCTGCGAGTGCAGTGCCTGGCCGAGCAGGCCGGCGTCGCTGTCCAGCAGCGCCACGCCGCTTTCGTCGCAGGAGGTCTCGATACCGACGATCAGCATTCGGCCAGTGTACGAGACGTCGTGTCGCCGGCCGGCGACGCGCGGTCCGTGCGCGGCCGAGGGCTTGGCCTAAGCCATTGACTTGTTGGCGGAAAGCATCCTCGGCTATACTCTCATGCTTTTCCGGGCCGCCCCGCTATTGGAGATGCGCGCTCCGCAACGCCGTCCCCGATTTCTCTGACTGACTTACCGATGCCGACAATCCGCGTAAAGGAAAACGAACCGTTCGAAGTGGCACTGCGTCGCTTCAAGCGCACAATCGAAAAGAGCGGTCTGCTGACCGAACTGCGCGCGCGCGAGTTCTATGAAAAGCCGACCGCCGAGCGCAAGCGCAAGAAGTCGGCAGCGATCAAGCGGCACTTCAAGCGTCTGCGCAGCCAGATGCTGCCCAAAAAGATGTACTGATCGCATCCGACCGGGTCAACCGGTCGTCAAAGGATGCAGTGCGAGGCGCGCCTTCCGGCGCGCTTTGACTTTCTGGAGGTACAAATGGAAGCGCGAGCGTCGTTGAGAGAGCGGATCAACGAGGACATGAAGGCCGCGATGCGCGCCAAGGACGCCCCGCGGCTTTCCGCGATCCGGCTGCTGCAGGCCGCGATTAAGCAAAAGGAAGTCGACGAACGGATCACCGTCGATGACACCGGCGTGCTGGGCATCGTCGAGAAGCTGATCAAGCAGCGCAAAGACTCGATCGAACAGTTCGGCAAGGCCGGTCGCACCGACCTCGTGGACAAGGAAAAGGCAGAGCTCGATCTGTTGTCGATGTATCTGCCGCAGCAGATGTCCGAAGCCGAACTCGTGGCCGCTGTCGACGCGGCCATCGCGGAAGCCGGCGCCGCGGGTCCGCAGGCGCATCGGCAAGGTCATGGCGCTGCTCAAGCCCAGGATTGCGGGCCGTGCGGACATGGGCCAGGTCTCGGCGCTGGTAAAAAAACGGCTGTCTTGATGCGTTGACGTGGCCGCGCGGCGCCCGGCGGCGCGCGGCCACCCGCTGCCGCCGCCGCGTCACACGACGTGCACTGCAGCGGCGAAGCTGATGCGTACACTTTCGCCGCAGCCATGATTCCGCAGAGTTTCATCCAGGACCTGCTCGCCCGCGTCGACATCGTCGACGTCGTCGGGCGCTCCGTGCAACTCAAAAAGGGCGGCCAGAACTTTCTCGGCCTCTGCCCGTTTCATGGCGAAAAATCGCCGTCCTTCACCGTCAGCCCGAGCAAGCAGTTCTATCACTGCTTTGGCTGCGGCGCGCACGGCAGCGCGATCGGCTTTCTGATGGAGCAGCGCGGCTTCGGCTACGTCGAGGCGATCCGCGAACTGGCGCAGCAGGTCGGCATGCAGGTTCCGGAGAGCCGAGATCGGGCTGCGCGACGGCGGCGGCAAGGTGGCCGCGCTGTCGGAACTGCTGAAGGCCGCCGCGGATTTTTACCGCGCCCAGCTCAAGGACAGTCCTGCGGCGATCGAATACCTGAAGACTCGGGGCCTCACCGGCCAGACCGCTGCGCGCTTCGGCATCGGATTCGCGCCGGATGCCTGGCAGCCGTTGCGTGCTGCATTCGAGCGCTACGACGACGCCGCGCTCGTCGAAGCGGGTCTTGTCATCGCCGACGAGGGCAAGCGCTATGACCGCTTCCGCGGAAGGATCATGTTTCCGATCCGCAATGCCCGCGGCAACGTGATCGGATTCGGCGCCCGCGTGCTCGGCGCCGGCGAGCCAAAGTACCTGAACTCGCCGGAGACGCCGCTGTTTCGCAAGGGACAGGAGCTCTACGGGCTGTACGAGGGACGCGAGTCAATCCGCAGCGCCGGCCGGGCGATCGTCTGTGAGGGCTACCTGGACGTGATCCAGCTCTCCCAGGCCGGATTCGGAGAAACCGTGGCCGCGCTCGGCACCGCGATCACCAGTGCGCACGTCAGTGCCCTTCTGCGAGCAACCGATCACGTGATCTTTGCGTTCGACGGCGACGCTGCCGGTGGCAAAGCGGCGCGCCGTGCGCTCGAGGCGACGCTGCCGGTCATCGGCGACATGAAGCGCGCAAGCTTCCTGCTGTTGCCCGAGGGCGAGGACCCGGACAGCCTCGTGAAGGAGCGCGGCGCGGCCGGATTTGTGGCCGAGCTCGAGCAGGCGCTTCCCCTGTCGCGTTTCCTGATCACGTCTCTCGCGCGGGGGCGCTCGCTGGCATCGCCGGAAGATCGCGCAGCGCTACTGGCCGAGGCGAAGCCGCTGATTCTCTCGATGGCCGCAAACGCGCTTCGCTTGCAGCTGTTGCGCGAACTCGCAGAAGCAGCGCGCACGCCGGTGGAAGATCTCGAAGCGCTCTATGGGCTCAAGCGGGCGCGGCCCGCTCGGCCGGCCGCGATGGCGCGCCGCACGCCGCATGCCGAGGTCGAAGACCTGAAGCGGCGCATCCTGCAGCAGCTGTTGACGCACCCGGCGCTGGCCCGCGAGTTTGGCGACGCCGTCGTGGAAGAGCACCTGAACGGCGCTGATGCGGTCGATACCGAAATCGCCGAGGTCTGGCGCACGGCGACGGCCCCGGAACTGCAAGCATCCTCGGTCATGACCCACGGAGCGCTGCTGGAGGCCCTGCAGGAAAGCAGCTTCATCGACGACTACCGGACGCTGGCGGCCCAGGAAATGGAGCTGGATACCGATGTGGAGACCGCTCGACAGGTCCTGGGCGAAGCGTTCCAAAAGCTGCGGCTGCGCCGGCTCGAGGTTGAGCTGCAAAAACGCCTGGCCGATTACGAGCGGGAGCCGTCGGCCCAGCGGCTCGACGCCTACCGTGCGGCCGATCTCGCCTACCTGGCTGCGCGTGGCCAGGTCAGCCGGGACGCCCGGTCATCGTCCTGACGGCCGAAATCGGAACTTCTTGCGGCAATGAGGTCAAAGTTTGCTAATATGTTGAATTGTCGACGTTTCGTCAGAAAAACGGCGGACGCGGCAGCGCCCAGGAGATCGCGATTGATCGGTGGCGCGGTAATCCCAGCATCGGACAGCGTGCGTGACGCATAGGGGCGCCCCACTGGATGCGCGCCCGGCCCTCGGGGCATGTGAACTCGCCAACACGTGACGGTGCATTTTCTGAATCTGTCCGTGACGTCGTGATCCTGATTGAGATCGCGCGTTTGAACCCAATGGTGTGTGAAGCGGTGGTCCGCGAAGACTCGTGCGGCCCGCGCATCCAAGTGACTGACGCGCGCTGCGTGGCAGCGGAATCGGAGTGAGAAGATGGTGACGAAGAAGCCGGTGGTGAAGGCGAAGCCCGCACGTGCAGTGGCACGCGAAGCCGCACGGCCGAAGTCCGCGGTCAAGAAGACCGTGACCGCGCGTAAAGAAGCCGCGGCAAAGCCGCTGAAGGCTGACGCCGCCCTGAAGACTGTGGCTGCAGTGAAGAGCACCGTGCCGGCGAAGCCATTGACTGCCAAGCCGGTGGCGCCGGTCGCCGATGCCGCCCGTGGAGCGCGCCCTGGCCGCAAGCCGAAGCAGTCCGAAGAACAACTGATGGGCAACGGCGAAGCCGCCGTGCCCGAGGCTGGCGACGACACTGCCGATCCGGGCGTGCAGATCGTCGAGAAGATGAGCGCGACGAAGCTGCGTGCGAAGGATCGCCGTGCCAAGGAAAAGGCGCTGAAAGAGGCGCTGGAGCGCAGCTACCACGGTACCGAGGAAGACCTCGAGGCCCGTCGCAACAAGCTGAAGGCGCTGATCAAGCTCGGCAAGGAACGTGGCTTCCTGACCTACGCCGAGATCAACGACCACCTGCCCGACAACCTGGTCGACGCCGAGGCGATCGACTCGATCATCAGCACCTTCGGCGACATGGGGATCCAGGTCTTCGACCAGGCGCCCGATGCCGAGACGCTGCTGATGAACGAAAACGTCCCGGCGGCGACGACCGACGACGACGTCGAGGAAGAGGCCGAGGCGGCGCTGACCACGGTGGACGCCGAGTTCGGGCGGACGACCGATCCGGTGCGCATGTACATGCGCGAGATGGGCTCGGTCGAGCTGCTGACGCGCGAAGGCGAGATCGAGATTGCCAAGCGCATCGAGGACGGACTCAAGCACATGGTGATGGCGGTGTCGGCATGCCCGACGACCATCGCCGAGATCCTGACGCACTCCGAGCGCATCCGCGCCGCCGACATCCCGATCGACGAGGTCGTCGATGGCCTGATGGATCCGACGGCGGAGGACTTTCCGACCGCCGGTGGCGACGAGGAAGACGAGGAAGGCGAAGAGACGACCGACATCGGCGCCTCGGGCATGACGGCTGCGCAACTCGACGAGCTGAAACTGCGCGCGATCGAGAAGTTCGACCACGTCGCCAAGCTCTTCGACAAGATGCGCGTGGCCTTTCGAGAAGGAAGGCTACAAGTCGCCCGGATATCTGAAGGCACAGACCAAGATCCTCGACGAACTGATGAGCCTGCGCTTCACGGCGAAGATGGTCGAAAAGCTGTCGGACACGCTGCGCAAACAGGTCGACGAAGTGCGCAGCCTGGAAAAACAGATCTACGAGATCGTCGTCAACAAGTGTGGCATGCCACGCCCGCACTTTCTGAAGACGTTTCCGGGCAACGAGACCAACATGCGCTGGGCCGCGCGCGAGGTCGATTCCGGCCAGCCGTACACCGAGGTGCTGAGGCGCAATCTGCCGGCCGTGCAGGAACTTCAGGGCAAGCTGTCTGACCTGCAGAAGCGGGTCGTGCTGCCGCTGCGCGACCTGCGCGAGGTGTACAAGCAGATGGCCACCGGCGAGGCCAAGGCGCGGAAAGCCAAGCGCGAGATGACCGAGGCCAATCTGCGTCTCGTGATCTCGATCGCGAAGAAGTACACCAACCGCGGCCTGCAGTTCCTCGATCTGATCCAGGAAGGCAACATCGGGCTGATGAAGGCGGTCGACAAGTTCGAATACCGCCGCGGCTACAAGTTCTCGACTTATGCCACGTGGTGGATCCGCCAGGCGATCACCCGCTCGATCGCCGACCAGGCACGCACGATCCGCATCCCGGTGCACATGATCGAGACGATCAACAAGATGAACCGCATCAGCCGTCAGATCCTGCAGGAAACCGGTACCGAGCCGGATCCGGCGACGCTCGCGGTCAAAATGGAGATGCCCGAGGACAAGATCCGCAAGATCCTGAAGATCGCGAAGGAACCGATCAGCATGGAGACGCCGATCGGCGACGACGACGATTCGCACCTCGGCGACTTCATCGAAGACCAGACGACAGTCGCGCCGGTCGACGCCGCGCAGTACAACAGCCTGTCCGGCGTGACCAAGGACGTGCTGGACTCGCTGACGCCGCGCGAGGCCAAGGTGCTGCGCATGCGCTTTGGCATCGAGATGTCGACCGATCACACGCTGGAAGAAGTCGGCAAGCAGTTCGACGTCACGCGTGAGCGGATTCGTCAGATCGAAGCGAAGGCGCTGCGCAAGCTGCGCCACCCGAGCCGTTCCGACAAGCTAAAAAGCTTCCTCGAGTAAGGCTGAATGAAAGATGGCTCCACGATAGCGGCCGCAGCTCACGCTGCGGCCGTTGTCGTCTCACCGGGCCGTTAGCTCAGCTGGTTAGAGCAGAGGACTCATAATCCTTTGGTCGCTGGTTCAAATCCAGCACGGCCCACCACCCAACCCGTCACCAAAGCAGACCTTGTCCGACTACCACGACTTCGACCACTTCGGCCTCGACCCGCGCATAGTCGCCGCGGTCAAAGCCATGGGCTACACGACGCCGACGCCGATTCAGAGCAAGGCGATTCCGGTCGTCATGCAGGGCGGGGACGTCATGGGTGCCGCACAGACCGGCACCGGCAAGACTGCGGGCTTCGCGCTGCCGATCATCCAGCGGCTGCTGCCCGGTGCGAACACCAGCATGTCACCCGCGCGCCATCCGGTGCGTGCGCTGGTGCTGACGCCGACGCGCGAACTGGCCGACCAGGTGGCCGACAACGTCAAGCGCTATATCGCCGGCACGCCGCTGCGCTGTGCCGTCATCTATGGCGGCATCGACATGGATCCGCAGACGCAGGCGCTGCGAACCGGCGTCGAGATCGTCGTCGCGACGCCAGGGCGACTGCTCGACCATCTGCAGATGAAGAACACCTCGCTCGGGCAGGTGCAGGTGGTCGTGCTCGACGAGGCCGATCGAATGCTCGATATGGGCTTTTTGCCCGATATCTCCCGCATCCTGAACCTGCTGCCGAGCGAGCGGCAGAGCCTGATGTTCTCGGCGACGTTTTCCGAGGAGATCAAGAAGCTCGCCGCCAACTTCCTGCGAGACCCGGTGCTGATCGAGGTCGCGCGGCGCAATGCGACCGCAGAAAACGTGACCCAGGAAGTCGTGCGGCTGCACGAATCGGAAAAGACCGACGTGCTGCTCGAACTGCTGCGCACGCGTGGCGAGGACGGAGGACGCCTGCAGCAGGTATTGGTGTTCGTCAACTCGAAGATCGAGTGCCGACGGCTGGCGCGTCAGCTGCAGAAAGCCGGCGTCAACGCCGATGCGATCCACGGCGACAAGACACAGGACGAGCGCATGAAGGCGCTCGAGGGCTTCAAGAACGGCTCGATCGAGGTCCTGGTGGCCACTGACGTGGCCGCCCGCGGACTCGATATCGTCGAGTTGCCGGCCGTGATCAACTACGACGTGCCATTTGCCCCCGAGGATTACATCCATCGCATTGGCCGCACCGCCCGTGCGGGCGCCAGCGGTCTGGCGATCATGCTGATGTCCGGTGCAGACGAACGCGCAGTCGTGGCGATCGAACGCCTGACCAAGCAGAAGTTCGAAATGGGTACTGTTCAGCCGCAACGCCCGGAGCGTGGGCGCGGGCGCGATGACGAGCGGCGCAGCCGCCGCGAAGCGCCGACGACAGGATCGCCGAGTCAGCGCCCGGCACGAGCGCGACCGCCGGTCGATGACTTCTTTTCGCGCCCGTACGAGCCCGACGCCGGACGCGAAACTCAGCTGCCGCCGCCTGCAGCGACGCCTGGTGGCGATCCCGCCGGACTGCCGGCGCGCCGTCCCGGCGACCGCGTCGCGGCGCTGCTGGGCGGCAAGCGCAAGTAGGTCGCCCGCATGCGATCGCCCGGACTACCGGTTCCGGGCACGCGTAGTACGCTTGCCGACCATTTTGCGGGGGACAGCCGATGGGGTATGCAATTGCGGCGCCGGCGCAAGCCGTTGTACCGATCGACGCGACGACCGATTTGTTCCCGGTGCACCGCATTTACTGCGTCGGGCGTAACTACGCCGATCACGCGAAAGAAATGGGGTTCTCCGGGCGCGAGCCGCCATTTTTCTTCACCAAGCCCGCAGATGCGGTCTTGCCTGTCCCGTTCGGCGCAACCGGCGAGATGGCTTATCCCAGCGCGACGACGAATCTGCACCATGAGATCGAACTCGTGGTGGCGATCGGACGCACGGGACGTGACATTGCACAGGCCGACGCCGCGGGATACATCTGGGGCTACGCAGTCGGGCTCGATATGACGCGCCGCGACCTGCAACTGGCGCTGCGCGATGCGGGTCGGCCGTGGGATGTCGCGAAAGGCTTTGATCAGTCGGCGCCGATCACACCGTTGAAGCCGGTCGCCGCCACTGGCGAGATTGTGTCCGGCGCAATCTGGCTTGAGGTCAACGGGCAGAAGCGTCAGTCGAGCGACATTGCCAAGCTGATCTGGAACGTGAATGAGACGATCGAGCACCTGTCGCGCTATTTCCCGCTCGCTCCGGGCGACCTGATCTTCACCGGCACGCCCGAAGGCGTCGGAGCGGTAAAGGCCGGCGATCTGATGGCCGGGGGCATCGCCGGCATCGGAACGCTCCAAGTCCGCATGGTCTGAAACCGTGGTTTCGCTCGCACGCCTGTTACTTGCGTGCTGCGGTCTGATCACCGCTGCGGCTGCAGCGCAAACGGTGACTACGCTCAAGGTGCATCACTTCCTGCCGACGGGCTCGACGACGCATGCGAAGCTGATCATGCCGTGGTGCGCGAAGATCGAGGCGGAATCCGCAGGCCGGCTGAAGTGCCAGATCTTTCCGTCGATGCAGCTGGGAGGCACAGCGCCGCAACTTTACGACCAAGTGCGCGACGGCGTCGCCGACATCGTCTGGACATTGCCCGGCTACAACGCCGGACGATTCCTGTCCATGGAGGTTTTCGAACTGCCGTTCATGATCAGCGACGCGCAGTCGGCTTCGCGCGCAGCCTGGCAGTATTACGAGAAGCACGGTCGATCAGACTTCCGTGATGTCCGTCCGCTTGCAGTGCACGTGCACGATGCCGGCTACCTGCACACCCGCGAGCGGCCGGTGCGCACGCTCGAGGACTTCCGCGGCATGAAGCTGCGCGCGCCGACGCGTCAGACCAACAAGCTGCTCGCTGCGCTCGGCGCTGCGCCGGTGTCGATGCCGGTTACGGGCCTAGCAGACGCGATGAGCAAGGGCGTGATCGACGGCGCACTCGTGCCGTGGGAAGTGGTGCCGGCGATCAAGGTGCATGAGGTCGCGCGTTTCCACACCGAGACCGACCCGAACATGCCGGCGCTCTACACGGCGGTGTTCCTGTTCGCGATGAATCCCAAGACCTATGCGAGTTTGTCGCCGGACCTCAGGGCCGTCATCGACCGGAATTCCGGGGCGGAGTTGTCGGAGCAGGCCGGCCGACTCTGGGACGAGCAGAAGGCGCCCGCGCGCAAGCTGGCGCTCGATCGCGGCAATACGATCGTCGTGGTCCCGGCCGCGGAGCTCGCGCGATGGCAGCAGGCGGCGCAGTCCGTGATCACCGACTGGCTGGCGGACCTCAAGCGCCGGCAGATCGACGCCGACGCGTTGCTCGCCGACGCCCGCGGGATTGCTCGCGCGGCGAGCAGCCCCAGGGACGAGCACTCCGCGCGCGCCGTCTGCGCCGTAGCGATGCAGCACACGCTGCACAGCGCCGCGAAACTCAGTGCGCTGGCGGGTGGCTTCCTTCTGCTGCTGATCGCGGCGACGACCGCCGTTTCGGTCGGTGGACGCTGGCTCGGCGCGTTGCCGGTGCCCGGCGACGTCGAACTCGTGCAGCTCGGCACCGCCAGTGCGCTCGCACTCTTTCTGCCGTACTGCCAGCTGCACGGGAGTCATCTTGTCGTCGACATCTTCCTTGCGCGGGCGCCGACGTCTGTGCAGCGCTGGCTTGAGCGGCCCGCGCGATGGCTGGCGGCAGCCGTGCTCGGCCTGCTGTCTCTGCGAGCGGCCGCAGGGCTGGTCGACCTGCACTCGGCCGGTGAAACCTCGATGGTGCTCGGTCTGCCACTGTGGATTGCGTACGGGCCGCTGCCGCCGTCGCTGCTGCTCGCTGCCTGCATCGCGGCCTTCGACGTACAGCCTCAGGAGCGCGCATGAGCATCGGCGTGCCACTGCTGCTGTTTGCGGCGATGCTGGCGCTGATGGCGCTTCGCGTGCCGGTCTGGGTCGCAATGTTCGTCCCAGGTGCAATCGCCTATGCAGTGCTGGCAGGCGCGGATGCGTTGCTCGCCTACCTCAAGGGCATTGCCTTCGCGCGATTCTCGATCTACGACCTGTCGGTGATCCCGCTCTTCCTGCTGATGGGCCAGCTCGCCACCCAGGGTGGACTTTCGCGCGCGCTGTTTCGCGCAGCAACGGCTTTCGTCGGCCACTGGCGCGGTGGACTGGCACAAGCAGCGGTGATGGCGAGCGCCGCATTCGGTGCCGTCTGCGGCTCCTCGGTCGCGACCGCGGCGACGATTGCACAGGCGGCGCTGCCGGAAATGCGGCGCTACCGCTACGACGGGGGTTTCGCCGTGGCGACGCTCGCGGCGGGCGGCACGCTCGGCATCCTGATACCGCCGTCGGTCGTGCTGGTGCTGTACGCGATCATCGCCGAGCAGAACATCGGCCGGTTGTTCGCCGCCGCGCTGCTGCCCGGAGTGCTGGCGGCGGCGCTGTACTGCGTCGCGATTGCGCTGCTGATGCGGCGCCGGCCTGAGCTCGGTCCTGCCGAACCGCGCGTCCCCTGGTCGCAGCGCCTGCGCACGCTGACCGGTGTCGTGCCGGTCGCGTTCATCTTCCTCATGGTGCTCGGTGGCATCTACGGCGGCATGTTCACCGCCACCGAGGGCGCTGCGATCGGCGTTGGGCTGACCGGACTGGTCGGGCTGCTGCGCCGCGAACTGACAGCGGCGGGCGTTCGCGACGCGCTGCTGGCCACCGCGGAAACCTCGGGCGTGATCTTCATGATCTTCCTCGGGGCCGACATGCTGAACGGCTCGCTCGCCCTGACGCAGATGCCGGCGCGCGCGGCCGAAGCGATCGCAGGCCTGAATTGGCCGCCGCTCGCTGTGCTCGCGTCGGTGCTGCTCTTCTACATCGTGCTCGGCGGCGTGATGGACGAACTGTCGATGCTGCTGCTGACGCTGCCCGTCGTCTTTCCGGCGGTGATGCAGCTCGACCTGCACGGCCTGCCGCTCGAGGCCAAGGCATCTGGTTCGGCATCCTGCTGCTGACCGTCGTGAACATCGGTCTGATCGCGCCGCCGGTCGGCCTGAACGTCTACGTCGTCGTTGCACTCGCGCGCGACGTGCCGATCGCCAGCGCCTACCGCAGCGTTGGTGCCTTCCTTATCGCCGACGCGGTGCGGCTGACCCTGCTGCTGCTGGTGCCGGCGCTCTCGCTTTGGGCGGTGCAATTCGTCCGGTAGCATCTCTCGCCATGCTCAAGCTCTACAACTATTTCCGCAGTTCCGCCTCGTTCCGGGTGCGGATCGCGCTGAACCTGAAGGGACTGCCGTACGAGTACGCCGCCGTGCACCTGACCAAAGGCGGCGGCGAGCAGTTCGCGCCTGCATTCCGCGCGTTGAATGCCGATGCGCTGATCCCTGTGCTCGACGACGACGGTGTCGTGCTGACGCAGTCGCTTGCGATCATCGAGTACCTCGACGAAACGCGTCCGGAACCGCCGCTGCTGCCGGCCGACCCCGTCGAGCGCGCCTACGTCCGCGCCTTTGCGCTGACGATTGCCTGCGAGATTCATCCGCTCGACAACCTGCGTGTACTGCGCTATCTCGTGCGCAATCTTGGCGCGAGCGAGGAGAAGAAGAACGAGTGGTACCGCCACTGGGTCGAACAGGGGCTGGCGGCACTGGAAAGCCGGGTCGTGGCGGAGCGTCGCAGCGGCCGCCACGTGCTAGGCGACCCGGTCACGGCATGGCCGACGTCGTCCTCGTTCCGCAGATCTTCAACGCGCGTCGCTTCGACTGTCGGCTGGATCACGCGCCGACGCTGATGCGAATCTTCGAACACTGCATGGAGCTTTCGTCCTTCATCGACGCGCAGCCCTCGCGCCAGCCGGATGCGGAGTAACGCCAATCAGCGCGCGACTTCGGCAGCGGGACGTCGATCGCGCAAGGCGGCGGCATACTCGGCGACGGCAGTCGCGTAGAAGTAGCTGCGGTTGTAATTAAGGATCGCGCTGAAATTGACAGTGCCGATGCGGTAGTCACGGTCGGGCTCACCGTCGCGCACCAGTGGCAGATCGATCAGCAGCACCGGGGTGTCGAGCGAAAGCGGAAGGTCACCGGCGACACCAGCGGCCAGTGCGGACGACCAGGTCGTGCGCGCCTCGATGCCGCGACCCAGCGCGTCGACCATCGCCTCATCCGCGCTGACCTCGAACGCGATGGGATGTCCGCGCTCCCAGCCATGAGCCACCAGGAAGCTGGCGACGGAACCGATCGCGTCGGCCGCGCTGCCCAGCAGGTCGACGCGCCCGTCGTTGTCGAAGTCGACCGCCCAGCGTCGGATTGAGCCTGGCATGAATTGCGGCAGACCGATGGCGCCTGCGAACGAGCCGCGGAAGCTCGCCGGATCGACTTTCTGCTCGCGCGCCAACAGCAAGAATTCAACGAACTCGGCGCGGTAGAAATCGGCGCGCCGCGGGTAGTCGAACGCCAGCGTAGTGAACACGTCGAGGGTGCGGAAATTGCCGGTTATCCGTCCGAAGTAGGTCTCTATGCCGATGATCGCGACGATGATCTCGGCCGGCACCCCGAACTGCAGTTCGGCACGCGCCAGGGGCTCTGCGTTGGCCTGCCAGAACGCGATCCCGGCATCGATGCGGGCCGGCTCGATGTAGCGATCGCGGTACTCGATCCAGTTGCGCTGCCCAAACGGGATCGGCGGTTGCATCAGCCGTTCGACATGTCGCCGAGTAACGGGCCTGCTGCAACCAGCGTTCCACCCGTGCGCGCTCGAATCCGTGCGTTGCGACCAGTTCGTCGATGAACTGCTGGACCTCGCTTCGTGCGAGGTAGGAGGTGCGAGCCTGCGCCGCGGGCAGCATCGCGAACGAGACGATCGACAGCAGGGCGGTGCGACGTCGCATCGTCACAGCAGATTCGGACGTGGCTTGAATGCATGGATCGCGCGGCGCAGCGTGCGGATATCGGCGCTCGTCGCCGTGGACGAGGCGGGTCCGTAGCGCAGTCGCTCGTAGCGCGACAACAGCTTGCGAGCGGTCTTCACATCCTCGGCCACCAGCGCGCGCTTGGTGCGAAAGTAGAGTTCGCGCGGCCCACAGGACGACGATGCCGCGACGCCGGCCCTTTCGAGGCGATCGCGCAGCAGCTGGAATGCGGCGCCGAGCGGATCGCGAACGCTGCGCGACCGTAATGTGAGGGCCGAGAGCCACACCAGTACCAGCAGGACGACGACCACCATCAGTCGTGTCACGTTCTCGAGGCTCGGAACGAGGCCCAGGCGTTCGACCAGCGCGCGCTGCCGCTCCTGCGAGTACGACAGCACCCACTGGTTCCATCCGTTCTGCACGGCTTCCCAGTTGTAGCGCAGGGCGCGCAACAACGACATGTCGGCGCCCAGCCCCTGCAGCGCGGCACCGCCCTGCTGGGCTGCGCCTCCGGCCCGCGGTCGATGCGCACCGGGGCCACTACCGCGGTCGGGTCGACCCGTACCCAGCCCCGCCCCTGCAGCCAGACCTCAGCTCCAGGCATGCGCGTCCGACTGCCGCACCGTCACGAAACCGTCCACTGGGTTCAGTTCGCCACCCTGATAGCCGGTGACGATGCGCGCCGGGACGCCAAGTGCCCGCATGATGAACACGAACGCCGAGGCGTAGTGCTCACAGAAACCCTGGCGCGTATCGAAGAGGAACTCATCGACGGAATTGCGCCCCAGCGCGGGAGGCGCAAGCGTGTAGGCATAGCTGCCGCGCCGGAAGTGATCGAGCACGGCGTTCATCAGCTGGGCATTGCGTGTGGGCGACGAAGTGTCTGCACCGGGCGCCACGCGGCTGCGCAGTTCCTCGGCAAACTGCAACGTGCGCGTGTTGTAGCCCGCCGGAAGAACGACCCAGTCGCCCAGTTCGGCGAGCGTCGACCGGGGATTGAGGCGGAACTCGGTGTAGGAACGCATCTCGTAACGGATTCGTTCGAGGATGGGCCGCTGGCCAGCAACTGCATGTCGGGCGTCAGGCGTGCCTGCGCCCCGTCCAACTGGGGCATGACTGCCGGGACTTCGAGCGCGAACAGCCAGTCGCGCCGGTGCGGTTCGAGCGTGACTTCATAGGCAATCGGCCGAGCGGGGATCGGCCTCGATGCTGACGCAGGCGCCTCGTTCACTCCGCGCACGAGCGGTGACCAGGTACGCCCATTGAACATCCCGAACACCGGACCGCGCCAGTACAGGCGGTCATTCGCCGGCGGCGTGCTCTCGAAGCGAGCGCGGAACACGATCTCGTTGGACTCCAGCAAGCGGCTGATCGAGCCGGGCGACATCGAATTCGACAGCCCCGTGTTGCCCCGACTGGCGTCGCCCGGCATGCCCCACAGCGGCCCGGACAGTCGCGGGAACAGCACGAAGAGCGCCGCGGCCAGCGGTATCGCCTTGAGCAGCGTGAGCCGACGACCCGCAGCTTGCGCGTCGCGGGCAGGTCGACCTCATCGAGGTTCACGCTGACCAGCACGAAGAAGAGCGCCACGACAGCCAGGACGTGATGACCGCGACCTGCAGCTCCTGTCCATACAGGAACTGTGTCAGCAGGATGAAGAACGCGAGGAAGATGACGACGAAGATGTCGCGGCGCGCGCGCAACTCGAGCAGCTTCAGTGCCATCAGCAGCACGAGGAAGGTGACGCCGGCATCCTGCCCCGCAAGCGTGCGGTGCTCCAGGTAGACCGCGCCAGCTGCCGCGAGCAGCAGCGGCAGCATGACGAAGCGACCCGGCAGCGGCCGCTGCGCCAGCGTCAGCCAGACGCGCCAGACCAGCAGCAGCGAGACGACGGAGGTGGCCCACCACGGCAGATGCTCGAAGTGAGGAATGACGACCAGCGCGACGGCAAGCAGCAGCACCAGCATGTCGCGGCGCTCGCGCGCCGCACTCGACGTCTGCGGCCCGAAAAGCCGCACGCCGGCGCTCCCAGCGCTGGCAGCGGCGCTGCGCGCTGGATCCGACAACGGACGCCCACTTCACCCTGTGCAGCGCGAGCGCGGTCAGGCAGTGCTCGCGGTGCTGCAGTCCGCTGCCGGCGAACACCATCGAGCCGGGCAGCCGCAGCCCATAGCGCATATGCGCCGCGTCGGCATCCAGCACCCAGCGGGTGAGGCGTGACAGCTTGTGCTCGACGTCGAGGTGCCGCGGCAGACTGTCGAAGTCGAGCAGCAACTCGCCGCCGCCCTGCGCTTCGAACTGCTTGACCGACAGATCGTCGCTGCGCGCTGCCAGCCGCCAGGCGATCATCTTCTGCGGATCGCCCGGGTGTACGGCCGAACGCCGGCGAAGTCGTCGCCGGACGAGGCGAGCCCGACCCCGTCGCCGCCGCCGAGCCGGTCGCCGGCAGTGGCGGTGCGTCGATCTCCGGCGCCGGATAGACCATCGCGGTCAGTGCCGGAGTCAGGTAGGCCCATGCACGCCACAAACCGAACGGAAAGCGGGTCTCGATGACGACGCGCGGCGCGGGCAGCCGGCCGCGCTCCGGTGCCGTCAGTGGGACGCCGACGCTGCGGTCGCCGCGCGCCGGTACCGCGATCGACACCGACGTCATCGGCTCGGCGCGCTTGCGAACACCGAAAACCAGCGCGAACGACCGTCGGATCGATGAAAGAAAAGCGCAGCGCGAAGCGGTCGACCGTCGTCGGATTCGTGGCAGTGATCTCGAATATCGCCACGTCGCCGGCGAAGACCGGCTCGACCCGCACGCCGCGCAGCACGATCTGCGCCAGATTGGCATGCGTCGTATGCATGCCGACGACCGCCATGCTGGTCACGAGGAAGGTCAGCATGTAGCCAAGCTGCAGGCTGTAGTTGATCGACCCGATCAGCAGCACGAGCATCGCTGCGCCGAACACCACGCCCGGGGTCGTCGGCAGGATGTAGACGCGGCGGCGATCGAGCAGACCGACGCCGGTTTCGGGTCCGCGCTGACCCGCAATCCACTGGCCGAGGCGTATCGTGAACGGATGCGCGGTCACGCTCATCGCATCGAGCCTGGCGCGCGCGCTTCACGGCACCGGCACGGCGCCGATCAGCTGGCTGACGAGTTCCTTGCCATGCAGCGCGCGACCGCTGTCGCGGCTGACCGCATGCAGACGGTGCCCGGCGACGGCCGGCATCACGTTCTGCACGTCCTCGGGGATCACGTGATTGCGTCCATCGAGCCAGGCCCAGGCGCGTGCGGCCGCGAGCAACGCCAGGCCGCCGCGCGGCGACAGGCCCTCCGCGTACTTGCCCGAGGCGCGCGTGTGCCCCATCAATGCCTGCACGTAATCGAGCAGCGCTGCCGCTACGAACACGCGCTTGACCTCGGCCTGCGCCGCGACCAGGTCGCCCGGCCGCGCCACGGCCGGCAGCGACTTCAACATGTCGCGCCGGGCCTCGCCCGGCAGCAGCGCGCGCTCGGCAGCGCGGTCCGGATAGCCGAGGCTGATGCACATCAGGAAGCGATCGAGTTGCGACTCGGGCAGCGGAAACGTGCCGACCTGCGACAGCGGGTTCTGCGTGGCGATCACGAAAAACGGCTTCGGCAGCGGCCGCGACAGTCCGTCGATCGAGACCTGGCTCTCCTCCATCGCCTCGAGCAGCGCGCTCTGCGTCTTCGGGCTGGCGCGGTTGATCTCGTCGGCCAGCAGCACTTCCGTGAAGATCGGCCCCGGGTGGAATGCGAACTGCCCGCTCGTGCGGTCGTAGACCGAGACCCCGATGACGTCCGACGGCAGCAGATCGGTGGTGAACTGCACGCGCCGAAACGGCAGACCGAGCGAAATCGCGAGCGCGTGCGCCAGCGTCGTCTTGCCCACGCCGGGCGCGTCCTCGATCAGCAGGTGCCCGCCGGCGAGCAGGCAGGTCAGGCTCTGCCGGATCTGCAGGCTCTTGCCGACAATGACACTGCCGATCTGGGTGGCGGTCGCGCGGAATTTCTCTAACATTGGTTCAGATACTCGGGCCGCGCGGCGACCCCCGAATTGGGCAGGAAGGAGACATGCTTCACACAGGATTCTTCACGCACCGTGCCTGCACCGCGCATGAAATGGGTTCCTGGCATCCCGAAAGTCCGGAACGGCTGGCGGCGATCCACGACCACCTGATCTCCACCGGGATCGCGCCGCACCTGCAACACTTCGACGCGCCGGCCGCATCCGAGGAAGCGATCGCGCGCGCGCATGACGCGGCCTACATCGACAGACTGAAATCCAGCGTACCACAGCAGGGCTACTGCCCGTCGATCCCGATACGTCGATGAATCCGCACACCTGGGACGCCGCTGCGCTCGGCCGGTGCGGTGGTCGAGGCAACCGACCGGGTGATCGCGCGCGAGCTCGCCAATGCCTTCTGCGCGGTGCGGCCGCCGGGACATCATGCCCGCAAGGCGGCGGCGATGGGGTTCTGCTTCTTCAACAACGTCGCGATCGGCGCGCGCCATGCGCTCGAGGTGCACGGGCTGGAGCGGGTCGCGGTCGTCGACTTCGACGTGCATCACGGCAACGGGACGGAAGAGATTCTGGCAGGCGACGAGCGTGTGCTGATGGTCAGTTTCTTCCAGCATCCGTTCTACCCGTACACCGGTACCGAGCACGTCGCGAAAAACATGGTGAATGTGCCGCTTCCGGCCGGAACCAAGGGCGACGTGGTGCGCCAGGTCGTCGACGAAGTCTGGCTGCCGCGGCTGCGCGAGTTCCAGCCGCAGATGCTGTTCATCTCGGCCGGATTCGACGCCCATCGTGAGGACGATCTCGGGCAGATGGGGCTGGTCGAAAGCGACTACGTCTACATCACCCAGCGCCTGATGGACATCGCAGACGAGTTCGGCGAAGGCCGGATCGTCAGTTCGCTGGAAGGTGGATACAACCTGAGCGCGCTGGCGCGCAGCGTCGGAGCGCACCTGAAGACGTTGGCGCAGACTCTGGCGCAACCTGCCTGCTGAAGTTTCACCGGAGCACTGCCCCGGCACGGCCGATGCCGGTTGAAACGAAATGTCTACCACGATCTACGACGCCGGACTGCAAGAACGCGGCCAATTACTGCCGTGCTGTCGCCGCTGACTTCCGCCGAACGCAGCGGCCGGTCTTCCCGAATCTGCCGGCGATCGTGCACGGCAGCGGCCGGGACGCGCTGCGCAACTGGCGTGAACTATATGCGCGGTCACGCCGACTGGCGCACGCGCTCCGAGCGCGGCGTCGGTCGGGGTGACACCGTCGCGGCGATGCTGCCGAACACGCCGGAAATGGTCGAGGCGCACTACTTCGGCGTGCCGATGGCCGGCGCCGTGCTGAACGCGCTGAACACGCGGCTCGATCCGGAATCGATCGAGTTCATGCTCCACCACGGTGAGGCCAGCTGATCCTGGTCGATCGCGAGTTCGACCCGTCGGTGATCAAGCCGCGCTGGCGCGGAGACGCGGCCGACGATGATCATCGACGTCGAAGACCCGCTGTACGCCGGATCGAACGTGGCGACGGTGGGCTTCGTACGAGTCCTTCCTCGCGACCGGCTCCGAAGAGCACGTGTCGCAGCCACCCGACGACGAGTGGGACGCATCGCGCTCAACTACACGTCGGGCACGACCGGCAATCCGAAAGGCGTCGTCTACTCGCATCGGGGCGCGCCTATACCAACGCCGTCTCGAATGTGCTGGTCTGGGCGATGCCGCATCATCCGGTCTACCTGTGGACCCTGCCGATGTTCCACTGCAACGGCTGGTGCTTCCCGTGGACGGTCGCGGCGATGGCGGGAACGCACGTGTGCCTGCGACGGTTCGATGCGCCGACGGTCTTCGATGCGATCCGTGAACACCAGGTCACGCACTACTGCGGTGCGCCGATCGTGCAGGCGATGCTGGTCAACGCGCCGGATGAGACGAAGCACGGCATAGACCATCGGGTCAGCGCGATGGTGGCTGCCGCCGCGCCGCCGGCCGCGATGATCGAGGGCATGGACCGGCTCGGTTTCGACTTCACGCATCGTTTACGGGCTGACCGAGGTCTACGGTCCGGCGACCGTCTGCTGCCAAACAGCCGGCGGGGGCGAAGTCTCGACGTCGGCGAGCGGCGCGATGCTGAACGGACGCCAGGGCGTGCGCTATACGCTCGAGGAGGGCGTCGCCAGTGCTCGACCCGCAAACGATGCAGCCGGTGCCCCGGGACGGTGAAACCATCGGCGAGGTGATGTTCCGCGGCAACATCGCGATGAAGGGCTACCTGAAGAACGAGACGGACACACAAGAGGCCTTCGCGGGGGCTGGTTCCATTCGGGCGACCTGGCGGTCGTTCACGCGGACGGCTACCTGCGGATCAAGGACCGCAGCAAGGACATCATCATTTCCGGGGGGCGAGAACATCTCGTCGATCGAAGTCGAGGATGCATTGTTTCGGCATCCCGCGGTCATCGTCGCCGCCGTTGTCGCGCAGCCGGACGGAACGTGGGGCGAAGTGCCGTGCGCATTCGTCGAACTCAAGGACGGCGCGACGTTGACCGAAGCTGAACTGCTCGCCCACTGCCGCAACTATCTGGCCGGCTTCAAGATGCCCAAGCGCGTGGTGTTCGGGCCGCTGCCAAAGACCTCGACCGGAAAAATCCAGAAATTCATGCTCCGGCGGCAGGCGAACTCCGCTGCGGCGATCGATATAGGAGAAGTCCACCGAATGAACGCCCCCGAAGCCCGGACGGTCGCCGAACCGTACGTGACGGACGAACGCGACGAACTGGCCTCGTCACGCTGACGCTCAACCGACCGCTGCAGTTCAATGCGCTGTCGGAAGAAATGATGACCGCGCTGCAGGATGAACTCGACGCGGTCGCGCGCGACGACAGCGCGCGGGTAATCGTCCTCGCGGCGCGCGGCAAAGCGTTCTGCCCCGGACACGACCTCAAGCAGATAAGTCAAACACCGTCGGTCGACTACTACCGACGTTCTTCGCGCAGTGCTCGAGGCTGATGATGACGATCCAGCGCCTGCCCTCAGCCCGTCATCGCGCGCGTGCACGGCATCGCGACGGCGGCCGGCTGCCAACTCGTCGCGACGTGCGACCTCGCGGTCGCCGCGACGGAGCGCACGGCGCGGTCAGTGGCATCGACGTGCGGGTTGTTCTGCTCGACGCCCGGTGTGGCACTCTCCCGCAACGTCGGGCGCAAGCAGGCGTTCGAGATGCTGGTGACCGGCGACTTCATCGACGCCGCCACCGCAAAGGCACGGGGGCTCGTCAACCGGGTCGAACCGGCCGACGAGCTCAACGCCGAGATCGAGCGGTTGGCTGCAGCCATCATCGCCATGCCGCGCGTCGCGATCGCGATGGGCAAGGAACTCTTTTACCGGCAGATCGAAACCGGCGTCGAAGCGGCCTACCAAATCGCCGGCGAGACGATGGCCTGCAACATGATCGATGACGTCGGCCCAAGAGGGCGCGCAGGCGTTCATGGAAAAACGCAAGCCACGCTGGGCGCCGTGAGACCCGCTTCGGCTTGATCGGTTCCTGGCTTTCGGCGGCTTGTGGTGTATTGACGGCGCGCCGAAGGAAGTTCAGCAGCGGCGATTCGCCAGAGTGCTCGGCGCTGGCTTCGGCGGGTGCGGCCGCTTCGACCTGAACCGTGGCCTTTGGCGCCGCGGCGGCGCGCGCCGCCTGCGAGGTGGCGCTGCCGCGGGGGTGGCGCGCGATTCGGTCGGCGGCCATCGGTCGCGGTCGCTCGGTAGGGCAACGTCCAGCGCGAGAGTGGAAAGCCCGAATCCCTAACCCAGCCGGCGACCACCAGAAACGGCAGACCGCGAGGGAGCCGTGCGCCCAGCAACGCGGTGACCGCGCCCTGGCGGGCGAACACCGGCGGACGGGCGGTAACGCGCTCGAGCGCATCCTCGACCCGCTGGCGGTGCGACTTCAGCGGACCGACGCGATCACGCGCCGCACGCAATCCGAGATACGTGCAGCCGACCGCCAGAAGCGAGAAGACGGCGATGCCGAGCAGAAGCCCGCGCTTGCCGGGCAGCGGAAGGCTCCAACCGCCAACGAGACCAGCACCATATACGAGGTCAGCAGGAGCGCCTGCGTGACAACCATCCACGACAGGTGCTGACCGAGCGCGGCCGCCGAGCCTTGCACCGCGTTATTCAGGCGATCAAGCTCGCGCTCGAGCAGGTTCCCGGTCGGCGACGGCCCAGCGCCTCGGCGGCGGCCTTAACGGCGCTCGCACTGCCGTCGTCGGCGAAAGTGCCCGCAT
Organism: uncultured beta proteobacterium; assembly: GCA_963707445.1. Taxonomy (GTDB): domain Bacteria; phylum Pseudomonadota; class Gammaproteobacteria; order Burkholderiales; family Burkholderiaceae_F; genus JALORV01. The sequence continues at coordinate 123,071 of CAVPPW010000007.1, read as the reverse complement.
GCGAATGCTCCGGTCGCTGCTCGGAGTTTCGACAGCGAAGTTGCGATCAGGGATCGCCGTTCCGGGGAGACGGCCTCACTCCCCACGGGCGATGGTGGGGACTTGCGTCGCTCAGCGCGTCAGCGGCCGGCGCGGCCAACGGCGCCGAATCGCGCGCTGGTGCCGGCGCGCCGGCCACTTCGCGCAGCACGTCGGCGAACACGTCGATGCCCCAGTCGAGCTGCTCGCGCTCGATCGTGAGCGGCGGCGCAAAGCGGATCACCGTCTCGTGCGTGTCCTTGGTGAGCACGCCGCGCTCGGCCATGCGTTCGACGACTCGCGAGCCGAGACATGGCCCGCATCGAGTTCGACTCCCGCCCACAACCCGCGTCCGCGCACCGCGCGGATGAGCGGAACTGAAGCGCGCGCAGACGGTCGAGCAGATGCCCGCCGAGGACGCGGCTGCGCTCGACCAGGCGCTCATCGAGGATCACGCGCAGCGCTTCCAGACCGACCCGCGCGGCGAGCGGGTTGCCGCCGAAGGTCGACCCGTGGCTGCCGGGTCCCATGTGGTCCAGTACCGCGGCGCGCGCGACGAAGGCCGACACCGGCAGCAGACCGCCGCCGAGAGCCTTGCCGACGATCACGCCGTCCGGCCGGATGTGTTCGTGCATGTAGGCGAACATCGCCCCAGTGCGACCGAGCCCGGACTGGATTTCATCGAGGATCAGCAGCACACCGCGCTCGTCGCACAGGCGGCGCACGGCGGCGAGGTACCCGTCGGGCGGGACGACGATGCCGGCCTCGCCCTGGATCGGCTCCAGCAGCACGGCGCAGGTCGTTTCGTCGATCACCGCCGCAAGCGACGCGATGTCGCCAAAGTCGAAGTGGCGGAAGCCGGGGGCAAATGGGCCGAAGTCGGCGCGATAGTCGGGCTCGGTGGAGAAGCCGACGACGGTGGTCGAGCGCCCATGGAAGTTGCCGCGTGCCACCGCGATCGTCGCGCGGTCCGCGGCGATCCGCTTGCTGCGATAGCCCCAGCGGCGCGCGGCCTTGATCGCAGTCTCGACCGACTCGCAGCCGCCGCTGGCCGGCAACGCGCGTGTCGGTCCCAGCAGGTCCGCCGCGTCGACCAGCGCAGCCAAAAACGGGCCGAGCGCGGTCGAGTGATACGCGCGCGACGCGACCGCGAGCTGCTGCGCCTGCTCGACCAGCGCGCGCACCAGCCGCGGATGCGCGTGGCCATGGCTGACGGCCGAATAGGCCGACATGAAGTCGAGGTAGCGTCGTCCCGCGGCGTCCCACAGCCAGCAGCCATCCCCGCGCTCAAGGACGACCGGAAGCGGCGCGTAATTCGGCGCGGCATAGCGCTGCTCCAGCGCGATCGATCGCGCGCCAGTGTCGAGGAACTGTCCTACCCGTGTATTCATCGCTGATCCGAAAACCATTGGCTGACCATGGCAGTGTAAGAACAGACCATGGTCTTGCGCGGTAGTTGCAATGCACGCCCGCTGCAGGAATGCAACGTCGATCGGGGTTGACTCTGCCGAATCTGAGGTGCAACGCGTCGAAGGAATGCCGGCGTGCCGGGGTGTCAGGCCAGCGGGTAGCCGCGGAACGGCTTGATCGTCTGCAGCTCCGGCTTGGAGCTGAGCTTTTCGACGCCCAGCGTCGGGTCGTCGGTCCACGCGTTGGTGAGATTCGCGGTAGTGGTCGAGGTCGCGACAAGCGAGCCGCAATACGTAGTCGCACGGACCCGACACCAGAAAACATTCGACGACTTCATCGGCCTGCCGCATGCGCTGCTCGAAGCGATGATGCGTGGCCTGCGTCTGGTCCTTCAGCGTGACTTCGACGACGATCGTCATCGGCGCGCCGATCCGACGTGGATCGAGCACGGCCATGTAGCCGGAGATCAGGCCGGAACGCTCGAGCTTGCGCACGCGGTCGAGGCAGGCGCGTGGGCTGAGGCCGATGCGGGACGCAAGCTCCTGATTGGTGATGCGCCCATCGGCCTGCAGGATTTCGAGAATGCTGCGGTCGATGCCGTCGAGGTCCTTCGATGCCATGCGGCAGTATACGAACGGGCCGACGATCCCAGCACGCTCTCGTGGCCGGCTCGCGTAGGATCCCTGGCGTCGCCGGACTCACCATGCCGATCTTCGATGCAGCCGCACTGAACGCTGGCGTTCGCCCGCGCGAAGTCGTCGCATGGGCGGGTTACGACTTTGCGAATTCCGGCTACACCACCGTGGTGCTGACCGCGGTGTTCAATGCGTACTTTGTCGGCGTCGTGGCAGCGAATGCCGACTGGGCGACGTTGGCGTGGACGCTGATGCTGGGTGTGTCCAACGCCCTCGTGATGGTCGCGATGCCGATGATCGGCGCATATGCCGATCTGCGCGCACGCAAGAAGTGGTGGCTGGCGCTCTCGACCGCGGCTGCGTGGCCGGCACGGCCGCGCTTGCCGCGGTCGGCCCCGGCGATATCGGGCTGGCGACAGTTGCGATCGTCACGTCGAACTTCTTCTTCATGGTCGGTGTCGCTTTGATCGCCGCGTTCCTGCCCGAGCTCGCGCGGCCCGAAGCACTCGGCAAGGTGTCCGGCTGGGGCTGGGGTTTCGGTTATGTCGGCGGCCTGATCACGCTCGGCGCTCTGTCTTGCCTACGTGCAATGGGCGCAGCAACACGGCAGCTCACCGCAGGACTTCGTGCCGCTGACGATGCTGATCACGGCCACGGTGTTCGCCTTCGCGGCATGCACCGGCCCTGTTGATCGTCCGCGAACGCGCAGTACCGCACGCCGACGAGGGCGTCGGCCGGTTTGTGCAGCAGGCGATGTCGCGCCTGCTTCACACGCTGCGGCACCTCGACCGATACCGGGACTTCGCGCTGCTGCTGCTTTGTGGGGTCTTCTACCAGGCCGGCGTGATGGTCGTGATCGCACTTGCCGCGATCTACGCGCAGGAGGTGATGCACTTCAGCTTCGTGCAGACGATGACGCTGGTGCTGGTGGTCAACGTCACGGCGGCCATCGGTGCGTTCTCTTTCGGCTATGTCCAGGATGCGCTTGGCCACAAGCCGGCGCTGGCACTGACGCTGCTGCTGTGGCTCGTGATGGTGCTGGTGGCCGGGCTGGCGGTGCAGGTGGCGGTGTTCTGGCTCGCCGCGAATCTGGCGGGGTTGGCGATGGGATCGAGCCAGTCCGCCGGACGCGCCATGGTGGGCCTCTTCGCACCCGCCGACCGGCTCGCTGAGTTCTACGGACTCTGGACATTTGCGACGCAACTGGCCGCGATCATCGGTCCGATCGGCTACGGCGCAGTGGTCTATGCGACCGACAACAACCACCGGCTGGGCATCGGCCTGACCGGGGTCTTCTTCGCACTGGGCCTGGTCGTGCTGGCCGCGATCGACGTACCGCGCGGCCGCCAGGCGGCCCTTGCGCCCGCCTGAAGGCGGCGCCTAGGTCGCGCCGGTCACTGCGGCGATGCCGGCCTTGGCGATCTGCGCGTCCTCGACCGATTTGACGCCCGAGACTCCGACCGCGCCGACGACGTGACCGTCAACGAGAACCGGCACACCCCCTTCGAGCATGCCGTCGAGCGGGGCCGATAGGAACGCGGTACGTCCGCCGTTGATCATGTCCTCGTAGATCTTGGTCTCGCGCTTGCCCAGCGCGGCCGCGCGCGCCTTGGCCGGCGCGATCGCGGCAGACACCGGTGCGACCTGGTCCATCCGGTGCAGCAGCAGCAGATGACCGCCGTCGTCGCAGATCGCGATAACGACGTTCCACTGGTGGGCCGCCGCTTCGGCTTCTGCGGCTGCCGCGATGCGCTTTGCGTCTTCAAGCGTGAGCATCGGTTTGGTCTTCATCGGTTCTCCCTCGTCAGTCTCAGTGATAGCGCAGCAGGTAGTAGGCTCGCGATACCCATTCGCGCAGCGCGTAGCTCGAGATCTGCAGCGCGCTAGCGCCCGGTACCAGCTGATAAGGTTTAAATGGGCGTTGGCCCTCGTAGGCGGTCGGACAGGCGATCACCTCGAAGCCGGCGGCCTCGAACACCTGGCGTGCACGCGGCATATGCATCGCATCGGTCACCAGCGCGACGCGCCGAATCTGCTGAGCCTGCAGATCGCGGGCGGCGGCCAGCGCGTTCTCGCCGGTCGTCATCGCGCCGCTGTCGACCCAACGCACGTCGAGCTTGTACTCGTGCACCAGCACGTCGCGCATCAGTACACCCTCAGCGTGTCTTCCGCCCTCCGGCGTGCCGCCGGTCACATAAATGGGCAGCCTCGTTTCGCGAGCCAGGTGCGCACCGTAGCGCAGCCTCTGCAGCGTGTAGTGCTTAACCGTCTCCCCGCCCCATTCCGGGCGACCCGCGATTGTTGCCGCCGGCGAGTATCACGATGGCTTGGGCGCGGCTCAACTGCGCCGCCGTGACGGGAGGTGGCTCGAGCGACCGCGCGAGCGCGTTGGCGACGACCGGCATCGCCAATGCGAGCAGCAAGAGCTGCGATCCCAGCGCCAGCGTCAGGCCCAGCGCGCGGCGGCGTCGCACCAGCGCGAGCCCGGCGATCGTCAGCAGCACGAGCGATGTCGGCGGCAGTACCACGTCCGACAACGCGTAGTTCAATGTCACGGCGGGCACTCCGACGAAAACGGCCGCGAGCTTACGCGAGCTCGCGGCCGCTGTCGGCCGGCACTACGCGCGCACCGCGCTGCGAATCTGCTCCAGCGCGGTCGGATCCTCGATCGTCGTCAGGTCGCCGGGATCGCGTCCCTCGCACAGCGCCTGGATCGACCGTCGCAGCAATTTTCCGGAACGGGTCTTCGGCAGCACGCTGACGAAGTGCACGCGCGATGGCCGCGCCACTGCGCCGAGCTGACTGTCGACGGTCTTCATCATCTCGCCCTCGTGCGCGAGCTTCTTCGCCGGCGTGTCCGCCAGGCTCGGATCCTTCAGGATCGCAAACGCCATCGCGACCTGGCCCTTCAGCGCGTCGGCCACGCCGACCACTGCGACCTCGGCGACGTTTGGATGTGACGACAGCGACTCCTCTATTTCGCGCGTGCCGAGCCGGTGTCCGGCGACGTTGATGACGTCGTCGGTGCGGCCGAGGATGAAAAAGTACCCGTCCTCGTCGCGGATGCCCCAGTCGAAGGTCGAGTAGACCTGCCGATTCGGAATGGTGGTCCAGTAGGTTTTGACGAAGCGCTCGTCATCGCCCCACACGGTCGACATACACCCGGGCGGCAGCGGCCCCTCGATCGCGACGACGCCCTTTTCGTGGTGTCCGGTGATCTCCTCTCCGGTCGTCTCGTTGAAAAGCTTCACGTCGTACCCGTAGGCGGGGACGCCGGGTGAGCCGAACTTCGACGGCAACGCCTCGATGCCGCGCGAGATGGCCAAGATCGGCCAGCCAGTTTCGGTCTGCCAGTAGTTGTCGATGATCGGCTTTCCGAGGCCCTCAGCGATCCAGCGCGCGGTCGGCTCGTCGAGTGGCTCGCCGGCGAGGAACAGCAGCCGCAGCGACGACAAGTCGTATTTCTTCAGGAAGGCCGGGTCCTGCTTCTTCAGCACGCGGATCGCCGTTGGCGCCGAAAACATCGTCGTGACTTTGTATTTTTCGACGATGCTCCACCAGATGCCGCCGTCGGGCCGGATTGGCGTGCCCTCGTACATGATCGTTGCCATGCCGGCGAGCAGCGGGCCGTAAACGATGTAGCTGTGTCCGACGACCCAGCCGATGTCGCTGGTAGCGAAATAGGTTTCGCCAGGGTTGCCGCAGAAGATGTGCTTCATGCTGGCGGCCAGCGCCACCGCATAGCCGCCGGTGTCGCGCTGCACGCCCTTGGGCTTGCCGGTCGTGCCCGAGGTGTACAGGATGTAGCTCGGCTCGCTCGATTCGAGCCACACGCACGGCACTTCGGCGTTCATGTGCTCGGCCCGCAACCTGGCGTAATCGACGTCGCGGCCCGCGACCATCCGCGCCTCGGCGAGTCCGCGGTTGACCATGATGACCTTGGCCGGCGGGAATTTCGACAGCGCGATCGCCTCGTCGAGCAGATGCTTGTACGGCACCGCCTTGCCGGCGCGTGAGCCGGCGTCGGCCGAGACGATCACTTTCGGCTGCGCGTCGTCGATGCGAGTCGCCAGGCTGACCGACGCAAATCCGCCGAAGACCACCGAGTGGATCGCGCCGATGCGCGTGCACGCCAGCATCGCGAACGTCGCCTCCGGAATCATCGGCATGTAAATGAGCACGCGGTCGCCGCGGCCGACGCCGAGCGCCTGCAGAATGCCCGCCATGCGATTCACTTCTCGATGCAACTGGCGGAACGTGTAGGTCTTTTCCTCGCCGGTTTCGCTCGAGACGTAGATCAGTGCGGAATCGTCGCCCCGCGCCGCCAGATGGCGATCGACCGCGTTGTGGCACAGGTTCGTCGTACCGCCGACGAACCACTTCGCAAATGGCGGTTGTGAGTAGTCGAGGACCTGCTTGAAGGGCGCGTTCCAGTCGATCAGCCGGGCCTCGTCGGCCCAGAACCCGGACGGGTCCGTGATCGACCTAGCGTGGAGCTCCCTGTACTTCGCCATGAACGCCTCCCTCCGCTGGTGTGGCTTTTAGTTCTTTCTGTTGCCGCACCAGCTTCAGCAGTGGCGAGATCTGCTCGAGCAGGCGAGGCAGATGCGCAACCACTTCAGCAGCCCGGCCGGCGCGAATCAGCGCCAGCGCGAGATTGATGTCCATCGATCCGTCCTCGGGCTTGGGCTCCATCGCGCCGGGCGCGACGCCGTCCGAGGTACCGAGAATGATGCGGCGAGACCGATTTTGCTGGGCCTGCGCCGCGCGCTTTTGAGCCAGCGCACGAAGTTCTTCCGCGCTGCGCCGCAATTCCTCGGACAGGGTCGACAGTCCGATGCAGGTCCACACCTCCACCCCGGGGCCGGCGGCTTCGACGTTTTCCAGCACCTTTCGCAGCCGAGCCGCGAATCGCAGTACGCCGGACAGCCCGGACGATGGCGTCGCGACGCAGAATTCGAACTTGTCCGTGCGCGTGCCGAGGTCTTCCAGGCGAATCGACGCCGCCAGGGTGCGGCCCACCAGCTTGATGCGCTGGTTGACCTCGCCTTCCCACGTTTCCTGCTGCGGCAGCGAGAGCTCGACGCGCACGCAGATCAGCGCAACGTCCGAAAGGTTGCGGCGGGCGAACGAGATCAGCTTCTCGACCTGCTTGTCGAAAAACGGCATGTTCAGCAGTTCGGTCTCGCCGTCCACGGTGCGCGACGACTCGAGCGACGCCTGGCTCTCAGCCAGCGCCTCCCGCGTCGCCGACAGCCGCACGAGCACTTCGAGCCGGGCGATCAGCTCCGCCGCCGCCACGCCCTTCTGAATGAAGTCCGTGGCGCCTAGCGTTGCGGCCCGGTCGCGCTCGGCGACCTCGTCTTCACCGGTGATGACGACGATCGGCAATTCGCGGATCCGCTGCACCTTCGAACTGCGCACTCGATTCAGCAGTTCGAAGCCGTCGACCTTGGGCATCGTCAGGTCGGTGATCACGACCCTGACCGTGGAGTCGAGCAGGATCGCCTGCCATGCCGCTTCGCCGTCGGTGACCTCGCGGACGTCGAAGCGGTCGCGGATGTGCTGCACGATCGACGCGCGCACGATGCGCGAGTCGTCGGCAATCAGCACCCGCGGTTTCGGCGGCGCGCTCGGCGTTGATGACTTCGTTGTGTCGTTGGGCACGCCAACCTCGTAACGGAACCGCAAATCCGGCGCCCCGACGCCGGCCGTCCGCGCGCTGTGCGGCTGGAATTTAACGTAAATGATCGGCGTAAACCCCAGTCAGCTTTAGGATTTCTCGCCGGAATGCGCTATGTTCAGTGCCACTTCCGGCCTCGGCAGGGGCTTATGGCCCGGTTCCATCGCCTGATCCGCCAGACCGCTTCGGTCGCCGCTGCGCTGCTGTTGTTGCAGCCGGCCACAGCGACTGCCCAGAGCGCGGACGATGTTCAAGGTGAGGTTGTGTTGCGCGCGCTGGCGCTTCGTGAGCGCGCCGTACCGCTACGGCGGTCGCACGCCGGCTGGCTTCGATTGCAGCGGCTTCGTCGGCTACGTGTTCGCCGAAACCGCCGGTGTGGCGCTGCCGCGACGCTCGGAAGAGATGAGTCGGCTCGGAGAGTCGCTGCCGTCCGGCCAATGGGCCGCCGGCGACCTCGTGTTCTTCAACACGCTCGGACGACCCTACTCGCACGTCGGCATCTATGTCGGCGACGGCAGGTTCATCCACGCGCCGGCCCGTCGTGGGCGCGTGCGCGTCGAGAGCATTGCCGATCCGTACTGGGCCGTGCGGTTCAACGGCGCGCGCCGGCTGTTCTCCTGCTGCCATCGGCACCGCGCCGGCCACGACGGCAGCCAGCGCTCCGGCCAGTGCGCTCGAAGCCTTAGAGGCGCGCATCACGCCCTAAAGCGGCCCGCGACGCTTGATTTGGGTCATCCGAATGCAAATGAGAACCATTTGCATTTGAGGTAAGTTTTCGTTACCGTTCGTTCCGGGCCGGCCTTCGGCCCCACAGAACCTACGTACGGAACGCCCGATGAACAGAACCCCGAATTGGAACGCCGAGTGCTGGCTGCGCCGCGGTTTGCAGGCGACTGTGGTAATCGGCCTCGTCATGGGCGCGCTTTCGCCCTTCGAGAGCCGCGCACAGGAAAAAGTGCTGAACCTGTATTCGGCACGGCACTACCAGACCGATAACGCGCTGTACGACAACTTCACCAAGCAGACCGGCATCAAGATCAACCGGATCGAGCTCGGGGACGAGCAGCTCGTTCAGCGCGTGAAGACCGAGGGAGCCAACAGCCCCGCCGACGTCGTGCTGCTTGTCGATGCCGCTCGGCTGTGGCGTGCGCAGATCGACGGATTGTTCCAACCCGAGCAATCCAAAGCGCTCGATGAGCGCATTCCGGCGCAGCTTCGATCGAACGATGGCACCTGGTACGGCTTCTCGACGCGTGCTCGCGCCATCGTCTACGACAAGGCGCGGGTCAAGCCGACCGACGTCGACACCTACGAAAAACTCGCCGATCCGAAGCTCAAGGGGCTCGTCTGTACGCGTTCGGGCTCGCACCCGTACATGCTGTCGCTGATCGGGGCGATGATCGAGCGCAACGGTGAAGCGAAGACCGAAGAGTGGGCGCGCGGCATGGTGGCCAACATGGCGCGTCCGCCGCGGGGCGGCGATACTGACCAGATCAAGGGCGTGGCGGCGGGCGAGTGCGGTGTTGCGCTGACCAATACCTACTACTGGCTGCGCCTGGTCCGATCCGACGACCCGAAGGACAAGGAAGTCGTGTCCAAGGTTGGGTTCCTGTGGCCCAATCAGTCGACATCGGGCACGCACATCAACATTTCCGGCGGCGGCGTTGCGAAGAACGCGCCGAACCGTGCCAATGCCGTGCTGTTCCTCGAGTATCTGGCGAGCCCTCAGGCGCAGAACTACTTTGCCGACGGCAATAACGAATGGCCCGTGGTCAAGGGGGTCCGCACCGACAATGCGGCGCTCGCCGCACTCGGCGCGCCGAAATTCGAGAACGTGCCGATCTCGACGATCGGCAAGAACCAGATCGCGGCGCAGCGCATCCTCGATCGCGTCGGCTATCGCTAAGCCGGAGCGGCCGTGTACATCTGCATCTGCAACGCGGTGACGGATCGGCAGATCCGTGCCGCGGTTGCCGCTGGCGCTGCCTCGCTCGACGATGTCTCGATGGCGCTCGGTGTGGCCGCTGGATGCGGTTGCTGCCGCGAGGCTGCGCAGCAGCTCATCGATGAGAGCGCCTGCGGCGGCGACTGCGCTCACTGTCCGCGCCGTGCAGTAGCCGCAGCATGAGCAGCTCGGCTACGCTGATGCCTTTGCTTCAGCCGGGAGGGGGCCATGCAGGGCGACAAGGCGGTCATCGCACAGCTCAATGCGCAGCTGAAGAACGAACTCACGGCGATCAACCAGTACTTCCTGCATGCGCGCATGCTGCGCCACTGGGGGCTGGGTCGACTCGGCAAGCACGAGTACGACGAGTCGATCGAGGAAATGAAGCATGCCGACCGGCTGGTCGCGCGCATTCTGCTGCTCGAGGGTCTGCCGAACCTGCAGGACATCGGCAAGCTGATGATCGGCCAGGACGTTCCCGAGATCCTGAAGGGGGACCTGGCGCTCGAGCGCGGCTCGCACAAGACGCTGACGGCAGCAATCGCCGTCTGCGAGCAGGCGCAGGATTTCGTCTCGCGCGAGATCCTGGTCGACATTCTCGACGACACCGAGGAACACATCGACCATCTCGAGACCCAGCTCGAGCTGGTCGGCAAGGTCGGGTTGCAGAACTATCTGCAGTCGCAGATGGAAACGCCAAGCTAGCCGTGCCACGGTCGGTTTTGCAGTCGGTGCGACCGACGACGCGCGATGAAACCCGATGAAGCCGCGTTGGAGGTCGAGAATCTCGACGCGCCGTCGGCAGCGTCTCGTTCTTCCCAGGGGCGGCGGATCATCAGAAGCGAAGAGCTCTTCGGGTTGAACCGGGAAGTGAGAATCCAGCACCAGGGCGACCTGTACGTGCTCCGTCTCACCAAGCTCGGAAAGCTGATTCTCAACAAGTAGGTCGCGCCCTGTCACGCTGGTCCTGTTCGACCTGCCTTACGCGCATCGCGGACCGGTCCACGCTGGCTCACGCGGCGTCGGACGCTGCGCCCGCCCTTAAGATGCCCGCCATGCGAGCCGACCTGCTGGATGTCGTCGTTATCGGTGCGGGTCACAACGGTCTGACCTGCGCCTGCTACCTCGCCGCGGCGGGCCTCAAGGTGCATGTCGTCGAACGGCGTTCCGTCGTCGGTGGCGCCGCGGTCACCGAGGAGTTCCATCCGGGCTTTCGCAACTCGACCGCGAGCTACACGGTCAGCCTGCTCAATCCGAAGGTCATTCGCGATCTGCGGCTCGCCGAGCACGGTCTGCGTATCGTCGAAAGACCGTTTTCCAACTTCGCGCCACTGGCGGATGGTCAGGCGCTTAGTTTCGGCGGCGACCTGGCGATGACGCAGGCCGAAGTCGCGAAATTCTCGAAACGGGATGCGGAACGCCTGCCGGCGTACTTCGCGCGTCTCGAACGCCTCGCCGACCAGCTCAAGCAGTGGGTGCTGCAGTCGCCGCCCGAACTCGGTGGACCGCTTGTCGTCGATGGCTGGCGCGACCTCGTGGCCGGCGCGAAGCTGCTGCTTCAGTTCGGCCGACTACCGCGCGAAGGCCAACGCGACCTAGTCGACGTCTTCACCAAGAGCGCCGGCGACTGGCTCGACAGCTGGTTCGAGTCGGAGCCGCTGAAGGGCATCCTCGGCTGGGATTCCGTCGTCGGCAACTACGCCAGCCCGTATGCACCGGGCTCTGCCTACGTGCTGCTGCATCACTGCTTCGGCGAAGTGAACGGCAAGGCCGGCAAATGGGGCCACGCGATGGGTGGGATGGGGGCGATCACGCAAGCGATGGCGGCCGAGGCCCGCGCCCGTGGCGTCGAGATCAGCGTCGATGCACCGGTGGCCCGCGTGCTTGTAGAAGCCGGCGTGGCGGTCGGCGTCGAACTGGTGAACGGCGAGACGCTGCGCGCACGGGCCGTCGCGGCGAATGTCGATCCGAAACTGCTGTATCAACGGCTGCTGCAGCCAGCGCAGCTCCCGACCGAATTCGTCGAGGCGATCGGTCGCTACAAGTGCGGTTCCGGCTCGTTTCGCATCAACGTCGCGCTGTCCGAACTGCCAAACTTCAGCGCGGTACCGGGGATCGCAGGCGCAGCCGCATCACGCCAGCGGCATCGTCTTCGGCGCTTCGCTTGACTACATGGATCGCGCCTGGCATGACGCCGAATCCGGCGGCTGTTCGGCGCTTCCGATCGTCGAGATGCTGATTCCCAGCGTCGTGGACGACACGCTCGCGCCGCCGGGCCGCCACGTCGCGAGCCTGTTCTGCCAGCACTTCAAGCCAGACGCTGACTGGACATCGCTGAAGTCCACCGCGATCGACCGCATCTTCGACGTCGTGCAATCCCACTGCCCCAATTTCCGCGCCTCGCTGCTCGGATACCGCGCGCTGTCGCCCGCGGACCTCGAGTCCGAGTTCGGGCTGACCTCCGGCGACATCTTTCACGGCCAGTTGTCGCTCGATCAGCTGTTCTCGCTGCGGCCGCTGCTGGGTTACGCGCGTTACCGCGGCCCGTTGAAGCACCTGTACCACTGCGGATCGGGTGCGCATCCGGGCGGCGGGGTCACCGGCGCGCCGGGTCATAACGCGGCGCGCGAGATTCTGCGCGACCTGCGTTAGCGTCGCCAGCGGGCGGCTGCGGCCTACGAGCGCGGCGTCGAATGTTCGACTTCTCGGCCGAAGCGGGATTCGTCGCGCTGTTCATCGCCAGCTTCGTCGCAGCCACCGTGTTTCCCGGCGGTTCGGAGTTCGTTCTGATCGCCGTGCTTCATCGACATCCGGACGCATTCTGGACAGCTATCGGCATCGCGACCGTCGGCAACACGCTCGGCGCGATGACCTCATACGTGATCGGGCGGCTGATCCCGAATCGCGTGCACGAGCGGTGGATTATCACGCTGCACCGCTACGGTTACTGGGCACTGTTGTTCTCGTGGCTGCCTCTGATCGGTGATGCGCTGGCAATCGCCGCCGGCTGGCTGCGGCTCAACCCTTGGATAGCGCTGGCCGCCTTTGCGGCGGGCAAGGGCGCGCGCTACCTGTTGGTCGCGGCCGGCTGGTCGTGGTTCGAGGCGCTCGTTCGGCACTGAGTCCCCCCTCGACGAGGGGGGCGAGAGTGGGGTGGGGTCGACTCCTATAATCCTCTGCTTTCCGACTAACGCCAGCGCCGTCGTCCTCGGCGCCTCAACCCCGGGTCGCATGCCATGAAGATCCTCGTCTCCGTCAAGCGCGTGGTCGATTACAACGTCAAGGTGCGGGTCAAGTCCGACGGCAGCGGCGTCGACATCGCGAACGTCAAGATGTCGATGAATCCGTTCGACGAGATCGCGGTGGAAGAGGCCGTGCGCCTGAAGGAGGCGGGCGTCGCGACCGAAGTCGTCGCGGTCTCGTGCGGTGTGACCGCAGTGCCAGGAGACGCTGCGCACGGCGATGGCGATCGGCGCCGACCGCGGCATCCTGGTCGAAACCGATGTCGAGCTTCAGCCGCTCGCGGTCGCCAAGCTGCTCAAGGCGCTTGTCGACAAGGAAAAACCTGCACTCGTGATCCTGGGCAAGCAGGCGATCGACGACGACGCCAACCAGACCGGCCAGATGCTGGCCGCGCTGCTCGAGGCTCCGCAGGGCGCGTTCGCCTCGAAGCTGAAGATTGCTGATGGCCGCGCTGAAGTGACGCGCGAAGTCGACGGCGGGCTGGAGACGATCTCGATCAGCCTGCCCGCGGTCGTCACGACCGACCTGCGCCTGAACGAGCCGCGCTATGTGACGCTGCCGAACATCATGAAGGCGAAGAAGAAGCCGCTGGAGACGGTCAAGCCGGCCGATCTCGGTGTCGACGTGACGCCGCGGCTGAAGACGCTGAAGGTGACCGAGCCGCCGTCGCGCAAGGCCGGCATCAAGGTGCCCGACGTCGCGACGCTGGTCGCCAAGCTGAAGAACGAAGCAAAAGCCATCTGATCCCGGGACATGCCATGACTGCACTCGTACTTGCGGAGCACGACAACGCGTCGATCAAGGGACCGACGCTGAACACGGTGACGGCCGCGGCCAAGGCAGGCGGCGACGTCCACGTGCTGGTCGTCGGGCACAACGCGGCCGGTGCCGCGCAGGCCGCCGCCAAGATCGGCGGCGTCAGCAAGGTGCTGCTCGCCGACGGCGCGCAGTTTGCGGACGGGCTGGCCGAAGCCGTGTCGGCGCAGGTGCTTGCGCGTCGCGGGCAACTACTCGCACGTGTTCGCGCCGGCCACGGCGTTCGGCAAGAACGTAATGCCGCGCGATCGCGGCCAAGCTGGATGCCGCGCAGGTTTCCGACATCATCAGCGTCGAGTCGGCCGACACTTTCACGCGACCGATCTACGCGGGCAACGCGATCGCGACCGTGCAGTCGGGCGACAAGATCAAGGTCGTCACGGTCGCGCCCGACGAACTTCGACGCGGCGCCCGCCGAAGGCGGCTCGGCGCCGGTCGAAAGCGTCGCCGCCGTCGCTGCCGGCGACGCGTCGCGCTTCGTCGGCCGCGACGTCGCCAAATCGGACCGGCCCGAACTGCAGGGCGCGAAGGTCGTCGTCTCCGGCGGCCGCGGCATGGGCTCGGCCGAAAACTTCAAGCTGCTGGAGCCGCTGGCGGACAAGCTGAACGCGGCAATGGGCGCGTCGCGCGCGGCGGTCGATGCCGGCTATGCGCCGAACGACTGGCAGGTCGGCCAGACCGGCAAGGTGGTCGCGCCGCAGCTGTATGTCGCGGTCGGCATCTCCGGCGCGATCCAGCACCTGGCCGGCATGAAGGACTCGAAGGTAATCGTCGCGATCAACAAGGATCCGGAAGCGCCGATCTTCTCGGTTGCGGACTACGGCCTGGTCGGTGACCTGTTCGAGGTCGTGCCGCAACTGGTCAAGGAACTCGGCTGATTGACGGATCTGTCACTCGACCTCGCAGATAGGCGGAACATCATGAGCTACACGGCACCGATCAAGGACATGCTGTTCGTGCTGCACGAACTGGCAGGACTGAAGCAGATCCAGCAGCTGCCGGGCTGCGAGGAGGCGACCGATGAAACCGTGCAGGCCGTGCTCGAGGAGAACGGCCGCTTCATGAGCGAGGTGATCGCGCCGCTCAACTGGAGCGGAGACACGCAGCCGGGAGGCTGGTCGGATGGCAACGTCACCACCAGCCCGGGTTTCCGCGCGGCGTTTCGCTCGTTTGGCGAGGCGGGCTGGCAAGGCATCCAGCATCCGACCGAGTTCGGCGGCCAGGGTCTTGCCGAAAGTGGTCAGTGCCGCGTGCATGGAGATGATGCAGTCGGCCAACCTGTCGTTCGCACTGTGTCCGCTGCTGACCGATGGCGCGATCGAGGCGCTGCTGGTCGCCGGCAGCGATGAGCAGAAGCAGGCGTATCTGCCGCGGCTGATCGAGGGCACCTGGACCGGCACGATGAACCTGACCGAGCCGCAGGCCGGTTCGGATCTCGCGCAGGTGCGCACGCGCGCCGTGCCGCAGGCGGACGGCAGTTATCGCCTCTTCGGACAGAAGATCTTCATCACCTACGGTGACCACGACCTGGCCGAGAACATCGTGCACCTCGTGCTGGCGCGCACGCCGGACGCGCCGGAAGGCGTCAAGGGCATTTCGCTGTTCATCGTGCCGAAGATCATGTTCGACGCGAACGGCACGCTCGGCAAGCGCAACGACGTCTATTGCGCCTCGATCGAACACAAGCTCGGCATCAAGGCGAGCCCGACCTGCGTGCTGATCTACGGCGACGACAAGGGCGAAGTCGGGCCCGGAGCGATCGGTTATCTGATCGGCGAGGAAAACCGCGGCCTCGAGTACATGTTCGTGATGATGAACGCGGCGCGCTTCCAGGTCGGCATGCAGGGCATCGCGGTTTCGGACCGGGCCTACCAGAAGGCCGTGTCGTACGCGAAGGATCGGGTGCAGAGCCGCGCGGTCGAGGGCTCGAGCGGCCCGGTTGCGATCATTCAGCATCCCGACGTGCGCCGCATGCTGATGTTCATGCGCGCCAACACCGAGGCGGCGCGGGCCATCGCCTACGTCGCAGCGGGTTACCACGACGTTGCGCACCATCATCCGGACGCCGCTGCCCGCAAGGAGGCGCAGGCGGCCTATGAGTATGTCGTGCCGATCGTCAAGGGCTGGTCGACCGAGATGTCGATCGACGTCGCGTCGACCGGAGTCCAGGTGCATGGCGGCATGGGCTTCATCGAGGAAACCGGGGCCGCGCAGTTCTATCGTGACGCTCGCATCCTGACGATCTATGAAGGCACGACCGCAATCCAGGCGAACGATCTCGTCGGCCGCAAGACCTCACGCGACGGCGGAGCCACCGCGCGCCGATTCATCGGCCAGATGCGCGAGACGGCCGCCGAGCTGACGCGCGCCGGCGGTGATCTTGCGGTGATCGGCGAGCGCCTGACGACTGCGGTCGACGCTTACGAATCGGCCGTCGACTACGTCGTCAAGCAGTTCAAGAGCGATATCCGCGCCGTCTTCGCCGGTTCGGTCCCTTACCTGAAGCTCGCGGGCATCGTCCACGGCGGCTGGCAGATGGGTCGTGCGGCGCTGGCCGCACAGCGGCTGATCGACGCTGGACGTGATGTCCCGTTTGCGCAGGCCAAGATCGCGACCGCGCGCTTTTTTGCCGACCACATGCTCACGGCGGCCTCGGGCCTCGCCGCCAGTGTTGTCGGCGGCAGCGCCGGAACCCTTGCGCTGGAAGTCGAACAGTTCTAGCCCGGCGCTTCGGCTGTAACGCCAGTTCTCTAGCCGCGAGCCACCGATAGTGCGCGCCTATGGCGCGCATTGGGACAATTAATTTGTTCTAGGCAATTCGTCGGCGTAGGCTCTTCTCAGTCGCGCGACTCGCCCGGTGGGCATCGCGCGCCGCGTTCCATTGATCCAGCGAGGAGATCACATGCAACTGAAGGGCTCGAAAACCGAACAGAATCTGAAGGACGCATTCGCCGGTGAATCGCAGGCGAACCGCCGTTACCTGTATTTCGCCGCCAAGGCCGACGTCGAGGGCTACAACGATGTCTCGGCGGTATTCCGTTCCACCGCGGAAGGCGAGACCGGCCATGCGCACGGACACCTCGAATATCTCGAGGCCGTCGGCGATCCGGCCACCGGCCTGCCGATCGGCCCGACCACGCTCGAACCTGAAGGCGGCGATCGCCGGCGAGACGCACGAGTACACCGACATGTATCCGGGCATGGCGAAGGCCGCGCGCGACGAGGGATTCGACGAAATCGCCGACTGGTTCGAGACGCTGGCAAAAGCCGAGCGCTCGCACGCCAACAAGTTCCAGCGCACGCTGGACGGCATCGTCGACTAGGCGAGCGGCGCCTATGCGGCGCTGCGCGAGCGCGGCCGGCCTGAGGCCGGCCGCTGACTACCGCAACCCTGCGCAGCAGGGCACCTCGTTCTGAACTTCACTTCCGGACAATCACGATGACCGTGCGCGAGGGCAGCCTCGAAGCGCCGACCCGGCATCCGCTGGCATGGAAGTCCGCGGACTTCTGGAGTGAAGACGCTCTGCAGCAAGGAGCTGGAACGCGTGTTCGACATCTGCCATGGATGTCGACGCTGCGTCAGCCTGTGCGGCGCGTTTCCGACGCTGTTCGATCTGGTCGACAACGGTCCGACCGGCGAGGTCGACGGCGTGCCGAAGGAGAAGTACAAGGCCGTCGTCGATCAGTGCTACCTGTGCGACATGTGCTACATGACCAAGTGTCCGTACGTGCCGCCGCATCCGTGGAATCTCGACTTCCCGCACCTGATGCTGCGCGCAAAGGCCGTGCACTTCCGCAAGCACGGCGCCAGCGCGAGCGACCGCTTCCTGACATCGACCGACAAGGTCGGCACGTTTGCCGGCATTCCGATCGTCACCGCGATCGCGAACGCGGTGAACCGCACGCCGGCAGGTCGCGGTGTCATCGAGAAGCTGACCGGCATCGACCGCGGCGCATGGCGTCCGGATCTTGCGACGAAGAAGTTCCGCTCGGCGGTCCGCGCCAACGGCGCAGCGCCGGTCGTCGACGGTGCGAAGACGCCGGGCAAGGTGGCGATCTTCTCGACCTGCTACGTCAACTACAACGAGCCCGGCATCGGCCATGATCTGGTCCGCATCCTCGAGCACAACGCGATTCCGTACGTGCTCGCCGAAAAGGAGGCGTGCTGCGGCATGCCGAAGCTCGAAATCGGGGACCTCGATTCGGTCGAGAAGCTGAAGAACATCAACATTCCGCATCTGGCGCGGCTCGCGCGCGACGGCTACGCGATCCTCACCGCGATCCCGTCGTGCACATTGATGTACAAGCACGAACTGCCGCTGATGTTCCCGGACGACGCGGAAGTGCGGCTCGTCAGTGATGCGATGTGGGACCCGTTCGAGTACCTCGTCGCGCGCAACCGGGACGGCCTGCTGAAGACCGATTTCAAGCGGTCGCTGGGTACGGTGTCGTACCACGTGCCGTGCCACGCGCGTGTGCAGAACATCGGTCGCAAGACCGAGGAGCTGCTGAAGCTGCTGCCCGAGACCACGGTGCATACGGTCGAGCGCTGTTCGGGGCATTCGGGTCTGTGGGGCACCCGCAAGGAATTCCATCGCATGGCGATGAAGATCGGCAAGCCGGTTTTCCGCAACATGGCGAGCGTGCAGCCCGACTACCTGAGCTCGGACTGCCAGCTCGCCGCGCATCACATCGAACAGGGCATCCAGGAAACCGCGCGTGAGGCGATGGGCGGCAAGACGCCGCAGGTGGCGCACCCGATCACGCTGGTCCGGCTGGCCTATGGTTTGTAACCGAAAGGACCCCGGAGAATGACGATGGCCCAGATCCCGCGCGACAGCCTGCTGACGCTCGAGGCCTACGCGAAGCAGCGGCCCGAGTTCCGTGCGCGTGTCATCGCCCACAAGAAGCATCGCACGGTGCGGCTCGGTCAGCACATCACGCTGATCTTCGAAGACGAGCTGACGATCCGCTATCAGATCCAGGAAATGCTGCGCATCGAGAAGACCTTCGAGGAAGCGGGCATACAGGACGAGCTCGACGCCTATACGCCGCTGATCCCGGACGGGACCAACCTCAAGGCGACGATGATGATCGAGTACGAAGATCCGCTGGTGCGCAAGACCGAGCTGGCGCGGCTGAAGGGTGTCGAGGGCCGCGTCTACGTGCAGGTCGACGGCCAGCCGAGGGTCTACGCGATCGCCGACGAGGACATGGAGCGCGAGAACGAGGAAAAGACATCGTCTGTCCATTTCCTGCGCTTCGAGTTCGAACCGGCGGCGATCGCCGCGTGGAAGGCGGGCGCGGCGGTTGCCCTCGGCGTCGATCATCCTCACTACGCCCTGCGGCTCGATGAAGTCGCCCCCCAGGTCCAGTCCTCGCTCGCGCGCGACTTCCGCTGACGACACGATCACGCGGGTGCCGGACGAGCCGATCGTGCCGGCGCCGGTACCGGTCGCGCTTGTCCGCAAGGGTCGCGGCGCGGTATCGAACATCGCACATCGCTTCGAGTCGGTCGAACGCATCAGCGAGGACGACGGCGCGTTGGAGGACGAGGAACTACTGCCGCCGCTTTCGACCACCGTCAGCTTCGAGGAGGCGCGCTCGATCATCAGCCGCAACGACTCGCCCGACATCGGCTTCGATCGGTCGATCAATCCTTATCGCGGTTGCGAGCACGGCTGCATCTATTGCTACGCGCGTCCGACCCACAGCTACCTGAATCTTTCGCCCGGACTCGACTTCGAGACGAAGCTGTTCGCCAAGCGCAACGCCGCGCAACTGCTGCGCAAGGAACTCGCCGCCCCGAGCTACCGGCCGCAGCTCATCATGGTCGGGGTCAACACCGACGCGTATCAGCCGATCGAGCGGGAACTGAAAATCACACGCGGGGTGCTGGAGGTGCTCGCCGAGACCCGCCACCCGTTCGGGCTCGTGACCAAGTCGGCACTGGTCGAACGCGATCTCGATCTGATCGGCCCGATGGCGGCGCAGCAACTGGCCTCGGTCAGCATCAGCGTGACCACGCTCGATCCAAAGCTGGCGCGGATCCTGGAGCCGCGTGCGGCGAGTCCGCAGCGCCGTCTGCGCACCGTGCGCACGCTGGCCGATGCCGGCGTACCCGTTCGCGTGAACCTCGCGCCGCTGATCCCGTTCATCAACGAACCGGAGATCGAGTCGATCATCGACGCGGTGGCCGACGCCGGGGCACGGAATGCGCACTACACGGTGGTGCGCCTGCCGTGGGAAGTGAGTCCACTGTTCGAGGAGTGGCTGGCTGCGCACTTTCCGGACCGGGCTCAGCGGGTCATGAACCGGATCCGCGAGATGCACGGCGGCAAGAATTACGACGCTACGTTTGGCCACCGCATGACCGGCGAGGGCACCTGGGCGCGGCTCATCGAACAGCGCTTCCGGCGAGCCAGTGCGCGGCACGGGCTCAACGACGCGTGGCCGGCGCTGCGTGTCGATCTTTTCGCCGCGCCTCGAGCGGAACGACCGCAGCTCGACCTCTTCTGAATCTGCTCAGGCGCTCGGCGGCAGCACCGCTTCGTAGTAGGTCTGGAACAGCAGCGCGATCGTGGTCATCAGTGCGATGGCGCCGCCGGCGAGCGTGACGATCGCGACCAGCACCGCGTCCCAGCCGCTGTGATTCCGTCTGGAGCAGGCCGCGTTGAAACGAGCATCGAAGCGCTCATCCGGCATCAGTGCAATGACGAGCGCCTGAATGAATCCGGCCGTCACCGGGACCATCAGCACGAAGAACGCCGGCGTCTGATACCAGTTGCGAACGCCGATGAGCAGCGGCAGCGTCAGCGCGCTGACGCCGAGCGGCAGCCACCAGCCCTTTCTGTCCGAGGTACAGGCGATTGGCTCCAGCTGCACCGGCGACGGACGCAAGCAGCGCAGCGAGGGCCTTGTGGCGGAATTTCGTCATGCGGGAGTTGGGCTTAGCGACGGCGTCAGCATCATACGAAGCGCGGCGACGGAAGACGGCCGCCCGTCTTGCGGGCTTTCTGCTGCCGGCTCGACTGGCGTGTCGGCCTTGCGGCTGACAGCGCCCAGCTTGCCTGCCGCTGCGGAGGACAGATACAATCACGGGTTTTCCGCGTGGCCGCGCCGGTTGGGAGTTCGAGACGGCGCCTGGATCCGCGGATTGGGACCGAGCGACGTCAGGCATCGAGCCATCGTCGACATCAGCACGGTTCGAGCGACCCGCAGGCGCGGGCCGAACCGGGAATCTGTAAAGGGAACAAGATGGTCGTGATACGACTTGCCCGTGGCGGCGCCAAAAAGCGGCCGTTCTTCAACATCGTCGCCACCGATTCGCGCAATCCGCGCGATGGTCGCTTCATCGAGCGCGTCGGTTTCTACAATCCGGTCGCCGCGGGAAGCGAGCCCAGGCTGCGCATCGCGGAAGACCGGCTGAACTACTGGACCGGGGTCGGCGCACGCATGTCGCCGACGGTTGCGCGTCTGGTGAAGGAACACGCGCCCGCGGCGGCGTAAGCGAAGTGACCGGGCAAGGCGATCCGGCTGCTGAGCGCAGCCGAGGTTCCGCCGGACCTGGTCGAGTTGGGAACGGTGCGGGGCGCGTACGGAGTCAAGGGCTGGGTACGCATCGGGCTGTTCGGTTCGGATGGGACGGTTCTGCTGAACACGCCGGACTGGTGGTTGGGCAAGGCCGGTGCGATCTGGCGTGTGAAGCCCACCGGGCGGCGGCGCCACGCGAGCGACTTGCTGGGCAAGTGGGCCGACTGCGATTCCAAGGAGGCAGCCGACGGATTGAAGGGCGCCTCGGTCGCGGTTCCACGCAGCGCCTTTCCACCCTTGGCCGAGAGCGAGTCCTACTGGGTGGATTTGCCGGGGTGTCGCGTCGTCGATCGCGACGGCAATGATCTCGGCGAGGTCACAGGTCTGCGCGAGAACGCCGGTGGCCAGTGGCTCGAAGTGAGCGATGGAGTTGGCCGCGGCGTGATGCTGATCCCGCTGGTCGAACAGTATGTGGACTCGATCGATTCGACAGCCCGAATCATCCGGGTCGACTGGAAGCCGGACTGGTAATGCAGTGTCCGGACAAGTGAAGCGGGGTCTCTTATGCGCTTCGATGTAGTGACGCTCTTCCCTGCGATGTTTGCGGCGATCACCGAGCAGGGCATCACGCGGCGCGCGTACGAGCTCGGGCTGTGGTCGTTGACGGCGTGGAACCCGCGCGATTTCACGTCAGATGCGCACCGCACGGTCGACGACCGGCCGTATGGAGGAGGCCCGGGCATGGTGATGATGGCCGAGCCGCTGGCGCTTGCCATCGAAGCGCTGCGTCGGGATGGCGGCGGTGCAGCGGTGATCGCGCTGGCGCCGGGCGGAAAATCCGCTGACGGATGCGACGGTCCGGCAGTACGCGGAACGGGGCGGATCGCTCGCGCTGGTCTGCGGTCGGTACGAGGGAATCGACCAGCGTTTCCTCGACAGCTGTGTCGACGAGGTCGTGTCGGTCGGAGACTTCGTGATGTCAGGCGGTGAACTGGCCGCGATGGCACTGATCGATGCCGTGGTGCGCCAGCTGCCCGGCGCACTGAAGGACGAGTCGGCGGACGACGAATCGTTCGCGACCGGGCTGCTCGACGGCCCGCACTACACGCGCCCCGAGGTGTGGCGCGGGCAGTCGGTGCCGCAGGTGCTGCTGTCGGGGCATCATCGGGACATCGAGGCGTGGCGACGGCGCGAGGCGCTGAAGGCCACGGTGAGCAACCGACCGGACATGCTCCGGCAGGCGCGAGCGGACGGGCGACTGACCGCACGCGACGAAAGCGATTTGCGCGAACTGGCGCAGATGGGTGCAGCGGCGAGCAGGTCCGCTGCGTGAAGACAACCATCCTCTCGCGCGGCATACAACGATCAGAGCCGCGCGATGATGGGTACAGGAGCTGACTATGAACATCATCCAGAAGCTGGAGCAGGAAGAACTGGCGCGCGTTTCCGCCAACAAGACGATCCCGGACTTCGCGCCCGGTGACACGGTCGTCGTCAACGTGAACGTCGTCGAAGGCAATCGCAAGCGCGTCCAGGCGTACGAAGGCGTCGTCATCGGCCGCCGCAATCGCGGTCTGAATTCCTCGTTCGTCGTGCGTAAGGTGTCGAGCGGCGAAGGCGTCGAGCGCACGTTCCAGCTCTATTCGCCGACGATTGCATCGATTGAAGTCAAGCGCCGCGGCGATGTTCGCCGCGCGAAGCTCTATTACCTGCGTGACCGCTCCGGCAAGTCGGCACGGATCCGCGAGAAGCTGACGCACAAGTCCGCGGCCGAAAAGGCGGCGGCGGACGAGGCGGCCGAATAGTCGCCAGTGCAGCGTGAGGGCCGCCGCGGGCGGCCCTTTGCTTTTCTGCCGCAAGCCGCTCCGCAACCCACGATGACACCCATTGACGCAACGCCGCGACGGCCGCTGTTCGATCCGGAGACCGTGCCGCTCGATCCATCATTCTTGGAGCCCGGCGTCCGCGGCACGCCGGTTCCTTCGGAACGGCTGCGGCCCGTCGCGCTGCGCCAGCGGTTTGCGGCGCAGTTGCCATGGACTCCGGAATTGCGCGCCGATTCGCGCCTTTTCCTGCCGGACCTGGAGCCGCGTCCCGCGGCGGTGCTGGTGCCGCTGATCGCGCGTGGCAACGACGTGCGCGTACTGCTGACTGAACGCACCGCGCACTTATACGATCACGCCGGTCAGATCAGTTTTCCCGGCGGTCGTGTCGAGCAGGGCGATGCCGACCCGCGCGCAACCGCGCTGCGCGAGACGCAGGAGGAGATCGGCTTGGCATCGGCCGCGGTCGACGTCGTTGGCGAAATGCCGGAGTACACGACGGCGACCGGATATCGCGTGACTCCGGTGATCGGACTGATCGAACGTCCGTTTTCACTGACGCTGGACGAGTTCGAGGTCTCGGAGGCATTCGAGGTGCCGCTCGAATTCCTGATGGACCCGGCCAACCACGAGCGGCGCATCGTGACTCTCGGCGAGATGAGCCGAACGTTCTATGCAATGCCGTATGAAGCGGCCCGGCGCTATTTCATCTGGGGTGCCACCGCCGGCATGCTGCGCAACCTGTATCAGTTCTTGCGCGCCTGATCGCGCCTTCGGCGCCTCTACAATGCGCGCCGAGGAGGACGCAAGTGGCTTGGCTTTCGCTTGTCATCACGCTGCTCGCCGAGCAACTGCGCCCGTTGCCGGCGAGCAATCCGGTCTACGCATCGGTCCGCGAAGTATCGTCGTGGGCAGGAACGCAATCTGAATGCCGGTCAGCCGCGTCACGGGTTCTACGCCTGGCTGCTGGTCGTCGTCGGCCTCACGCTCGCAGTCGGCGCCGTCTGGTCGCTGCTGGTCTCCATTTCGTGGTTCCTCGGCTTGGCGCTCAACGTCCTGGTGCTGTATTTCGCGCTCGGATTCCGGCAGTTCAGCCATCACGGCAGCGAGATCCAGGTGGCGATTGCCAACGGCGACATCGCAGCGGCGCGGCGTGAGCTGTCCGCGTGGAAACGACTGAGCGACCCGACCTTCACTGCGGCCGATCTGTCGCAGGAGGAGGTCGTGCGGCAGGCGATCGAGCACGGGCTGCTGCTGGCGCAGCGCCATGTGTTTGGGGTGTTCTTCTGGTTTGTTGTGTTGCCGGGACCGATGGGTGCCGTGTTTTATCGGCTGGCCGAGCATTCCGCGCGCGTATGGAACCGGGCGCCGGCACCGCCGACGCCGCCCGACCGTTTCGGTGAGTTCGCACGCAAGGCCTTCGCCTGGATCGATTGGGCACCCGCGCGGCTGACGGCACTGGGTTATGCGATCGTCGGCGACTTCGAGGGCGCAATTTACTGCTGGCGCCAGGTGGCGCGGCATCCGGCGCCGCCCGGGCTGCCGGGACCCGACGCACGCACGCTGGTCCTTGCGGCGGCCAGTGGCGCGCTCGGATTACGGCTGATGCCGGAAGCGGAAGCTGCGGCGGTCTTCGACGAAGCCGGCAACGAAGGTGCTGGACTCGCAGAGCCGAGGCCAGCTGCCCTGCGTGCGGTCGTCGGCCTGGTTTGGCGTGCGCTGCTGCTTTGGCTCACGCTGTTGCTGCTACTGACGCTGGCGAGCTGGCTCGCCTGAATGACGGCTCAGGCCGGGCGCGCTGCTCCGCAGCGCCAGCAGGCGCCGAACTGCGGCTCGAGTGGCTCGCCGCACGCCGTGCAGTGCCATTGCGGTCCTTGGAGCGGCCGCTGCAACTGACCCAGGATTTCCAGTGCGCGCGGCTCGTCGAACGCGTGTTCGATCCACAGCTGCGGCGCACATTCGAGGAACGGGATCTCGCCGATCGCGCCCGAAAGCATCGTGTTGCGCAGCTCGCAGCGGATGCCGGCCGCGCGCAGCGACTCAGCCCAGATCGTTCCGAGCACGAAGTGATCGGCACGCGCCAGCAGTTTCATCGTGACAGGGACTCGACTATCGCCCGGTAGAACTGATATCGGCCGGACGATATCGCACCATCGTGCAGCGCGACCAGGATTGCGCATCCGGGCTCGGCGAGATGGCGGCAGTCGGTAAACCGGCACTGGTTCAGGTGAGGCCTGAATTCGGGAAAGCCGGCAACGAGCTGCTCTGCGCTGAGGTGAGCGAGGCCGAACTCCTGGAACCCGGGGGTATCGACCAGCGCGCCTCCGCCGGGCAAGCGGAACCAGCGCGCCGCCGTGGTCGTCTGTTTGCCGAGGTCAAGGCGCTCCGAATGCTCGCGCGTGCGCGCCTGTGCGGTGGGCACCAGCAGGTTCAACAATGTCGACTTGCCCATGCCGGACTGGCCGATCAGCAGGGAGCTTCTGCCCGCGACGCGTGACGTCAGTGTCGACAACGCAGCGGCCGGCTCGGTTCGTGCCGATACGACGGCGGTATCCACGCCGAGCGCAGCGATCTCGTCGAGCGCAGACTGCGCTTCGGCCGCACCTTCGGCAAGGTCCGACTTATTGCGCACGACGATCGAGTCGATCCCTGCAGCCTCTGCCGCCAGCAGCGCTTTCCAGATGAACCAGCGGTTGAACGATGGCCGCGAAGAAAACACCACAAGTACCTGGTCGATGTTGGCCGCGAGTTCCTTGGTCCGGAACTCGTCTGCGCGAAAAAGAAGGCTGCGGCGCGGCTCGATCGACTCGACGGTCGCCTGTCCCGGCGCGGAGACCATGGCCGCGACACGATCGCCGACGACGATGTCGCTGCGGCGCCCACGTCGCACCGCGGCCCATTCGGCTCCTTCATCGTCTTCGAGCAGGCAGCTGCGGCCGAAAGTAGCGATGGCGCGCGCGCTGAAACGCGGCGCGTCCCGCCGCGCGGCTCGACTCATGCAGCCGCTGCGCGACCGCCGGACCGTCTGGCGGCTGGACCTGGGTGCCGCACCTTGATCATCGCGGTCTCAGGCCTGGACTGCGGCGACAAGGCGTTGCACCCGCAGCGATGCCGGAGGATGCGAGTCGTAGAACGCTGAGTGGATCGGATCCGGCGTCAGCGTCGACGCATTGTCCTCGTAGAGCTTGACGAGCGCACTGACGAGATCCTGCGCCGACGCATGCCGGGCGGCGAACGCATCGGCCTCGAACTCGTGGCGCCGCGACAAGTGGCTCGCCACTGGCGCGAACAGGAAGGTAAATACCGGCAGCACCAGCATGAAGAGCACGAGGGCGAGCCCTTCATTGCCGCCGCCCAGTGACGGTGTTACTCCGAGGCCGATATAAAACCAGGACCGATCGGCGAGGAAGCCGAGCAGCACGAGGAATGCGAGGCTCGCAACGAACGAGACCGCCATGCGCTTGGCGATGTGCTTCAGCTTGAAGTGGCCGAGCTCGTGCGCCAGCACGGCCTCGATTTCCTGCGGCTGCAGCCGGTCGACCAGCGTGTCGAAGAAGACGATGCGCTTGGCGCGGCCGAGGCCGGTGAAATAAGCATTGCCGTGCGCGGACCGGCGCGAGCCATCCATGACGAACACACCCTTGCTCGAAAACCCCGTGCGCTGCAGCAGCGCAGCGATGCGGTCGGCAAGGCCCGCATCTTTCAGCGGTTCAAACCGGTTGAACAGCGGCGCGATCACCGTCGGATAGATGACGAGCACCAGCGCGTTGAATCCGACCCAGAGCAGCCACGCGTATAGCCACCAGAGCGGGCCTGCGCTGCGCATCAGTCCGACTACCGCTGCCAGCAGCGGCAGACCAAGCACGGCGGCGAGCACGACTGATTTGACCAGATCGACCAGCCACAGTCGCAACGTCATCCGATTAAAGCCGAACCGTTGTTCGATCCGGAACTGCCTGAACCACGAAAATGGCAGGTCGACGACGGCGAGCAGCAGCACGACCGTGGCGACGACGGCAAGCTGAAAAGCGTAGTCGCTGTCGATCCAGTCGTGCAGCGCGTCGGCGATCCACTGCAGCCCGCCGAGCAGCGTCAGCGCAATCAGCACTGCGGCACCGACCGCGGTTTCGATCAGCGCCAGCCGAGTCTTCGCGATCGTGTATGCGGCAGCCTTGCGATGAGCATCGATGCCGACCCGGTCGGCAAACTGCCGCGGAACCGCGTCAGCGTGCTGCGTCACGTAATGCACCTGACGCCACGCGAGCCAGTACTTGACTCCCACCATCAACAGCAGGAATGCGACGAACGCCAGAGATAGGATCTGCGACATTGGGAGAAGTGGATACGCAGATCGCCGACACCTGGGCTGCGGTTGCCATGCGACAATCGCACGCTCCCTTTCGATCGCTGCGCCTCGATCGAGCAACGCGAAAATTATGTCACAGCCCCCGCAGCAGCCCGCGCCCCGCGGCGAGCGCTACAGCGAGAACAATCTCGTATGGGTCGACATGGAAATGTCCGGACTGAATCCGGATTCCGACCGCGTGCTCGAGATCGCGATCGTGATCACCGACGCCGAGCTCGAACTCGTTGCCGAAGGGCCCGTGCTGGTGCTGCACCAGGCAGAGGCGGTGCTTGCCGGCATGGACAGCTGGAATACCTCGACCCATGGACGTTCGGGACTGACGGCGAAGGTGCGCGAATCGACCACGGACGAATCGATCGCCAGCGATCTGCTGATCGAGTTCATGCAGCAGCACGTGCCATCCGGCAAGTCGCCGATGTGCGGCAACTCGATTTGCCAGGACCGGCGCTTCATGGCGCGCTGGATGCCGCGGCTCGAGGCGTGCTTTCACTACCGCAACCTCGATGTCAGCACGCTCAAGGAACTCGCCCGCCGCTGGAATCCGGCGGTCTACCGCTCGTTCGAGAAGAAGAGCCGGCATGAAGCTCTCGCCGATATCTACGAGTCGATCGACGAACTGAAGCATTACCGCGCGCACTGGCTCGGCGCGGGCACCTACGCGCTAGCGGCCGCTGGTGTCTTCCGCCGCTTCGGCGCCGGGCACTGCGACCGCCGCCGCCACGGTTGCCGTCGCGCCGACATCTTCAGCGAGGCGCGCATCCTGCGAGCTGACCCAGGCGCGCCCGAGCGCGAGCCCGAGCGCCAACAGCACCGGGCCCAGGATCACTCCGATAAAGCCGAAGGCGACGACGCCGCCAAGCACGCCGAGAAAAATGAGCCCGAGCGACAGCGTCGATCCCCGCGCAATCAGCAGCGGCTTCAGGAAGTTGTCGATGCTGCTGATCACCACCGTACCCCAGATCACCATGAAAACGGCCCAGCCGGGCTCACCCTTCACATAAAGCCAGATCGCAGCTCCGCCCCAGATCAGCACCGGACCCATCGGAACCACCGACAACACGAACGTGGCCACCGCCAGCATGAACGCACCGGGCACGCCGGCGATCAGAAATCCGATCAGCGCGACCAGCGCTTGCGCGGCCGCGGTGCCGACGATTCCAATGAACACGCTTCGGGTCGTGCTGGTGACGATCGTCATCACCTCGGCGCTAAGATGGCCGGACAGTCGCTCGGAAGCACGGCTCAGCACCGCGACGATGCGGTCGCCGTCCCTGTAATAGAAGAACACGATGAAGGCGACCAACAGCAGTTGCAGGATGCCGTCGCCCAGGACCCGGACGAAGGCGAGCGAAAGGCGGCCGGCCGGCTCCATCGCCCGCTCCAGCAGCGCGGCGAGCTGGTCGCGATCGCCCAGCAGCGACTCGATCTCCATGTAGGCGCGTTCGCCGATCATCGGCACGTTCTTCAGCGCCTCGGGCGCGTGCAGGCCCCCCTTCATCCACCCCTTCGCGACGTTGGCGACCGCCGGGAGCTGATCGGCTGCCGCAGCGGAAAGCAGGCTGATCGGAATGATGACCAGTACCAGGATCGCGAGCAGCATCACCGTTGCAGCCAGTGTCGGATTGCCGCCGAGCGAGTGCCTCAGCCGTTCGAACAGTGGCCAGGTGGCGATGGCCAGCACGCCAGCGAAGACCATCGCCGAAATAAACGGCTGCACCACCATGAACACACCGACAAGGACAATCGCGGCCCCGCCGAGTCGGAGCAGCGTGTCTAGGTTGGCCTGGAAGGAGGGCATGTTTGCAGGATGGACGCGATCGCGGGCAGGGAACGGAGCTTAGCCGGTCCGGCACGCGTGTTCGGCGCCGCAGGTGCTCGAGTCAGCGGAGACGTAGGGTCAGACAGGCGGCCGCGGCGCGCGGACGCTTGTGCGCATGCGACCGATGTCGATGCGTGCGTCCCCCCGCCGGGAATTGAACCCAGATCTAGCGCTTAGGAGGCACTTGTTCTATCCGTTGAACTACGGGGAGCGAGGAAAGTATAACGATCGCTCACGTAGAATCCGCCGCCGAGCGAAAGTTGTCGCGCTGATGCGGTCGTCGGCCGCGTTGCCGCGGACCGATGCTGCCTAATCCGTAATCAACCCGGCGCAATCGAGTCGTGGCGCGGCTTAGCGGGCCGTTTCAACATCGCTTTCCACAGCCACTGGGGATAACTCGTAGGGTCAGGATGCAGGACAAGATCCGTACTGCAGCGAAGCGCAGCGCCGAGTACGGCGAGGCCTCGATCCGGGTACTCAAGGGCCTCGAGCCGGTACGGCAGCGGCCTGGCATGTACACGCGGACCGACAGTCCGCTGCACATCATCCAGGAAGCGATCGACAACGCGTCCGACGAGATCCTCGCCGGCTTTGGCAGCCGCATCGACGTCACGCTGCACAGCGACGGCTCGGTCAGTGTCGACGATGACGGACGCGGCATCCCGGTCGGACTGCATCCGGAAGAAAAGGTGCCGGTCGTCGAGATCGTCTTCACGCGCCTGCATGCCGGCGGCAAGTTCGACAAACGGGCCGGAGGTGCCTACTCGTTCGCCGGCGGACTGCACGGCGTCGGCGTGTCGGTCACCAATGCGCTGTCGGCGCGGCTCGACGTTACGGTATGGCGCGACGGCAAGGTGCACACGATCGCCTTTGCCGACGGTGAAGTCAGTCAGCCTCTGAAATCGGCCGCGGCGAAAGGTCAGAGCAAGCCGAGCGGCACGCGCGTACGCGCGTGGCCGAACCCGCGCTACTTCGATTCCGCGCAGGTGCCGGTCGAGGAGCTCGAGCGCCTGCTGCGCAGCAAGGCCGTACTGCTGCCTGGCACCGACGTGACGCTGACGATCGAGAAGAGCGGCGTCGTGCAGCGCTGGCGCTATGAGGGCGGGCTGCGCGAATACCTGCTCGCCTCGCTGCCGGTCGATCCGCTGCTGCCGCCGTTCGAGTCGAGCGGCTATGCCGCGGCCGACGACCAGAACTACGCCGAAGGCGAGGGCGCGAGCTGGGTCGTCGTCTGGACCGACGAAGGCGCGATCACCCGCGAATCGTATGTGAACCTGATTCCGACACCGGCCGGAGGCACCCACGAGGCGGGACTGCGCGACGGACTGTTTGGTGCCGTGCGCGCTTTCGTCGATGCGCACAGTCTGCTGCCCAAGGGCGTGAAGCTGTTGCCCGAGGATGTCTTCGCGCGTGCCAGCTTCGTGCTGTCCGCCAAGGTCCTCGACCCGCAGTTCCAGGGTCAGATCAAGGAAAGGCTGAACAGCCGCGATGCGCTGCGCCTGGTGTCATCGTTCGTGCGGCCGCAGCTCGAGTTCTGGCTGAACCAGCACCCGAACGAGGGCCGTCAGCTCGCCGAGCTCGTGATCCAGCAGGCGCAGGCGCGGGCGCGCGCCGGCCAGAAGGTCGAGAAGAAAAAAGGTTCGGCCGTTGCGGTTCTACCCGGCAAGCTGACCGATTGCGAGTCGCGCGAGGTCGACCGCAACGAGCTCTTCCTGGTCGAGGGCGACTCGGCCGGCGGATCCGCCAAAATGGGCCGCGACAAAGGATTCCAGGCGATCCTGCCGCTGCGCGGCAAGGTGCTGAACACCTGGGAGGTCGAGCGCGACCGGCTGTTCGGCAACGCCGAAGTGCACGACATCGCGGTTGCCATCGGCGTCGACCCGCACGGCCCGGCTGACGACGTCAGCCTTGATGGCCTGCGCTACGGCAAAGTCTGCATCCTCGCCGATGCGGACGTCGACGGATCGCACATCCAGGTGCTGCTGCTGACGCTGTTCTTCCGCCACTTTCCGCAACTGGTCGACCGCGGCAATATCTTCGTCGCACGACCGCCGCTGTTTCGCGTCGACGTCAATGCGCAGGGCAAGCGGCCGCCGCGACGCATCTATTGCCTCGACGACGCCGAACTCGACGCGACGCTGGAAAAGCTCGGTGATGAAGGCATCAAGGAATCGGCCTGGAGCATTGCCCGCTTCAAGGGGCTGGGAGAGATGAGCCCGGAGCAGCTGTGGGAGACGACGATGAACCCGGACACGCGGCGTCTGCTGCGGGTCGGGCTCGGCGACCTCGCCGCCGAACGCACGGCCGCGACGATGACGATGCTGATGGGCCGCGCCGAAAGCCAGGCGCGCAGGGCCTGGCTCGAAGAACACGGCCACGAGGTCGACGCCGACATCTGACGCTGTCCGAAGGAGCGAATTTGCTGGCTTACCCCCCGGAGCCGGGAGTATTTGAGGGTGCGCGCTGCGTGCATACTTGCGCGCCCCCGCGGCTGTGGGGCAAGGGGATCACTCGCGCATGACGTCGGTCCAGCATTCCACGAACGGCGTTCGCCCACCGGCCACGGTGGAACTACCGCTGGCTGCGCCTAAGCCGGTCTGGCTACGCCGGTGCGCCTGGGCGCTCGTCTTTGCAGTGCTCGTCACGGTCGGCTGCCCCGTTGCTGCTGCCTGACGCCGCCCAGGATCATGCGCGACTGGCAGCGACGTTCGGCTGGGCGAATCGGATCATCGCCGCGGTGCTCGGCATTGTGCTGCTCGCGTGGATCGTCACCGCGCAGCGCGAGATAGTGGCTGCCCGTACCCGCGCGCGCCTCTGGGTACAGTCGATCGAGTCGATGAACGTCGGCGTCGCGCTGTGGGATCCCGAAGACCGGCTGATCGGCTGCAATGCCGCCTACCGCGACCTGTACTCCGAGATCGCCGCCGCACTTCTGCCCGGCTGCAGCTATCGCGAGCTGATGACCGACTACCACGCCGCCGCTCCGCCCGAAGTTATCGGCGGTCGCACGCTGACCGAATTCATCGCCGATGGCGAGCGCCGGCGCCGCAGCGGCTCCGAGGTCAGCGAAGTCGTGCGCCACCATCGCGGCCGCTGGCTGCTGATGACGGATTGTCGTACCGCCAACGGCGGGATCATCTGCTTCCGCAGCGATATCACCGAGCAGAAAGTCATCGAACACGAGTTGACGAAGCGCCGCAAGCTGATCGACGACCTCGCCGACCTGACCTACGACTGGTTCTGGCGCCAGGACGCCGAAGGCCGCTTCGTCGAGTTCTCGGCCGCGATGGAACTGCACGTCAAACTTGCACCCGACGGCCTGCTCGGGCGGCGCCGCGAGGACATGCCGGGTTTCGAGGCGGATCCGAACCAGTACGCGGAGTATCGGACGCGGCTCGCGCAGCGAGAGCCGTTTCAATGGTTCACCTACCGTGCGCGGCGCGGTGACGGCAGCCCGATGTGGGTTGCGGTGACCGGCAAGCCGATCTTCGACGAGAAAGGCACCTTCCAGGGGTATTACGGCGCCGGGCGCGACGTCACCGAGCGCGAAGACATGCTGATTGCCCTGCGCCGCAGCGAAGAGCGGTTCCGTGCGCTGACGATGCTGGCCACCGAGTGGTACTGGGAAACCGATACCGACCTGCGCGTCACGTCGGTGCGCGGCGAGCCGGCGCGGCAGGAACGTGTGGCCGAATGGACGCTGAACCGCCGCTTCTGGGAGTTCGAACACATCGACCCGGAGTTCGCGGTCGACTGGCCGGTGCTGCGCGACAAGCTGGCGCGCCGCGAGTCGTTCCGCAACATCAAGATCAAGCTGTGCAACGGCGACGACGTCGCCTACTACGAACTGGCCGGACAGCCGGTGTTCGAGCGCGGCGAGTTTCTCGGCTACCGCGGACTGGCCTGGGATGTGACCGAGCGCGAGTCGCTGATCCAGCGCATCACTGAGAGTGAGGCGCGCTTCCGCGCGCTGACCGAGCTGTCGTCCGACTGGTACTGGGAGATGGACGAGACGCTGCGCTTCACGTTATTGCGTCAGGGTGCACGCGGCTCGTTCGGGCTCAGCGACGAAGAGGTGATCGGCAAGCACCGCTGGGAGCTGCCGGGCGAGCTGATCCAGCCCTCGTCGTGGGACGAACACCGGGCCACGCTGCTCTCGCATCGTTCGTTCCGCGACGTGATGTTCCGGCGCTGGATGCCGGACGGCTCGCTGGTCTACCACCTGACCAGCGGCGACCCGGTGCACGATGCCGACGGCCAATTCCGTGGCTATCGCGGCGTCGGCAAGAACATCAGCGATCAGATCCGCGCGCAGGAACGCATCGAGCGGCTCGCGACGGTCGACGCGCTGACGCAACTGTCGAACCGCCAGACGTTTGACGAGCGTGCCGGCCGTCTGCTGGCGACGTCCTATGCCGAAGGCAAGCGCTGCGCGCTGCTGTTCATCGACCTCGACAACTTTCGCCTGCTCAACAATGGCTATGGCCACCGGGTCGGCGACGAGATGCTTGCGATCGTCGCCAGCCGCATGCGCGATGTCGTTGGCGAACCGCACCTGGTCGGTCGCCGCGGCGGCGACGAACTGGTCGTGCTGCTGGTCGACCTGCAGCGGCCCGACGCCGCGGTCGAGGTGGCGCGCAAGCTGATCGACGCCATCTGCGAGCCCGCCCGCATCCTCGGCATGGAGATCGCGGTCACGGCCTCGGTCGGCATCAGCTTCTTCCCGCAGGACGGCATCGACCTCGACTCGCTGCTCAATGCGGCCGACGCAGCGATGTACCAGGCGAAGGACAGCGGCCGGCGGACCTACGCGTTCTACACGCAGACGGTCGCGCGTCGCGTCGATCTGCGGCTGCGGCTGGAGCAGCGGCTGCGCAAGGCGGTCGAGTCGCGCGACTTCAAGCTCTTCTACCAGCCGCTGGTGTCGCTGACCGACGGCAAGATGATCGGCGCCGAGGCGCTGATCCGCTGGCGTGATGCCGAACTCGGCGACATCTCGCCGGCCGAGTTCATTCCGATCGCCGAGGAGTCCGGACTGATCGTCGGCCTTGGCGACTGGGTGCTGCGCGAAGCCTGCCGCGCACGCCAGGAATGGCGCCACCTGCAGCTCGATGTTCCGCCGGTGGCGATCAACATGTCCGGCGTGCAACTTCGTCAGCTCGGCTGCGTCGAGGGCCTGCTCGACGTGCTGAACGCCTACGAGGTGGCAACCTCGGAGATCGAGGTGGAGGTGACCGAGACCGGCCTGCTCGACACCTCGGCCGTGTCGCGCGAAAACCTGGTGCGCATGCGCAATGCCGGAGTGCGGCTCGCGCTCGACGACTTCGGCGTCGGCTTCTCCAGCCTCTCGCATTTGCGAGATCTGCCGATCCACCGGCTGAAGATCGACCGCAGTTTCACCGTCGAATGCATGCGCGACGCGCGCACGCTGACGATCGTCAAAGCCGTCATCGAAATGGCGCGATCGCTCGGCATCAGCGTGACTGCGGAAGGGATCGAGACCCAGGCACAGCAGACCTGGATGCAGCATCTCGGCTGCGACGCGGCCCAGGGCTACCTGTTTGCGCGGCCGATGCCGGGCGCCGACTTCATCAAGCTGTTCATCGATCGGCGCGGTGTCGGCCGCGAGCGCTCGCTGATGCACTAGTCGGGAGGGACGGGCAGTGCACACGACCTGGTTCAACGGCGCGTGGACCGACGGCAACGTGCCGCTGATCGGCGCGATGGATCACAGCGTTTGGCTGGCGTCTTCGGTCTTCGACGGCGCGCGCTCGATCCACCGGATGGCCCCCGACCTGCGCGCGCATTGCGAGCGCACCTACGACTCGGCGCGTCGCGTGGGCCTGGATTTCGACCTTCCGATCGAGGAACTGATGCGCCTCTGCGTCGAGGGCATCCATCGCTTTCCAGCGGATGCGGATCTGTACATCCGACCGCTGGTGTTCGGCACCGCGGGACTGCTGGTGCCCGAGGCGGCGGGCTTTGCGCTGACGCTGTTCGATGCACCGCTGCCACCGTTAGCCGGATTCTCGGCGCACCTGTCGCAGCGTCGCCGGCCGTCACCACTGGCAGCAACGACTGATGCCAAGGCATCGGCGCTCTATCCGAACGTCGCGCGTGCGCTGCGCGAAGCGGCCACGGCCGGCTACCAGAACGCGGTCGTGCTCGACCCCGAAGGCCGTGTCGCGGAATTCGCGACCGCCAATCTGTTCTTCGTCGCCGCCGACGGAACGACGGTCACGCCGGCCGCCAACGGCACCTTTCTTGCGGGCATCACGCGGGCTCGCGTGATCCGCCTGCTCGAAGATGCCGGTATCAAGGTCGTGCAGCGCGCGGTGATGCCGGAAGAACTCGATGTGGCGCGCGAGATCTTCTCGACCGGCAATTTCGGCAAGGTCATGCCGTGCACGCGCTACGGCGACCGCGAACTGCCGATCGGCCCGGTCGCGACACTGGCGCGCGAGCGCTACATGAAATTCGCAGAAACCTGTCGGGTATAGCCGCGAGTCGCAAGGGCACGGCCGCCTCGACCCTAAAATGACGGCGTCCGTGTCCTGCGGACGGCCACGACGATGCTGGAACAACAGACGCTATTTCCTCCGGGCGGCTCGGACGACGACTCGCTGACGCTGGCGCAGTTTGCGCAGCGCGCGTATCTCGACTACGCGATCTCGGTGGTCAAAGGACGCGCGCTGCCCGACGGTGCCGACGGCCAGAAGCCGGTGCAGCGCCGGATCCTGTTCGCGATGAACGAGATGGGCCTCGCCGCCGGCGCGCGGCCGGTCAAGTCCGCGCGCGTTGTCGGCGACGTGCTCGGCCGCTTTCATCCGCACGGCGACCAGGCCGCCTATGACGCGATGGTGCGCATGGCGCAGGACTTCTCGCTGCGCTATCCGCTGGTCGATGGCCAGGGCAACTTCGGCAGCCGCGACGGCGACGGCGCGGCGGCGATGCGCTACACCGAGGCGCGCCTGACGCCGATCGCACGGCTGCTGCTCGACGAGATCGACGAAGGCACCGTCGACTTCATGCCGAACTACGACGGCTCGACCCAGGAGCCGCGGCTGCTGCCGGCGCGCTTGCCGTTCGTGCTGCTAAATGGCGCGTCCGGCATCGCGGTCGGCATGGCGACCGAGATTCCATCGCACAACCTGCGCGAGGTGGCGGCGGCAACGCTGCTGCTGCTCGGCAGCCCAAAGGCCTCGCTCGACGACCTGCTCGGCGAAGCTGCCGGCACCGGATTTCCCGGGCGGTGGCCAGATCATCTCGTCGCGCAGCGATATTCGCGACATCTATGCGACCGGCCGCGGCAGCCTGAAGGTGCGCGCGCGCTACGACTACGAGGAGCTGGCCCGCGGGCAGTGGCAACTGGTCGTCACCGAGCTTCCGCCATCGACATCGGCGCAGCGCGTGCTGGAAGAGATCGAGGAGCTGACGAATCCGAAGATCAGGGCCGGCAAGAAGGCACTGACGCGCCGAACAGCAGCAGACCAAGCAACTGATGCTGTCGGTGCTCGACACGGTGCGCGACGAGTCGGGCAAGGACGCCGCGGTGCGCCTGGTGTTCGAGCCGCGCACGTCGCGGGTCGATCGCGAAGAGTTCGCGCGCACGCTACTGGCGCAGACGAGCCTCGAGTCGAGCGCGCCGATCAACCTCGTGATGATCGGCCGCGACGGCCGGCCGCGCTGCAAGCCGCTGCTCGAGATCATCGCCGAGTGGATCGAGTTCCGCGTCGACACTTTGCGGCGGCGCTCGCAGTACCGGCTGCAGAAGGTCGAGGAGCGCATCCACATCCTCGAGGGCCGGCAGCTCGTTCTGTTGTCGATCGACAAGGTCATCAAGCTGATCCGCAATTCCGACGAACCGAAGGCGGACCTGATCAAGGCCTTCAAGCTGACCGAGCGCCAGGCCGAAGACATCCTCGAGATCCGCCTGCGGCAGCTGGCGCGGCTCGAGGGCATCAAGATCGAGCAGGAGCTCGCCGAGAAGCGCAAGGAGGAAGCTGGCCTGCGCAAGCTGCTCGGCACCGACAGCGCGCTGCGCAAGCAGGTCGCGCGCGAGATCGAGGACGACGCGAAGAAGTACGGTGACGCCCGCCGCACGCTGATCGAGGAGGCGGAGCGCGCCGCGGTCGAGGTCAGGGTGCTCGACGAGCCGGTGACCGTCATCGTCTCCGAAAAGGGCTTCGTCCGCGCACGTACCGGACACGGCCATGACCGGTCGCAGTTCGCGTTCAAGACCGGCGACGCGCTGTACGACGCGTTCGAGTGCCGCAGCGTCGACCAGCTGATCGCGATCGGCAGCAACGGGCGCGTCTATTCGGTGGCGGTTGCACAACTGCCGTCGGCACGCGGCGACGGCGCGCCGGTCAGCTCGATGATCGAACTCGAACCGGGCACGCGGCTGGTCGGCTACGTCGCGGGCCCGGTCGATATGCCGTTGCTGCTCGCGACCAGCAGCGGTTATGGCTTTGCCGCCGCGCTCGGCGACATGGTGTCGCGGCAGAAGGCGGGCAAGCAGTTCATCACGGTGGATGAGGGTGCCGAGCCGCTGGTCCCGCAACGGGTCGATGCCGCTACCGACCGTCGCATCGCGTGCCTCTCTGCCAAGGGACGCGTTCTGGTGTTCGACGCGGCCGAGATCAAGGCACTGTCCGGCGGCGGCCGCGGGGTCACGCTGATGGATCTCGACGAAGGCGAGACGCTGCTCGCGGCGGTGCCGATCGACAATGGAGCGCTGCTGCGCGCCACGCGCGGGTCGGCCGG
Organism: uncultured beta proteobacterium; assembly: GCA_963707445.1. GTDB lineage: Bacteria > Pseudomonadota > Gammaproteobacteria > Burkholderiales > Burkholderiaceae_F > JALORV01. Next base: position 85,014 of record CAVPPW010000007.1, on the reverse strand, counting down.
CAAGCCGGTCGAGGTCAGGCTGGTCGGAGCGCTGCTCGAGGCTCACCTCGGTCACCGTGCCCGCAAGGGCAAGCTCGTCGATTCCAAGCTGCGCCCGCCGTTTTCACTGCAGCGGCTGCCGGAGACCGCGGCGTGAGGCTGCTTTACACGCTGCTGCTGTTCGTGCACCTGGCTGGAGTCGTCGTGTGGGTCGGCGGCATGTTCGTGCTGCACTTCGCGGTGCGTCCGGCCGCAGTTGCGCAGCTGGCGCCGCCGCAGCGGCTGCCGCTGCTCGCCACCGCGTTGGGCCGGTTCTTTTTCTGGGTCTCGATCGCGATCGTCGCGATCCTGGCGAGCGGTATCGGCCTCATCATCGGCGCCGGCGGCTTTCGCAATGCCCACATCTCGGTGCACCTGATGCTCGCGATCGGCGTCGTGATGATGGCGATCTTTCTGTGGATCCGATTTGGCCCGTATCCGCGTCTGCTGCAAGCGGTGGCCGCCAGCGACTGGCCGACCGCCGCGGGGCAACTCGACGCGATCCGCCAGCGCGTCGCGGTCAACCTCGGGCTGGGTGCCTTGACGATTGCGGTCGCGACGATCGGCCGAGCGCTGCTGTAGCGCTACAGCGCGAGCGTGCCTCGCGCAAACATCACTGCCGCACCCCCGACGCGGACGCGGCGCGCCACGGTGCCGGTCTGCTTGTATTGCAGCTCGATCGTGCTTGGCCGATCAATCTCCTGGCCCTGCAGAATCTGCCAGCTGCGGTCTCCGTCGCCGGGCACGCGACGCGCCAGCCAGCCGGCGAGCGCAGCAGCGGCCGACCCGGTCGCAGGGTCTTCCGGCACGCCGAGCCCGGGTGCGAACATGCGCACGCGCCACTGGGCGTCGCCACTGCGTGCGACCGGATACACCTTCTGCGTCTTGCGGTCGTCGAGCAATGCATGGCAGCGCCCGATGTCGAGCCGGGCCGAGGCAAGCGCACCGGTGTCGGCGAGCGGCACCACCAGGAACGGCACGCCACACGACCAGACTTCGGCATCGGCGACGACGGCGGATTCGCCCAGATTGAGCATTTCCGCAATGGCGCGACGATCGCCGAGACTCTCGACGAGTGCCGGGGCCTGCGCGGTCGTCAGCACGCAGCGTCGGATCGAGCCGTCGGCGTCGCGATCGACCCGCACGGGCACCGGCCCGACGCCTTCCTCGAACACGATGTCGCGTACCTGCGCAGGAATACGCCCCAGCGTCGCCAGGGCGTGGGCGGTGCCGACGGTCGGATGCCCGGCAAACGGCAGCTCGCCGCCCGGCGTGAAGATGCGCACGCGAGCGGTGTGTGAAGCGTCGGACGGCGGCAGCACAAAGGTCGTCTCGCTGTAGTTGAACTCGCGCGCGACCTGCTGCATCGTCGCGTCGTCAATGCCGCCGGCATCGAGCACGACGGCCAGTGGATTGCCGCCGAACCGGCGGTCGGTAAAGACATCCAGGGTGCAGTATTCGTACGACTTCACTGTCGCCCTCCGTATCGTCGCCGGCCGGCCCGCAGCACCGGGGCATCGGCGGATCTCAGACGACGATACTGCATCGGCGGCATGCGCCGCTGGCGCCCTTGAAATCGCGGCGCCTCGCCCAAATCGTCGGCAGAATCACGCTCCGCGGCACGAGCCGCGGTTGACGCAAACCAGACTGGAACGAGGAGCAACGATGGGTGCTGGCGATGCCGCGCTGAAGCAGACCCTGGGATTCCAGGCCGAAGTCAAGCAGCTGCTGCATTTGATGGTCCACTCGCTCTACGGCAACAAGGAAATCTTCCTGCGCGAGCTGATCAGCAATGCATCCGATGCGCTGGACAAGCTGCGGTTCGAAGCGATCGCGCAGCCGGCGCTGATGGAAGGCCATGGCGAGCTGGCGATCGAGGTGAGCTACGACAAGGCGCAGCGCACGATCACCGTCTCGGACAACGGCGTCGGGATGAGCCGGCAGGAGGCGATCGAGCACCTCGGGACGATCGCCAAGTCCGGAACGCGCGAGTTCTTCGCGCAGCTGAGCGGCGACCAGCAGAAGGATGCGCAGCTGATCGGGCAGTTCGGCGTCGGCTTTTATTCGAGCTTCATCGTGGCCGACCAGGTCACCGTGGTCACCCGCCGCGCCGGCACGCCAGCGGAGGACGCGGTGCGCTGGATGAGCGACGGCGGCGGCGAATTCTCGGTGGAGGCCGCCACGCGCGCTACCAGCGGCACCGACGTGACGCTGCACCTGCGCGAGGGCGAGGACGAACTGCTCGACGGCAGCCGGCTGAAGTCGATCATCGCGAAGTATTCGGACCACATTTCCGCGCCGATCCGCATGCGCAAGGAATCGTGGGACAAAGACCGGGCGCAATGGTCGCGAGCGACGAGCTCGAGACCGTCAATCAGGCGAATGCGCTCTGGGCGCGCCCGAAGAGCGAAATCAGCGACGCGCAGTACCAGGAGTTCTACCGCCATGTCTCGCACGACTTCGGCGAGCCGCTGGCCTGGACCCACAGCCGCGTCGAGGGGCGCACCGAATACACGCAGCTGCTCTATGTTCCGGCGCGTGCACCGTTTGACCTGTGGGACCGCAATCACCGCCACGGCATCAAGCTCTACGTGCGGCGCGTCTTCATCATGGACGACGCCGAGCAGCTGATGCCGCCGTATCTGCGCTTCGTGCGCGGGGTGATCGACAGCAACGATCTGCCGCTGAACGTCTCGCGCGAGATCCTGCAGGAGAGCCGCGATGTCAAGGCGATCCGGGACGGTTCGACAAAGCGCGTGCTGTCGCTGCTCGAAGACCTGGCCGAGAACCAGAAGGACAAGTACGCAACCTTCTGGACCGAGTTCGGCCAGGTGCTGAAGGAGGGCGTCGGCGACGATCCGGCCAATCGCGAGCGCATTGCGGCGCTGCTGCGCTTCGCGTCGACCGCGCCGGGCGGCGAAACGGCGACCGTCTCGCTGAAGGATTATGTCGGTCGCATGAAGGAAGGCCAGGACAAGATCTACTACGTGACCGCCGACACGCTCGACGCAGCGCGCTCAAGTCCGCAGCTGGAAATATTCCGCAAGAAGGGCATCGAGGTGTTGCTGCTTGCAGACCGCGTCGACGAGTGGATGCTGAGCTTCCTGCATGAATTCGACGGCAAGCCGCTCGCCTCGGTCGCCAAGGGTGGACTGGACCTTGCCGCCTTGGCCGATGAGCAGGAAAAGGCGGCCCAGCAGCAGTCGAGCGAGGAGTTCAAGGACCTGGTGGAGCGTGTCAAGGGTGCGCTGGGCGAGCGCGTGAAGGACGTGCGCGTCTCCGCGCGGCTGACCGAGTCCGCGGCCTGCATCGTCAGCGACGAACACGAGATGAGTGGGCACCTGCAGCGGCTGCTGAAGGCAGCCGGGCAGAAGACTCCGGAGTCGGCTCCGATCCTCGAGCTGAATCCGCACCATCCGCTCGTGACTCGGCTGAAATCCGATGAGCGCGACCTTGCCGATTGGGCGCAGTTGCTGTTCGACGAGGCGATGCTGGCCGAGGGCGGATCGCTGAACGATCCTGCGGCTTTCGTGCAGCGGGTGAATCGCCTGCTGCTGCATGGCGGCCGCTAGAGCGCGGCCGCCTGCCTTACGCGTCGGCCGGCCGCTGCGGCTGCGCGGATTTCCGCCGATCATCGACGCGGGTGTCGAGCGCCTCGTGCTCGGCAGCTTTCCGTCGGCCGCATCGCTGGCGGCGGGCCAGTACTACGCGCACCCGCGCAACCAGTTCTGGGCGATCATGGGTCGGCTGATCGGCGAGCCGCTGACCGAGCTGCCTTATGCCGAACGCGCGCGGCGCCTGCTGGCCCAGCGCGTCGGCCTCTGGGATGTCTATGGCGCCTGTGAACGCGCCGGCAGCGCCGACAGTGCGATTCGCAATCCCGAGGCGAACGCCTTTAGGCGCCTGCGGCGGCAGGCGCCGCGGCTTGCCGCGGTGGCCTTCAATGGCTCGGCAGCGGGGCGATTTTGGCCGCTTTTCGAGCAAGCGGGCTTCGCGACCCGGGTGTTACCGTCCACCAGTCCCGCACATGCCGGGCTTAGCCTGGAGCAGAAGCTTGACCTCTGGGCCGCCTGGTGGCGCGCCCCAGCAGCGCGTGACCGTCGACTCGCCCAGCCGGCCAAGGCGCGGCGTAGCTGACCGGGGACCAGGGGATCGGCTACCCTTGCGGCCGGGCGCGAGGCAGACGAGTCGGAATGAGCACCACGAGCACAGCAGGAACCGCACGGCCGAGCCGATCCACGGCGCAGAAAGCGCTGATCTCGCTACGCGCGACCGTGCGCAGCACGCTCGATCCGCTGCTGCCGACTGCGGCCCGCGATGCGATTCAGGCCATCGACTCCGACGCAGAGGTTTCCGGCACGCTGAAAAAATCGGTGCGCCGGCTGCTGGTCGACCAGCGCGAGTTCTCGAGCACTTTTTTTTCCGCTGTCGAGCGCGAGATCGACAGCGCAGTCGACGACCTTTTCCGGTCCGATCGCGACGAGCGACGGGCGAAGGAGAAAGGCGGCGCCCCCGCCGCAGCAGCGCTCTCTCTGGTCGACTACGACCAGATGGAAGAGAACATGCTGCTCGACAAGTTTGCGTCGCGCATCCGCAATGCCGCCGACGAACATTTCCGGCCGCTGACACAGCGGCTCGCGTCGGCACTCGGCGTCCCCGGGCTGACCGATCGCGAGAATCCATTTCACCCGATCCGCTTCTGCAAGGCGCTCGGCGAGGCGGTCGAGAAGCTCGACTTCAAAGGCGACCAGAGGCTGGTTGTCGTCAAGGCCTTCGATGGCGCCCTCGGGCAGCCGCTGACCGAGCTTTACAAGGAGCTCAATCGCAGCCTGCAGCAGCAGGGCGTCGAAGAAGTCACCAACCCCGCGAGCGCGTTCAAGAACACGTCGATGGCCGGATTCCGCAACACGTTCGTTGCCGCCGGACGTCCGTCGCAGACCGGCCATGTCGCCGGTGCGATTACCGGCGCGACCGCCGAGCAGCTGCTGAATGCGCTGTACCAGCGGATGCAGGTGCCGTCGATGCCCGCGCCAATGCACGGTGCGCCGGTCGTTCCGGCCACCGGGAGCCCGACGCAGCCGTTGTTTGATCGCGCCGAGTTCGCGATGCCGGCGCCGCCGATCGCGCCGGGCGGAGGGTTCGGCAATACCGGCGCGTTTCCCGCGGCCGCGGCGATGCCGGTGGCGCCGGGCACGCCGGTGCAGTTCGCCGCGATCGACCCGGGCCTGCTCGCGTCGATCAACGAAGTCCAGCGCCTGAACGCACTTGCCGCGGTCGCCGCCCGCAGCGGCGCTCCGTCGGCTGCGGCCGCGATCAGCGAACGCGACGAGGCGCAACTGCGTGCTCACGTCGCGGAGCGCGCGACCAAGCAGATCGACAAGCTGGTCATCGAGCTGGTCGGGATGCTGTTCGATCGCATCCACCAGGACAAGCACCTGCCGGCCGAGATCAAGACCGCGCTATCCCGCCTGCAGTTTCCGATCATGAAGGTGGCGCTGTCGGACTCGGAGCTGTTCGTCTCGCCGCTGCAGCCTGCGCGCAGGCTGATGGACCGGATCGCGTCGACGGCGATCGGCTGGATCTCCGAGGGCGAGGAGAACCAGCGCTACCTCATCGAGGTCAACAAGGCGGTCGACACCGTCGTGGTCGCGATCAACGAAGGGCCGTCGATCTTCGAGAAGGCGCTCGAGGAGTTCGAGAAGTACCTGAACGAGGAACGTGTCCGCGACGACGACCCGATCACGCGCGCGAAGCGGGCGCTCGAGGAAGCAGAGACGCGCGAGATCATGTCGATCAATGCCGCGATCGCCATCCGGCGCGCTTTCGACGGCGTCCAGCTCGAGTCGTACCTGCGCGAGTTCCTGCTCGACACCTGGGTCAAGGTGCTGGTGGCCGCAACACTGCGCGAGCGCACGCAGCCGGATTTCGCGAAGAAGTTCCGTGACATGGTGTCCGATCTGGTCTGGAGCGTGCAGCCGAAGATCAATCCGGACGACCGCAAGCGGCTGGTGAAGACGATTCCGGCGGTGCTGAACACGCTGCGCGAAGGGCTGCAGCTGATCGAGCACGCACCGACGCAGACTCAGGAGTTCTTCACGCGACTGATGGCGTCGCATGCGCAGGCGGTCAAGGCACTCGAGACCGCCTACGGCCAGGCGCCTCCGGTCGATGCCAGCATGATCCGCAGGCGGATCGAAGAAGTCAGGATCGTCGAACCGCCACCGCCGGTCGACGGCGAGGACTTCCAGATGACGATCCCGGCCTCGGTAGTGCGCAGTGCGGCCGCCGCGAATCACGCCGAGGTCAACATGCTCGATTCGCCGCCGACGGTCGCGCCCGAGGAGATGATTCCGATAGAGCAGCTCTCCGACGACGGGATCGACGACCTGATCGAAGGCTGGGAGCGCGGTTCGTGGTTCGACCTGTATACCGGCCAGCAGGTCGAACGCGTCCGGCTGCGCTGGATCAGCCCGCGACGCAACTTCTACCTCTTCACGTCAGCCGAGACCGGCAAGGCGAACTCGCTTTCACCACTGGTGTTGCGCGGCTATGTGCGCGCGGGCCGGATCCGCAGCGCCGAGAGTGCGCCGCTGTTCGAACGCGTGGTCGGCGACCTGATGCGTGACCTGGGGGCGCCCGCGGCGCAGCCGGCCTGACGTGCCCGCTTCCCCGCGGCGCGCGCGTCAACGAGTGACGCTGTCGGAAGAGGACGGCGTCCGCTACCTGCATTTCGGTACCGAGTGGATCCAGGGCGGCATGCGCATCGCCCGGCCCTGGCAGCTCGAACTCGAGTATCAGCGGCAGATGATGGCGCTGGCGCTGTTCCTGCCCCGTCCCGCGCGCATCCTGCAACTCGGTCTCGGCGCTGCAGCGCTGACGAAGTTCTGCTACCGCCACCTGCCCGACGCGTGCATCACCGCGGTCGAGCTCAGTGCCGAGGTGATCGAAGTCGCGCGCCGCTCGTTCGCGCTGCCGGCCGACGACGACCGGCTTGTCGTCGCCGAGGCGGACGCGCGCGACTATCTCGGCACGCTGCGCCGCGGCGAGCAGGCCGACTGGCTGCAGGTCGACCTCTATGACGCGGCCGCGCGCGGACCGGTCCACGACGATATCGCGTTCTACCGGCTCTGCCGGCGTGCTTTGCGCCGTCCTGGCGTTGCCTGTTTCAATCTCTTCGGCGGGCGCTTCGATCCGAGCTTTCTTGCGATCGCCGCGGCGTTCGACGATCGGGTGCTCACGGGTCCGACCGTGGATGAGGGCAACCGCATCGTCTATGCCTTTTCCGGCCCGCGCTTCGACGAGTCGACGGCGGCGCTGGCGCGGCGTGCAGCCCGGCTCGAAAAAGCCTGGCATATGCCGGTCACACATTGGTTCACTGAGCTGAAACGGGCCAACGAAATGCCTGAACGCCTACGCATTTGAAGTAACACGCATAATTAGCCGGTTGCTCGCACCCATATGTAACTTGACAGCCGCCCGCGCCCCGATAGAGTCGAAGGCCTGACTTCGGGCTGTGCGGCCAGGCAGAAGTACGATCATCGATGGAGTTCCAGTCCAACACTGACGCGCCGCGCCCTGCTACTGGCGAGCTGCCGTATGTCACCGCCGCGCAGGCGTCGGTGCTGATCAAATCGGCCATGGCGATCTCCAACGAGCTGATCGCCAGCTCTTTTCCAGAGATCACCCGGAAGATCCTCGATGAGCTGACCGGTACTTGGGACTTCGATGTCAGTTCGCCGCTGCTGCAGCGGCTGCTGAGCACGAAATCCGATGAATTTCAGCATTCGTTCGTCGAGCACCTGAAGCAGTCGCAGGACCACGCTTTCCGCGAGATCACCGTTGGGCGCGTGCCACCGCCACCGGGATCGCTCGATGCCGAGACGCTGTCGCTGGTCGATTCGATCTCGGTCGAGAGCAACACGGTGGTCGAACGCCACGCGAGCAAAGTCGCGGGCCACGCCGACCTCGCGCTGCGCGACCTGAACCTTGTCGTCGCCTTCGTGCTCGGCCGCAGCGCGGTGCGCAATTCCGAGAATCCTCTGGGCCCGATGGTCTACGTGCGGGCACTGCTGCGCGCTGCCGAGGACTCCGAGTTGCACAAGGAAGCCTGGGATTTCCTGCTGGCGCGCTATGAGAAACCGCTCGGCGAGGAGCTTGGTCAGATCGTGCGGCAGCTGCTCGAGCATTTTTCCAAGCACGGCGTCGATGTGCGCGCGATCCGCCGCAACCTCGCCGTGCCGAAGACCGCAGCCGCCGGCTGGCAGCCTCCGGGCGTCGCCGGCGGCGGCACGTCCGGCGAGTGGGGCGCAGCCGGTTCGGGCGCTACGCGGCCGGGCCCGGGCGGCGCGGTCGCTGCGGCCGAAGGCGGTCCGTCACGTGCACCGGTCGCGCCGGACGAGCCAACGCAGCTGCTCGGTGGCCTGCTGACACGGCTGCAGTCGAACGCCCGCGGCTCGCGCCTGCCGCCGCTGCCGTCACTCGGACCGGCACCGCAGGAGCTGCTGCAGTCGATCGGGGAAATGCAGCGTGACGGCGTCGAGGATTTCGCCGAGACCGGCGACTTCGCGATGATGCCGCCGGCGCAACCGATCAGCGCGATCCGCGGCGAGCTGATCGCGAAGTCGACGCGCACGGTCGACAAGCTGACGATCGAACTGGTCGGCATGCTGTTCGACCACGTGATGCAGGACAAGCAGGTGCCGGCCGAGATCAAGGCGCGGCTGTCGCGGCTACAGTTCCCGGTGCTGAAGGCCGCGCTGATGGACGCGGCGTTTTTCGCGTCGAGCGCGCATCCGGCGCGCAAACTGATCGACCGCATCGCCGGCACCTCGGCCGGTTGGGAGCCTTACGGCGACGACAACCAGAAGTACCTGAGGGAAGTCGAGCGCGTCATCTCCGAGATCCTGAAGAAGTTCGAGACCGATCTTTCGGTGTTCGAGAAGGTCTATGCGGAGTTCGACCGCTTCGTCTCCGACATCGCGCCGGAGGACAGCGATCCGGTGGCGCGCGCGAAAAAAGCGCTCGAGGCCGCCGAGAAGCACGAGATCCTGACGATCAACACGACGATCCAGGTGCGGCGCGCATTCGAACGGGTCGATCTGGAGCCCTACATCAAGGAGTTCTTGCTCGGAGTCTGGGTCAAGGTCCTGGTCGCGGCCACTGTGCGAAGCGAGGCCCAGCCGGGGTTCGCCAAGTCGTTCCGCGACGTCATCCACGAACTGGTATGGTCGGTGCAGCCGAAGGCGAGCACCGAGGACCGCAACAAGCTGGTCAAGATGATTCCGGGGATGGTGCGCGTGTTGCGCGACGGCCTTGGACTGGTCAACCAGTCGGAACGCGAGCGCGATCAGTTCTTCAGCCAGCTGATGGAATCGCATGCGATGGCCGTCAAGCCGGTCGACCAGGCCACCTACATCAAGTCAAGCCTGCTGACGTCCGAGCTGCGGGCGAAGATCGACGGCATGCAGCTTTCTGGCGTGTTCCCGGTGACGACGGTGCCGGGTGGGATCCGCGTTTCAACCGGTCTGATCATGCGTGCGGCGCAGGAGCATCACGCCGACATCCAGATGCCGGATCCGCTGACCGACATTGCGCGGCTCGATCCGGTCGAGGACGCGCGCGTGCAGGAAGAGATCGGCCGCTGGCAGCGCGGCAACTGGTTCAAGTTGTGGAACGGTATCGAGTTCGTGCGCGTGAAGCTGCGCTGGATGAGCCCGCTGCGGACGCTGTTCCTGTTCGCCGGCGAGCACGACCAGAAGGCGCATGTGCTGTCGTCCGACATGCTGAAGTCCTACCTGGCGCGCAAGTACATCGAGCCGCTGGAGAGCGTGCCGCTGACCAAGCGTGCAGTCGACGCCGTCGTCGCCGACTTCGAGAGCACGCCGGATCGCGCCTCGAAGCTTGCCGAGCGCTACAAGGCGTCGCAGCCAGCGGCATGAGGTCGCACGCGTGAACACGAAGGATGGCGCCGCACTGAAGGTCGTGGCCGGATCGACAGCGCGTGAGAAGCACGCGCCATCCGCGCTGCCGAATGGTCGCGTCACCGGTGGCTACGTGCTGAAGCAGTTGGTGGCCGACGGGCTGCTCGCGATCAGCGACGCCGAGCGCTTCAAGACGTCCGGCGGCCGCGACCGCCCCGGCCATCCGCTGGCCAACCTGGCGGAGATGAACTACCGCACGCCGAACGCGGAGCGAAAGCTCCTCGATCTCGAGCTGTTGACGCATTGGCTGGCGGGCAAGGCCAGCATGCCTTACTACCACATCGATCCGCTGCGCGTCGACTTCACGCGCGTGGCCGAGGTGATGTCGTCGTCGTACGCAACGACCTACTCGATCCTGCCGGTTGCGGTCAGCGGCGACGAGGTGACGATCACCACCTGCGAGCCGTTCCAGACCGGCTGGGAACGCGAGATCGAGCAGATCACGAAGAAGTCGGTCCGGAAGGTGGTGTCGAACCCGCACGACATCGCGCGTTACACGACCGAGTTCTACAAGCTTGCGCAGCAGGTCAAGGGCGCGGCCAAGTCAGGCGCGGCTCCGCTGGTGTCGAGCTTCGAGCAACTGGTCGAGCTCGGCGGCAAGGTCCAGGCCGACGACGCGCACGTCATACATATCGTCGACTGGCTGCTGCAGTACGCGTTCGATCAGCGCGCCAGCGATATCCATCTGGAGCCGCGCCGCGAGTTCGGCGTGGCGCGCTTCCGCATCGACGGTGTGCTGCACCAGGTGTACCAGGTGCCGGCCGGCGTGATGGCCGCGATGACGAGCCGCATCAAACTGCTCGGGCGCATGGACGTCGTCGAGAAGCGTCGGCCGCAGGACGGCCGTATCAAGACCAAGGTCGCGACCGGCGCCAATGCCGGCCGCGAGGTCGAGATTCGCCTTTCGACGTTGCCGACGGCATTCGGCGAAAAGCTCGTCATGCGGATCTTCGATCCCGAGGTCGTCGTGCGCAGCTACGCCGAACTCGGATTCACGCCGGAGGAGACGCACACCTGGGAAGAACTGATCCACCGGCCGTCCGGCATCGTGCTGGTGACCGGTCCCACGGGCTCGGGCAAGACGACGACGCTGTATTCGACGCTGAAGCAGCTCGCGACCGACGAGGTCAACGTCAGCACGGTCGAGGATCCGATCGAAATGGTGGATCCGGCGCTGAACCAGATGCAGGTCCAGCACGGCATCGACCTGGGTTTTTCCGATGGCCTGCGCGCGCTGATGCGGCAGGACCCGGACATCATCATGGTCGGCGAAATCCGCGACAAGGAAACTGCCGACATGGCGGTGCAGGCGGCGTTGACCGGCCACCTCGTCTTCTCGACGCTGCATACCAACGATGCCGCCGCGTCGATCGCACGCCTGCTCGAACTCGGGATTCCGAACTACCTCGTCAACGCCACGTTGATCGGCATCGTCGCGCAGCGGCTCGTGCGCACGCTGTGCCCGCACTGCAAGTCGCAGGGCGAGCCGGTCGATCCGGCGCTGTGGAAGGAACTGGTCGCGCCGTGGCGTTCCAATGTGCCGGAGAAGATCTTCCGGCCGGTCGGCTGCCTCGAGTGCCGGCGCACCGGCTACATGGGCCGCACCGGGCTCATCGAGATGCTGCTGATGACCGATGCGATGCGCAAGCTGATCGCGGAAGGTGCCGACCTCGTGCAGCTGCGCGGCCAGGCCGCACGTGACGGCCTGCGTTCGCTGCGCGTTTCGGGTGCAGAGAAGATCGCCAAGGGCATCACAACACTCGACGAAGTGCTGAAGGCGGCACCGCCGTTTAACAATTGAAATCGCACGCCGGAATGGCGCTGTTGCGGCCCGGCGGCCGCGTGCCCCAACGAACGCGGAACCTGGGGAATCCGAATCGATGACTGGCTTGCGGCGCCGGCCGTCGCCTACCATCGGGACAGCTCAGCTGTCTCCAAGACGACGATGACTCAACCGATGCAGATCCTGTGCGCCGCCGTGCTTCTCACGGCGTTTGGCGCCGCTCACGCCGAGCGCGTCTATGTGAAGGCGCGTGGCGAAGTTGACCTGGCTCCATTTCGCTGCGAGAACGTCGCCCGCAGCGAAAACGTCAAGCGGCTCTGCTATGACGAGCGCGAGAACTACGTGCTGGTCAGCCTGAAGGGCATCTGGTATCACTTCTGCCACGTACCGCCCACGACCGTCAGCGGCTGGAAACGGGCCTCGTCCAAGGGCCGTTACTACAACGACGTGATCCGCGGTAACTTCGACTGCAGCGACGCTTCTGCACCCGCGTACAAGTGAAGCGGCGGCGCCGGAGGCATCCGCGGCGCGGCGTTCGATAACCAGCAGGGGCTGAGATGAATTCCTCGGTTGCAGCGGCATCGTCGACGTTCGCGGCCGCCGACGGCGACGGCTATGAACTGCTGATGGGTCGTTGGAGCCGGCGGCTGGCGGGACCCTTCATCGACTTCGTCGGCACGACCGACGGCGAAGCGGTCCTCGACGTCGGCTGCGGCACCGGCTGCCTGAGTTTCGCGATCGCGCAGAGGCACGCCTCGGCACGGATCCACGGGATCGATTTCTCACCCGCATACGTCGACCACGCGCGCCGGCAGGTGACCGATCGACGCGTCACGTTCGACGTCGGCGACGCGTGCGCGCTCGCGCTGCCGGACCGGAGCTTTGATCGAGTCCTGGCGCTGCTGGTGCTGCACTTCGTCCCGCGCGCGGAGCAGGCGATCGCCGAAATGCGGCGTGTTGCGCGACCCGGTGCAGTCGTCGGCGCTGCGGTCTGGGATGCCAGGGGCGGTTTTGTCGCGAACCGGGTTTTCTACGACACGGCGGCCGCGCTCGACGAACGGGCCGATGAGCGCCGCGCGCGCAACTACACGCGCCCGTTGACGCGGCCGGGCGAACTGGCGGCGGCTTGGCGGGCTGCGGGCTTGCTCGATGTTGTCGAGACCACGATCGGCATCCGCATGGAATACGCCTCGTTCGCGGATTACTGGGCGCCGTGCCTGGGCCGGGACGGGCCGCAGGCCGAGTATGTCGCGTCGCTCGGCGAGGCTGATCGAACCCGACTGCGCGACGCACTTCGGCGCGCGTATGTCGACGGCGAGACCGACGGGCCGAGATCCTTTGCCGCGCTGGCCTGGGCGGTGAAGGGCATCGCGCCGGGCTGATCGCCTCTCTTATCACGCCGTTCGTCCGCGACGCTCTCGCGCGGGACGTTACTGCGGCGCGTGGGCATTCCTGTTGCTTCGCGCCGGACATGGCGAGCACCTGATGGGCGGTCATGAGGTCGTCCCGAATCCTGTTCGGAAGCGTATGCATCGTGCTTCTCGCGTCTGCGCCGAGCGTCCGCGGCCACGGCGATGCAGCGACCTGGACTGAAGGCGCGCTGGGCTCGGTTGGCCTGCGTATCGATCGCTCCGCGCTGACGACAAAGGCGCAGGAGCTGCCGTTGTCACCGCTGCACCTGCGGAGTTCGTCCGGGCCGACGCAGATCTCGCTGGTCGGCTCCTCGGTGGTCGTCGAACTGGGCCGGATGACGCCGGACGGCCGCTTCATCCGTCCCCGTCTCAATGTCGGGCTGCAGTCGTCCGCGCTCAAAAGCTGGATGTCGGAAATTGGGCTTGAGGCCGAAAACTGCATGGCGCCGCTACTGCGCGGCCGGCTCCGCCGCAATGCGCAGACCGACGAAGTCGGGGCAACGATCACGGTTTCGGCCCGCTGTACGTTCTATTGAACGTCGCTGTCCGCGTGCCGCCGGCTAGCGGCTGAGCCGTCCCGCTGAGGCGTCCGGACCGGCGGTGCTGCCGGCGCAGAATCGCAACATGCCGGACGCCTCTTGCGTCCGCCTGCGGTGCAGACTATCGGGTCGACCTACGGAACGGCCGCACGACGCGCCGAGCAAACCGATGCAATCGTCCGATCTCGACCGCTCCTTCGCCGGTTCGATCCCGCAGCTTTACGAGCAGTATCTGGTGCCGCTGATCTTCGAGCCGTATGCGGCCGAGATCGCCGAGCGGATCAGGCGGCGGCGGCCGCGCGCCGTGCTCGAAGTGGCGGCGGGCACCGGCGTCGTGACGCGCTGCCTGGCCGCAGCGCTGCCGATCGACACCTCGATCGTGGCAACGGACCTCAACGAGCCAATGCTGCGGCATGCCGAGGCCATCGGTACGGTGCGGCCGGTCAAATGGCGCACGGCGGACGCGATGCTGCTGCCGTTTGCCGACGAGAGCTTCGATGCCGTGGTTTGCCAGTTTGGCGTGATGTTCTTTCCGGACCGGGCAGCGGCATTTCGCGAGGCGCGTCGGGTGTTGCGTCCCGGCGGCGCCTTTGTCTTCAGTGCCTGGGATCGCATCGAGGAAAATCACTTTGCCGACGTGGTGACACGTTCGCTGCAACCTCTCTTTTCAGACCCGCCGACGTTTCTCCGTCGCGTGCCGCACGGCTACCACGACACCGGCGTGATCGCCGCCGACTTGGCGGCCGCCGGCTTCGACAGCGCGGCGACGATCAGCACCGTCACCGCGCAAAGTCGTGCCGATTCTCCTCAGGCGGTGGCGATTGCCTATTGCCACGGCACGCCGCTGCGCAACGAAATCGAATCGCGCGACCCGGCGGCGCTCGGCAAGGCCACCGAGGTCGCCGCCGCGGCGGTGGCAGCGCAGTTCGGACCCGGCCGTGTCGAAGCCCAGGTCCAGGCGTTCGTGACCGAGGTTGTGCGCTAGCGCCCGCCGCGGTCGCGGAACACGGGGTCGCTTCGAATTCGTCATTGGCTCAAGTGCTCGTCCACATGCGGAGCAGGTTGTGATAGCAGCCGGTGAGCGAGACCAGCGATTCGTGGCCCGGTGCATCCTTCGTCAATCGCACGATTGCCATGTCGAGGTCGAACAGCAACGCCCGTTGCGCGTCTTCGCGGACAAGGCTCTGGATCCAGAAGACCGAGGCCACGCGCGTTCCGCGCGTAACCGGTGTCACGCGATGCAGGCTGGTCGACGGATAAAGCACCAGATCACCTGCGCCCAGCTTGACGTTGTGCGCGCCGTAGGTGTCCTCGATCTGCAACTCTCCGCCGTCGTACTCCTCGCGGGCGGAAAGGAACAGCGTCGCGGAAATGTCGGTCCGGATCTTGACGCCGTGCCGGGCAACAGTCGCACGGCGCCATCGACGTGCTCCCCGAAATGCATGCCGCCGGCGGCCTCGTAGCGATTGAACATCGGCGGATAGATCTGGCCCGGCAGCGCGGCGCTCAGGAACAGCGGATTGCGCTCGAGCGCAGCGAGGATGACGGTGCCGAGCTCGCGAGCAATAGGCGCGTCCTCCGCGATCTGCAGATTGCGCTTTACCTGCGCACCTTGATGCCCGGCGGTCGCGCGCCCGTCGACCCACGCGTCTCCGGCGCCGTCGAGCCGGGCCCGAATTGCCGCAACCTGCGCGGCACTCAATGCGTTGGGAACGCCGACGAGCATGCGCGTAGTCCTTTGCCTCAGATGAACTTGTAGGTCACGCTGAGCAACGCCTGGCGATCGGTGCCGGGGACCGAGCGACCGCGATCAGACGGAATCAGCGCGTCGTAATTGAGTCGATTGGCGAGGTTGAAGATGTTGAGTTGGATCGAATACTTCGGCTGTTCGTACGCGACCATCGCATCCCAGCGCAGATAGCTGGGAACCCGGACGGCATTGTTGTTGGAGGCGAAGCGATCCGACATGTACGCCACGCCGGTACCGGCCTGCCATTCGCGCGCGAATCGATAGGTGGTCCAGAAGGAGGCGCTGTCCTTGGGCGTATTGGCTGGCACCTTGCCTTGCGTGCCATCAAGCGCGGATGCCTTGACGATTTCGGCGTCCAGATAGGTGTATCCGGCGAAAACCTGCCACAGCGGCGTGAGGCGACCCGCGGCGGTGGCCTGGAACCCTTGCACACGAACATTTCCGGTCAGTTCGTAGACCCCGGTAGAGATCTGCGACCGGGTGTTGTCCTTTTCGATCTGGAATATCGCCGCGGTCAGCGACAGCTTGCCTTCCATCACGTCCCACTTGCCGCCGAGCTCGTACTGGGCGCTGGTCTCCGGATCGAGGCTTTGCTGCCCGCTGGTCAAGGCCAGAGTCTCGAGCGATGGATTGAAGGAAGTCCCGTAAGAGAAGTAGTAAGACTGCGCGGCGGTTGGCTGGAAGATGACACCCGCTCGCACGCTGGTGAAGCCGATGTCCTGACTCGCAGAACGCGGAAGGTTGATTGAGTTCGTCAGCTTTGCGTCGTAGCGGTCGTATCGCACGCCTGCGACAACCTTCCAGAACTCGGCGAACGACATCGTGTCGTTGATATACGGTGCAATGTCGGTCGCGCTCGCATTCACGACATTGCCGGTCGTCTGGGGAATGCTGCCCGCCGGCAGGTAGGCCGGGTTCTCCAGCGACACGGCGCGAAAATAGTTGTTCGGATTGCCTGGAATGTTGCGCGAGAAATTTTCGGTGTCGTTGGTATCTCGCCCAAGCTCGAGTCCGACGATCAACTGGTGCCGGACCGGCCCGGTCGCGAATTCCGAGATCACGTCGGTCTGGTTGTAGAGCGATGTGTCGGTGATGTTGCGATCGTGGCTGCCGAGGCCGACGTACAGTGACCCGAGCGGCAGCGGCGTGGTGTTCCCGAGGTTCGCTGCAGGAAATGCGGAATACACGCCCAGAGCGTTCAGCGTCCCGACATTGTTCGGCCCGGACTCGCGAGCATCGATCGTGTAGCGCGAGTACTGCGTCTGGTTGCGAAGCGTGACGGCGGTTGTGAACTGATGGCTGATCGTCGCGTTGAGGTTGACCACGTCCTGGATCGTGCGGTCGTCGGTCGCGCCGTAGAAATTCTTTCGGTTCACTTGCGCCGGTTGCGCGTTGACTGGCGGCAAGCCGTAATCGGGCATGTCGTTGTTGTGCATCAGCAGCGCAGACAGCGTGATCTCGGTCGGAGCTGCCGATGCCGAAGCGCAACGACGGCGCGGCTCCGTAGTCCTCGTTGTGCATGACGTCGCGTGTCGAGTGCACGTTCTGCCCCATCGCCGCAATCCGAAACGCCGAGGTGTCGTCGATCGGCTGGTTGAAGTCGACCGTGGCGCGTGCCGAAGGCTGTGTTCCGCCAATCACCGTGACGGTCCCGAAGGGCGTCAAGGTTGGCAGCTTGCTGACCTGATTGATGACCCCGCCGGTCGAGCCGCGACCAAAGAGCATCGACGATGGACCCTGAAGAACTTCGACCGAGTCGAGCGAAAAGACATCGCGGTAGTACTGGCCGCGGTCGCGCATGCCGTCGAGATACAGGTCCGTGCGTGCGGAGAATCCGCGCAGATTGAAGTTGTTGCCGATGCTGCCGCCTTCGGCGGCGCCCATCGTGATGCCTGGAACATTGCGCAGGGCGTCGGCAAGGCTCGTTGCGCCTTGTGCCTGCATCAGTTCACTGTTGATGACCGTGACCGACTGCGGGATGTCGCGAATCGGAGTGGGTATTCCTCCGCCGATGCTGGAGACGCCGGTGTTGTAGCCGTCGTTGCGTTCACCGTTGACCACAACCTCAGGCAGCGATTCGGCAAGCGACCTGGGCCGACGAGGAGCAGGGCGCGAACGTCGCGCCGGTGAGCATTGCTGCGCCCACGGAAACAAGAGTCGACCGGGTGGGGGTCGGCGCGCGTTCTCGGCTGACTCGACTGGCGCGAGTTCGGGTTGACAGCTGCAAAACGGCAGCAGCCAAGGGGGATAGCGGAAACATCCAGGGGCCCATCGATTCTCCAAGGCAAGGCGGTCGTCATGCGACTTCGCGCTGCCTGGCAATGGGCTGGGTGGCGAACGAGCTGGATTAACTGTAAACGAGAAGCATTCTCATTAGCAAGACAATTATCTTGAGAATCCTTGACATACGTTCGTCTAGTTGACTTGACAGCACTACTGTAAACAAGAATCATTCTCATCTCCACTCTATACGGCTGCCCGTGAGGGGTACGAATTTCAATGCAGATGCTCTCGCTCGACCTCACTCCGCTCGGCAGAAGGTTTCTCGTCGCGAGCGTTCAGGGTCCCGCGCACGCTCCGGAGTGGGCCACCTGGCTGCAAGAACTCGGCTTCATCACGGGCGAGCAGGTGACCCTGATGGTGCGCGGCGTGCCCGGCGGCGACCCGCTGGTCGTGCGCGTAGGAGCGTCGACGTTTGCGATCAGGCGCGCCGAGGCTGCGTGCGTGCTTGTCGAAGACGCGCCGTGAATGAGGCAGTCATCCACTTGCACCGGCGCGGCCCGCTACTCGCGCTGGTGGGCAATCCAAACTGCGGCAAGACGGCTCTCTTCAACCTGCTGACCGGAAGTCGGCAGAAGGTCGCCAACTACGCCGGCGTTACCGTCGAGCGCAAAGAAGGCCGACTGACGACAGCCGCGGGTCGACTGCTGCGAGTTCTCGACTCTGCCCGGTACTTACAGCCTGCACCCGAGGTCACCGGACGAACGCATCACGCACGACGTGTTGTACGGGCGAGCGGCGGGCGAGAAACGACCCGATCTCGTCGTGTGCGTTGTCGACGCGACCAACCTCCGTCGCAATCTTCGACTCGTGCTCGCGGTCAAGCGACTCGGACTGCCGTGCGTCGTGGCTCTGAACATGGCCGACCTCGCCGAGCAACGCGGCCTGCGCGTCGATACCGATGTGCTTGCGCGCGAGTTGGGTGTACCGGTCGTGCGAACGGTCGGCGTCCAGGCGGGTGGCGACGAGTTGCTGCGCGCGCTGCTCGACACTCCCGATCGATGGCGGCCCGCCGCTGCATTGGTTTCGGCAGTCGAACACGACGGGCGCGCGCCGCCGACGGTGATCACGTCGCCGTGCGCGGAATCCTCGAGCGGCTGGGCCTGGATGAATCTGATCCCGCACACCGCCAGCGATCGCATCGATCGGATCGTGCTCCATCCCGTCGTCGGTCCCTTGCTGCTGACCGTCGTGCTGTTCCTGATGTTCCAGGCTGTCTTCGCGTGGGCCGAGGCGCCGATGGGCTGGATCGAGGCCGCGACTGCGTGGCTCGGCGAGGTCGTCACCGCGGCGTTGCCCGAAGGCTGGCTGCGGAGCCTTCTGGTGGACGGACTCATTGCTGGTGTCGGCGGCGTCGTGGTGTTTCTGCCGCAGATCGTGATCCTCTTTTTCTTCATCCTCGTACTCGAGGATTCAGGCTATCTGCCGCGTGCTGCGTTCCTGCTCGATCGCCTGATGGGCGCGGTTGGCCTGTCGGGACGATCATTCATTCCGCTGCTGTCGAGCTTCGCTTGCGCGATTCCCGGCATCATGGCCGCGCGCACGATCGCCAATCCGCGCGACCGGCTGGTCACGATCATGATTGCCCCGCTGATGACGTGTTCGGCACGCCTTCCCGTTTACGCACTTCTGATCGGCGCCTTTATTCCGCAGCGCGAGGTGTGGGGCTTTTTCGAGTTGCAGGGACTCGTGCTGTTCGGCTTGTACCTGGCCGGAGTCGCAGGCGCGCTTGCGGTTGCCTGGCTGCTCAAGCATTTCACGAAATCCGGGCGCCAGGTCAGACCCTTGATGATGGAGCTACCGAGCTATCACTGGCCGGCCGTGCGCAATATCGCCATCGGCTTGTGGCAGCGTGTCGAGATATTCATGCGAAGAGTCGGCGGCATCATCCTCGCGCTGACGGTCTTGCTGTGGTTCCTCGCGAGTTTTCCGGCGCCACCGGCCGGCGCCACAGGACCGGCGATTGAATACAGCATCGCCGGGACGCTCGGCCGGGCGCTGGCCGTCATCTTTGAGCCGATCGGCTTCAACTGGCAGATCAGCATCGCGCTCGTACCGGGGCTCGCGGCACGCGAAGTCGCGGTGAGCTCGCTCGGAACGGTTTATGCGCTCGCGGCAACCGGTGACGACACCGCGCGCGCGCTTACGCCATTGATTGCGCACAGCTGGAGCATGGCCACGGCCCTTGCGTTGCTGGTGTGGTACGTCTTCGCCCCGCAGTGTCTGAGCACGCTCGCGACCGTCAAGCGCGAGACCGGCGGCTGGACGTTGCCGCTCGCGATGGCCGGATACCTATTCGCGCTGGCTTACGCTGCTTCCTTCGTCACGTACCGGCTTGCGCTTGCGTTTGGAGGCGGGTGACAGCGGCGCGCCTTAGGTCACGCCGCCGCGGTCGCAGGCTATTTCGACAACTGCCGCATCGCCCGGGTCAGTCCGTCCAGCGTCATCGGGAACATCTTGCCGCCGGCGAGTTGCCGGATGATCGAAATCGACTGACGGTACTGCCAAAGTCCCTCGGGCTCCGGGTTGAGCCACACCGACTTCGGGAACGTCGAAAAGAACCGCTGCAGCCAGACGGCACCCGCCTCCTCGTTGTTGTACTCGACCGAGCCGCCGGGCTGCAGGACCTCGTACGGGCTCATCGTCGCGTCGCCGACGAAGACGAGCTTCCAGTCGTGCGGGTACTTGCGCAGCACATCCCAGGTGGCGAAGCGCTCGGTGTAGCGGCGCCGGTTGTTGCGCCACACGTGCTCGTAGACGCAGTTGTGGAAGTAGTAGAACTCGAGGTGCTTGAACTCGCTCTTGGCGGCGGAAAACAGCTCCTCGGTGCGCTTGATGTGCTCGTCCATCGTGCCGCCGACGTCGAGCAGCATCAGCACCTTCACCGTGTTGTGCCGCTCCGGGACCAGCTTCAGGTCGAGCCAGCCGGCATTTTTCGCGGTCGACTCGATCGTGTCGTGCATGTCGAGTTCGAGATCGGCGCCTTCGCGCGCGAAGCGGCGCAACCGCCGCAGCGCCACCTTGATGTTGCGCGTGCCGATCTCGACGCTGTCGTCGTAGTCGCGGTAACCGCGCATTTCCCAGACCTTGACGGCCGACTTGCCGCCCTTGCTTGGGCCGCCGACGCGTATGCCTTCCGGATGCGCGCCGCCATGGCCGAACGGCGACGTGCCGCCCGAGCCGATCCAGCGGTTGCCGCCGTGGTGCGCACCGTCCTGCTCCTCCAGCCGCTTGCGGAACTCCTCCATCAGCTTGTCCCAGCCGAGCTTCTCGAGCTTTGCGATCTCCTCGGGCGTGAACGCGCGCTCGAGCACCTGCTTGAACCACTCCTCCGGGATCTCCCGCGCAAAGTCGAGCGTGGTCTTCACGCCCTTGAAGTACTCGCCGAACGCGCGGTCGAACTTGTCGAACTGGGTCTCGTCCTTGATCAACGCCGCACGCGAGAGGAAGTAGAACTCGTCGATCGACGGACCGATCACGCCGCGCTTGAGCGCATCGAGCAGCGTCAGCAGCTCGTTGATCGAGATCTTGAGCTTCGCCGCTCGCAGGTGGAAGAAGAAGTCGATCAGCATCGTGTCAGCGATGACGCGCGAGCCGCAGCTCCAGATGCCGCTTCACGTCGCGCCATTCGGTCGCAAGGATGCTGAACATCACGGTATCGCGCACGGTGCCGTCGCGGCGCGACTGATGGTGGCGGATGACCCCGTCCTTCTTCGCGCCGAGTGCGGCGATCGCGGCCTGCGAGGCGAAATTGAAGTTGTCGGTGCGGAATCCGACCACCGCGCAGCCCAGCTCGTCGAAGGCATGGCCGAGCAGCAGCAGCTTGCACGCCGTGTTGACGTGGGTCTTCTGGCAGCGGCGCGCGTACCAGGTGTAGCCGATCTCGACACGGTCGACGGCGGTGACGATGTCGTGGTACCGGGTGCTGCCGACGATCGCGCCGGTGTCCAACTCGCGGACCGCCCACGGCAGCATGTGCCCGGCGTCCTGACCGGCCAGCGCCGCCGCGATGTAAGCGTGAGTCTCTGCTGGCGCGGGCACCGACGTGAACCAGAGCGTCCAGAGTTCTCCGTCGCCGGCGGCGGCAACCAGCCCGTCGTGGTGCTCGCGTGCCAGCGGCTCCAGCCGCACGCCATGGCCTTCGAGCACCGTGGGCCGCGGTGGAATCACGGCCGACTCAGCGGTTGCTGCGGGCCATGAATACCAGCCGCTCGAACAGATGCATGTCCTGCTCGTTCTTCAACAGCGCACCGGCGAGCGGCGGCACCGCGATCTTGTCGTCCTTCGAGCGCAGCGCCTCCGGCGGGATCTGCTCGGCCACCAGCAGCTTCAGCCAGTCGAGCAGCTCGGACGTGGACGGCTTCTTCTTCAGCCCCGGCAGTTCGCGGACGCCGAAGAACACCGCGAGCGCGTTCTGCAGCAGTTCCTTGCGCAGTTTCGGGAAGTGGACATCGACGATCGCCTGCATCGTGTCCTTGTCGGGGAAGCGGATGTAGTGGAAGAAGCAGCGTCGCAGGAACGCATCCGGCAACTCCTTCTCGTTGTTCGACGTGATCACGACCAGCGGCCGGTGTCGCGCCTGAACGGTCTGCCGTGTCTCGTAGACGTAGAACTCCATGCGATCGAGCTCGCGCAGCAGGTCGTTCGGGAACTCGATGTCGGCCTTGTCGACCTCGTCGATCAGCAGTACCGATGGCTGGTCTGACGTGAATGCCTGCCACAGCACGCCGCGCACGATGTAGTTCTCGATGTCCTTGACGCGCGCATCGCCGAGCTGCGAGTCGCGCAGGCGGCTGACAGCGTCGTATTCGTACAGTCCCTGCTGCGCCTTGGTCGTCGACTTGATGTGCCAGGCCAGCAGCGGCATGCCGAGCGCGCGGGCCACTTCCTCG
The DNA here is from genome assembly GCA_963707445.1 of uncultured beta proteobacterium. Lineage (GTDB taxonomy): Bacteria > Pseudomonadota > Gammaproteobacteria > Burkholderiales > Burkholderiaceae_F > JALORV01. The sequence continues at coordinate 62,360 of CAVPPW010000007.1, read as the reverse complement.
GCCAGCATCGTCTTGCCGGTGCCCGGTTCACCCTTGATCAGCAGCGGCCGCTGCAGCGTCAGTGCGGCATTGACTGCGAGCTTCAGGTCGTCGGTCGCTACGTAGGTGGAGGAGCCTTCAAATCGCGGCATGCAGGGGCCCGGCGAGAGTGTCGAACGAGTATACGCAACGGATCACCGCAGCACGGCATGCCGCGGCGGCGCTGCCGCGCGCGGCAATCGGATCGGCGACTCGATTACAATCACGGGCTGCCCGCATGGCGCGGCCAACATGAGGCGCGGCGCTCGGCGCAATGTCACAACCCACTCGGAACGTCCGGATGAAGTCGAACCGACCGCTTCTTGCCGCTGTCGTCGCGGCTTTTCCGCTGCTGGCGCTGGCTCAGGACAAGAAGGCGGACGTCGCAGCGGCGGTTGTGGATGCGCCGGTGTCGATGTGCATCGGCTGCCATTCGATTCCCGGCTATCAGGCCTCGTTCCCGCAGGTGTATCGCGTGCCGAAAATCGGTGGTCAGTCGCCGCAGTACATCGAGGTGGCGCTGAAGGAATATCGCGACGGCAGCCGCTCGCATCCGACGATGACAGGGATAGCGAAGGGACTTTCGGACCAGCAGATCGCCGCGGTGGCCGCGTATTACGCCGGCCGCGGCAAGTGAGCCCGCGATGAAGATCCGATTGCTGATGGCCGTGGGACTGGGCGCGGCGACGTTGTCGGCGCACGCCGCCGACGCTGCCAAGGGCGAAAAGCTGGCGCAGGCGCAGTGCGTCGCCTGTCATGGCAAGGACTTCGTGACGCCGGTCGACCCGACTTATCCGAAGCTGGCCGGCCAGTATGCCGACTACCTCGAGAAGGCGCTGCGCGACTACCAGAGCGGCGGCCGCAAGAACCCGATCATGGCCGGCATCGCCAAGCCACTTTCGCGCGCCGATATTCGCGACCTCGCCGAGTACCTCGCCGCTCTGCCGGGTCCGCTCGACAACACGAAGCGCTAGTACTGCCGCTGTCGCGGTCAGTTTCGTCCGGCGCGGCGCGCCAGGCAATCGAGGTACTGCTGCGTCATCTCGTCCGGCGGCAGCGCCTGGCCCGAGCGCTGCGCGGTCCACACGACCTCGCCCAGGCATTCCATCACGTCATGCGCAGCGCTGTGCGCATCGCCGCTCCGCTGCACCAGCCGTTCGTATGCGGCGCGGATCCCCGGCGGCTGGTCGATCGACAGCTGCTCCGCGATCGCGAGATGCATCGACAGATGCAGGAACGGATTGGTCGTGCCGTCCTCGACACGGTAGTCGTCGGCGTCAGGAATACTGGCCGCGAGAATCCCGTGGTATTCCGGATGCTCGATGATCCAGTCGAGTGCCATGGTCTCGAGCGGCGTGAGGATCTGTGCCTCCTGGTGCTTGCGCCACGTCTCGCGGAAGAACCGGCGCACCTCGTCTTTCGTTGGCGTGAACATCGTCAGGCCGCGCGCACCGGCGGAAAACCTGAACGCGCCGGCTTCGGCGCCGGCGTCTTGGGCCGGTACTCGCACCATTCGGCGATCGGGCAGTGCCAGCATTCCGGCGTCCGTGCCTTGCAGATGTAGCGCCCGTGCAGGATCAGCCAGTGGTGCGCGTTCTGCCTGAACTCTTCGGGCGTGAACTTCTCCAGGCGCGCCTCGACTTCGGCGACGTCGGCGCCCGGCGCAAGGCCGGTGCGGTTCGCGACGCGGAATATGTGCGTGTCGACCGCGATCGTCGGCTCACCGAAGGCGACATTGAGAACAACGTTCGCCGTCTTGCGGCCGACGCCCGGCAACGCCTGCAGCGCTTCGCGATCGCGCGGCACCGCGCCGCCGTGCTGCTCCAGCAGCCGTCGCGACAAGGCGATCACGTTGGCCGCCTTGGTATTGAAGAGCCCAATCGTCTTGATATATCCAACCAGGCGCTCCTCACCGAGCGCGACCATCTTTGCCGGCGTCGGCGCGACCTTGAAGAGTTCGCGCGTCGCGACGTTGACACTGCGATCGGTCGCCTGCGCCGACAGCACGACGGCGACCAGCAGTTGATAAGGCGTCGAGAACTCGAGCTCGGACTTCGGCTGCGGATTCAGGCTGCGCAGCCTTTCGAAGATCGCGCGGCGCTTCGCGGGGTTCACGGCTTTGCGGCCTGCTGCCGGCGCGCCCGCGCCCGTTCGATCGCTGCCTGCACGAGGCTGCGCCGGCGCGCGGCTTCGTCGGCCGCGAGGTCGTCGCGCCCGGCGATTTCGTCCAGCCTGGCATGAGCCCGGGAGATCTGCGACTGGGCGCGCTCGGCCGCCTCGAGCACGAGCCGCGCTTGCCGCGCCTCATGGCGCCTGCGCGACTCGCGCGCGTCGTCGTCGGTCCAGCAGCGCGCCGGCTGCACCGGCACCATCTCGATGCAGTCCATCGGACACGGTGCCACGCACAAGTCGCAGCCATTGCACCACTGCGGGATCACCGTGTGCATCAGCCGCACCGCACCGACGATCGCGTCGACCGGACAGGCCTGGATGCACAGCTTGCAGCCGATGCACAGTGCTTCATCGATGACGGCGACCTGAAGCGGCTGTTCGCTGCCGTGAGTCGGGTTCGAGCGGCACGACCGGGCGACCAGTCACCCGAGCCAGGCGCTCAATGCCGGCAACGCCGCCCGGCGGGCACTGATTGATCGGTGCGCCTGCCGCGATTGCTTCGGCGTAGGGACGACAGCCGTCGTGACCGCACTTGGTGCACTGGGTCTGCGGCAGGAGGTCGTTGATTCGGTCCGCCAGCGCGGCGGTGGCATCCGGCATCGACTGCGGATTGATGCGGCGAAGAGCCGGATTATCGGCCCTGAGCGCCGCTCAGGCGTGCGCGCGGATGAAATCCCTGATCTGCGGAGCGATCTGCTCGCGCCAGCGGCGTCCGCTGAAGATGCCGTAATGGCCGGCACCCTGGGCGGTCAGGTGCTGTTTCTTCGACTTCGGGATGCCCTTGCACAGGTCATGCGCGGCCCGGGTCTGGCCGCTGCCGGAGATGTCGTCGAGCTCGCCCTCGATCGTGAAGAGCGCGACGCTCGTGATGTCCTCGGGGCGCACGCGCTGTCCGCGCACGTCCCAGGTGCCTTTGGTCAGTCGATGCTCCTGGAACACGATCCGGATCGTGTCCAGGTAGTACTCCGCCGGCAGATCGATCACCGCGTTGTACTCGTCGTAGAACTCCCGGTGGCTCTCGACGTCGTCCATGTCGCCCTTGACGAGGTCGAGGTAGTAGTCCCAGTGCGAATTCAGATGCCGGTCCGGATTCATCGCGACGAAGCCGGCGTGCTGCAGGAAGCCCGGGTAGACCTTGCGCAGGTAGCCGGGATACGCCGACGGCACCTTGAAGATCACGTTGTTCTCGAACCACTGATGGTTGCTTGCGCATCGCGAGCGCGTTCACCTGCGTCGGGCTCTTGCGCGTGTCGATCGGGCCGCCCATCATCGTCATCGACTTCGGCAGCTTCGGATCGTGGTTGCTCGCCATCAGCGAGACGGCCGCGAGCACCGGCACGGTCGGCTGGCAGACCGAGATCAGATGCACGTCCGGGCCGAGCGCCTGGACGAACTCGGTCACGTAGGCGACGTAGTCGTCGAGATGAAACGGGCCCGCGGTGATCGGCACCAGCCGCGCGTCGATCCAGTCGGTGATCCAGACGTCGTGATCCGGCAGCAACGCACGCACGGTGTCGCGCAGCAGTGTCGCGTGGTGGCCCGACAGCGGCGCGACGATCAGCACGCGCGGATCGGCCGGCCGCTTCAGTTTCGCCGGTATCAGCCGCTTGAAATGCAGCAGGCGGCAGAACGGCTTGTCGATCTTGACTTCCTCGACGACCGGCACCTCGACATCGCCGATGTGTGTGGTCTTGAGCCCGAACTCCGGCTTTTCATACTGCTTGCCGATCCGGTGCAGCAGGTCGTAGCCGGCGGACAGGCGCCGCGACAGCGGCGTGTAGGCGAGGGGGCTGTAGGGACTGGAAAAGAGTTCCGAAGTCGCCTGCGCCCACACCGAGAGTGGGTTCAGGAAACGGCGCTGCAGTTCATGCAGGTGATAAAGCACGCCTGGCTCCGCTCATTCGCCGCTGTTGCACTCCGAGGATTTCTCCGAAAGCGCCAGCCGATCGTAAGCCAGATTGGTCAGACCGATTCCTGCGCAAGAGTGCGCGCCCGGCAGGCGCTTTGCGCCGGACGTTGGCGGCGGACACGACGTTCCGCCGGCGCAGGCAGTCGGGTCAGCGCTCGAGCAGATGACGCTTGTCGCGCACGTCCTTCCACTCGTCGGCGTCGGGCGGATGAGCCTTCATTCGAGTGATCGACGGCCATTGCTTGGCCAACTCGACGTTCAGCTTGATGAAGTCACGCTGATCTTCCGGCACGTCTTCCTCGGCGTAGATCGCGTTCACCGGGCACTCGGGGATGCACACGGCGCAATCGATGCACTCGTCCGGATCGATCGACAGGAAATTCGGGCCCTCGCGGAAGCAGTCGACCGGACAGACATCGACGCAATCGGTGTACTTGCACTTGATGCACGATTCGGTGACGACATGCGTCATCGAGAAACTCCTGTCCGTTCAGCGGCCCTTTGCAGCGCCGCCGGCGATGAGTTGCAGTGCTCCGCAAAGCCGGTATTCTAGCTGACCAGGGCCGTCGAGCCGGCCGTTTTCCCTCTGCGAACAAGGGCCTGCCGCATGATCACCCGACGCCAGCTCCTGCTGCTGCCACAGCCGCATTCGGCAGACCGGCTGCGGGCGCAGACGTCCACGCCGATCCGCATCGGCGAGATCAACAGCTATTCGACGATCCCGCAATTCACGGTGCCTTACCGCATGGGGTGGCAACTCGCAGTCGAGGAGATCAATGCCACTGGCGGCTTGATTGGCCGGAAGGTGGAAGTCATCTCGCGCGACGACGCCGGCAAGCCCGACGACGCAATCCGGCTTGCGACCGAGCTCGTGTCCAACGAAAAAGTTGCGTTGCTGACGGGGACATTCCTCTCGAACGTCGGTCTGGCGGTCGCCGAGTTCGCGCTGCGCAACAAGGTGCTGTTTGTCGCGGCCGAGCCGCTGACCGACGCGCTGGTCTGGGACAAAGGCAACCGCTACACGTTTCGCCTGCGTCCGAGCACGTACATGCAGTCCGCGATGCTGGTCGAAGAGGCGGCCCGGCTGAAAGCCAAACGCTGGGCCATCGTCGCGCCGAACTATGAGTACGGTCAGTCCGCGGTGGCCAGCTTCAAGGCGCTGCTGAAGTCGCGCCAGCCCGATGTCGAGTTCGTCGCCGAGCAATGGCCGGCGCTGGGCAAGCTCGAAGCGGCGGGCACGGTGCAGGCGCTGATCGCGGCGCGGCCCGATGCGATCTTCAACGTGACCTTCGGGGCCGACCTGCCGCGGCTGGTCCGCGAAGGCAATCTGCGCGGGCTATTCCCGCGTGTGCCGGTCGTGAGCCTGCTGTCCGGCGAGCCCGAGTACCTCGACGTGCTCAAGGACGAGACGCCAAAGGGGTGGATCGTCACCGGTTACCCGTGGGACCAGATTGCCACAACCGAGCATTCGAAGTTCTTCAACGCCTACTACAAGCGCTACAACGAGACGCCGCGGCTGGGATCGGTCGTCGGCTATGCCACGTTCACCGCGATTTTCGAGGCGGTGCGCAAGGCGAAGTCGACCGACACGGAAAAGCTGATCGCGGCGCTGCGTGGGCTCACCTGGACCACACCGTTCGGTCCGGCGACGTTCCGCGCGCTCGACCAGCAGTCGACGATGGGCGCGTATGTCGGCCGACTGGATCAACGCGGCGGCCGCGGCACGATGGTCGACTGGCGCTACGCCGACGGCAAGGACTTCCTGCCCACCGACGCCGAGGTGCGGGCGCGTCGGCCGCCCGAGGCGATGAAGTAGGGCGCCCGCGGCCGCGCCTCCGACTTCTTCGCCACGCCTGCCCGGCCGTCGCTCGTGGACCTCGTCCTCGGCCAGTTCCTTGCGGGACTCTCGTACGGTTCGACGCTGTTCCTCGTCAGTGCCGGACTGACACTGATCTTCGGCGTCACGCGCGTCGTCAACTTCGCCCACGGCGCGCTCTACATGCTCGGCGCGTACTTCGCCGTCACGCTGACCGCGGCGCTGCCCGCCACCCCGCTCGGATTCTTCGGCGGCCTGCTGATCGCGGCGCTCGTCGTCGCGGCGCTCGGCGCGTGATCGAAGTGGTCGTGCTGCGCCGGATCTACGCGGCGCCGGAGATCTTCCAGCTGCTCGCGACGTTCGGCGTCGCGCTGATCGTCCAGGATGTCGCACTGGCGGTCTGGGGACCCGAGGAGCGCTTCGCTCCGCGCGCGCCGGGACTCAAAGGCGCGATCGAGATCGGTGCCGCCTTCGTTCCCGAGTACAACCTGCTGCTGACGGCCGTCGGACCGCTGATGTTCGGGCTGCTGTGGTGGATCGTCCAGCGCACGCGCTGGGGCACGATCGTGCGGGCGGCCACGCAGGACCGCGAAATGGCCGGCGCACTCGGCATCAACGAGCGCTGGCTTTTCACGACGGTGTTTGCGCTCGGCGCCGGGCTCGCGGGCCTCGCGGGTGCGCTGCAGATCCCGCGCGAAACCGTCAACCTGCAGATGGACCTGACGGTCCTCGTCGAGGCCTTCGTCGTCGTCGTCGTCGGTGGCCTTGGGTCGTTGCCGGGCGCGTTCTGGGCGTCGATGCTGATCGGCGTGCTGCACGCGTTCGGCATCTGGCTGCTGCCGCAGTCGACGCTGGTGCTGGTCTTCGTCGTCATGGCGGTCATGCTGATCGCTCGGCCCTACGGGCTTGCTGGCCGGCCGGAACTCGTCGCACGCGCGGCTCGCGCAGCTGACGCATCGGCCGTTCGGCAACGAGGACCGCGGCTGCGGCGCGTCGCGCCGATCCTGATCGCGTGATCTGCGCACTGCCGCTCGTCCTCGGCGACTACGCGCTGGTGATCGCGACCGAAATGGCGATCCTTGCGCTGTTTGCCGCCAGCCTGCAGTTCTTCATGGGCAACGGCGGGCTGGTGTCATTCGGCCACGCAGCGTTCTTCGGGCTCGGGGCCTACACGGCCGCGTTGCTGTTCAAGACGCTCGACGCTCCGTTCGTGGCCGCGCTGGTTGCGGCACCGCTCACTGCGGGCCTGGCCGCGCTGGTGGCCGGCTTCTTCGTGCTGCGCGCGCACGGCGTCTACGCGTCGATGCTGACACTGGCGTTTGCGCAGATCCTCTGGTCGGTCGCCGTGCAATGGGTCGAAGTCACCGGCGGCGACAACGGCCTGCTCGGCGTGTGGCCGCCGACGAACTCGCGCGCTGGCTCTACTACCTGATCACGCTCGCGGTCGTTGCGCTCGCGCTGCTGGCGCTGCGCCGTGCGGCGCTGGCTCCGTTCGGCTTTGCGCTGCGGGCGGCGCGCGATGCTCCGGATCGAGCGGAGACGCTGGGCATCGACGTGCGCAGGGTGCGCTGGGCGGCGTTCGTGGCAGGCGGCCTGTTCGGCGGACTCGCAGGGGCGCTGCAGGCGTTCCAGAAAGGCGCGGTGTTTCCGAACGCGATCTCGATCCCCGTGTCGGTCGATGCGCTGGTCATGGTGTTGCTCGGTGGACTGCAGACGCTCTCCGGTCCGATCGTCGGCGCGGTCGTCTACCACGGGCTGGCCACCGAACTGACGCGGCACCTCGTCTACTGGAGGCTCGCGCTTGGGTTGGCGATCGTCGCGCTGGTCATCGCCTTTCCGCAGGGCATCGTCGGCAAGCTGCGCGAGCGTCAAGGCGAGGCGGCGCGTGAGCGAACTGCGCCTGTCCTCGGTATCGCGTGCATTCGGCGGTGTGCAGGCGGTCGAGGATGTCTCGTTCGTCCTCGAAGCCGGCACCGTCACGGCGCTGATCGGACCGAACGGCGCCGGCAAGTCGACGCTCTTCAACCTGATCGACGGCCAGCTTGCGCCGGACGCCGGCGTGATCGAGTTCGAGGGCAAGGCGCTGAGCCGGATGCCGACTGCCGCGAGAACGCGGGCCGGCATCGGGCGCACGTTCCAGGTCGCGCAGACCTTCGCGTCGATGACGGTACTGCAGAACGCGCAGATGGCGCTTGTGGCTGCGGCCGGCGCCGCCTTGTCGATCGGAGTCCCGCTCGATGGACGCGTGCGCGACGAGGCTGTCGCACCTGCTGCGACAGGTCGAGACTGGACGACCGCAGCGGGTTGGCGGCGGCCGCACTCGCCTACGGCGACGTGAAACGGCTCGAACTGGCGCTGGCGCTGGCGGCGCGGCCGCGACTGCTGCTGATGGACGAGCCCACGGCCGGAATGGCGCCCGGCGAACGGACCGCGCTGATGGCGCTGGTCGTCGAACTGGCGCGCACTGCAAGCAATGACGGTGCTTTTCACCGAGCACAGCATGGACGTCGTGTTCGGCTTCGCGCGACGCGTGCTGGTGCTGTCACGCGGGCGGCTGATCGCCGACGGCGACCCGGATTCGGTGCGGTCCGATCCGTCGGTGCAGGCGGTCTATCTGGGACGCGAAGGATGACGCTCGCACTGCGCGAGGTCAGCGCCTGGTACGGCGACGCGCAGGTCGTACGCGGAGCGACGCTGACCGTGAACGCCGGCGAAGTGGTCGCGCTCATCGGCCGCAACGGCGCCGGCAAGACCTCGCTGCTGCGTGCGGCGATGGGCCTGATGCCGCGCGCGAGCGGCGCCATCGAGCTCAACGGGGCATCGATCGCGCAGTTGCCACCGTACCTGCGAGCGCGGCGCGGGCTGGGCTACGTGCCCGAGGACCGTCGCATCTTCACCGACCTGACCGTGCGCGAGAACCTCGAAATCGCATTGCGGGCCGAGGCGGGCGGTTTCGATGTCCCCGAACTGCTGCGGATCTTCCCGAATCTCGCCGGCATGCTGGGCCGGCTCGCCAGCCGGATGAGCGGCGGTGAGCAGCAGATGCTCGCGGTCGCCCGAACGCTGGCATCGAATCCGCGCGTCGTGCTGCTTGACGAGCCGTCCGAGGGCATTGCCCCGCTGGTTGCCGCGCAGATGAAGGAGGCCGTCCGCGCGATGCGCGCGCGCGGCGTGGCCACCCTGCTGTCGGAGCAGAACCTCGCATTCGTGGACAAACTCGCCGACCGCGCGGTGCTGATTGAGCAGGGCCAGCTTGTCGGCGACGAGGTGGGCGCGGCCCTTGCGGCCAGTCCGGCGGTCCGCCGTGTGCTCGGCGTCGGATAGCCGGCGCGACCGCGCCGACCCTACAATCGACGCATGATCATCCAGTCGCTGCTCGACACGGATCTGTACAAGTTCACGATGATGCAGGTCGTGCTGCATCACTTCCCGGGCGCGCAGGTCGAATATCGCTTCAACTGTCGCACGCGTGGCATGGACATCTCGCCGTACCTGGACGAGATCCGGGCCGAGCTCGAAAAGCTGTGCACGCTGCGCTTCACCGAACCCGAGCTCGAATACCTGCGAGCTATGCGGTTCATCAAGAGCGACTTCGTCGACTTTCTCGGGCTGTTCCAGTTGAACATGAAGTCGATCCGTATCGAGCGCAACCCGGCGAGCAGCGGCGGCATCGATATCGCGATCGTCGGCCCGTGGCTGCACACGATCCTGTTCGAAATCCCGGTGCTGGCGATCGTCAACGAGGTCTACTTCCGGAACACCCAGCCCGATCCGGACTACGCCGAAGGTCGGCGCCGGTTGCGTGACAAGATCGCGCTGATCCACGACAACCCCCAAATGACGGGTTGCCGGATCGCCGACTACGGATCGCGCCGCCGCTTCTCGCGCGCCTGGCACGACGAGGTTCTCGCCACGCTGAAGACCGGGCTCGGCGAGAACCTGGCTGGCACCAGCAATGTCCTGTATGCGCGCAAGCATGCGCTGACGCCTCTGGGAACGATGGCCCACGAGTACCTGCAGGCTTGCCAGGCGCTCGGGCCGCGGCTGCGCGACTCACAGACCTTCGGCTTCGAGATGTGGGCGCGCGAGTACCGCGGCGACCTGGGGATCGCGCTGTCGGATGTCTACGGCATGGATGCGTTCCTGCGCGACTTCGACATGTACTTCTGCAAGCTGTTCGATGGAGCGCGCCATGACTCGGGCGACCCGATCGTCTGGGGCGAGCGTCTGCTCGAGCACTACGAGCGCAATCGCGTCGATCCGCGCACCAAGACCCTCGTGTTCTCCGATTCGCTGGATTTTCCGCGCGTCATCGAGTTGTACACGCGCTTCAAGGATCGTGCGCGCATCGCCTTCGGCGTCGGCACCAATCTGACCAACGATCTGGGCTACACGCCGATGCAGATCGTGATCAAGATGGTCCGCTGCAACGGACAGCCGGTCGCCAAGCTATCGGATTCACCCGAGAAGAACATGTGTGACGACACGGCCTACCTCGCTTACCTGCGCCAGGTGTTCGAGATCAAGCCGCCAGTCCGTGAGCGGGCGCCGTTGGTGTGAGGAGGGCACGATGAAGCTCGCCCGTTTCCCGCGCGTGCGACTGACGCACGCACCGACGCCGCTCGAACCGATGCCGCGGCTTTCAGCGGCGCTCGGCGGGCCGAGGCTATGGATCAAGCGCGACGACTGCACGGGGCTCGCGACCGGCGGCAACAAGACCCGCAAGCTCGAGTACCTGATGGGCGAGGCGCTGGCGCAGAAGGCCGACGTCGTCATCACGCAGGGTGCAACGCAGTCGAACCACGCGCGGCAGACGGCAGCCGCCGCAGCGCGCCTCGGCGTCGCGTGCGAGATCATGCTCGAGGACCGCACCGGCATCGCCGCGCCCGACTACCGGATCTCCGGCAACGTGCTGCTCGATCGGCTGTTCGGCGCGCTGCTGCACCACCTGCCCGGCGGCAGCGATATGGATGCGGCGATGGCGGTGCGGGCCGACGAGTTGCGCACGCAGGGACGGCGGCCGTACGTCATTCCCGGCGGCGGGTCGAACGCGGTCGGCGCACTCGGCTACGTGACCTCGGCGCTCGAACTGGTCGAGCAGGCGAACGTGACCGGGCTCGACATCGATCTCGTCGTCACGGCGACCGGCAGCACCGGCACGCAGGCCGGCCTCGTCGCCGGGCTCGACGGCTGCCGCAGTGGCATCCCGGTGCTCGGCATCTGCGTGCGCTCGCCCAAAGCAGCGCAAGAGGACAAGGTGTTCGCGCTGGCGCAGCGCACCGCCGACTTGCTCGGCGTGCCGGGCACCGTGGCGCGCGAGCGCGTGGTCGCAAACTCGGACTACGTCGGCGGTGGCTATGGCGTGCCGACCGACGGCATGATCGAGGCGCTCGAACTGGTCGCACGCACCGAAGGCATCGTGCTCGACCCGGTGTACTCGGGCAAGGCAATGGCGGGGCTGATCGACCTGGTGCGGCGCGGGCAGTTCGCGCGCGACGACAACATCGTCTTCATGCACACCGGCGGCGCGGTCGGCCTGTTCGGTTACGTGCACGCCTTCGCGCCCCGCCTCGGTCTCGCCTGATGCTCGGCGTGATCGGCGGCATGGGGCCGCTCGCGACGGCCGATTTTTTCCACAAGTTGATCGCTGCGACACCGGCGGCAGGTGATGACGATCACGTGCCGGTGCTGATCCACTCGGTGCCGCAGTTGCCGTCGCGTCCGGCGGCGATCCTGCGCGGCGGGGCATCGCCGCTGCCGCAACTGCTGCAGGCGCGGGATCGCCTGCTCACGGCAGGCGCGACGATGCTCGCGATGCCGTGCAACACCGCGCACCATTGGTACAACGACCTTGCTCGCGGCATCGACACTGCCGTTCCCGCACATCGCCGATGCGGTCGCTGCCGAATTGCCGCAGGCGCCGGCGCGTGTCGCGATCATCGCGACAGCGGCGACGCTGGCCTCGGGGATCTACGCCGGCCGGCTCGACGCCGGCTACGGCTGGATCATGCCGTCAGACGACGAATACGCGCGGGCAGTTCAGCCCTGCATCGACGCCGTGAAATGCAACCGCTGCGTCGAAGCGGGCCATCTGGTCGAGCCCCTCGTCGCGGCGCTGCTGCAGCGTGGCGCACAGCGCGTGGTGCTGGCCTGCACCGAACTGCCGCTGGCGCTGGATGCGATCGGCTCTACGCTGCGCGAAGCCTGCGTCGACTCGACCGCCGCGCTGGCGCGCACCTGCGCGCGGTCGTGGGTCGGATTCCGTTCGCCGCAGGGCATAATCGCCGGCGCTGTCTGCAAGTCATGAACAGAGGCCGAGTCACGGCATGAGACTGAGTCAACGCGCCGAAGCCCTCGGCACCGAAAATGCGTTCGTCGTGCTGGCGGAGGTGAACCGCCTGGTTCGCGGCGGCGCGGACATCGTCTCGTTCTGCATCGGTCAGCCCGACTTCCCGACGCCGGTGCATGTGCAGGATGCGGCCGTCGCTGCGATCCGCGCCGGTCGCCATGGCTACACGCCGTCAGCCGGCATCGACGAACTGCGGGCGGCCGCCGCGGCATCGATGGGCGCGCTGCGCGGCATCGAGATCGGCGCCGACGAGGTCGTCGTCGGCGCCGGCGCGAAGCCGTTCATCGGCTACACGATCGCCTCGGTCACCGACTACGGCGCCGGCGACGAAGTGATCTTCCCGGTGCCGGGCTTCCCGATCTACGAGTCGCAGATCATCGCCAACGGCGCGGTGCCGGTGCCGCTGCCGCTGCGCGAGGCGCGCGGCTTCGCGTTCGATCCGGCCGAGCTCGCGGCGCGGATCGGTCCGAAGACGCGGCTGCTGATCCTCAATACTCCGCACAATCCGACCGGCGGAATTCTCGACCGTGCGGCGCTCGAAGCGATCGCCGAGGTGTTGCGCGCGCACCCCGGCGTCTGGATCTACGCCGACGAGATCTACAGCAAGCTCGTCTACGACGGCGAGTTCGTGTCGATCGCATCGCTGCCGGGCATGCGCGAGCGCACGATCATCTGCGATGGCGCCTCCAAGACCTACGCGATGACCGGCTGGCGCATCGGCTTCGCGGCCAACGCGATGCTGGCACCGGTGTTCACCCGCTGGATCACGAACACCGAATCGTGTGCCTCGCAGATCAGCCAGTGGGCTGCAGTGCAGGCGCTGACCGGCCCGCAGCTGGACGCCGATGCGATGCGGCAGCGCTTCCACACGCGGCGTGACCTGATCGTGCGCCGCCTGAATGGGGTGCCGGGCTTTCGCTGCGCCGCGCCCGGCGGCGCGTTTTACGCGTGGCCCAACGTCACCGAGGCATGCCGGCTGATCGGCGCGCGCGATTCCGAGGAAATGCGCCGCCGCCTGCTGCTCGAGGCCGGCGTGGCGGTTCTCGCGGATATCCACTTCGGACCGCGCGTGGAAGGCGACGGGCAGCACATCCGCTTTTCCTATGCCGCCAGCGAATCCGCGATCGAGCAAGGCATCGATCGCATCGACGCGTTCATGCGCAAGGCCCGCTCATGAGCTTCGACACCGACAAGGCACGCGACGAGATATTCCGGCGCATCCGCGCTGCGCAGAATCGCGGCGCACCCGGCGCGGAAGACCGTGCCGCGGTCTCCGACTACATGGCGCGCCATCCGGCCGGGCCGCAGCCGCCACCGTATGCGGATGTGCGTGCCCAGTTTGCCGCGATGGCGGAACGGATGTCGAGCACGGTGGAATTGGTCGACAGTGCCAATGACGCGCCGGCCGCGGTCGCGCGCTACCTCGCGGCGCAGGGCATCGCGCCGAATGCCGTCGCCTGGCCCGCGCTGCGCGACCTGCCGTGGTCGACCGGCGCGCTGAACGTCGAGTTCCGGCCGCCGCGGCGCGACGAAGCGCAGGGCGCCGACATGATCGGCATCACCGGGGCCTTCTGCGCGATCGCCGAGACCGGCACGCTCGTGCTGCTGTCGGGGCCCGACAGCCCGGCCTCGACGCACCTGCTGCCGGAGACCCACATCGCATTGCTGGCGGCGGACCGCATCGTGCCAACGATGGAGCATGCGTTCGACCTGCTGCGACGTGAGCGCGCCGGCGAGGCGATGATGCCGCGCGCGATCAACATGGTGTCCGGCCCGTCGCGCACCGGCGACATCGAGCAGACGATCGTGATCGGCGCACATGGCCCGTATCGCGTGCACATCATCATCGTGGCGGCGACATAACGAAAAGAACGCCGCACGACAGGAGACGGGAATGCTGCACGCAAGGCACGCGGTCATCGGGGCCGGCCTGCTGGGGGTGACGCCGGCGGCCTTCGCGGCGATCCGCCTTCGCCGGCCCGACGGTTGCGGGCATTCCGGTCGAGTTCATCTTCTTCGCGGCGACGCTGCTCGGCGTCGCGCTGTTCCATCACCACACGATGCCGATCGCGGTCGGCGGAGCGGCGCGTGATCGCGCTGTACAAGATCATCGCTCTCGCCGTTTCGTACCGGCGCCGGCGTCGGCTGGGTTCTTCGCGCACCTCGGCCACGAGTGGGTCGTGCTGACGAACCTTTTCCTGCTGCTGCTCGGATTCGCGCTGCTGGCGCGCTACTTCGAGGAAAGCCGCGTGCCGGCGATCCTGCCCCGCTATCTGCCGCGCGGCCGCCTCGGTGGCTTCGTGCTGCTGGTGCTCGTATTCGTGCTGTCGAGCTTCCTCGACAACATCGCGGCGGCGATGATCGGCGGCGCCATTGCGGCGACCGTGTTCCGCGGCAAGGTGCACATCGGCTATCTCGCGGCGATCGTTGCCGCATCGAACGCCGGCGGCGCGGGCAGCGTGGTCGGCGACACGACGACGACGATGATGTGGATCTCCGGCGTCACACCGCGGTGAGGTCTTCGAGGCCTACGTCGCCGCGGTCGTCGCGCTGCTGATCTTTGGCACCGTTGCAGCCCGGCAGCAGCATGCGCTGCAGCCGATCGAAAGCGAGGTGTCCGCCGGACGTCCGCGTCGACGGATGGTCGCTCGCGGTCGTCGCCTTCATCCTGGCGGCCGCGATCGCTCGTCAACGTCGTCGTCAACCTGCGCTTCAACGACGTCGCCGATTCCTTCCCGTTCATCGGCGTCGCCGTCTGGGCCGCGATCTTCCTCGGCGGCTACGTGCGCAGGCCCGACTGGCGGCTGGTGCCGAACAGCCTGAAGGGCACGATCTTCCTGCTGTCGCTGGTGCTGGCGGCGTCGATGATGCCGGTCGAGAAGCTGCCGCCGGCTTCCTGGCAGACCGCGCTCGGACTGGGATTCATCTCGGCGGTGTTCGACAACATCCCGCTGACCGCGCTGGCGCTCAAGCAGGGCGGCTACGACTGGGGTTTCCTCGCGTACGCCGTCGGCTTCGGCGGTTCGATGATCTGGTTCGGCTCGTCGGCCGGCGTGGCGCTTGTCGAACATGTACTCAGAGGCGCGATCGGTCGGACAATGGCTGCTGCACGGCTGGCATGTCGCCGTCGCCTACGTGGTCGGTTTCTTCGTGATGCTCTTCCTCATCGGTTTTCATCCGGACACGGCTCCGAAGGGCAGCGTCGCCCAGCCTGCGCAGCAGCACAAAGCACCGTGAACTTTCCGACCCGGCAGCGGGTGGTGGTGAGCCGCCGCATCTTTCCTGAACTGGTCGACGTGCTGCGAGCCGACTTCGACGTGGTCGACAACCAAGCCGACACCGCATGGACCGCCAGCGACCTCGCGCGTGCATTGCGTGACGCCGACGGGGCGCTGCTGACCGCCGGCGACCGCGTCGACGAGGCGCTGCTCGCGTCAGATGCCCGCGCCTGAAGGTCGTGGCCAACATTGCAGTCGGCTACAACAACTTCGACCTCGACGCCTGCACCCGGCACGGTATCTGCGCCACCAATACGCCGGACGTGCTGAACGAGGCGACCGCGGATCACGCGTGGGCGCTGCTGCTGGCGGCTGCGCGGCGTGTCACCGAGTCCGAGCGCTGGCTGCGCGCCGGTCTGTGGAAGCGCTGGACCTTCGAGATGTTCCTGGGCGCAGAGATCAGCGGCACGACGCTCGGCATTGTCGGCATGGGACGCATCGGTCGCGCGATCGCGCGCCGCGCGGCGGGGTTCCGGATGCCGGTCATCTATCACAACCGCACGCGGCTGTCGCCCGATGCGGAAGATGGCGCGGCGTACGTCGATTTCGCCGAACTGCTGCGCGAGGCCGACCACGTGGTCCTCGTCGTGCCGTACTCACCGGCGGTGCACCACATGATCGATGCTGCGGCGCTGGCGCAGATGAAGCCCGGCGCCGTGCTCGTCAACATCGCGCGCGGCGGCGTCGTCGACGACGCCGCACTGGTGGCGGCGCTGCGCGCCGGCCGCATTGGCGCAGCGGGCCTCGACGTCTTCGAGAACGAACCGTCGCTGCACCCTGGGCTGCTCGAGCTCGAAAACGTCGTGTTGACGCCGCACATCGCGTCGAGCACGCGAGCCACGCGCGCGGCGATGGCCGACGCTGGCGATCCGCAATCTGCGCGCGGCGCTGCGCGGCGAAATGCCGCCATCGCTGCTGAACCGCGACGTGCTGCACAATCGACGGCGCTGAGCTCACGCAGGAACCGAACCCGCATGCCCGACATCACGCATGATCAAGCACCACTCGCTGCCAATGGCGCGGGCGCGCGAACTGGTGCAGCAGGCCGCGGACGATCTTGCGGCCGAGTATCGATCTCCGCAGTCAGTGGGTCGGCGACACACTGCACTTTCGTCGCACCGGAGTGCAGGGCCAGATGCGTGTCACCGAATCGGAGATCGACCTCGAGGTCACGCTCGGTTTTCTGCTGAGAGCTTTCAAGTCGAGGTTCGTCGAGAACATCGAGCGCATCTTCGACACGCTGCTGGCGGAGGCGCATGCCGCGCAGAAAGCCGCGCCCGGTCGCGAGCGCGCGCACCTCGCAAGAAAGCGGCCGTCAAGACCGCGAAGAAAACCGGGCGGAAAGGCTGAAGGGCGTGCAGTGGCCCCGGGCGTTCAGCCCTTCAGATCATCGATCAGCGCGATGTACTGCTTGATCGCATCGTCCTTCGACGTGCCCTTGATCTCGTTCCAGGCGTCCCATTTCGCGCGACCCACCATGTCGGTAAAGCCGGGGCGCTTGCCCTCGACGTCCCCGGTCGACGCCTGCTTGAACAGCGCGTAGAGCTTCAGCAGCGTCTGGTTGTCGGGACGCTCCGGCAGGTTCTTCGAGTCGGCGACGGCCTTGTCGAACTTCGCTTTCAGGTCGCTCACGTTTCCTCCTGGTGGTCTGGTCCTGCACGGGGCAAGCGCCGCCGGCGAGGCGGCCGCGCGGCCTGCGAGGATAGCGCGTCGTATCATAGCCAGCGACCCTCGCAGGTCGACAAGGTCCGCACCGAAGCGGGCGAGCAAGGGAGACGACATGGGCAGACGCGAACGGATGTCATCCGTCGACACGGCGTGGCTGCGCATGGACTCGCAGGCGAACCTGATGCAGATCGTCGGCGTCTACGAGTTCAACGGCACGATCGAGTACGAACGTCTGCGACGGCTGTACGAAGAGCGTTTCGTACCGTACGAGCGCTTTCGCAGCTGCGTGGTGCGGGACCCGACCGGCTACTACTGGGAACTCGACGACAACTTCGACCTCGACTTTCATGTCGCGCGCACGGCGTTGCCGGGCAAGGGCACGACCGCCGACCTGAAGCGGCTGGTCGGGCGCCTCGCCTCCACCGCGCTCGACCCGAACAAGCCGCTTATGGCAGGTCCATCTGGTCGACAACTACAACGGCGGACAGGCGCTGATCGTCCGCATCCACCATTGCATCGCCGACGGCATCGCACTGATCGGCGTGCTGCTGGCGATGACATCCGAGAACCCGGCCGACGAAGACGCCGACGAGTGCGCACAGGTCATCGAAGTCGCGATCAGCCGGCCTGATGGGCAACTTCCTGCGCCCGCTGACCGCCGCGACGGTGAAAGCGATTGGAACCACCGGCGATGCAGCGGCGCGAGCCCTGCAGGCGTCGGCGGCGATGCTTGGAGAAGCCTGAATCGGTTGGCGCAACGGCAGGCGGACATGGCGCGCGTCGCCACGCAGGTGGCCAAGGACCTGGCCGGCATCGCACTGATGGACGACGATTCAGCCACCAGCCTGAAGGGTGCGCCGTCGGGATCGAAGGTCGTCGCCTGGAATGACCCGCTGCCGCTCGACGACGTCAAGGCGGTCGGCAGGGCGCTTGGCTGCTCGGTCAACGACGTGCTGCTCGCTTCGGTCGCAGGCGCGATCCGCGCCTATCTCGAGCAGCAGGGCGAGGATGTCGACGGCATCGAACTGCGCGCGATGGTGCCGGTCAACCTGCGCGATCCGCGCAAGTGGCGCGATCTCGGCAACAAGTTCGGACTGGTGCCGCTGCTGCTGCCGGTCGGCATCGCGAATCCGATCGAGCGGGTCTACGAAGTGCGTCGGCGCATGGACGAACTGAAGCAGGGCTACACCGCCGTGCTCAGCATGGGCATCCTGGGGGCCGTGGGCTGGACGCCGCGCGTGTTGCAGAAGCAGGCGCTCGACTTCCTCGCGAAGAAGGCGACTGCGGTGATGACGAATGTGCCCGGCCCGCAGCATCCGCTGTACCTCGGGGGCGCCGAGATCCGACGCATGCTGTTCTGGGTGCCGCAGTCCGGCAATATCGGCATGGGCGTGTCGATTCTTTCTTACGCCGGCGGCGTGCAGTTCGGCCTGATCACCGACAAGCGGCTGTGCGAGGAGCCACAGCGGATCATCGATCGCTTCGAGCCCGAGTTCGAAAAGCTGGTGCTCGCGCTGTGCATGGTGCCGTGGAACGGCAGCGTCGACGCGGACGAGGTCGAGAGCCGGATCTTCCCGCGCGTCGACGTGCCGCGTTCGGCGCGCCGCGTGAGTCCGCGCCCGCGCGCAAACGGCAAGCGCGCGCAGCGGCGCGCTGCGGCGCGCCGGAAGACTGCATCCGTCACCGCAGCGCCGGGCGCCGGGCCCGATGCGAAAGGCGGACCGACGCCAGGACGGCCGCCCGGCCTGCGTCGACGCAAGTCGGCATTCGCAGCGGCACGCGACGGCGCCGAATAGTGCTGCGCAGGCCCGGATCGCCGCATGTCGACCGACGCTCTATTCCGCCGCGACGCGTATCTCCAGTCCTGCGACGCCGTCGTCACGCATGTCAGCGACGACGGCGTCGAACTCGATCGCACGGTGTTCTATCCGCTCGGCGGTGGCCAGGCGGGCGACAGCGGCACGCTGGTCATGGCTGACGGCACGCGTTGGCGTGTGCTGGATGCGCGCAAGAGCCGCCGTGAAGGCGCAACGCCCGACGACACCGTGCATTTGCTCGATCCGGCGAGCGGATGGCAGCAGCAACTGGCACCCGGCACGCCGCTGCGGGCGGAGATCGACTGGGAGCGCCGCTATCGCCACATGCGTTTTCACACCGCGACGCACCTGCTGTGCGCGGTCGTGCGGCAACTGGTCGACGGCTGCAGCATCACCCGCGATTACGCCCGGCTCGACTTCGCGATGACCGACCTGCTCGACAAGGCGGAAGTGCAGGCCGGGCTGGACCGGCTGATTGCAGCGGCTCATCCGGTCAGCGCCGAATGGATCACCGACGAGGAGATGCTCGCCAATCCGCAACTGGTGAAGTCGATGAGCGTCAGTCCGCCGATCGGCTTCGGCCGCGTGCGGCTGCTGCGGGTGCACGACGTCGACCTGCAGCCGTGCGGGGGCACGCATGTCGCGGAAACATCGGAAATCGGTGCGGTCCGCGTCGCGAAGATCGAGAAGAAGAGCGCGCGCACGCGCCGCGTCGTGCTTGATTTCGCCGACTGAAGCAGACCGCGTCGCACCGCGCGTATTGACGCGCGCATTCGCGCGGCGCAACCTCTTGCTCCGATCGGGCAGGCGTAGCACCGAGGGTCGGAAGAACCCGGTGCCGGCGGCCACTGGCCGCGACCGGCCGAACTGCGACTCGCGAACGATCGCCAGGGGGCACCGATGAAGAGCCTCGCTCGATCTTCCACGCGGATTCTTGTCGCGACGATGCTCTGCCACGGTGGCCGCGTCGGGATTGGCTCAGACACCGGCGCAGTTGGAGTACGAGCGCCAGCAGCGCGAGTACTGGCGACAGCAGGAGCAGCAGCGGCAGGAGCAGCAGCGGCAGCAGCAGATCATGCAGGACAACGCGCGCCGGCAGCAGGAGGAGTCGAGCCGGATCAATGCCCCGTCCGGACAGGCCCCTAGTGGCACTCTGGGCGCCTGGCGCGGCGCCGGGGCGCGGCGGCGATCCTTCGGGCGCACAGGCCGCGTCGGCGGCGCGCGCGATGTGGGAGAAGCGGCCTGCGTTGCCGCCCGATCGCAATCCGCTGCTTGGAAAGTGGTCGCGGCCTGCTTCGACGCGCGCCAATCCATCGGACCCGTTCGGGCAAATCATCGCGATGGCCAAGGGTGGATTGTGCGAAGTGCTTTTCGGTAGTGGCGGCGTCTTCGAGTTCCGTCCGGACCGGCTCGTGGGCATGGACGAGCGGACCCGCGAACAGGAACTCGATCGTGTCGAGTATCGCGGCGATGCAAAGCATGTGGTCGTGCTGCCGAAGACGACGCTGAAGCTGATGGAGTTCGACGTCGAAGGTCCGGACCGCATCAACTGGGCGCCGCCAAGTGTGTGCTGGTGCGGGTCGGCGCCGCCTCGGCCTCGGCCAGCGCGTCGACGGCCGCTACGGCCGCGCCCGCCCGTGTTGCCGCATCTGCCGGCGCCGGCCTCGGCTGCGGGCGGTGTGCTGGCCGTGTCGGTCGCAGCACTGTCGCCGGACTACACGTATTGCCGGCCGCCAGTTCTTGGTGCTGAAGGAGGACGCTCAGGTGGCCCTGATCAAGGGCGGCCTGAAGTCGACCCCGGACGGCTCGGTGCTGCAGAACTGGGTACGCGCCTGCGCTCAGCAGGCGCCGGACTGCGAAAAGGGCGCCCGCGCGCTGCAGCCGTACAGCGTCGGCATGGCGACGACGGACGCCAACGGGCACGCACAGACGCCCAGATTGCCGGCGGGCCGCTACTGGGTACTCGCCGATGCCAAGGTGGGCGACAAACGAGTGATGTGGAACGAGCCCGTTGACCTGAAGGCGGGCGACCGGTCGATCACGCTCGATCGCCGCAATGCGCTGCCGGTCGATTGATCGTCAGCGCCACTTGCCCACGGCTCGTCTCGGAGCAGGCGCTGGACCAAAGCGTGACAACGTCCTGATCGGTTCCGCATAACCGCAACGCGCAGTTTGCCGATTGCGCCACGGTCAGGTGGCTGCCGCGGTCTTGCATACGTGCGAGACTATTCGCGGCCCGACGGCTCCAGCGCCAGGCTCGAGAGGGGACCAGTCGATGAACGCACCGGCAGAACCATCCCGACTGCAGGCCGATCCGCGCCATGACGAGAGTCGCGAGATTCGTGCGCCGCGCGGGACCTCACTCTCTTGCAAGAGCTGGCTCACCGAAGCCGCTTATCGGATGCTGCAGAACAATCTCGATCCCGAAGTCGCCGAGGATCCGAAGCGGCTCGTCGTCTATGGCGGCATCGGCCGCGCCGCGCGCGACTGGGCCTGTTTCGACGCCATCCTTGCCACCCTGCGCGAGCTCGACGACGACGAATCGCTGCTGGTGCAATCGGGCAAGCCCGTCGGCGTGTTCAAGACGCATGCCGACGCGCCGCGCGTGCTGATCGCCAATTCGAACCTCGTGCCGAAATGGGCGACCTGGGAGCACTTCAACGAACTCGACCGCAAGGGCCTGATGATGTTCGGCCAGATGACGGCCGGCTCGTGGATCTACATCGGCAGCCAGGGCATCGTGCAGGGCACCTACGAGACCTTTGGCGAAGCCGGACGGCAGCACTTCGGCGGAGACTGGCGCGGTCGCTGGATCCTGACCGCGGGGCTGGGCGGCATGGGCGGTGCCCAGCCGCTCGCGGCGACGCTCGCCGGCGCGGTTTCGCTGACGATCGAATGCCAGCAGTCGCGCCTCGACTTCCGCCTGCGCACACGCTACCTCGACAAGCAGGCGCGCGACCTCGATGACGCGCTGGCACTGGTAAGGCAGCACTGCGCACAGGGCGAGGCCGTGTCGATCGGGCTGCTCGGCAACGCGGCCGAAGTGCTGCCCGAACTCGTGCGGCGCGCTCGCGCCGGCGCTCCGCGGCCCGACCTCGTCACCGACCAGACCTCGGCGCACGATCTGATCAATGGCTACCTGCCGGCAGGGTGGACCGTCGAACGCTGGCGTGATGCACAGGCCGACGCCGCAAGTCACGCCGAGCTCAACGCGGCCGCCGCTGCGTCGTGCGCGACGCATGTGCAGGCGATGCTCGACTTTCAGGCGATGGGCAGCAAGGTCGTCGACTACGGCAACAACATCCGCCAGGTTGCATATGACCAAGGCGTCAGCCGCGCGTTCGATTTCCCAGGTTTCGTGCCGGCCTACATCCGGCCGCTGTTCTGCGAGGGCAAGGGGCCGTTCCGCTGGGTTGCACTGTCAGGCGATCCGGAAGACATCTACCGGACCGATGCGAAGATCAAGCAGCTCTTCCCGGCCCATACGCACGTGCATCGCTGGCTCGACATGGCGCGCGAGCGCATCGCGTTCCAGGGCCTGCCGGCGCGCATCTGCTGGCTCGGACTCGGCGAGCGGCATCTTGCCGGCCTCGCATTCAATGAAATGGTGCGCAGTGGAGAGCTCAAGGCGCCGATCGTGATCGGTCGCGATCATCTCGATACCGGCTCCGTCGCCAGCCCCAATCGCGAGACCGAATCGATGCGCGACGGCAGCGACGCGGTGTCCGACTGGCCGTTGCTGAACGCGCTGCTGAACACCGCCGGCGGTGCGACCTGGGTCTCGATCCATCACGGCGGCGGCGTCGGCATGGGCTACTCGCAGCACGCGGGCGTCGTGATCGTCGCCGATGGGACCGACGCGGCGGCACGACGGCTGGCGCGCGTGCTGGTCAACGATTCCGGCTCGGGCGTCATGCGCCATGCGGACGCGGGTTACGAGAGCGCAATCGCCTGTGCTCGCCGCAACGGCTTGAAGCTGCCGATGATTCCGGGCTGAGCGATGGCCGCTGCAGCGACGGCTGACCTGACGATCGCGCCCGGCCGCCTGCAGCTGGCGGAACTGCGGCGCGTATGGATGTCGCCGCTTCGCGTCCAACTCGCTACCGACGCCTGGCCCGCGATTGAAGCCTCGTCGCAGGCGGTCGAGCGCATCGTTGCAAAGGGTGATGCGGCCTACGGCATCAACACCGGATTTGGGCTGCTCGCGAAAAAGCGCATTGCCGACGCCGAGCTGCAGCAGCTGCAGCGCAACCTGATCCTCTCGCACTCGGTCGGCACTGGCGAGTTGCTGAGTGACGACGTCGTGCGACTCGCGCTGGTGATGAAGATCGCGAGCCTGGCACGCGGCCACTCGGGCGTGCGGCGGCAGATCGTCGAGACGCTGATCGCACTCACGAACGCCGGCATCGTCCCCTGCATTCCGTCCAAGGGCTCGGTCGGCGCTTCGGGCGACCTCGCGCCACTGTCGCATCTGACACTGGCGCTGCTCGGCGAGGGCGAGGTCCGGGTGGGTGGCGTGCGCCAGCCGGCGCGTGCGGCGCTGGCGGCTGCGGGCATCACCCCGGTCGTGCTGGGTGCGAAGGAGGGGCTCGCGCTGATCAACGGCACACAGATCTCGGCGGCACTTGCGTTGCACGGCCTGTTCATGGCGGAGCGCGTGTTCGAAGCGGCGGTTATCTCCGGTGCGATGGCGGTCGATGCGGCCAAGGGCAGCGACGCTCCCTTCGATCCGCGGCTGCACGAACTGCGCGGACACGCCGGCCAGATCGCGACCGCGCATGTTTACCGCGAACTGCTCGCCGGCAGCGCGATCCGTGCGTCGCATCTGGTCAACGACGACCGCGTGCAGGACCCGTACAGTCTCCGTTGCCAACCACAGGTCATGGGCGCGTGCCTCGACCTGATCATGCAGGCGGCGCGCACTCTGCTGATCGAGGCCAATGCGGTCACCGACAACCCGCTGGTGTTCGCGCGGCCAGACGCAGGCTCGGACGATACGGTGCTCTCCGGCGGCAACTTCCACGCCGAACCCGTTGCATTCGCGGCCGACACGCTGGCGCTGGCGATCGCCGAGATCGGTGCGCTGTCGGAACGACGCGTCGCGCTTCTGATCGATGCGACGCTTTCCGGACTGCCACCGTTCCTGGTTCGCGATCCTGGCGTCAACTCGGGCTTCATGATCGCGCACGTGACCGCGGCCGCTCTGGCCTCGGAGAACAAGTCGCTCGCGCATCCGGCCAGCGTCGACAGCCTGCCGACCTCGGCCAACCAGGAAGATCATGTCAGCATGGCGACCTTTGCGGCGCGCCGGCTGCACGAGATGGCCGCCAACACGGCCACGATCGTCGGCATCGAACTGCTGGCCGCGGCGCAGGGCATCGACTTCCACGCGCCGCTTACGACGTCGCCGCGCCTGGCCCGCACACACCGGCTGGTGCGCGAGCGTGTGCCGTTCTACCAAGTCGACCGCATCCTGGCGCCCGATATCGCGGCCGCCACCGAACTGGTGGCGCAGGGGACGCTGAGCGCCGACTGTCGCGACCTGTTTGCTCCGATCGCGTGACTAAGGCCATGACGAACATCGACATGTCCGTCTGGCAGGGCCGCGTCGACGATTTGGAGGGGCTGCTCGGCCGGCGCTGGCACCAGCTGATGCGGCCGAGGACGTCAGCGACGCCGGCTGCGACGACGGTGCTGCTGGGCTTTGCCTGTGATGCCGGCGTCGCGCGCAATCAAGCTCGCGTCGGCGCAGCCGAGGGCCCGCGCGCCATCCGCCACGCGTTGCGCAATATGCCGCTGCACGAGTGCACGCAGCTTGCCGACGCCGGCGATGTCGTTTGCAGCGGGGATGCGCTCGAGACCGCACAGCAGGCACTCGGCGCGGCCGTGACGGGTGAACTCGACGCGCGACGCTTTCCGCTCGTCCTGGGCGGCGGGCACGAGATGGCGTGGGGCTCGTTTTGCGGGCTGGCCGGCCATCTCGCAAAGGCGTCAAGCCAGCCGCGCATCGGCGTCGTCAACTTCGACGCGCACTTCGATCTGCGGCGCGACACGCGCGGCACCTCGGGTACGCCGTTCCTGCAGATCGCCGAGGACTGTGCGGCGCGCGGCTGGCCGTTCCGCTATGCATGCCTCGGCGTCAGCCGATATTCGAACACCGAAGCGCTGTTCGCTCGCGCGCACGAACTCGAGGTGCTGTGGCAGTTTGACGAGAGCACGAGCGTGGCCGGCACATCGCCGGCGCTCGCGGCCTTCGTCGCCGATGTTGAGGCCGTCTACCTGACGGTCTGCCTTGACGTTCTGCCGGCGGCCGTTGCCCCCGGCGTCAGCGGGCCGGCGGCGCGCGGCGTCGGGCTCGACGTGCTCGAGCCGCTGATCGACACGGTCTGCGCGAGCGGGAAGGTGCGGGTCGCCGACATCGCGGAAATGAATCCGCGCTTCGATATCGACGGTCGCACGGCGGCAGTCGCGGCGCGCATCGCTGCGCGCATCGCCAACGGAGTTGCGCGTGCAATGCGATAGCCTGTGGACGCACGTGCACCTGGCGACGATGCGGTCTGCAGCGACGGCGGAATACGGAGAGATCCGCGATGGGGCGATTGCGGTGCACGGCGATCGCATCGCCTGGGTCGGACGACATGCGGATCTGCCGGCCGGCCTGCGTGCGGACCGCACGATCGACGGCGGCGGCGCCTGGATCACGCCCGGCCTGATCGACTGCCACACGCACATCGTCTACGCCGGCAACCGCAGTGACGAGTTCGAGGCGCGGCTCGCCGGCGTGAGCTATGCCGAGATCGCGCAGCGCGGCGGCGGCATCGTCTCGACGGTGCGTGCGACGCGGGCGGCGACCGAGGAGGAACTGTTGCGTGCGAGCGAGGGTCGCGTGCGGCGGCTGCTGGCCGAAGGCGTGACCACGCTGGAGATCAAGTCCGGCTACGGCCTCGACCTCGAGACCGAGCGGCGGATGCTGCGCGTCGCGCGCCGCATCGGCCGCGAACTGCCGGTCACCGTGCGCACGACTTTCCTCGGTGCACACGCGCTGCCGCCGGAATACGCCGGCCGGGCCGACGCCTACATCGACGAGGTCTGCAACGCGATGCTGCCCGCGTTGGTGAACGAGGGCCTCGTCGACGCGGTCGACGCCTTCTGCGAAACGATCGGCTTCAGCGCAGCCCAGACCGAACGCGTCTTTCGCGCGGCGCAGGCGCTCGGGATTCCGGTCAAGCTGCACGCCGAGCAACTCTCCGACCAGGGCGGTGCGGCACTGGTCGCGCGCTACGGCGGGCTGTCGGCCGATCACCTCGAGTGGCTGTCGCCGGCCGGCATCGATGCGATGGCGCGTGCGGGGACCGTGGCCGTGCTGCTGCCGGGCGCGTTCTACTGCCTGCGCGAGACGCGGCTGCCGCCGGTCGAGGCGCTGCGCGGGGCCGGCGTGCGCATCGCGGTCGCGACTGACTGCAACCCGGGCACGTCGCCGCTGACCTCGCTGCTGCTCGCGCTGAACATGGCGTGCACGCTGTTCCGGCTGACGCCGGCCGAGGCGCTCGCCGGCGCCACCGTTGCGGCGGCGCATGCGCTCGGACTGCAATCCGACATCGGAACGCTCGAGGCAGGCAAGCGCGCCGACTTCGTGCTGTGGGACATCGAGCGGCCGGCCGATCTCGCGTATGCGATTGGCGCCAATCCCTGTCGTGCCGTCGTGCGCTCCGGTCAGCTCGTCAACCGTACGGCGGCATGAGCGAGTCCGCGCACCGGATCGTGATCGTCGGCGGCGGCGCCGGCGGTCTGCCGCTCGCGACTCGGCTCGGTGAGCGGTACGGTCGCAACGGTCCGGTGCGTGTGACGCTGGTCGACCGCAATGCGACGCACGTCTGGAAACCGCTGCTGCACGAAGTCGCGGCCGGCCGCATGGACGCCGACGCACACGACCTCGACTATCCGGCGCTCGCGCACTGGCACGGCTTCCGCTTCGTGCAGGGCGCGCTCGCCGGCCTCGATCGTGCGCGTCGCTGCATCCGGATCGATGCGGTGTATTCGGCCGACGGCGAGCAGATCCTGCCGCAGCGCACGCTCGACTACGACACGCTGATCGTCTGCATCGGCAGCGTCAGCAACGACTTCGGCGTGCCCGGTGTGGCGCAGCATGCGATATCGCTCGACATGCCCGACGACGCCGAGCGGTTTCACCGGCGGCTGATCGCGGCGTGCGTGCGCGCGGATGCGCGCGCCGCCGCCGGAGAACCGGCGCAGGTGCACATCGTCATCATCGGCGCCGGCGCGACCGGCGTCGAGCTCGCGGCCGAGATCCGCCAGACGACGCGCGCGCATGCCGGCTATGGCCTCGAGCACCTCGATCCCGCGCGCAACATCCGGCTGACGCTGCTGGAAGCCGCGCCGCGCATCCTGCCTCAGCTCAACGAGCGACTGTCGGTGGCAGCGGCCGAATTGCTGCAACGGCTCGACGTCGACGTGCGCGCCGCGCAGCGCGTGACCGATGTCGACAGCGAAGGTGTTCGCACGCAATCCGGCGAATTCTTCCGGGGCGATCTCGTCGTCTGGGCCGCAGGCATCATGGCGCCGCCGGTCCTGCGCTCGCTCGACGGCCTCGAGGCGAATCGCGCGAACCAATTGGTCGTCGACGCGACGCTGCAGACGACGCGCGACACGAACATCTTCGCGTTCGGCGATTGCGCGGCCGCACCGTGGCTCGGCCAGCCGCCCGGGGCGATCCTGCCGCCGCGCGCGCAGGTCGCGCACCAGCAGGCCACGCTGCTCGCAAAGTCGATAAAGGCGCGGCTTGCCGGCCGGCCTCTGCCCGAGTTCCACTTCCACGACTTCGGCTCGCTGGTGTCGCTCGGCCAGTTGTCTGCGGTCGGCACGCTGATGGGCCGGCTGATCGGCGGCAGCATGATGATCCAGGGGCTGATCGCGCGGATGATGTATGCGTCGCTCTACAAGATGCACCAGGTTTCGATCCACGGCGTGCTGCGCGTGGTGCTCGACTCACTGAGCCGCCTGCTGCGCGAGCGGCTGGAACCGCGAGTCAAGCTGCACTAGTCACCCGCGTCGACGGATCTCGGCGCGTTTGATCTGGAGGTGTCGAAATGCTCGTCAAGAAGACAGCCGATCGGGAGTGGGCTGCGACCGACTATCCCGGCATCGATCGCAGCCTGTTCCGCAACAACGAAGGCGGCGGGCGCTCCTCGGTCGTACGGCTGCGGCAGGGCGCGAGGTTTCCGCGCCACGCGCACCACGGCACCGAGGAAGTCGTGATCCTGAGCGGGGTCGTGCAGATCGGCGGCGTGGAACTTGCGACCGGTGACTATCTCTTCACGCAGCCCGGCGAGGAGCACGACGTGGTCGCGATGTCCGACGCAGTGATCTTCGTGTCATCGCAGAAGGCGACGCCGGTCGTCGAGTAGCGCGGCGCTAGCAGTCGGCGCGCGTAACGAGTTCGCTGCTGTCGGCCAATTGCAGTTGTTCGAGCTCGAACAAAAACTGCTCCGAGAGCGGACACTAGTTGAAAGGCACCGTCGCCCCTGCTCGCCAGCCGACCCACGCTGCCGTGATCCCGAGCGTGACGATGGTGACCGGCACGCCGGTCCGCGCATGGCGTTGCCAGCCGATCGTGATGCCCTGTTTACGTGCAGCGTCGACAACAATGATGTTGGCGATCGAGCCGACGATAAGCAGGTTTCCAGCCAGCGTGCTAACCAGCGCAAGCAAAGGGCCGGAAAACGGCTCGGTGGCAGCGGGCAGCAGCAGCATCACCGCCGGCACGTTGGACACCACGTTCGACAGCACAACCGCTGCGGCAAACATTGGCGCGGGCTCCGCGAGAGGGAATCCGGCATCGGCCAGCAGGCGCATGGCCTGCGCGGTCACTCCGGTGTGCTCGAGCGCGTGGTTGACCACGAACAGGCCGATGAACAGCACCAGCAGTTCCCAGTCGACCTGCCCAAGCATGTGCGTCGAATGTAGCTTGCGGCTCATCAGCAACAGCCCCGCCCCGGTCAGAGCGGCGACATCCCGTGGCAGATCGGTGAAAAGAAACACAAGGACGAGCGCGACAGCCACCGCGACGCCCTTGGCGGTTTGCCAGCGGTCGAAGGCGATGTCAGGCGCCTGGCGCTGCGAGGTGGCGGGATCGACAGGTGGAGCCGCGTTTGCACGCCCCCGCGTTTGCCAGGCGAGCAAGACCCAGAGTGCTCCAAGGCCTAGAAGCACCGGCACGATGACCTCGATGAAATAGCCGCCGAACGAGAGCTTCAGTACCTGCCCGATCAACATGTTCTGCGGATTGCCGATCAGTGTTGCCGCCGACCCGATGTTCGCTGCGCAGGCGAGCGCGAGCAGAAATGGCACTGGATCAAGCCCGCGTCGCAGGCACGTATCGAGCAGGACCGGCGCAATTGCCAGGCAGACAACATCGTTGCTGAACACAGCAGACAGAATCGCAACGATGGCAATAACCGCTGCGAGCAGCGCTTGCGGACCCAGCGGCAGAGCCGCGATGCGCAATACGACCCAGGCATAGAAGCCGCCCAGCCGCATCTGCGCCGATATCACCATGAACGAGAACAATAGAAGCAGCGTCGGCAGATGAATTGACAGGGCGGCTTGCTCTGGCGTCACGTCCCCGACGGCCACCAGCGCGATTGCACCCAGCAGCGCAATGCCCGTGCGGTCGAGTTGCAGGAACGGCAGCCCGCCGAGAATCATCCCGAGGTAGACGATCGCGAAGATCGCGATGACTGTGGCTGTCATTGTCATTAGTGGCGTGCTTAGGCGACCTCGCCCCCTTCATGGGACTGGCACGGCGACGCGATTCTGCCTTGAACTCTTCGTCAGACGGGCCAGACGCTGCCGTCTCATCGCTCACATTCGGCCCCTGACGCTTGCTGACCGCCAGCACAAACCGGCCAACGCATCCGCATTCCGCCACCGCCGCTCGAGCCGAGTCATCTGCTTTGTTGTACAGATTCTCGTCGCCTCGATGACTCGCCGCATTCGCACTCGCGAGTCAACGATGTCGATGCTCTTTACAGTCCAACTGGTTGCCGCCGCGTCTCCGAATTCTTCTGTCTATGAATCAGTGGCATAGCCTCCCGGTACTTTCCTTGCTTCGAACTGCCACCCACGCGTTCGGAGGAGGTGCAACATGACGTTCAAAGAGACCAGTCGGTTTCGGACTGTCCTTAAGCCGGCACTCGCCGGTCTAGGCCTGCTGTTGAGCGTTTCTGCTTCAGCCGAAATTTTTCACGGCGTCGACTTTCCTGGAGGCGAGGCGTCGTTCGCAGACAGCGTGGTCTCCTACGACCCGGCGTTCGGCGGTGGAGCCGTGCCTTCGCCCGGCTTTCAAAATCCCTCTCAAGCGTTGGGCGCGCCGAACTTTCCGGAAGGTGTAGATCCGGAATATGTCAGCTTAGGTGCAGGAGGGCGGATTGTCCTGAGGTTCACGAATAACGCTCTGACTGGCAGTGGGAACTCGGATCTGGACCTCTGGATCTTCGAGATCGGCCCTGACGTGGAAGACACGTTTGTCGATATCAGCAAGGACGGATTGACATGGTTCAGCGTGGGCGCGGTAACCGGGTCCACGAGGGGTGTCGATATCGATGTCTTTGGTTTCGGTACGTCGGACTTCTTCTCTTTCGTGCGACTAACCGACAATATTGCTCTGGACGCCACGACCGGTGTGACGGTCGGTGCGGACATCGACGCAGTCGGTGCGATTTCGTCCGCACCGCCAGTCGCCACCGTGCCGGAGCCCGCGACGCTCCTACTCATTGCTACCGGGTTCGCCTTGGTAGCTTTCAGGCGGCGGAAGTAAGCCTACGTATTTCGCTGGGGGAAACTCCCCCTCTGATGGCTTAGTAGCGCGGTGGCGTCGGCAGTCGGCTGTTGGAGATGCTGCTGAGTCGCCTGCGCGGCTGGCGCGTCATACTCGTTGCAGATTGGGACGTCCAGGGTTTTACCGTCAACACGGGTTCGAACCTTATTCGGACGTCATGGCAAGGTGCGATCGCACCAGACTTTTCGACTTGCCCGCCTAAGCCGTTGTCGGCCATCACCTGCCATTCCGGGCTGTCTGGCAGTTCGCGCGAAAGCAGACACCGCGTTGGTGTGCTGTCCCGCTGGTAAGAATTCTCTGCGTGGAGGCCTGCCCGCACCTATCCCGCAGCTTCGCCTGGTGCGCGGTCCCCGTTCGTCCGACGTCGCGTGGCCGCAATGCCCGCTACGGCAAGACCGATAAGCGCAAGACCGCCCGGCGGCTCTGAGGCCAGCGCATCGAACTCCGCATGCAAGATGGTGTAAGAGAATTCGACGCTTTCGGCAGCCGGAGTTAGCGGCTCCGCGCGGCCAGTAACCGACCTTTCGGATGGTTGCCGACTAGACCGCAAAGCGGCCATAGTCTTCGGAGCAGCTCTGCCATGGGGTCCGCCGATGGGATCGCGCATCAGCGAAACGAACGCAAGACTCTATCGCGCTGTAGACGAGGTCTTGCACTACATGTGGGATCCAATCGGTGTCTCTGGCATTGCGGGGGCGCGCGAGGAGTATCAGGCCTACGTTCCCGAAGTCTTTCGATTGCTCCTTGACCAAGGTGATGAGCAGGCGATCGCGGACCACCTGGGCCGGGTGGCGACCGAGAGGATGGGGATGAAGCCCAACCGCATCCGCGACCTAGCAGCAGCGCGAGCGGCCGTTAACTGGAGAGAACTCATGGCCGCTCAATCGCCTGTCTCATTGCCGGATGCGTGAGATCCTAGCCCGAAAGCAATTTGCCGAAGCGGACTTCTTTAGCCGGGACAAGCCGCATGACAAAGCGCAGGCTCTTCGCGACGATCGCATTGGTCTCGGTAGTGTTCGTCGCCATTGGTGGCTTGATGCATTTCTGGATCAGGCATTCTGAGGCGTACGAGCTGGGGCGTGCCGCTGTGGCCGGCCGGCTGGGCGTTTCGACAGAGATGGTCCAATTGAAGCTACTCGCTCCGATTCAGGTTCGCGAGGGCGCCTACTCCGGTAGCGCACTGTTCGTCCTCTGCGGCCCCGACGCCAAGTGCATTACGGTCGAGGCCCGGAAAGAGGATGCGCGCTGGTCAGTTGTGGAGTTGGTCGAGCGCTGACATCGCGACGGTTTCTCGCATTGTCACTCGCTCGCATGGCTCGCAAAGTGAGTTGCGAGAGACGGGCGCAGTAGCGGCCATGACCGGACATCAGACCGCGCCGCGCCGGTCACGCACAATGCGGGGATGAAACCCACGAAGCGGCGCCGCCCGGGCTTCTCGATCGCTGATATCAAAGGTCGAGTTTCGACCGAACCGGCCTATTTACAACAGGTCGAGACTCACCTCTATTCCGGTTTACGCAAGGGGGAATTCCCGAGCAGTCAGAGGCCCGTGAGTGAACTTGGCTCCGGCAGGCGCCGTGAAGCTGTGCTACCAGTGACACCTTCAAGCGCCGACTGAGTCCGGCCAGGAGCTGCCGTTTCCGAGCAGTTCCCTATTGCCCGAAAGCTGACATAGTTGACCTATGTGCATCCACGCGACTCTTTTGTGATTGCGCTCTAGGCCTGCACGGTACAAGGTGCACCTGTGACGTCCGTGGGACG
Organism: uncultured beta proteobacterium; assembly: GCA_963707445.1. Classification (GTDB taxonomy): domain Bacteria; phylum Pseudomonadota; class Gammaproteobacteria; order Burkholderiales; family Burkholderiaceae_F; genus JALORV01. The sequence goes on along the minus strand of CAVPPW010000007.1, from coordinate 29,715 downwards.
CGATGTCGCAGCCTATGAGCGGTGGCTACGGAAGCAATGCGAGGTCGCCGAGCCAGATCTCGAGACCAAGCACGAGCGCATGCGCGAGAGTCCCTTCGATTTCCTGCGCGCGACTTACTTTCGGTGGGCGAAGACGATTGGGGCAACGTGTCCGGAACTTGCGGATGCACCCTGGTCGCTCTGTGTCGGTGACATGCACGTCGAGAACTTCGGAACGTGGCGCGATGCCCGGGCGCGCTTGGTATGGGGCGTGAACGACTTCGATGATGCGGCCCCGATGCCCTACGCCTATGACCTGGTCCGCCTGCTAACCAGCGCACGTCTGGCGCCCAATCTCGCTGTGAATCGGCGCGAGGCGGCCATTGCGATTGCCGAGGGTTATCAGAAAGGCCTGGAGCAGCCGCGTCCGATGCTGCTCGACGAGCATGAACATTGGCTGCGCCGACTGGTCGGCGGCGCCGCGAATGCATCACAGAAGTTCTGGAAGGAAGTTGACTGCTATCCAGACGCCAAACTGCCGGCGCCGGTGCGCCGGGCACTGAGACGGAGTCTGCCCGGCGACGCGCGGATTGAGCGCTACGCCTCGCGCGTCAAGGGCAGTGGCAGCCTTGGACGACCGCGCTATCTGGTGATCGGGCTGTGGCAAGGCGGGCGCCTTGTTCAGGAAGCCAAGGCGTTGGTGCCTTCGGCCTGGCATTGGGCTCATCCCGGCTCATCGGCCAAGAGTCGCGTGCTGGAGTTGGCGTTTGGTGCCTACCGCTCGCCCGATCCGCACCTGCGAATCAAAGCCGGGTACGTACTGCGCCGAATCGCCCCCGATACGCACAAGGTCGAACTGGCGGATGTGTCAGGGCAAGGTCTGGGCGAAGAGCTTCTAACCGCAATGGCCGCCGAGCTAGGCGCAATCCACGCCACGCACCACCGCACATCAATCCTCAAAGATCTGCGTAAGCGCAACGCCCGATGGCTCGATCGGGCCGCCGCTGCTGCGGAGAAAGCTGTACGTCGCGATTTCACGGACTTCAAACGTCTTGGCTAGTTTCGCGGCGAGAAATCGTGCTTCGAGCATCGCAAGCTTCGGCCAGGCGGACGAGGCGAACTGATTCCACCGTTTGCCGCGCCAATATTTCGATTGAAACGAACAAGGTGCTGCGGCGAAATCGTAGGGTCGGCCTCGCCGCGGAGGATGCTGGCGTGACGCGATGGAGCTGGCCACCACGTACCCGCACTCCCCTCCGCGTGCAGAGGTGGCATCCGCACTTCGCGAGCCTTCCTCCCCCTTGGGTTCGCCGCGTCACTTTCTCCTTTTTGCGGCCGCTGATGCGGCCGCTTTTTCTTACTCACTGCGCCAGGGCGCGCTGACGTGACAGCACGCCGGCCGCGGCGGTGTCGGGACTAATGAGAACTCTTGGGATCATCGGTGGCATCGCCCCAGAGTCGACCATCGAGTACTACCGTTCGATCATCACCCTGTATCGCTCGCGGCGAGCGGACGGCAGTTACCCTCCACTCATCATTAACAGCATCGACATGCAGAAGATGCTGGGCATGATCGGCGCGGGTGAGCTGGCGGCGGTCACACAGTACCTGCTCGACGAGGTGCGGAAGCTTGCGCGCGCAGGAGCCGACTTTGCGCTGCTCGCCTCCAACACGCCCCACATCGTCTTCGATGCGATACAAAGCGAGTCCCCGATCCCGTTGCTCAGCATCGTGGAATCGACTTGCCGTGCAGCCCTGACGCTCGGAATGAAGAAGGTGGGCCTGATTGGCACACGCTTCACCATGCAAGGGACGTTTTACCCCGAAGTCTTTTCAAGACACGCGGTCGGTTTGGTGGTGCCGGACGCGGCTGACCAGGAATACGTTCACGGCAAGTACATGGGTGAGCTGGTCAACGGCCTGTACCTGCCGGAGACGCGAGACGGGCTGCTGGCAGTGGTCGGAAGGCTGAAGCAACGGGAGGGGATCGAAGGCCTCATCCTGGGCGGGACCGAGCTGCCGCTGATCCTGCGTGGTGCGGCCGTGACGGGCGTCCCATTCCTGGACACAACGAGAATCCACGTAGAGGAGGCAATGGAGCAGATGTTAGCGACAGCACCACTGCAGCAATAAAGTCAGGCTACTGACGCGGAGCGGCCATAAGCTGCCGTCGGCAACGACCGCGCTTTCGCCCGAAGCGGACAGGTTATGAGCGTCTGACACTGGACGCTAGTATCAAGTGACTTTAAGGGAGTACGACATGCAAGAGCTCGCAGCCCTGGTCGGCATCATCGCCGCACTCGCGATTGGTGTCGTCAGCCCGGGCCCCAGCTTTGTCATGGTCGCGCGCGTCGCGGTTGCCTCATCAAGATCGCAGGCGCTCGGTGCTGCCCTCGGGATGGGCGCGGGTGGCGTGCTGTTCGGTGCCGCCGCCCTGTTCGGACTACAGAACATCTTTCATGCGGTGCCGGCCGTTTACCTCGGGCTCAAAGTTGTGGGTGGTCTGTATCTTTGCTACCTCGGGCTTCTGATTTTCACTTCAGCCAAGAAACCGCTTCCCGTCGCCGATAGCGCCGAGCATCTCGGTGGCACGGCCAACAAATCATTCTGGCTAGGGTTGACTACGCAGCTGAGCAACCCCAAGACTGCAATCGTCTATGCCAGCGTGTTCGCGGCATTCCTACCGCCGCACTTCTCCTTAGCCTTTGCCGGGACGCTCTTGGTTATCGTGTTCCTCGTGGAGGCAGGCTGGTACGCGTTAGTCGCGCTGTTGCTGTCTTCATCGAGGCCACAGCAGGCTTATCTCTCCTACAAAGCCTGGGTTGACCGAACTGCCGGAGTTGTTATGTTCGCCCTTGGTATGAAACTCATCGGTAGTGCTACGAAATCTTAGACGCCTCCCCAGCCAGCGGGGCTGAACTGACCACTGGCGGACACTGCTCAAGTCGTCGAGAATCGGCGCTCTCGGTGGGCGAAATACTCCTTCTCGGCGAAGGAGCCCGTCACGGCGGAGGCATCATGGAACCAGCAAGTCCCAAGCAAGGCTTCCAGCGCACCGCGTCGATCCAAGACCGCGTCAAGGTCATCCAAGCTGTGCTGGACGATCACGGCCTGAATGCCAGTGCCGGGGTCCAGGATCTTGACCATCTGGCACAGGAAGAATGGGTGCCAAAGAACGGAGCACGGGTCATAGCCCGAGCATGGAGCGATCCGACCTTTCGCGAGCGTCTGCTGGCGGATGGTCGAGCCGCCGTGTCCGAACTCGGGCTCCCGATGCCAAAGCATCACAGGCACTTGGTCGTGCTGGAAAACACGGCAACGGTCCATAACGTCATCTGCTGCTCGCTGTGCTCGTGCACCGCGTTCACGATCATTGGATTGCCACCCGACTGGTACAAGGATTTCGAGTACCGATCGCGCATCGTGCGCGAGTCCAGAACGGTGCTCAAGGAGATGGGGCTCGACTTGCCGCCGGAGATCGAGATCCGCGTGTGGGACACGACGGCCGATACCCGCTACATGGTGCTGCCGATGCAACCGCCTGAGAGCATTGGATGGCCGGAAGACAAGCTTGCATCGATCGTCACGCGCGATTCGATGATCGGCGTCGCTCGCCTGTAGTGAGAGGGGATGCCATGGACGGAATGCATGACCTCGGCGGCAAACAAGGTTTCGGCGTCGTGCGCTACACGCTGAATGCTTCAGCCTTCCACGCCGAGTGGGAGGTGCGGGCCAATTCGCTGTACGCCTTTGCGGTGCGGTGTGGGATCTTCAATATGGACGAATACCGCTACGCGATTGAGCGCATGGAGCCGCGTCACTATCTTTCAGCGAGCTACTACGAGCGATCGCTGACCGGGATGGCAACCCTGTGCGTCGAAAAGGGACTTGTGACACGCGAGGAACTCGAACAGCGCGCGCAAGGCGTATTCCCGCTTTCCACGCCAAGCGCAGAGGGGCGCTCCAACGTTGCGACACGTGAGGCACTTCAAACCTGGTGATCGGGTTCAAGTGCGCGAGGACTATGTTCCCGGCCACGTGCGGATGCCTGGCTACATCAGAGGCAAGCACGGCGTCGTCGTCGGAGTGTCGCCGGCATACCCATTCCCGGATGCACACGCGCACGGGATCGAGGCGCAGGACGAGCCGACGTACGACGTCCGATTTCGCACTCAGGACCTCTGGCCGGATTCATCCGATCCGGCGCTGGTGCATGTGGCCGTCTTCGAGAGCTATTTACGGCGTGCCTAGGTTGTTGCGGCTGGAGACTCCAGGCGAAATGGCGATGTACGAAACGCAGCTTGGCTATCGGTCATCGAGCATCACGCCATAGTCGCGAGACTGCCAATTGCAGCCTTTGGGCCTCGGCTTCAGAATCGTCTAAGAGCGGACCCACGCGGCGCGCCCCGACGTTGATCTTTGCGCAAGTGCCTAATCGGTCCCCCTGGAGCATTCAATGCCGTCATTGGTCGACGAGCGCCTTAGGTTGCTGGGTGTTGAGCTTCCCGCTCCAAGTTCGCCTGGGGCGAACTACGTGCCGTTCGTTCAATCGGGAAACTTGCTCTTCCTCACCGGCCAGCTTTCTCAGTGGAATGGTGAGCGGCGATTCATCGGCAAGCTCGGGCGCGACTTTTCGGTGGAAGAAGGTCAGCAAGCAGCGCGCCTTTGCGCGCTGAATCTGGTTGCGCAGGCTCGGCACGCTTTGAACGGCGACCTCAATCGCGTGAGCCGGTGTATTCGGATTGCCGGCTACGTCAATTCGGTTCCGGAATTTTCCGGTCAGTCGCAGGTTATCAACGGAGCATCTGACCTCTTTGTTCAGATCTTTGGTGAATCGGGTCGGCATACGCGAATGGCAGTTGGAGTCGCGGCACTGCCCTATGGTGCAGCCGTTGAAGTCGAGGCTGTCTTGGAGATTCGCTAAGGCCGCAGGGTTCGCGCGGCCCAGCCGGACGAAGGCCCGGGTTTCAGCCCGGCCAATTGCGGTCCTGATACCTCATAGTGAGAATTGCCTACATTCGGACGCCATGAGCCAAGGAGCGAGGATCACTTGATGGCAGAACTGAACCGAACGCACCTCTCGGATCTCCGCGGCGCAAGCCGACTGGCGTTCGACGCGACGGCCGGACTGGTCGACGTGGTCGAACGGATGCACAGCACGATCCAGCGAAGACCCGCGCCGGTCGGCGCGGCGCTAAATCGTCCTACGAAGGGAATCACCGGCCTGGTTTATCGCAGCGTGCGCGGAGGAGTTCGTCTCATCGGTGCCGGCGTCGATGTCTCTCTCGCCAGCGTCGTGATGTTTCTGCCGCAAAGGGAACCCGCGCCCGGCCGAGAGGCGCTGCGCGCCGCGGTGAATGGCGTCTACGGCGATCACCTGGCCCGGACCGGTAATCCGCTCGCGATCGAGATGTCCCTTCGCGTTCGGGGAAGAGCTGTTGACGTGACTGATCCGGGCGCTTCCTACCGGGAAGCGGACGGCCACGTGCCCACCTCCAAATTGCTGGTGCTCGTCCATGGCCTGTGCCTGAACGACCTGCACTGGCGGCGCGCAGGCCACGATCACGGCGCAGCGCTCGCCGACGAATTCGGATACAGCCCGCTTTATGTCCGCTACAACAGCGGCCTGCACATCCATGACAACGGCCGCGCGTTGGCCGCGTTGCTCGAATCCCTCGTGCGGAACTGGCCTGTCGCGGTGCAGGAGCTTTGCATCATCGGGCACAGCATGGGTGGACTCGTTGCGCGCAGCGCGTGCTGGTGGGCCGAGGAGCACGGACAGGTCTGGTTGAGTCGGCTCGGCAAGCTCGTCTTCCTGGGGACACCGCATCAGGGCTCGCCGCTCGAGCGCGGTGGCAACAGGCTCGACTTCATTCTTGATCTGAGCCCGTACTCGGCGCCGCTGACGCGGCTCGGCACGGCGAGAAGCGCCGGGATACAGGACCTGCGACATGGCGCAATCACAGCGGACGGCCTTCAGACCGTTCCGCTACCCGCAGGTGTCGCGTGCTACGCCGCGGCAGCCACGCTCGGGAAACGTCGAAGCATCCTGGCCGATCGGCTAATCGGCGACGGCCTCGTGCCGCTGAACAGTGCGCTCGGGCGGCATCGGACTCGATCAAAGGCGCTCCGAATTCCGAAGACCCGTCAGTGGATCGGCTACGAGATGGGGCATCTCGAGTTGTTGTGCCGACCGGAGGTCTACGCCCAGCTTCGGATCTGGCTCCAGGATCACGCCTGAGGCAGCCGGCAGAACGCGGCCGAGCTAACGTGAGCGGCCGCCCCGGTTATTCGTCAAAACCCTTAGATAAATCACAGGAAACGCAGCCATGGACCGATTCACCGGCGGTTGCCAGTGCGGCAACGTCCGAATTGTGGCGTCGGGACTCCCATACCGGGTTGGCATTTGTCACTGTCTCGACTGCCGCAAGCATCATGGGGCCCTGTTTCACGCTTCCGCAATATTTCCTCAGGAGGCGGTGACGATCGATGGCGAAACACGCGACTACGCCGGTCGGTTTTTCTGTCCCCGCTGCGGCTCGTCCGTTTTTGGACGCAGCGCAGATGAAATCGAAGTGAATTTAGGATCCCTGGATGCCCCTGACCAACTGAAGCCAACCTACGAACTCTGGATCGTCCGTCGCGAGTACTGGTTGCCGCCGTTTCCGCTCACGAGACGATATGAGCGCAATCGTGATGCCACGGGTCGCTTTGAGAAGTAGGGGCACGAACGGTGCGAAGGCGCGCTACGAGTGACCGAGATGGAGGCGATTCTCTGCTTACTTCCCAGCGAAGTTCGTCGGTATGAACTGCATCGCGTCTTACGCTTCTCCCAGAAGTTGCCGCAACATCCCCTCTCATGCGAGCGAGATGTCTGCAACAGATCCTCCTTGAGTTGTCAAGCGACCCGCTTAGAATCCGGACCGTTATCGGAATCACCACGCGATCGTCTCCCCCGCCGGCCACGCTGCCCATGGTCGACAACGCTGGCGTGTGGCCGAATTCCCCCGGACCTCTGCGTCGAGGAACGTGAGCGACCAGGTGAAGATGTCGTTGGTCGACGCAACGTCGAACTTGTGCGTCACGCCGTTCAATGCAACGAGTTCGCGCACGCCAGCCAGCCGCGCCATGCCTTGCCCTGTAACGACGATCGGAGCCGTCGTATCGGCCGTGCCGCTGATGGCGAGGTACGGAAGGGTAACGTTATCGAGTCCATGCTCGTCGCGTCCGAATGCTGGCAGAAACACCTGGCCGAAATAAGGCACGTAGCCAACCGCCGCTTTGACCCGTGGATCGACGGTGACCTGACTCCACGCCAGCCCCAGCGACGAAGTCAATCCTGCGCCGGCCAACAACAACATGGTCTCGCCACCCATGCTGGCCCCGAACCCTCCGATTTGAGTCGCATTGATATGGTCTCGCCATTGCGGATGCGCGAGCATGAGGTCGAGCCCGGCCGAAATCGCCAGCGGTCGCAATGCCTGCAGGGCGACGAAGTCGGCAAGATTCTCGAGCAACGTCACGGCGTCGCTCAGGTCGTCGATCTTGAGATCGGAAAATCGTGGGTCGCCGTGAAAGGGGGCCACCACGATATAGCCATAGCTGGCGAACACGGAGATCGCCTCGAAGTAGTCGCTGGAGATCGGGCTGCCACGAATTCCATGGGAAAACGCCAAGCACCGGATACCGAGCCCCGGCGTCGGCGAAAAGCGGAGGATCCGGCCCGGTTTGCATGTGGGGCACGACGCGCCCCGTCGGCAGCGGATAATCGGCTCGGGAATTGTCTGCGTCGGTGGGATAGCAGGCGAGCACCACAAACGCTACCTGCGTTCCGGCAAACGACCCATAGAGGGTCGGGTCGTTCGGTGCGGTCACTGTCACCGAGAGTGTGTTCGCCGGGTCAGCGAGGAGGTCCGTCACGTAGTGCGGTGCTCCGTTTAGACGAGGGCGCACCTTCCCAATAGGCCTCTGCTTCTTCCGCAGTAGCTACGCGTCCAAAGTCCTGTGCAACATTGCTGCATGCGACCGTGTAGGGCCCAGGGAGCGGAAGCGGAGGCACAACTGTCGACGGGGACGGCGGACGAACCGCTATCGCCGTCGCCCCCGCATCCGGCGACCACGAGTGCGATCGCTGGCACGACCACCCGCAGCGCTGCGCACAGGGACACTTTCATGAGTTCTTGAGCGTTCGACGCTTTGAACGAAGACGGTCGTTCATTTCGATCACCCGTCTTCTCGGACAACATCAGTTGGTGCGATGTGCGCAATGAAGGTGAGCAAGTGGCGTCTCTGCACTGGCGTGCCTATCTTGGCCCTGGGGCCTCTAGATCTCGCGCACCGCTGTCACGTCAAGGACTAACGAGAAAGGAGCGCTGCTGCCGCCGCGAGCTGCGGGGACTGAATGCGACGTCCTCTTCAACGAGCCCAGAAGTCCGGTGTGGGTCGAGAGTCGCCGCGAGTGCTAGTGAAAATTCCGGCTCGTCGTCACCAGCGCACCGAACAGCTTCGAGTGATCCTCGAGCCGCGCCGCGATCAGGTGCACGATCGGCGAGACGCCCGTGGTGACGCGCTCGACATGGCCATAGACCGTCAGCAGCGTCGACTGCAGCATCGCGCGGCGATACTTCTCGCCGGTGGAATTCCAGACGACGACGTTGACTGTTCCGGTCTCGTCCTCGATCGTCACGAAGGTGACGCCGCTCGCGGTACCCAGGCGCTGGCGACAGGGTTACGATGCCGGTGGTTCGCGCGCGCTGCTGGTTGCTGGTCGCGGCCGACGTCCGCGGCAGTCAGGTAGCCCTTGGCATTGAAGCGATCGCGCAGCAGCGCGAGCGGATGGCGGCGCAACGTCAGCGACGTGTGGTCGTAGTCGGCGACGATGTCCTGGCCCTCGGTCGGCGCCAGCAGATCCACTGGCGGCTCGGCCGTCGTGTTCGCGGCGATCGGCGCGGTGCTCGGCGCCTCGGCATCGACGCCGAGCGTGGCCCACAGCGCGCGACGACGATCGCCGGTCAGCGTTGCGAGCGCGTTGGCCCGCGCGAGCGCGCGGGTGTCTCCGCGTGAGAGACCCGCGCGCGAGGATCGAAGAGGGTGTACATGAAACCGACCGTGACGGATTGCAGCGATCCCTCTGCGGCTGTCAGCTCGCAAACACGCCGCCGGGACCCAAGCACACGTCGGCATCGGGCTCGGGCACGCGCGCGAGGATTGCGCGCCGCGCGGCGTCGCGCAGTGCGAGCGCAGCGTTCCAGTCGTGGTTCGCCGAGCAAATCGGCGCGCCGATCTCGATCACGATCTGCGACCGGCGCGGCAGCCACTCGCCGGCGCGCAGCAGCGAGCGCGTCCCCACCAGCGTGACGGGGATGATCGACGCTCCGGTATGTGCCGCGACCACGAAAGCGCCGAGCTTGAAGGGCAGCAATCCCGGCGCACGCCGGAACGTCCCCTCGGGGAAAACGACCAGGGGTTCGCCCGCGCGGGCGCGCGCTTCGAGCGCGGCCGTGTCCTCGACGCCGCCGGCCGCATCGAGACGCTCGACGAAGACCGCGCCGAATCTTCGCAACGCGGGGCCGACAAATGTCGCGCCTGCGAGCTCTCGCTTGGCGGCATAGCCGAAACGCGGCGGCAGCGCGGCCGTCAGCAGAATGGAATCGAAATAACTCGCGTGATTGGCGACGACGACAGCATTCGAGTCGCGGCAGGCGTTCCAGCCCTTCAACGCGAACATCGATTCCCGCCATGGCGATCGCAGCGCGCGCCCACGCTCGTGCCGCGCGCCGACGCCGACTGACGCCGGGCAGGATCATCGTCGTTATCCAGGCACCGTAGTCCTGAGATCGACGAGCGTCAACCACGCCCAGAATGCCCAGGCCGTGTGGACCACGCCCCAGGTGGCGCGCCGGACCTGCGCGGCAGCGGCGCGCGCAGCGAAACGCGCCAGCTGCCACCAGGGCGCGCGCTGCGTGCGGCCAAGCGCGCCGTGTTCGTAGAGCTCGCGACCGGTGGTCCGGCGAATCTTGCCGCTCGATGTCTTGAGCAGCGAACGTGGTGGTGCCAGCACGACGTCGTCGGGCGGCATGCCGATCTGATCGACCGCCAGTTGAGTGATCGGCTTCCGTGATCCGCTGGCGCTCGCTCGACATCCGTGCGCGCACTTCTGCCAACACAATCAGGCGCTCGGTGCCCGACTGCGCCAATCGGTGGCGGCAAATACAGCCACGCCGCCTTTGCGTACGCCGCGGAGGTTCGCGACCGCAGCCTCGAGGCTCGGCCGGATGGATGTTGGCCCCGCGGCGGATGATGACGTCCTTTTCGCGACCGGTTAGGATACAGCTCGCCCGCAGCGAAGTAACCGAGGTCGCCGGTATTCAGCCAGTCGCCGTCGAACAGACTCGGAGTTGGCCGAGGGATTCTTGTAGTACCCGCTGCGTCGCCGACGGGCCGCGGAACTGGATCCGACCCTGCGCGCGTTCGGCAGCTCGTGCGCTGCCGCATCGACGACGCGCACCTCGTGTCCCGGGCAGCGGCACGCCGCACGACACGAGACGCAATCGCATGCGCGATCGTCGGCGCGAGCCGGCTTCGCGATGCCGTCGCGCATCAATGCGGCACGGCTCGACGCGAATCGATCATCGGCCCGCGTTCGAGCGGCGGGAAGGTGACGCCGAGCACGCCTTCGGCGAGGCCGATAGACCGTGAACATCGCTTCGCGCCTGAAAGCCGTAGCGAGCGAAGCGCGACGCGAAGCGTTCGAGCGTGTCCGCTGCTCATCGGCTCCGCGCCGTTGAAAGCGAGTCGCCACGAGCCGAGATCCAGCCCGTCGAGCTCGGCGTCGGCGACACTTGTCCGCGCACAGCTCGTACGCGAAGTTCGGCGCCGCCGACACCGTGGCCGCGATGCCGGTGGATCGCCCACAGCCAACGTGACGGCTTGGCGAGAAAGTCGAGCGGCGACATCAGCACCAGCCGATAGCCGACGACCAGGCTGCCGATGCACGCGCCGATCAGGCCGAGTCGTGATACAGCGGCAGCCACGACACGAAGGTGTCGGCGCTGCTGATGCGCGCAGCGCGCCACATCGCCCGCACGTTCGCGAGCAGGTTGGCGTGGCTGATCACCACGCCTTTGGGATCGCCGGTACTGCCCGAGGTGTACTGCAGGAACGCGGTCGCATCGGCAGTCAGGGCAGGGCGCGCCACCTGCCCGCGCGGGATGCGCGAGGTCGGAGACGGTGGTTACTGCGCGCAGCGATTCGCAGCTGCGCGCGCAGCAGGCTGCGCGAGCGGCTTCGCCTGGCCGCACCGTGATCAGCACGCGCGCCTCGGCGTTGCGGAGGATTCCGGCGACTCCGCCGCAGGTGGTCTTCCAGCTGCGACAGGCGCGCCGGCGGATACAGCGGCACCGGGACACAACCCGCGTACAGCGCACCGTAGAACGCGGCGAAGAAGTCGCTTCCGGTCGGCAACATGATGGCCACCGCGTCTCCGGCGCCGTAGCCCTTGTCGGTCAGGCCCGCCGCGACCGCGAGCGCGTCGATGCGCAGCCTTCGCATACGTCAGGTGCGTCGCCGCGCCGTGCTCGCGAATCAAGCGTGATCAGCAGCCGGTCGCCGTGGCGCTCTGCGTGCCAGTCGAGCACGTCGACCAGCGTCGTCGATCGAATCGGGCGGGTATTGGATCCCGGATTCGTCGCTTTCGCGATGGCGCCAGACGGCGCTAGACGCCGACGCGCTCGAAGCCGAGGCCGGCGCGGCGACGAAGACGCGCAGCAGATCGCGGGGTGTCTCGGCCTCCGACAGGGCAGCGGTTCCTCCGAGCGACACGCCCAGTTCGCGTTCGATCCGCAGTCAAGAGCTCCGCGCGTGACAGGCTGTCGAGTCCATAGTCGCGCTCGAGCGAGTGATCGAGGCCGAGGCGTCAATCCGGCGAAATCGGTTCCGGGGCGCACTTCGTCGGCGAGATCCCGAACCACGTGCAGGAGCCGAGGCGCCAGATCCTGGATGACGCGCTCTTCGCCTACATCACGAATAGGGTTCTTGTGCCATCTTGGATCGAGCTGCTGGTCGATTTGAGTCCAAGATACGCGCCGCTACGTTTCGTGCAACTGTGCCTGTCGTGCATTGACAGCGATGGTCGTGAAGCCTGTGTCTGGTTTACCGACATGCGCTATGACCTGCTCGCGCTGGCCGACACGTTCCGCTATGGCCCTTCCCGCGATGGCCTCGAGGTTGGCTACGAGGTCAAATTCGTTAGCGGGACTCACCGAGCAGCAAAGGTGATCGCCTCACGCCACCAGGTCTCGTCGACGCGCGCGATCCAGTCGTTGTGTTCCGCCGCCTTCAGCACCGTGAGTCGCTTGGGATCCGCCAGCGACTCGTAAAGCGCGGTGCCGAAACGGGCGGGCACGATGCTGTCCCGCTCGGCGACGGCCACCAGAATCGGGCGGCCGAAGGACGCCAGGTGGGTGACGCTGTCGTAGCGGTCCCGCAGTAGCCACTTCACCGGTAGCCACGGATAGTGGTAAGTGGCGACGTGCTCGAGCCGATCCCATGGCGTAATGAGCAGCAGCCCCGCCGTTTGTCGCGTTGGCGCGCGGCGGCCGCTGCCGCCACCGCGGCGCCCAGCGATTCGCCGATAAGCAGCACGGGTGCACCGTAGAGGCTATGGGCGAGCGCGATGGTCTGTTCGGCGTCAGCGACCAGATTCTGTTCGCCGACCGGTCCGTCGCGTGGACCGTAGCCCGGATACTCGGCGAGGATCACGCGCAAGCCCGAGTGGCGTGAGCGCCGTGGCATAGAACGCGCGGTGACCAGCATGTCCGGCATTGCCGTGAAAGACGATGGCGGTGCCGCGCACGGGGCCACCGGCTCCGCCACGAGGCCGCGAAAGTCCTGCGGCGTCGGCCAGGCGCGCAGCCCCTCGGAAACCATGTCCGCCTGAGTGGCCTTCGCGGGAAAGTAGAGCAACCGGTCCTGGAACATGGCGATCCCTGCCAAGGTGATCAGGCCGGCAATGGTCAGGCGCGCCGTCATCGCGGTGAACTTGACAGACGATTTCGCTTTTGAAACCGCGGCGTCTGACATGAATGATGGCTTCCCGGCCGAACCAAAGGCGGCCAGCATAGCGACCTTCAATGAAAATCCCGGCTCGTCGTCATCAGCGCGCCGAGCAGCTTCGAGTGATCCTCGAGCCGCGCCGCGATCAGGTGCACGATCGGCGAGACGCCCGTGGTGACGCGCTCGACATGGCCGTAGACCGTCAGCAGCGTCGACTGCAGCATCGCGCGGCGATATTTCTCGCCGGTGGAATTCCAGACGACGACATTGACCGTGCCGGTCTCGTCCTCGATCGTCACGAAGGTGACGCCGCTCGCGGTGCCGGGGCGCTGGCGACAGGTGACGATGCCGGTGGTGCGCACGCGCTGCTGGTTGCGGGCGCTGCCGATGTCCGCGGCGGTCAGGTAGCCCTTCGCATTGAAGCGATCGCGCAGCAGCGCCAGCGGATGACGGCGCAGCGTCAGCGACGTGTGGTCGTAGTCGGCGACGATGTCCTGCCCTTCGGTCGGCGCGCAGCAGGTCCACAGCAGCCTCGGCTGTCGTCTTCGCGGCCAACGGCGCGGTGCGCGGTGCTTCGGCGTCGATGCCGAGCGTGGCCCACAGCGCGCGGCGGCGATGGCCGGTCAGCGTGGCGAGTGCATCGGCCTGCGCCAGCGCGTTGATCTCGCCACGATTGAGCTGCGCGCGCCGCGCGAGATCCTGCGCGTCGGTGTAAGGCGCATCACGGCGCGCCGCCATCAGTGCGCTCGCCGGCCGTTTCGTTGAAGCCGGCCACGAGCTCGAGTCCGAGACGGACGGCCGGCCGCGCGGGATCGGCAGTCGAAGGTTCGAGCGTGCAGATCCAGTCGCTGACGGTGACGTCGATCGGGCGGATCTCGACGCCATGATTCATCGCGTCGCGCACGATCTGGGCCGGTGCGTAAAACCCCAGCGGCTGCGAGTCGAGCAGGGCGGCACAGAATGCGGCCGGCTCGTGGCACTTCAGCCACGACGAGACGTACACCAGCAGGCCGAAGCTCGCGGCGTGGCTCTCGGGAAAGCCGTATTCGCCGAAGCCCTTGATCTGCTTGTAGATCTGTTCGGCGTAGTCCGCGGTGTAGCCGCGCGCGAGCATGCCGCTCAACAGCTTGTCGCGGAACGGTCCGATGCCGCCCTTGCGCTTCCACGCCGCCATCGCGCGCCGCAGCTGGTCGGCCTCGCCGGGCGTGAAGCCGGCCGCGACCACCGCAAGCTGCATCACCTGCTCCTGGAAGATCGAGACGCCGAGCGTGCGCTCGAGCACGGACTTGACCGCTTCGGACGGGTAGGTGACCGGCTCGAGGTTCTGCCGCCGCCGCAGGTACGGATGCACCATGCCGCCCTGGATCGGGCCGGGGCGCACGATCGCGATCTCGATCACGAGGTCGTAGAAGCAGCGCGGCGCCAGTCGCGGCAGCATGTTCATCTGCGCGCGCGATTCGACCTGGAACACGCCGAGCGAGTCGCCGTGGCACAGCATGTCGTAGACCTTCGGGCACTCGGACGGGATGTCCTGCAGCCGCAGCGGGCGATTGCTGAAGGCGCCGATGTGATCGAGCGCGCGGCGGATGCAGCTCAGCATGCCGAGCGCGAGCACGTCGATCTTCAGCAGGCCGAGCGCGTCGAGATCGTCCTTGTCCCACTGGATCACCGTGCGCTCGTCCATCGCGGCGTTCTCGATCGGCACCATGCGGTCGAGCCGGTCGCGCGCGATGACGAAGCCGCCCGAGTGCTGCGACAGATGGCGCGGAAAGCCGATCACTTCGGCCGCGAGTTCGGCGAGCTGCACGATGACCGGGTTGGCGGGATCGAAGCCGGCTTCCTCGAGCCGCTGGCCGATGATGCGGCGGCCGTCCCACCATCCGAGCGACTTCGCCAGGCGATCGACCTGGTCGAGCGACAGCCCGAGCGCCTTGCCGACGTCGCGCAGCGCGCCCTTGGGACGGTACGTGTGCAGCGCCGCCGTCAGCGCCGCGCGGTGCCGGCCGTACTTGGCGTAGATGTACTGCATCACTTCCTCGCGCCGCTGGTGCTCGAAGTCGACGTCGATGTCGGGCGGCTCGTTGCGCTCCTTGCTGATGAAGCGCTCGAACAGCACCGACATGCGTGACGGATCGACCTCGGTGATGCCGAGGCAGTAGCAGACCGCTGAATTCGCCGCCGAGCCGCGCCCCTGGCACAGGATGCCCTGCGAGCGCGCATAGCGGACGATGTCGTAGACGGTCAGGAAGTACGGCTCGTAGTGCAGATCGGCGATCAGCGCGAGCTCGTGATCGACGATGGCTTTCACTTTCTCCGGCATGCCGTCGGGATACCGCCGGCGCGACTCCTCATAGGTCGCACGCCGCAGCCAGCTGGCCGGTGTCTCGCCGGGCGGCACGATCTCTTCCGGGTATTCGTAGCGCAACTCGTCAAGCGAGAACGTGCAGCGCTCGGCGATCGCCTGCGTCTGCAGCAGCAGCTCGGTGGGGTAGATGCGCGCGAGCCGGTACAGCGGCCGCAGATAGCGCTCGGCGTTGGGTGCCAGCTCACGCCCGCATTGCGCCAGCGGCGTCTTCATGCGCACCGCGGTCAGCACGTCGTGCAGCCGCTTGCGGCGCCGCGCATGCATCTGCACGTCGCCGGCCGCCACCAGCGGCAGGCCGGTGCGTGTCGCTGATCGACTGCAACCCGTCCAGTTGCGCTGCGTCGTCGATGCCGCGCGTCAGCTCGCAGGCGATCCAGCTGGCACCGGGTTTGAGCTGCGGCCAGCCAGCGCGCTTCACGCTCGACGCGCGCGGCATCGAGCGGCTCGCGCCAGTGGCGCAGTGGCAGCAGCAGCGCGAGCACATCATCGAGCCACTCGGCGTGCGCCTCGAGATCGGCCGCACTCAGGCCGATAACTGCCCTTGACCGCCTGCCGTCGACCCAGCGTCACGAGCTGGCTCAGGTTGCCGTAGCCGGCGCGCGTCTGCGCCAGCAGCACGAGCTTGGCGCCGGGCACAGCGCGCTTGCCTTCGCCTTCGGTGAGCTGGATTTCAGTGCCGTGGATCAGCCGGAAGGCGCGTGCGAGTTCGTCGTTCTCGCGCGCCTCCTTCAATGCCAGGTGCGCGCGCACCGAACCGGCGAACGAGCATTCGTCGGTGATCGCCAGTCCGGTGTATTCGAGCGCGAGCGCGCGCTCGACCAGTTCCTCCGGATGCGATGCGCCGCGCAGGAACGAGAAGTTGCTGAGGCAGTGCAGCTCGGCGTAGGAGACCTGCATCCCTGCCTCAAAGATCCAGGCCGTGCTTGCGCGCGTATTGAACGGCCACCTTCAGGTCGGCGACGAACTTCGCATACTCGGTGTCCTGCGCCTCCGGCGGCACGCGCAGCAGGTAGGACGGATGCACGGTGACCAGCATGCGCGTCGTCGGCGTCAGCTCGAGCAGCCGGCCGCGGTTGGCGAGGATCGGCAGCGCATGGCCGGCAAGTGCGCGGATCGCGGTGGCGCCGAGCGCGATCACCAGCGGCGGATCGATTGCCGCGAGTTCATGTTCGAGCCACGGATGGCAGGCGTCGATCTCGGCGTCCGACGGCTTCTTGTGGATGCGGCGCTTGCCGCGCGGCTCGTTCTTGAAGTGCTTGACCGCGTTGGTGACGTAGACGCGCGAGCGGTCGATGCCGGCATCGGCGAGCGCACGGTCGAGCACGCGGCCCGCCGGCCCGACGAACGGATGCCCCTGGATGTCTTCGACGTCGCCCGGCTGTTCGCCGACGATCACCACGCGGGCGTCGCGCGGACCTTCGCCGAATACCGTCTGCGTCGCGTTCTTGTACAGATCGCACGCGGTGCAGTCGCGCGCCTGCGCGCGCGCAGCGTCGAGATCCAGCGGGATCTCGACGGCGGTAGTGGGTCTGCGTCGAGTCACCATGGCTGTGACCTTGTGTCGCCGCTGCCGGCGATTCGATGCTGACCGGGCGAAAGTAGGTTTGCACTTTCGCCCGCCTACGAAAAGATCCATGCAGGAACCAGCCGCGCGGCGCCGCCAGTTCGCGGAAGATCCACAGCCACTGGCCGCGCGCGTTGCGCGCGACGAAATAGTCGCGATGCACCGCGTGCGCGCCCACGCCGAGATCCCACCAGCCGCACTCGATGCGCTCGGGCCCGGTGACCAGTGTCAATGCGTCGGGATAAAGCGGCTCGTCGTTCTTCATCGGCAGGGGTTGGGGCGTGGGCAGCAGCAGCATCGGGCGCGGTCGGGACGGCAGCGCAGGGGGCTTCACACCGTCGCCGTCGATCGACACCGGTACTGCGCGCCAGGCCCGCTCGGGGCGGTGATCGTCGACGACCTGCAATTGGAATACCCGCTCGGAGCCGAGGCGCGCGTGCAGCGTCTCCGCCAGTTGCAGCCAGTCGCTGCCGCGGGCCGCATCCTGCGCCGGCGGCAGCAGGCTGGCATTGCAGGCGGCGAACGGATGCAATTCATCGACCGTCAGCGCCAGCGTGATCGCCGGTGCCGGCAGCGTCACGCGCGCCAGCCGCTCGCTGAACAGCGCGGCCAGCCGCTTCGCATCGCGTTCCGGTGCGGCCAGCGCCAGCGTCATCACCGTCGGTGGCACCGGTCCGTTGCGGCGCCCGCTGTGCGTGGCGGAAAACACCAGCGTCGTCGCGCCGGCATTGCGCCCGCGCAGGAAGCCTTCGAGCGAGGCGAGCAGCCGCCGCGCCGGGAACATCAGCTGCGCGGTTTCGGTGAGATCGGCCGGCAGTTCCAGCCGGGCATCAAAACGTGCCGGCGGTTCATACAGCGGTTGCGGATCGCTGCGCACGCCGCGCACGCGATCCAGATCGTCGAGCCGCGCGGCCCCGAAGCGCCGCGCGAAGGCGTCGCGCGGCAGTGCCAGCAGGTCGCCGATCGTCGCCAGGCCGAGCGCGCGCAGCGTCTCGTTCGTGGCCTCGTCCCACTCGAGCGAGGAGATCGGCAAACGGCGCAGCTCATCCTCCCTCGCCAGCGGGGGAGGGCCAGAGGAAGGAGGCGCGTTGAGCCGAACGCCAGCCAAGACGCGTGCGGTGCGCGGCGCGGCGGCATACGCGAATGCGGCGCGGTAGCCGAGTGCATCGAGCCCGTCGGCAATCGCGCGATGCAGCCGCGCGCGGCCGCCGAACAGCCGCAGGCTGCCGCCGACTTCGAGCAGCAGTCCGTCGGGCTGCAGCACCACGTGCGACGAGAACTGGTAGGCCCAGCCGGCGAGTTCGGCGAGCGCCGCCTGCTCGCGCTCCGTGTTGCGTTCGAGCGCGATCAGCTCGCGCGCCAGCGCCTGCGCCGCGGCGAGCTTCATGCCGGGCGCCACGCCGGCCGCCTGCGCCGCGGCGTTGCAGTGGATCACCACCAGCCGCTGCGGTGGCCCTTCGACGATCGCCAGCGGCCCGATGCAGGGCAGACGCGCGCTCGGCCAGCTGCAACGGCAGCGCGGGCAACAGCAACGCCAGCCACAGCATCGGTGCTCAATGGATGTATGACGAGGTAGAGCAACGCGCACAGCGCCTGATGATGCGTCGAGCGACACCTGGCGGGCATTGGCCAGGTGCGCGAGAAGTCGACCTCGCACCACCCATCTCCTTGGGTGCCGCAGCGCGTGGAAATGCACGAAGCGCCGCACCCAGTGGACGTAGCTCTGCTCGGTCCTTAGGCTGTAGTGGTCATAGCGGATGCGCTCGCGCAACTGGTCCAGCAGGCGAGCCGAGCGCAGCGGTGGAAGAGGGGACGAAGCGGAATTACGAGGGGAATGAGGAGCCATGGACGCACCTCCATTGATACTGAATATTTATACAGTATCAGGCTGGAAGTCAAGGGCCGGCGGGCCTTGCTGGCCGTCGGGGCGTCCAACTTATCCTGCAGACGCAAAGTTATCCTGCAGGCCGCATTGCAGACTAAATCGAGTTAGCCTTCACGGACCAATGCGATGCTTAAGCAACGCGGCGAAAAGACAGCCGACGGGAAATGGTCTATCTCCTGCGGCGGAACGCAACAAGGGCCCAATACTTGATGTGCTTGCGCGCGTTCTGCCCCGCCGCGGCGTGGTGCTAGAGATCGCCAGCGGCACGGGACAGCACGTCATGCATTTCGCCAAGGCGCTCTCAGACCTCACTTGGCAGCCGTCCGATCCAGATGCGGAGCTTCGCGAGTCTATTGCCCTGCGCGTTCGGGAGGAACAGCGAGCTAACGTCAATCGCCCCTATTGACCTTGATGTGACCCAACTTCCTTGGCCTTTGCAAACGGCGGGGATGCGGTGGTGGCATTAACCTGATTCACGTCGCTCCGTGGTCCGCGACGCTAGCATTGTTCGAAGGCGCGAAGGCTTTGCTTTCGACACAGCACGTCCTGTTCTTATACGGGCCGTACCGTCGTTTCGGTCAGCCACACTTCGGAGAGTAACGCGCAGTTCGATTCTTGATCTTCGTGCGCACAATCCCGAGTGGGGTCTTCGCGACCTGGAGGCTGGTGTCCGACGTTGCTGCTCGCGCCGGATTCGTGCTGGCCGAGATCGTCGAGATGCCGGCGAACAACTTCAGTTTGGTTTTCAAACGACGTGAAGGCTAACCCCGCGTTCGAGCCGACGCGCCGCAAGTCGCTGCGTCCACTTGCGGCCGCCCCTCATGTCAAACGTTAGACATCACGCGCGTCCTGGCAACGCCTTCGTGGATCTTATGAAACATCACACTGGCAAATCGACGATGCTCATTCGCCGTCCTGTGGCGGAAGTGTTTCGTGCCTTTGTCGATCCCGCCATGATCACCAGTTTCTGGCTGGAGGCGACAACAGGGCCGCTGGCCAAGGGGGCTCAGGTTACTTGGCGCTTCATGGTGCCGGGGGCGACGGAGACCGTGACGGTGACCGAGTTCGACGATCAAAGGCACATCGGGATTGACTGGTCTACGGGGATCAAGGTCCGCATGACCTTTGAGGCTTATGGCAAGGATTCAACGAAGCTGGCGGTTGAAGCGACTGGCTTCCAAGGTGAAAACGCGGAGATGGACGCCGTGGATGCAACGGAGGGATTCACAATAGTTCTATGTGACCTCAAGACGTTCTTGGAGACAGGCCGTTCGGCGAGCCTAGTGAAGGACAAAGCTGAACTCATTACAGAGAGCCTGCAGAGTGACACCTAGCCGGTCGCGCAACGTGACGCGTTGCGGCTCATGCCCGCGATGCGCTCAGGTCCATATTGCGTCCGGCGGTCGCAAGCCTCCGCGCGCGCTAGCTCGAAACGTTGCGTCGAATCCGTTTCTGGAGGGTCATCTATGACAGTGCCGGTATGGATGTTGCTCGGATTCGCAACGTGGACGGTGCTCTTGCTGCTTTTCACGATTGGGATTTATCGCTGGAGCCGCATCCTCAGCGGACGGGTGCCGATCCGGAATTTCCCGGCTGACGCCGCTGGGGGGGAGGAATGGTATCGGCGCGCGACGCGGGCTCACGCGAACTGCATCGAAAATCTTCCGGTGTTCGGCGCGATTGTCTTTGGACTCTACGTTGGTAACGTGGCGAGCCCGTTGGTGGACGCGCTGGCAGTGACGGTTCTAGTCGCCCGGATTCTTCAATCGCTAGTGCACGTATGTCTCGTCCACACAAACACCGTAGCAGCCGTGCGCTTCGCGTTTTTTTTCGTGCAGTTTGTCTGCTTTCTGTGGTTGGTTGGAATCATCGTCGTCACGCACGCCGGAACTGCATAACAACCGGTTGCAGCGGACCGCTATCGATAGGATGCCAAGGCAACTGCGGCAGTGCGCGGCCGCTGAACCGGAACGTTGGGCATCAACGAGACGCCACAGAGGGGGCCTTATGCGCCTTGGGCTTGTGAAATTATGGGAGTGGTCAGTATGAAAAACGCGGCGGGTATCAACCATCGCGATTCGCTGAACCGCCTCGCATTCAGTGCCACTCTTCACTGTTTGACCGGTTGTTCAGTCGGCGAGGTGTTCGGCATGGTCCTCGGGACCGCATTGAACCTTGCCAACTGGAGCACGATCGCGCTCTCAGTCGCATTCGCGTTCATGTTTGGCTATCTTCTAACCATGTTCCCGCTGCTGCGCGCGGGGGTCGCGTTGCGTACTGCGCTTGGGCTCGCTTTCGCCTCCGATACGGTATCGATCATCATCATGGAAATTGTCGATAACGCCGTGGTCCTGCTGATACCCGGAGCGATGGACGCTGGACTTGGCGCGCTCATTTTCTGGGGAAGCCTTGCCCTGTCGTTACTTATTGCAGGCCTGGCCGCCTTTCCCGTCGTGCGTTGGCTCATAGCTCGAGGCCGCGGCCACGCGGTGGTGCACAAGTACCATACTGACGCAGCGGCTCCGCACTCCTCACATCATTGATGGCTTTGCGTCCCGTGCTGCTAACCACGCATTGAACCGGACCCGCCGATACGGACCTCGTTTCTCGTCACATGTGTGGCGGCGGGCCGGTTAACTTGGTCTTGTTAAAGCGCAATGGCGGCGCAACTCTCCGCCACCCCTCGTACTCACCCAGCCATTGGACCAGGTATGGAATCACGAAGACTCAGGGTTGGCCAACCGATTACGCCCGAGCAATTCGACGAGCTCACGGACGAACAGCTTGTGCGCCTCGTGCCCCGCGCTGTACCGCGAGTTCTTCCCCGGAAAGGATTTCTGCGCCGATGGCCACTTCTACCTGCACGACGGAAGTGCCTGGAGCTTCTACAAGGCCGGCTTCCTTGACGAGTAGGGGTCAGGCTGGTGGTTTCCGGCGCGGTCCCCGAGGGCGATATCGACCATCATCTCGGTCGCCACGGCCTCGAGCCGGCGGCGCAGCTCGTCGGAAGCGAGCGTGTTGGGCACGAGCAGGTGCGCCGCGACCTTGAAGGTCCTCGGTGCGCTCGGCGTGGTGCCGACGATCTCGGTGTGGATGTGCTCGATGCTGACGCCCGCCTCGGCGAGGATGCGCGTCAGGTTGCTGACGATGCCCACGCGATCGTCGCCGACGAGCTCGAGCTCGACGCCGTGCAGCCCGGCCGGGACCTGTGCCGAGTCGCTCTTGGCGATGACGAGCTTCAATCCCGACGACGCCTCGAGGCCGCGCAGCGAGTCGGCGAACGCATCGGCGTTCTCGGGCGGCACCTCGAAGTGCACCATCCCGGCGAACTCGCCGGCGAGCCGCGACAGGCGGCTCGCCGCCCAGTTCACGCCGAAGCGCTGCGCCCGGTCCGACAGCAGGCGCACGATGCCGGGCCGGTCGGGCCCCATCACCGTGACGACGAGCGACGTCGTCGTCGCCGGCGCATCGTCGGTCAGCACGACGGCGCGCCGGATCATCGGCGCGCGCGTCGCGAAGCGGACGTCCTGCGGCTTCGCCGGCAACGTGCCGTGGTCGCGCGCGTGGCGCACGACGCGGCCGAGCAGCTCGAGGCCCATCGGCGCGAGCGCGCGCTCCCACAGCTCGCGCGCCGATTCGCCGCTGGACGACGAAGCACCAGTCCTGCGCGGCGACCGCGCCGGCGTCCCAGCCGTCGGCGAGGTGATACACCGAGCCGCCGGCGATCGGGTCGCCTTCGAGGATCGTCCACTCGACCGCGGCGATGCCGCGATGGCGCGGCAGCAGCGACGGGTGGTAGCCGATCCCGCCGAGGCGCGACCGCGCCAGCGCCTCGGGGCTGACGCGCGCATGCGTGTGGGCGGCGACGATCAGGTCGGTGCCGTCGGGGATCGCCTCGCCGGGAACGATCTTCGGGTTCGCCAGCACGTGCACCGGCAGTCCCGCCGCCTGGGCGGCGAGGGCGAGACGGTCGTCCGCCGCGGGAACGATCACGCAGACGAACTCGATGCCTTCCTCGCGGCGCAGCGCCTCGAGCACGGTGGCGCCGAAGTAGCGCGATCCCGCCAGAACCAGTTTCATCGAATAGCTCCTGTCTTGCCGAAACGCCTATTGTCCGCAGCACGGAGCAGAGCTCCGACATACCTATACTTTTGCCGCCGCCACGTGCAGTTGCAATCGGAAGAGAAGTTTCCATGCGCGCGATATCCGATTGGAGCACAAGGCCGTGTGGAACATGGCGGCTTGGTTGCCGACGGTGCTTGCTGAAATGATGGGGTCACGATGATGAGCGGCAGATACCTGGAAGACTTTGCGCCGGGTCAGCGATTCGGCGGCGCGGCGCGGATTCGGATCGAGAGCGAGCGGATCAAATCCTTCGCCGCAGAATTCGACCCTCAGCCGTTTCATCTCGACGAGCAGGCCGCGGACCGTTCGATCTTCGGAGGTCTCGCCGCGAGCGGTTGGCATACGGCCGCGGCGTCGATGCGACTTCTAGTGTTGAGCGACCTGCATCCCGCCGGCGGCCTCATCGGAGCGGGCTTCGACGAGTTCCGCTGGCCGCGCCCGGTGCGTCCCGGTGACGAGTTGCGCGTGGAGAGCGAGGTGCTTGAAGTACGGCCTTCGAAGTCGCGCCCGGAACAAGGGATGCTTAAGCTGCGTACGACGACGCTTAATCAACGCGACGAGGTCGTGCAGGTAACGGTGGGCAATCTCGTGGTACCGCGTCGGCCAGCGTGATCGATGCAATGGGACATGGCTCGATCCTGGCCAAAGGCGAGTCTAGGCAGCAGGAGGGCCCCATGAAGCGCATGTGGACGATTGTCGGGGTACGCGACGTGCGCGGCAGCTTCCACTGGTACCAATCGCTGCTCGGCCAGCCTGAGACGCCTCCAGCCCATGAAGATTTTGGGCAGATCCTCGACTCGGATGGAACTGTCTTGCTTTGCCTCCACGAGTGGGGCGCCCACGAGCATCCATCCTTGATGAGCCCCGATCCCGCGCAGCCCGGTAACGGCCTCCTCTTGTTTTTCCGTGTCGATGATTTCGACATGGCGCTGCGGAGGGCACGCGCGCTCGTCGCTCGGCTCGAGGAGGAGCCGCACCTGAACCCAAGCACTGGAACTATGGAGTTCTCACTGCACGATCCGGACAGGTATTACGTCACGATCAGCGCGCTGTCTGCGGCCTAACATGGCGTTTGACCGGCGCGCCGGTTTGCTTGATCTTTAGCCGGAACTTCGCTGACGGTGATCCCATGCCGAGACAAGCCGCGCCCGCCCGCGACAAGGATGCTGACACGACGAAGGCGGTCGACGAGTTCATGCGCTCGTTGGTTCATCCAGCGAAGGCCGAGATTGAAGCCCTTCGTACCACGATACTTGGAGCGCATCCGTCCGTCAGCGAGGGTGTGAAGTGGAACGCGCCGAGTTTCCGAACTACCGAGTACTTTGCGACGACAAACCTCCGTTCCAAGCAAGGCGTCGGCGTCATCCTTCACTTCGGCGCCAAGGCGCGCGTAGGCGCCGCATCAGCCGAGTCCATCTCGGATCCGAGCAACCTTCTGAAGTGGCTGGCCAAGGACCGAGCAACTGTCAGCTTCGAGAGCCTGAGCGACATGGAAAACAAGAAATTCGCGTTCCAGTCCCTGCTGATACAGTGGATCGCCCACGTGTAGGCCAGCAATGAAGACCGTTCTGCGATTGATCTCGACAGTCCACGGACTGATGGCTGCTTTGTTTGCCTGCGCCGCAGCCATACTCATCGTAATTGCTACCCGCGTTGGCTGGACTGCCCTCACTTCCGGGATAGACCGCGCCGCGCGCGCAGGGAGTCATCGAAGCAGTTGGGTTGCTCGCTGCTGCCGTTGTCGCGCTTCAAATTGCTCAGACGATCGTCGAAGAAGAAGTGATTCGTGACGCTCACATCAGCGCCCCAACGCGCGTGCGGCGGTTTCTGTCGCGCTTCTTAGTCGTGTTGGTCGTCGCTCTCGCCATCGAAGGGCTCGTTGCGACATTCAAGTCCATCCATGAGGACTTGACCCATCTGCCGTACGCGGCCAGCCTCCTGGCTTCTGTTGGAGTGTTGCTCGCCGGTTGGGGCATCTTCATCCGCCTGAATCGATACGCCGAGGAACTCGAGCCCGAGGCAATGGAAGCAGCCAAGCGTGAAGATCGGAAGCTCAAGTAGTTACATCCGCTTCCCGACGTCCTCCGACAAGCTTCGTTTGCCGCTCACTTTGAACGTTGTGCCTCACGACAACGATGGTTTCGCCTCGATCATGTTCTCCCAGCTACACAACGAGCGTATGACGGCCTCACTGGACGGCGACTTCGTCGTCTTCCTTATTGGCATGCGTGTCAACAAGCCGCTGCGCATCGACAAGTGGCTTCCCGTCGTGACTGCCATGACTCGAATGATCGCGGAGTTGCGCGCGCAGCCTGCGTTGGGGCTGCTCCATGCCGAGATGTGGACCGTCTCGCACTTCCATCATGGTGCAGTACTGGCGCTCGATGGATCAGCTGCTGGCCTACGCGAAGAACAAAAACGCGCAACACCTGCCTGCGTGGCGCGCATTCAACAAAGCAGTCGGGAATAACGGCTCGGTTGGCATCTGGCATGAGACCTACGCAGCGTCGCCAGGAACCTATGAAACCTTCTACGGCAACATGCCGCGCTTCGGGCTTGGCTCCGCCGGACATCTGAAACCGGCCGTGGCCGGTCGGCAGTCGGCCTCAGGTCGCCTGGGTCGACCGCCGAGTGCGTCCTAACACCTCGCTCAAGCGGCGACCTGCCCTCGATCGGCCTGACCCTTCCATCGAGCGGTCGTCCTCCGGAAAGATTCGCTTGCCAACGGCCGCCGCTCATGCCAAACGTCAGGCAGGCACAAAGAAGGTCGTCCCGTTGCCATCCGCTTGCCCGTGTATCGGGAGCAAAATGACAACCCAAGATTGACCACTCCCCAGCGGCCGCTCAATGAACCCAATCAAAGTCATCGCCGTATTGTTACTCGTCGCTGGCGTCCTCATCCTCGCCTATGGCGGCTTTTCCTACACAAAGGAAAACACGGCCGTCAAAGTTGGGCCGGTCGAACTTTCGGTCAAAGAGAAGGAGACGGTCAACTTCCCCGTTTGGGCAGGCGTCGGAGCTATTGTTGTTGGCGGCCTGCTTCTCGTATTCGGCGGCAAGCGGTAGCAGGTGCCGTGTGTCGCGTGACCCCTCCACGAGCGGAGAGTCACGAGCTGGCTTCACCTGCATCAGCCTCCCACTCATGTCGTAGCGTTAGAGGTCACCTGAATGGTCACCGAGTTCTTTGAAACCCACTGCTTCCTCTGTGGTTTTTCGGCTCAATGCAGAGATACCGACCATGGAAATCGGCGGTACTTTCGTTGCACGAATCCGAAATGTGGTGAATACGAAATTTTTCATACGGCGATGGGTCGTCTCGACACGTCGCTCGATTTCAAGACTCACGCGTCGCAGTCAGCTTCACAGGTTCGGGATCGCGACAAGATCTACGAAATCACGTTTGACACAACGGCCGGATGCGTCAACGGTGAAGTCGTAACCCGTCGCAACGAGTTGAAGTAAAGCGCTCGTTCGAGCGGACGGCGCAACATCGTGCGTCGTGATAGTCCTGCCGCAGCCGCTCAACTCGGTTATTAGGCGCCACCAACTCGTGCGATGCGACGGGAGCAGGGCGACCAAACCCGCCGCATGGGCCACACAGCACGACAGGAGGTGCTGATGATTACCGTCTTTACTACGTTCACTTTGCCAAAGCCAATCACTCGCGAGGAAGCTCGCAGCATCTTCCTGAGCACCGCGCCAAAGTATCGAGGCGTACAAGGTCTGTTTCGGAAGATCTACGTGCTCTCCCAAGACGGGGTAACAGTAGGTGGCGTCTACCTTTGGAATTCGAGGCCAGAGGCAGAAGCAATGTACACAGAATCATGGCGCTCATTCGTCCGAGAGAAGTACGGCACTGATCCAACCGTAACCTACTTCGAAAGTCCCGTGGTGGTCGACAACGTGACTCAGCAGGTCCTTACCGACGAGTAGGAAAGCACCGTCCTGCAGCGCAATGCCAACCGCTCCATCGAGCGGAAATGCTTCGGCGGGTTTGCCCGCCTGTACATGCCGCTCATGTCAAACGTTAGGCGTCTGAGGCAATGCCGATGAAGCTCACAGTCGCTCCTCTCACGCCAGATCGCTGGTCCGACCTCGAAGCGATCTTCAATGCCAAAGGTTGCTCGGTCGCTCGTGGCTGCTGGTGCATGGCCTACCGTCTCAGCGGCTCACGCGAACCATTGCCGCCGGGGATGACCCGCGCCCAAGCGAATCGCGCCGCGCTCAAAGCGCTCGTCGATGCCGGTAATCCACCAGGCCTCATCGGCTATCGCGGCAAGGTCCCGGTCGGCTGGGTCTCCATCGGTCCACGTGAGGAGTACGCCAAGCTCAAGCGCTCGCCCGTCATGAAGGCTGTCGATGAGCAACCCGTCTGGTCAGTCATCTGCTTTGTTGTGCCGGCCGAGTACCGCGGCCAGGGTGTGGCACAGGCGCTCCTCAAGGGAGCCGTTGCCTACGCCAAGAAACAGGGCGCCACGCTGGTTGAGGCCTACCCCGTCGACAAACCTGCTCGTTCCAACGACGACTACATGTGGTTCGGGGCCAAGTCCATGTACGACAACGCCGGCTTCAAGGAAGTGGCGCGTCGCAAGCCCCAGCGGCCTATCGTCCGCATCAAGCCTGCCTGAGATGCACCACCTTCGTTGCTATGAGTTCGCTTGAGCTGAAGGTCCCACCCCCGGCCGTGGCGCTGCTCTTCGGCTTCCTCATGTGGCTCGCGTCCTCGCTGGTCGCGCCGGTTGAAGTTCCGTTTGGCGCTCGCGTAGCTGTTGCACTCGTTCTTGCTTCCATCGGCCTGGTCTTCGGCGTCTCAGGCATGGTCTCGTTCTCGCGCGCAAAGACCACCATGAATCCGACCAAGCCCGCTGCTACGTCGTCTCTGGTCACCACCGGCCCGTTTCGTTTTACACGCAATCCCATGTACCTCAGTCTTCTGCTGTACCTGCTTGCGTGGGCCGCGTACTTGTCAAACTTGCTGGCCGTTCTTTTTTTGCCAGTGTTCGTGCTCTATATCAATCAGTTCCAAATCAAACCCGAGGAGCGCGTGTTGCTCTCGCTCTTTGGTCCGGAGTACGCCGCATACAAGGGAAGGGTTCGCCGATGGCTGTGAGGCAGAACCATCATCGAGCGGGCAAGCCAAGGCAAGCCTTGGCTTGCCGCTCATGTCGAACGCTAGACCTCACGACACGGCAGTCCTCCCGCCACGCCTGAAGGATCCGTCCCATGACCGAACAGTCGGAATTGCGCGAGTACCTGGTGCTGTCCCGTGGTCAGTGGGATGCGGCAGCTTCTCAGCAAGAGGTTCAGGCAGCGATAGACGCCTTCTACATCTGGTACGAGCAAAGTCTCGCAGCGGGTCTGATGAAGCCAGGCCATCGGCTTGCCAGGGAGGGAAAGGTCGTCTCCAAGCGCTCAATAACCGACGGTCCCTTCGCCGAAACCAAGGAGTTGGTCGGAGGTTACTGGTTCATCGTTGCGCGAAGCCTCGAAGAGGCGGTCGCGTTAGCAGCTCAGAACCCGTGTCTGGCCTACGGCCTCACGCTCGAGGTCCGGCCCCTAGAGCTTGCTCGGGCAAACGTAACGGTGCCAGCCAACGAAACGCCCGCACAGTGGGGCGCGCGGTGAGGTCTAACGAAAAGTTGCAGCGGACGCGCTCGAGCGGTTTTCGCCCGCTGGCGTGCGCCGCTGAACTGAGACGCTAATGGCGACTACCCCAGGAACGGTTCTCTCAGTCAACGTCGGTATCGTGCGCGCGTTCGAGTACAACGGTCGCCCCGCCAAGAGTGCTATCTGGAAGTCACCTGCCCTCGGGCGGGTCGCAGCCCGAGGTGTCAACCTTGCCGGAGACGACCAGGCGGATCGCAAGGCGCACGGCGGACCCGATAAAGCGGTCTACGCATACGCCGTCGAAGACGCACGGTGGTGGGAACAGGAGATCGGCCGACCGCTCGCACCCGGTGAGTTTGGCGAGAATCTCACGACGGAAGGGATTGAGCTGAACCATGTGCTCGTCGGAGAGCGTTGGCAGATCGGGACCACGGTGCTTGAGGTTTCCGAGCCGCGCATCCCTTGCTGGCGGCTTGGAGTTCGGATGAACGACAAGATGTTTCCGCGCCGCTTCACCGAGGCATTGCGACCCGGGCCTTACCTACGAATCGTCGTCGAGGGTGATGTGGGGGCCGGAGATGAGATCCGGGTAGTCGAGAGACCCGATCATGATCTGACCATTCGAGATGTATTTCGCATCTACACCCGTGATCGCGATGAAGTCGAGCGGTTGCTTGCAGTTCCCCGAATGTCCGAGAGCTGGAGGAGGTGGGCGGACGATTGGCTTCAAAAGGCCAAAGACCGCCCCACGGATGCGGACGAACCTGGATGTTGCTAGGTGGCAGGGAAATCTGAATTGCATCTGGTCGTCTATCCAACCGCATGCAGCCGACTCGCTGACGCTCCCGGCTGATGCGCACTCGTTAGGCGTCATTGGGAGGCAACGTGGCAATTCAAACGCGCTCGGTACTGACGTGTCCTGCCTGCGGCACGAGCTCCGAAGAGGAGATGCCCGAGGACGCTTGCGTGTACTTCTACGAGTGTCGCGGTTGCGGCAAACTCCTCAAACCGACGAAGGGGGACTGCTGCGTGTTCTGCTCATTCGGAACCGTAAAGTGCCCGCCAGTTCAAGTCTCGGCCGCGTGCTGTGGACCGGGGCGCCAATGACCTCTAACGACAAGTTCGAGCGGACCGTCA
>CAVPPW010000006.1:0-28805 GCA_963707445.1 uncultured beta proteobacterium | reverse complement strand
GCCACTGGTACTTCGGTGAACGAGCCGCGCGGCGTGACGATGTCAGCGCCAAGTACACGCTGAGCGACTATACTCGACGCATCACGTGGTCGTCGATGTTCTGGGCGCTAGTGTTCTAGCGTCTTCTCGCGCGCCGCACGATGAAACGCGAGTTGCGGCAAGCGACGAGGTCGCGAGCGGCGGCGCTCGCAGCGACGGTCAACTACACCATCACGCCGCGGCGCTTGACGCCGGACTTCGAAAAGCGCCTGCCCGCTTCGGCGCTGATCATGGTGTACGCTATCGCTCTCTCGCGCTCTCGCACGTGGATCGCGCTGCACACTTGCCGCGGGCATTGCGATTGCTGAACCTCGTGAGCGTCTCCGTTGAACAGCGTGGTATTTCGGAACCTGGCCGCCTTGAGTGCACTGTCGGGCGCTTGGAGTAATCCATTAAGCCGCGGACGAGTCGCACTCGAACGGATCGTTCCCAAGGCCGTCTGGGGATGAGTCAGGACCGCTTGCCGGCACGCCCCTGCGGCTACGCGACGGGGACCGGCAGGATCGTCCAGGCATCGGCGGAGCTTGAGGGATTCAAGTCGAGCGCAAGTCAGTAGACACCACACGGGAGAGCAGCATGAGCAAGATTTCGGAAGTGATGACCAGTGACGTGAAGGTTGCGCGTCCCGAGGACTCGGTCCAGCAGGCGGCGGCGATGATGGCCGATCAGGACGTCGGCTCTTTGCCCGTATGCGACGGCGAGCGCCTGTGCGGCATGATCACGGACCGCGACATTGCGATCCGAGCCGTCGCCACCGGCCTGGGCAATGACACCCCGGTGCGGGAAGTGATGTCGGAAGAGGTGATCTGGTGCCTCGAGGACGACGACACGCAAGAGGTTCTCGGCAGGATGGCGGATCGGCAGGTCCGGCGCATACCGGTGATCGATGCTCATCGCAAGCTCGTCGGCATCGTGGCGCTCGGCGACCTTGCGATCGAGGACGAAGAGAACGTTGACGAGGCGCTGCGCGACATCTCGCTGCCGGCCTGAACGCCGTCACTCGCGTTTCCGATAGAAATCGAAGACGTGGCGGTGCCAGCCCGGCGCGCGCACGCGCGCGCCGAAGCTGGCGAATTGCGTTGGCTTGAAGGCAGCCAGCGCAGCGATGTCCTCCGGGCTGACCCTGTTTCTCGGAAAGCACATCGTTCCAGCCGAGCAGAAGGCGCCCACCTGGGGCGAGCGCGGTGTGGCAGGCGCGAATCGCGGCTTCTGCCTGTTCGAGATCGCTCGATACCCCAGCCGAGCACGCCGTTGCAGATGATCAGATCGAACGGGCCGGCAGCGTGCCGGTCCAGCGCTTCCAGTCGGTCGACGATGTGCAACTTCGAGCCGAAGCGCTGGCGTCGCGGTGACGGATCGAGCGTCCAGTACTCCGAGTGCGGGAACAGACTCCTCGTAGGCCTGCGTGTAGCGCGCGCAACCACAGAAGAGCACGCGCACGATCGATCGATCGAGAGCGAACGTCGGAAGGATCTGTTCCTCGAGTAGTCGGCGATCGGCGCTGCGTCGGCGCGGTGCACTTCCGGTCGCCGTCTGCAGCGCCACGTCGAGGGTGCGCCCGATCCCGGCGATCATCGCCAGCACGGCAGCCGCGGCCGCCCGCGCCTTCGCTCGGAAGTCGGGCCGCCGCTCGGGCGGGCGAGCGGCGCAATTCGTCACAGCCTAGAACAGCAGTGCGGGCTCGGCCCGGATGACGACCGACTGCTGGCGGAAGTCGTTCTCAAGCCGCTGCCGGTAGGCGTTCCACCAATGGCGATCGAGGTCGTTGCATAGGACTTCGAACACCACCACGTCCTCGATATGCGTTCGGTCGCCGCGCCAGCGGCCCTCCGCGGGCGAGCGGGTGTAGGTCGTCACGCCGCCGAAGCGCTGCGTGAGATCGTCCTTGACGATCTCGAACGGACGCGACTCGATCAACCTGTGGGAGGTCGATTGTCCCGGACACCCGCCAATTCCATTTCCAAGCACTCCTGGCGGGCCAGCGCTATCCAATCCGTATCCATCAAGCGGATGACATTGAGGCCGCCGGTCTGGTCAACATCCTCATGGGAGCTTCCCGAATCGCGCAGGACTTGAGCGGGCGAGCGGGCGACAGGGGTGACGATAGATTGGCGATGGTTGAGCAACGACGGCGGCCCTACGGGGACTGCCGACGATGTGCTCTTTCTGTTGACGAATGGCACCACCGTCATCGGCGCTAACGGTGGTGGAAAGGGCGATTCACACTCCCGCGGTACAGCGGCGTTGTAATTCAGGTTGGTCACACGCCGGAGGTATGCGGTAGAGCCTGCTGTATTGACGAAGATGCCCATGGTTTTAGGTCCAGTCTTTAGAACGCAATGCCTGCACCGGCATGTTGGGCCGATCGGTCAAAATGATGCACTTCACTTTCGGATGGTATGGAGTCTTGCCGCCCCAGTTCGGCATCTCGGTCGAGCGCGCAATGCCGGAACCACCAACCGCCAAATCTTTCTCCTTCAATATTTCCCTGACCCAAGTCCAAACACCGGCACCGGGCTGCTCCTGACCAATCGGTGGCGGCATCAGTTTCCACAGAATGATTGTGCGATTGTTGGCGCGTGGAAACGACGCGCCGTCTTCCGGTCCCGGCTGACGTTCCACTACGAACAGGCAATCTTCTTTCTCGCAGTAATCGAGTCCATCGTTGATGCCGCGTACTTTGCTGCTATCAGTATGCGACAGCCAGCCCCATGTGCCGCCCTGCATCAGGCAGCCCGAATCTGTGGCACCTTTCCAGGTCCGTTCACCTCCCCGCAAGCGACCGTTGGCAACGCTGCGATAACCGGGCCAACCGGTATCGCCCAACCCCTGATCCAACCTATCGCGTGCCTGGAAAGAGCTGTACGGGCGCACGTCCAATTCAAACGGCGTCGCTGTCCATGAACTGTTAGGGAAGTTGTAGCCGGTCAGCCGGTACGCGCTGATGCGCGGGAACATGTAGCAGCCCTTGCCATCGCCCTGACCTCTATTTACCCATCCGTCCCGTACCGGGAAGGTGTCTGTGCCGCTATTGCTCGGCCACATATAAACGACCAGATCGCGCGTCGGCATGTAAACGAACCCCGGTATGTAGCCACCGCTCACGTTGACGCTCGGGCCTGCCGGGTAGTCGCGCGTCATCGTGTTGTAATTAAGCACTTGCGGTCTGCCTGACCCGCCGCGCGCCCAGATAAGTTTGCGGTGTTGAGTCGTACATAAGCGTTGGCTCGGGACGTTGACTCGTTAGCCAGGTCGCCAAGCTGCCACGCTGACCAGACTTTCGTAGCGCAATCAAACCTGAACACCTGCCACTTGTCAGTTTTGATAGTGATTCCGGTCTGACCGTGACCCCATATGAGCATCGATCCCAACGGCCCGCCGCCGGCCTCAGACGGCAGCGTGCAGATCCCGCGATTCGTGTGGACGGGGAACGGATGAATGACTTCCTGACCGACACCGTTGATGTCGCCCGCGCCCGGGATCGGTACGTCATCAGCGGTCTTGATGTAATTGCCCCACCAGCTCACGCGATCCGCAGCAGTCATGTCGCGGCTCTGTCCTCTTACTGACGGTGCCGGTAAGTTGAGCGACCGTCCCATTCTCGATTGAGCGGTCGGTACTGCAGAAAATGGTCTGCCCCATCTGCGACCACATGCCGGAAGCGATGTCAAAACGAATGACAGAACAGCCGCCCCATGTGACGTGCCCGCCGCCGAACAACAAGATCGATCCCAACGCGCCCAATTCAAAGTTAAGAGTTGCCCCGTTCTGCGCACGCCAGATCATGGGAAACGCGGTTTTGTATGTGGGATGACTGAACACGTGCGGATACGGCGTACGACTGCCATCCGCCATGTACAAGTCTGGATCGATCGTGCTGGCGGGGTGCCACTGCGTCGGCTGGTCGGCTCGGTAGACGTTGTTGAACTTGCCGACACCGTCGCTGACATCAGGCACCCATGCCGGTACCACGAAGATGTTCGTCGGGTTGCTGACGATGCGCTTCGGTCCGCTAGACGCAGCCATCTACTTGTTCCTCGGCTTGTGATTGAACCTCGGATCAATCGACATATTCGCTGACCATGTGGTGAAGTTGTTGCTCCTGCACCAGTTTCGCCGCCGGATTGCATTTCGAGACTGCTGTCTGCTTTGGAGCATTCTGAAACTGTTGACCAGCGGCTGCAATTGGGCCGCACACCGCCATTGAGCGGCAGTACATTTCATCGCCTCGCCGGGAACGGCGGCTCCAGCGGCCTGGCTTGCGGCACAGCTTCAAGAATCAGCTTCAGCGCTCAGTCCCCCGATTCATTACCGACCTTCTCACCCATGGAATGTCCCATTCGGACCACCACCAGGTCATGCGTCGGAAAAAACAGCGCTGACTGACCACCCGCCCCGACCATTGCGTATGAATCGTCCGGACCGGGCCAGAGGTTCGTGCGGTTCAACCATCGGGGTGTCCGCTACGTCGATGCCAAGTCGTCCCATGGGTCGCCGGGCAGATCAGGTGTGCCCCCGACAGCCGCCATGCCGATGCGTGCGCGCGCAACAGGCGAAAAGCCAAGCAAAGCGCTGAGGCGCATGAGCTCCTCGCTCCACTGCCTCACAACGAACAGCAGCGGGTTGCGGCGCACGTCTTTGTTCTTGTCGCGGTAGAGCGATGGCTGTTCAGCGATGACTCTCGCTGCCCTCGTCCACTGACGGGATCGACCTCACGCCACAGGCCGCGTCGCTCTGCTCTCGCGGTTCGCTCTGCCGGTAAGCATTCGTCGGGGTGCTTTAGATATCGCGTGAAGCACCACGCAAGCCCGTCCTCGACCTGCCGCCAGTTCACATGCACGCCGTCGCACCGAACGTGCGCGACCGTGCGGCCGTAGCGGTCGGTATCGACCGGCTCGAACTCGACGGCCTTCGCGTCCCGGCAAAGCGCTTCGAGGTTGCGCCGCGAGACCTGCGAGTAAGGCTGCGTGCGCTCTGGCGCGTCGATCTCGGCGAGGCGAAGGACCGTCTTAACGTCGCCGTCCTGAACGGTGAGCGTGTCGCCGTCTGAGACGCCGACGACGACGAGTGCCAACGCGAAGAGAGCCTCAATCATCGGGCTGTCGATTTTGTTTACACACCCGCTTAATCGAATGCCAAGTTCACGTCAGCGCGATTGACCGCCCGAATCGGCGGTTCAATCATGCAATGAACGGCCAGAAGCTTATCGGGAGAAAAAATGAACAAATTCCGAACCTCTCCCATCGCCGCCGCACTTTGTGTTTGCCTGCTGTCGATGCCCGGTCAAGCATCGGCGGATGTCATCGCGGATGCGCTCGGCGGCATGCCTGCGAACAGTTGGCAGAAGCTCAACCTCAACACTTTCCAAAGCGTGTGGACACCCTTTGCCCAGCGGCCAACTCATTGGAGCCCGAGTTCGAACATTTCGGCCTGGAGTGGTGCCGCATGGGATAGCGGCCGAGGCAACCTGCTCATCTGGGGCGGCGACATCGGCGATGAGCAAGGCAACGAGGTCTATGTATTCAGCGGCAAGACGGGTCTGTGGAGCCGCGGTGCGTTGCCGAGCCAGATCACCTCAACGAACGGAATCGCCCACACCGTTGACGGCGTGATGAACGCACCACTGTCCGGCGAAAGCTGGGACAACGTTGTCTTCCTGAAGAACGTCGATCGCATGGCCGTGATCGGCGTATCCCGGAGCGGCCCTGCCTGGCGGGACCCTAGCACCCGACTTTCTACGGGTCCGTATTTCTGGGACCCCGCCAAGGCGGATCCCAACAAGGTGTCGGGATTGACGGGCTCTCAGGTCAATCCGAGTGCCTTTCCCGATGTTGTCGGCGGACAGATGTGGCAGAACCGAGACAAGCCCATGCCGGGGAGTTTTCACGTAGGAGGCACGTCCGCCTACGCCAACGTCAACGGGAAGGACGTCGTCTATGTGACGGACGAGTTCGACAGCCTTTACCGTTACACGGTGCATGGGCTTGACCCGGCAAGTGACACCTGGGAGCCGATCGGTCGGCGGACCATGGGTGGCGAGTCCGGGTGCGGGCGCTGCCGCGATTGACAGCACCAACAACATGTATCTCAAAACCTTGACCGCAAACTCGTTCGGTTTCTGGGACTTGGACCACCCGGCGTGCCGGTGAGAACCGGGAAATCAAGGTGATTCCGGACATTGAGGCCAGCATAACCGTGCCCGACTTTCGCAACTTCGGCGTGCAGTTTGACCCGACGCTCGGCGTCTTCCTGCTTGTGGGACGGAAGCAGGAGTGTCTGGCGGCTGACACCGCCTGACGATCTGGACTCCAACAACGACGGCATCCTTGACGTCGCGACGGGGTGGAAGTTGGAAGAGATTGCTGTGTCGGGCGCCGGGCCCCACATTCCTTCCGAATACACCGGCGTCTTCGGAAAGTGGGTCTACCTGGAGGAGTACAACGCGTTCCTTGGAGTCATTGACCCTGTGGCAGGCGATGTGTTCCTCTACAAACCAATCGCGACCGCAGTACCGGAGCCAACAGTGCCTGAGCCAAGCACAGCAGTAATGGTTCTGGTCGGTCTCCTGGGGATATTTGCCTCATCCAAGATCAACCAGCGTCGAACGCGCATTTGAGAAAACGCAGAATTTCCGTGCGCACAAACTCAGGAGCGCCTTCGGCTCGCCGACCACTACGACGCCGAGCTAAGCGAGCACAACGCGCAGCTGCGCGGAGCCTTGAGTAGCCCCCGGGTGCGATCCCTGGGGCTGCGTTGGAATCACCGGACTCTGGCGGCGCCGATGACGTGGACGCTGCTGCTCCTCGCGCTGGCAATCATGTACTCGGCGACCGCGCGGAAGCGCACATTGGAATAGTGGGGCGGACTGATGCGAACAATTACCACTGTCATTACTGCGCTTTGGATCACGGCGTGTTCGCTGCCAGCGACGGCGGGCGTGGTCTACAACTGGGTCGAGCTGGAGGGCAATCCGGAACTTGGACCGATGACGGGCCGCATCGAAATGAAAGACAAGGTGTGGAAGTCTGGCGAGTATTCGTTCGTCGTCTGCAGCAGTTGTGCCACGCCCATCGAGGACTTCGGACTCATTCATTTTTTCGCCTTCGCCCCGGGCATGGGTAGTCCGCTGGAACTGACGAGCGTCAACAACGCAATTCCCTGTAAGGAGAAATTCTCGCCAGATGGATGCGTTGCCCACGGGGTCGATCCGGATGAACTCGTCTTGATGACGACCCGCCGCTTCTGAATCGGCGATCTCATATTTGGCGACTTGCCGAGCGGGGATTTTTCTGGGGCCCAGAAGTGGCTCGGGGATCGCCGCATTTCTTCGGGGAGCCAGGGTTTCCAATCTCGATCGTCGAGGCTGGCCAGGACACTGGCACCTGGAGCTAGACGCCGTCGTCCCCGCACGTCGCAGGCGAGCTTGAAGCGATCGCCGGTGCCGAATTCCTGAAACTGCCTGGCTCGCTGGTATCCGAGCCGTAGGGGATGGAGACATGTTCGCCGTTCGGGACGAGTCATGCTGGGCCGAGTGCTGCTGCAGACCGACCCCGGCCGCAAGGCTGAGGGTATATAGGGGCCGCCGCGCGCTTTGAAAAAACGGGGCGTAAGCGATAGGGCGGAGTTCGAAGCGTTGCCTACACAGCGCCTACACAGGGCCGCAAAAGCACAAAACCCAGCGCAGGGCTGGGCTAAGTGCTTTAAAAAATGCGTTGCGGGGGAAGGATTTGAACCTTCGACCTTCGGGTTATGAGCCCGACGAGCTGCCAGACTGCTCCACCCCGCGGCAACTTGTGAGAACGAAATAATACACGATGCCGTGCATCGGCTCGAGTGTGCGCGTCCAGAAACGAAGAGGGCCCGCCTTTGCGAGCTCCCGGGTCAACGGCCGGAGTTGTCGACTCAGTTCCGACGCCGGCGCCGCTGCGCGGGGAACAGCGACACGGTTGCCCAGTTATTGCCCCCGCATGTAAGAATCTCCGACGTGTTCGAGGCAGCTTCATGAGGGGGGCCGAGTTGCTCTGGAGGCGTGTTGTAGGCCGGCGTCGACTTGCTACGCTTTCCCGTTGAGCGCTCTGCGGGTATTTCCTTGATTCCCATCTGGTACACGCTGCCCAGCGTCTGGTCGTATGCACTGGCTGCCATCGCGTTCGGCTTCCTTGCGGTGCGGCTCCTTGCGCAGTGGCAGCCGGGCGGCAAGCCCGCCGTACTGCTGGCCTTCGCCATGCTCTCGTCGGCCGCCGCCGCGGGCGCGGTGGCGTTCAGCATCACGCCGTCGCTCGGGATGTGGTGGATCGCCTCGGGGCTTGATCTGCTCCGCAACGGCGCCACGCTGGCCTTCCTGTTGATCTTCCTCGGAGTGCGCGACAGCACGCGCGGAGCAAAGCGCGGCGGTCCCGGCTGGGCACTGCTCGTCAGTGTTGGTGTCCTGCTCTGTGTGGCCCAGCTGCTGCTAGGAGTCAAGCCGCCGGGCGTGCCGAATCTTGCGCAGACGGTGCATCAGCTCGGATTCGGCAATGAACTGGCGATCGCGGTCTTCGGGCTGGTGCTGGTCGAACAGTGCTATCGGCGGACGCCGCAGGCATCGCGCTGGCATGTGCGTCCGCTGTTGCTGGGGCTCGGCGGGCTGCTCGTGTTCGACCTGGTGCTGTACTCGGATGCGCTGCTGTTCGGCGTGCTCGATGTCGACCTGTGGGCCGCGCGCGGGTTCGCCCAGGCCGTGGCCGTGCCGTTGATGCTGGTGACACTGCAGCGCACGCGCGACTGGTCCTTCGAACTGATCGATCTCACGCGGGGTGCTGGCGGGATCGACCGCGCTGCTGGGTGCTGGGGTCTACCTGGTGATCATGGCTGGCGCCGGATTCCTGCTGAAGGAACTCGGTGGGTCCTGGGGGAGGGCGCTGCAGTCGGCGCTGGTGTTTGCTGCACTGTTGCTGCTGGCGACCGTTGGCTTATCCGCGACCTTCCGCGCCAAGGTCCGCGTGCTGGTGGCAAAGAATTTCTTCACGTATCGCTATGACTATCGAGCCGAGTGGCTGAAATTCACGTCGACGCTGACTGCGGGCGGCGTCGGGCAGCCGTGGCTCGCCTGCATCCGCGCGCTGGGGGATCTCGTCGAAAGCCCGGGCGGCGCGCTATGGCTGCTTGATTCGCAGCGGCAGTATCGTCAGGTCGAGCGTTCGATGCTCCCGCTGGTCGTGCAGACGATCGCCGCCGACGACCCGCTGCCGGCGTTCCTCGGGCGGACGGGCTGGGTCCTCGAAATCTCGGACGTCATGTCGAATGCGGCTCGCTACAGCGGGCTGGCGCTGCCGGGTGAGCTCAGTGCCATGAGCGACGCCTGGCTGATCGTTCCCCTGCAGAGCGATGGCAATCTGACCGGCTTCGCGGTCCTCGCCAATCCGAGGATCGCGATCGAGCTCGACTGGGAGGTCCGTGATCTGCTGAAGACGGCAGGACGCCAGGCCGGCAGCTATCTGGCCTACGCGCAGGCCACCGAGGCGCTGCTGGAAGCGCAGAAATTCGATGCCTTCCACCGCATGTCGACCTTCGTGGTGCATGACCTGAAAAACCTGATCGCTCAGTTGCAGCTCCTGCTTTCAAACGTCGAACGCCACCGCGACAATCCGGAGTTTCAGCGCGACATGCTGAGGACGATCGAACACGTCGTGGGACGGATGCACGGACTGACCCTGCAGCTGCGTCCCGAGGGGTCCGCGCACGATCGGGCGCGACCGGTCGATGTTGGCTCGGCCGCGCGAAATGTCGCTCAGCTGCGCAGCAACTGGCGCGGCGGCCTTACAGTCGCGGCTGAAGACGGTGCGATGGCGTGGGCCCACGAAGACCTTCTCGAGCGCGTCATCGCGCATCTGGTCCAGAACGCATTTGAGGCGTCGGTCGAGCGTACGGAGGTGGAGCTCGTGGTGAAGCGCGCGGGCGAGCAGGTGCTGATCGAGGTCGTCGATCGCGGCCGCGGCATGACGCCGGAGTTCGTCCGGGAGCGACTCTTCAAGCCGTTCCACACGACGAAGGAAACAGGCATGGGCATCGGCGCATTCGAGTGCCAGCAGTATGTGCAGCAGGTCGGTGGCAGCTATCGAGGTCGAAAGTTCGCCGGGGGTCGGCACGCGGGTTTGCGTGCGATTGCGATCGGTTGGGTCAAAACTGGCAGTCGAGGAAGTAGGCGCGATGAGCGAGGCGACGAGCGAAACGCGCCGCTCGCTGCTGGTGATCGAGGACGATCCGGCGCTGCAGACCCAAATGAAATGGGCCTTCGATGCCTATGACGTGGCGCTTGCCGCGGATTTCGACGAAGCCATCGCGCAACTGCGGCGGGTCGAGCCGGCGGTCGTGACGCTCGACCTCGGACTGCCACCGGATACCGGGGGTGCCGGCGAGGGCTTCCGCACGCTGGATCGCATCCTCGAACTTGCGCCGGACACCAAGGTCATCGTCGTGACCGGCCAGCACGAGACGGCCAACGCGAGGCGCGCAGTCGCACAAGGGGCGTACGACTTCTTTGCGAAGCCGTTCGATCCGACAGTCGTCTCGCTGATCATCGACCGCGCCTTTCGCATGCATGAACTGCAGACCGAAAACCGGCGGCTGCTGGCGGAGCGCACCGGAGCGACCAATGGCATCGTGACAGGCGCACCGGAGATGCTTGCGGTCTGCCGCATGGTCGAGAAAGTCGCGTCGACAGATGCGACGGTCCTGCTCCTCGGCGATTCCGGCACCGGCAAGGAATTGCTGGCGCGCGCCCTGCACGAAGCGTCGCGGCGCCGGACCAAGCGATTCGTCGCAATCAACTGCGCGGCGATTCCCGAAACGCTGCTGGAAAGCGAATTGTTCGGCTACGAGCGCGGTGCCTTCACCGGGGCAAACAAGCAGACGCCCGGACGCATCGAGACGGCAAATCAGGGGACACTCTTCCTCGATGAAATCGGTGATCTGCCGGCCGCGTTGCAGGCCAAACTGCTGCGCTTCCTGCAGGAGCGAACGATCGAGCGGCTCGGTGGCCGTGAAGAGATCCCGGTGGATGTGCGCATCGTGTGCGCAACCCATCAGAACCTGCGCGAACGCATCACCGCGGGCTCGTTCCGCGAAGACCTGTTTTACCGGCTCGCCGAGATCGTCGTTACCGTTCCACCGCTGCGTGAACGGGCGGGCGATGCAGCGCTGCTCGCCCATACACTGGTGCGACGTTTCGCGGACGAGATGAAACGCGGCCGACTCGGTATCAGCGACGAGGCGATCGCCGCCATCGAGCGTCACCGCTGGCCCGGCAATGTCCGCGAACTCGAAAACGTGATCAAGCGCGCCGTGATTCTTGCCGACGGTCAGATCATCCAGGCGAGCGACCTCGCGCTCGAGGCCTCGAGCGCGGAGGATGAGCCGCTGAACCTGCGCGAGGCGCGGGATGCGGCCGAGCGGCGCGAAGTCGTGCGTGCACTCGCGCGCGCCAATGGAAACCTGTCCAAGGCCGCCGACCTGCTCGGCGTCAGCCGCCCGACCCTCTACGACCTGCTGAATCGCTTCGGCATGCGAAAGCAGGAAGCGTAAGGAGCACTTCATGCGTTGGAAGACGTCGATGTCCTTGCGCCCGCGTCCGTGCGGCGTCTCCTCGGTGCTCTGCCTTGTGCTCCTCGTCACGGCCGGATGCCAGAACGAGACGCCCGCTGATCTCATTCGATCCGCCCGCGAGTACCAGGCGCGTGGCGACACGCAGGCCGCAATCATCCAGCTGAAGAATGCGGTGCAGAAGCAGCCGGACAACGCCGAGGCGCGCTTGTTGCTCGGTCAGGCTTCTCTCGCCGTCGGTGACCCGACCAGCGCGGAAAAAGAGCTGCGACGCGCCAGCCGCAACGGAGCCTCGCCCGAGCAGGTCGCTCCGCTGCTCGCGCAGGCGCTGCTGGACAGCGGCGATCCGGACAAGGTCGTCGCTGAATTCGCGGAAACGAAGCTTGGCAATGCGCAGGCAGAGGCGCAGTTGCGGGCGCGCGTCGGCGAAGCGCAGCTGAGGCTGCGCAAGTTCAGCGACGCGGCCACCTCGTTCAAGGCCGCACTGGCGGCCGATCCTGACAATCTCCGCGCTCAGCTCGGCCTGGTCCGGCTGACCGCAATGGAAGGAAAGCCGGAAGAAGCCCAGGCGGCAATTGCGCGGCTCGTCAGTGGGCATCCCGCTTCAGCGGAAGCGCTGGCGCTGCAGGCTGAATTGCAGCTAGGTCGCGGGCAACCGGGCGGGTGCGCGGGCGTCGCTGCAGCAGGCGATTGCAGCGGACCGCTCGGCGACCTACGCCCGGTTCGAACTGATTTCGCTGCTGATCGGGGATGGCGAGTTCGACGCGGCCGCACAGCAAATCAAGGAGGCGCGCGCCCTGCGTCCCGGTGACCTGCGCCTGACCTACTTCGACGCGCTTCTCGCCGTGGGCCGCAATGACTATGGCAAGGCTCGTGAACTATCCCAGCAGATCCTTAAGAGCGCCCCGGAGCATGTGCCGACGCTGGTGCTGGCTGGCGGTGTGGAGCTGCAGGAAAAGCGCTATGCGACGGCCGAGTCGATGCTGCAGCGGGCCGTGGGCCTGGCGCCGCAGCACATCGGCGCTCGCACGCTGCTGGCGCGCAGCTATCTGGCGTCGAGTCAGCCGGCGCGTGCCGTCGACGTCATTCAACCGCTGCTCGCTCGCAACACGCGGATCGACGCCACCACTCTGATGCTGGCGGGCGAGGCGTATTTCGCGAACGGCGATATCAAGCAGTCGGCACAGTACTTCGAGGCCGCCTCGCAGTCGCAAGCGCAGAAGTCGCGGGCGCA
The DNA here is from genome assembly GCA_963707445.1 of uncultured beta proteobacterium. Classification (GTDB taxonomy): domain Bacteria; phylum Pseudomonadota; class Gammaproteobacteria; order Burkholderiales; family Burkholderiaceae_F; genus JALORV01. Next base: position 15,952 of record CAVPPW010000006.1, on the reverse strand, counting down.
GATGCGCCTGGGACAGATTGCGCTGGCGACGGGCGATGTCGAAGGTGGCATCCGCCGGCTCGAGGCCGCCAGCGGTGATCCGGCTGCGCCGATACAGGCCGATATGGCGCTGATCGCCGGCTATATGCGTAAGGGCGAGAGCGGCCGCGCGCTCGCGGTAGCGCAGGGGCTGGTCAAGAAGGAGCCGAAAAATGCGCTTGCTTACCAGGTCCTCGGGTCCGTGCAGCTGGCGCGCAAGGAATATAAGGACGCGCGCGCGGCCTATACGAAGGCGCTCGAACTCAACCCACAGCTGTTACCCGCGGCTGCCGGGCTCGCCCGGTTGGACCTGGCGGAGAACAAACCCGCCGATGCACGCGGGCGCTTCGATGCACTGATCGCGAAGGACCCGAAGAACGATCTCGCCTACCTTGCGCTCGCCGACGTGCTGGGCGCCACGAAGGCGCCTCCCGCCGACATCATTGCCGTGCTCCAGCGCGCGGTCGCCGCTCGACCGGACTCGGTTGTAGCCCGGGTGGCCCTCGTCAACGCCTATCTGCAGACAAAGGACTCCCGCGCCGCTCTGAACGCGGCGCAAGAAGGCGCTGCCGGCGGAACTCGGGATCCGCGGCTGCTCGATGCGCTCGGGCGCGCGCAATGGGCGGCCGGCGAATCCAACCAGGCCATCGAGACGTTCAATCGACTGGCGGCGCAGGAGCCGCAATCGACCGTTCCGCTGCTGCGTCTGGCCGCGGTGTATGTCAGCCAGAAGGAGATCGACAAGGCGATCGAGACGTTGCTGCGGGCTCAACGAATCGCGCCAGCCGATCCCGGCGTCGCCCGCGATCTGGTCCTGGGCTACCTGATGAAGGGCAAGTCGGAAGAGGCGCTGAAGCAGGCGCGTGCGCTGCAGGTCGCGGCGCCGCGCAACTCCGGCCGGATTCGTGCTCGAAGGCGACGTCTACGCGGCGTCGAAGCAATGGGGTCCGGCCGAGCGCGCCTACCGGGAAGGGCTCAAGATCGATCCGAATTCCACGGCGCTCGCCATCAAGCTGCACGGCGCGCTGACTGGGGCGTCGAAAGCGGGCGAAGCAGACGCATGGACGCGCCGCTGGCTGTCGAGCCACCCGGACGACGCGGTGTTCCGTACCTACGTTGCCGAACAGGCGCTGCGAACCCGCGATCTGAAGAGCGCGGTGACGCACTACCAGGCGCTGATCGCGTTGCAGCCTGACAATGTCGCCGCGCTGAACAACCTGGCCTGGGCGCTGGGCCAGCTGGGCGATCCGAAGGCGCTGGGTTATGCGGAGCGTGCCTTGAAGCTGGCGCCCGAAAGCCCGATGGTGCTCGACACCATTGGCGTGCTGCTGACCGCGCGCGGTGACGCGGCCAAGGGCGCCGAATATCTCGGTCGATCGGTGGCGCTTGCGCCGACACGCCACGACATCCGTCTCAACTATGCCAAGGCCCTCATCAAGGCCGGACGCAACGAAGAGGCGCAAAAGCAACTCGCGCAACTGCAATCGGTCGCCGAGGAGTTCGATGGCAAGGCTGAGGTCGCCGCGCTGCTCAAGCAGAAGTAAGCGGACATTAAGCCAACAACAAGGGAACACGGCCGGTCATGGGAGTCATCGGGGTTGTCGGTCTGGGCTATGTCGGGCTGCCGCTGGCAGTCGAGTTCGGCAAGAAGACGCGGACGGTCGGTTTCGATCTGATGCCGAAGAAGATCGAGGCGTATCGGCGCCACGTCGATCCGACCGGCGAGGTCAGCACAGAAGACCTGAAGGCGGCGAAGCTGCTGGAGCCGACCTCCGATCCAACGCGACTGGCCGAAGCCGACTTCATCATTGTCGCGGTGCCGACGCCGATCGACGCGGCGCACCAGCCCGACTTTTCGCCCCTCGTCAGCGCCAGCATCACCGTGGGGCGCCACATGAAAAAGGGCACGACCGTCGTCTACGAGTCGACCGTGTACCCGGGCGCGACCGAGGAAGTGTGCATTCCGCTGCTCGAGCGCGAGTCCGGGATGAAATGGAAGCGCGACTTTCTTCGTCGGCTATTCGCCCGAGCGGATCAACCCCGGCGACCGCGAACACACGCTGACGCGGATCATCAAGGTCGTCTCCGGCGACACGCCGGAGACACTCGAGCGCGTCGCGCGGACCTATCAGATGGTCGTCAGCGCGGGCGTGCACCGCGCGTCGAGCATCAAGGTCGCCGAGGCGGCCAAGGTGATCGAGAACACCCAGCGCGACCTGAACATCGCGCTGATGAACGAACTCGCGCTGATCTTTCATCGGCTCGGGATCGACACGATGGAGGTACTGCAGGCGGCCGGCACCAAGTGGAACTTCCTGCCGTTTCGGCCCGGGACTGGTCGGCGGCCACTGCATCGGGGTCGATCCGTACTACCTGACGCACAAGGCCGACATGCTCGGCTATCACCCGCAGGTCATCCTGGCCGGACGGCGCATCAACGATGGCATGGGCCATTTCGTCGCGGAGCAGACCGTGAAGCAGCTGATCCAGTCCGGTTCGCAGGTGAAGGACGCCGAGGTCATCGTTCTCGGGCTGACGTTCAAGGAGAACTGCCCCGACCTGCGCAATTCCCGGGTCATCGACATCGTGCGCGAACTCGAATCCTTCGGCGCTCGGGTCAGCATCCATGATCCGCTGGCCGATCCTGCCGAGGCGGTTCATGAGTATGGCGTGACCCTGAAATCCTGGGACGAGTTGCCGCGTGCGTCGGCCATGGTGGCCGCGGTGGCGCACGACGCGTTCAAGCGCCGGCCAGTCGACGATTTCGTCGGCAAACTGTGTCCAGGCGGACTGTATGTGGACGTGAAATGCCAGGCCGACGCTGGCGGACTGCGCGAGCGCGGCCTGACGGTGTGGCGGCTTTAGGCGATCTGCCGGCGCTGCGGCGCGCGGTGAACCGGCTCGGCCGCGCGCTGGCTTTCGCGGTTGTCGCGGCGGTGTTGGCTGAGCGTCGCGAGTGATGCTTCTGCGCAACACTCGTCGACTATCCTTCGGGTCAAGCCGTCCATCGTCGCGATTGGCACCTTTCAGGCGACCCGTGCGCCGAAATTTCGCTTTGCGGGGACCGGTTTCGCAGTGGGTGATGGAACGCTTGCGGTCACCAACGCCCACGTCATCCCCGCCGCTCTCGACGGGGGCGCCGATCCCGAGCTGCTGGTCGCGGTGCTGCCGGGCGGCGACCCGTCCGGCCAGGCGGTGCGCCGGCTCTCGCGGGTCCTGGTCGATGCCGAGCACGATCTGGCGCTGCTCAGGATGGATGGTGCGGCATTGCGTCCGATGAAGGTACGCGACTCAAGCTCGATTGCCGAGGGCGATGAGCTCCTGTTCACCGGATTCCCGATTGGCAGCGTCATCGGGCTCTTTCCGGCAACGCATCGCGCGATGGTCGCCGCGATCGCACCGGTCGCATTGCCCTCGGCCAGCGGTCGGCAGCTGGATCCCAAGGTTGTGCGCCGCCTGCGCGAGTCAGCCTTTCCGATCTTCCAGCTCGATGCGACGGCGTTCCCGGGAAACAGTGGCAGCCCCCTGTACGACCCCGCCAATGGCGAAGTCGTCGGCGTCGTGAACATGGTGTTCGTGAAGGGCACCAAGGAGGCAGCGCTAAGCCAGCCTTCCGGCATCAGCTACGCGGTGCCATCCCGCTACCTGTTGGAACTGCTCGCCAAAGTTCCTCGTTGAAAGCGGCGACCGGGCGGCCGCGCGGACAGCAACTCCCGGGCCTGCGATTAGCTTCTGCGAGATGCTGTTACCTGTTTGCGTAATAAGTCCTCGCAAGCCGACGAACAGCCATTGATCACAATGTCGCGATTGGGATAGGCTGCCCGTCCGGATTAGCGGCCATCGGTCAGGAGGAGCACTACACAACGAGGACTGCACGGAGCTGACGGCGCTCCGCCTCGCCCTCGGTGCACATTCGCTGCACCAACTCGTTCGGCAAGTCAAGAGGAAGATCCGGCACGGTGCAAGCGACGGCTTGCACTGAGCATCCTTTCTTTCCCTCCGACAATTGCCAGAACTGAGGTAGAGGCCCCGCCATTGCACGATGCTGTCGTACGACTGACATCTCGATCATCCAAAGTACGACCACTGAAGACCCGCCCGTCGCTTCGGCGCGTAAGGGGGCAATAGGAAGGAAGTGCTGTGATCAGTATTTCGAGACGCCCGCTGTCGGTTGCTTCATTCGCCGATATGGCGTTGTTCGCTGCGTTCTGCATCACCTCGATGCTGCTCGCAGTGTCTGTACAACTCGGACCGTACGGGGCCGCTCCGCGCGCGGCCTTGGGTGTTTGCGGTCGAGTTTGCGTTGGTCACGACGACTGTCGGGACCATGTTCGGTCTGTTCCGCAATGGCGAGCGCAAGACCCTGGCCGTGGTCTTCACGCGCGCACTGCTCTCGGTCGCCGTCGGCGTGCCCGTCTGCTACGTCCTGTTCGGCATGCTTCAGCAAGGCGACAACGTGCGAACCGTTCTGCCCTACGCAGCATTGTTCACTCTCTCCGGCGTCATTCTGGTCCGTCCGATCTTCGTTGCCGCGCTGGCAAGCGGGCTCGGGCTGCGCCGCACACTGATCATCGGGACCGGAGCCGACGCGCACGCGGTCGAGGAACTGATTCGTGAACACGGGCCGCGGGGCGCGGTCGTTGTCGGCTTCTATCCGACCGCGGGACAGCAGGAACTTGCCGAGGGCGGCGGCAGCGGCCGCGCGCCGGTGTTCACGCCGGACCTGCGGCTGCAGGCGATTGTCGAGCGCTTTCGCGTCAACGAAGTGATCGTTGCGGTGCGGGAGCAGCGCGGCGGCGCGCTGCCGATGAATGACCTGCTCGAGTGCCGCATCAACGGGGTCTCCGTCTGCGACCTTTCCGGCTTTTATGAGCGCATGCGCGGCGAAGTGCCGGTGGACTCGCTGAAGGCGAGCTGGCTGATCTACGGCGAGGGTTTCGAGCAGAGCGCAGTGCGACGATTCGTCAAGCGCGGGTTCGACGTCGTCGCCGCGATGACCCTGCTGATTCTCGCTCTGCCGGTGATCCTGCTCGCGATGCTGGCCATCGCGGCCGATGACGGCATGCCGATCCTGTTCACGCAGCAGCGCGCCGGTCGGGGCGGTCGGACGTTCAACATTCTCAAACTGCGTACGATGCGTAAGGACGCCGAAGGCGACGGAATTGCGCGCTGGGCGGCTGCCGGCGACTCGCGCGTGACGCGCGTCGGCCGCATCCTGCGCAAACTTCGCGTCGACGAACTGCCGCAGCTGATCAACGTCCTGAATGGCGACATGAGCCTGGTCGGTCCGCGACCGGAGCGGCCGACCTTCGTCGAACAGTTGCGCGAGAAGGTGCGCTTCTACGACGTGCGGCACTGCGTCAAGCCTGGCCTGACCGGCTGGGCGCAGATCCGGTATCCGTACGGCTCCTCGATCGAGGATGCACAGCGCAAGCTCCAGTTCGACCTTTTCTATGTCAAGAACAACTCTCTGGTTCTCGACGTGCTGATCCTCGCCGAGACGGTACGGGTGGTGCTCTTCGGGGAAGGGGCGCAATAGGACCCCTGTGCCACCGACGGACGTCGCATCGGCCGGCCATTTGCTGGACTGGCATGCGGACGCCCGGTATTGCAATGCACCACTCTCGATGTGCCTGTAATAGACTGAAGTTTTGTGCGACCCGCATCGCATCTCTGGGCGCGCCCGTGCGGCATTGTTCTCTTCCTAAGGGATTGACGCTATGAGGCAACCGACCGACATCGTTCGCTTTCTGGTCGCGGCGGCCGTGGCGCTGCTGCTCGCCGGCTGTTCCTCGACTTCCTATCCTCCCGCGCCGGCGTCCGCTGCGACGCCCGACTACAAATACGTGATCGGTCCGCTCGACGTGGTCAATATCGTCGTCTGGCGCAACCCGGAACTGTCGATGACGGTCCCGGTGCGCCCGGACGGTCGCATCAGCACACCACTGGTCGAGGACGTCCCCGCACTCGGCAAGAACCCGGAGCAGCTGGGGCGCGACCTCGAAAAGGCCCTGTCGAAGTACATCCGGGACCCCGTCGTTACTGTGATCGTCAATAACTTCGTCGGGCCGACGACCGAGCAGATCCGCATCATCGGTGAGGCCGCCAAGCCGCAGGCCGTGGCGTATCGGCAGAACATGACCATGCTCGACGTGATGATCGTTGTCGGTGGCCTGACGGACTTCGCCGATGGCAACAAGGCGGTGCTGGTGCGTGGTTCAGAGCAGGGCAAGCAGTACCGCGTGCGGCTCAGTGACCTCGTTCGTCGCGGCGACATTTCGGCCAACGTCGACGTGCGGCCCGGGGACGTAATCATCATCCCGCAGAGCTGGTTCTAATCGACCGGAGCAAAGCGGGAGCGCATTCGCAGATCTGACAGGTACGCAATGGACGAGTTACTGCATCAAGTGCTGACGGCGCTACGCGGAATGTGGCGGCGCCGCTGGATGGGGTTAACGGTCGCCTGGGCCGTAGCGGTGATCGGTGCCGTTGTGCTACTGCGCATTCCAGACCGATATTCGGCGACCGCGCGCGTCTACGTGGACACGCAGACCGTGCTGAAGCCGCTGATGTCCGGACTTGCAATCCAGCCCAATATCGACGAACAGATCGCGATGCTGGCGCGCACGTTGATCGCGCGGCCGAACATCGAAAAGATCATGCGCAGTTCGGATCTCGATGTCACCGCGAATACGCAGCTGGAGCGCGACAGGCTGGTCGATGACATCACCTCCCGCATCAAGTTCACCTTTGCCGGTCGCGAGAACATCTACAGCATCTCGTACCAGGACGTCGATCCGGACCGCGCCAAGCGCGTAGTGCAGGACCTGCTTTCGCTCTTCGTCGAATCCGGTGTCGGCAACAAGAGGCGCGATTCCGAGGCTGCACGGCGCTTTATCGACGAACAGATCCGCGGCTACGAGAAGAAACTCGAGGAAGCCGAGAATCGGGTCAAGGAATTCAAGATCAAGAACGTCGGATTCACCGCCAGCGGGCAGGACTTCTTCACGCGCATGAGCATGGCTTCGGAAGACGTGCAGAGGCAGCGGCTGGAACTGCGTGCCGCGGAAGAGTCGCGCGACGCGCTGAAGCGCGAACTCGTCGGCGAGGATCCGGTGCTGATGCCCGATGCGACGATGCCCGGCGGCGGCATGCCGCTCACCGAGTTCGATGTGCGCATCGCCGACCAGAAGAAGCTGCTCGACGAGTTGATGCGACGCTATACGGATCAGCATCCCGACGTCGTTTCGACCAAGCGCCTGATCGCCCAGCTCGAGGAGCAGAAGAAACAGGAGCTCGATGCCCGGCGCAAGTCTGCGGCGGAGAACCCGAACAAGTTCACGCCTTCAACGAATCCTGTGTTCCAGAAGATCAAGATTTCGCTGAGCGATGCCGAGGCCAATATCGCGGCACTGCGCGCGCGCTTGACCGAGAGCGAGGGGCGGCTGGCACAGCTGAAGGCCGTCGCCGGCCGCGCGCCGCAAGTCGAAGCCGAGATGGCGCAGCTGAATCGCGACTACGACGTCCTGCGCAAGAACTACGAGCAACTCGTCGCACGGCGTGAATCCGCTTCGATGGCCGAAGACGTCGACAGCCTGGCGCGCATGGCTGATTTCCGCATCATCGATCCACCGCGCATTTCGCCTAAAGCCGTGTTTCCGAACCGGCTCGCGCTGGTGCCGCTGGTGCTGGCGTTTGCGCTGGCGGTCGGCATGGCAGCCAGCCTGGCGGTATCGCAGATCCTGCCGACCTTCCACGACGCAAGACAGTTGCGCGTCGGCAAGCAAGCGGCGCGGTGCTCGGAACCATATCACTGCAGTCCACGCAGCCCATCATTCACCAGCGGCGGCGCGCGACACTTCGCGTTCGGCGGTGGCTTGGCGAGCCTGCTGTTGATCTACGGTATCGTGGATCACATGGGCCGCGCTCGCGGCGCGCGCTTGAGGAGCCAGGCCCGTGGGCACGATCGAACAGGCTGCAAAACGCCTCGAACAGCTGAAGAAAGCCGGTGTCGACATCAACACCGGCACGACCGAACACGGGCGCGCTGGAGCGGCCGACGGCACGATCGCCGAGCCTCTGCCGTTGCGGGTGGCGCGCGAACTCGATGCCAGACCGGTTGCACCACCGCTGGCCGATGCACGCCAGTCCGACGTGCTGCACCATGTGTCGGTAGGCATCGACCCCGCTGCCATGCCGGAAGGTGCAGCGCTCGCCGGCAGCCCGGTGCGGCCCGTCCACCCGCTGCGCACGGCAGTCGCGCGACCTCATGTCGACATCGACCTCGCGCGGTTGTCCGCCAACGGCTACGTCACGCCGCAGTCGCCGCGGTCGCGGCTCGCCGAGGAATTCCGCGTCATCAAGCGGCCGCTGCTGGTCAACGCACGGGGTAAGTCCGCCGCGACCGTGCTTAATTCCAATCGCATCATGGTGACCAGTTCGACAGCCGGGCGAGGGCAAGACCTACGTGTCACTCAATCTGGCGCTCAGCCTGGCGATGGAACTCGAGACCCACGTGCTGCTCGTCGATGCGGATGCCACGCGTCCCGCGGTGCTCGATCGTCTGGCGCTGCCGCCGGCCAAGGGCCTCCTCGACCTGCTGGTCGATCCAGCGCTGTCGTCCCGGATTCGCTGATCCTGCTCGCACGAACGTGGACCGGCTTTCGATCCTTCCTGCAGGCACTCCGCAGGAGCAGTCGACCGAGTTGCTCGCAAGCGACGGGATGAGCCGCCTCGTCGAACGGCTCACGGCCGAGGACCCGCGACGCATCGTGCTGTTCGATGCGCCGCCGCTGCTCGGCGCCTCGGAATCCCGGGTGCTCGCTAGCCATATGGGGCAGGTCATTCTGGTGATCGCGGCCGACGACACTCCGCAGGGCACCGTGGCCGAGGCGCTGGCGACTGTCGAGAATTGCCCGGTGGTGCTGACACTGCTGAACCGGGTGTCCCCCGGAGATCACGGCCACTATTACGGTTCGTACGGATCGCACGCCCGTTGAGGCGGCGAGACGGATCCAGCATGCCTTTGCCGCGAGCGCGCGACCGTGATGGCGTCGACGGCCCGGCGCGAAGTCCGCTTGCGCGCCTACTGACCGTGATCGCGTGGGTCGGCATCCTGCCGCAGGCGGCCGCCCAGACGCTGCCGGCCGGTGCCGGCTACCAGATCGGCGATGGCGCGATACCGGCGCTCGGGCCGCGGCGCGGCATCGAAGGTGGGGCCACCGATGTGAGCTTCACTGCGCAGGCGACGTTGACGAACAACGCCAACTACGGTGCGTCCAACGTGCGCCAGGGCGATCTGATCCTCGAGTTCATTCCGGCGCTCGAACTTCCACCGCGAGGGGGCGCGGCTGCGCGTCGGCGGCTACGTCTCGCTCGACTGCCTCGGCTATGTCGACGGCACGCAGGTGAGCAGCATCCTGCCGCAGGCCAACATCCTGGCGAACCTCGAGGCGATCGACAATCTGTTCTTCGTCGATGGATCGATCTTGGCCGGCCAGTCGGTCGTCAATCCGTACCTGCCGCGCTCGGAGTTCTCGTCGACCAACAACCTGTACACGTACGACGCAAGCCCGCCTCGCGCCGTACTTCAAGGGCAACTTCGGCTACAACACGACCTGGCTGGTCCGCAGCGACAACTCCTACACGTGGACTTCGCAGCCCGACAATCCGCTCGGCAATGCCTACTACGGCCGGCAACTCGCCGAAGTCGTGCGCGCGCCGACGCCGCTCGGCGCTGACGCTGCGGCTGACCAACGACATCACCCGCATCGAAGACCAGCTGCAGCCCGATCAGATGCTGAACACCGCGCTCGCCATCGTCGACTACGCCTTCACGCCGCAACTGACCCTCGGACTGCGTGGCGGCTACGAGACACGACCTACACCGCCGACGAGGTCGCCGGTCCGATCTACGGCGGCAACATCGCCTGGCGGCCGACGCCGCTGACGAGCCTGGTCGGCTACTGGGAAGAGCGCTTCTACGGCCCGAGCTATCAGTTCGAGGCGTCGCACCGGCAGCGCCGGCTGGCGTCGTCGGCCTCGTTCTACCGGACGATCACGACCTATCCGCAGGTGCTGCTGCAGATTCCGCCGACCGACAGCGTCGCGGGCCTGCTCGACGCCATTCTGGTGGCTGCGCTTCCCGGATCCGATCGTGCGCGCAGCAGCAGGCGCAGGACCTGATCGTGCGTCAGGGGCTGCCGCGAAGCGCTGCCGGCGGGCGCCTACGTCTACAACCAGAGCGCCAACATCCTGACGGGCGGCAACATCAACTTCGGTTCTGCTGGCGTCCGCAATACGCTCGCGCTGAACCTCTTCTACCTGAAGACCGCATTGCTGCCCGATCCGCGCGTGCCGCCGACCTTCCTCAGTTTCAACAACAACAAGCAGCTCGGCGCCGGGATCACGCTCAGCCACACGCTGACGCCGGTCATCAACCTCAACGGCACCCTCGACGCGGCTACGACGACGAAGGATTCGGCCCGACGCGAAGGCCTGAAGACGCGCCAGGGACTGGCGAGCCTGCAGGGCAACTGGCAGATGTCGCTGCGCGACACGCTTTTCGTCGGCACGCGCTACCAGTACCAGAAGAACAAGGGGACGCTCAGCAGTTCGGCAACAGCTAGCGAGGCCGCGATCTTCACCGGCCTGTTCCACAGCTTCGGCAGTATTGGCGCAAGGTAGGCGCGCACATGTACGAAGATTTCTACGGCCTCACCGGCAAGCCGTTCCAGCTCAGCCCCGATCCCAGCGTTCTTCTTCGGCAGCAAGGGCCACACCAGCGCGCTTTCGTACCTGAAGTTCGGGGTCTACCAGGGCGAGGGCTTCCTCGTCATCACCGGGGAGATCGGAGCGGGCAAGACCACACTGGTGCGCGCGCTGCTCGAGGAACTCGATCGTCAAGACGATCGTCGCCGCGCAGATCGTCAGCACGCAGCTCGAGGCCGATGACCTGCTGCGGGCGGTCGCCAAGGCGTTCGGCATCCGCGTGCCGCAGGAAGACAAGGCCAGCTCTGCTGGCTGCGATCGAGGCGTTCCTGCTGATGCTGTTCCAGCAGAACAAGCGCGCGCTGCTGATCATCGACGAGGCGCAGAACCTGAACGCCGGATCGATCGAAGAGCTGCGCATGCTGTCGAACTTCCAGTGCGGCGACCAGGCGCTGCTGCAGAGCTTCCTGGTCGGTCAGCCGGAACTGCGCAACCTGATGCGTTCGCCGGCAATGGAGCAGTTCCGTCAGCGCGTGATCGCGTCGTACCACCTCGGCCCGCTCGACGAGGACGAGACCAAGGCTACATCGAGCACCGCCTGCATCGGGTGGCGTGGAAAGGCGATCCGGAGTTCGATCCGTCCGCATTTCACAGCGTGTTCACCGCCAGCGGTGGCGTTCCGCGCCGGATCAATGCCATCTGCAACCGTTTGATGCTGGCGGGCTTCCTGTCGGGCCAGCATCGCTTCGGCGGCTCCGAGGTCGACGCGGTTGTCGCCGAGATCACGCGGCGAGATCGGCCCGCAGGCGGTGGTCACGCCGTTGCGCTGAGTTCGCGCCCGTTAGCGCGGCGCGCGCCACCGGAGCCGGCGCCGGAGCATCCGGACCTTGTCGGCAACGTGCGTCGGCTGCTGTCGATGGCCGACCGCGTCGACGCGCTGGAGCGTCAACGTCAACGAACTGCTCAGCCTGGTCCGCAGCCTGGTCGAGCCGGAACGTGCGTTGCCGGAGGACGAGCCGCCGCGGCAGGAGCCGCCGCGACGCAAGCGCAAGACAACGACCGGCGCGTGAGCATGGCGATGAGTGCCGGGCCCAATTCTCTGCGTCGTTGGAGCGCGACCGAACTTCATGAAGATGGCCCCGTTGCTGCGTGCGTTCAAGGCGCGCAGCGACTTGCCGAAGGCGGGTCTTGGTGCACACCGGCCAGCACTATGACTTTGCGCTGAATGAACGATTGTTCGACGATCTCCAACTACCGTCGCCCGACGTCAATCTCGGAAGTCGGTTCGGGCTCGCACGCGTTTCAGACCGCGGAAGTGATGAAGCGCTTTGAACCGGTTATCGATCGAATCAATCCCTGCTGTGTGATGGTGGTCGGCGATGTCAACTCGACATTGGCGTGTAGCCTCGTCGCGGCCAAGAAACTGATGCCGGTCGCCCATATTGAAGCCGGACTGCGCAGCTTTGATCGCACCATGCCGGAGGAAGTCAATCGTGTCCTGACGGACCAGATCGCCGACCTCTTGTACACGACCGAGCTGAAGCGCCTTGGAGAATCTGGTACGTGAAGGCATCGCGCCAGAACCGCGTGCACTTTGTCGGCAATGTGATGATCGATTCGCTGTTCGCCGCCCTCCCGAAGTCCGTAACGGCCGTCGAAGTGCTGGAGCGAGCGGGAATCGATCCCCGGATTGCGAGGAGCCCACCGGCTATGGCGTGGTGACGCTGCACCGACCGTCGAATGTCGACGACCGAGCGGCCCTATCGAACGTTCTCGGGATCCTTCGTGCAGTGTCGGAGCAACTTCCTTTGATCTGGCCGGTCCACCCGCGCGCGCGCGCAAGCATCGAAAGACTCGGACTGGCGCACCTGATCGACGGCGCGCGCGTTGCCCTGCTTCCGCCACAGGGTTACCTCGAGATGGTCGGCCTGATGCGCGGCGCAGCCCTGGCATTGACAGATTCGGGCGGCGTACAGGAAGAAACGACAGCGTTGGGCGTGCCGTGCTTGACGATGCGTTCGAATACCGAACGGCCGATCACAGTGGAGCAGGGAACCAATGTGTTGGTCGGTTCGAACCGGGTCCGCGTACTGTCAGCCGTACAGAGCATCATGTCAGGTGGCGCCGATCGTGGACGAGTACCCGAAGGTTGGGATGGGCGCGCGGCCGAACGCATCGCTGCCCACTTCGCTGGTTGGCTCGCAGGTCGTCAACGGGCCTCGCTGGCGGCATGATGAGTGGCCCCGCTTCCGTGCACGAATCAGCAACGCGCTGACGATCGACGTCGAGGACTACTTTCAGGTGTCGGCACTCGCTCCGCACATCGATCGGGGAGACTGGGAGCGAATGCCCTGCCGGATCGAGCGCAACGTCGATCAATTGCTGAAACTGCTCTCGGACAGCAAGGCAAGGCCACCTTCTTCACGCTCGGATGGATGGCGGATCGCTATCCACGGCTGATTCGCGACATCGTCTCGAATGGACACGAGCTGGCGAGCCATGGCTATGGACACATACGTGCGTCGGAACAATCCGCGGAAGGGTTCGGAACGGACATCCGCCGCGCCAAAGCGGTGCTGGAAGACACGGCCGGGTGTTGCCGTTCATGGTTATCGCGCGCCCAGTTTCTCGATCGGTCGCGAGCAATCTGTGGGCGTTCGACAGCCTGGTCGAAGCCGGCTACCAATACAGCTCGAGCGTGTATCCGGTGCAACACGATCACTACAGCTCGGCTGCGGGCTTCCGGCCTCGACCCTCGAATGGAATAGCATCAGGACTTGCGTACGCGTTCCTCCATCCGTCCAGCTTGATGTGTGAGTAGTAATCTTTCGAGGAAACTCCGCGTTCAAACGCTTGAGGGGCGACGCGCGCGTCCGCCCGGCGCTTCGGCGCCGACGACGTTCGCCATCATCGCCGTGGTCGTAAAGTAGGCCGATGAACGCCGACCACGTCGGCGAGGCGTTTGTAGCCAAGCGCCGACTCAGCCGCCTTGAAGCTGTCCTCTTTCAGTGACCCGGTGGCGAGCAGCTCGCGCGCCACAGCGTGCGCGTACTTCATCGGCGCGGTCCGTGAATTTCGGCTGTTCCCTTGCGTTTTGATGGCTTCGAGCACGCTCCGCTGGACGCCTGCGGCCAACGCCCTCTGGGCTTGCGCGTTCCAGGGGTAAGCGGCGTTCCAGTGTCGCGCGGTTCTGCGCGACCCGATCCAGAACCTGCGCCTGGGTCAAGGAACAATCGAGGAGATGCGCGCTCGATGCGTTGTGAACCTGCCAAAGGCCCGGCGAATACGCATAGCCGACCGATGGTCCTCTGCCGACCCGCCCTGTCGTTGCCACGGTCGCGTCGTAAACCTTCTGCTGTTCCGCGTCCATCTCGTTTCGGCTCAACACGGGTATTCTCAACATGTTTCCACTCCTGATTGCTTATTGGCCAAGGCTGGTGGCAGTGGACCTGGCCGGCCGATCTAAACTGACACAATCTGACTCTCTAACAACCAACTGAAAAGATGAACTTTGGTTCTCCGGGCATGGTATGGATCGCTATCGACTTCGTCGCTTCACGGCGGGGTATTGATTCGGCGGCTTTTTCGTCCAATCGGTCCACGGCTTCAATCACTTTGTTGATGCGCTCTTCAGTCGACGCCGCGCGGGCCAATTTGTAAACTTCGCGCAGCGCGTCCCGGCTCACCATGTTGTGCGGCGAGCGGGCGGGGGCTCGAACCCCTGGTGGAATTTGTGCGTTGTTCAGCTGACTTCCATGGTGGTGTTGTAATTCTAGATCTTCGTCGGGGTAGACTGTTTCACCTTCTGGCCGGCGCCGAGCACTCGGTCGGTCCAGAGTTCGGGTCCTTGTAGAAACTCGGATCGAATTGTATTTTTCTAATTAAACGAAATCGCCCAAGGAAATGGCACTGAATCGTGCGCGCTTGCCGTGTCATGCATCATAAAATCGCCCCGCCATGTGTCACCGAAGTTTCGGATATGCCGACGCGGATCTCATCGATGTCGTCCGCGCCAAAGCGATGCTCCTCGATCAGTTTGGCGAGCGTGTAAATGACTCCCTGCACTGTAGCGACGCAGGGATACAGCTTGAACCAGATGCGCATGATCTTGAAGTCGCTGCCGAGATTGCGGGTGATTTCTTCAGGCTCCGTCTGATCGGCGAAGACTTTAGAAAGCCGCGCTTGCCTTCGATAATCGTCGGCGGGCCGGTGAGGCCGAGCTGCGCCAGCAGCGCGGCTTGAATACCACCACGGGCGGCGACGCCGGCGATCACGCGTTTCACCTCGCCTCCGGTTTGATCGTATTCCATGGTGCCGCTGGAATGCATGCCGGCGATGCCGAAGGCATGGAGAATTTGCCCTTCATTCAAGCGCAGCAGTCTTGCCGCTGTCGCCATCGCGCCGAAGGGCGCGCCGATGCCGTGGCTGTGGAAGCCTCGCTTGCCCGCTGAAGGCCGCACCGCCAGCAATAAACGATACATGATGTCCCATCCCATGACGACGGCGGCAAGAAAATCTTTCCGGTGCATGGGTATTTTTCACAGACGCAAGAGCTACGGGAACCGTGGCGGCACCCGGATGGCCGCCGGCTGCGAAGCCAACGTCGTCGAGCTCGCAGCCTTGACCGAACGTGGCGTTCACGAATGCCGCATCCAGGGTCGGAACTTTGGTGCCGTAGTTGACCACGGTGCTTTCGCCGCGGCCGCCCATTTCGACAACGTATCGATAGGCAATTTTGTTCCACTCCAGAGTCGAGCCGATCAGCTCGACGCCGATCTGGTCGAGGATGCAGTCTTTAGCCTTTTCAATCGCCTCGCGCGGAATATCTTCAAATCGCACCCGCGCTGTGTGGAGCGCCAGTTGTTCAGTGATGCCGGTTGTCATGAGTCATCTCCTTTGCCGCTTCGAACGTCTCATGCGCGGTTTGCCTTTGCAAAGTCGGCCGCATTGGTTCCCGCCAAGCGGCTGCCGCCAGAGCCGCCGTCAATCCGCATTGCCCGCGCCGACCACGATCACGTCGTAAATTTCTCCTGCCATACTTATTCAACCTCCTCGCTGATTCAAGCCGTTACAGGGGTTAACCTAAAGGGTCTTTACTTTTGGTCTCCGAATGTAACGCGCCAGTGTTGGCGAATAGTGGCTGGACCGGTAAATAGCAAATCTAAAGCTCTGTTCGGCCGCTCACCTATTACCGCAGCCCGTTCCAAGAGCCCGCCCTGAGTCT
>CAVPPW010000005.1:0-4556 GCA_963707445.1 uncultured beta proteobacterium | reverse complement strand
CGGGCGCGGTATATCGGCGCAACGTCTGCGTGTTGCCTGTTTGAACAAGGAGTTCGCGAGTGAGCAGGATCAGCGAAGTGTCGGTGTGCGTGGCGCGCGTTCCGCTCGACGTGGTCACCTCCTTTGCCACTCGCACCGTGACCGCGCGTGACTACTGCCTCGTCAGGGTGCGGTCGGACGCTGGCCAGGCCGGCATCGGCTTCTGCTACGTCGGCAGCGCGGGCGGCCGCATTGCACAAATGGTGGTCGCGGAACTGCTGGCGCCGAAGCTGATCGGCCAGGAATCGCTGCGCGTCGAGGGCCTGTGGCAGGAGATGTATGCCGAGTCGCTGCTGCACGGCCGCGCGGGCACCGGCATGCGGGCGTTGAGCATCCTCGACACGGCGCTGTGGGACCTGAATGCGCGCACGGCCGGGCTGCCGCTCTATGCGTACCTCGGCGCCGTGGTCACCGACCAGGTGCCCGCCTACGCGAGCGGCGGCTATTACCTCGACGGCAAGACGCCGAAGATGCTGGGCGACGAACTCGCGTCGTACGTGAAGTCCGGATTCCGGGCCGTGAAGATCAAGGTCGGTCGCCTGTCGCCGGCGGAGGAAGAAGAGCGCATGGCGGCGGCGCGCGACGCCGTCGGACCGGATGTGCTGCTGATGCTCGACGCCAACAACGCGTGGCGCGATCTGCCCACCGCGATGGCGTACATGGACCGGTACGAGCGCTACGATCCCTACTGGATCGAAGAGCCGTTCAGCCCGGACGAGATCGACCTGCATGCGCGGCTCGCGCGCTCGATCGCGACGACCGTCGCCACCGGCGAGATCGGCTATGGGCGCTGGTACTTCAAGGAACTGCTCGACAAGGGCGCCGCCGAGATTCTGCAGACCGATGCCGCCGTCTGCGGCGGCATTTCCGAATGGCGGCGCATTGCGGCGACCGCGTCGAGCTACGGTGTGACGGTGAGCCCGCACTGGTTCCACGACCTGCATGTGCACCTTGTCGCCGCGACACCGAACGCCCGCTTCGTGGAGTTTTTCCCCGACGACCAGGTGCTCAATTTCCGCCGGCTGATCGACACGCAGCTCGAGCACCGCGATGGCTCGCTGCTGCTGCCGACCGGCCCCGGCCTCGGCTATGACTTCGACGAAAAAGCGGTGAAGCGCTATGCGCTGAATCCGCAGGAACCGTGGATCACGATTCGGTAGTGTTTGCAGGCTATCCCGGCAATCAGCAGTGCATAAGACGACATTCAAGGAGACGAACATGCGAAGGATCCTGATCGGCATCACTCTTGGTTGCGGGCGCGCTCTTCGCGCTGCCCGCGACCGCGCAGACCAAGACCAACATCTTCGTGGCCACCGGCCCGACCACGGGCGTGTACTACCCCATCGGCGGCGCGATCGCGGACGTCCTGACCAAGAACATTCCGAACCTCAACGCCACCGCCGGCTCGACCGACGGCTCGATGGCGAACCTGCTGCTGATCCAGCAGGGCCGCGCCGACATCGCGCTGTCGATGGCGGACGCGGGCTGGGATGCATTCAAGGGCCAGGGCAAGTTCCAGGACCGTCAGGTCCAGGTGCGCGCGCTGATGGTGCTCTATCCCAACCGCATGCACGTCGTGACGGTCGAGGGCACCGGCATCAACAAGATCTCCGACCTGAAGGGCAAGCGCGTGTCGACCGGAGCGCCCAACAGCGCGACGCAGATCATGGCGTACCGCGTGCTCGAGGCGTGCGGCATCGATCCCGAGAAGGACATCATTCGCGAGCGGCTGGACCCCGGCAAATCGGCCGAGGCGATCAAGGACAAGAAGCTCGATGCGTTCTTCTGGGTGGGCGGGCTGCCGACCTCCGCGGTGACCGACCTTGGCGCCACGCCCGGCATCAAGCTGAAGCTGGTCGACCACAGCGAGGTGCTCGACCCGATGGTCAAGAAGTACGGCCCGCTGTACGTCAAGGACACGATTCCGGCGAAGACCTACCCGGACAGGAAACGACCACGCAGATCGTCACCGTCTGGAACGTGCTGGTGGCCGACGCCAACATGAGCGACCAGCTCGCCTACGACATCGTCAAGACGCTGTTCGATCGCAAGGAAGACATGGTCCGCGTGCACGCCGAGGCGAAGAACTTCGACCTGAAGTACCAGAGCGACGGCGCGGCGGTGATTCCCTACCATCCGGGCGCGAAGAAATATTTCGCGGAAAAAGGCGTCAAGCTGAACTGATCGGCCGCAACAACTAGAACAAGGAGAGCGCGGCCGCTGAGGCCGCGCTCCGGCGCACATGGGCGACACCGGCCGGCCGCCGCACGTGGACACCGCGATCGTCCCCGCGGAGGCGTTGCAGAAGGCCGAAGCCTACGTCGAGCAGGAGGAAGGGGCTCTTAATCGAGCTGGGCGGCGCATTGGGAACGTTCGTCACCGCGGTTGCGGTGGTGATGTCGCTGTTCCACCTGTATGCGGCCTACGGCATCATGCCGACGCACGTTCTGCGCGGCATCCATGTCGCGTTCGTGCTGTTCCTCTGCTTCCTGCTGTATCCGGTCGCGAAGCGCTTTCGTCATCGCGTCCGCTGGTGGGACTGGCTCGCCGCGCTGGTCTCTCTCGTCGCCATCGGCTACATGCTCGCGGGCGGCGACGCCTTCCTCGAACGCGCGATCGACCCCGATGTCTGGGACAAGATCCTCGGCATCGCGCTGATCCTGCTGGTGCTGGAAGCGGCGCGCCGCACCGCGGGCTGGATCATGCCGGCGATCTGCGTCGGCGTTCCTCGTGTATGCGATGGTCGGCCAGTGGCTGCCGCCGCCGTGGACGCACTACGGCATGGACGTGAGCCGCATCGTCGGGCACATGTACATGACGCTCGAAGGCATCTTCGGCATCCCGATCGACGTCTCGTCCTCGCTGATCATCCTGTTCACGATCTACGGCGCGGTCCTGCAGTTTTCCGGCGCCGGCAAGTTCTTCATCGACTTCTCGTTCGCGGCGATGGGCGGCAAGCCGACCGGCGCCGGCCGCACCGTCGTGCTGGCCTCGTTCCTGCTCGGAGGGCCTTCGGGCAGCGGCGTGGCGACGACCGTGACGCTGGGCACGGTGGCGTATCCGATGCTGATGAAGGCGGGCTATGGCCGCGATGCGGCCGGCGGGCTGCTCGCCGCCGGCGGCCTCGGCGCGATCCTGTCGCCGCCGGTGCTCGGCGCCGCCGCGTTCCTGATCGCGCAGTTCCTGAACATCTCGTACCTCGACGTCATCCTGATGGCGACGGTGCCGACGCTGCTGTACTACTTCGCGCTGCTGCTGATGGTCGAAATCGACGCGCGCAAGTTCGGCATGCCGACCGTCGTCATCGAGAAGCACGCGACCGTCGCGGCGCTCTCGCGCCAGTACTGGTTCCATTTCCTGTCGCTGATCGCGATCGTCGTGTTCATGGTGATCGGGTTCTCGCCGACGACTGCGGTGTTCTGGACGATCGCTCGCCGCGGTGGCCTTCAGCTTCCTGCACGTCGACTGCGCACTGATCCCGTACGACGTGCTGCAGGGCAGGGCGCCGCTGGCCAGCGGCCTGTGGAACTCCGGGCTGGTCAAGGCGCTCGACGGCGGGTTCGGTCGGCGTGCTGAGCGTCGCGGCCACGTGCGCCGCCGCCGGACTGATCGTCGGCGTGGTGACGCTGACCGGCCTGGGACTGAAGTTCAGCTCGATCGTGCTGCAGTACGCCGAGGGCGGAAGCCGCGGGATCTACGACGGCCTGGTGGCCGCTCGGCGCCGCGGCCACACCCGGCCTGCTGCACGACATCAAGCTGCTGCTGACCGCCGTCTTCACGTCGCTGATCGTCTGGATCGTCGGCCTCGCGGTGCCGGTGACCGCGAGCTACATCATCTGCGCCGTCATCGCCGCCCCCGCGCTGATCGCACTGGGCGTGGCGAACTTCGCCGCGCACATGTTCATCTTCTACTACGCCGTGCTGTCGGAAGTGTCGCCGCCGACCGCGCTGTCGCCCTTCGCCGCCGCCGCGATCACCGGCGGCGACCCGTACAAGACGACGCTGCAGTCGTGGAAGTACACGATGCCGGCGTTCCTGGTGCCGTTCATGTTCGTGCTCGATCCGGCCGGGCTCGGGCTGCTGCTGATGGGCTCGTTCAAGAAGCTCGCGGATGCGCAACTGGTTCGACATCGCGGTCGTCTGCGTCACCGCGATGATCGGCATCGCCGCGCTCGCGGGCGCGATGCAGAACTGGCTGTTCAAGCGGACGGCACGGCTCGAGCGCTGGCTGCTGATCGCGGCCGGGCTCGCGCTCGTGTATCCGAAGGCGATGTTCGACTACATCGGCGTTGCGCTGCTCGCGGTCGTCGTCGTGTCGCAGATGATGAGGAAGACGGTCGGGCGGCCACTGGCGGATTGACGCTGGCGACGCGATCCACTGCTCGACCGCTGTCGACCCAAAGGGGACGGTGCGCGTATCCGATAGCAGACGCTGTTGCAGCACGCCTAACATCCGACTTCAGCCGCGGCGGCTCATGATTCCACCGGCGACCGTCGGCTGTAAGCGGATGTTAGGC
>CAVPPW010000004.1:0-202081 GCA_963707445.1 uncultured beta proteobacterium | reverse complement strand
GTTGCGCGGATCTCCGCCAGATCTCCCGTTTTTAGCTCGCCACTCCGCACCACGATGCGGCCATCCACCACGACGTGACGAACGTCGGCAGCGCGGGCGGCGTAGACGAGGCGAGAGGCGAGATCGGCGTCGGCCGGCTGGCCGTGCGGGCCGGAGAGATCGACCGCCACGAGATCGGCGCGCTTCCCGACTTCGATCGAGCCGATCTCGTGCTCCAGCCCGAGCGCCCGCGCCCCGCCCAGGGTGGCGAGCTCGAGCACCTTCGCCGCGGGCAGCGCGTCGGGTCCCAGGCGCGGCTTCTGAATCAACGCGGCGAGGCGCATCTCCTCGAATCCATCGAGCCGGTTGTTGCACGGCGCCCCATCGGCGCCCAGCGCCACATGACAGCCGGCGGCGAGCATCTCCGGGATGGGGGCGATGCCGCTGCCGAGCTTCAGGTTGGAGCTGGGACAATGCACGACGTTCGTCCCGGCCCGGGCGAGATGTCCCATGGATTCCCGGTCCACCCAGACACAGTGGGCGAGCGCGGCGCGCGGTCCGGCGATCCCCATGGAATCGAGGTAGGCGATCTCATCCTGGCCGGTGGCACGCTTGACGAGCTCCAGCTCGACGGGTGTCTCGGCCGCATGGGTGTGGACCATGGCGCCGGCGCGCTCCGCCGCATCACTCACTGCCCGCAGCAACGGGCCCGGTGCAGCTCGGCACGAAGCGGGGAGCGAAGCAGTAACGCAGACCGCCCGTCGCCGCGCCGTGCCAGCGCGCGCAGAGATCGCTGCTCTCGGTGAGTGCCTTGTCAGCGCGCTCCCGCAGTGACGCCGGATTCGACTGCGAATCCATGAGGCACTTCCCTGCCGTCGCCCTGAGTCCGATAGCTTCGAGCGCCTCGAACGCGGCGCCCGTGTGTGCTTCGTGATCTGGGGCAGGGCCACTACGCGGCATCAACCGGAATCGAGCTCGCTCGCGTTGAGTTGCACGGCGGCGACTTGCAAACAGCCGAGAAGGAAGTCCGGGCCGATCTGGAGTTTCTTGCTGCTAAGGGAGAGACATATTTCTTCTCGACGATGGCTGCGCTGCTTGCTCGCATCGTCCGAGATATGGGCAGGGATGATGAGGCTCTCTCGCTACTGCAGACCGCGGAGCAAGCAACCGCGGACGACGACGTCGAATCGCAGGCCCTTTGGCGCGCGACCCGCGCGCCGATCCTTGCGAGGCAGGGCCAGCTTGACCACGCCGAGACATTGGCGAGGACCGCGGTAGATCTCACTCGAAAGACGGAAGCGCCGAATATGCAGGCGGACGCGCTGCTGGAACTCGCGACAGTCCTTGCTCTTGCTGGCAAGCATGCCGATGCAAAGGCTTTCTCTGCTGAGGCGCTTGACCTCTATGCGAAAAAGGGAAATGTCGTAGGCGCGAGATCGGCTCGAGACTTCATCGAGCGAATCACTTCGAAGTAGAGGGCAAAAAAGAGCCGGCCCCATGCCGGCTCGGGATTCTCAAAAGACGCCTCTAGAAGACCTTGTAGCTGCCGTTCTTTACGTAAATGATGATCCATTCACGTACACCGCGTAGTTGGACCGGCGTCGCGTTGTTCTTGTACTCCTTTCTGCTGGTCCAACAAGGAGCGTTAACGCCAGGATTCGGCGATACGTTCTTGCATTCGACGATCTCGAGCCCTAGCTGATTCAGATCGACTGAATCAGAGTAGTGGACCTTGAGCATGTCGATTTTCGTGCCCGGCTTTGGCTCTGTGGGGGCAAGTCGAAGAACTATTGTGATGTACTGCTGCTTGTTCGCCTGGTCAACCACGCCGGTGAGATTCAAACCGTCAATCGTCAGCGCCGAGGCGTAGCACGTAACAAGCTTGTCGTTAACGCTGCATTCTTTGGCAGTTGTGCCAGACGATGCGAGCGGGTTTGGGGGAACTGGCGAGAGACGAATCTCCAGTGTCGTGTTCACATTTGTCGTGTTGGGTGCGGAAACACTTGTAGCAAATGGAAAGAGGCCGGAAGTCGCGCTTCCAGGGAAGGCACTCGTAAGAAACGTGCCGCCGTTCTTCGAGAGCGCGCTCTTTACGTAAGTCGGATTGGTCGTACCCAGGCAAACATCACCGTTCGCACCATATGGACACGCGGTTTGATCGTCGTCGATCGGGACCGACCATGAGGCAGACCACTGCGTTATGTCGTTGACATTCGAAGTGTCGTTTGTGCATTCGGAATAGCAATTAACGCCATAGAAACGAACGACCTCGCGGAACTGAGTCGGGTCGGTTATGCCTGTTGCATTCGGGGGCGCCAAGAGAAAATCTTGAGGGCGGAAGAGGATCCTGCGGTTAGCTTTCCAATGGAACAGGTGATGACTAGCGCTCCGGGGGGCGGCGCTGGTAACAGATTGGCAGGAGGACTTGCAAGCTTGCTGCAGTTGCCGACCGGCTGCCCACTAGCGTTATAGACCGGTCCGAGCGCAAGGGCTTGTGACTCTGCAGTATTCGTGGCAGGCGTCGCAGTCGCAAGGTTTTGTACCGATAGAGCGCCAATGAACTCAATCGTGTTCACCGCGTTCCCAGAGACGTTTGTCACGGTGACGTCGTAGGCTACAAACGTTTGTCCATTGAGCGGAGGGCTTGCTGCCGGGTCCACGCTCGCCGCGGTGCTGTAGCTGACCTGGCTCGTAACGGGCTGAACCTTTGCAGCGACAGCATTTGCCACGGCGGCCTGAGCGGTGCTGACTGCCATAAGAGACATCGCGGCGCCGAGTGCGGTACACGAGAGTAAGTGCCTACGCGCCCTGCTACTTTTCTTGCCGTGCGTCATCGTGGCGCCTTTTGCGATCGAGTGAATTGACATGGGAATTTCCCCCTTTTTCGCTTTTGAGCACCGCAGCATGACCAAAACATGGGATGACGTCAAACGCGATTCTGGTGCCTTCGGTCGGCATCGAATCGGCCGTCCGGATCATCCAGAGGGATGAGGAGCGCCTTGCTATGCTCCGCCGCGACCGCGGAGCAGCCGTCGGGTCACGCTGATTATCGTCGTCCGGAGGTGGCGGCGGACGACTTCGGGGGAGGAATGAGCGACGCGGGCGCGCGGTCGAGTTGGTTGGGTTCGTTGTTCCGGCGCCATGGCGTTGCTCGAGGGGACATCGCGGGCGGACTGACCGCCGCGCTGGTGTTGCCGGCGATCGAAGGCAGTTACGGCTTGCTGGCCTTTGCGGGGCTGGGCGCCGAGCAGGCGGCCCACGGTTTCCTGCTTGGTGCATGTTGTGCGGGCGTCGCCTCCATCGCAACGACGCTCGCCGGCGGCCGCGGACCGATGCTGAGCGGATCGAGCGCGGCGCTGGCGTTGCTGCTGGCGTCGCTGCTCGGCTGGCTGATCGCCGATTTGCGCTTTCGCGGTGCCGATGGCCGCCCATTTCTGCCGCTAGTGATGGCCTTCGTGGCGTTCGGCCTGGTGCTGGCCGGCGTGATGCAGGTCGTGCTGGCGAAGCTGAAGCTCGGCGGGCTCGTGCGCTACGTGCCTTATCCGGTCCACGCCGGCTACATGAACGGCGTGGCGGTCGTGATGATCGGCGCGATGCTGCCGCACCTGCTGGGCCTGCCGCTCGGGACCACGCTGGCGCAGTGGCAGCAGGCGCACCTGCTTGCTCCGGTGATCGCCCTCGTCGCGCTCTACCTCGCGCTGCGGGCCCCGCGCTGGACTCACCGCGTGCCGCCGTACCTGACCGCGCTGCTGGCCGCGACACTGCTGCACCACTTGCTGGCGCTGACGCCGCTTGCGGCAGGATTAGGCCCGTTGTTCCAGGCGCCGTCGTTCGATTGGCCGGGGCTCGACACGATGGCGCCGCTTGGCGATCACTTCTCGAGCGGCCTGCTGCGCGACATGCTCGGTCCGCTGCTGCTCTTCGCGGCCGCGGTCGCAATGATGTCGACGCTGCAGACCGCGCTCGCGGGTTCGACGATCGACGAACTGACCCACATTCGCCGCGATGGCGAGAAGGAACTGCTGGCGCAGGGCGTCGCCAACATCGCGGTCGGCTTGATCGGTGCACTGCCGAGCGCCGGCTCGACGACGCGCAGCAAGATCAACCTCGATGCCGGCGGACAGACCTCGATGTCGCGCGTCGTTTTCGGCGGCGGACTGCTGCTCGCGCTGGCCTATGGGCTGCAGTACATGAGCCTGGTGCCGATGGCGGCGATTGCCGGCGTGTTCTGCGCGGTCGGCTTCACGCTGATCGACGAGTGGACCCGGCGTGCCACCAGCGTGCTGTGGACGCAGAGCCTGAAGTGGCGCGCGCCGAGCATGCTGCTGCAGAGCTACCTGGTGATGCTGCTGGTGGCGGGCGTGACGGTCTTCGTGTCGCTGGCGCTGGCCGTCGTGCTCGGCACGCTGGTGGCGATGGTGCTTTTCATCCGCAGCAACGTGAAGCGGCCGGTGCGTCAGGTCGCGCATGGCGATCGTCGCCGTTCACGCAAGGTGCGTCCGGAGGCAGATTCAGATCGCCTGCATCGCGAAGGCAAGCGAATCGCGGTCATCGAACTGGACGGAGCACTTTTTTTCGGAACCGCCGAGGCCGCGGACGAGCAGATCGAGCACCTCATCAGCGAGTCCGAATACATCATCCTCGACTTCGGGCGCGTCACCGACGTCGACGCCAGCGGCGCGCGCGTCCTGCTGCATGCCGCCACCGCCGTGCGGCGGGCTGGCAAGCACTTCCTGCTGGCGGGTCTCGCGGCGCGGGACGCGCCAACACGCCTGATCCGTGACATGGACGTGCACGCTCGGCTGACGGACGCGCAGTTCTTTCCCGATGTCGACCGCGCGCTCGAATTTGCCGAAGACCGCCTGCTCGAGGCCTCCGGCGGCTCGACCCCTGCCGGCGAAGCGCTGACTCTGCAGCAGACGCTGCTCGGCAGCCGCCTGGATGCCGACGAGACCGCGGTACTGGCGCCGCTGCTGCAGGAGCGAAGCTTCAGCAAAGGCGAGGTCGTGTTTCGCCGTGGCGAGCCGGCCGATGCGATGTACGTCTCGCTGCGCGGACAGATCGGCATCTGGCTGCCGGCGGACGAACAGAGCGGCGCGGCGGGGCGGCGCATGGTGTCGTATGCACCCGGTGTCGTGTTCGGCGAGATGGGGCTGCTGCAGGGGCAGGCGCGCTCGGCCGACGCGATCGCGGAGGACGACGCCCTCGTCCTCGAACTGCCGCGCGAGAACTACGAGCTGCTGGCCCGCGAGCACCCGGCGCTGCTCGGCAAGCTGCTGCTGAGCCTCGGCCTGCTGCTGGCGTCACGCGTGCGCGCGCTGACCGACGAGCTGGAAGCGGCACAGACGGTCCGCTGAGCGCGATGCGGACTGGCCGCCCGCCGCAACCGGCACCGCAGCGCACGACGCTGGCCGCTGAACTCCGGCAGACTTGCGGACCATGGCCGTCATCTCTTCACGCTATCCGCATCGCGACGCGCAGCTCGAGCAGCAGTTGCGCGCGTTGCTTCCGGACGCCGGCGACGCCGCGATCGAGTTCCTGCGGCAGCACCTGCGCTGGGTGGAACTGCCCGCCGGCGAGACGCTGATCCGCCAGGGCGAGGTCGGCGACTCGGCCTATCTGACGATCAGCGGACGCGTGCGCGTCTACGTCGCCACCGACGAGCAGGCGCCGCGTGTGGTGCGCGAACTCTCGCGCGGCGAAGTCATCGGCGAGATGAGCCTTTATACCGGCGAGCCGCGCTCGGCCACGGTGGTTGCCGTGCGCGACTCGGTGCTGGTGCAGCTCGACAAGCCGCAGTTCGAGGAGCTGGTGCTGCGCTATCCGCAGGTGTCGCTCGCCTTCACGCGCCAGATGATCCATCGCCTGCAGACCGAGCGCGAGCGCCACGGCGTCGCCGCGCCGGTGACCGTGGGCCTGCTGCCGATCAGCGCTGATGTGTCGGCCGGCGAGTTCGCGACGCGGCTCGCGGCCGAACTGGCTCGCCATGGGCGGGTGGCGCTGACGAGCGCCGCGGCGATGGAGGCCGCGCTGGGCGAGCCGGGCCTGTGCGCGCGCGACGACGCCGAGGCCGACCACCGCATCTCGCTCGCACTCGACGCGCTCGAAGCGCGCCATGACTTCGTGCTGCTGCTCGCCGACGACGCCCCGGGAGCATGGACGCGGCGCTGCGTGCGCAACAGCGACGAGATGCTGCTGCTGGCCGACGCGACGGCCGAACCGCGGCTGCATCCGACCGAAACGGCCTGCCTCGCCGGCCGCTCGACCGGCAGCGAAGCGGCTGAAATCCTGCTCCTGCTGCATCCGCCGGAGACGCCGATGCCGCGCGGCACGCAGACGTGGCTGGCGCGCCGGCCGCTGTCGGGTCACGTGCACCTGCGGCGCGGGCATGAGCGCGACATGGCGCGGCTGGCACGGCTGATCAGCCGCAACGCGGTCGGATTCGTGCTCGCCGGCGGCGGCGCGCGCGGATTCGCGCACCTCGGCGTCTGGCGCGCGCTCGCCGCTCGCGGCGTCGAGATCGACCTGGTCGGGGGCACCAGCATCGGGGCGCTGATGGGAGCACTGGTCGCGGCCGATCCGCCGATCGATCGCGCGATCGACGTCGCGCGCCGCGTGTTTCGCGCCAATCCGACCGGCGACTACAACCTGCTGCCGCTGGTGTCGCTGATCAAGGGCGGCCGCGTGCGCCATGCGGTGCATCGCTCGATCGAGGAACTGGCGGGACGGCAGATCGACGTCGAGGACCTGTGGAAGGGTTTCTTCTGCATCGCCAGCAACTACTCGCAAGCCCGCGAGCAGCGCATCGCGGCCGGCAACCTGGCACAGGCGCTGATCGCCAGCGCCGCGATTCCGGGCGCGCTGCCGCCGGTGGTGCGCGACGGCGAGCTGCTGTGTGACGGCGGCACCTTCAACAACTTTCCGGTCGACGCGATGCGCGAAGTGCGTGGCATCGGCAAGGTGATCGGCGTCGATCTCGGCGTGCGCAACGCGCGCCGCCTCGACATCGACGAGATGCCGGGCAGCTGGACTCTGCTGCTCGATCGGCTGCGCCCGCGTCGGCGGCGGCGCTACCACCTGCCGACGCTGACCGCGTACCTGCTGAACATCACGATCCTCTACAGCACTTCGCGCCAGCGCGAAGGGCAGCGCCTGACCGACGTGTACCTGAATCCGCCGCTGCACAAGGTGGGGCTGCTGCAGTGGTCGCGCTTCGATGAGATCGTCCGGCAGGGCGAGGAGTACGCTGCCGGCGTCCTCGACGCGTTGAAGGTACCGGAGCACAGCGCGCCCGGTGCCGCTTCGACGCCGGCCCGCGAGGAGGCGGTGAATGCGCAGTCTCGATGAAGAGATCGCGCGGCGGCTCGCAGAGGCCGCGCGATCGGGCGAACTCGAAAAGGCCGAGAGCTACGGCAAGCCCCTGGCAGAAGCCGAAGGGTGGAGCGACACGCCCGAGGCGCTGCGCATGCCGTTCAAGATCCTGAAGGACGCCGGCGTCGTGCCGCGCGAAGTCGAGATGTTCCGAGAGCGTGCCGCACTGGCCCGCGCGCTCGAGAACTGCAGCGACGACGAAGAACGCCGCCAGATCACGCAGAAGCTGAGCGAGCTCGAACAGGCGATCGCATTGCGGCTCGAAGCGCTGCGCATCAATCCGTCGTTGTAGTTTCACGCGCGTCTGCGCCGCAGGCCCGCGTCGAATTCCCCCGCAACTGAAACCGTCGCCGCCAGTCGGCGCCGGCCGCTGTTCGTGCCGCTGCGGCTGTCACTCATCCGTTCGATCGATACGGGCTCAGCCGTTCGGGTTCGCGGAACCATGGCGTTGCGCTTTGCTGTCAGGAATTTAACTTGGCTGTCGCGTGAGACCGCAAATCGCGGCCTTGCGCGATTGCGATCGCACTGGGGTCAGGAAAGCGCGCAACGACGATGCGAGCTCGAGTTCCGATGACGACATTGATGCTCTGCGTCGCCGCTGGCTGCGCTTCCGGGCGTTTGCCCGACGCGCGCGGCCTCGACGTGATCGTCAAGGCGAGTCCTGCCGCGATCACGCCTGATGCGGCGGGCGCCCGCACGGTGCAGTCGCGCACCGGCTGCGAAGCCGAATTCGTCCGCGTGCTGGCGACAGGGGCGATCCTGCTGCGGCTCTGGCCGACCCGCAGCGCGCCCGACGTGCAGAAGTGTCTGACCCAACTGAAGTCAGTGCCGGGCGTCGAGTACGCCGCCCCGGATGCCGGCCTGAAAGCCTCTTGATGTCTTTCGTGAGTCACGCCATGAACTCCACGCGCAAAACCTTCGATCGAGCGGCCGCTGCTGCGCTCGCGCTCATCCTCGCGGTGCTGATGACACCGGCCGAGGCGCAGCGCGCCAAGACCGGCAAGCCGGCCGCGCCGGTCTACGCCGGCATCATCGTCAAATACAAGTCGACCTCGTCGATGCGTGCCACGGCGATGAGCGCCGCGACGCAGCGCTCGGTCGAGGATCGTGCCCGCGTGAAGCTCGCCGGCGCGCGGCAGGGCGCGATGGACCTCGCGGTGTATCGCTTTGCGAAGCCGATGGCCGCGGCCGAGGCGCGCGCCGCGGCCACGCGCATCGCGCTCGATCCGGACGTCGAATACGCGGTGCCGGACCAGGTGATGCACAAGCTGCAGACGACGCCGAACGACCCGGACTTCGCCGGCAAGCAGTGGAACCTGCAGCCCGCGGCGACAGCCGCCGGTGGCGCCAATCTGCCGCTCGCCTGGCAGAAGACGACCGGATCGAACAGCGTCGTCGTCGCGGTCGTCGATACCGGTGTGCGTCCCGGCCATCCGGACCTCGCCGGCCGCTTGCTCGCCGGCTACGACTTCATCAGCAGCGATGCCTTCGCCGCGCTGAACTATCCGCCGAACTGGAACGCCGCCGACGGCAACGGCCGCGATGCCGACGCCACCGACCCGGGCGACTACGTCGACGACGCGCTGCTTGCGCTGCTTGCGATGGTGCCGCCGAACCAACGCCCGTCGCCGTCGCCGAGTTCGTGGCACGGCACGCATGTGGCCGGAATCATCGGTGCCGCGAGCAACAACGGCGTCGGCGTGGCCGGCGTCGACTGGAGTGCGCGCATCCTGCCGGTGCGGGTGCTGGGGCGCGATGGCGGCACGACCTCGGACATCGTCGACGGCATGGCCTGGGCGGCGGGGCTGGCTGTTCCCGGAGTGCCGGCGAACACGACGCCGGCGCGCGTGATCAACCTCAGCCTCGGCGGCTCGGGCGAATGCAGCGCGGCGTTCCAGGACGTCGTCAATCGCGTTCGCGCAGCGGGTGCGATGGTCGTCGCCGCCGCGGGCAACGACGGCTCGACCTCCGTATCGCAGCCCGCCAACTGCAACGGCGTGATCGCGGTGACCGCACACGCGCGCGATGGCGACAACGCCAGCTATGCGAACGTCGGCGCGCAGGTGACCATCAGCGCCCCGGGCGGCGGCTGCGGCACGTTTTCACTGATCGACTCTGGACGCTGCCCAGGACTACTGGGACATCAGGCTTGCGTCCGGATGTCACTCGATCGACGCGCAGCGGCAGCAGATCGATGCGCGTGCCCCGATGGGCCTCACTTTCACGAAGGCGCGAGCAGCGCTCGAAGCGGCGCTGACAGGCAAGGACCTCGACGGGGTGAACACAGGCATGGAAGGTCTGCCGGTGTCGGCCGTGCAGCGCAACGACCTCGCGGGCCTGATCTCAGCGGACCTAGCTCACCAACGACCTGCTCGGGCCCGCCGGACCAGGTGTACTCGACGCTCAATCTGGGCGCGACCGAGCCGGAGGCGGACGGGTACGTCGCGTATGCCGGCACCAGCATGGCGACCCCGCACGTCAGCGGCACGATCGCGCTGCTGCTGTCGCTGAGCCCCAAGCTCAATGCCGACGAAGTGAAATCCGTGCTGCAGACGACGGCGCGCGCGCACCCGGCCGGTACCTACTGCGCTCAGGTCAAGGGCGTCTGCGGACCCGGACTGCTCGACGCCGCGGCGGCGGTGCGACCACGTCGCGGCCAACCGGCCGACCGTCAGCGCCGGCCTGCAGGGCTCGACCACCACCGGCGTGCCGCCGGCGGCATCGTTCACGCTGGTCGGCACCGTCAAGACGGTCGGAGGCCGCGCCGCGGCCTCGAGCGGGATGACGTGGCGCCAGGTCTCTGGCCCGACGGTCTCGCTGCCGTCGACCAGCGGGGGCTCGATCACGGTCAAGGCGCCGAGCGCGAGCGGCAAACTCGGCTTCGAGTTCTCCGCGACCGATTCCGCCGGTTACAGCGCCACGACCACCGCCACCGTCGTCGTGAATTCGCCGCCGGCAATGACGCCGGTCGCTCCGGTGGCCGCGACGTCGGGCCAGCCGGTCACCGGCTCGGTGCGGGCGGTCGATCCGGACGGTGATTCGATCACCTATGTCGCGATCAACGCTCCGCCGGGCTTCACGCTGAACGCCGCGACCGGAGCATGGTCGTGGACGCCGAGTTCCTCGGGGAACTACGCGATGGCAGTGATGCCGACCGACGCTTACGGCAACGGCGTGCCGGTGAACCTGCAGATCAGCGTAGCCAAGGGGGAAGGCGAGGACGGCGGTGGTGGCGCGTTGCCGGGATGGCTTGCCGGCCTGCTGCTCCTGCCGCTGGTTCTTCGCGGCGCGCGGATGCCTGGAGCGCCGCGCGCTTAGCTGACGCAGCCGGCCGCGGCCGGGGTTCGCGCCGCGGTCGCGACCGGCGCCGGAATGCGATAGCCGTACTTCACGCCGGTCATCTCCGCGAGGATCGACACGGCGATCTCCGGCGGCGTGCGCGCGCCGTTCTTCAGCCCCACCGGTCCGTGCAGGCGCTCGAGCTGCGCGGCCGAGACACCGAACTCGACCAGCCGCTCCTTGCGCTTCGCCTGGTTCTTCTGCGACCCGATCGCCCCGACGTAGAACGCGTCGCTCTTCAGCGCCTCCATCAGCGCGAGGTCGTCGAGCTTCGGATCGTGCGTCAGCGCGACGATCGCAGTGTGTTTGTCCGGCCTGAACTCGACGACCGTGTCGTCGGGCATCGAGCGCACGAGCTGCGTGCCGGGAACGAGCCAGCCGTCGGCGTATTCGTCGCGCGGGTCGCAGATCGTCACCGCATAGTCGAGCGCCAGCGCCATCTGCGCGACGTAGTGGGTCAGCTGTCCGGCGCCGATGACGAGCAGCCGCCAGCGCGGCCCGAAGGCGCTCACGAGGCGCGTGTCGTCGCACTCGAGCACGTCGGTCCCATCGCCTTCGGCCAGGCTTACCGCGCCGCTCGCCATGTCGAGCGTGCTTACCGTGTGCGTGCCGGCGGATACCCGCTCCAGCAACTCGCCGATCCGCGCATCGTCACCGAGCGGTTCGAGCACGAGCTCGATCGTGCCGCCACACGGCAGGCCAAAACGGAATGCCTCTTCGGCCGTGACGCCGTACTTGACACGCTCCGGCCGCGATCCGTCCGGCGGCGGTGGCGCGCACGCGCTGCACCAGGTCGTCTTCGATGCAGCCGCCCGACACGGAGCCGACGACCAGGCCGTCATCGCGGATGATCACGAGCGAGCCGACCGGCCGCGGCGCCGAGCCCCATGTCCGGACGACCGTTCCCATCACGGCACGGTGGCCGTTTCCGCAGCCACTCGTCCGCCTTCTTCAGCACCTGCAGGTCGACGCTGTCCATCGCTTCGCGATCCCCGGCCCGCCGCTTGCCCGCGGCTCATCGAATCATTCTAGTGCGAGGCGATCGGACGACCTGTTGCGGCGCGCCACGCGACCCAAAGACGCGATGTAACAGGCGCGAGGTTGCATCGGCCTTTTCGCTGCTGCTAATGTCCAACGCTCCGCCGCAAAAAGAAGACAAGGCGGTTCGGCAAGACACCTGAAGGAGACCCGGATGCCCGTCCCGATTTCGCTGAAGGTCAACGGCAAGGCCGTTAAGGCCGACGTTGATCCCTCCCTCTCGCTGGTCAGCCTGCTGCGCGAAGAACTCGGCCTGACCGGCACCCACGTCGGCTGCGATACCGCGCAGTGCGGCGCCTGCACGGTGCACGTCAACGGTCGCGCCGTGAAGAGCTGCAACGTGCTGGCGGTGCAAGCTCGCCGGCGCCGAAGTCACGACGATCGAAGGCATCACGCCTGCCGAGGGCATGCATCCGATGCAGGCCGCGTTCAAGGCCTGCCACGGGCTGCAGTGCGGGTTCTGCACGCCGGGCATGGTGATGAGTGCGCTCGACCTCGTGCAGCACCATCCACATGCCACCGAGCGCGAAATCCGCGAAGGGCTCGAAGGCAATATGTGCCGCTGCACCGGCTACCAGAACATCGTCAAGGCGATCGCGCAGGGCGCGCAGGCGATGAAGTAGGCGCTGTGCGAGCGCGCGACGCTGGGCGTCGGAGCTGCTCGCAGAGCAGTTGATCAGGCGAACGGACTTGTGGCGGCGACACGGCACTCGTTCGCAGTGGCGGTCCCAGACCGCAGAGAACAGAAACGCACCGGAGACTGACGATGAATGATCCGAAAGCCGGCTTCATAGGCAAGTCGGTCGAGCGCAAGGAGGATCTCCGCTTCCTGAGCGGCAATGGGCAGTTCACCGACGACATCACGCTGCCGCGGCAGAGCTACGGCGTGTTCGTGCGCAGTCCGCACGCGCACGCGCGCATCCGCGCGATCGACGCCGCCGCCGCGAAGGCGGCACCCGGGGTCCTCGGTGTCTTCACCGGCAAGGACATGGCCGCCGTCGGCGGGCTGCCGTGCGGCTGGCTGATCAACAACATCGACGGCACGCCGATGAAGGAGCCGAAGCACCCGGTGCTGGCCGAGGACAAGGTGCGCTACGTCGGCGACCACGTCGCGCTGGTCGTGGCGGAGACGCTCGCCGAGGCGCGAGGCCGCGGCCGGCATGGTCGACGTCGACTACGAGGTGCTGCCGGCCGTCGTCGACACGGCGACGGCCGACAAGGCGAAATCGTCGGTGCACGACGCTGCGCCCGACAACGTCTGCTTTGTCTGGGGGTGCGGCGACAAGGCGGCGACCGACGCAGCGTTCGCGAAGGCGGCGCATGTCACGAAGCTCAGTCTTGTGAACAACCGGCTGATCCCGAATGCGATCGAGCCGCGCGCCGCCAACGCCGCCTATGACCGCGGCGCCGATTCCTACACGCTGTACGTCGCGAACCAGAATCCGCACGTCGAGCGGCTGCTGATGACGGCCTTCGTGCTCGGCCTGTCGGAGCACAAGGTGCGCGTGGTGGCGCCCGATGTCGGCGGCGGATTTGGCTCGAAGATCTTCCTGTACGCCGAGGAGACCGCACTGGTGTGGGCCAGCAAGCGCGTCGGCCGCCCGATCAAGTGGACGGCGGAGCGCTCCGAAAGCTTCCTGTCGGATGCGCATGGCCGTGATCACGTCACGACCGCCGAACTCGCGCTCGACAAGGACGGCAAGTTTCTGGCGCTGCGCGTGCACACGACGGCGAACCTGGGTGCATATCTGTCGACTTTCGCATCGTGCGTCCCGACCATCCTGTACGCCACGTTGCTCGCCGGCCAGTACACGACCCCGGCGATCTATTGCGAAGTGAAGGCGGTGTTCACCAACACCGCTCCGGTCGATGCCGTGCGCGGCGCCGGCCGTCCCGAAGCGACCTACGTCGTCGAGCGCATCGTCGAGACTGCAGCGCGCGAGCTGAAGATCGATCCGGCCGAGTTGCGCCGGAAGCAACTTCATCAGGACCTTCCCGTACACCACGCCGGTCGGACTCACGTACGACACCGGCGACTACGAGGCGACGCTGAAACGTGCGCAAGACATGGCCGACACCAAGGGGTTCGCGGCCCGCAAGGCGGAGAGCGAGAAGAAGGGCATGCTGCGCGGGCTCGGCTACGCCGCGTACATCGAGGCCTGCGGCATCGCGCCGTCGAGCGTCGCCGGTGCGCTCGGGCGCGCGCGCCGGCCTGTTCGAAGCCGGCGAAGTGCGTGTGCACCCGACCGGCACGGTGACGGTCTTCACCGGCACGCACTCGCACGGCCAGGGGCACGAGACGACCTTTTCTCAGGTGGTCGCCGACCGCCTCGGCATCCCGCTCGAGGACGTCGACATCCAGCACGGCGACACCGACAAGATCCTGTTCGGCATGGGCACCTACGGTTCGCGGTCGCTTGCCGTCGGCGGGACCGCCATCGTCAAGGCGCTCGACAAGGTGATCGCCAAGGGCCGGAAGATCGCTGCGCACCTGCTCGAGGCGAGCGAAGCCGATATCGAGTTCGCCAACGGCGAGTTCCGTGTCGCCGGCACCGACCGCAAGAAGACCTTCGCCGAGGTGGCGCTGACGGCGTACGTGCCGCACAACTACCCGCACGACGAACTCGAGCCCGGACTGAACGAGAACGCCTTCTACGACCCGACCAACTTCACCTATCCGGCCGGCTCCTACATCTGCGAAGTCGAGGTCGATCCCGCCACCGGAGTCGTCCGCATCGACCGGTTCTCGGCCTGCGACGACTTTGGCAACGTGATCAACCCGATGATCGTCGAAGGACAGGTGCACGGCGGCGTTGTGCACGGTATCGGGCAGGCGCTGCTCGAGCACGGCATCTACAACGAGGATGGCCAACTCGTCACCGGCAGCTACATGGACTACGCGATGCCGCGAGCCGACGACCTGCCGAGCATCAAGGTCGAAACGGTCAAGGGCACGCCGTGCACGCACAATCCGCTCGGCGTCAAGGGTTGCGGCGAGGCCGGTGCGATCGGCTCGCCGGCGGCGGTGATGAACGCGGTGACCGACGCGCTGTGGCACCTCGGCGTGAAGGATGTACCGATGCCGGCGACTCCGCACAAGGTGTGGAAGACGATCGCCGCGGCCCGCCGCTGATTCGAGGAGATGACGATGGAAAGCATGCACTATCACCGCCCCGCCTCGGTGGCCGATGCCGTCAAGCTGGCCGGCCAGCATGGCGACGACAAGATCCTCGCCGGCGGCCAGTCGATGTTGCCGTCGATGCGCCTCGGACTGCTGTCGCCCGACCGGCTGGATCGATCTCGCCGGCGTCGCCGGAACTGCAGGGCATCCGCATCGACGGCAACGCGGTCGTGATCGGCGCGATGACCACGCACGCCGACGGTCGCCGCGTCGAAGGACGTGCAGTCGCGCATCCCGGCGCTGGCGCAGCTCGCCGGTGGCATCGGCGACCGGCAGGTGCGCAACCGCGGCACGATCGGCGGCTCGCTGGCGAACAACGATCCCGCGGCCTGCTATCCGGCCGCGGTGCTCGGCCTCGGTGCGACCGTGCAGACCGACCGCCGCAAGATTGCGGCCGACGACTTCTTCAAGGGCTTGTACGAGACCGCACTGAGCCCCGGCGAGATCATCACCGCGGTGCATTTCCCGGTGCCGGAAAAGGCGGCCTACGTAAAGTTCAAGCAGGCCGCCTCGCGCTTCGCGCTGGTCGGCGTGTTCGTCGCGCAAGACCGCGGGCGGCGTGCGGGTCGCGGTCACCGGTGCCGGGCCGAGTCGTGTTCCGCGTGAAGGCGCTGGAGGACAAGCTCGCGGCGAAGTTCGCACCGGAATCCTGCGACGGGGTCACGGTGCCGGCGACCGGGCTGAACAACGATCTGCACGCGTCGCCCGAATACCGCGCGCACCTGATCACGGTGCTCGCGCGGCGCGCGGTCGCCGCCGCCGGCTGAGGCGGATTCGCAAGACGCGAAGGAGGATCTATGGCCAAGGTTCCATACGTTCCGGCGGGCTATCACACGGTGACGCCGTACCTCGGGGTGCGCGACGCGGTCGCGGCAGTGGACTTCTACCGCCGCGCCTTCGGCGCCGAGCTGGTGATGAAGATCACGATGCCCGACGGCAAGTACGCGCACGCCGAAATCAAGATCGGCGACTCGCACATCATGATGGCCGAGGAAAATCCCGAGTGGGGCAACAAGAGTCCGGCAACGCTCGGCGGTTCGCCGGTGTCGTTCATGGTGTACGTGCCTGATGTCGATGCGGCGTTCGCCCGCGCGCTCGCGGCCGGCTGCACGCAGGTGCGGCCGGTCGAGGACCAGTTCTACGGCGACCGCACCGGCACGCTGAAGGATCCCTACGGGTTCCAGTGGTCGCTCGGGACGCACATCGAGGACGTCAGCGAGGCCGAGGCCCAGAAGCGCATGGAGGCGATGTTCGCCAAGGCGCCGGCCTGACGCGCCATGGAAGCCCAGCGGCTTGGTCGACTCCCGGTCAAGCTCGACTCGACCTCGAATGGTGAGTTCGAGCCGGTGGCCTTGCCGTCGGTTGCGTTGTATGCGCGCCGTCTCGCACACGCTGACATCGAATCGGCCGCGAAGCGCGTCGGGTTGACTCGGCGGCGCTATCTGGTCTCTGTGCTCGGCGCGGCGGCGACGCTGGCGGCGTTCAACCGGGCGTTCGCGGCGGCGGGAAAGCGCGGCGGACTCTATGCGATTGCGCCCGAGGCGCCTTTCGAGAAGGCTGCCGCGCAGGCGAGCGTCGCCGGCGACGAGTTCATCTTCGACGTGCAACTGCATCACGTGAACCCGCAAGGTGCGTGGCGCAAGACCGCCGGCCCGGACGCGTTCAAGTGGGCGCCGAAGAGCAACTGCGGTCAGGCCGACCACGTCGAGTGCCTCTCCAGCGGCGCGCTGCTGAAGGACGTCTTCATGGACAGCGACACCGCGATCGGCGTGCTGTCGCACGTGCCGGGCGGACTCGACACCAATCCGCTCGATTTCGAGGCGGCCGGCGCGACGCTGGTGGCTGCCAACACGCTCGACGGCACCGAGCGGCTGTTGCTGCACGGCCGCTGCATGCCGACGCTGGCGGGAGAAATCGACGGCATGGACGCGCAGGTGGCGCGCTATCCGATCGCCGCGTTCAAGACCTACACGCAGTTCGGTCCGCCCGACGGCGCTGCCGGGTTCTTCCTCGATGACGATGTCTACGGCGCACCGTTCATCGAGCGCGCACGCCGGCTCAAGGTGCGCAACATCGCCGTCCACAAAGGGCTCGCGTTCGGTGCGCGCGGCTATGAATACTCGACCGCGCGCGACATCGGTCCCGCTGCCGTGCGCTATCCGGACATGGTGTTCCTGATCTATCACTCGGGCCTCGATACCAAGGTCAAGGAAGGGCCGTACGACCCGCAGGCGAAGGCGGGAGTCGATGTCTTGGTGCGCTCGATGCGCGATGCGGGCCGGCCGAAGAACGTCTATGCCGAACTGGGATCAACGTGGCGCTTTGTGATGCGCGATCCGGACCAGGCGGCGCACCTGCTGGGCAAGCTGCTCGTGACCTTCGGTGAGGACAACATTCTGTGGGGCACCGATTCGATCTGGTACGGCAGTCCGCAGGACCAGATCCAGGCGTTCCGCGCGTTCGAGATCAGCCGCGAGTTCCAGGAAAAGTACGGCTATCCGGCGCTGACGCCGGCGATCAAGCGCAAGATCTTCGGGCTGAATGCCGCGCGCGTATACGGACTGGAACCAGCAGTCGTGCGACGGCGGCTCGCGCGCGACCGCGTGCAGAAGTCCAAGGACGAATACCTCAACGACCCGCAGCCCAGTTTCGCGACCTACGGCCCGCGCACGCGTCGCGAATTCCTGGCGCTGAGAGAGCTGCTCGGCGGCTTGCCCTAGTCATTTCTTTGCGCAACGAGTGGCGGGCATCGCCGTCGTGGCAGGGCTCGGCCGCGTATACGGCGTTCGTCAAGAGCGAAATCGAGCTGTGGAACAAGGTCATCAAGACCGCCGGCATCAAGCCGGAGTAGGGAGCCCAGGATGAAACAGCTGCCGGAAGATCAACCGGCGCGCGTCATCGCCGCCAACCCGCTGATGGCGGGACTGGCGGCGGGCGAGGCCACCACGGACCGCATCAAGTCGGTCCGATTGTCGCTGGTCTCCTTGCCGCTCGCCGCGCCGATCAGCGATGCCAAGGTGCTGACGGGTCGTCAGAAGCCGTTGACCGAGATCGCCTTCCTCTTCGCCGAAATCCAGAGCCAGGAAGGTCACGAGGGAATCGGCTTCACGTATTCGAAGCGGGCGGGTGGACCCGGGCAGTTCGCGCACGCACGCGAGATTGCGCCTGAGTTGCTTGGCGAGGATCCGAACGACATTGCCCGGCTGTGGGACAAGCTCGTGTGGGCCGGCGCTTCGGTCGGTCGCAGCGGCCTCGTCGACGCAGGCGATCGCGGCGTTCGACATCGCGCTGTGGGACATGAAGGCCAAGCGCGCCGGATTGCCGCTCGCCAAGCTGCTCGGCGCGCATCGCGACTCAGTGCGCTGCTACAACACGTCGGGCGGTTTCCTGTCGATGCCGATCGAGCAGGTGCTCGACAACATCTCGAAGTCGCTCGACAGCGGCATCGGCGGTATCAAGATCAAGGTGGGACAGCCCGACCCGATGGTCGATCT
This sequence comes from uncultured beta proteobacterium, assembly GCA_963707445.1. GTDB lineage: Bacteria > Pseudomonadota > Gammaproteobacteria > Burkholderiales > Burkholderiaceae_F > JALORV01. The sequence continues at coordinate 183,679 of CAVPPW010000004.1, read as the reverse complement.
CAAGCGGGTCGAGGCCGTGCACAAGAAAATTGGCGGCCGCGTCAACCTGATGGTCGACGCCAACCAGCAATGGGACCGCGTGACGGCACAGCGCATCGGCCGCATCCTCGAGCAATTCAACCTGACATGGATCGAGGAGCCGCTCGACGCCTACGACGCCGAGGGGCACGCAATGCTCGCGGCGCAGCTCGACACGCCGATCGCCACCGGCGAGATGCTGACCAGCGTCGCCGAGCACTACGAGCTGATCCGCCACAACTCGGTCGACTTCATCCAGCCCGACGCGCCTCGCGTCGGTGGCATCACACCGTTTCTGAAGATCTGCGCGCTGGCCGATCACAAGAACCTGCGCCTGGCCCCGCACTACGTGATGGAGATCCATCTGCATCTGACCGCGGCGTACTCGCGCGAACCGTGGGTCGAGCACTTCGAGTGGTCGGAGCCGATGTTCAACGAACGGCTGCAGATCAAGGACGGGCGGATGATCGTCCCGAACCGGCCGGGGCTGGGATTCAGCCTGAGCGAGCAGGCGCGGCGCGTGGACGAAGGAGTCGGCGGAGTTCGGCAAGCGGCCGTAGCTAAAGCGGCTTCGACCGCATCGGCGCCAAAGATTCCTGGGCCGGCGCGAGCATGCCGCCAGCGGATGGTCGGGATCCGCCTAATTGAGAGTGGCTCAACGTCCGGTGCCGTGCCCCGGCACACAAGGCTTACGGCGCGAAGTTCGTCACTCGTGTCAGGCCCGATCGGCACCACACAAGGCTTACGGCGCGAAGTTCGTCACTCGTGTCAGGCCCGGCGCGTTGCTCTGATAGTAGAAGACGTCGAGCGGTGCCGGCACTCCGCCCGAGGAAGCCGCTTGCACCGTCAGCAGACCGGGCAGTCCCGTTTGCGGGCTTTCGCCCGAAAGATCGACCGAAAGCTGTCGGCAGGCAGGCTGCCGTATTCGAACAGTTGCGCGCGCGTTGCGCCCTCGTAGCTGCCCAGTGTCGCAGACGAAGCAACGCGTCATGGGCGATCGTGATCGAGTCGACGGTGGATCCGTCGGGCACCAGCGGCATCGGATTCGCATGGGTGATGCCGACGATCCGCGCGTGTGGTAACCGCGGGAAAGCCACGCCATCGCTGCGGACCACATTGACCCAGTTGCGCATGGGAGCGCTCTGATGCGTCAAATGCGTTGACCCACAGGGTCTCGCCCGCCAGGACGGCCCCGCCGATCACATTCAACGGATCGGACACCAGCGTGATGGGCGTGCCGCCGGATTTCGGCACCGATCGATACTCATATAGTAAATCCCGTAGTCCCAGGGGTAGCCCGGCGACCCCGCGAGGTAGATGACTCGCGTCGGGGAGACGAGGACTTCGATGATGCTGATGCTCTCGGTCGCGAGCACGTCAGCCGTCAAACTGGCCGTCACGCGGATCAGTCGCCCAGCGTCGAATTGGCGCTTGCTCACGGCGAGATAGACCGCGCTGGCGTCGGCGCCGTGAGCGCTGCCAACGTAGTCGTCAGCGTCAAGGGTCATCAGCGTGACCGGAACCCCGCCGGCCGTGAGGTTGTAGGCCCGAATCGCCGCTCCGTCCCTAAACACCATGTTGCCCTGCAGTACCTGGGCCAGGTCCAGAGCCATGCAAGAGTTCAAAGTCGGTCGGGGAAACCGTGAAAAGCTCGACCGGATTGGCAAGGCTGGCGTCGACGCGTTGGATTTGATTGCCATCGCGCACGAGGAAGCCCGCGATCGCGCCGTCCGTGCCGCGCAGCGCATCGAGCACTTCGCCGGTGACCGCGACCGGCGCGTCGGCCGACGTCATGTCGAGCCGCACTGCGACTTGCCGGTCGTCCGAGGTGCTGCAGACCTGGTCCGGGCCCGCGATCGTGAAGAGCAGCAGTGACCGCTGCGCTGATCGACGGTCCGGGATCGTAGTTGGATAGGCGTTGCACATCTGCGTCGTCGTCAGCGACGAAGTCTCTGCCGACACTGGCGGCCAGCTTCCACGGCGCAGGTCGAGCCGGTGAACACGACCGTCCTTCAGGTAGATCAGAAAGCGCACGCCGAGGCCGTCGACCGTTCCCGAGACGCTGTCGATCACCCCTTCCTCGATTTGCGCGACCCGTTGCCACCATCCCGCGGCTTCCACTGCAACCGGCGTCGTCGGCGAAGCCGGGTCGACCACCACGAGGTGTTCGCTGGAGAACCGGGATGCACTCCCCGCAAGCGATGTCGAGCCGTCCCGCCACATGCCGGCGGCCGTAGCCAAGTAATACGGTGAGGCCGACGTTGGCGCTGGCGATGCCGAAGGCAGGGCCGGTGGCAACACCGGAGGCTGTCGCGGTGGTGGTGGCGTTGTGGTGGCGGTGGTGGTGCGGGAGCAGCGGCTACCGATGGTGCGGGCCCCGCGTCGCTACCACCGCCGCAGGCGGCGAGCCCGAACAGGCTAGGAAGAACGATCAGCGGAATGCCAAGGTAGGAGGTGGCTTTCATCGTTCTGCCTCCGTTGGACAGGTGGACCCGCGTTCGATGGAGGATCGTCCTCGGAAGAACGACCGCCGTCATTGGGGCAGGGATTAATCGTTATTAATCGCGTCGCCGGGCGCTTCCCGCGCGGCTCCGGCCGGCCTAATGTGGCGGACATGGACGACGCCAGGCCAACCGGGTCGAACAGTAGCTATCGCTGCGGCGCGATCGAGATCGACGCCTCGCAGCGACACGTGCTGATCGATGGAGCGCCCGCCAAGCTCGGCGCGCGGGCCTTCGACGTGCTGCTCGCGCTGCGTCGAGCGGCGCGAGCGGGTGGTGCCCAAGCACGAGCTGATGGACCTCGTGTGGCCGAAGCTCGTGGTCGAGGAGAACAACCTGCTGGTGCACATGGTGGCGCTGCGCAAGCTGCTCGGGCCGCAGGCGATCGCCACCATTCCGGGTCGTGGCTATCGCTTCGCGCTGCCGGTCGACGCCGTGAACGCGGCGGCCGGTGAGTCGGCGGCGGTCGCATGCCGCCGGCGCCGCTCGTCGGCAGCGATCCGCGGCAACCTGCCCGACCTCGCCGCCGCTGTTCGGTCGCGCGCAGGACCTCGACGCCGTCGACGCGCTGCTGCGCGAGCACCCGGTCGTGATCGATCGTCGGCGCCGGCGGCATCGGCAAGACGCGCCTGGCGCTGGCGGCTGCGACGGCCGCCAAGTTCGAATTGCCCGACGGGCGCTGGTGGGTCGAACTTGCGCCGATCACCGAAGGCGCGCAGGTCCCGAGCAGCATCGCCGCGGCGCTCGGTCTGCAGCTGCCTGCCGGTCGGCCGCCGCAGGAAGCGCTGGCCATGGCGCTCGCGAGCCGGAGTCTGCTGCTCGTCCTCGACAACTGCGAACACCTTGCGGACGACGTCGCCTGCGCTGGTTGACCTGTTGCGCGCGCGTGCGCCGAACGTACGGCTGCTGGTCACGTCGCAGGAATCGTTGAAGTGTCGCGACGAGCAGGTCTATCGCCTCGGGGCCGCTGGCGGTGCCGGCGACGCGCGCAACTCGAGGACGCCGTCGCAGTTCGGCGCCGTGGCGCTGTTCGTCGAGCGCGCGCATGCGGTCGGACCCGCGCTTTCGGCTGGCCGACGACAACGTCGCCGTGGTGATCGACATCTGCCGCCGGCTCGACGGCATTCCGCTCGCGATCGAGCTGGCCGCGGCGCGCGTGCCGCTGCTCGGCGTGCACGGCCTGCACGCGCGGCTCGACCAGATGTTCAACGTGCTGACCGGCGGCGCGCGCATGAAGCTGCGGCGGCACCAGACGCTGCGCGCCGCGCTCGAATGGAGCCACGGCCTGCTGTCGGCCGACGAGCAGGCGGTGTTCCGCCGCCTCGGCGTGTTCGCCGGCGGCTTCACGCTGGAGCTGGCGCAGCAGGTCGTCAGCGACGAGCGCATCGACCAATGGCCCGTGCTCGACCTGCTCGGGCACCTGATCGACAAGTCGCTGGTGATCGCCGACGGCGAGGCCGAGCCGCGCTATCGCCTGCTCGAGACGACGCGTGCGTTCGCGCTCGAGCAGCTCGCCGCGGCCGGCGAGTCCGAAGCGATGCTGCGGCGCCACGCGCAAGTGATCTGCGAGTTGATGGCCGCCGACGGACGCGAAATCGCTGGGCATCTGTCGCCGGCCGAGCGCAGAGCGAGCGGTGCTCGAACTCAGCAACCTGCGCGCGGCGGTCGACTGGGCGATGACTTCCGCCGGCGACCGCATGCTGGCCTATGAGCTGCTGAGCAAGTGCTGGTTCGTATGGATGCGGAACGGCCTGACCAGGCGAAGGCGTCCAGCGCATGCTGCAGCTATGGCCGCTGCCCGCGGACCTGCCCGCAAGAATCGAGGCGGACTTCTGTCTGGCCTTTGCCCGGCTCAACGAGGACGCGCGCCGCGCGAAGAACACTGGGAGGCCGCGCGTCGCGCTGAAGCGCTGTATCGGCAACTCGGCGACGCGGACCGGCTCGGCTTCGCCCTGTTGCTTGTCGCGTCGATCGGTGCGCGTGAGCGACCGCATGTCCGAGGCCGAGCAGGCGCTGCGCGAGGCCGAGCAGCTCGTTGCCGACAGCACACTGCTGAGCAAACAGGCGGCCGCTCGCCGCGACGCAAGGAGAGTTGTACCTGCGACGTGGCGAACGCCTGAGCTCGCGATCGCGGCGTTTCGTCGGCAGGCCGAGCTGTATCGCCGCGCTGGCGACGCGCTCTGGCGAGCACGTCGCGCTCGGCAACCTCGGTTGTGCTCAGCTCGACGCGGGCGACGTGGATGCGGCGATCGAGTCGCTGCGCAGGTCGGTCGATGGTCTGCGTCGCATACCACGCGCCTTACGGACTGGAGTTCCGGCTCGGTACGCTGGCGGTCGCCCTGGCCTGGCGCGGTGATGATGTGGACATCCTTGCCGCTCGCGCGCGAGTCGTTCGACTTCCTCCGCGTGCTTGGTGTGACGTTCGCCCCGCTGATCGCTGCCGCCCTGCAGCATGCCCGACGCGGCGATCCGCGGCGCGCCGTCATGCTCACCGGGTACGCGTACAGCCAGCTGCCGCAGCAGAAGCACACGCGCCTGATTGCGCTGCCGATGCAGCAACGGGTGCGCGACCGCGCTGCAGCCGAGCATCCTGCGGCGACGGTCGAGACCTGGCTGCGCGCGGGCGAGCGCCTGACCGAAGAGCAGGCAGCGGCGATCGCGTTCGACGCGGCCCACTTGCCGAGCTGCCATGAGTCAGGTGATGCGCGGCGAGTCGCAGAAGACCTCGACCTGCCCGCGCAGTAGCCTTGCAGCATGTCGGCGCGTTAGCATGCCGGCGCGCTTCTTTCCGAAACCGCTACGGTTCCGTTCTCAATGAAGCTGAGTCGATGGCTTTGCGCAGGGATCGCCGCCGCGCTTGTGGCAACTTCAGGCACCGCGCTGGCGGAAACCTATCCGGCCAGGTCGATCCGGCTCATCGTCCCCCTCGCGCCGGGCAGTCCGGCCGACGCGGCGTCGCGCTTCATCGCAGAAGAGCTCTCGAAAGCACTCGGCCAGTCGGTCGTCGTTATCAACAAGCCCGGCGCCGGTGGCACGATTGCGATGGCGGAGCTGGCGCGCGCCGTGCCCGACGGCTACACGATCGGCTTCGCTTCGCAAGGCATCGCTCGTCTTCAACCATGCCATCTTCGCAAAGCCGGGCTACGACTCGCTGAGGGATTTCGCGCCGATCGCGCTGCTTGGACGCGCGTCAAACGTGATGATCGTTCATCCGGGCAATCCGGCGTCCTCGCCGGCCGACATCGTTGCAATCGCTAAGGCAGAAGCCGGGCACGTTGACGTTTTCCTCGGGCGGCACCGGAACCAGCCACCACGTGGCCGGCGTCCTGCTTCGGTAAGGCCACCGGTACCGATCTCGTTCATGTCCCGTACAAGGGCGCGCCGCAAGGCGTGCTGGCAGTGATGTCGAACGAAGTGACGACATGGCCGCAACGCACGAAGGTCTTCAACCAGTCGACACCCTTCGTCGACCGCAACCTGTACGCGATCGATGCAGCGCTGCAGGAGGGCGTCGCACGGCTCGGTGCCGGCTGGGCTGAAGTCCGAACTGACGTCGCTCGGGGCGCAGTTGGGCTCGGGCCGGGTCGCCGAATGGGCGCGGCTCGCCAACACGTTCCCGCCGCAACTCAGGAACTTCGACCGCAACGGCCGCCGCATCGACGAGGTCGAGTTCCATCCCGCGTGGCACGAGGTGATGCGGCTGATGATCGGCGCGGGCGTGCATGCCGATCCCTGGGCCGACCCCAAGCCGGGCGCACAGGTCGCGCGCGCCGCGAAGTACCTGCTGTTTTCGCAGGTCGAAAACGGCGCGCAGTGTCCGGTCACGATGACCTACGCGGTCGTGCCGGTCATGCAGCGCTACGCGGCGGCCACGCCTGCGATCGCACGCGACTGGCTGCCGCGCATCCTGTCGCACGACTACGACCCGGCCTCGCTCCCGATCGGCGAAAAGCGCGGTGCGCTGCTCGGCATGGGCATGACCGAAAAGCAGGGCGGCTCCGACGTGCGGGCGAACACGACGTTCGCGGAGCCCGACGGCCGTGGCGACTGGGGCGAGCGCTACCGCATCACCGGGCACAAGTGGTTCTTCTCGGTGCCGCAGTCCGATGCCCACCTGGTGCTGGCGCAGACCGACCGCGAGTCGCCGGCCGGGCTGTCGTGCTTCTTCATGCCGCGCTGGCGCGCCGATGGCACGCGCAACCGCATCGCCGTGCAGCGGCTGAAGGACAAGGTCGGCAACAAATCGAACGCCTCGAGCGAAGTCGAGTTCGACGGCGCCGAGGCGTATCTGGTCGGCGAAATCGGCCGTGGCGTGCCGACGATCCTCGAGATGGGCACGCACACGCGGCTCGACTGCGCGATCGGCTCGGCCGGCATCCTGCGCGCCGTACTGACGCACGCGCTGCATCACGCCCGCGAGCGCATCGGCGTTCGGCCGCCATCTTGCCGAGCAGCCGCTGATGCGCAACGTGCTGGCCGATCTCGCGCTCGAGTCCGAGGCCGCGACGCCGCTGGTGCTGCGGCTGGCGCGCGCGTTCGATGGCCGCCACGCGCACGACGAACACGAGGCGCTGCTGGCACGCGTGCTGACTCCGGCCGCGAAGTACTGGGTCTGCAAGCGACTGCCCGCCGGCAGCGGCCGAGGCGATGGAAGTGATGGGCGGCAACGGCTACGTCGAGGAAGGGCCGTTCGCGCGCTTCTATCGCGAGGCGCCGCTGAACTCGATCTGGGAAGGCTCGGGCAACGTCATGTGCCTCGACGTGCTGCGTGCGCTGGCACGCGTCCCGGCGGTGCGCGATGCGCTGGCAGGCGAACTGCGGGCCGCGCGCGGAACCAATCGCCGCTACGACGCGTTCGTCGATGCGCTGATCGCTGATCTGGCGCGGCCGGACATCGACGAAGGCGAGGCGCGTGCGCTCACCGAACGCATCGCGCTGGCGATGCAGGCTCGCTTGCTGATCGAAGGCAGCCCGGCGGCGGTCGCGGACGCGTTCTGCGCGTCGCGGCTCGGCTCGGATGGGCTGGGGACGCACCTTCGGCACACTGCCTGCGGATATCGATCCTGCACCGCTGCTGGCGCGGGCTCTTCCGAGCTAGACCCGGGGACCGCACGCAATGGCATTCGACCTGAAGTTCGACGAAAAGACCGCGCTACCTGCACGCCGTCGTCACCGGTGACAACACCAAGGACGACGTCGTCGGCTATCTGCAGGCGCTGATGCACGAGTGCCGGCTGCGGGGTACGACTCGCGCTGCTGATCGAGGAACGGCTCGACCGGTCCCCGGCTGGGCCGGTCGACTGTGTTCGACATCGCGGCTCAGGGCAGCACGGAAGCCGCGGGCATCGTGCAGGCGATCGCCTTTATCGACGTCCACGCGATCGGCGACACGATGAAGTTCGCCGAGAACGTCGCGGTCAACCGTGGTCTGCCGATCCGGATGTTCGCCGCGGTGGCCGATGCCGAGGCGTGGCTGGCGGGTCCGTAGCGGCCCACCTGCGCACGACGCGCTTGCACGGGCGCACGCTGCCACGGTGTGCCAGGGCCGGACGGCGCTTCCCAATTAACTGCGCAGGTGGCAGGAGACCCAGTGGCCCTCTTTTGTCTGCTTCAGTTGCGGCTCCACGGTGCTGCACAGCGGCTTCTGCGCGATCGGGCAGCGCGTGTGAAAGTGGCAACCCGTTGGCGGGTTGATCGGGCTCGGCACGTCTCCCTGCACTGGCAGCCGCTGGCGCCTGACCTTGGGGTCGGGAATCGGTACGGCCGAGAGCAGTGCTTCGGTGTATGGATGCCTCGGTTCGGAATACAGCTCGCGCGCCGACGCGATCTCGACGATGCGCCCGAGGTACATGACCGCAACCCGGTGGCTGATGTGCTCGACGACCGAAAGGTCGTGCGCGATGAAGATGTAGGTCAGGTTGAACTTGCTGCGCAGGTCTTCCAGCAGATTGATCACCTGCGCCTGGATCGAGACGTCGAGGGCGGACACGGCCTCGTCGCAGACGATGAGCTTCGGCGAGACCGCCAGCGCCCGCGCGATGCCGATGCGCTGCCGCTGTCCGCCGGAGAACTCGTGCGGATAGCGCCGCATGTGGTCGGCCGAAAGCCCCACCGTTTCCAGCAACTGCACGATGCGGTCTTCGAATTCCCGTGCCGTTGGCGCGAGCCGGTGGATGATCAACGCCTCGCCGATGATCGCGCTCACCGTCATGCGCGGGTTGAGCGAGGCGTACGGGTCCTGGAAGATGATCTGCATGTCGCGGGCGAGGCGCCGGTGCGCGGCGCGGTCGAGCCTCGTCACCTCGACGCCCTGGAACTGGATCGAGCCCGACGTCGGCTCGATCAGCCGCAGGATGCAGCGGCCCGTGGTCGACTTGCCGCAGCCGGATTCGCCGACCAGTCCGAGCGTCTCGCCGGCGGCGAGTTCGAAACTCACACCGTTGACGGCGTGCACGCGACCGACTTCCCGGCGCAGCAGTCCTCCGCGCACCGGGAAGTGCTTGACGAGGTCGGTGACGCGCAGCAACGGCTCGCTCATGGCGCTCAAGCGCCGATTCGAGAATGCAGGCCACCTTGTGGCCGGGCGTGACCTCGATCAGCGGCGGTGTCGCGGCCGTACACGCGGGCATCGCATAGCGGCAGCGCGGGGCGAAGCGACAGCCCGGCGGCGGGTCGATCAGCTTCGGCACGACGCCCGGGATCGCCTCCAGCCGCACCTTGTGAATCGCGGCCGTGTCGATGCGCGGAATCGAACGGATCAGCCCCTGCGTGTACGGATGACGCGGGCGGCGAAGAGTTGCTGCACCGGCGCCTCCTCGATCACTTTGCCGGCGTACATCACGACGACGCGCTGCGCGGTCTCGGCCACGACGCCCATCGCATGCGTGATCAGCATGACCGCCATGCCGAGCCGCGACTTCAGCTCGCCGAGCAGGTCGAGGATCTGCGCCTGGATCGTGACGTCGAGCGCGGTCGTCGGTTCGTCCGCGATCAGCAGCTTCGGATTGCACGAGAGTGCCATCGCGATCATCACCCGCTGGCGCATGCCGCCGGAAAACTGGTGCGGATAGTCGTGCACGCGCCGCTGCGGCGTGGAGATGTGCACGAGCTTCAGCATCTCGACCGCGCGATCGAGTGCCGCCCGGCGCGACAGCTTCTCGTGCAGCCGGAGCACCTCGGCGATCTGTTCGCCGACGGTGTAGACCGGGTTCAGCGAGGTCATCGGCTCCTGGAAGACGATCGCGATTTCCTTGGCGCGGATGCTCGCGCATCGCGTCGGCGTCGAGCGGCACGAGGTCGCGCCCCTGCCAGAGCATCTGGCCGGCGACGATCTTTCCCGGCGGCATCGGTACCAGCTTGAGCACGGTCATCGCCGTGACCGTCTTGCCGCAGCCCGATTCGCCGACGACGCTCACCGTCTCGCCGCGGCCGACACTGATGTCCACGCCGTCGACCGCGTGCAGCCAGCCGTCGTCGGTGTGGAAGTGGGTTGTCAGCCCGCGGATCTCGAGCAGGCGCGGTTCGGAACCCGGCGGCGCGGCCATCACAGCACCTTGCGCGGATCGAGCGCGTCGCGCAGGCCGTCGCCGACGAAGTTGATCGACAGCACGGTGAGGAAGATCGCCGGCGCCGGGAAACAGCGCCCAGTGCGCCGCGATGTCGAGGTGATCCTTGCTGTCGAACAGGATCCGCCCCCAGGTCGGAATGTCCGGCGGAAAGCCGAGGCCGAGGAACGAGAGCGTCGACTCGGCGATGATCGCCGCGGCGACGTCGATGGTGCCGGCGACGATCACCGGTCCGAGCGCATTCGGCAGGATGTGGCGGACCACCGTGCGCGTGTGCGACGCGCCGAGCGCGCGCGCCGCCTCGACGAACTCCTTTTCGCGCAGCGAAAAGAACTGGGCGCGCACCAGCCGCGCCACCGGCATCCAGCGGAAGCCGCCGATCACCGCGACGATCAGCACGAACACGCCGCCCTCGGGACCGAGCACGCTCTTCAGGCTGTCGCGGAAGAGATAGATGATCAGCAGCAGCAATGGCAGCTGCGGCAGCGAGAGGAACAGGTCGGTGAGCCACATCAGCGCGGTGTCGATGCTGCCGCGCGCGCTGCCGGCGATCGCGCCGATCAGCACGCCGACGACGATCGCCATCGTCATCGCCGCCAGGCCGACGGCGAGCGAGATGCGGCCGCCGTAGAGCATGCGCGCGAGCAGGTCCTGGCCGAGGTCGTCGGTGCCGAGCGGATGTTTCCACGACGGTCCTTGGAGCTGCGCGCTGAAATCGATCTCGTTGATCGGGAGGTTCCACAGCAGCGGACCGAAGACGACCAGCGCGACCAGCGTCGCCAGCACGAACAGGCTCGCGTACGCCATCCGGTGGCGCCTGAAGCGTCGCCACGCCTCGCGCCACGGCGAGGCTCCCGACGCGGGCCTGACGGCGCTAGCGGTAGGAGATGCGAGGGTCGAGCCAGCCATACAGCAGGTCGGCGATCAGGTTGAAGATGATCACGAGGCAGGAGAACACGAAGGTCACCGCCATGATCACCGGCGTGTCGTTGCGCAGGATCGCGTCGATCAGCAGCGAGCCGATGCCCGGAATGCGGAAGATCTGCTCGGTGACGATCGCTCCGCCGAAAATCGCCGGCATCTGCAGCGCCACCAGCGTCACCACCGGGATCAGAGCATTGCGCACGACGTGCTTCATGATCACCTTGCGCTCCGCCAGTCCCTTGGCACGCGCGGTCGTCACGTAGTCGAGCCGGATCACGTCGAGCATCGCCGAGCGCACGTAGCGCGTCCAGCTCGCGCCCTGGAACAGTCCGAGCACGGTGATCGGCATGATCGACTGGCGGAACATCTCGACCCACCATGCCCAGCCGGTCGTGTTGAGATCGGCGCGGAACACGAACGGCAGCCAGTCGAGCTTGATCGAGAAGATCAGGATCAGCAGGATGCCGGTGAAGAAGGTCGGCAGCGAGAAGCCGACGAAGGCGAGCGTGCTGGCGATGCGGTCGAACCACGAGTAGGGCCGCATCGCCGAGTAGATGCCGACCGGCAAGCGCGATCGCGAGCGCCAGCAGCTGCGACGCGCCGATCACTGCCAGCGTGATCGGGACCCGCTGCATGATCAGCGTGTCGACGTCGACGCGGCTGATGAACGAGAAGCCCCAGTCGCCGTGCAGCATCGCCGTCAGCCAGTGGAAGTAGCGCTGCCAGACCGGATCGTCGAGGCCGAACTTGGCGCGCAGCGCCATGCGCACCTCGGCCGGCACGTTCGGGTTGAGCGCCAGCTCGCTGAACGGATCGCCCGGCGCCAGCGCAAGCACGGTGAAGAGGACGACGCTGATGCCCAGCAGGCTGGGGATCGCGATCAGCAGGCGGCGGAGTAGGTAGGGGCCCAAGCGTCAGCTCTCGCGGTACCAGTCATGCAGCCCGGCGAGCGGGTTGTCCCAATCAGACAGCGGTGCCGCAAGACTGCGGGCGAGGCCGTCGACCCGGGCCGGTACACCACCGGGATCATCGCCCGGTCGTTGCAGACGAGGTCGTTCATGCGAATCAGCAGCGTCGCGCGCTTCACCGGGTCGAGCTCGGCCTGCTGCGCCTTGAACAGGGTGTCGTACTCGGCGTTCGCCCAGCGCCCGGTGTTCAGTCCAAGCCACTTGTTGGCTTTCCTCGAAGCCTCCCATGAGACCCACAGCTGCATGAAGCGGTCCGGATCCGGCAGCTCGGGTGAACGAATGCATCTGCAGGTCCGCCCAGAACTTGCCTGCCGTGTCGGGATTGCCGATGTCGGAGGAGAAGTAAACGGCTGGCGTGACGGCCTTCACTTCGATCTCGATGCCGGCCTTGGCGCAGGCCTGCTTGAAGATGGCCTGCACCTTCTGGCGCACCGAGTTGGTGGAGCTCTGGAACAGCGAAACTGAGCTTGCGCCCGCCCTTTTCGCGGACGCCACTGGCGCCACGCTTCCAGCCTGCGCCGTCGAGCAGCGCGTTGGCCTTGTCCAGGCTCGATCTCGTTCTTCGTGTTCGGACTGTTGAACTGCCGTGGGTTGTTGAGCACGTTCGCCGTCGCCACGCCGGTGCGCCCGTAGACGAATTCCTGCACGGACTTGCGGTCCAGCAGCAGCGCCAGGGCTTCGCGCACCGCGGGGTCCGACAGGATCGGGTGGCGCGATTTCAGGCTGGCGCGCTCGCCGTCGACTTCGGTCCATGGATCGGTCATGTTCAGCCAGATCATCTCGGTGTTGCCGCCCGGGCTGATCGCGACGCGCCCCTTGCCGTTGCTCTCCATGCGCTTCAGTACCTCGTCCTCGATCTGCAGGTTCCACGCATAGTCGAATTCGCCGGTCTGCAGGACCGCCCGTGCCGCGGAGGCCGCATCGCCGCCGCCCTTGATCTCGATGGCGTCGAAGTGCGGCCGGTTCAGGCCGTGGTACGTTCGGGTTGAGCTCTCCCTTGACGATGTCGCCCGGCTTGAAATCGATGAACCGATAGGGGCCGGTACCGACCGGCTTCAGGTTCTGCGGCGCCTCACGCGACTTCGCGCCGAGGTAGGGTGCGAACAGGTGCTGCGGAATCAGCTGCTGATTGGAGGTGCGTGTCCAGATCGGCGTGGGCTTTTCGAACACGATGCGCACCGCGTGGGTGTCGATCTTCTCGATGGCCTTGACGTTTTCGTAGACGCCGCCGGTGAACGCCGCGGTCGCGGGATCGGTCGCAAAGCGCCAGTTGAAGATCACGTCGTCCGCGGTGAACGGCTTGCCGTCGTGCCAGGTCACGCCGCGCTTCAACTTCCACGTGGTCGAACGACCGTCCGCGGCGATGCCGCCGTTGTCGCTGCTCGGGATCTCGGCCGCAAGAATCGGAACCAGCTGACCGTCGGCATCGAATCGCGCCAGCGACTCGTAGAAGGGCCGCGATCCGGCGGCATCCTTGATGCTGTTGGCGAAATGCGGGTTCAGCAGCGTCGGACCCTGCCAGAACAGCAGCTTCAGCGTGCCGCCGCCGCCGCGCCGCGTCGGCTTGTAGGTGGCGGAGGTCGGCTGGGCGATGCCGGCATCCGCCAGCAGCAGGCTGGCCACCGGCGCGGCGACGCCGAGCGCGGCGAGGCGTGCCAGGAAATCGCGCCGCGCCAGCGAGCCGGCCCGCACGCAGGCGATCCAGCGTCGAAGCTCGTCTTCGTCGGTCATGCGGCGGCCAGCCCTCCCGGCGCGCGCTCAGGTCAGCCGGCGCCGGTCTCCCGATACCAGTTCTGCAGCTGCGAGAAGTCGAGGTCCCAGCCCGTCAGCGGCGTCACGAGCTTCAGGTTCGATCCTCGCACCCGCGGGCCGGCTGATCAGCGGGATGATGACGTTGTCCTTCACCGGCAGATCGTTGAGGCGTATGAACAGCGCGGCGCGCTTGACCGGATCGAGTTCGCCCTCCGCGGCCTGGTACGTCTTGTCGTAATCCTCGCTGACCCAGCGGGTGATGTTGCGACCCTGCCACTTGTTCGCCTTGGACGAGACCTCGCGCGACAGGTACTGGTCCATGAAGCGCTCGGGATCCGGCTGCGTCATCGTCGTCGTGTACATCTGCATGTCGCACCAGAACTTGCCGTAGGTGTCGGGATTGGCGACGTCGGACGAGAAGAACACGCTGGCGGTGACCGACTTCAATTCGAGGTCGATGCCGGCCTTCTGGCAGGCCTGCTTGACGACCGCCTGCTCCTTCTGGCGCAGCGAATTGACCGAAGTCTGGTAGACGAACTTCAGCTTCTTGCCGTCCTTCTCGCGGACGCCGTCCGCACCCTTCTTCCAGCCGGCGGCGTCGAGCACCTGGTTGGCCTTGTCGACGTTGAATTCGTACTTCGTGTTCGGTGAGCGGAAGCGCGCCGGGTTGTTCAGGAAGTTGCTGGTCGCGATGCCGGTGCGTCCGTAGATGAACTCCTGGATGCCCTTGCGGTCCGCCAGCAGCGACATCGCCTCGCGCACCGCCGGGTCGCTGAAGGCGAAGTGCTTGGACTTGACGTTCGCGCGCTCGCCGTCGACCTCGTTCCACGGGTCCTTGGTGTTGAGCTGGATGAACTCGATGTCGCCGCTCTGCACGATCAGCGCGCGGCCCTTGCCGCCGGCTTCGAGGCGTTTGAGCACCTCGTCTTCGACCTGCAGGTTCCAGGCGTAGTCGAACTCGCCGGTCTGCAGCACCGCGCGCGCGGCCGAGGTCGCGTCGCCGCCGCCCTTCATCTCGATCGCGTCGAAAAATGGGCGGTTCGGCATGTGGTAGTTCGTGTTGATCTCGCCGCGCACCATGTCGCCCGGCTTGAAGTCGACGAACTTGTACGGGCCGGTGCCGACCGGCTTCAGGTTGGCGGGCGCGTCGCGCGACTTCGCGCCGATGTAGGGCCCGAACACATGCTTCGGGATGATCATGCCCTCGGCTGCGACGAAGGCGGTCGCCCAAAACGGCGTCGGCTTCGGGAACGTGACCCGGATCGTGAGCGGATCGACCTTCGTGACCGTCACGTCCTTGTACACGCCGGTGGTCACCGCAGCCGTCGCCGGGTCCTTCGCGTATTCCCAGGTGAAGACGCAGTCGTCCGCAGTGAACGGCTGACCGTCGTGCCAGGTGACGTCCTTCTTGAGCTTCCAGGTCACGCTGCGCCCGTCGGCCGACAGGCCGCCGTTCTCGCGCGTCGGTACCTCGGCCGCGAGGATCGGGATCAGATTGCCTTCGCCGTCCCAGACCGCCAGCGACTCGTAGAAGATGCGCGAGCCTTCCTGGTCCTTCGTGCCGTTGGCAAAGTGCGGCTGCAGCAGCGTCGCGCCCTGCCACCACAGCACCTTGAGAACACCGCCGCCGCCGCGCTTGGTCGGCTTGTAGGTCTGCGCCGTTTGCGCGCTGGCGACGCCGGCGTGCATCAGCAGCATCGACGCCATCGGCGCCGACAGGCCGAGCGCGACCAACTGCTGGATGAAGCTGCGTCGTGGCAGCTTCCCGGCTCGAACGTCCTCGATCAGTTCGCGCAGTTCATTCTCGTGCATGGTTTCCTCCACTCCTGTCGTTGCCGCTCGTGGGCCGAGGCCCCGTTGCGTGCCGGATTTCAGCATGCTGTCACAATCCTAGCCGTTCGCCGACGTGTGGTGGTGGAAATCTGGATGCCATCGGGCTCGGGCGTCTACGCGCTCGCGCCAGCCAGCCAACCCCGAACGCGCCGTGGCTTCGAACCAGCGCTTCGACCCGGACTGCGGGCGTGCTGGCGAGGCCCGCGACCATCGGCTAAGGTGGCGGGATGGATATTCCGCAATCGATCGATGCGACCGTCGAACTGCTCGGCTCGCGCGACTACGTCGCCGATCGGCAACTCGCCACCGCGGTCTTTCTGGCGCTGAAACTGCAGCGCCCGCTGTTCGTCGAGGGCGAGCCCGGAACCGGCAAGACCGAGATCGCCAAGGTGCTCGCGGCTGCGCTCGGCGCCGAACTGATCCGGCTGCAGTGTTACGAGGGGCTCGATATCAACGCTGCTGCTTACGAGTGGAACGTTGCGCGGCAACTGATCGAAATCCGCATGGGCGAGGCCGCCGGCGTCTCGCGCGAGGCGCTGTCGAGCGAGTTGTACAACGAGCGCTTCCTGATCGAGCGCGCGCTGCTACGGGCCCTAATGCCGCATGCGCGGCCGCCGGTGCTGCTGATCGACGAACTTGACCGCACCGACGAGCCGTTCGAGGCGTACTTGCTCGAGGTCCTCTCGGATTTCCAGATCACGATTCCTGAATGGCGAACGGTCCAGGCGCAGACGCCACCGGTCGTCGTCATCACGTCCAACCGGACGCGCGAAATCCATGATGCGGTCAAGCGGCGCTGCCTGTACCACTGGGTCGGCTATCCATCGGCTGCGCGCGAGCTCGAGATCATCCGGCGCAAGGTGCCCGAGGCCGGCGCGGTCCTGTCGCAGCAGGTCGTCGCCTTCGTGCAGTCGCTGCGCGGCATAGAGCTGTACAAGCTGCCCGGCGTTGCGGAAACCATCGAGTGGACGCGGGCGCTGCTCGCGCTCGACGCGGTGGTGCTCGAGCCCGAGACGGTCAACAACACGCTCGGCGTGCTGCTGAAATACCAGGATGACATCGCGCGCATGCAGGGTACCGAAGCCGCCCGGCTGGTCGAGCGCATTCGCGACGAGGCCCGCGCCGTGGCTCCGGGCGGCTGAGCCGCCGCATGTTCGTCGGTCATTTCGCCGTCGGCTTCGCCGCGAAGCGCGTCGCCCCCGAGGTGTCCCTGGGAACGCTCTTCCTGGCGGCGCAGTTCATCGACCTGCTGTGGCCGACACTGCTGCTGCTGGGGGTCGAGCGCGTGTCGATCGATCCTGCCCTGTCGGGCGCGCCGCTTCGATTCGAGCACTACCCGGTGTCGCACAGCCTGCTCGGCGTGCTCGGCTGGGCCGCGCTGCTCGGAGGTATCTACCTGCTGCTGACGCGCAACCGGCGCGGCGCCTGGGTCGTTGCACTGCTCGTCGCGAGCCACTGGCTGCTCGACTTCCTCGTGCATCGCCCGGATCTGCCGCTGCTCTTCGCCGGCGGACCGAAGGTCGGCCTCGGGCTGTGGAATGCGCCTCTCGTCGAGCTGCTGCTCGAGCTCGGACTCTTCGCCGCGTGCTTCGCAATGTATCTCACCGCGCCTGCGACCCGGTTGGCGGGCTACAAGCCATGGGTGCTGGCGGCGCTGCTGCTGGCCATTCAGTTCGCCAACGCGATCGGCCCGCCGCCGCCATCGGTCAACGCGATCGCTTGGGTCGGCCAAGCGCAGTGGCTTCTGGTCGCGGCCGGATACTGGGCCGACCGTCCGTTGCGCGCGCGGCTGGCGACGACGGCTGCACGCGGATCCCGGTGATGACGGAGTCGACTACCGCACCGCGATCCGCGCTGCCCGGCCGGCTCGCAGAAAACGTGATGCACTTTGCGCGTGTGTTGCGCGATGCAGGGCTTCCTGTGGGTACCGACCGGATCCTGCTCGCCTACGACGCCCTGCGCACAAGCGGCATCGGCGCCCGCGCCGACTTCTATGCGGTGCTGTCGGCCTGCTTCGTCAGCCGAGGGGAGCACCGGACGCTCTTCGACCAGGCGTTCCATATCTTCTGGAAGGACCCGGACCTGCTCGGCAAGATCATGCAGCTGCTGATGCCGCAGTTGAGGCAGAAGCCGCAGTCCGCGCTGCCGCCGGAGAATCGGCGGCTGGCCGACGCGATGTTCAAGGGCGCGGTGCATCCGCCCGAGCCCACCGAGCCGCAACGCATCGAGATCGATGCGGCGCTGTCGTGGACCGACCGCGAGCAACTGCGCAAGGCGGACTTCGACACGATGAGCGCAGCCGAGTGGACGGCGGCGCGCAAGCTGCTCGAGCGCATCGATCTGTTCTTCGCCCGCTTGCAGATGCGGCGCGAAGTCGTTTCCGCGCGCGGCCGCCGCGTCGATTTGCGCGATGTGCTGCGCCACTCGGCGCGACGTGGAGGCGAGGTCGCGGTCCTCAGGTACCGGCGCCGCCGCACGCGACCCGAGCCGCTGGTGGTCCTGGTTGATATCTCCGGCTCGATGAGCCGGTACTCGCGCATGTTCCTGCACTTCCTGCATGCGATCACTGCCGGGCGCGAGTCCGCCAATTACCGCGTGCACTCGTTCCTGTTCGGGACCCGGCTGACGCATGTCACGCGCCAGCTCGCCGCGCGCGATCCCGACGTCGCGGTGCGCGCGGTGGTCCAGGCGGTGGACGACTGGTCCGGAGGCACGCGCATCACGCAGGCGCTGCACGAGTTCAATTTCAAGTGGGCGCGTCGCGTCCTGTACGGCAATCCGACCGTGCTGCTCGTGACCGACGGGCTCGAGCACGGCGACACCGAGCCGCTCGAGCGCGAAGCCGAGCGGCTGGCGAAGTCGTGCCGGCGACTTATCTGGCTCAACCCGTTGCTGCGCTACGAGAGCTTCGAGCCCCGAGCCGGCGGCGTTCGCGCGTTGCTGCCACACGTCGACGCCTTTCTCCCGGTGCACAATCTCGCCTCTCTCGAAGCGCTGGCAGCCGGGCTTGCGGCGCCCAGGGCGCCCCGAGCCACCGATCTTCAGGAGAAGGCCAAGTGGAATTGAAGGGTGAACGCGTTCTCCCGGTCAGCCGCGAGATCGCCTGGAAAGCGCTCAACGACGTCGAAGCGCTGAAGGCGGCGGTTCCTGGCTGCGAGAGCCTGGTCGCGGCCGGTGACAACGCCCTCGACGTCGTCGTGAATGCCGCGATCGGACCGGTCAAAGCCCGCTTCAAGGGCAAGCTCGAACTGGCCGACGTCCAGGCCCCCGAGTCCTACACGATCCGCTTCGACATGCAGGGCGGCGCCGCCGGATTTGCGCGCGGTGATGCTCGCGTACGGCTCGAAGCGCTCGAGGCCAACTCGACCGGCATGCACTACCTGGTCAATGCATCGATCGGCGGCAAGCTGGCCCAGGTCGGATCGCGCCTGGTCGACGCCGCGTCGGCGGCGATGGCGGACCGTTTCTTCGGCGCCTTCGCAGCGGACCTCGCAAACCGCTATCCGTCCGCGGCGAGCGCGGCGGTGCCGGTGCGGCGGCCCGGATTCTTTGCGACGCTGTGGACGTTCCTGAGGCGACTCTTCGGAGGACGGTGATGCGCGTACCACCATGGTCCGAGGCTTTGGCTCCCCGCAGTCGCGAACTCGTCGCTGCGATCGAGACCCGTCGCGGCGGGTCGCTGCTGAATCTGGACCGCATGCTGCTGTGGTCCGAGCCGCTGGCCCGCGGCTGGAACGGCTACCTGCGCGCGGTGCGTACAGAATTGTCGCTGTCGCCATTTTTGCGCGAGCTGGCGATCTGCGTCGTTGCGCGCCTTACCGGTGCAGAGTACGAATATCACCATCACGCGCCCGAACTGGCGCGTGCCGGCGCCAGCCCGGCACAACTCGCCGCGCTCGATGACCCCGACGCAGCCGCCTCAGGTTCTGACTTCGATGAGCTGCAGCGGACCGTCATCCGCTTCGCCAGTGCGAGCACGCGCACTGTGACGGTCCCCGAAGAGATCTTCGATGCGCTGAAGCGTTGGCTCGAACCGACCGAGATGGTCGAACTTGCGGCGGTCACCGCCACCTACAACATGGTGGCGCGTTTCCTCGTGGCCCTCGAAGTCGTTCCGGAGCGCTAATACGCCGACGATGGAAGCCGACATCACCCGCCATTACAGTCGCGGCGACCTGCTCGCGCGTCTGAAGGCAGCGCTGCGCTCCGACGGCGTCGATCCCGAGCATCCGACCATTGACGCGCTCGCGCCTTACGACCAGTTCCATGGCCGCGGCATGGAGGCAACGCTGGAGATCGCCCGCCTGCTGCCGCTCGGCCCAACGGATCACCTGCTCGACATCGGCAGCGGCATCGGCGGTCCCGCCCGTTACTTCGCTCAACGCTTCGGTTGCCGCGTCACCGGCATCGACCTGACGCCTGAATTCTGCGAAGTCGCGCGCCATCTCTCGCGCGTGCTGCGCCTGCACGAGCGCGTGAGCTTCGACGTTGGCGATGCGCTCGACCTGTCCTACACCGATGGCAGCTTCGACGCGGCCTGCTCGATGAACGTTTCGATGAACATCGAAGACAAGAAAGCGTTCTTCCAGGAGATCCGCAGGGTGCTGAAGCCGGGGGCACGACTTGCCCTCTCCGAAGTCGCACGCGGTGCTGGCGGTCCGATCGAGTATCCGACGCCCTGGGCAGCGAGTGCGCACGCCAGTTTTCTCGCCACACCGGAGCAGACGCAGCGCAGCCTCGAGGAGGCGGGCTTCGAGGTCGCGAGTCTGCGCAGCACGCGCGACGAAGCGCTGGACTTCGGCGCGCGCTCGCGGGCGCTGGTCGAGCGGGGCGAAAAGCCGCCGCATCGTGCCGTCATGTTGATTCACGCCGAGACCGCTGCCGTGGCGATGGCCAACGTGGCCCGGGCGCTCGCCGACGGCCGGATCGTGCCGATCGAGGTCCTGGCCCGCCGGCGCGACTAGGCGACGTTGCGGGCCGCGGAGAAGGCGAAGTAGCGCAGGCGGACACAGGCGGTTCACGCGGGAGTATCTTGCTAACACGCCGCGACTGCCAAAGAGGCTGTTGCGAGTGCGGCAGGCGGCCGGGCGCGTGATCGCCTGCGCCGTCATCGAGTGGGCCTTACGCCGGACAACAGGAGGCAAAAATGGCGACTTACATCGTGCTGGCCAACTTCACCGATCAGGGCGCAAAAAACATCAAGGACACGACCAAGCGTGCCGACGCGGTGAAGGAATTGGCGAAGAAGTTCGGAGTGACCATGAAGGACGTCTACTGGACGATGGGCGCGTGCGACGTCGTGGTGATCTTCGACGCGCCCGATGATGCGGCGATGACCGCGCTCAGCATGAGCGTGGCGTCGGCCGGCAACGTTCGCACGCAGACGATGCGCGCGTTTTCCAGAGAAGAACTTAACGGGGTGATCGGCAAGCTGGGGTGATCGGCTAGCCGTTGCGGCAGCGTGGGTTGGCCGGTGGCGCGGGGTGCGACGCCGGCCGCCGGCGTGAGCTCGGCAGCTACACCGTCGCGGATGGCCGCAGGGCTTCGGCGACCAGTTCAGCGATATCGCGTGTGACAACGCGCTCGTCCTTCTGCGCGAGGCCGTCGCCGAGCATCACCGCGCAATAGGGGCATGCGGTTGCCACCGCGGCGGGTTGCTGCGCCAATGCCTGCTCGGCGCGCAGCACGTTGATGCGCGTGCCGATCTTTTCTTCAAGCCACATGCGGCCGCCGCCGGCGCCGCAGCACATCGCCTTGTCGCGCGACAGTTCGAACTCGAGCGGAGTGTCGCGCGAGACGGCCTGCAGCACGCGGCGCGGAGCTTCGTATTCCCCGTTGTGCCGCGCGAGGTAGCACGGCTCGTGATAGATGATCCGTTCGTGCGTGCGATCGACGCGCAGGCGCCCGTCGCGCAGCCATTCGTCGATCGCCTGCGAGTGATGGATCGACCTCGTAGCTGGCCGCCGAACTCCGGAAACTCGTTCTTCAGGGCGTTGAACGCGTGCGGATCGGTCGTGACGATGCGGCGGACGCCGAGGCGGTTGAGCGTTTCCACGAGCGCGCCGGCGAGCTGCTGGAACACCATCTCGTTGCCGAGCCGGCGCACGCATTCGCCGGTCGATCCTTCGAGCGGACCGAGTATCCCGAGTCGTATTCCGGCGGCTGCGGCGACGCGGACGAAGGCGCGTGCGATCTTCTGTCCGCGCGGATCGAACGACGACGCCGAGCCGACGTAGTACAGGTAGTCGAGCTGTGCGACTTCATCGGCGCTGCTGACAATTGGCAGCCCGAGATCCTTGGCCCAGTCGCCGCGCGTGCTGGCGTCCAGCCCCCACGGATTGCTTTGTGACTCGTAGGCGGCGAACACGCGATTCAGCTCGTGCGGAAACACGCCGTCCATCATCACCTGGCGCTGCCGCAGGCGATAGAACTTGGGCAGATGCTCGAGCTGGATCGGGCACGACACCTCGCAGTAGCCGCAGGTGGTGCACGCCCACAGCGTGTCCTGGCTGATCGTGCTGCCGACGAGCGGCGGCAGTCGTGCCACATCGTGTGCGCGGATCGCGTCGCGATGGTCGACCAGATGGTGCTTGACGGCGTCGTTGACCCACTTCAGCGCGAGCGGCTTTCCGGTCAGGAAGGTGGGGCACGCATCCTTGCAGCGGCCGCACTCGGTGCAGGTGAACGCGTCGAGACCTTCCTTCCACGTCAGATCGCAGGCGGTTCGCGCGCCGATCGGCAATGTGTCGGGATCGACATCGTCGGCGCCGAGGGGCTCGAGGTCGACGCGCGGAACACGGTTCGCGGGCACGTCGCGCCCCAAATAGAGAGCCGGCAGCGCAGTGACGATGTGGAAATGCTCGCCCACCGGAAGGATCGCGAGGAAGGCGAACACCGTCGCCATCTGCACCCAGTAGAACGCCTGGTATCCCCAGTCCAGCGCAGCGGGAGTGAGGCCGGTCAGCGCGTGCGCGAGTGGACCGCCGATCCACGCCCAGCTCTGTTCGTGCGCGATCGCCGGAACCGAACCCGCCCACTTCGCGAAGCGGAACGCGTCGAAACCGAAGTCCGTCAGCATGATCAGTGCGATCAGCGTCAGGATCACCACGGCTTCGCGATTGGGTTCGAGCCGCGCCGGCCGGCGCACGAAGCGACGCCAGAAGCCGTAGCCGACGGCGACCAGCACCGCCAGTTCGATGAAATCCTTGAACGCCGTGTACAGACCTCCCGCAGCACCGGGAATGGTCGCCAGCGGCGAGTAGCCGATGACGATCAGGTGCAGCTTGCGCACCAGCAGCGTCAGGAACCCGAAGAAGATCACCGCATGCATCAGGCCGGGCCGGAAATCCCCGGACAGCAGCCGTGACTGCGCGAAGCCGAGTCGCAACAATCGGGCAAACCGCTGCCATGGATGATCAAGTCGCGCGTCCGCGGACAGTGCGGCGACGATCGCGAGCTTGCGCCAGGCCAGAGCCGCGAAAATGGCAAAGCCTGCGACAAGAAGCAGCGAAATTCCGAGCGGGCTCACTTTTGCGGATGCATCACAGGTCGAGCGGCCCATTGTCCGAGCGCGATAGTCGCGCGGGCTGACGTCGGTCAACCGTGGCGCCGGCCACGGGCTATTCAGCGTGCCGCAGACTGCGTGTCGAGGGTCTGGGCGACCGCAGGGCTGAAGTACAGCGTCCAGCGTGCGCCGGACGACGTCTCCTCGACGCAGACCCCCGGCGCGCAGTTGACCAGCGTGAAACGGTCGCGGTCGGCCGGAAATCGCAGCGCAGTTCCGGTGTCGAGGCTCTGTCGGTACTTCGTCAGCGCGACGGTGTCGCCGAAGCCGGACTCCCACAGCGTCGCGCCGCCTTTCACCGACATCGCGACGACGCGGATGTCCGCCACGGACACCGGCCGATAGTCCCGCCGCTCGAGCGATCCGACGACGAAGACATACCAGGGTCCGCCAGTGCTGTTGAGCCGGCCGAGCAGAAGGCCGAAGGTGTCGTAGCCGTCACGCTCGGGCTGCGACGATTCGATGTCGGTGGCACCGAAGACGATCTGGCCGGGACGCTGTACCGCGCTGGACCGTAGCGCGGGCAGCCGAGCCAGCACCGCCGGGTCGCCGGTCCCTGCCGCGTCGACGTGCTGACCGACCCGTCGTTGCCATTCGTCGACGACGGTGCGCGCTGCGGTCTCCGAAACCGGTGCGGTACGCGCCTGTTGCCCTGGCTGGCGCGGCGAATGCACCGCGCAGCCGAACGCGGTGGCGCAAAGCGCCACGAGCGCAACGCGCATCGCGCGCAGCGCGCCGGCGCGCGCCGACAGTGCGGCGGGCGCCGGCGACGGAGCGGATCCGGCCGTCGTCATCGACGCTTACTGCGGTAAGGGGTTCGCGGCACGATCCGCGGTAGCACCGGGCAGCGGTTCGGTGTTCGTGTCCCGCGTCGCATCGCTGCCACTTGACATCGCAACGCGCCGGTTCATGCCGGCTGCGGCAGCGATCACGGCCGCGGTTGTCGAATGCCCTGCACGCGTAGCGTCGTCACTGGGCGTGGCGCCTGAGGCATTGCGTGCGCGCGGATCGGCCCCGCGCGCCAGCAGCGCCGCGACTACGGCGGCATCACCGCGCCGCGCGGCGAGGTGCAGCGGAGTGTTCCCGGCGTCGTCCGGTGCCTGAGGATCGGCGTGGTGCTCGAGCAGGACCAGCGCGACGCGATTGCTGCCACGAGCGACCGCGTTCAGCAGCGCCGTCTGGCCGAACAGGTCGCGCGCGTTCGGATCGGCGCCCGCCTGCAGCAGCAGCACCGCGATGTCGGGCCGGCCCGGTGCGCGCGGTCAGCATCAGCGGCGAAACGCCATAAAGAGCGACCGCGTCCGCCTTGGCGCCGGCCGCGAGCAGCGCTCGCACCGCAGGGGCGCTGCCGACGCGGACCGCGGCATGAAGCGGCGTCTCGCCGTCGACATCCGCCGCGTTGACGTCCGACGGCGTCGCGAGGCGCGCGACCGTGATCGCATCTCCGCGGCGCGCGGCCCACCACAGCGCCGAGCGACCGAAGGCATCGATCGTCGGCGCCCCGCTGTCGGCATTGACGCTTGCAGCCGCCGGAGCGGGCGAAGCCGGCGTCGCCACTGCGTCACGATCCGGTGCGGCGCGCAGTGAAACATGCGGTGCGGATGTTGACTGGCGACGAGTTGGTCGCGTAGCCATAGGGCTCGCCGTAGTACGTGCTCAGATCACGCGCGATCGCGTCGAACTGGGCGGCACTGCGGAGCCTGCCGTGTTCGTCGCGGTAATGGTCAAGCGCGTCCGGGCAGCGCTGGGAGATCAGCGTGCGCAAGCGGGCACTGAAGTAGCGCGCGTAGCGGTTCGGGTTCAACACCTCGTTCCAGTGCGGCGTGATGAATACCGTGAAGAAGTCGGAGTCGGGCTGCGCCTGCACCCGCCAGTAGGGGCCGTCGCGCACCAGCATCGGTGGCAGCTCGCGCGTTCCGATCCGGACCGGTTCGGTCAGGTTGCGATAGAACTTCAGGCCGGCAAAGTCGGCGGCGAGGTCGCCGTTGGAATGGATGCCGGTCGTGAACATGCCGAGCATGCCGTCTTCGGATGTCAGCGGATTGCGCGCGGCGGAACGGATCGCCCCCTGCGCCGCCTCGCCTTCCGGCTTGCCCTGCTCGACGCGCGACTGGTACTTCGCGTGATAGATCTTGCCGACGTTGATGAAGTGGATCAGCTTGTCGGTGCCGAAGAGCGTGCCGCCCGCGTTGATCGTGCCCGCGCGGAAGAATGTGCGCACGGCTTTCGTCAGATCGATGACGAGCAGCGGATCGTCATAGATCGACACCGTGGGCCGGTGCATCGTCACCAGCCCCGGGTACTGCGCCTTGATGTCCTGCGACAGCAAGTCGATGTCGAGCAGTTCGTTGGTCGGAATCGCGAGGAACAGCTGTCCCCAGACGTTGTTCGCGATCGTGTCGGGCGCCTGCAGCTCGGCGATCCGCTGCGCGCCCTGTTCGGAATCGATCGCCTGCTTGATCGACGTATTGGTCTCATTCACGGCGGCTTCGATGGCCGTAAACACGATCCGCGACAGGTAAGGGCCGAGATCCGCAAAGTCGCGCCCGACCGGCAACGTGTATTGCTCCGATTCGTGTGCAGCCGCGGGCACAGCCTGGACCAGCAGCGCTGCTGCGATGGCCGCGGACAGGCCGCCGCGAGCGACAGCTTGAAACGTTCCGAATGTTTTCTTCTTGAGCCGATTCACGTCTGAACTCCGCGCCGCACACGACCGGGGCCGGGAAGCGGGAAAACGATTCTACTCAGACCCGCACTTCTCTCTCAGGCCTCAGTGCTTCTCCCGCCGAGGCCACGGCTTCCAGCGGCGATGCACCCACCACCACTGTTCGGGTCGCCTGACGATCAAGCGCTCGAGCGCCCGGTTGTAGGCCCGGGTGTTCAGGCGGATCGCCTCGTTCGTATCCGGATGATCGACAGGCAGGATTCGTTCCTCAAAGCGCAGCACGTGCCGCCCGTTGGCCTCGCGCCAAGCGGCGGCCGGCACCACCGGCGCACCGGTGGTCAGCGCGATGACCGCGAGGCTGCGGAAGGTTCCCGCCGGATGGCCGAAGAACTCGACCATTACGCCGTCCTTGCGGCTGGCGTGCTGGTCGAACGGGAACACGACCAGATCCCCGGCGGCGAGCCGGTCGAGGATCGCATCGAGGCCGCCGCGCTTGGGAAGCACCCCAAATCCCGCGCGTCGGAACCGGCGCGTCACCCAGCGATCGAGCCAGGCGGGACGGATCGGTCGGCGCACGAAATGGAACCGACCGTGCGCCTCCGGATACTGGGCGAGACCCGCAGTCGTCGCCACCTCGAAGTTGCCGAAGTGGCCGGTCAATATCAGGACGCCTTTGCCGAGCGCTTCCGCCGCGAGCAGCGCGTCGAGGTTCTCCACGCGAGCCATTGCGAGCTTGCGGGCGCGCGGCAGCCACGGAAACTTGACGAACTCCCAGAGCAGCCGCCCGAGGTGGCCGTAGTGCACCTGCGCGAGACGCTCGATCTCAGACCCATCCGCGACGTCGCCGTAGACGCGATGCAGGTTTTCGAGCACCACCTTGCGGCGAAATGGCGCCAGCCGGTAGAACCAGCGGGCCGCCGCCGAAGGCGCGGCGCGCAGTGCCTGAGCCAGCGCCACGGCGGACGCCTGCGTGCGGTCGTGGGTCAGCGACAAGGTGATCGCCCGCAGCCGGTTGCGGCCCAGCGCGATCTCCGCCGCCTCGTTGAGTTCGACGGCGGGTGCGCCCCAGGGATCGCGCGTCACCGCGAAGTCGGTGGGACCGAGCGCTCCGAGCGCCACTTCGCGCGGAAAAAGCTTGGCGCAGGCTTCCTTGGCGGCGAAGCGGGCAGCGAGAGACGGCGCGCGTCCCGGGCCGTCGCCGGCGTCGCGCAGTTCCTGCTCGGAGTACAGCTTGCGCAGGTCCTCGTCCGGCGTTTCGGCGAGCAGTCGTTCGATGCGGGCGATGTCGACGGTGTCGACGCCGCAGCGGGTCGTGCCGTCAGGGGCTGCCGGCGGCAGCACGTTCACGGAGCGCGCAACAGACAGGCGGTGTTGGTCCCGCCGAAGCCGCGTGACAGCAGCAGCGCGACCTTGCTGCGAGGCTCGCGCGCGACGCGTGACGCGTTCAGCGGGCCGCAGTCCGGATCGAGTGTGTCGAGCGTCGCGATGCCTGGCACGGTGCCGGCACGCAGTGCGGCAAGCCCGACGATCGCCTCGAGCAGACCCGCGGCCGCCAGCAGGTGACCGAACGCCCACTTGAACGCGGTCACCGGCGGCATGTCGCGCCCGAAGACCCGCAGCAGCGCGCGCGCTTCCGAGACGTCGGAATTCTCGGTGCCGTTGCCGTGCGCGACGATCATTCCGACGTCGCGCGGCGCCAGGCCGGACGAGGCGAGTGCGCCTTCGATGGCGCGCACCAGTCCGTCGCCGTCATCGCGCACCGGCAGCAAGTCCGAGCGCGTCGCTGCCCCCGCCCGATCCGAGCACTTCGCCGAGGATGGTTGCGCCGCGCTCGCTGGCGGCGGTTTCGGTCTCGAGCACGAGCGCGGCTGCGCCTTCACCCATCACGCTGCCGTCGTGCTGCACATCGAAAGAGCGAAGCGCCGTGCGCGTCAGCAGCCCCATCTGATCGTAGTACAGCAGCGTCTGTGGCTCGATCGGTGTGTCGTGCGCCGCCGCGACTGCGCGCGTGCATTCGCCGGCGCGCAATGCCTCAGCCGCCTCCGCGAGCGCGAGCAGGCCGCTGATGCTGTGGTTGGTGATGCAGGCGTTCGGACCCTTGAGGCCGTGGCGGATGCCGACATGGCCGAGCACGTTGTTCGGCAGCGAACGCAGCAGCCACATCGGATTCACCGTCGCGGCAAGTTCCTCGCCGAAGGCCCTGAGTTCGCCATGTGCGGCGGCGATCAGCGGGAAGTAGTCGTACTGATTGGCGAAGTTCCCGCTGCCGGAACCGACGAAGACGCCGGTCCTGTCCGCGAATTGCGTGGCCGCATCGGCGTCGAGAGTCTCACGCCACGCCGGCCACGCGCTGTCCTCGATCGCACGGTCCGCGGCGTACAGACCCGAACACGTCGGTGCGGCGGATGAACTTCAGCAGCTTGCGGTCGCCGGTCAGTGCGCCGGCGTTGTAGTCGGGCACCTCGGCCGCGATGCGAACCGGCCAGTGGCCCGCATCCCACTGCGCGATCGGACGCACCGCAGAGGTACCCGCATTGATCGCCGCGAGGATCTCCGCCGGCGTGCGTCCGGATCCGCAGATAGCACCGGTGCCGGTGATGACGATGCGTGGCGCTGCCATGCGGGTCGCGGATCAGCGCCGCGCGCCGATCAACGCGTCGGTGTCGGCGGGATGACGAAACGCGAGGCAGCTGTTCGACCCGCCGAAGCCGAGCGAATTCGACAGCGCGACCCGAATGCGGCGCTCGCGCGGTGCATCGCGCACGATGTCGACGTCACAGTCCGGGTCGAGGTCGCGCAGATTGGCATTGAGCGGCAGCGTGCTGTGATGAATCGCGAGCGCGCAGATCGCGGCTTCGACCGCCCCGGCCGCGGCGATCAGGTGACCCATCACGCTCTTGGTCGAACTGACCGCGACCTGGCGCCAGTCTTCGCCGAACACCGTCTTGACGGCCGCACACTCGCTGCGATCGTTCATCGGCGTCGACGTGCCGTGCGCGTTCAGGTAGTCGACATCGGCGAGCGCGGCACCGGCGTCGGCGATCGCCTGGCGCATCGCCTGGATCGGCCCGTCACCGGACGGATGCGAGTCGGTGATGCGATAGCTGGACAGTGAATTGCCGTCGCCGGCCAGCTCGGCGTAGATGCGCGCACCACGCCGCCGCGCCGACTCCCAGTCCTCGAGCACGAGGAATCCGGCACCTTCGCCGAGCACGAAGCCGTTGCGCGTGGCATCGAACGGACGGCTCGCCCGCTCGGGCGTGTCGTTGTCCGCCGACACTGCGCTCAGCAGGCAGAAGCCGGCGAGCCCCACCGGGTTGATCATCGAGTCGAAGCCGCCGGCGAGCACGCGGTCGGCGACGCCCCGGCGAATCAGTTTCAGCGCCGTGCCGACCGCCTGTCCGCCGGAGGCGCACGCGGTATGCACCGAGCTCGCGTAGCCGCGCATGCCGAACACGCGCATCAGCAGTGCAAGGCCTGCCGACGACTGGCTGCGGCAGAAGGCCAGCGGGTCCGACGCAGAGCCTCGCGCGGTCAGCAGTCGGTCGGGGTCGAGATCGCCGCCGGGCGCGGCATCGCTGCTGCACCTCGGCGAGTTCATCGTAAGTGACGCCCATCATGCCGGTGCCGACCACCGTAGCCCACCGAGTCGCATCCTCCGCAGTCGGCCGGATGCCAGCGTCGGCAAACGCTTGTGCGGCGGCTACGAGCGCAAATCGGTGCGACCGGTTGGCGAACTTGAGCAGTTTGCGATCGCCGGCGGCGTCTTCGACCGCAGTCAGCGGAAGATCCTTGACTTCTGCCGCGATGCGCGTCGAAAAGCCGCTCGCGTCGAAGCTGCGGATCGGCGCGGCGCCGCTGCGCGCGGCGAGCAGCGCGGACCAGGTCGAAACGACGTCGTTACCGATCGGGGTGACCAGTCCGACACCGGTGATCGCGACACGACGCGTCATGCGGCGACCATCAGCGGTGCGACCTCGATGCGCGCCGTGGCGATCACCTTGCCGCCGCTGCGCGCTCCGAGTTTTAGCCGGGCTCGCTCGCCCTCGGTTTCGAGCAGTTCGACCTCGAGTTCGAGCGTCGTGCCCGGTGTCGTGAACGTGCGGATCTTGACATTGCTGATCGAGGCCGGCATCGGCGGCGGGCCGGCGGGCAACGCCTCCGAGGCCAGCTGCATTGCAAGGCCGGCGAGGGCATCGATCAGCAGCGTGCCGGGGAACACCGGCCGGCGCGGAAAGTGATCGGCGAAGTAGGGCGCTTCGCCTACGCCCGGCACCTGCAGCGTCGCGGTCATGCGCTTGCCGCGAACATGACCGGTCGTTTCGAGTCGGGGCGCGGGCACGCCGCTGAAGCGGTCCGGCGCGGCGCCGCGCGTGCGCAGCGTCTCGAAGTCGCCCCGCACGGTCGTCGGGTCATCGAAGTCGGCCATCGGCAGCATCGGGCCGACGCAGTCGATGAGCTCGATCGCCGGTCGGCCGTCGATGCTGGCGCGCCCGCCATAGGCCACCGCTTCGGAATCGCAACGCACGATGTCGGCCTCGAGCCGCAGCATCTGTCCCGGCGCGACGATCTGGTGATAGCGCGTCTCGCCGGCCAGGCCGGCCACGGGCCGCCAGGCGAAGTCGAGTTCGGCCATTGAACACCACGCGGCCAGTTGCCCCACCGCCTCGGCCATCAGCGAGGCCGGGAAGCGTGTCACACGTGCCGGGACCGTGTACTCGCCTTCGATGTGCCGTGCCGTGGACCGCGTGATGCGGTCGACAAATGAGAACGCGCGAAAGCGATCGCTCATGCCGCTGCCGCAAGTGCCGGGCGCTGCCTCAGGCCGCCGCCTGTGCGGTCCGTTGCGCGCGGACGACGACCTTGCAGAACGTCTCGGGCGTAAACAGGCGCGGGATGTCGGCAGCCTTCAGCGGCGTCTTGAACCGCTCTGCCGGCACTTCGCTCAGGAATTCCTTCAGCCGCGCGAGCCCGGCCTCGGTGACGATGCCCTTGCTCTCGAACTCGGCCTCGGGCAGCGGCCCGCGTGCGTCCTCGACGATCTTGCCGCGCGGAATCTTCACACCGAAGCCGCGCTCGAGCCGGAACACGAGGTCGAGAAAGTCGATCGATTCTGCATCGAGACCTTCGATCAACGGGACCTTCGGCTTGACGTCCTCGACGTCGCAGCCGAGCGCGTCGGCGATGACCTGCGCGACCTTCGGAAAGACCGCATCGATTTCTTGTTGGCTGATGGCCTGTTCTGACATTCCCTCACTCCATTTTGAATCCGCCGTCGACGTGCAGGACTTCGCCCGTGATGTAGTCGGCGAAGCGCGAGGCGAGGAACCAGACGGCGTAGGCAACATCGCGCGCCTGTCCATAGCGGCGCAGCAAGATGCGCGCCTTGACCTCGTCGCCGGCCAGATCTCTGACCTGCTGTGACATCTCGGTCTCGATCACGCCGGGCGCGACGCAGTTTACCGTGATCTTGCGCGAGGCCAGCTCGACCGCCATCGCCCGCGTGAAGGCGTTGATCGCGCCCTTGCTCGCCGCGTAGTTCGCCTGGCCGCGTCCGGCTTTCTCGCCCGCGACCGAACTGAGATTGATGATTCGCCCCGACCTTTTGGAGATCATGTGCGGCACGACCGCGCGCGTGACGTTGAAGACGCCGCCGACGTTGGTGTCGAGAACGATGCCGATGTCTTCGTCGCTCAGCAGCGCCAGCAGGTTGTCGCGCACGACGCCGGCATTGTTGACCAGCACGTCGATGCGGCCGCGCGTCTCGATCACGCGGTCGATTGCCGCGGCGACCGCGGTCGAATCGGCGACGTCGGCCTGGATCGCCTCGGCCTTGCCGCCGGCCTGCGCGACGGCGTCGGCGACCTCGCGCGCGGCCTCGGCATTGCCGCGGTAGAAGAACACGACGTCGACGCCATCGGCGGCCAGCAGTTCGACGATCGCACGACCGATGCCGCGGCTGCCGCCGGTGACGACGGCCACCTTGCCCGACAGTCCGGAATCGAGAGCAGCGGCCATCATCAACCGGAGATCGCGAAGCCGCCGTCGACGAACAGCGTCGTGCCGTTGATCATCGCCGCTTCCGGCAGGCACAGCAGATAGACCGCGCCGGCCACGTCCTCAGGGGTCAGCACCGGGCCGGCCGGCGCGCGCGCGCGGAACGAGGCCAGCAATTCCTCGCGGTTCGGGAAATATGAAAGCGCGTCGGTTTCGACGACGCCGGCACTGACCGCATTGACGCGGATGCCGCGCGGACCGAGTTCCTGCGCCAGCGCACGGACCAGCGACTCGAGTGCCGCCTTCGATGCACCGATGAACGCGTAGTTCGGCATCGCCCGCACCGAGCCGAGACTCGACATCGCGACGATGCGGCCCCCGGCACCCATCAACGGTGCGGCCCGCTGCGCCAGCAGGTTCAACGCGAACGCATTGGTCTCCATGCACCAGCGCCAGTGCTTCAGCGTCATGTCCATCGCTGGCTTGAGCACGCCGCTCGCGGCATTGCTGACGACGATGTCGAGGCGGTCGAAGTGCTTGGTGAGTTCGCCGAACATCTCGTCGACGCTGTCCGGAAGACCGACGCTCGCCTTCAGTGCCACGGCCCTGCGGCCGAGCGTACGGAACTCGGCGCACAGCGCCTCGGCCTCTTCGTGGCTGTTGTAGTAGTTGACGACGACGTCGCAGCCGGCGCTTGCCAGCTTGCGCGCGATCGCGCGGCCGATGCCACGCGCCGCGCCGGTGACCAGCGCGGTGCGGCCCGCAAGCGGCAGCGCCGCGCCGGCGGACTGGGATGAAGTGGCCATGAGCAGGTGCGGAAGCGCCGAAGCGGCGCGACCGCGATTGTATTGACTTTGACATCGAGCCGTTGCTCGCGCTTCAATCGCGGCCTTTCGGCCTGATTGTCGGCATGAGCACATCGAGTCCACCTGGAACTGGCCCGCACGCCGGCGGCGCGCCACCCGCGCCGACGGATGCAGCGGGGCCGGCCGGCGTCTCGAGGCAGCGTGCTGCACTGCTGCTGGCGCTGGCGCTGGTTCTCGTGTGGGGCGTCAACTTCAGCGTGCAGAAGGCGGTATTCGCCGCGATCACGCCCGGCGGCTTTCTATTCGTGCGCTATCTGATCATGCCCGTCTGCGCGGTCGCGCTGCTATGGCAGCGCTATGGATCGCGCTGGCCACGGCTGTCGCGCGACGAGTGGTGGGCGCTGCTGCGTCTCGGCCTGCTCGGGCACTTGATGCACGTCGTTCCGGTGACCTTCGGTATCGACTGGTCGACCGCGTTCTCCAGTTCGCTGATCCTCGCCTGCGGTCCGGTATTCACGCTGCTGCTGCTGCGTGGGCTCGGCGTCGAGCAGTTGACACGGGCGCAAGTGGCCGGTGTCGGAGTCGCTTGCTTCGGCGTGCTGGTGTTCCTGTCCGACAAGCTGCTCGGACAGCAGTGGCGCGCGAGCGGCGGCGATCTGGTGCTGCTCGTCGCGGCCTTCTTCTTTTCGGCCTATACGGTGGCTGCCAAACCGCTGATCGAGCGTCACGGTGGCGTGCTGGTCATGGTCTATGCGACGCTGCTCGGCAGCGTGCCGGTGCTGCTGCTGAGCCTGCCGGCGGGCCTGCGAGTCGACTGGTCGGCGGTGCCGCTGGCGATCTGGGCCGGTCTGCTGTGGGCCGTCGTCGTTTCGGCCTTCGCCGGCTGGATCGTCTGGGGCTGGGTCAACGCAGTGCGCGGTGTCGCCCGTACCGCGCCACTGATCTACTTGATGCCACCGGTCGCCGGGCTGGTGGCCTGGTGGGTGACGGGGGAAGGTTACGGCGCGATCAAGCTGCTCGGCGCCGCTGTCACGTTGCTCGGCGTGGCGGTCGCCCAGTTCGCGCGGCGCGGCGATCCGGCGCGCGAGGTCGAGAGCGTCGGCGTCGTCGACTGAGCGCGGCCGCGGCCGATTGAATGCACGGGCGCAAGACGACCGCCACGTCCTGCTGACGATCTCGCGCTGACAGCGCCGGGATCAAGACGCCGGCGCGGATCGCGCCGTACGCTTGCGGTTCGGCTTTCAGCCGCTCCCATCGTCGGTCGGTTGCAGCCGGGGAGGAATGCAGATGCCGAACAACACCTCCTGCGCGGCCCGGAGCGCCGAAAGTTCCGCGCGATTCAGCGAGCGACTACACCGACGCGATGGCCCTGCGCCGGCGCGAGTTCGCCACGCAGCAAACCGGTCAGGCGCTGCCGCATGTCGGGCACTACTCGATCGATCCTGCCTCACTGCCCGGGAACATCGAGAACTTCATCGGCGTCGCGCAGGTTCCGATCGGTCTGGCGGGCCCGCTGCTGATTCGCGGGGAGCACGCCAGCGGGCACTTCTATGTGCCGCTCGCGACGACCGAGGGCACGCTGGTCGCGAGCTACAACCGCGGCATGCGCCTCGTCACCGAGTGCGGCGGCGTCAAGACCACGGTGGTCGAACAGTTCATGCAGCGCTCGCCGGTTTTCGTCTTCGACGATGCGCTGAGGGCGCGCGAGTTCGGAAGCTGGGTCGAGGCGCAGTTCGATGCGATCAAGGCGGCCGCCGAAGCGACCAGCCAGGTCGGCCGCCTGGTCAATATCTATCAGTACGCCGTCGGGCCGATGCGCCATCTGCGCTTCAACTACACCACCGGCGATGCGGCAGGTCAGAACATGACCGGCAAGGCGACGCTGGCCGCGTGCGAGTGGATCACGGCGCACTACCCGGGCGGCGCGCGCTACCTGCTGTCCGGCAACATGGATACCGACAAGAAACACTCACAGCTCAATATGCTGGTCACGCGCGGCAAGCGCGTTGTCGCCGAATGCGTGCTGCAACGCGAGCCGATGAAGCGCATCATGGGTGTCGACACGGCCGAGATGTTCGCCGCGCGCCAGATGTCCAACGTCGGCGCCTTTCTGGCCGGGTCGGCCAACAACGGCGCGCACGCGGCCAACGGCCTGGCGGCACTGTTCATCGCCACCGGACAGGACGTCGCCAACGTCGCCGAATCGCATGCGGGCATCGTCTATACCCAGTTGCTTGCCAACGGTGACTACTACTGGTCGATCACGCTGCCCTCGCTGATCGTCGGGACGTACGGCGGCGGCACCGGTCTTCCGACCCAGCGCGAGTGCCTCGAACTGCTCGGCTGCTACGGCAGCGGCAAGGCGGACAAATTTGCCGAGATCTGCGCGGGCGTCGTGCTGGCCGGAGAGACCTCGCTGGCGAGCGCGGTGATCCATGGCGACTGGGTCGCAAGCCACGACCAGCTGGGCCGCAACCGACCGTGAGCGCGGAATCTGGTGGGCATCACAGTGCCGGTTGACCGCGCTGCGAGCGAATCAGTGTGGCAAGTGTGGCTGCATCAAGCGGCCATCAGGCCGCAAGACAAAATGCAATGCCTGCGGTGCTTCCGCAAGCGACCCCCTTGCGGTCGTTAGTCGTTGCCGAATGCAGATCGTGAGAGTTCGCCCAGAGCAGACATAGCGCCGATCGGTTGATTTCGGCCGTTAGCTGTCATTTCGACTTACGCAGTGTGTCCGGCAGGCCGTCATGTGGTCCGAGTTGTTGACGAGGGGTGTCGTCCCACCATTCGCTCGCCTGCAGCTCCGTCCGTCGCGGCAATTGGCCGGCTGGGAGCATCGACACTCCAAGCAAACTCAACAGAGCACAACTAGTGCTTCAACCGCTGCCGGAGCATCCGTCTCTCGTCGGCAAGGACCTCGAAGAGCCACGCGACGCCCGAATCCAGGAGCGCTGATTTCGCAGCGATCGCACTGATCCGGTAACTCGGTAGCGGCAGCGGTGGCTCGATGGCCACCACCCCGAACCGTGGCCCGTGCATCGCCACAAACTTACTTGGTAATGCTGCGATGAGATCGGTTTCCGCAATGACTGCCAGTGCGAACATGAAACTCGGCACGGTGAGCGCGATCCGCCGCGAGCGCCGTCGCCTCGCCAGCGCCTTGTCGACAAACCCCTCAGCGTCGCCGCTGAGCGAGACCAACACGTGACGCATGTCGCAATACCGGTCCAGCGTCGGATCGGCCGCAAACCGATGCCGAGCGCGCATGGCGACTACAAATTTCTCCTCGTAGAGGAGTCGGGATTGAAAGCGCCGCGCAACCGGTGCGCTGGGAATCACGGCGACATCGAGCGCGCGTCCGTCCAGGTCGGCGAAAACGTTGCGCCACGCGCGCTCGGCCGAAGTTTCTCCAGGTACCGGCAGCAGCTGGCGCAGGCTGAGGTCCACTCCGGGCGCATGCTGCCGCAACTCTGCGAGAAGCGGCGGCAGCGATACCGCCGAAATGCCGTCGGGTGCGCCGAGCGTAAACCGGCGTGCGGACGTTGCAGGATCGAACGGCTCCGCAATCGCGATGACATTTCTTGCGCGAATCAGGATGTCTGCGACCGGCGCCGCTAGCTCCAGCGCACGCCCCGTGGGCACGACACCTTTCGGCGTTCTGAGAAACAGCGGGTCGTTGAAGAGCCGCCGCAAGCGCGCAAGGCCGTGGCTAACGGCTGATGGCGTCAGGTTCAGCCGTTCGGCCGCCCGGCCGACGTGACGCGAAGAGAGCACCGCCTCGAATACGACGAGGAGATTCAGGTCAGTGCGGGCAAGATTAATTTCCTTCAGCACATTGCTGAAATCATATCGCTGTATTCAGCGCTGCTCCAATGCCATCTTTCGTCCCTTGCATGCATTGCAGAGACTAAGGAGTACTGAGATGCTGGGTTCACTGTGGACAATCCTCGCGGCGAGCGGCGTTGTGTCATCGCCAATTGCTCAGACGCGTGATGGCACGTCGCGGCACGACCGCGTTAACGACGAACAGGTGACCGCTGAACTGGTGCGGCGTTCAGCGAAAGGTCACGGCGCCCTCATGCGGGGGAACGTAAAGGCTTATCGCCAGTTCGTCACCTCCAGTGCGGACTTTCTGCTGTTCTCCCCGTTCGGCGGAACTCCCACCCGCGGCCCGGAGCTCACCGAGGCGCGCTTCGAGGCGATGGGACGCTTCTTCAAGAACGGCACTTTCACGCAGGAGGTGCTTCAGACCTATGCGTCGGCCGATATGGTGGTCCTGGCCGTGATTGAAAGGCAGAACGTTGAAGTAGGCGGCCTGCCTGCGCAGGACTGGGCGCTCAGAGTGACGTTGGTCTATCGCCGACAAGGCGAGGACTGGCTACTGATCCATCGACATGCGGACCCACTCGTCAATGGTGTGAGTCTTGATCACGCCGCCGTCCTTGCCCGGGGCGACGCGCCCGTGCGGCAGTCGTAGCTCTTTACGTCGAATGTCCGCTTTTCGCTGTTCGAATAGTGCTCCTCGCCTTGGCTGCTTCTATGGCCAAAGGCGGTTATGACGTGCGCGGCGACGGCACGCCTGCGGGATGAGCAACCGAATTCAGTCGGCACGCTAGGAATGGTCTGTAGGCGTAGGCTTGCGGCTCATGTCATGCGGCATAAACGCAAGGAGAGAGCACCATGACGGCATTCAACGTTGTGCGGTTCCGGGTCAAGGCGGGGCGTGAAACCGAATTCGTCGAGGCGCACCGCAAGGCCCCCCGCTTTGACCTCAGCGGCTTTAGGCGCTTCTCGTTGATCAAGACAGGTGATCGCACGTACTGTGTGATCGGCGAATGGGACTCTCACGAGAGCCTGGTGGCTGCGCGGCCCCGGATGATCGCTATGCTGGATACCTTCCGCGACACTCTGGAGGATCTTGGTGGCGGCTTGGGCGTCACCGATCCCGTCTCAGGCGAGGCGATCGTCGAAATGTAGGCTACGGCTCATAGAGGCAGCTATCGGAGTCCTGTTTCGGGTCGATCGCCGCGGTGATGCCCGCGGCCGCCTCTGGCCGACTGTTGCCTACTGATCGCTAGCGGAGACGAGTAGCGGGTTCTTGCTGACGTCGACGTGGAGTTTGACTGGCGCTGCCGATAGTTCCGATGAAGAGGACCGTCCGTAGGGGCCAAGGCCCGCGCGCCTACGACCCGGCAGTGATGCCGTTCTCCTTCACCACCTTGCGCCAGCGCTCGATCTCCTTCTGAGTAAACGCCTTGAACTCCGCTGGGCCCTGGCCGGTGAGCGTCATGCCCTGCGCCGCGAGTCGTTCGGCAACCGTCGGGTCCTTCAACGCCTTCTGAAGCTCAGCGTTCATCCGCTCGACGATCGCCGCGGGCGTTTTCGCCGGCGCAATCACGCCCCAGTAGGCGAGCGCCTCGAAATTGCGGATGCCGGATTCGGCCAGCGTCGGCGTATCGGGCAGGTTCGGATGGCGTTTGGCGCCGGTGACCGCGATCGGCCGCACCGTGCCCGCCTTCACGTGCGGCATCACCAGAAACACGGTGCCGATGCCGAGCGGCGTGTGCCCGGCCACGACGTCGTTCATCAACGGTCCGCCACCGCGATACGGCACATGCGTCCACGACCACCCGTCCTGTTTGCCGGCCTGGATCATCGCGAGATGACCAAGACTGCCGGTGCCGATCGATCCGATCGTCACGCCCTTGACGCTCCGCGCATCGGCGTTGACGTCGGCGAACTTCATGTACTTCGATCGGGCCGAAGCGACCAGCGCCATCGGCGATGTGCCGATCAGCGTCACATGCTCGAGCCCTGCCATCGTGTCGTACGACAGGTTCGGGATCAGGCTCGGGTTCGTGCCGTGCGTGTCGAACACGACGCCGAAGGTGTAGCCGTCGGGCGCTGCCTTGGCCACCGCAGCCGTTCCGATCGAGCCGGACGCGCCGCCGAGGTTCTCGACGACGACGCTCTGGCCGAGTTGCTTGCTCAATTGCTGAGCCAGCACGCGCGCGACCTGGTCGACCGATCCGCCCGGCGGGAATACTGAAATCAGCCGCACCGGCCTGTCGGGCCAGGTCTGGGCGCTGGCGATGCCGGCAAGACCGGCGAGGACGCACGCGGCGAGCAGCCGAGCAAGTCGAAGCATTGAAGTCTCCGTGGCGCGCCGTCGGACGCTTCGGGACGCGAGCTTAGTTGCGCCCGCCGCGGCCGTCATCCTGTTTATCGGAACGGTGCCGCTGCCCGGCGGCAAGCTGCAACAGCGACTGCGAGTCATGTTTGCACACCGCGCGCCAATCCCTTGCGGCTAGATTGCGGCGTGGTAATCGCGGCTCGCGCTGTCTCCGAGGCCAGAGTTGACTGCGGCGCGGACTGCGGCCGAGGCGTCCGCGGCTTTCCGCAGTGGGACGGCAGTGCGAAACGTGAGCCGACCGCAGAGCGCGCTTGTCACCTTTTCCCGGCGGCGACGTCCAACGAACGTACAGCGGAGCTTGGAATGCCAGTCAAACCAGAGGTGCCGACCGCATCCTCACCTGCAGACGCAGTGGCCGATCTCGGACTCGTGGCGAAGGCCCGGTCCGGCGATGCCACAGCGTTCGAATTGATCATGCGCCGCCACAACCGGCGGCTGTTCCGGACCGCGCGCGGCATTGTTGCCGATGACGCCGAGGCACAGGACGTCGTGCAGGAAAGCTATCTGCGCGCTTTCACGGGCCTGGACTCTTTTCGCGGAGGGGCCGCGCTCGGAACCTGGCTTTGCCGTATTGCTATCAACGTCGCGCTGGATTCGCAGCGCAAAAAGGGGCGCCAGGTTCAGATCGACGACATGCTGGATCTCTCCGCCGAGCCCTCCCCGGAGCACACGATGTCCCTTTCTTCGCCGCCAAGCGAACGCCCTGACGCGACTGCCGAACGAGGCCAGATTCGAGACCTGCTGCAGCACGCGATCGGGCGGCTGCCGCCGATTTACCGAAGTGTCTTCATCCTGCGAGCCGTCGAAGAGATGAGCGTCGAAGAAACGGCGTTCTGCCTGCGGGTCAGTGAAGAAGTGGTCAAAACGCGCTACCTGCGCGCCCGCGCGTTGCTCCGCGACGCGCTCGGTGCACAGATCGAGGCGCATTCAAGCGAGATTTTCGCGTTTGCCGGCGAGCGTTGTGACGCGGTAGTCAACAACGTGATTGCCGTGCTGCGGCGGCAAGGACTGATTCGCCCGCGCTGACGGCGGGATTCGCCAACGTTCGTAAAGGAGACTGTAATGAGACAGGTATCGCTGGTTCCTCCGCTCGTGCCC
The DNA here is from genome assembly GCA_963707445.1 of uncultured beta proteobacterium. Taxonomy (GTDB): domain Bacteria; phylum Pseudomonadota; class Gammaproteobacteria; order Burkholderiales; family Burkholderiaceae_F; genus JALORV01. The sequence continues at coordinate 143,795 of CAVPPW010000004.1, read as the reverse complement.
ATAGCCTCGCGCCGGCGCGCATTGGCTGTCTCCGGCGCGGTGCTCTCTGCGAGTGCCATTGCACTGCTCGCCGGGCGTGACGCGCTTGCGGCCGGGTCAAAGGCCGATGCGAAAGCGCTTGAGTCGGATGTGCGCATCCTCAACACTGCGCTCGGCGCCGAGTTCGAGGCGATCGCGGCCTATCAGGTCGGTGCCGAAAGCGGTCTGCTCGGCAAACCGGCGCTGGCGGTGGCGCAACAATTCCAGGGGCACCATAAGGAACACGCCTCTGCGCTCGCCGGGGCATTGCGCAAGCTGGGAGGTACGCCCGTTTCGGCGAAGTCACAGTACATGTTCCCCGTGGAAAAGCTCAAGGCGGAGGCTGACGTGCTCCGCTTCGCCGCCGGGCTGGAGAAGGGCGCCGTGTCCGCATACCTGGGCGCAGTGCCGCTATTTGCGGACCGTGAACTCGCGAAAGTTGCAGCCAGCATCCTGGGCGACGAGGCAATGCACTTGGCTGTTCTGCGTCATGTTCTCGGCGAGACTCCGGTGCCGCAGGCGTTCGTGTCGTGAATGGTGGCCGCATTCGTGCGGCCATCCTCGGCGCGGCTCTCGTCGTTACGTTCGCGGCCTCCGGCGCAGCGCGGGATCCGGATGCGCTCCGACGCGGCGAGCAGATCTACGAACGCTGTTCCGCTTGCCACTCCATCGAAGGCAACCGGACCGGCCCGCAGCACTGCGGCCTGTTCGGCCGACGCGCCGGCTCGGCCCCCGGCTACGACGGCTATTCGACCGCGATGCGGAAGTCCGGCATCGTCTGGAACGAGCGTACGTTGGACAAGTTCTTGCAGGAGCCGCTTAAAACAGTTCCGGGCACGGCGATGAGCTACGCGGGCGTCAAGGACGCGGCCGAGCGCGCCGACCTGATTGCTTGGATGCGCCAGGCCGCTGCTCCGGAGCACTGCCGCGTTCGTCCATAGGAGCCCACGGGCCGAATGCCGCTTCCGGTCTAACGGAGGCTGCCAGAGCATCAGTGGCAGCGGGGTGGGCAGTGTTTATGAGGGATGCGGCGCGCGTCAGAACACCGCGCCGCGCGCGTCGATCGGCCACAGATCGACGACGACGTCGTTGCGCGACACGACGATGACGTCATGCAGGTTCACGGTCGGGTCGATATGGCCTGGAATCAGCAGCGGCTTGTCGCCCAGCACCAGATTGGGTCCTTCGTTGCCGACGCGAATCAGGATCGTGTGCTCGTCGGATACGCCGCGTACCTGCCATCCGTCGAAGGCCGGCATTGCGGGGCCGGAGTCGGTCGAAAACGCCTTGAGCCCGGCATCGAGCGTGACGCGGTCGCCGCGCGCGCTCATCACCGACGACAGGATATAAAGCGCCGGTTCGAAGGCGGGCGCGATCGGATCGAATTCGTTTTTGCCGTAGTCGACGTCCATCAGCACATACGAGCCGGGCTGGACTTCGTTGTAGACGCCGCTGCCGGTTTCATACGGAAACGTGCCGGTGCCCCCGCCGGTGACGATGTCGCAGCCGAGGCCTTCGGCCAGCAGGCCGTCGCGCGCCGCGCCGGCAAGGCCGGCGGCGAGCGTGATCGCCTGGCGTCGTTCGCGTACCGTGCGGCGGTGCTGCGCCGATCCGTAGTAGGCCTGCAGTCCACGCAGCCGCAGGTTCCGGTGCAGCTTGATCTCGCGCGCGAGGTCGACGACCGACGCGGTGTCCGCCACCCCGGCGCGACCATGGCCGACATCGAGCTCGATGTACACGTCGAGTTCGGCCGACAGCGCCCGGCACGCAGTGGCCAGCTGCCGCACCTGCTTCACGTCGTCGACGCAGACGCCGAGCTTCGCCTTCGGGTAGCGCACCGCCAGCGAAGCCAGCGTCGTGACCTTGCGCTTGCCGATGATCTCGTTGCTGACCAGTACGTCTTCGATGCCGCCGGCCAGGAAGACTTCGGCCTCGGACACCTTCTGGCAGCAGATGCCGACAGCGCCGGCCGCCATCTGCCGCCGCGCGATCTCGACGCACTTGTGGCTCTTGGCGTGCGGCCGCACGCGCATGCCGCGCACGGTAGAGGAGCGCATCAGGCGCTCGAGATTGGCCTCGAAGCGGTCGAGATCGAGCACCAATGCCGGTGTGTCGACCTCGTGCAGCGCATCGCCGACGCGCGCGGGTGTCCACCGCAGTTTCATGGCATGAACCTTACGCGATCTGTCGGGACCGGAGCCGGGTCAGAGTCTAACGGCCGGGCCGCTTCTGCCCGGCGCCCTACAATCGCGTCTTCGGGTGAAGCTGAACCATTGACGACCGCGCCGGTGCGGCTCCGTGACGAGATGAGCATCAAGAGCGACAAGTGGATCCGCCGCATGGCGGCGCACGGGATGATCGAGCCCTTCGAGGCTCGGCCAGGTGCGCGAAGTCAATGGCCAGCGCATCGTCAGCTACGGCACGTCGAGCTACGGCTACGACATCCGCTGCGCCGACGAATTCAAGATCTTCACCAACATCAACCACACGATCGTCGATCCGAAGAACTTCGATCCGAATTCCTTCGTCGACGTGAAGAACTCGGTCTGCATCATTCCGCCGAATTCCTTCGCGCTGGCCCGGACCGTCGAGTACTTCCGCATCCCGCGCAACGTGCTGACGATCTGCCTGGGCAAGAGCACCTATGCGCGCTGCGGCATCATCGTCAACGTCACGCCGCTCGAGCCCGAGTGGGAAGGGCACGTGACGCTGGAGTTTTCCAACACGACGCCGCTGCCGGCCAAGATCTACGCCGGCGAAGGCTGCGCGCAGGTGCTCTTCATCGAGAGCGACGAGGTCTGCGAGACCTCGTACAAGGACCGTGGCGGCAAATATCAGGGGCAGCGCGGCGTGACCCTGCCGCGCACCTGAGCAGCGGTCCGACGGCGCGTTGACGAGCTCAGCGTGCCGCGTTACGCGCCGCGTAGGCCTTGGCCAGCCGCGCCTCGGCTTCGGCCACTTCACGCTCCAGGCCCGCGACTCGCGCTTCGTAGTCCGGTGACAGCCGCGTGCCACCGCCCGCCAGTCCGAGGCGCTCTCCCGGCTGCGGTTCGCGTCCGAGTTCAAGGCGGCGCTTGGCCACCTGAACGGCCGTTTCAGCCGATGCGATCTCCTGCATCGCTGTGTCGAGCGAATTGAGCCTTGGGCGCGACGAGCGGGACGCTGGGGTCCGGCCCGGTGCCGGGCAGCGTGATCGGTCGTGATGGCGCGTTGCTCGTCGTCTTCGCGGGCTTTCGAAACGGGCTTCACCGCGCGCTCCTCGAGTACCTTGCTGCCGGCAGGCGGCGAGTCGGTAAAGAGAATGCTGCCGTCGGGCGTCTGCACCTTGTAGATGGTCTGCGCAGCCACCGCGCCCGCTCAAGGCAAGGCCGGCTACCAGCAGTAAACGCAGCATAGATTTCTCCTTCGGAGCTGTCCCGACGATAACCACGGTAACGCTCCGGCGATGGCACCGGACGACGCAGATAACACCGTCTTTCCATCGCTTTGCCTGATTTCAATCAATTGGCGGTACTCTGTGGACGCAAGGCGAGGTTATCCACAGTCGCACGCCAGGTCGGGTGGCAGAATTCCCGCATGAGCGGTAAGCAGTTCGTCCATCTTCGTCTGCACTCGGAGTTCTCGGTCGTCGACGGCATCGTGCGCATCGACGACGCGGTGACCAAGGCTGCGGCGGACGGGCAAGGAGCGCTCGCCCTCACCGACAGCTCCAACCTCTTTGGAGCGGTCCGCTTCTACCAGGCTGCGCGCAAGCGCGGGGTCAAGCCGATCCTGGGCTGCGATGTCTGGGTCACCAACGACACCGAGCGCGACAACCCGCACCGCCTGCTGCTGCTGGTGCAGGACCGTCGCGGCTATCTCAACCTGTGCGCGCTGCTGACGCGGGCGTTCCTCGAGAACCAGCATCGCAACCGCGCCGAAATGCGGCTCGCCTGGCTGGAAGCTGATGCAGGTGCGCACGCTGCGGGCCTGATCGCGCTCTCGGGTGCGCGGCATGGCGAGGTCGGCGATGCATCTGATGGCCGGCCGGGCCGATGCGGCGACGCTTGCGGCGCAGCGGCTTGCTGCTCTCTTTTCCGGCCGCTTTTACCTCGAGCTGCAGCGCACCGGCGAGGCGCGCGACGCGGCGTGCACGCAGGCGTCGCTGGCGCTGGCGCTGCGCCAGCACCTTCCGGTGGTGGCGACGCATCCGATCCAGTTCCTCGCGCCCGATGATTTTCGCGCGCACGAGGCGCGCTTCTGCATCGCGGAGGGCTACACGCTCGCTGACCCGCGACGGCCGCGTCCGTTCACGCGCGAGCAGTACTTCAAGACGCGCGCCGAAATGGAAGAGCTTTTCGCCGACGTGCCGGCGGCTCTGGTGAACGCGGCCGAGATCGCGCGTCGCTGCAACCTGACGCTCGAACTCGGCAAGCCACAGCTGCCGCGCTACCCGACTCCCGCGGGTGTGACGCTCGACGATCACTGCCGCGACCTCACCGCGGCGGGTCTGCAGCGCCGGCTCGAGGCGCTCTTTCCGGACGAGCGCGCGCGCGAAGCACGACGCTCCGAGTACGAGACACGCCTCGACCTCGAGCTGAAGACGATCGCGAAGATGGGCTTTTCCGGCTACTTCCTGATCGTTGCGGACTTCATCAACTGGGCGAAAAAGGACGGTATTCCGGTCGGGCCCGGACGAGGTTCCGGAGCCGGCTCGCTGGTCGCGTACTCGCTGGGCATCACCGACCTCGATCCGCTGCGCTACGGACTGCTGTTCGAACGCTTCCTGAATCCGGAGCGCGTGTCGATGCCGGACTTCGACATCGACTTCTGCCAGGACAACCGCGACCGCGTGATCGACTACGTGAAGCGCAAGTACGGGCACGATGCCGTGTCGCAGATCGCGACCTTCGGCACGCTTGGGGCGAAGGCCGTCGTGCGCGACGCCGGCCGCGTGCTCGACCTGCCGTACACCAAGTGCGACCAGCTGTCGAAGCTGATTCCGCACAACCCGGCCGATCCGTGGACGCTGGATCGCGCGCTGAAGGAGGAGCCGGCCTTCGCCGACGCGGTGGCGAGCGACGAGGAACACCAGGAACTGATCGCGCTGGCGCGCCCGCTCGAAGGGCTGACGCGCAACGTCGGCATGCATGCCGGCGGCGTGCTGATCGCGCCGGGCAAGCTCACCGACTTCTGCCCGCTGTACTGCGCGCCGGGCGCGCAGGATGCCGCGATCAGCCAGTTCGACAAGGACGATGTCGAGGCGATCGGCCTGGTGAAGTTCGACTTCCTCGGCCTGACGACGCTGACGATCCTGGCGCTGACGCTCGAGTACGTGCGTCGGCTCGACCCGGCGTTCACGCTGACGCTGGAGACGCTGCCGCTCGACGATGCGAAGACCTACGAGGTCTTCAAGCAGGCGGCGACTGCGGCGATCTTCCAGTTTGAATCGCGCGGCATGCGCGAACTGCTGAAGCGGGCGAAGCCGGACCGCCTCGAGGACCTGATCGCGCTCAACGCGCTCTACCGGCCGGGTCCGATGGACCTGATCCCGGACTTCATCGAGCGCAAGCACGGCCGCCAGCGTGTCGCGTACCTGCATCCGTCGATCGAGCCGATCCTGGCCGAGACCTACGGCGTGATGGTGTACCAGGAGCAGGTCATGCGCATCGCGCAGGTCGTCGGCGGCTATTCGCTCGGCAGCGCCGACCTGCTGCGGCGCGCGATGGGCAAGAAGAAGCCCGAGGAAATGGCGACGCACCGCTCGATCTTCGTCGACGGAGCGGGCAGGCAGGGCGTGGACGCGCGCACCGCGACCGAACTCTTCGACCTGATGGAGAAGTTCGCCGGCTACGGCTTCAACAAGAGCCACTCGGCGGCGTACGCGGTGGTCGCCTACCAGACCGCGTACTTCAAGGCGCACTATCCGGCCGCGTTCATGGCCGCCAACCTGACCGCGGTGAAGGACGACACCGACAAGGTCAAGGACCTGATCGAGGACTGCAAGGCGCTCGGCCTCAGCGTGCAGGCGCCGGACATCAATGCCGGCGCCTGGGGTTTCGAGCCGGTCGACATGAAGACGATCCGCTACGGCCTTGGCGCGATCAAGGGCACCGGGCAGGGCGCGATCGAGGCGATTCTGGCGGCGCGTGCGAGCGGCGGCGCATTTTCCGATCTCTTCGATCTCACGCGCCCGGGTCGACAAGCACCTGGTCAATCGCCGCGTGGTCGAGGCGCTGGTGCGCGCGGGAGCGTTCGATCGTCTGCACGATGATCGTGCGGCGCTGCTCGCCACCGTCGGGCGCGCGATCGACGCGGCCGAGAGCGCGGCGGCCAGCGTCGGGCAGGCGAGCCTGTTCGGCGGCGGCGACGGCGCGCGCCATATCGAGTACGTCAAGGCGACCCGCTGGAGCGAGCGCGAGAAGCTCTCCAACGAGAAGCTCGCGCTCGGCTATTACTTCTCCGGCCACCTGTTTCGCGAATACGCGGCCGAGGCGCGCAAGCTCGCGCCGACACCGCTGGCGGAACTGCGTCAGGCGCGTGACCAGGTCAAGCTCACGGGCGTCATCGTCTCGGCGCGCAGTCAGAACACGCGGCGCGGCCGCATGGGTGTTGTCGTGCTGGACGACGCGACCGCGCAGCTCGAACTGATGGTGTTCTCCGAGCTCTACGACCGCAAGCGCGCGCTGTTGCTGAAGGAGGACCAGCTGATCTTCGTCGTCGGCCGCGTACGCTTCGACGAGTTCGCGCAGCGCCTGTCGATCTCGGCCGACGACATCATGGACCTGACCGAAGCGCGCGCCAGGGCGGCTGCCCGACTGCACATCGAGCTCGAGGGCGCCGCAGATGCGGCGGGCCTGCGCGAGGCGCTCAGCGCCTATCGCGTGCAGGCCAACGGCAACGGCAATGGCGGCTGCCGCGTCATCGTCTCCTACAGCAACGCATCAGGCACCGTCGACGTCGCGCTGCCCGAAGACTGGCGCGTGCGGCCGGACGATCGACTGATCACGGACCTCTGCGGGCAGACGCGGGTGCGGCGCGCGCAATTCACCTACGCGCGGTAGCTGCACGTTGCCGCCGCGCGTCGCCGCGGCCGCTCGCGCGTCAGCGGGATGGCGCAAACGCGGCCGCGCGCGCCATTGTCGCGCGCCGCTTTCAGCCGAGATCGCGACCGTTGAGCTCAGCTCTTCATCAGTTACGCGCGCGAAAACCGCGACACGGCGGAGCGGGTCGCGAGCGCGCTCGGCGCACTCGGCGTCGATGTCTGGTGGGATCGCGAACTGCCCGGCGGTTCCGAGTTCTCCGAAGTCATCGAGCAGCAGCTCGCCGAGGCGCATGTCGTCATCGTGCTGTGGTCCGAGCCGTCGGGACGGTCGAGCTTCGTGCGCGACGAATCGATGCGCGCGCTCGAGGCGGGCAAGCTGCTGCCGGTGCGCATCGAGGCGGTCGTGCCGCCGCTCGGCTTCGGCCAGATCCATGCGCTCGATCTGCTCGACTGGAGCGGCGCAGCCGACGATCCCGCGTTCATCGACGTCGCGAACGAGGTGCGCAAGCGTCTCGGACAGCCGACTTCTCCACGTCCGGCGCCGCGCCTGCCGCGGCCGCGCTGGCAGCGACAGGCCGTCATCGGCGCGACGGCCGTGCTGCTGGGCGTGCTCGTCGGCTTGTTCGCCTGGAATGCCTGGAACGCCAGCGAGTCGCGCCGCAACCTGGGGCTTGGCCTCGAGGAGCATTTCGGCCGCGAGCCGAACCTGCAGGCCGCGCGCAACTATCTACCTGGATGCGCTCGAGCACGTGCCCGGCAATGCGCGCGCGCGCTACTACCTCGGCCACGTCTATGCGCAGCTGGGCGAGCCCGACCTGGCGCGCGCCGCGTTCGAGCGCGCTGTGCGCGACCGTGAGGGTCTCGACGAGGCTCAACTCGCCGACGCGACCGCACGTGTTCGCTCGCTTACGCCGGCGAAACGAGCCGACCGCCGTGGCCCGCGCAACCGAGGCGCCGCCGCCCCCGATCGAGCCGGAGAAGGGCAGCGAGCCGCCGCCGAAGACTGCCGGCGCCTGACCGGCCGCGCCCCTCGGCGCAGCCGCCGACGACCGTCACTACCGCCACCGCGGCGCCGCTGCCGGTCGCGCGCATTCCGCGGCTGCCGCCGGCGCCCGATGTGCGCAGCCGCGCCGCCGGACTGGTCGAGCAGATGTTCGGTGATGACAGCGAGGCCCGGATCGACGGCGACCACCTCGCTGGTGACCGATCCCGACCTGATTTCCGATGCAGTACCGCTCGCGGTCGGTGCCGCGCTCGACCGCCTGGATGCGAGTCCGGGCAAGCTGACCGACGGCGCTGCAATCCGGCGTCGTCAACACGCTGGTGCTGCTGCAGCCGGCCTCACCGGCCACGCTGCTCGTCAACCGGACCGATATCGAGCGTCTGCTGAAACGCGCGTCACCGAGGGCAAGTCCACCGCCGCACAGGCCGAGAAGGTGCAGGCGCTGATCAACGCCGCGGCCGATCAGCGGCCGGTCGCGTTCATCCAGATCGCCAACGAGGCGCAGCGGCCGATCGCCGAGGCGCTGGCGGTGCGCCTGCGCGCGGCCGGCTATGACGCGCCCGGCATCGAGCTGGTCGCAGGGCGCGGTCGCCGTCGCGCAGCGAGGTGCGGGTGCAGGGCAAGAGCGAGCGCGGCTTTGCGCGCTGGCTGGCGAAGGTGGTCCGCGACGCCGATGGCGAGACGGTACCGGTGCAGACGCTGCGCAACGCCAGGCCGGCCACCGACACCTTCGAGATCTGGTTCGACCGGGACCTCTGCACCGCGCAGCGCACGGTGCCGCAGTGCGCGCATTAGCGCAGTCCGGGATCGCATCAGCGGCGGCCGCCCGCGAGTGCGCGGGCGCGCGGGTGCGCCCGCAGCCGCGCCATCGCCCAGACGCCGAGCGCCGGACCGATCGCGAGCGGCGCGAACGCGAATCTCCAGCCGAGCGCGTTGATCCAGACCGGCATCAAATGGATCGTCAGCAGAGTCAACGTGAATCCCATCGCGGTCTGCACGGTCAGCATCGTGCCGACGCGGGTCGGGTCCGCCAGCTCGGCGATCGACGCCGAAAACTGGGCCGAATCGGCGACGATCGAGATGCCCCAGACGATGCAGACTGCAATCAGCAGTGCTGGCGGCCCGCCGTAGAGCAGCCCGACGACGACGGCGCAGGTCCCTGACACGCTCATCGACACGATCGTGATCGCGGTGCGCCCGACGCGATCGGCGAGATAGCCGGCGGCGACGCAGCCGATCGCGCCGGCCGCGACGGTGGCGAACGCGCCGAGCTTCGCGAGCGCCGCAGCGGCGTCCTGCGACAACGTCAGTGCGAAGCTCGCGTGCAGGAACACGACGATCCACGCCCACATCGCATAGAGTTCCCACATGTGGCCGAGGTAGCCCAAGTTGGCCAGCCGCAGCGGCACGTCGCGCCATGCCGCCAGCACGGCGTGCGGATCGAAGCGCGGGGCGGGCGCTCTTGCGGGGCCGATTGCCGGCGAAGCCGATCAGCAGTGCGGCGCCGGCGGCACTCGCCGATGCCAGCGCAACCGGGATGCGCCAGTCGACGCCGCCGACCAGCAGATTGAACAGATGCGGCGTGGCCGATCCGAGGGTGAGTGCGCCCACGAGGATGCCCACCATCAGTCCCATGTCGCCCCGGGCCCAGGTCGAGGCGAGCTTCATGCCGACCGGGTAGACGCCGGCCATCGCGACTCCGGTCACGAAGCGCAGCAGCGGCGCGGCCACCGTCGTCGGGTCGATCGACCAGCAGCAGTGCATTGGCCACGGCGCCGAGCAGCGCGGCGGCCGCAATGAAGCGGCGCGGATCGAGCCGGTCGGCGAGGCCGAAGAACGCACTGACGAGGCAACCGACGACGAAGCCGGCCTGCACCGCGCTGGTCAGTGCGGCCTGCATCGTCGGCGACAGCGCGTACTCCGCGACCAGCGAAGGCACGACGGCCGACGCGGAAAACCACAGCGCCATCGCGCCGACCTGGGTCAGCGCGATGATCGCAATCGACCGTCGCTTGGAGGTCGGCGCGGCGACGGCGTTCGCGTCAGCCTGCGGCGGCATACTGATCAAGCCCGCGCTCGGCGCGGCGGGCGCGGTCGCGGATGCGCTGCTGCAGCCGATCCCAGTTCTCGCCCTCGGCGCGACGGTCATTTTCGCGGTGCCACAGGTGCAGCACGCCGGTCGCGTACGCGCCCTCCTTGCGTCGCACTCCGGTGTTGATCAGCCGCACCGCGAGGTCCGAGTCCTCGTAGCCCCAGCCCTCGAAGACTTCGTCGAAGCCGTTGACCGCGCGCAGGTCGTCGCGCCAGACGCCGAGATTGCAGGTGCGCACGCGCTGCCAGCGCGTTGCGGCCAGCTTGCGCAGCGGTCCCAGCGGCAGATGTCGCAGCGGCAGCATGCGATTGATGTCGCCGCGCTCGCGCGCGGCGCGCCACTGCGCGTCGGTCCAGTCGTGCAGCGGCAGCTGCTCGGCCAGCGCCAGGCGGGTGAAGGGCTCCGTGAGCAGCACGCGATTGCCGGCAACCATCCAGCCCGGCTCCGCGAGCGCACGGTGGCGCTCGATGAAGTGCGGCCGCGGCATGCAATCGCCGTCGAGAAAGATGACATAGGCGCCGCGCGCGGCTGCGGTCGCGCGATTGCGAGCAGCGCCGGCGCGAAAGCCGCGGTCCTCCTGCCAGACATGCTGCACCGGCACCGGTGCCGCCGCGGCGAATGTTTCCACGAGCGTGCCGGTGTCGGCGCGCGAGCCATCGTCGGCGACCAGCACCTCGAAGTCGCGATCGCGCTGCGCCGCGAGCCCGAGCAGCACCGCTCGCAGCGCGTCGGCCCGGTTGTAGGTCGTGACGACTACCGAGATCAGCATCGGCGCTCTACCGCCTCAGGCTCGGTGGCAGGACCGGCTCGCGGGTCAGCTGCTGCGCTCTCTCCGCGTGCTTCGCATAGCGATAAAACGTGCCTTCGAAATTCGAGAACGCGATGACGAACCCGGCCCAGCCATCCAGAAAGCCCGCGCGCACGACGTAGTGCCGCAGAAAGGCACCGATGCCATGCGCCAGCGCCGACCACATCGACGGCGCGGTGCGCCGCTCGACCAGCCGTTCGACGCCGAGCGTCGAGTAGCGCTGCATCTTGTGCACGATCTGCGCGAGATCCTTGAATGGCACCTGGGCAATCGGCTCGGTCGTCCGGCCGAGCCGGCCGTCGAGCACGTAGGTTTCGTGCACGGCGTCCGTGGTGTAGCTGAGCTTGCCGCGGCGGAACAGCTGCGGCTGCCGATAGTCGGGAAACCAGCCCGAGTGCTCGATCCAGCGGCCGAAGAAGAAATTGCGCCGTGGCACGAGGTAGGCGTCGGCGGCATCGGGCTGTTCGACGATGCGGCGGATCTCGGCCGCGGCGGCCTCGGTGCAGCGCTCGTCCGCGTCGAGCGAGAACACCCAGTCGCCCGAAAGCTGCGCCAGCACGTCGTTACGCAGCTTGCCGAAGCCTTCGAACGGCAGCTGCAGCACCCGGTTGGTGTAACGGCGTGCGATCTCGGCGGTGCCGTCGGTCGAATGCGAGTCGGCGACGACGATCTCGTCGGCCCAGGCGACGCTCTGCAGCGCGGCCTCGATCTTGTCGGCCTCGTTGTAGGCAATGATGTAGACGGAAATGCGCGCCATCGCCACTCCGGTTGCAGGCCGCAAGCTTAAAGGCTGGTGCGGCGCTGGGCCGCGGGCAGTCCATCTACACTACGTCTCTGCAGCAAGCCAGGCTGAGCGCGAATCGGCCGTACGATGAGTTCCACCCATCCCCGACTGCTCGACGATCCGAACCTGCACCGCCTGCTGCGGATGGTGCTGGCGCACCGCCGCTGGCTGGTGCTGGGCCTGATCGCGACCGGAATCAGCGCGGCGACCGAGCCGCTGATCGCGCGACTCGCGGGCGTGCTGACCGACCAGGCGCTGTTTACCCGGGAGTTTTCGGCGGTAATTTGGATGCCGGTGGCCTTCGTGGCGCTGTTCGTCGTGCGCGGCCTCGCGATCTTCGCCGGGTCCTACCTGCTGAATCGCGTCTCGCAGGCGGTACTGACCGACCTGCGCATGACGATGTTCGACCGCATGCTGCACTGGCCGACGACCACGTTCGAGAACACGCCGTCGGGCGTCGTGATCTCGAAGTTCGTCAACGAGGCGACCAACGCGCTCAACCTTGCCGCCGAGTCGATCAGCACCGCGGTGCGCGACTCGCTGATCGTCATCGGCCTGCTGCTGATGCTGCTCTATTACAACTGGCAGCTGACTCTGCTGACGACGGTCGTCGCGCCGCCGATTGGGCTGGCGCTGCGCGCATTCAGCCGTCGCCTGCGCCGGCTGAACGTCGAGAACCAGGCAATGCTCGGCGAGATGACGCGCGCGGTCCAGGAAGCGCACGAGGGCCAGCGTGTGATCAAGATCTACGACGGAGCCGAATACGAGGATCGCAGGTTCCTGCAGATCAACGACAAGCTGCGCGGCTTCGCGATGCGGATGCAGGTCGCGTGGTCGGCCGCCACGCCGATCGCGCAGGTGCTTGGCGCGATCGGCGTGGCGATCGTGATGACGGTTGCGCTGTGGCAGGCGCAGACGACCAAGGCTTCACCGGGAGAGTTCGTCACCTTCCTCGCGGCAGCACTGCTGCTGCTGCCGGCATTGCGCCACCTGTCGTCGCTGAACGGGCCGCTGGCCCGCATGGCGGCTGCCTCCGAGAGCGTGTTCCGGATGATCGACACGCCGCCCGAGGATGACCGCGGCAGCCGCGACATCGGTCGCGCACGCGGCGAGGTCGAGTATCGCCGCGTCTCGTTCCGCTATGCCGGCGCCGAGACCGAAGCGCTGTCTGACTTTGACCTTTCGGTGCGTCCGGGCGAGATGATCGCGTTCGTCGGTCCGTCCGGTGCCGGCAAGACCACGGCCGTCAACCTGATTCCGCGCTTCATCCGGCCGACCGCCGGCGAGATCCGGCTCGATGGCGTCCCGCTCGAAGAACTGACGCTGCAGAGCCTGCGGCGGCAGATTGCGCTGGTCTCGCAGGACGTCGTGCTGTTCGACGACACTATTGCGGCCAACATCGCCTACGGCGCGCAGCGCGACGCTTCGCCGGAGCGAGTGCGCGAGGCGGCCGATGCCGCCTATCTGCTCGCCTTCATCGAGTCGCTGCCGCAGGGCTTCGACACGCCGCATCGGCGAAAACGCCGTCAAGCTCTCGGGCGGCCAGCGGCAGCGCCTGTCGATCGCGCGCGCTCTGCTGAAGAACGCGCCGATCCTGCTGCTCGACGAGGCGACCTCGGCACTGGATTCCGAGTCGGAGCGCTACATCCAGGCCTCGCTGCAGCGCCTGATGAAGGGCCGGACGACCTTCGTCGTCGCGCACCGACTGTCGACGATCGAGCGCGCCGATCGCATCGTCGTGCTGGAGCGCGGCCGGGTCGTCGAGATCGGGCCGCACGCCGAACTGATCGGCCGAGGCGGGCTGTACGCGCGGCTGCACAATATCCAGTTCGCCTCGGGTGACGAAATCATGGAGGAGGCGCCATGAGCTCAAGCGTTCGACCGATCAGCCGCTGGCCCGTGCCGCAGATCGCCGATCTGCCCGACGACATCCGCGCCCGCATTGCCGAGGTCCAGGAAAAGGCGGGCTTCGTGCCGAACGTCTTCCTGACGCTGGCACATCGCCCGGACGAGTTCCGCGCCTTCTTTGCCTATCACGACGCGCTGATGCTGCGCGACTCGGGACTGACGAAGGGTGAACGTGAAATGATCGTCGTCGCCACCAGCGGCGCCAACGACTGCGTCTACTGCGTCGTCGCACACGGCGCGATCCTGCGCGTGTACGAGAAGAACCCGCTGATCGCCGACCAGGTGGCGGTCAACTATCGCAAGGCGGACATCACGCCGCGCCAGCGTGCGATGCTCGCTTTCGCGCTGAAGGTCGCGACCGACTCGGCATCGATCGAGCAGGCCGACTTCGAGCCGCTGCGGGCGCACGGGTTCAGCGACGAGGACATCTGGGACATCGGTGCAATCGCCGCGTTCTTCGCGCTGTCCAATCGCATGGCGAACATGATCAGCATGCGGCCGAACGACGAGTTCTATCTGCTCGGTCGGCTTCCGCGCAAGTGAATCTGCAGCCGCCCGCAGCGTCATCGGATGCGGTGCAGGCGCTCGGCCTCGACGCGCTGGTGATCATCAACGTCAAGCGCTTCACCGAGCGCCGTCGCCACGTCGAGGCCCAGATCGCACGCTTCGGGCTCCGCGGCGAATTCATGCATGACTTCGATGCCGACGAAATCACGCCCGAGCTCGATCACCGGTGGTTCGCCGGCACCCAACTTAACGCCGGACAGAAGTCGTGCGCGCTCAAGCACATCGCCGTGCTCCAGCGCGTGGTCGAATCGGGCTGGCAGCGCTGCCTGGTGCTCGAGGACGACGTGGTGCTCGCGGACGGGTTCGTCGAAGGCGTTCGCGCGGCACTCTCAGAAACGCAAGCCGAGCCGCATCCGTATGTGATTTATCTGGGCGCCGGGGGCAACTTCTACACGCCGGCGAGCCAGCGCCAGCCGGGCCGGCGCATCTACCCGGCGAGCAAGGGCCGCTTCACCGATTCCTACATCATCGGGGCCACCGAAGCCGCGCTACGGCTGGAGCAACTCGGTGCTCGCCCGATGACCAAACCGATCGACGTCACGTTCGAAGCGATCGATCGGGATCGGGGCATCCGCTTTCTCTGGCTGGAAGATCCGGTCGTCGAGCAGGGCAGCAAGCTCGGGATGTTCAGGACCACGCTCGAAGACGCGCCACCCAACTGGCTGCAGGCGCTGCGCTACCGGTTCGAGCGGCTGCGGCGCAGGTATCTCTATCAACTATGGCGCTGAGGCCGCTTCGATGAGCAGCGGTCATCCGACCGACGAGGCGCTGCCGGCCTCGCGCGCGATCGACATCGCGCGCTGGGCGACGATCGTCGCGACCTGCAGCGTGATGGTTTCGCCACCGCTCGCCAATGCCGCGATGGCAGTGATGGTGATCGGACTGCTGGCGAGCGGGCAGGCGGGCGTGCGCCTGCGGCAGGCGTGTACGCAGCCGCTCGGCGTCGCGACGCTGCTTCTGATCGGCGTCATCAGCGTCGCGATGCTGTGGGGTGAGCGCGCCATGGCGCGATCGCTGGGCTGCCTTCTGGAGCTGGCGCAAGCTCTGGATGATCCCGATCGCGCTGGCGCTGTTCGGCCCGCTGTACTGGAAGCGCCGGCTCGCGCTCGCCTATGTCGCCGTCTGCGGCGTCGCGATGCTTGCCTCTTTCGTGCTCGTCGCGGTCGAGGGTCGGCTGCCGACAATGTACGAACTGGCGTTATCGGGCTCGCTGCTGCGCAACCACAGCGCGCAGTCGATGGCGTTCGCGACCGCTGCCTTCGTCGCGCTGTGGCTCGCGGCCGATCCACACTGGCGGCGCGCGTGGCGGCAGATGGCCGTCGGACTGGCCGCGCTCTTCGTCCTGAACATGGCGTTCATCACGCCGGGCCGCAGCGGCTTTCTGGCGCTGGCGGTCATGCTTGCGGTGCTGGCCGCATTCAGCCTGCGCAGCCGGCGTACGGCGCTCGCGGCGCTCGTGCTGGCCGCCATCCTTGCCGGAGCGATCGCTCTGTCGCCGCTGGCGCGCGATCGCATCAATCTGGCGATCAGCGAATGGAACAATGCCTCGACCCAGACCTACAAGACGTCGATGGGCATGCGCGCGGTGATCTACGGGAATACGCTGGATCTGGTGCGCGCACGTCCGTGGTTCGGCACCGGCACCGGCGGCTACGGCGCGGCTTATACGGCGCAGATCAGCGGCAAGTACAGCGACTGGCGCGCGGTGCCGACGGTCGATCCGCACAGCCAGTACCTGTTCTTCCTCGCCGAACAGGGAATCTTCGGCCTGCTCGCCTTTCTCGGATTCATCGCCGCGGCGCTTGCAGACCGCGGCGACTCGAGCCGCGCGCGCATCGTCGCGGTCGGCATGCTGCTCGGCTGGTGTGCGACCTCGCTGCTCAGTTCGCACTTCAAGACCTTCTCCGAGGGTCATCTGCTGACGTTCTTCCTCGGCGCCATGCTGGCGCGGCCGGTGGCCGCATCGTCGGCGCCGCTGGCGTACGCACGTTCGCCGTCATCGTGACGACGGTCCTGGTCCGTCTGCCGAACCACGTCGGCGACGCCTGCATGGCGCTGCCTGCGCTCAACGCGCTGATCGCGGCGGGCCTCGACTGCGCGCTGGTCGGCAGGCCCTGGGGCGCCAGCCTCCTGGCTGGCGTCGATGCTCCTTATCAGCCGATCACCGGCCGGTTTCTCGCGGACCGCCGTGCGGTTCGCGAACTTCGTCGGGCGCATCAAGCGCGACGGCGACGTGCGTGGACTCGTGCTGCCGAACTCCGTTGGGATCGGCACTGCTCTTCGCGCTGGTCCGCGTGCCGAGCGCAGGGCTGGCCACCGTTGGCAGCGGCCGCCGTGCGCTGCTGCGCTGGCCCGTGCCTGAACCGCGCGGCCGGCACGAGGTGGAGCGATTTCATGCGGCCGCCTGCGGCGCGCTCGCCGCCTGGGGTCGACCGGCGGCGCCGCTGCCTGCCACGCTCGGATTGCGTCTGATTTCGTCGCAGCGCGACGCAGCGGATGCTTTGCTGCGCGACTTCAGCGTGGCGCGTTATGCGCTGATTGCGCCGGTGGCCACGGGACAGCACCACGGCCGGGCCAAGCACTGGATGCACTTCGCTGAGCTGCTAGCGCCGCTGCGCGAGCGCGGCCTGCAAGCGGTAGCCGCGCCGCCGGCGAACGAGGCCGACGCGGTGCGCGCCGCGCTGCCAGGGGCGACGCTGTTGCCTCCGGTGGATCTGGGCGTCTACGCGGCGCTGGCCGAGCGAGCGGGTATCGTCATCGCCAATGATTCCGGTTCGAGCCATGTCGCCGCCGCGGTCGGTGCGCGCCAGGTCACGATCTTCGGCGTGACCGACCGGCAGCGTACGGGCCGTGGTCCCCGCGCGCAATCTGTGTCGGCGCCGACGGCGCCTGGCCTGACCTGGCCGCGGTGATCGCGGCGATCGATGAGGCGCTGTCACAGCGATGAAGCGCGTTCATCTCGCGGCTCTTCGCCCCCCGACGAGCGCGCTCATCGTCACGCTGCGCTTTCTCGGCGACGCGTTGCTGTCGACCCCGCTGGTGCGCGCTCTGAAGCGGGCGCATCCGGCCTGTCGCATCGACGTGCTGACCTTTGCCGGAACCGAGCCGGCGTTTGAAGGCAATCCCGACATCGAGCGCGTGCTCACCGTAGCGGAAGACGCCCGGCCGGCGCAGACACTGCGGCAGGCGATCGCTTTGTGGCGACGCTACGACCTCGCGGTCATCGCGCAGACGGGTACCCGACCTTTCTTCTTCGGCTGGGCGGCGGGGCGGCGTCGCGTCGGACTGGTCGCGCCGGAGCCCGGACGGTCGTGGTGGAAGCGGGCACTGCTCGATGGCTACGCGGTCTTCGACGGCCATGCGCCAAGGGTGCTCGAAAACCAGCGCATCGTCGAACTGCTCGGCGTCGAGGAGTCTCCTGTCGTGGTCCCTCCCACCGCGCACTGGACCGTCGCGGACGTGTCGGCCGCGCTCGGCTTCGACGCGCGCGAGCGCTTCGCGGTCGTGCATCCGTCGCCGCGCTGGCGCTATAAGCAGTGGACGGCGGATGGCTGGCGCGCGCTGATCGCTGCGCTCTCGACACAGGATCTGCGGGTCGTGATCACGGGCGGACCGGACGCCGGGGAACGAAACTACGTCGATGCGGTCCTTGTGGGTATCGAACCGCATCGCTTCCTTCGCGCCGACGGCCGCTGGACCTTTGCCCAGACGGCCGACATCCTGCGCCATGCCGCCGTCTACGTCGGTCCGGATACCGCGACGACGCATCTCGCCGCGGCCTGCGGCACGCCGACGGTCGCGCTCTACGGTCCGACCGACCCGGCGATCTGGGGACCGTGGCCGGCAATCGAGGGGCGCGAGTACGCGCGCGCCGCGATGCGCCAGCGACGTGGCAACGTGCTGCTGCTGCAGAACCCCGAACTCAGCTGCGTGCCGTGCCAGCTCGAAGGCTGCGAGCGGCATCGCGGCAGTTACTCGCAGTGCCTCGACCGGCTCGCGCCCGAGCGCGTCATCGCCGCTGCGTGCGACGAGTTGCGCCCGACCGACGCAACGCGGAGCTAGCTTCGCTGCGCGGCCCCACTTACTCAAGGTCTCGTGGCGAGGCTCGATCACCCGCCGCGTTCGCTAAGTTTTCTATAGTGAATCGACGGCGCGCGACGAGCACGCTGTCATGCGTAGTGTTGTATGCGTACATCGCAAGCGACTGCAACCTCGCTCTAATCGCCCGAGATCCGATACGATTCATACTCGTTTCGGCATTTAACGGGCCGCATGCCCGTCGTCGCCCCTCTGCGGCAATCGCTTCGGCGATTCGGCTGAAGCGCAGATCACGTCACTCGCGGCACCATTGCTGCACAATGACGGTCAAAGAGGCGGGCGCGGCAATTGCCTGCGGTCGCGAATGCCGGGCCGACGTTCTTCGATGCGTCGCGGCATCACACAGTGGAGGGCATTTGCTCGTCTTTTGACCGTATCAAGACAAGCGCTTTGTCAACTACTCTGAGTTCGCCGCGTTTGCTCGTTGTTGGCCCACGGGTCAAGGAGGTCTGATGAACGCGCCTACCGAACTGCTTACCGCGTTTCGCGACTCCTTCGTCCGCGCATTGGACGAAGAGATGGGGGTCGAAGACTTCCTGCACCACTGCAAGAGCGATCGCATGGCATACGCCAGCGCGCACGAGTGCGTGCTCGAGGCGATCGGCAAGCCCAAGCTTGTCAACACTGCCGACGATGCGCGTCTGTCGCGCATCTTCCAGAATCGCGTCATCCAGACCTGGGATGTGTTCGCGGACTTCCATGGCATGGAAGAGACGCTGATGTCGCTGTACGCGTACTTCCTGCACGCCGCTCAGGGTCTCGAGGAACGCAAGCAGGTGCTGTATCTGCTCGGCCCGGTCGGTGGCGGCAAGTCGTCGCTGGCGGAGAAGATCAAGTCGCTGTGCGAGCAGTTCCCGATCTATACGCTGAAGGACACGGTGTCGGGCAAGGTCTCCCCGCTGCTCGAGTCGCCATTGGGACTGTTTCCCCGCGACAAGTTCGGCGCGCAGATGGAAGACCGCTACGGCATTCCGCGCCGAGCACTGACCGGCATCGCCAGCCCGTGGGCGCTGAAGCGCCTGAAGGAATTCAAGGGCGATCTGTCCCAGTTCAAGGTCGTCCGCATCATGCCGTCGGTGTTGAACCAGATCGGCATCGTCAAGACCGAGCCGGGCGACGAGAACACCCAGGACATCTCGTCGCTGGTCGGCAAGGTCGACCTGCGCATGCTCGAGCAGTTCGCGCAGGACGACCCGGACGCGTACAGCTACTCGGGCGCGCTGTGTCTGGGTTCGGCGCGCTGCATCGAGTTCGTCGAGATGTTCAAGGCGCCGCTTAAGGTGCTCAACCCGATCCTGACGGCCACCCAGGAAGGCAACTTCAAGGGCACCGAAGCGTTGCCGGCGCTGCCGTTCAACGGTTTCATCATGGCGCACTCGAACGAAGCCGAGTGGCTGAAGTTCCGCAACAACAAGGACAACGAGGCTTTCATCGACCGCGTGTACCTGGTCAAGGTGCCGTACTGCCTGCGTGTCGACGAAGAAGTGCGCATCTACGACAAGATGCTGAAGGCCTCGACGCTGTCTGAGGCGCCGTGCGCGCCGCAGACGCTGCGCACGCTGGCCGAGTTCTCGGTGCTCTCGCGTCTGGCGGTGCCGGAAAACTCGTCGGTCTTCAGCAAGCTGCGGTCGTACAACGGCGAGAACCTCAAGGACGTCGATCCGCGCAGCAAGAGCGTGAAGGAGTATCGCGACGACGCAGGCATGCAGGAGGGGTTCTCGGGGCTGTCGACGCGCTGGGCCTTCAAGACGATCTCGGCCGCGTTCAATCGCGACCCGAGCGAGATCGCGGCCGACCCGGTCAACCTGCTGGTCGTGCTCGAGGATCGCCTGGCGAAGGAAGACATCCAGGAAGAGTACAAGCGTCGCCTGCGCGGACACATCAAGGAATGGATCATCCCGCGCTTCGCCGAGTTCCTCGAAAAGGAACTGCAGATGTCCTACCTGGACGCCTACGGCGAGTACGGGCAGAACCTGTTCGACCGCTATGTGACCTACGCGGACAAGTGGCTGCTCGACGAGGACTGGCGCGATCCGGACACCGGCATGCAGTACTCGCGCGACGCGCTCAACACCGAGCTGGAGAAGATCGAGAAGCCGGCCGGCATCTCGCAATCCGAAGGACTTCCGCAACGAGGTCGTCAACTTCGTGCTGCGGGCGCGCGCGCACGGCAAGAATCCGCACTGGACCAGCTACGAGAAGCTGCGCGTGGTGATTGAAAAGCGGATGTTCAGCAAGACCGAGGACATTCTGCCGATCATCTCGTTCGAGGCCAAGGGCTCGCAGGAAATGGAAGAGCGCCACAAGAGCTTCGTCAACCGGATGGCCGCGCGCGGCTATACCGAAAAGCAGGTGCGTCGACTGGTCGACTGGTACATGCACTTCAAGAAGTCGACCCAGTCGTGATGACGTAGCCGCTGCGAGGACCCCGTGTCCGACCTCTCCGCTACGAGCCGTTTCATGCGCGTCGTCGACCGGCGCGGTGATCCGCCGGGGCGCAGCGCGGTCAACCGCGAGCGTTTCATTCGTCGCTTCAAGGACGAGATCAAGCGCGCGGTCGACGACGAGATCGAGAAGCGCGGCATTGCCGACGTCGGCAAGGGCAGCCGGATTTCGATCCCGGGCCGCGGACTAAAAGAGCCGCACCTTAACCACGACCGCAGCACCGGCAGCCGAGACTTCGTGCTGCCGGGCAACCGCGAGTATCTGCCGGGCGACACGATCGAGCGGCCGGACGGCGGCGAGCGATGGTGGTCTCGGCAACGAACCGGGTGAGGGCGAGTCGCGCGACAACTTCAGCTTCGTGCTGTCTCGCGACGAATTCCTGCGACTTTTCTTCGACGACCTCGAATTGCCGAATCTGGAGCGCACGCGCCTCGGCGATGTGACGCATGTCCACAAGCGTCGCGCCGGTTATTCCCGCGATGGCGTGCTCGCCAATCTGTCGCCGGCGCGGACCATGCTGATGTCGATCGCGCGCCGCATCGCACTGCGCGGCGGCATTTTGCGCCGGGTCGAGCGAGCTGGCAGCGCGAGATCGAGTCGCTGTCGCCGTTCGATGTCGTGCGGCGCGCCGAACTCGAGGAAGAGATCGCGCTAGCTGCGCGCGCGCCGCGAACAGCTGCCCTTCCTTGAGGCGATCGACCGCCGCTTCCGCGCGCGCCAGCCGGTCCCGGCGCCCGCGACGCGCGCGGTGATGCTCTGCCTGATGGACGTCTCCGGCTCGATGGACGAGCGCAAGAAGGATCTGGCCAAGCGCTTTTTCGCGCTTTTGTACCTGTTCCTCGAACGCAAGTACAGCGCGGTCGACGTCGTCTTCATCCGCCACACCGAGACCGCGCAGGAGGTCGACGAAAAGACCTTCTTTTACGATCCGCAGTCGGGCGGCACGCTGGTGATGCCGGCGCTGCTGCTGGCACAGAAGGTGATCGACAAGCGCTTCGCCGGTCCGGACTGGAACGTCTATATCGCGCAGGCCTCGGACGGCGACTGCGGCGAAGACGACGCGGAACGCTGCGTTGGATACATGCGGTCCGAGCTGCTGCCGCGCACCCGTTACTTCGCCTACATCGACATTCCTTCGAGCAGCCCCGGCGGGTGGTTCAATCGGCCGTCTGCGCTGTGGCAATGCTACGAGACGATCGCCGACAGCGGCTTCGCGATGCGCAGGGTGCACGATCGCCGCGACATCTGGCCGGTGTTCCACGAACTCTTCGCGCGCAAGGAGGCTGTCGCATGAGCGCCCGCCCGCATCCCGGACGAAGGTACCTGCAGCTTTACGTCGAGTCGGATCGATGAGCCCCTGGGACCTGGCCCAAGTGCCTGCGACCGCGCGCCTGCGCGCCTGGACGATGCCGGAGCGGCCGTGGCCGAAGCTGGTATCTCGGCCCGGAGTGCCGATGCCGGCGCCGGGGATGCGGCGCACGACCTCACCGATCGCGATCGGGACCGAATGGACCGTGCCGCTGCTCGAGCGTTTCGATGTCGCCCTCGCGGCGCATGCCGGGCGCCTGCAGCTCGACACCTATCCGATCCAGTATGAAGTGATCACCGCGGCGCAGATGATCGACCTGTGTTCGACGGTCGGCATGCCGGTGCACTACGCGCACTGGAGCTTCGGCAAGCAGCTGCTCGGCCAGGAGCACTCTTACAAGAAGGGCATGAGCGGGCTGGCGTATGAAATCGTCATCAACACCAGTCCGGCGCTGGTCTACCTGATGGAGACCAATACGCTGCCGCTGCAGGTGCTGGTGATGGCGCATGCCGCCTACGGCCACAACGCCTTCTTCAAGAGCAACTATCTGTTCCGCCAGTTCACGCAGGCCGACGGCATTCTCGATTATCTGACCTTCGCGCGTAACTTCATCCTCGATTGTGAGCAGCGGCATGGCTGGCGCGAGGTCGAACGCATCCTCGACTGCTGCCACGCGCTGGCGCCATACGGCATCGACCGCTACAAGAAGCCGACGCGACTCTCGGCGAGCCGCGAGCGCGAACGGCTGGCCGAGCGGCTGCGTTTCGCGCAGCTTCACTACAACGCGGACGTCGCCTACCTGTACGAAGGCGCCGAGGCCAAGCCGGACCCCGCCGCAGGATCCTTCGATCCGCAGGAAAATCTGCTCTATTTCATCGAGAAAAGTGCGCCGAAGCTTGCCCCGTGGCAGCGCGAACTCGTGCGCATCGTGCGCAAGATCTCGCAGTACTTCTATCCGCAGCGTCTGACCCGCGTCGCCAACGAGGGCGCCGCCACCTTCTGGCACTACACGCTGCTGCACGAGTTGTACGACCATGGGGCAGGTCGACGACGGCTTCATGCTGGAGTGGCTTTCCAATCACAGCGATGTCGTCACCCAGCCATCCTTCGATGCCGAGCACTTCCGCGGCATCAATCCGTACGCGCTCGGGTTCTCGATCTTCCGCGATATCCGTCGGATCTGCGAACAGCCGACGGAGCGAGGACCGCGAATGGTTCCCGCGGCTGGCGGCGACCGACTGGGTCGAGGCCGTGCACTTTGCGATGGCCAATTTCAAGGACGAAAGCCTGATCGAGCAGTACCTGTCGCCGAAGGTCATGCGCGACCTGCGGCTGTTCGTGCTGGCCGACGAGGAGAACGACCGCAGCAAGTACGCCGTGCGTGTGATCCACAACGAGCAGGGCTACGCGCGGCTGCGGCAGACGCTCGCCGCGCAGTACCGTCCCGAAGTGCACATCGCCGCCGCTCGCAGTCACGCGCTTTTCGGCCGACGGCGACCGCGCACTCCTGCTGCAGCACCGCGTCGAACGCGGCCGGCTGCTCGATGCCGACACCGTGACCGAAGTCCTCGGCTACATCAAGGAACTCTGGCAGTTCGATGTCGTGCTCGAGGAAGTAGACGACGGCGACAACCGGCTGAAGATCCACCGCACCTGATCGATCGTCCGTCGCACCGAGACTGCGGTCAACCGCTGGCATCCGAGCGGCGGGCCATCGCACGGCAACGAATCGCCACGGGCTGATCCGCTGTGTTCAAATCGCTTCGCCGGCGGCTTGGCTCCGGCAGTTCCCGAGTGGCGAGGGCGTAGATGATCTTCGAGCAATTGAGCGCCGGCGGCTGCCGGTCGTACCTCGTCGGCTGCGCAGAAACCTGCGCCGCGGCGCTGATCGATCCCGAGATCAGCCTGATCGACCGCTACCTGGCGCTGACGGCGCGCGAGGGCCTGCGCATCCACTACCTGATCGATACGCACACGCACGCCGATCACTTCTCCGCGACGCAGCAGCTCGCGCATCGCCTCGACGTGCCGGTCGTGATGCATCGACTGAGCCCGGCGCCGTTCGTCGACCTGCGCTCGACGACGGCGAGATGCTCGCCGTCGGAAAGCTGCGGCTCGCGGTCATGCACACGCCCGGGCACACGCGCGACTCGATGTGCCTGAGCGTCGAGGACCGACTGTTCACCGGCGACACGCTGCTGATCGGCGGCACCGGCCGCACCGACCTGCCGAGCGGCGACCCGGATGCGCTCTACGACAGCCTGTTCGACCGCGTGCTGAGGCTCGATCCTGCGCTGAAGGTCTATCCGGCGCACGACTACAAGGGCCGCAGCCACTCGACGATCGAGCAGGAGATCGCCGGCAACCCGCGCCTGCAGGTGCGCGACCGGAGCGCCTTCGTCGAGATGATGGGCAGCCTGAACCTCGAGCATGCCGACGCACCTGACCGAGGCGCTGCGCACCAACATGAGCGGCGGCAAGACGGTCGCGCAGATGCTGTCCGAGGCGGCGGCACAGGTGCCGTTCATGTCGCTCGCCGAACTGAGGTCGCGCACACAGGATGCCGGCGCGCGACCTGCTGGTGCTGGACGTGCGCGAGCGGGACGCTTACGAGCCGGCGCCACATCCCGGGCGCGCGTGCTGCTGCCGCGCGGACAGCTCGAGCTGCGGGTCAACCAGGACCTGCCCGATCCGACGCGCCGGATCCTCGTGTACTGCGAGCTCGGTCGGATCTCGACGCTGGCGACGGCGACGCTGCGGACGATGGGATACCAGCGCGCGGTCGCGCTCGATGGCGGCATCCAGGCATGGCGTGAGGCTGGCTTCCCGGTCTCGTCCGGACAGCAGCCCTAGCACGTCACATCAGCACGATGTCGTACTGCTCCTGGTGGTAGATCGACTCGACCTGCATTGACACCGGCTTGCCGATGAAGTCCGAGAGCATCGCCAGCGCCTGCGATTCCTCCTCGAGGAACAGGTCGATCACGTTCTGTGACGCAAGGATGCGGAACTCGCGCGTCTCGTCGAACTGGCGCGCCTCGCGCAGGATTTCGCGCAGGATCTCGAAGCAGATGGTGCGTGCGGTCTTCACCTCGCCGCGTCCTTCGCAGGTCGGACAGGGCTCGCACAGCACGTGCGCGAGCGACTCGCGCGTGCGCTTGCGCGTCATCTCGACCAGCCCGAGCTGTGTGAAGCCGCTGACCGTCATCCGCGTGCGGTCGCGCGCCAGCGCCTTCTTGAATTCCGCGAGCACCGCGTCGCGGTGCTCGACGTTCATCATGTCGATGAAGTCGACGATGATGATGCCGCCGAGGTTGCGCAGCCGCAGCTGCCGCGCGATCGCCTGGGCGGCTTCGAGATTGGTCTTATAAATGGTGTCGTCGAAGCTGCGCGTGCCGACGTAGCCGCCGGTGTTGACATCGATCGTCGTCATCGCCTCGGTCTGGTCGATGATCAGATACCCGCCCGACTTCAGCTCGACGCGCCGGCCGAGCGCACGCTCGATCTCGGCGTCGATCGAGTACAGGTCGAACAGCGGCCGCTCGCCGGTGTAGTGCGCGAGCTTGCCGGCGACGCGTGGAACGAACTGCGAAGCGAACTGCTGCAGCTTGACGAAGTTCTCGCGCGAATCGACCTGGATCGTCGTCGTCTCCTCGGTCGCAATGTCGCGCAGCACGCGCTGCGCCAGCGACAGTTCCTGGTACAGCAGCGACGGCGCCGCCGACTGCGCGCGGCGCTCGAGAATGCGGCCCCAGAGAACGCGCAGGTAGTCGAGGTCGCTCGTCAGGTCCTGTTCGCTCGCGTCCTCGGCGCTGGTGCGGATGATGTAGCCGCCCTTCTCGTCGGGCGGCACCAGCCGCTTCAGCGTGTCGCGCAGCTGCGTGCGTTCGGCCTCGTCCTCGATGCGTTGCGAAATGCCGATGTGCGGATCCTGCGGCAGGTAGACGAGCATGCGGCCGGCCAGGCTCACCTGCGTCGACAGCCGCGCGCCCTTGCTGCCGATCGGATCCTTGACGACCTGCACCAGCACCGTGTCGCCCTCGTGGATCAGGCGCTCGATCGGCGGCGGCTTGTCCTGCGTGAACTGACGGTACTCCCAGATGTCGGCCACGTGCAGGAACGCCGCGCGCTCGAGCCCGATGTCGACGAAAGCCGACTGCATGCCCGGCAGCACGCGTGCGACGCGGCCGAGAAAGATGTTGCCGACGAGCCCGCGCGTCGCGCTGCGCTCGATCTGCAGCTCCTGCACGACGCCCGCATTGAGCACCGCGACCCGCGTCTCCTGCGGGGTGATGTTGATGAGAATGTCTTCCATTTGCGTCGCGAGTGTACGCAAGGCCGGGCGTCGCCCGGCCTTGCACGTGCACTCTCTCCGGCACGGTTCTCGCGCGGCGAGAACCGCAAACACTAATTAGTCGGCTGCGCTCCGGAGCGGCCGCGCGCTCCGCCGAAGTACAACAGCGCGCACTCCTCCCCGCGTTGCACCTCGCAGTGCCAGGACTGCCTTGCCCTCCTCGCCGGGCGAGGAGGGTGCGGGAGGAGTGCCAATCCCTCCCGCTTGGCGGGAGGGCAGGGTGGGTGCCGTGCTGTTGAAGATCGGCGGAGCGCGCGGCCGCTCCGGAGCGCAGCCGACTGAATCAGGGTGAGCGCGCACGTAGTGCGCGTACCCGGAGCGAGTGCACGTGCATCGGCGCAGCCGATCGCGTACATTCGCGACGCTACAAGACTCGGATTCCCGCCTTCGCCAGAAGCTGCGCAGTCTCGAAGAGCGGCAGACCCATTACGCCGGTATAGCTGCCTTCGATGCGCTCGATGAAGATCGCGGCGAGGCCCTGGATGCCGTAGCCGCCAGCCTTGTCGTAGGGTTCGGGTGTCGCGCAGTAGCGCTTGATCTCGACGTCGTCCAGCGCGCGAAAGCTGACCGTGGACACGGACACCGCCGACAAGCACCGGACCCTGGATCGCCAGCGCGATCGCGGTGCGCACCTCGTGGCTGCGGCCGGCGAGCCGGCGCATGAAGGCGGCGGCCTCGTCCGCGTTGGCCGGCTTCGCCAGTATTTCGCCGTCCACGATAACGATCGTATCGGCAGCAAGCACCGGGCGAAAGACCATCGAGCGCATGCTCAGCGCCTTGAGCCCGAAGGCCGCCTTTTCGCGCGCCGTGCGCTCGACGTAGTCGGCTGGCGTTTCCCCGCTGTGCTGGCCCTCGTCGACATCCGGGCCTCCGCGCGCTGAGGCGAGGCGCAGCAGCAGCGGATCGAACTTGACGCCGATCTGCTTCAATAGTTCGCGTCGGCGCGGGCTGCGCGAAGCAAGATAAATGGTCGAACCCGAGTTCATCAGGCGCGATGGTAGGGATGACGCGCCAGGATCGACCAGGCGCGGTACAGCTGCTCGGCGAGCAGCACCCGAGCCAGCGCATGCGGCAGCGTCAGGCTCGACAGTCGCAGTTGCAGCCGTGCAGCGCGCTTGATGCGGTCATCGAGGCCGTCGGGGCCGCCGATCGCAAAGGCGACCGGCTCGCTGGCATCACGCCAGCGACCGAGTTGATCCGCAAGCTGATCGGTGGTCCAGTCCTTGCCGCGCTCATCGAGCGCGACAAGTGTGCAGCCCGCGGGCAGCGCGGCGCGCAGGCGCTCGCCTTCTGCGCTGCGGCAGCGTTCGGCTTCCTCGGCACGCCCGGTCCGGGGCTCGGCCTTCAATTCCCTCAGCTCCACCCTGAAGTCCGCCGGAAAGCGGTTCAGATAGTCGTTGACGGCAGCGTCGACCCAGGCGGGCTGCCGCTGGCCTATCGCGAGGATCACGATCCTCATCCGCGCTCGCCGCGCCGGACGGCTCGGCTCAACGGGCCCTGCGCGCCGGCGCTTTTCGCCGGGTCGTCTTACCCGCTATCGACGCGTGGGCTGCAGACTTGAGTCGCACGGATTTGCCACCCCAAATCTCTTCGAGGTTGTAGTAGTCGCGGATTGCCGGCTGCAGGATGTGCACGACCGCATCGACGCAATCCACAAGCACCCATTCGCCGCTGTCCTCGCCTTCCATGCTGACGACGCTGCCGCCGGCTGCCTTTACCTTCTCGGCGACCGAGGACGCCAGAGCGCGGGTCTGCCGGTTCGACGTACCGCTCGCGATGACGACGCGATCGAACATGTCCGACAGCGCCGTCGTGTTGAAGACCTGAATGTCCTGACCCTTGACGTCCTCGAGCGCATCGACGATGACGCGCTGCAGCTTCCTAATGTCCATGCGGCCCGGCGTAGAGGTGATGCGCGCGAATATAGTCGAGTACCGGGGGCGGGATCGTCGCTGCCAGGCGCGCTTCGTCTTCGGGGGTGCGTACCTGCGCAAGCAAGCGGCGCACCTCGGTCGCTGAAGCGTCGACCGGCGTCATCGCGAGGTCGACGATGTGGCCGGCCGGGCTCTTGACGAGATCACCCGGGTACTTCAGATAGCGCGCGTCGCGCAGCTTCTTCACTTCGGGGCGCAGCTTCTTTGCGGCGGCTGCGCGCCGCGCCACCGCGATATGCGCGAGTTCGCAGATGTGCTCCCACTCGCGCCAGGTGTCGAAGCGCTCGAACTGGTCAGCGCCCATGATCAGCACCAGCGGCACAGCGGGTCCGAGCAGAGCACGCTGCTCGCGCAGCGTGTCGACGGTATAGGTCGGTCCGCCGCGCTCGATCTCGGCCAGGTCGAGGATCATGCGACGGCGCGTGAACGGCAGCTCGTTGTCGATGGCCAGCCGGATCATCTGCACGCGGTGCTCGGCCGCGGTCAGCGCCTCCTTCTGCCACGGCTGCGCCGCCGGCACCAGGTGCACCTCGGCAATCGGCAGATTGGCGAGCGCATCTCGCGCGAGCTGCAGATGACCGACGTGGATCGGGTCGAAGCTGCCGCCGAGCAGGCCGATCGGTTCCATCACAGCGACAGTCAGGCCCAGTCGCGCGGCCGCAGAAAGTCGGTGTAAAGCCGCGCCTCGGCGCTGCCCGGTTGCGGCTGCCAGTCGTACTTCCAGTGCACGACCGGCGGAAGCGACATCAGGATCGACTCGGTGCGGCCGCCGGACTGCAGACCGAATAGCGTGCCGCGGTCGTACACGAGGTTGAATTCGACGTATCGACCGCGCCGATAGGCCTGGAAATCGCGTTCGCGCGGACCGAACTCGCGCTGCCGGTTCCGCTCGACGATCGGCAGGTAGGCGTCGAGGAACGCGTCGCCGACGGCACGCATCATCGCGAAGCTCCGGTCGAAGCCGAGCTCGTTGAAATCGTCGAAGAACACGCCGCCGATACCGCGCGGCTCGTTGCGATGCTTGAGGAAGAAATACTCGTCGCACCATTTCTTGAAGCGCGGGTGCTTGTCCTCGCCGAATGGCGCGAGCGCGTTCTTGCAGGTCGTGTGGAAGTGACGGGCGTCTTCTTCGGTCGCGTAATACGGCGTCAGGTCCATGCCGCCGCCGAACCAGTAGACGTCAGGCTCGCCGTCCTTTTTCGCGATGAAGAACCGCACGTTCATGTGAACGGTCGGCACATAGGGATTGCGCGGATGGAACACCAGCGATACGCCCATCGCCTCGAAGCCACGGCCGGCGATTTCGGGCCGCTGCGCGGAAGCCGAAGGCGGCAGCTGGGTGCCGACGACATGCGAAAAGCCGACGCCGCCGCGCTCGAGCAGAGCGCCGTCTTCGAGGATGCGCGTCAGCCCGCCGCCGCCGAGGGCAGAGCCCGGGGGCTTTTCCCACGCGTCGGCGCGGAACGGCTGGCCCTCCAGCTGCTCGAACGTGCCGACGATGCGCTGCTGCAGGCTCAGTAGATATTCGCGAACGGCCTGCGAGTCGATGAACTCGCCGGCGAACGTCGAGGGTGCGCTCATTCCGCCTTCAGGTGCCGCCCGACGAAGGCGAGCACGGTGTCGTACCACGCGACGATATTGCGCGGCTTCAGGATCCAGTGGTTCTCGTCGGGGAAGACCAGCAGTTCGCTCGGCACGCCGTGATACTGCAGCGCTTCGAACAGATTGAGCCCTTCGCTGATCGGGCAACGATAGTCGAGGTCGCCGTGGATGATCAGCGCCGGGGTCTTCCACTGCTTGATGTGGCGGATCGGCGCGTAGCGGTCGAACTTCGCCGGATCGGCGTATGGATCCTCGCCACCCATTTCAAGGTAACACCAGGCCGGATGATCGGTCGTGCCGGTGAACTGCGCCATCGTCGTGACGCAGGCGTGCGTGATCAGGCACTTGAAGCGGCGCGTCTGCGTGCCGATCCAGTTGGTCATGTAGCCGCCGAAGCTGCCGCCCATCGCCATGATGCGGGTCGCGTCGATGTCGGGTCGCCGTTCGATCGCGTCGGTCACGGCCATCAGGTCTTCATAGCACTGCTTGCCCCAGACGTTGCCCCAGATGCCCTGGACGAAGTCCTGGCCGAATCCGGTGGATCCGCGCGGATTCGGCTGCACGACTGCGTAGCCGGCCGCCACTGCGAGCAGCGGATTCCAGCGCCAGTGCCAGCCGTCGGCCGTCATGCCGATCGGACCGCCATGGATCCACAGCAGGACCGGCAGCTTGCCCTGCACCCGCGCCGGGCGGGTCACGAAGTACTGGATCGGCGTGCCGTCGGTAGACGTGGTGCTGCAGTGCTCGACCTCGGCCCATTCCGCGAATTTGAAACCGGACAGCGGCGCGAGCACCTGGGGCGGCGAGCCCGGCTTGAGCGTGGCGGCGAATGCCTCCGGTGCCTCGCGCAGCGTCGAGCGTATTCCGGCGATGCGCCCGTCCTTCAGAACACAGACATCGCTGTGCGAGCCGGCACTGCGCGCGGCGGTGATGCGCTCGACGGTATCGCGGCCGATGTCGAGGCAGAACACCGGCACATGGCCGCCGACGTCGGCGATGAAGATGAGCTGCTTACCGTCAGCGGTCCAGTCGCACGGATGCGGCCACGCGTCGAACGCCAGGGCGCACTCGCGCATCGAGCCGTTCGCGACATCGATCAGCGTCAGCGTCGGGCGCGGTGCCTGAGTCGGCGAGCGCGTCGAACGGACGACGGCCAATGTTGCCCCGTCGGGAGACAGCAGCGGGGTCTCATTGTTGGTGTTGTTCGCGGCTCCGAGGGTGCGCGCGGCACCGGTCGCAATGTCGATCAGGCGGATCGCGGTGTCGAGCTCGCGATCGGTGCCGGTCGTTTGCCAGGTGACCACGACCCGGCGGCCATCGGCCGAGATGTCCAGCGCCGGCTCGATCGACAACTCACCGCGTGCTTCGGGCGTGAGGTCGACGCGCCCGCTGCCATCTGCCGCATACGCGATCAGATGAGTATTCGCCATGTTGTCGTTCTGGTGCAGCCAGTGATCCCAGTGCCGCACCGGCTGCTGCGTGAAGTGACGCGCGCTCGTCTGCTTCTTGCGTCGCTCGACGGCAGTCTCGCGCTGCTCGTCGTGCTGCACGTCCTGCAGTACGGGCGCCAGCAGCACGAGCGCGGGCGCTGCCCTGGCGAACCGGAACGCCTCGACGCCGAGCGGCTCGTCGGTCAGTTGCTGCGGCTCGCCGCCCGCGGCCGGCAGGATCCAGACCTGCATCCGTTTTTCGGTCTCGTCGTCGGGCTTGATCTCGTTCGGCTGTCGGTTCGACAGGAAGCCGAGCGCGCCGTCATGGCGGAAGCAAGGGGACGTGTCCTTGCTGTCGCCGCGCGTCAGTTGCGTCGCCGCGCTGCCGTCGGTCGGGACTCGCCAGAGATCCGAGACGTACTTGACGCCCTCTCGATCGACTCGCTGCACGGCGACAGCCAGCCAGGTGCCGTCGGGCGCCGCCGCGATGGAAGTGACGCGGCGAAGCGCAACGTGCTGCTCGACGGAATAGGGTGGATTCGTCATTCGGTCATCAGGAAGAGGTGCTCGGGCCGTCGACTGTGATGTCGTTTTGGTCGGGCCCTGCGAGCGGTCGCGCATTGTGGCCGAAAGCCGCGGCGGTGGCACGCCCCGGCCGCGGTAGGTCTGATGGACTACAGCGTGCGCGGCCTAAGCGCGCGGTGGCCGATGTCGCGACGGAACTGCATGCCGTCGAACCGCACCTGCTCGACGGCTTCATAGGCCGCCCGCTGCGCCGCGCGCACTGTGTCGCCGAGCGCCGTGATGCAGAGCACGCGGCCGCCGTTCGTGACGAGCGTATCGCCGGCGAAGGTCGTGCCGGCGTGGAAGACGATGCAGTCGTCGCGGCTCTCGGGCAGTCGTGAGATCACATCGCCCCGGCGCGGAGCTTCGGGATAGCCGGCCGCCGCCACGACGACGCCGAGCGCGGTACGGCGGTCCCATTCGGCTTCGACCTGGTCGAGCCGGCCGTCGACCGCGGCCTCCAGCAGAGACACCAGGTCGGACTTCAGGCGCGCCATGATCGGCTGCGTTTCCGGATCGCCCATCCGGCAGTTGAACTCGAGCGTGCGCGGAACGCCGTGCGGATCGATCATCAGGCCCGCATAGAGAAAGCCGGTGTAGGGGATACCGTCGGCGGCCATGCCGTTGATCGTCGGCTGGATGATTTCGCGGAGCACGCGCGCATGGATCGTCGGCGTCACGACCGGTGCCGGCGAATACGCGCCCATGCCACCGGTATTCGGACCGAGGTCGCCGTCGAGCAGGCGCTTGTGATCCTGGCTCGTCGCCAGCGCCAGCGCATGCTGCCCGTCACTCAGCACGATGAAGCTCGCTTCCTCGCCTTCGAGAAAGTCCTCCACCACCACTCGGGCGCCACTGGCGCCGAGCGAGTTGGCGACGAGCATCGACTCGATCGCCGCTTCCGCCTCAGCGATGGTTGCGGCAACGACGACACCCTTGCCGGCGGCCAGCCCGTCGGCTTTGACGACCACCGGCGCGCCATGCTGGCGAACGTATGCGCGCGCTTCCGCAGCGTCGGTGAAGGTGCGGTATTCCGCCGTCGGGATACCGTGTCGGCGCATGAACGCCTTGGCGAAGTCCTTCGAGCTCTCCAGTTGCGCAGCGGCGCGCGTCGGGCCGAACACGCGCAGTCCGCGAGCGCGGAACACGTCGACGAGTCCGCTCGCCAGCGGCGCCTCGGGGCCGACGACGGTCAGTCCGATGCCTTCGGACTGGACGAGGTCGGCCAGCGCTTCATGCCCGTCGTGCGCGACATTCTTCAGATGGCGGTCGACCGCCGTGCCGCCGTTGCCGGGCGCGACATAGACGCGCTGGACGCGCGGCGACTGCGCCAGCCGCCACGCCAGCGCGTGTTCGCGCCCGCCGCCGCCGACGACCAGCACCTTCATCGCGCCGCCTGCCGTTTCATTCCGCGAGCGCCGCCGTGGTGTAGACCTGCTGCACGTCGTCGAGATCGTCGAGTACGTCGATCAGCTTCTGCATCTTCTGTGCGTCTTCGCCGATCAGCACGGTCTCGACCAGCGGCTTCATCGTGACCTCGGCCAGCTCGGGCTTGAGCGCGGCCTTCTCGAGCGCCTCGCGTACCGCCTCGAAATCGCCCGGTGCGGTGATGACCTCGAGCGTGCCGTCCTCGTTGCTGACGACATCCTCCGCGCCGGCGTCCAGCGCGGCCTCCATCACCTTTTCCTCCGAAGTGCCGGGGGCGAAGACGAACTGTCCGCAGTGCTTGAAGTTGAATGCCACCGATCCGTCGGTGCCGAGGTTACCGCCGTGCTTGCTCAGCGCATGCCGGACTTCGGCCACCGTGCGTGTCCGATTGTCGGTCATGCAGTCGATCATCAGCGCGGCCCCGCCGATCCCGTAGCCCTCGTAGCGGATTTCCTCGTAACTGGCGCCCTCGAGCTTGCCGGCACCGCGCTGAATCGCGCTAGTGAGCTTGTCCTTCGGCACGTTGCCGAGCCGCGCCTTGTCGAGGGCGAGCCGCAGGCGCGGATTCATTGCCGGGTCCGGACCCGGCGTCGCGCGCTGCCACCGTCACCTCGCGGATGATCTTGGTCCACAGCGATCCGCGCTTGGCGTCCTGCCGGTTCTTGCGGTGCTGGATGTTGGCCCATTTGGAGTGACCGGCCATGGTGCGTCGATCTGCGTAGCCTGGAAAGACACGCAGTCTAGCGGAGGCAAACGGGGCGGCCTCGCACCGCTGTTCGATTGGCTAGACTGCGCCGCATCGCAAGGGGGAATCATGAGCGAGCCGCTGATCATCGCGAAGTCGGGTGACATGGAACTGGGACTGCTGCCGGCGTTGGCGAACCGGCACGGCTGCATAACCGGCGCCACCGGGACCGGCAAGACGGTCAGCCTGCAGAAGCTTGCGGAAAGCTTCTCGCGCATTGGCGTGCCGGTATTCATGGCGGATATCAAGGGCGATCTGACCGGGATCTCGAAGGCCGGCGCGCCGACGGACAAACTGAAGGCGCGGCTGCAGGAGCACGGCCTGCCTGAGCCCGAGTGGGGCGCCTCGCCAGTGACGCTGTGGGACGTCTGGGGCGAGCAGGGCCATCCGGTGCGCGCCACTGTCTCCGACATGGGACCGCTGCTGCTCGCGCGCCTGCTCGGCCTCAACGAGACGCAGGAGGGCGTGCTGGCGATCGTCTTCAAGGTGGCCGACGACAATGGCCTGCTGCTGCTTGACCTGAAAGACCTGCGTGCGATGGTGCAGTTCGTCGGTGACAACGCGGCCAAGATCAAGAACGAGTACGGCAATGTCTCGTCGGCGTCGATCGGCGCGATCCAGCGCGGCTTGCTGCAGATCGAGGAGCAGGGCGGCGACCGCTTCTTCGGCGAGCCGATGCTGAACATCGATGACCTGATGCAGACGTCCGGAGGCCGGGGCGTCGTCAACGTGCTCGCTGCCGACAAGTTGATGAACGCGCCGCGGCTCTACGCAACGTTCCTGCTGTGGCTGCTATCGGAACTGTTCGAAAACCTGCCCGAAGTCGGCGACCGCGACAAGCCGAAGCTGGTGTTCTTCTTCGACGAGGCGCATCTGCTCTTTGCCGAAGCGCCTCCGGCGCTGCTCGAGAAGGTCGAGCAGGTCGTGCGACTGATCCGCTCGAAGGGCGTCGGCGTCTATTTCGTCACGCAGAATCCGCTCGATATTCCCGAAAAGGTGCTGGGTCAGCTCGGCAACCGCGTGCAGCACGCGCTGCGCGCCTTCACACCGCGCGACCAGAAGGCGGTGAAGACGGTGGCCGAGACGATGCGGCCGAACCCGAAGCTCGATGCCGCCAAGGCGATCACCGAACTCGGCGTCGGCGAAGCGCTGGTGTCGCTGCTCGACGCGAAGGGCACGCCCAGTGTGACCGAACGCGCCTGGATGCTCGCGCCCGGCTCGCAGATCGGGCCGATCACGCCCGAGGAGCGCAAGGCGCTGGTCACCGGGTCCGTCGTCGCCGGCACCTACGAGAAGGCGGTCGACCGTGAATCCGCCTACGAGAAACTGAAGGCGCGCGCTGGAGGCGGCACCACCTTGCCGAGCGGCGAGCCGGCCGCGGACAAGCCAGCGGCGGGCGCATCCGGCGGCGGCATCATGGACAGTCTGAGCGACATCCTGTTCGGCTCCACGGGGCCGCGCGGTGGCAAACGCGAAGGGATGGTCGAAGCCGCTGCCAAGAGTGCGGCGCGCTCGGTCGGTTCGTCGCTGGCGCGCGAAATCACGCGCGGCATGCTGGGTGGCATCCTCGGCGGAACAGTCGCCGCCGGCGCTGAAGCTCGCGGTGTCGCGACCGGACCGCACGGGGCCAGTCGGCAGGCTGAGAGCCGCTATGCCAGTGGCGACGCGCGCGCATAGCGGCCTGCGCGTGACCCCTAATGCAAGGAACTATGAAGTGGACGCGCCCTCGTCCTTGAGGCCGCGTCGCGCTGCCATGCTGTGACCGATCGCAGTCCAGTCGGCGTCGCGCAGAAAACGCCGCAGCGCAGGCAGCAGCACGGTCTCCTCGGCATCGATGTGCCGGTCGTACATCGCGGCGAACTGCGCGACTGCATCCTCATCGAGCGCGACGTCGGTGCCCGCACTAATGCGGG
This sequence comes from uncultured beta proteobacterium, assembly GCA_963707445.1. Classification (GTDB taxonomy): domain Bacteria; phylum Pseudomonadota; class Gammaproteobacteria; order Burkholderiales; family Burkholderiaceae_F; genus JALORV01. The sequence continues at coordinate 107,769 of CAVPPW010000004.1, read as the reverse complement.
CCAGCGCCGCGTCGAGGCCGCGCCACAGACCCGCCATGTCGAGGTGTTCGCGTTCAACGCGTTCGAGCACCTCGATGACGGCGCCGTCGTCGCTGCCGCAGCGCTCGTGCAGCAGCGGGAACATGTCGACCTCCTCGTCCTCGTGGTGGCGCGGTGCGGCCTCGTTGAAGTAGCGCCGAATCGAAGCCGCGCTCATCTGCGCCTCCTCGTCGGCGCCGGCGCTCTGCAAGTGCACGCGCAGTCGCTGCAGTAGTGCGGCGAAACGACGGACGCGCTGGTGACAGGCCAGCCACATCTCGATCGGTTCGTCGAATCCGGCATCCGGACTGCGGAATTCGATAAAGGCGCTCATGTGCTGACTCCTGCAAACGGTCCGAGCGGGTGCTTGGTGATCGCCACGGCAACGATATAGCCAAATGCGACCGCCGCGCACACGATCGCGAGTGTGCGGTATCGAGCCGGACCCCGCAGCGCCAGTGCGCCGGCCACGATGTACAGCGGTAGGGCAGTCAGTTTCGCTGCAAGCCATGGCGTGTGCAGCGGATCGATGCGGCCGACGAACAGCAGCCCGATCGCGCTGGCGAGCAACACAGTGTCGACTCCGTGCGGAATCACGCGAAAGCCGCGCCACCGAACCGCCGGCACGTTCGCCTGCACGAGTGCGTAGCGCAATACCAGCCCGAGTCCTGAGATCACCACCGCGGCGACGTGGATCGCCTTCAGGCTGACAAACACGCGATCAGCCGGGGCGACCGTCAGCTCGCGGCCGCCACAGTACGGGCAGCATGCGCGCCGCCCACGCGGCCCACACCGCAAACCAGGCGGCCGCTGCCGAAGCCATTAGCGCGGAAAACGCCGGATAAATCGGCGCCGCGAGGCGAAGCAGTGCGGTCGCCTGCAGCGCCCAAAACAGCACCCAGATGTACCGATCGGCAATCACGGCGAGTCCGCCATGGCCGCGGATGACCCGGGTCGCCATCGCGAACAGCATGCTGCCGAGGAATCCAACGGTGAGCGCGTGCAGAGGCATCAGCCCGAGGCGCGGCGCGGCGTCGCCCCACACCAATAGCAGTGCGGCGTCGATCGCCGCGAGCAGCAGCGCGATCGGGATCCAGAGGAATGCGAGGTGCAGCATCGCCAGCAACCTCAGCGATACACCAAGCAGGCTCTGCGTCAGACCCCATTGAATTGAGAGCGCAGTGAGCGCAGCGGCGGCGGGAGCCATTGTCGCCAGCGTCAGCCAGGCGAGCGACCGGTCCGCCGCCGGACCGACTCGTGCCAGCACCTGGACCGCACCGAAGACCAGTACGCCCACGAGCAGGAGTCCCAGCACCCAGTTCGGCCGCCATGGCACGAGCCCGCTGACCGCACTCGAAGTGAAAAATGGCAACAGCCGATGGGCGACCGTCACCGTAATCGGTACGACAAATGCAAAGACCATCAGACTGACGGCGACCGCGGCGATCCCGACCTCCTGCACTGCCAGCGCACCGGCGGCGAGCAGCGCGGACGCGATGCCGAAGATCCAGAAGCCGAGGACGCAGCGTGCGTGCAGTTGGTCGCGTACCCGGCTGCGTTTCAGCATTGCCGCGAATGAAACCCCGACGACGCTCCAGGACAGCGCCAGCAGCAGTGCGCCAAACGCCGTCACGCCGGAGCGGGTCGCGGCACCGACGATCAGCAGTACGACCCCAGCGACGTGCAGCAGCACCGGCCACCGCAACGCACGCGCTGGCGGTGCGTCGACATCGAGCCAGCGCGGTCCGGCAGTGAACATGAAGCCACACATGAAGAGCGGCATGAAGCCAGACGCGAACGCGAGTCCGTGCACCAGCGTCAGCGGCAGCGGCGTGACGATCTGTGCGCCGAAGTGCGGCGCGACGAGCTGCCAGGTCCACCACGCTGAAACGAGCAGCAACATCACAACGCCCGCGAAGAACGCCAGCCGGTGCGGAGCGAGCAGCAGCGCGCCAGTCAATGCGCGCCGCTGGGCCGGCTCCGGACCGCGCGCGGCGGAGGCGGGAGCCGAGGGAATCACGCGGATCGTCGGTCGCGAGCTCATGGCTGGCCGTCGTCGACAAGCCGCTGCAAGCGAGGCCGGTATTGCGGAAACGCGTCGCGCTGGAACCCTCGTAGACGCTCGAGCAGTTCCTCGGGCATCGGCTGCGGGACTACTGAACCAGAGGCGTGCTGGCAGCGTCCAGATCGATGCCTTCGATCCGCGCACGCCCGGCCAGCAGCTGAAGATACTGCCGCAGCCCGGTTGCGTACGCCTGGCGTTCAAGCGTCTGCCGAACCGCCGATTGCACCGACTCGTATTGCGGCACCGCTCCAGGTTCGCGGGCCAGGACCTCGACGACATGGAGACCAAAACGGCTGCGCACGAGCCGCGGCAGCACTCCGACGTCGGTCTGGCCGAAGATCTCGCGCGCGAACTCGGGTGCGCAGTCTTCCGCATGCAGCCAACCGAGCTCGCCACCGTCTTTGCCGCTCGGGCAGTTCGACAGTTGCGCGGCTGCCGCCGGAAATCTGTCGGCTTCGCCGCGCGTCTTCGCGCGCAGATCGATCAGACAGGTTTCAGCCCGCTTGCGCAGTGCGTCGATGTCGACTCCGGGAGTCACCGCGAACAGCACATGGCGCAGGCGGACCCGCTCGCCGATCGCGAAGCGGGCGGCATTAGCCGCGTGGTAGCGCCGGCACGACGCCTCGTCGGGCACCGGGTGCACGAGTTCGCGGTCGAGCAGCACCTCGATGGCGTCGGACGCGGCTTCGCTGATCGCGCCGCGCGTCGGCGCGGGGTCGTCCTCGGCGAGCAGTCCGGCCACGATCGCCGCTTGGCGCAGCAACTCGACGTTCGCGCGGCTGCGCAATTCGGCGGCCGAAAGAGTCTCGTCCGGAGCGGCCAGCGGGATGCCGCCGACGGCCGGTGCGCGCAGGCTCGACATCGCCCCGGCGGACATCACGGCAGCCTACCCGGGAGGTTTTGTCCCGCGGGCACGTTCAGGCGGCGTGACCGCACGACCTGGTAAGGCCTGAACAGGTATGTGAGCGTGGCGAGCCCACTCCACACGTGCACCAGGCGGCTGAATGGAAACAGCAGAAAGATCGTCATGCCAAGCACCATGTGCACCTTGAACTGCCATCCAATTTCCGTCAGCAGGCTGGCGTCGGGCCTGAAGGTCGCGACTCCCTGCAGATAGCTCGAGAGGGTCAGCATCGCATGGGCGTTGGCGCGGTGTTCGTACGACGCCGGCAGCGTGATCAGGCCGAGCACCAGCTGCACCCATAGGATGATCAGAATCGCCAGATCGGTGCGATGACTGGTGAGCCGGATGCGCGGATCGAACAGTCGCCGATGCAGCAGCAGTGTCAAGCCGACGAAGCAGATCAGCCCGGCCACACCTCCCGAGACAATCGCGAACATTTGCTTGGCCGGCGCGCCGATGATCGAGCCGTAGAGCCAGTGCGGCGTCAGCAGGCCGACCGTGTGGCCGAACAGCAGAAACAGGATGCCTGCGTGGAACAGGTTGCTGCCCCAGCGCAACTGGCGTGCGCGCAGCATCTGCGACGAGTCGCTCTTCCATGTGTACTGGTCGCGGTCGAAGCGCGCCAAGCTGCCCATCAGAAAGAATGCCAGGCAGATGTACGGGTAGACGTTGAAGAGGAAATCGTTGAGGGTCTCCATGCGTTCTCCTCAGGAGGTCGCGTGCCGCGCTGCTTTCGCGGAGCGGACGAAGTGAACGGGCTGAACTTGGTTCGGACGGGACTGGCCGTTCGAGGTGCAGCCGCCGAACGCCGCCGGCTCTTCCCAGCTCTCGTCAATCGCCGGTTCTTCGGCGAGCGGGACGATCTCGGCGCGTTCGCCGGCGAGATCCAGCACGGCAGCCAGCGCACTGGCGTACGGGCTGCCAGCATCCAGCAAGGCACTGAAGATCGTGCGCACGATGTGGGAGGTCTCGCGCAGGAATTCGCGCGCCTGTGCCGGTGGCTGTGTGCTCGCGAACTCGAGCACGACCGGCAGGTAGTCGGGCAGTTCGCCTGGCGCCAGCAGCAGGCCCGCGCGCTCGTAGGTCTGCACGAGATCGACCATTGCCTGGCCGCGATCGCGGCTGTCGCCGTGGACGTGCTCGAACACGTGCAGCGCTGTGCGGCGGCCACGGTCGAACAACTCGACGTAATCGGCCTCCACGCGTAGGCCGCCGGCGCACAGCCGGTCGGCCAGTGCGTCGAGTTCGGCAAGCCGTTCGTTGCGGAGCGCGGCTTCGTGATGCAACGCCTGCTTCAGCGCGGGCATGACCGAGCGCAGTTCGGCGCCCGGGTAACGCAGCAGCCAGGCGAGCGCACGCAGCGTGTGTGGCATCTTCGGCGGGGTGGTGTTCAGCAGACTCATGGCTACACCGTCGCCTTGATCGGGATCGTCCGCTTCTTCTCGCTGCCGAAGAGGCTCGTCTCGCTGACGCCTTCGCTGCAGCCGTTGCCGAACGAGAATCCGCAGCCGCCGCGCACGTTGAATGCGTTTTCCGCGTATTCGCGGTGCGTGGTCGGGATCACGAAGCGGTCCTCGTAATTGGCGATCGCCATCACGCGGTACATGTCCTCCACCTCGGCGCGCGTCAGGCCGACGCGCTCGAGCACCTCAGGCTTGTCGACGCCGTCGACATGCCGGCTGCGCATGAAGACCCGCATCGCCATCATGCGTTCGAGCGCCCGCGCGACCGGTTCCTCGTCTCCCGCGGTCAGCAGGTTCGCGAGGTACTTCAGCGGGATGCGCAGGCTGCGCACGTCCGGCAGTTCACCGGCCATTTCGATCTCGCCGGCCTGCGCACGCGCGGTCACCGGCGACAGCGGCGGGATGTACCAGACCATTGGCAGTGTGCGGTACTCGGGGTGCAGCGGCAGGGCGACGCGCCAATCGACCACCATCCGGTAGACCGTCGAGGTCTTGGCGGCGGCGAGCCATGCGTCCGGCACGCCGTCGGCGTGCGCCTGCTCGATCACGCGCGGATCGTGCGGGTCGAGGAAAATGCCGAGCTGCGCCGAATAGAGGTTGGTGTCATGCTCGGTGCTGGCCGCCTCCTCGATGCGGTCGGCGTCATAAAGCAGCACGCCGAGGTAGCGGATGCGGCCGACGCAGGTTTCCGAGCACACGGTCGGTTGGCCTGCCTCGATGCGCGGGTAGCAGAAGATGCATTTTTCCGCCTTGCCGCTCTTCCAGTTGTAGTAGATCTTCTTGTACGGACAGCCCGAGACGCACATGCGCCAGCCGCGGCACTTGTCCTGGTCGATCAGCACGATGCCGTCTTCCTCGCGCTTGTAGATCGAGCCCGAAGGACAGCTCGCGACACAGGTCGGGTTCAGGCAGTGCTCGCACAGCCGCGGCAGGTACATCATGAAGGTGTTCTCGAACTGGCCGTAGATCTCCTTCTGGATGTCGTCGAAGTTGCGGTCCTTGCTGCGCTTCGCGAACTCGCCGCCGAGAATCTCCTCCCAGTTCGGGCCCCACTCGATCTTCTCCATCCGCTGGCCGGTGATCAGGCTGCGCGGACGCGCGGTCGGCGCCGCCTTCATCTCGGGCGCCGAGTGCAGGTGGTCGTAGTCGAAGGTGAACGGTTCGTAGTAGTCGTCGATCTCCGGCAGGTTCGGATTGGCGAAGATCTTCATCAGCAGCTGCCACTTGCCGCCCTGGCGCGGGACGATCGAGCCGTCGGACTTCCGGATCCAGCCGCCGTTCCACCTGTCCTGGTTCTCCCATTCCTTCGGGTAGCCGATCCCGGGCTTGGTCTCGACGTTGTTGAACCACGCGTATTCCATTCCCGGCCGGCTGGTCCACACGTTCTTGCAGGTGACGCTGCAGGTGTGACAACCGATGCACTTGTCGAGGTTCAGCACCATGGCGATCTGTGCGCGTACTTTCATCTTCAGGCTCCTCGAGGGGTCGGGTGTCAGGGGCTTTCGCCCTGCGACTGATAGGCCTTCGCGAGATAGTCGTCGCGCGGTGTATCCAGCCAATCGACCTTATTCATCTTGCGCACGACGACGAACTCGTCGCGGTTCGTTCCGATCGTCCCGTAGTAGTTGAACCCGTAGGCGAGCTGCGCATAACCGCCGATCATGTGCGTCGGCTTGGTGACGATGCGGGTGACCGAGTTGTGGATGCCGCCGCGCACGCCGGTGATCTCCGATCCCGGCGTGTTGATGGTCTTCTCCTGCGAGTGGTACATCATCGTCATGCCTGGCATGACGCGCTGGCTGACGACGGCACGCGCGGCGACCGCCCCGTTGACGTTGAACAGCTCGATCCAGTCGTTGTCCTCGATGCCGGCGACCTTCGCGTCGGTCTCGCTGAGCCAGACGACCGGACCGCCGCGATTCAGCGTCAGCATGATCAGGTTGTCGCCGTACGTGGAATGGATCCCCCACTTCTGGTGCGGCGTGATGAAGTTCAGCAGGATCTCGGGGTTGCCATTGGGCCTGATGTTGTGCATGCCCGATGTCGCCTTCAGGTCGACCGGCGGCCGGTAGCTCGAGAACCCCTCGCCGAACGCGATCATCCACGGGTGGTCCTGGTAGAACTGCTGCCGCCCGGTCAGCGTCCGCCATGGGATCAGTTCGTGCACGTTGGTGTAGCCGGCGTTGTATGAGACCTTTTCGCTCTCGAGCCCCGACCAAGTCGGCGAGCTGATGATCTTGCGCGGCTGCGCGAGCACGTCGCGGTAGCGGATCTTCTCGTCTTCGCGGTGCAGCGCCAGGTGCGCGTGCTCGCGGCCGGTGACCTTCGACAGCGCCTCCCAGGCCTTGACCGCGACGTGGCCGTTGGTTTCCGGGGCCAGCTGCAGGATCACTTCACAGGCGTCGACGTCGCTGACGATGCGCGGGCGGCCATCCTCGTCGACGCCGTTGAGCTCACCGAGCTGCTGCACCTCGGTCTGCGTGTTCCAGCCGATACCCTTGCCGCCGTTGCCGACTTTCGCCATCAGGGGGCCGAGTGACGTGAAGCGCTTGAAGACGGCGGGGTAATCGCGCTCGACGACCGCGATCTGCGGCGCGGTCTTGCCGGGCAGCAGATCGCACTGGCCTTTTTTCCACTCCTTGACGTCAAACGGCTGCGCGAGTTCGGCCGGCGTGTCGTGCATCAGCGGCGTCAGCACCACTTCCTTCTCGACGCCGAGGTGGCCGACGCAGACCTTGCTGAACGCTTCGGCAAAGCCCTTGTAGATCTCCCAGTCGCTGCGCGATTGCCAGACCGGGTCGACCGCTGCCGACAGCGGATGGATGAACGGGTGCATGTCGCTGGTGTTGAGGTCGTTCTTCTCGTACCAGCTTGCGGTCGGCAGCACGATGTCGCTGTACAGGCAGGTCGTGCTCATGCGGAAGTCGAGCGTGACCAGCAGGTCGAGCTTGCCTTCCGGCGCCTGCTCGTGCCATTTCACCTCGGTCGGCTTCGCTTCGTCCCTGCCGAGGTCCTTGCCCTGCACGCCGCTTTCGGTGCCGAGCAGGTGCTTGCAGAAATACTCGTGGCCTTTTCCGCTCGAGCCGAGCAGGTTGGACCGCCAGACGAAGAGATTGCGCGGCCAATTTTGCGGCGCGTCCGGGTCCTCGCAGCTCATCTGCAGGCTGCCGTCCTTCAGCGCCTTGACCACGTAGTCCTTCGGGTCGAGCCCCGCGGCCTGCGCGTCCTTGACCACCTTCAGCGGGTTGGTCTTCAGCTGCGGCGCGGAGGGCAGCCAGCCCATGCGCTCGGCGCGCACGTTGTAGTCGATCAGGCTTCCGCCGTAGGCTTTCGAGTCCGCCAGCGGCGAAAGGATTTCTTCGACGCCGAGTTTTTCGTAGCGCCACTGGTCGGTATGCGCGTAAAAAAACGAGGTCGAGTTCTGCTGCCGCGGCGGGCGGATCCAGTCGAGCGCGAACGCAAGCGCGGTCCAGCCGGTCTGCGGGCGCAGCTTCTCCTGGCCGACGTAGTGCGCCCAGCCGCCGCCCGACTGTCCGACGCAGCCGCACAGCATCAGCAGGTTGATCACTCCGCGGTAGTTCATGTCGGAGTGGTACCAGTGGTTCATCGCCGCGCCGATGATGATCATCGAGCGGCCGCGCGTCCGATCGGCGTTGTCGGCGAACTCGCGCGCCACGGTGATGACCTGGTCACGCGGCACGCCGGTGATTTTCTCCTGCCAGGCCGGCGTGTAGGGCGCGTTGTCGTCGTAGTCCTTCGCGCCGCTACCGAGGCCGCGGTCGATGCCGTATTGCGCGACCTGCAGGTCGAACACGGTGGCGACCAGCGCCTCCGTGCCATCGGCCAGCCGCATTCGTACGGCCGGAACTTTCGCGCGGTTCAGCTCGCCCTGTTGTGTGTTGTTCGGAAAGTGCGGCGTCGTTGCGCCGGCGAAGTAGGGGAACGCCACTTCGACCACCTCGTGTTTGCCGCCATCTTCGAGCAGCGAAAGCCTGAGCTTCACTTCGGCGTTCTTGCGTCCCTCCTTGGCCTCCAGGTTCCACTTGCCCGCATCGGTGCGGCCCTCGGCGCCCCAGCGGAAACCGATCGCACCATTCGGGACGACTGCCTGACCGGCCGCGTCGAATGCGACCGTCTTCCATTCGGGGTTGTTATCCTGGCCGAGCCGATCGGCAAAGTCGCTGGCTCGCAGGTAGCGGCCCGGCGCCACGACCTTGCTGCCGTCGGCGAGGGTCTTTTCTTCGAGCCGCAGCAGCAGCGGCAGATCGGTGTAGCGGCGCACATAGTCGTCGAAGTACGCGGAACGCTTGTTGAAGTAGAACTCCTTGAGCACGACGTGGCCCATCGCCATCGCGAGCGCGGCGTCGGTTCCCTGCTTCGGATGCACCCACAGGTCGGCGAGCTTCGCGACCTCGGAGTAGTCGGGCGTGATCGCAACCGTCTTCGCACCCTTGTAGCGCACCTCGGTGAAGAAGTGCGCATCCGGAGTGCGCGTCTGCGGCACATTGCTGCCCCAGGCGATCAAATACGTGCTGTTGTACCAGTCGGCCGATTCCGGCACGTCGGTCTGCTCGCCCCAAATCTGCGGGCTAGCCGGCGGCAGGTCGCAGTACCAGTCGTAGAAGCTCATGCAGACGCCGCCGATCAGCGACAGATACCGGCTGCCGGCCGCATAGCTGACCATGCTCATTGCCGGGATCGGCGAGAAGCCGATCACGCGATCCGGTCCGTGCGTCTTGATCGTGTAGACGTTGGCGGCGGCGATCAGCTGGTTGACCTCTTCCCAGCTCGAGCGCACGAAACCGCCCATGCCGCGTACCTTCTGGTAGTCGCGTCGAGCCTCGGAGTTCTCGACGATGCTCGCCCACGCATCGACGGGCGTCTTTGCGACCTGCAGCGCGGCGCGCCAGCGCTCGAGCAGCCGTCCGCGCACCATCGGGTACTTCAGTCGATTGGCGCTGTACAGGTACCACGAGTACGACGCGCCGCGCGCGCAGCCGCGCGGCTCGTGGTTCGGAAGATCGGCGCGGGTGCGCGGGTAGTCGGTCTGCTGCGTCTCCCAGGTGACGATGCCGCCCTTGACGTAGATCTTCCACGAGCACGAACCCGTGCAGTTCACGCCGTGCGTCGAGCGCACGATCTTGTCGTGCGCCCAGCGGTTGCGGTAGGCGTCCTCCCACGTGCGGTCTTCACCGGTGGCCACGCCGTAGCCGTTGGCGAACGACTCCTTCGGCAGCGTGAAGTGCGTCAGGCGATCGAGAAAATGGCTCATGGATTGCAGCTCCAGGCGAGAGTCGGTGGGTTCGTGCGCATGCGCATCAGCAGGGCATCGGCGCGTTGCGCCGGCTGTAGAACCACCAGGTCGTGATGCACGCACGACAGGTAGAAGACGATGAATGCGTACAGCGCTCCTTCGGGGCCGCCCATCAGCTCGATCGATGTGCCGTAGCTCTTCGGGATGAAGAAGCCGCCATACGCGCCGATTGCGCCGGAGAAGCCGAGCACCGCAGCCGCTTCCTTGTTGCCGTCGCGGATCGCCTGTTCCTCGGCCTGCGCGCCGCGGCCCGCGGCTGCGCGCTGGCGATCGGTCAGGAAGATCACCGGGATCATGCGGAACGTCGAGCCGTTGCCGATGCCGGTCGCGAGGAACAGGAGCAGGAACATCGCGAAGAAGCCCGCGAAACTGCCGCCCGACCCGCTGGTCGGCACGAAATACAGCACACCGACGACACCAAGCGCCATCACGACGAAGACCCAGAACGTGACGCGTGCGCCGCCGAGCTTGTCCGCGAGCCATCCGCCGAACGGCCGGATGACTGCGCCGATCAGCGGGCCGAGCCAGGCGTACTGCAGCGCGTTGATGTGCGGAAACTGGCTCTTGATCAGCAGCGGGAATCCGGCCGCGAATCCGATGAACGAGCCGAAGGTTCCGAGGTACAGCCAGCACATGATCCAGTTGTGCTGGCGCCGGAAGATGACGGCCTGATCGGAGAACGATGCCTTGGCGCTTGCGATGTCGTGCATGAAGATCCACGCGAGAATTGACGCGATCGCAATCCATGGCACCCAAATCAACGCGGCGTTCTGCGCCCAGATCTGCTGCTGGCCCAGCTTCGTCGTGATGATCTGCGGGTCGCCGGCGAGCGGGCCGAGCACGCCGACCGCGACGACCAGCGGCGTCAGGAACTGCACGACCGAGACACCGAGGTTGCCCAGCCCGGCGTTGACGCCGAGCGCGGAGCCCTTGCGTTCCTTCGGGAAGAAGAAACTGATGTTGGCCATGCTCGACGAGAAATTGCCGCCGCCGAATCCGCACAGCAACGCGAGCACGAAGAACGTCGCGTAGCTCGTGCGTGTTGTCCTGGATCGCGATGCCGATTCCGATCGCGGGGATCAGCAGCGACGCGGTCGACAGCGCAGTGAAGCGCCGGCCGCCGAACGATCGGCACCATGAACGAGTAGAAAATGCGCAGGGTCGCGCCGGAAAGCGCGGGAAGCGCGGCCAGCCAGAACAGCTGATTCGGCGAGAACTTGAATCCCAGCGCGGGGAGATTGACCGCGACGACGCTCCACAGCTGCCAGATTGCGAATGCCAGGAACAGGCACGGCACCGAAATCCACAGGTTCAGGCGCGCGATCGCTTCGCCCTCCTGCTCCCAGAAGCGCTTGTCCTCGGGTGTCCAGATCGTCAGCAGGCGGCCCTTGTTGGGGGCTGCAATCGTTTCGGCAGTCATGATGATTCCTCGTTCAGCGCGGCGCGATCAGGCCGCGACGGGCAAAGGTTCGCTGTGCACGACGTCACGCGTACGCACCTCGGTGCGATACATCCAGATCAGCGACACCCAGACGACGCCGTACATCAGCATGAAGGCGCTCGAGCGCACGCCGGTCAGGTCGAGCAGCGCGCCGAACATGATCGGAAGCACGAATCCGCCGAGGCCTCCGGCGAGGCCGACGATTCCCGAGATCGTTCCGATGTTGGTCGGATAGTCGTCGGCGATGTACTTGAACACGCTGGCCTTGCCGAACGCCCACGCCACGCCGAGCACCGCCATCAGGAACGTGAACGTCCAGATGTTGTGCGCCAGCGTGAAGGTCACTGGCCCGTTGACGGTCTGCACGGTGTAGCTGGTGGCGGGGTACGACAGCAGGAACAGGCAGATCCAGCTGACCCACATCACCCACCAGGTCACGCGGTGCGCGCCCCACTTGTCCGCGAGCCAGCCGCCGACGGCGCGCAGCACGCCGCCCGGCAGCGAGAAGCATGCGGCCAGCAGCGCGGCGATGCGGATGTCAAGGCCGAACTCGCCGACGTAATACATGACCATCCACAACGACAGCGCGACGTAGCCGCCGAACACGATCGAGTAGTACTGGCAGTACTTCCAGACGGCCGGGTCGTTCAGCGCCTCGAGCTGGCGCCGGTACGTGATGTGCCCCGGGATCAGGTGTTTCGGGTCGCTGTAGGTGAAGACCCAGAACGCGACGGCGGTGACCAGCATCGCGACCGCGTACACCTGTGGAACCATGGCCCACCCGAAGGCGACGACCAGTGCCGGCGCGACGAACTTCGTCACGGCCGCACCCGAGTTGCCGGCGCCGAACACGCCCATCGCGAAGCCCTGGTGCTTGCGGTCGAACCAGCGCGCGACGTACGGCGTGCCGACCGAGAACGAACCGCCGGCCAGTCCGACGAACAGACCCAGCACCAGAAAGTGCCAGTACTCCGTCGCATAACCGATCAGCCAGATCGGCACGATGGTCGCAATCATCAGCACGAAGAACACGATGCGACCGCCAAACTTGTCGGTCCACATCCCGAGTGGAACGCGGATCAGCGAACCGGTCAGCACCGGGGTGGCGGTCAGCAGCCCGAACTGCGTCGCATTCAGATCGAGCATCTTCTTGATCGGAATGCCGATCACGGCAAACATCATCCAGATCGCGAAGCAGACGGTGAACGCGAAAGTGCTCATGATCGCGACCGACCATTGCCTGGTTCTGAGGCTTGCTTCGACCCCTCGTGGCCGCGCCGTTAGTGCAGACATCGGGCTCTCCGGTTCTCCCGGATGCAAGCTAGAGGCGGAGGCGTGCCGGCACGTGACCGAAATCAAGTGCGAGCCGCCGCTTCACCCATGGAGGAAGCCTGCATTACCCCCATGTGGGTAGGGACGGCTTCTCGGGCGAGGCACGAAAGCGGGCATATCGGGGCACGATTCGACCGGCGCGCGTTGACAAGGATCAGATGCAAAACGCCGGGCACGGCTACTCTGCGGCGACGATGGCGCACCCAACGAGGCTGGCGGGGCTTAGACGACTCTGGTTCGGGTCAACGCTGACGCGCGTCGGCTGCGTGCTTTCGGTCGTCGCACTGCTCGCGCTTTCGATCATCGTCGCGGCGACGGTGTTTGCCGAGCAGTCAACCGGCAAGGCGAGCGCGATCAACATCGCGGGTTCGCTGCGCATGCAGTCGTACGCGCTGTCGACCGGCGTGGCCGATAGGCGCGGCAGCGCCGAGGAGCGGCACGAGACGGCCGAGGCGGCGATCGTCGAATTCGAGCGGCGCCTGAAGAGCCCGTCACTGATGACGGGCATCCCGCGCGACGGTGCCAACCCCGTGCACCGGATCTACTCGAGCATCGTCGACGAATGGGAATCGCGCATCAAGCCGCTGGCGCGCAGGGCGATCGACAGCGAGGCCGACAGTGCGGAATTCCTTGCCGTGGTGCCAACGTTCGTCGGCAAGGTCGACATTCTCGTGCGGCAGATCGAGACCGACCTGGAGAGCCGCATCCAGCTGCTGCGCTTTGTGCTGGTGATCGGCTTCTTCATGCTGCTGCTGTTGGTCGTTGCAACGCTGTTTCTCCTAAACGTAGAGGTCTTCCGGCCGATCGCGCGCCTTGGCGAGACGGCTAAGCGCGTGCGCACCGGCGACTTCAGTGTCCGAGCTCGGAGTACCGGGCCGGATGAGATCGGCCAACTGGCGCAGGCGTTCAATTTCATGGTCGACGACCTGGCGCGCTTGTACGGCTCGCTCGAACGGCAGGTGGCCGAGAAGACCCGTGACCTCGAACGGCGCAACCGGTCGCTGGCGCATCTGTACGAAACGACGCGGACGCTCGCGGAGAAGCCGCTCGATGCAGAGTCGCTGGCGCGAGTTCTCGAGACCGTGCGCAAGGCATTGGGTGTCGAAAGCGGGGTCATCTGCTCGATCCACGCGGGCGCAAGCCGCGGCCTGCCGCTCGCTCGTGATGAACCGCTCGTCAAGGGCTGCATGGAGCGCGACTGCGACCAGTGCGCCGGGCAGGGCGAAGTGACCTGGCGCATCGAGTCGGGAGAAGGCGGCGATCGGCGCGTACTCGGAATTCCCCTGGTCGACGGCGGAATCCGGTACGGCGTGATGCCATTGGTGCTGGCGCCAGGCAAGGGCCTCGAGGTCTGGCAGATGGAACTCGCCAAAACGCTCGGCCGCCACATCGGTGCGGCACTGGCCGCCGCTGAGCGACGCGAGGAGCATCGTCGCCTCGGCGTCCTGGAGGAGCGCGCGGCCATTGCCCGCGAACTGCACGATTCTCTCGCGCAGTCGCTCTCGTATACGAAGATCCAGATCGCCCGACTGTCCGCGATCCTCGCGCGAGAGGGCGGCGGACCGCAGGCGGCCTCGGTGTTGTCGGAGTTGCGTGAAGGCGTGACCGGCGCGTACCGACAGTTGCGCGAATTGCTGACGACGTTCCGCCTCGGACTGAGCGGTCAAGGGGTCACAGGGGCCATGCAGGATGCCGTGGCGGAATTCGAGCGGCGCTCCGGTGTGCGTGCAACTCTGGACAATGAACTGCTGAAAGCCGACCTGTCTGCCAATGAGCAGGTGCACGTTCTACAGGTCGTGCGCGAAGCGCTGACCAACATCGAACATCACGCCCATGCACGGCGCGCCTGGGTACGACTGCGGCGCGTCGACGATGCGATTGAAGTCTGCGTCGACGACGACGGGGTGGGCATCGGCGAGGCGCGTTCACCGCATGGGCACTTTGGCCTCGCGATCATGCGCGATCGCGCGGCAACGGTTGGGGGCACCCTCGACATCGGGTCGCGCCCGCCGAGTGGAACTCGGGTGCGTTTGCGATTCAATCCGCAGACCGCGTTTGCCGGTGCGCAGCCGGTTGCGCGCGAGCAGCGCGAGAGTACGACGGCATGACGGCGCCGCGACACACGATTCTGGTGGTCGACGATCACCCGCTGTTCCGCAAGGGAGTGATCCAGCTCCTTGCGCTCGCTTCGGACTTCGAGGTGATCGGCGAGGCTGGCGACTACACGACCGCGGTGGCGCTGGCCAACGAGAAGGAGCCCGACCTGACGCTGCTCGACCTCAACCTCAAAGGCAGCGGCGGGCTCGAAATCCTCGCGGCACTGAAGGAAGTCGATCCTTCGCGGCGCGTGGTGATGTTGACCGTCTCGGACGCGCCGGAGGACTTGATGGCGGCGATTCGTGCGGGCGCCGATGGCTATCTGCTGAAGGACACCGAGCCCGAGGAACTGCTCGAGCGGGTCCGTGGGTCCCTCGAAGGCAAGACAGTCATCAGCGACGTATTGACCGCGGCGCTCGCGGAAGCGTTGCGCGACGATGCCCGCGGAGCCCGACGCGACCTGCGCTCGTTGACCGATCGAGAACTCGCGGTTCTGCGCTGCGTGGCCGGCGGACAGAGCAACAAGGTGATCGCGCGCAACCTTTTGATCACCGAGGGCACCGTCAAGGTGCACGTCAAGCACCTGCTGAAGAAGCTCGGATTCCGTTCGCGCGTCGAGGCCGCCGTCTGGGCTTCGGAGCAGGGCCTGCGCTCAGCACCCTGATTTGCCGCAGCGCGACTCGAATTAGCGGGTTAGATCAGCGCATTAGCACTCTCGCAGCGAGAGTGCTTTGGTGTTTTCCCCGCGGAGCCTCAGAATTTCTGGCAAGGGACTTGCTTATCGGGAGATCAACCGATCATTGAAGCGCGCTACAACTGTGACGGAGGAAGCGTGATCCCCGACTGGAGGTTCCGATGAGCCTGCCTGCCACCTTGCCGCCACCGATCTCGATCGCGGGGTTCAAGGACGTCTACGAGATCCCGCGCGTCGAAGAGGCGCTGTCGGACCTGCAGGAACTCGGCAATAGCGGCAACGAAGCCTTGCGGGCGACGTACCTGCGGATGATCCGCACCGGCGGCCAGCGCTTCGTCATCAAGCCCTCGGCGCTTCCCGATATCGACGGCCTGATCCAGGAACTGCCGAATTTCGAAGAGCCGCTCGAGGACATCCGCAAGCAGTTGGCACTGTGTCTGTCATCGGACGATCCGCTCGAACTCGAACCGATTCTTCTGCTCGGTGACCCGGGCATCGGCAAGACTCACTTCGCACGCCGGCTGTCCAAGCTGCTCGGCACCGGCTACAACTTCATCGGCATGAGCTCACTGACCGCCGGCTGGATCCTGTCCGGGGCGTCGGCGCAGTGGAAGAACTCCAAGCCTGGCAAGGTGTTCGACGCGCTGGTGAACGGTGACTATGCCAATCCGGTGATCGTCGTCGACGAGATCGACAAGGTGAGCGGTGACAGCCAATATGACCCGCTCGGCAGCCTGTACACGCTGCTCGAGCACGACACCGCGTGCGACTTCGTCGACGAGTTCGCCGAGGTTCCGATCGACGCATCCGACGTGGTGTGGATCGCGACGGCCAACGAGGCGCGCAGTATTCCAGAGCCGATCCTGAACCGGATGAACGTCTACGTGATCGAACCTCCGGATCTGGACGGGTCACGCCGGATCGCGCAAAGCATCTACGACGAGCTGCGCCGCGAGCATTCGTGGGGCCGTGCATTTCCCCCGACACTGAACGGCGACAGTCTCGATCGACTCACGCGGTTGAAGCCGCGCGAAATGCGGCGCGTGCTGCTCGCCGCGTTCGGCAATGCCAGGCTCGGCAACCGCAGTGAGATCGGCCCCGACGATATCGTCGAGGACCGCGCCGCCAAAAAGGCGCGCATCGGCTTCTAGCGACTCGCGGGCTTCTGCCAATCCGCCAGCCGCCTAGGGCGGCGCTCGCCGGCCCTTCGGCCGCGGGGCTACGATACTGGGCTCGCGGATGAACGCATCCGCTGAATCGCAGCGACGATGGTCGCGATCGCGGCCATGCCAGCGGGGACGTCAACGATGACCGCGCACCGTCCAGAAGGCATCGCAGCTGAGCGTCCGGCCCACGGCATCACGTTCCCGCGCGCGCCAGATGGAAGTGCCAGCTCGCGGCAGGCGGGAACGCGGATCGTTGCAGCCGCGCTCGCCGCAGTCGATGCCAGCCACGCCGATGACGCGCGCAGCGAGCGGCGCTGGCGACATGCCTATCCGCACCATTTTCGTCGCCTTGTTTCCGACGGCATGCGCTCGTCGCAAGCTGCGATCGCGAGCGCGCGTGCCGGTCTGGAAACGGCGTGGGAATCACTGCAATGGGAGGGCGAGACCGGCCCCTGTTCGCTGCGCGAGGCACTCGCCTCGACCGTGGCACCGCTGCACTCCGCAACGTTGCACGGGCGTGGCGCAGCGCGGCCGACCGCGTGGGAGGTGCCGTATCGCGGCAGCGCTCTGAAGGGGTCGGCGCTGGCGGCACAGATCGACGACTGGCTCGCGCGCGGAATCATCGAGTCGAGCGCAGCGGCGGCCTTGCATCGTTGCCTGAAGACTCCCGAATGGTTCGATCTCTCCGATCGCACGACGGTGCTGCTCGGTGCCGGGAGCGAGGCTGGACCGTTGCGCTGGCTCGCACGCTGGCGCGCCCGTATCGTGGCGGTGGATATTCCAGCCGAGCCCGTCTGGCGACGCATCGCTGCGACCGTCGCGGACGGCAACGGCATTCTCGTGGCGCCGGTGCGACGGCCCGCTTCACCGGGCGACGGCGCGCCATGGCTGGCCGAGGCCGGCGTCGACCTGCTGACCGAGACACCGCAGGTGGCGGCGTGGGTCTGCGCCCAGAACGGCCCGCTCGACGTTGCGGCGCTGGGCTACCTGGACGGCGAGCGCCATGTCCGGCTGTCGCTGGCGATGGACATGGTTCAGAGCGCCGCTGCCGCGCGCGATCCGCGCACATCGATGGCCTGGATGGCCACGCCGACCGACGTCTTTGCCGTGCCGGCGGACACCGCGCGACGCGCGCAGGCAGCATTCGCGCAACGGCCGGCGATGCAGCGCGCATGGCAGGCGCCATTGCGGCTGGCGTCCGGCGATCGCCTGTTCCATCCGAATGTCGACGGGGTCGAGCAATCCGCGGAGGGATTCGCGTACGGCCTGATCGACAGTCTGATCGTCGAGCAGGGCCCGAATTACGCGCTGGCCAAGCGCCTGCAGCAGTGGCGTGCGCTGCTGGCGCGCGAGGCGGGACATCGCGTCTGCCTCAACATCGCGCCGTCGACGAGCACTGCTTCGGTACTCAAGAACCCTGCGTTCGCGGCCGGCTTCGCTGGCGCCGATACGTTCGGCATCGAGGTCTTCGAGCCGGCAACGACGACCGCCATCATGGCGGCGCTGTGGGTGCACGATCTGCGCGCCGAGGAAACGGCAGCGAACCCGGCGCGTCCGCTCGTGCATCCGTTCGAGCTCTTCATGGATAACGCCTGCCACGGCGGTTTGTGGACCAGCGCGTACCGTGCGCGATCGGCCTTGCCGATGGCCGCTCTCGTCGGATGGCTGCGACGCCCGAAGCCGGCATCGGCGCAGGCCGCGGCCGACTGAGGTCTTGCGCTCCGTCGAAGCGCGGCGCCGCGCCGATTCTTCGCTTGCGGCGCGAACTCCGCCGGGCCGCTGAGCCCAGCCGGTCAGGATGCGCCGGCTCTCGCGCGTTGCGTCGAGACCGTCGATCGACTACTTCGGCGATGCTCGGTTCGACGGCTGCTCGGCGGCAACGCGCTTGTACACCGGACCCCAGAGCGGATGACCAAGTTCGGCGTCGGTCAGCCTGAAGCCCGCGTCGGCAGAGAAGGCCGCGCGGAACGCCTGCTCGCAGTCGCCCGGCCGGTTGTATGCGCAGGCGATGAAAGCGAGATGCTTCTGCGCGACTGCGATGTCGTGGCTGTTCTTCAGCCCGTCGGCGAGCGCGCGCTTCAGCAGGGCCTCGGCGCGCTCGTACTGGCCCTCTTCGTAGAAACGCAGTCCGTTGACGAAGGCTCGCTCGGCGGGCTGTTCGTACAGGCGCGCGATGCTGATCGGCGGCGGTGGCGGCGGTGGCGGCGGTGGCGGTGCGAATGCCGCGCAGCCGCTGAGCGAGACCGCGACCAGCGCACTAGCGCTTGTCCATGCTGGTGGACGGCTGCGCGACTTCACTGGAAGCGATGGCGGATCTGTTGTGGGCGCTCCGGCGAGACGTCCACCTGTGTCACATAGGGTGCCTGTTCGCCGTTGCGGATTTCGATCGTATACCGCCCGGCCGGCAGCATCAGTTGCGTCAACGGCGGCGTCGTGCCGCGTGCGTCGCCGTTGACATACACCGTGCCCCACGGGGCGACCGCGAGCGCGACGATGCCTTGAGCCGCGGCTGCAACCGCCGGTCGCGCCGTCGCATCGCGCTGAGCGACGCGCGCCGCCGACGCCGGGCCGGTTTCGCCGGGCGTCGCCGCGGATACGGGTGCTGTTGCGATCGCGGAAACAACGGGCGGGGCTGCGGCTGTCGCTACGGCGGCCGGCCGCGGCGGCATCGGCGGCGCAGACGCGACGTTCGGTGTGGCCAGGGCCGAGCCGCGCATCCAGACGGCGGCGAGCGCCGCCAGCGCGACGAGTGCGACGGCGGCGGCCACGCCGTGGGTACGCCAGGAGCGGCGATCGGCGATCGGACGCGCGGCGACCGGCGTGGCGAGCGTGGCGACGGTCATCGTCGCGGCCGGCTTGGGCACCACTGCCATGCGTGCGGGCATGCCGGTGATCGTCGCTGAATTCGGCAGCGGCAGCTCACCTCGATTGCCCCACAGAAACGTCGTCAGCGCATTGCGGACGTGGGCCGCCGTGCTGAAGACCCGCGAGCCGCCGAGCTCGAGCGCCTGCTCGGCGATCTCGGCCAGACCGAGCGGTGCAGTCGGGCGCAGCTGCAGGATCGGACTTTCGGTCTTCTTGCCCTGCGGCCGCAGTGTCTTCACCTCCGGCCTGGAGCCGGTAAGCAGCAGATACAGCAGCGCACCGAGCGCACGCACGTCCTTGCGCCGCGCTTCGCCGGCGAGCTCGTCGCCGAAGAAGGGCAGCATGCGGTCGGTGCCCTGCAGTTCGAAGTCGCCGGTCATGCCGCTGTCGATCCAGCCACCGAAACCCATGACCTTCGGCGTCCGCTCCGGCCCCTGCAGGTAGATGCGCGACGGCGACAGATGCCCGTGCGGAACGGCTTTCGAATGCGCGAATTCCACGGCATCGGCGACGCGGGCGACGATGTCGGCAGCCTGCAGGAATCCCGGCCGGTAGCCTTCGTTCAGCAATTCCTCGAGCAGCTTGCCGTCGACCTTTTCAAGCGCGATGTAACCGATGCGGTTGACGTGGCCGGCATCGAAAACGGTGACGATGTGCGGATGATGCAGCCGTCCGGCCGCCTGGGCCTGGCGCATGAAGGCCTGTTCTATCCGCTCGTGCGCTGCGCGGTCACCACCCTGCGACGGGTGCAGCTGCACCGCCTTGACGATGAGCTCGCGCGCGAGGACCGGGTCGAACGCGAGATATACGGTGGTGTAGCGATCGCGCCGCAGTTCCCGCAGCACGGAATAGCGGCCGACCATCTTGACGTTCGGTGGCGCGGGGTGCGGCTTGGCGGCGGTGTGGGGCATCAGCCTGCGGTCGGCAGGAGGCGCGGAAAATGGCGCGCGCACGGCCTGCGTCTGCGGTCCGAGTGATTTCGGTGCGAGGCTAGCGGATCAACGCAGCGCACTCAACCGGCGGAAAGTCGGAAAAGGGGTGGAATCAGGCGCTTCCGTCGGGCGGTCAGATGTCGCGACCACAGAGTCGGCTAGAACCGGTGCTGCAAGGCGATCGATTCCCCTGATTTCAGCTCGACCCGCACCGAAAATGGTGGCGACGTGTTGTTGCGGATCTCGATCGTGTGCGCACCGGGTGGCAGCGAAAGGTGAGTGAGCGGCGGTGAGACGCCGCGTGACGCACCGTCGACATACACCTCGCCCCACGGGGCGATCGCCAGGCTCACGCTGCCGTCCCGCACAGGCACGGCGGCGATGACGTTTTCGTTGCGACGGCGAAACGACGCCCGGGCCTCTACGGGCTTGACCTCGTCGACCGGGGCGGTCGAACTTTCGGCTGGCGCCTCGGCGACCGGAGCCCGGCAAAACGGGTTGCGGCACTGCCTCGATTACTGGCGGCGGCAGCGGTGCGGGTTGCGGCCGCAGGGCAAGGTAGAGGAGCAGCCCCGCCGCGACGACGCTGAGAGCGCCGAACAGCAGCTTGAGCGGCATGCGCCGGTCGCCATTGTCGGTCTGCGGCGGCCCCGCGGCGACCGAGATTTCCGACACCGTGGCACGCGAGCCGTCGACGAAGTCCGCCAGCGCATTGCGGAAGTCCGCGGCCTTCTGGTAGCGCTGCGCCGGGTCGCGTTCCATCGCCTTGCGCACGATCGCCACCAGCGGCGGCGGTGTCTCGGGGCGGATCTTGTCGACCGCGCGCGGGTGCGCGGAGACGACCTGCTCGAGCGTCTCGTCGATCGTGCGGCCATCGAAGGCGCGGCGCCCTGTGAGCAGTTCATACAGAATCGTGCCGAGCGAGAAGATGTCGCTGCGCGCGTCGAGCGGTCTCGCCCTTGGCCTGTTCGGGCGACATGTAGTTCGGCGTGCCGACCAGGTGACGCGTCGACTTGTCCTTGTCTTCCGCCGGTACCGGTGACAATGCGGTGCCGAAATCGAGCAACTTGGGCTTGAGGTCGCGCGACAGAAAGATGTTCGACGGCTTGATGTCGCGATGAACCAGACCGCGCTTGTTGGCGTAGTGGATCGCGTCGGCCAGCCTCATCATCATCGAGGCCGCCTGGCGCGGGCTCATGCGGTTAGCGCCTGACAGGTATTCGTGCAGGTCCTGGCCGTGCAACCGCTCCATCGCGATGTAGGCCAGCGTGTCGGTCTTGCCCGCGTCGTAGATCGTGACGATGCTCGGGTGGCTCATCGCCCCGGCCGACTTGGCCTCGCGCAGGAAATTCGCCTCGATCTGAGTGCGGAACTGGGCCTCGCGCGCGAGCGGGATGATCTTGATCGCCACCTCGCGGCCGAGGACCGGATCGTGGGCCGCCCACACAACGCCGTACGAACCCCGGCCGATCTCGTTCAGGATCGTGAAGCGCCCGATCGTCTGCGGCACCGGGATGGACAGGGTGCCCGGTGCGACCTGGGGCTCGGTGGCTGTGAGCGGCTCAGACATCGGGGCGGAATTATCGCATCCGAACGCGCCGGAAATCGGCCGAAATCGCCTGTTTGGGCCTGGCAGGACCCCGAGTGGATCGTCGCGAACGGCGCTGACACCCGCATTAGCGGGAGAACACGATGCGCTCGTTGCGCAGCAATCGTGCCTGCAGCACCAGCGCGGCCGCGGTCAGCCCCAATGCGATGGCCGACGGCACGACCAAGTCGGCCATGCCCACCGCTTCACCGCGCAACGCACGCATCAGCACCGTCTGCTGCCCGAGCGCGGGAACGAGCAGCTGCCACGGCGCATCGCGGATCGTCAAAAACAGCGGGATGATCGGCACGAAATTGACCACCATCGTGATGTAGCTCGCGTAGGTCTGAGCTTCCTTGTGGCTGCGGCCGTAGGTGGCCGCCAGCATGTTGAGCGCGGCCACCATCGCCGAAAATGGCAGCAGCAGCAGCAGGAACAGCAGCACTTCGGGAGCGCCGAACTGCATCAGCGCGGCGAGGTTCTCGCTGCGCACGAACTGCATCGCCACGCTGAATCCGGCGAGCGTGAGCACGACCACCGCCGCCGAACACGTCGCCGCCACGCCCCATTTTCCGAGAACGATCGACCGTGTCGACACCGGATTCATCAGCAGCGGCTCGAGCGAGCCGCGCTCGCGCTCGCCTGCAGTGACGTCGATGGCAACGCTGATCGCGCCGACCACCGCACCTATCAGCGCCAGCCATGGCACGAGGAACAACAGCTGCGCGCCGCGTGCACGGCTGCCGGCAAGATTGATCTCCTCGATCTGCAGCGGCTGCAGCAGCTGCGGCGCGACGCCGCGCGCCAGCAGCCGCTGCGACCCGAGTTCACGGTTGAAGCCCTGCAGCAGCGCCATGGTCGTGCGCACCGCCGTCTGCGCACGGCTCGCTCTTTCGTCGAAGACGACATCGAGGCGTATCGATTCGCCGCTGGCCAGCCGGCGGCCGAAGTCATCCGGTATCACGATCACCGCGTTCTGCAGTTCGCCGGAGCGCAGTTGCTCGAGGTAATCCTCAGGCGCGGCGCGCACCTGCGCGCCGTTGCGCTCGAGGAAGTTGACCAATGCCGGCGCGGCCGCAAGGTTGGCGACGATGACCTCGCGCCGCGCCGCGCTTTCCTCGGCGCTCGACACGAAGCTCGCGATCAGCAGCAGCGACACGGGCCCGGCGAGCAGCGAGCTCACCAGCACGACGATCCACGTACGGCGGTCGCGCAGCGCGTCCTTCAGTTCCTTGCCGAAGACGACCGCCGCGGCCTTCATTGAGCAGCTCCGGACGCTGCGCGATCGTAGGCGAGCGCGACGAAGGCATCCTCGAGCGTCGACGCCGATGCGAGTCTACGCAGCTCGGAGCTGGTGCCCGCGGCCACGCTGCGGCCGCCGGACACGATCACGATGCGGTCGGCGAGCTGTTCTACCTCCGGCATGATGTGCGAGGACACGACGATGCACTTGTTCTGCGCCCGCAGGTGTGCGAGCAGGCGCCGCAACGCGCGCGTCGACATCACGTCGAGCCCGCTGGTCGGTTCGTCGAGCACCAGGTGCTGCGGGTCGTGGATCAGTGCGCGCGCGAGCGCGACCTTCATGCGTTCGCCGGTGCTGAAACCTTCCGTGCGACGGTCGAGCAATGCTGTCATGTCGAGCAGATCGGACAGCACTGTCAGCCGTTGGTCGGCGAGCGGCCGCGGTATCCCCCGCAGATCGCTGTAGTACATGATGTTTTCGCGCGCTGTCAGGCGTGCGTATAGCCCGCGCGCATCCGACAGCATGCCGATCGATGCGCGCACAGCGCGCGGGTTGTTATTCACATCGACGCCGCCGACAACGATGCGGCCGGCATCCGGCTTGACCAACGTGCCGATCATCCGCAGCGTCGTCGTCTTGCCGGCACCGTTGGGACCGAGCAGCGCGGTGATCGCGCCGTCGGGCGCGTCAAAGCCGACGTCGACGACCGCGTTGACGAGCGTGCGCGCGCCATGGATGCGCGCCAGGAACGACTTCGCGAGCTGACGCGTCTCGATCATCGCGGCACTGCCGGCGGCGCAGGCTGCGCGAGTTCCACCGGTTCGAAGAAGGACGGCGCCGGCAACTTTTCCAGGCATGACGGGTCGAGCGCGTCGGCGTCGGCGCCGCGCACGAACTGCGTGATCAGGCGTGCCGCGCAGGCATGGGGGCTGATCCCGTGGCCCAGATGGGGCGCGACGACATGGCGCGCGCGGCCGAGCCGCTCAGCCAGTGCGGCGCCATGCCGCGGTGGGGTGGCCGGGTCGCAGCCCGCCGGACAGGATTAGCACCGGCACCTCTGACCGCAGCCACCTGGTAGAACGCGTCCGGGACCGGACGTGTCGAGACGTTGGTGCATGCCTCGGCGTACAGATCGGCGAAGGTCGTGCCGAAGCGCGTCTTTGAGGTGGCAGCATTCGTTCCGCCGCCGTCGAGCAGCGGCATGTCCTCGGCACAGACGACCGCGAAGTGCATGCCGAGCGCGAGGTTCTCCTGCACCCGGCCGGTGACCGCCGCCGACAGAGTGACCAGCGGGCCGTAGTTGCCACCGCCGGCCTCGGCGAGCGCGTACGGCAGCATCGCGGCGAGGCTCGGCACATACAACGGTACGCGCAGCAGCGAGGCGATCATCGCGGTGTCCACATGTAGCGGCTGGGGCCGCCCGGTCACCGGATCGTTCACGCTGATGTCATAGCCGGCGCGGGCGCGGTCGACGAGTGCGTCGATGCGCGTTTCGAAGTCCGGATAGCGCGATTTGCAGCGCACATCGGCGCTGCATGCGGCGACCAGCCGCGACAGCGCGGCGTCGGCATCGATCGCAAACGCGAGCGGCAGCACCATGTCGGGCGGCGCCGGCCCGTCGAGGACGACCGTGCGGACATGCTGCGGGAACTGTCGCAGGTATTCGAGCGCGGCACGCGTTCCGTACGACGCCCCCCACAGGTTGACGCGCTCGGCGCCGAGGCGCTGTCGGACCGCATCAAAGTCGCGCACGGCGATCCACGTGGCGTACTGGCGGGTGTCGCTGCGCAGCGAACGCAGACAGCGCTTCAGGTCATCGAGTTGCTGCTTCGGGTCGAGCCTGCCGGCGAGCGTGGCGTCGCTGTCGGGGCAGTCGAGCCGATGAGAACGTCCGGTGCCGCGCTGATCGATGAACACGAGGTCGCGCCGCGCGTTGAGTTCTGCGAACACCGGCATCGTCATGCCGATCACCTGGCTCGCGGCCTGGCCCGGGCCGCCGGCGAACACGAAGATCGGATCGGCGCTGGCGTTGCGCGCGACGGCCGGCACGACGGCGAATGCGACATCGATATTCGACCCGCCTGCCGCGTCCGGGTCTTCCGGCACCGACACGGTGCCGCAGCGGATCTCGCGCTCGATGCCCGGCAGCCGACACGGCTCGAGACCATCGGCGCGCGGGCTGCCCGGCCGGCACGCACAGAGTGCAAGCGCGATCGCGATGATCAGCAGTGGCAGGCGCATCGTGTCGGTCGTCAGGCGGCGCGCAG
Organism: uncultured beta proteobacterium; assembly: GCA_963707445.1. Classification (GTDB taxonomy): domain Bacteria; phylum Pseudomonadota; class Gammaproteobacteria; order Burkholderiales; family Burkholderiaceae_F; genus JALORV01. The sequence goes on along the minus strand of CAVPPW010000004.1, from coordinate 82,380 downwards.
CATAACAACGTCGCCGCAGTCGAGCCCCCGCGTCGCACGGGCAGAATCGGCCTCGTTCAGGAGGCTGCGATGGAACGTATTTTCTTCGTGCTGGGTTCGGTGTTCGCGCTCGTCGGGGTCGCGGCCGGCGCTTTCGGCGCGCATGCGCTGCGCGGCGTTGTCGCGCCGGATCTGGCCGCCGTGTTCGAGACCGGCGTGCGCTACCAGCTGGTGCACGCGCTCGCGCTGCTGGCGGCGGCCGGGGCGGCGGCACGCTGGCCGGGCCGCGCGCCGACCGCGGCGGGCGCGCTGTTTGTGGCAGGCATCGTGCTCTTCAGCGGCAGTCTGTACCTGCTCGCATTGACCGGAGCGCGGATGCTCGGTGCCGTCGCTCCATTCGGCGGCGTCGCCTTCATCGCCGGATGGGCGTGTCTGGCATGGTCGGCATGGTCGGCGCGGTCCGAGAGCGCAAACCTGCGTCCGTAGAATCGATGCGTGTCCACTCCAGCTCGCCGCGTCTTCGTCGCCGGGCTTGCATTGGCGGTCGTCGGCAGCGTGCTGTTCTCCGCCAAGGCGATCGTTGTCAAGCTGGCCTACCGCTACGGTGTCGATGCGGCGACACTGATCGCACTGCGGATGGCGTTTTCGGGTCCGCTCTTCGTCCTGGCGTACCTGTGGAGCAGCCGCGGCGCAGCGCCACTGGCAGCGCGCGACCACGCGCGGCTGATCATCGTCGGACTGCTCGGCTACTATGCCGCGAGCACGCTCGATTTTCTCGGCCTGCAGTACGTCACCGCTGCCCTTGAACGGCTGATCCTCTATCTGAACCCGACCATCGTGCTGCTGATGTCGGCGCTGTTCCTCGGCAAACGGTTCAGTCGGCGCGAGATTGCCGCGCTCGCGCTGGCCTACGCCGGCATCGTGCTGATGTTCTTGCACGACGTAAGCATCGAAGGCGACGGCGTGGCGCTCGGGTCGGCGCTTCGTCTTCGGCAGTGCGGTCTGCTATGCCGCCTACCTTGTGATTTCGGGTGAGCTGGTGCAACGCGTCGGCGCGATCCGCCTGACGTCCTATGCGATGTGCGTTTCCACGCTCGCAGTGTTCGTCCAGTTCGCGCTGCTGAATCCGCTCGAGGCGCTGCGCCAGCCGACACCGGTCTACGGGCTGTCGCTGATCAACGGCTTGCTGTGCACGGTGCTGCCGGTGTTCGCGACGATGCTGGCGGTCGAGCGCATCGGTGCCGGTCGCACCTCGGTTGCGGCGATGGTGGGCCCGGTGGCGACGATCGTGCTCGCCTACATCTTTCTCGACGAGACCATCAGCGGGTGGCAGATCGCCGGCACTGCACTGGTGCTCGCCGGCATCTCTGTCCTGTCCCGATCGACGTCCGCACCGGCGCGGAGCGTGACCAAGGAGAACTCATGAAAGCGAAGTCCATCATCGTCCGCACACACGGCGGCCCCGAGGTTCTCGAATACGGCGAAATGGACGTGCCGGATCCCGGGCCGGATGAAGTGCGGATCCGGCAGCATGCGATCGGCCTCAACTACATCGACGTGTACTACCGCACCGGGCTCTACAGCCAGTGCGCTGCCGCACGGGCTCGGTTTCGAAGGCGCGGGCGTCGTCGACGCGGTCGGGCGCAGTGTCAAATTATTCAAGGCCGGCGATCGCGTTGCCTACCCGCAGGGGCCGCTCGGCGCGTACGCGGAGCTGCGCACGATGCCGGTGGCGACGGTCGTCAAGCTGCCGAAGCAGATCTCGTTCGAGCAGGGCGCGGCAGTGATGCTGAAGGGCCTGACGGTGCAGTACCTGTTCCGGCAGACGTACCGGCTGCAGGGGCACGGAGACGATCCTGTTCCATGCCGCCGCGGGCGGGGTCGGTCTGATCGCGTGCCAGTGGGCGCGGGCGCTCGGCGTCAAGCTGATCGGCACCGTCAGCTCGCCGGAGAAAGCGGCGCTGGCAAAGCAGGCGGGGGCCTGGCAGACGATCGACTACAGTCGGGAGAACTTCGTCGAGCGCGTATTGCAGCTGACCGGCGGCCGCAAGCTGCCCGTGGTCTACGACGGCGTCGGCAAGAGCACCTGGGAAGGCTCGCTCGACTGCATCGAGCCGCGCGGCCTGATGGTGAGCTTCGGCAATGCCTCGGGTGCGGTGACCGGCGTGGCGATCGGCATCCTCGCGCAGAAGGGATCGCTCTACCTGACGCGACCGACGCTGGCCACGCACATCGTGCCGCGTTCGCGCCTCGAAGCGTCGGCGGAGGAACTCTTCGATCTGATGATTGCCGGCAAGATCAAGGTCGACGTCGAGCAGCGCTATCCGCTGGCCGATGCTGCGCGTGCGCACCGGGACCTCGAGGCGCGCAAGACCGTAGGCTCGACCGTGCTGCTGCCCGCGTAGGGCGGCGCCCCACGGGGCGCACCGGCCGTTCGTCGCCGCCGGCTAGTTGGGGCCGAATTCACCGGCATCTCATGCCAGTGGGCCGGGAATGCCCATGCTCCAATCGGCAGGACGTTCAACCTTGGAAGCAGCGTCTCGCGCGCAGGCCGGCTGAATCGCTGCGACGCGAGAACCCATCGCATGCCGGTCGTCGCGGTCGTCAATCGCAAGGGTGGAAGTGGCAAGAGCACGCTGGCCACGCACCTCGCTGCGCATTTCGCGAACCGCGGCGCCACAGTGATGCTGGCCGACATCGACCGACAGCAGTCGACGCGGACCTGGCTGCGCCAGCGCAAGGCAGCGACCCCGCGAAGGCAGCGCGATCATCGGATGGAGCGTCGATCCGCGGAACTTCGTGCGGCCGCCGTCGAGTGCCGACATGGTCGTGCTCGACACGCCGGGCGGCCTGACCGGGCTCGACCTTGCCCGCGTCGTGATGTACGCCGACGCGATCCTGATGCCAGTCTGCAACTCGATCTTCGATCGCGAGTCGGCAGCGGATTGTCTCGCCGAACTGCGCCTGCTGCCGCGCGTCGCCTCCGGCCGCTGCCGGATCGGCGCCGTCGGCATGCGCCTCGACGCCCGCACCGAAGCTGCCGGCACCGTGCAGGCGTGGGCAGCCGAGCAGCGGCTGCCGCTGATCGCACTGTTGCGCGAGTCGGCCGCCTATGTTCGTTGCATCGAAAAGGGTCTGACGCTGTTCGATGCGCCTGCGGTCGAGGTCGAGGACGACCTCGCGCAGTGGAAACCGATCCTGCAATGGCTGCGCCCGGTGCTGGAGTCGCCGGCGAACGATCCGGCACCGACGCGGCCACGAAATTTCGGCAGCGCGCGCGGCCGGCATGGAGACGCCGCCGGCCGCGCTGGCGCGCCGGCCCGCAGCGCCCGTCTTCGCGCGTGCGCCGCGCACTTTAGAGCCCGCGCCCCGTGTCGCTGTGGCTTCGCCGGCCAATTCGATGAGCCGGCTGCTGGGCACGCTCCCGATACCGCGGTTCCTGCAGCGGACGCCGTAAGTCGGGATTCCTGCACAGCGCCGCGACACCACAACGGCGCGCGGGTTCTAGTTCGACGCGTGATACCCGGTGACGCGCTCGACTTCGTTCTTCGAGCCCATGAACACCGCGACCCGTTCGTGCAGCTGACGCGGCTCGATGTCGACAATGCGACGACGTCCATCGGTCGCGGCACCGCCGGCTTCCTCGACCAGAAACGCCATCGGATTGCCCTCGTACATCAGCCGCAGTTTGCCCGGCTTGTCGGGCTCGCGCGCATCGCGCGGATACATGAAGATGCCGCCGCGCGACATGATGCGATGCACGTCGGCCACCATCGACGCGACCCAGCGCATGTTGAAGTCCTTGCCGCGCGTCCCGGTCCTGCCTGCGAGCATCTCGTCGATGTAGCGCTTCACCGGCGGCTCCCAATGCCGCGTGTTCGACATGTTGATCGCGAATTCCTTCGTGTCCTCCGGGATGCGCACGTCGTCCTGCGTCAGCACGAAGGAACCGGTGTCGCGGGCCAGCGTGAAGACCTGCACGCCGTGGCCCACCGACAGCACGAGCAGCGTCTGCGGACCGTACACCGTGTAGCCGGCACAGACCTGGGCCGAGCCCGGCTGCAGGAACGCGCTTTTCGTCCGGCTCGGCAACGCCTATGCCCACACCGTGAGCGCAAACCAGAGGCACCCCGCGTTTTTTACCGAGCTCGGCCAAGTCTCAGGGGGTGAAAGCGGCAAAGAATGCGGCCACTCGGCCGGCTCGCGGTCATTCGGCCGCCGTTCCTCCGTCAGTGCGCACACTTTGTGGGGCCGCTGTCCCCCTTCTCGGCAGCGAACTTGCTCACATTTGCGTCATGCGCCGCGCCGCTGAGGTGAGCAGGGGCCGGAATGTGGAAGAATTTGACGCGCCCGGAACAGACGAGTCGCCGCCGCCCTGATCTCGTTCAAGGAATCGGACATGGCCAAGAAGAGAAACGCGCTCTACGCCCAGTCAGGAGGTGTGACTGCCGTCATCAACGCTTCGGCCTGCGGCGTCATCGAAACCGCACGCAAGCATCGCGACGTGATCGGCAAGGTGTACGCGGGGCGCAACGGCATCATCGGAGCTCTGACCGAAGAACTGATTGACACCAGCAAGGAATCGGTCGCGGCCATTGCCGCCCTGCGCTCGACCCCGTCCGGGGCCTTCGGATCCTGCCGCTTCAAGCTGAAATCGCTGGAAGCGAACAAGCGCGAGTACGAGCGTCTTATCGAAGTGTTCAAGTCGCACGACATCGCCTACTTCTTCTACAACGGAGGCGGTGACTCGGCCGACACCTGCTACAAGGTGAGCCAGTTGTCCGAGAAATTGGGTTACCCGCTGCAGGCCATCCACGTCCCCAAGACGGTCGACAACGACCTGCCGATCACCGACTGCTGCCCCGGGTTCGGTTCTGTCGCCAAGTACGTCGCCGTATCCACCCTTGAGGCGAGCTACGACGTGCGCTCGATGGCCAAGACCTCGACCCGGGCATTCGTACTGGAAGTCATGGGCCGCCACGCCGGATGGATCGCTTCCGCGGCCGGGCTGGTGGCCGAGCAGGGGATCCCCGTGATCATCCTGTTTCCGGAAATCGAGTTCGATCCGGATCGATTCCTGGCCGCCGTAAAGCGGAAGGTCGAAGACTTCGGCTACTGCACGGTCGTGGTGTCCGAAGGGTGCCATTACCCCGACGGCAAGTTCATCGCCGAGCAGGGAACACGCGACGCTTTCGGTCACGCTCAACTGGGCGGCGCTGCGCCGGTGGTCGCCAGCATGATCAAGGAAGCCCACGGTTACAAGTTTCACTGGGCCGTGGCCGATTACCTGCAGCGCGCCGCCCGTCACATCGCATCGCGGACCGATGTCAGGCAGGCGTACGAGATCGGCAAGAAGGCGGTTGAGCTGGCGCTCAAGGGTCACAACTCGGTGATGCCGACGGTGGAACGGATCTCCGATGCGCCCTACAAGTACAGGATCGGTGTCGCCGACCTGAGGGACGTCGCCAATGTCGAGAAGTTCCTGCCACGGGATTTCATCACCGAGGACGGCTACGGCATCACCGAAAAGTGCAAGCGCTACCTGATGCCGCTGATCCAGGGCGAGGACTATCCTCGGTACGCAGCCGGCTTGCCTGTCTACGTGACCTTGAAGAACTCGTTAGCGACCAAGAAGCTGCCCGAGTTCGCGCTGTAACCCGGCACGTACGACGTTCTCGGAGCAGCGGAAGTTCCAGTCGAGCCCGTGCTCGCGTTCGCAGCGGATCAGGTAATGCGTGAGCGATAGCCTGGCCATCAGTTCTCCAGCGACTTGGTGACGATCTCGCGCACATCGCGCGACAGAGGCCGGCGGCGGCCACCTGCTCGAGCGCGCGCCGCATTCCCGCCTGCCGTTCCGGCGTGTACTTGCGCCAGCGTTCGAGTGCACGTGCGACGCGTGCCGCGACGGTCGGATTGATCCGGTCCAGCGCCAGCACCTGCTCGGTCCAGAACACATAGCCGCTGCCGTCGCGGCGGTGGAATTCCGCGTCGTTCGACAGGCAGAACGAGCGGATCAGCGCGAACACGTTGTTCGGGTTGGTCAAGCGAAAACCCCGGGTGCTGCAGCAGGCGGCGGACGCGCCCGACCACCGGCGGCTCATCGGGACGCGCCATCGCCGTGGCCTGCAGCTGGTACCACTTGTACATCAGCAGCGGTTCGTCCTGCCATTCATGCGCCAGCCGCTGCAGCGTGTCCTCGCGTCCGGCGCATGCGGCTGTTGATCAGCGCCGCCAGCGCGGCCTGGCGGTCGGTGAGATTGGTGGCTTCGTCGAGCTGCCGCCGCGCCATCGACTCCGCACCATCGACCTCGGCCTCGACCAGATAGGCGAGCGCGAGATTGCGCAGCGCGCGCCGGCCGGCCGGCGCCGGCGCGGGCGAATACTCGCCGGGCGTCTCGAGCGTCGAATAGGTGCGCTGCCAGTCGTCCGCAAGGCGGCGTCCGATCGCACGCGCGCAGTGCGCGGCGCGCAGTGCGAATCGCCTCGGGATCGACGACGGCGCGTTGCTCGCCGATGAAGGCCTCCGACGGGCAGCGTCAACACCTGTTCGCGGAAGGCCGGCGACAGCGAGTCGTCGCGCAGCAGCGCGCGCATCGTCGCCGATGAACGAGATCGTCGATCGAAGTCGGTTCCTGGCCGCTCTCGACTTCGTCGGTCAGTCGCAGCAGCCGCGCCAGCGCCAGCCGTTGCACCGCCTCCCAGCGGTTGAACCCGTCGCTGTCGTGCGCCGACAGGAACGCGAGCTCGTCGTCGCTGTACGCGTACTCGACGATGACCGGCGCCGAGAAGTCGCGCAGCAGCGAAGGCACCGGAGCCCGCGGCACATTGACGAAACGGAAGCGCTGGGTCTCGCGGGTCAGTTCGAGCACGCGCGTCGTGCCGGAAGCGTGCGTCTCGCCTTCGAGCTGCAGCGGCAGGTCTGCCGTCGAAGCCGACCAGTCCGACCGCGAACGGGATCAGAAAGGGTTCCTTCGACGGCTGCCCCGGCGTCGGCGGCGTCTTCTGCGTCAGCGTCAGTTCGTAAACGCGGCGGTCGTCGTCGTAGACGGCGCTTGCCGCCACGCGAGGCGTTCCGGCCTGCGAATACCAGCGCCGGAACTGAGCGAGTTGCCGGCCGTTAGCATCGCCGACCGCTGCGACGAAGTCGTCGCAGGTCACCGCCTGCCCCGTCGTGGCGGCGGAAATACAGTTCGATGCCGCGGCGAAATCCCTCTGCTCCGACCAGCGTGTGCAGCATGCGCACCACCTCCGCCCCCTTTTCGTAGACGGTCGCGGTGTAGAAGTTGCCGATCTCCTGGTAGGCGTCGGGGCGTACCGGATGCGCCATCGGCCCGGCATCCTCGGGAAACTGCGTCTCCCGCAGCGTCAGCACATCGTCGATGCGCTTCACCGCGTAACGCTGCGGGCCGTCGAGCATGTCGGCCGTGAACTGCTGATCGCGGAAGACCGTGAGCCCTTCCTTCAACGAGAGCTGGAACCAATCGCGGCAGGTCACGCGGTTGCCGGTCCAGTTGTGGAAGTACTCGTGCCCGACGATCGACTCGATGCGGGCGTAGTCGATATCGGTCGCGATCGCCGGGCTCGCCAGCACGTACTTGGCGTTGAAAATGTTGAGCCCCTTGTTTTCCATCGCCCCGCCGTTGAAGTCGTTCGATGCGACGATCATGAAGCGGTCGAGGTCAAGTTCGAGGCCGTAGCGACTCTCGTCCCAGGCGATCGCATTGACGAGGCATGACATTGCGTGTGCGGTGCGGTCGAGGTTGCCGGGCTCGACCCAGACCTGAAGCAGCGCCGACCGTCCACTGCGGCACTCCCAGGTACGTTCGAGCGCTGCAAAACGCCCGGCCACCACGGCGAAGAGATAGCTCGGCTTGGCAAACGGGTCCTCCCAGATTGCCTGGTGGCGGCCGTTGTCCAGATCGGTCTGCCCGACCAGGTTGCCGTTCGAGAGCAGCACGGGGAACGACTGACGGTCCGCACGCAGCGTGACGCGGTACTTTGTCATCACGTCCGGCCGGTCCGGAAAGTAGGTGATGCGCCGGAACCCTTCGGCCTCGCACTGCGTGAACAGGCTGCCGTTCGACAGATACAGTCCCATCAGCGCCGTGTTGGCGGCCGGCCGGATCCGATTGACGATGCCGACCTCGAACGAGTCACCCGGCGGTCGCAGCGACAGGCCGTGCTCGTCGAACTGCAGTGCATCGTCGTCAACACGCACGCCGTCGATGCGCGCTTCGACGAATTCGAGGTCCTCGCCGTCGAGCCGGAACACCGTGTCGCGCGCCTGCGGCTCGCGTTTCACCGAGAAGCGCGTGGTGACCGTGGTCAGCACCGGATCGAGATCGAAGACGAGATCGATCCCTTCGATCGTGAAACCGGGGGCCCGGTAATCGGTGCGGCGGAAGGTCGCGACTTCCACCGTTTCATCACGCAACGGCATCGGGCCGGGTCACCCGCTGGCGGGCAGCGGGAGCGGATTGCAGCGGGGCACGGATTGTAGCGAGGCGCCCGGCGGTGACCCTCGGCAGTCACTCACGCCGGGCCGCGAGGTGGATGCCGGCGATGATCAGCAGTCCGCCGACCAGGTGATACACGCCGATTGCTTCGCCGAGGATGAAGAAGGACAGCAGCCCGGCGAATACCGGCGTCAGGTTGACGAAGTACATCGGCAGGACCGCCCCGGCGCGTGCGACGCCGCGATCCCAGCAGAAGTAGGCGACCAGCGATGGCAGCAGCGCGACATAGAGCAGCGCGGCCAGGTTGCTGCCGGTCGGCGCGGCCGTCGCACCGGTGATGTGGTGTTCGAGCAGTGCGAACGGCAGGATCATCAGGCCGCCCAGCGCGATTTGCAGCGTCAGGAAGGGCGCGGCCGGCATCTCCGGACGCCGCGTGCGCAGCAGCCACGTGTAGACGCTCCATGACAGCGTCGCGACCAGCATGATCAGGTCACCGCGGTCGAGGTGCAGCCGGGCGAGATTCATCGGGTCGCCGCGCGCGATCACCAGCAGCACGCCGAGCATCGACAGCGCCGCACCCAGCCACTGCACCCGGCTCACCACGGCACCGAAGAACGCAGCGCCGACGAGCAGGCTCGCGATCGGCGCGGATGCGCCGATCAGCGTCGCGTTCACCGCGGTCGATGTCTGCAGCGCGAGGTACTGCAGCGAGTTGTAGCAGCCGACGCCCAGCGCACTGATCGCGAGCACGACCGCCCAGCGCCCGCGCAGACTCGGCCACGTATCGCGCAGTTCGCGCAGCGTGAACGGCAGCACGATCAGCAGTGCCAGCGCCCAGCGCGCGAACGACAGCGCGAGCGGCGGAAAGACGCCGACCAGCGCGCGAGCGACGACCGCGTTGCCGGCCCAGAACAGAGGCGGCGCGATCAGCAGCGCGAGCGTCGACGCGGAAAGATGGCGTTGCATGGCGCCCGCGATGCTACGCGGGCGCGGCCGCACGCCGCTTCAGAACTCGAGTCGTCGCGGATCGCGGCGATGCCCGCCTTGGCACAGGCGTCGTCGGCTTCGCCGCCCGGTGCGCCCGAGACGCCGATTGCGCCGACCAGTCGTTCCGCCGGCGCTGATATTGACGCCGCCGCCAACCGCGACGACGTTCGGAATCTGGCGAATGCCGGAGCTCGCGCTGCCGGGCCTGCAGTCGCGGCGGCGAGTTCGAGCGTGTCGGTGCGGAAGCTGACCGCGGTGTAGCCCTTGTTGATCGCCGTCTGCACCGTGTGCGGGCCGGCGAAGCGATCGCGCAGCAGCGCCTGCGCGACGCCGGCGCGGTCGACGACCGCCACAGTGACCTGGTAGCCGCGCTTGCGACAGTCGTCGAGCGCGGCACGGACTGCTTTCGAGGCGGCCTCCGGCGTCAATTGCTTGACCGCGTAGGTGCCGGCCTGTGCCTGCACCGCGGTGGCGGTCATCATGCCGGCGAAGAGCGCTGCGAGAGCATGGAGCGGCACGTTTCGCATTGAAGTCCTCTTGGAATCTGGATTCGAATTGGTATGCACGGACCGACGCAGTTGCGCGCTCTCCTATAGCAGACCTCGAGGCAGGCTAGCGGCGGCGCGCGCCTGCCGATTGACGCCAAGCAACTGGAGGCGCCGCGCGATCGCCCACAGAGCGCGCGGCGGTACATCCGTCTTTGACGTTGTCGACACAAATGACAGATGGCGCTCGAGGTTCCGGCGCCGCTTGACACCGGTCAACCAACGGCTAGTGACGCGGTGCAACACTGCTAGCGCTTTTGCAGCGCACTCCGGTGCGCGGAGTTCAATTCATGCGAGTCCTCAGTGGTCTGCGTCAACCCTGGGTGGTGGCCGCGGCTGGTCGCCGTCCTGTTCTGGGCACCGACAGTCAGTGCCAAGGACGAAGCCCCCGCCCCCAATGATTCCTGTCTGATGTGCCACGGCGACGCCGGCGCCAAGAATGCGGCCGGCCAGTCGATCGTGGTCGACGCGACGACGTTCGCCGGCTCGGTGCACGGGCAGATGAGCTTCAAGTGCACCGATTGCCACAGCGATGTCTCGGCCGAGAAACTGCCGCACGAGCCGAAGCTCAAGCCGGCAAACTGCGCGGCGTGCCACGAAGGGCCGGTCAAGGAGTACCAGTCGACGGCGCATGCGAAGGCACGCGCGGGCGGCAACACGAGCGCCGCCACCTGCAGCGACTGCCATGGCAAGCATGACATCCTGAAGTCGACCGATCCGGCGTCGCGGACGCACCGTCGCGAAGCGTCGAGGCCACGTGCGGCTCGTGCCACGGCAATGAGACCGTGATTCAGAAGGCCAAGCTTCGCGGCGGCAACATCGCCGCGCAGTATCACGACAGCATCCACGGTCAGAAGACGAACGGGGCCGGCCCCGATGCCGCGAAAGCGCCGACCTGCACCGGTTGTCACGGCGCCCACAACATCCGCGTCAAGGGCGATGCCGACAGCCGCGTCAACCGCGAGCGCGTCGCGCGACTGTGCGGCAGCTGTCACCAGCAGGTGTACAGCCGCTTCAGCGCCAGCCAACACGGGCAGATGCGGCAGGCGGGCAACTCGGCCGCGCCGACCTGCATCGACTGCCACAGCGCGCACCGGATCCAGCCGCACGCCTCGGTGCAATGGCAGGTCGACGTCATCAAGGAGTGCGGCAACTGCCACCAGGACTTCATCACCACTTACCGGGACACCTACCACGGCCAGGTCACACAGCTCGGGCTTCACGCGGGTAGCGACCTGCAACAGTTGCCATGGAGCGCACGAGGTGCTGCCTGCCTCGAACCCGAAGTCGATGGTTTCGCCGGAAAACCGGGTGAACACCTGCCGCAGCTGTCATCCGGGAGCGAACGCGAATTTCGCCGCGTACAAGCCGCACGGCAACCCGCACGACCGCGTTGGCGATCCGATCCTGTACTACACGCGCCTGTTCATGCAGTTGCTGCTCGTCGGTGTCTTCACCTTCTTCGGCATTCACACGCTGCTGTGGCTGATCCGCTCGCTGAAGGAAGTCCGCAGTGGACGCGGCGGACACGACGGTCACTGACAAGGACGCAACATGTCATCCACCACGCTTAACGCCGCCCGGCCGATCGCTGCCGCACCCGGACGTTACTACCGACGCTTCGCGCCGATCGAGCGCGTCATGCACGCGCTGCTGATGCTGACCTTCATCGGCTGCGCGATCACCGGCGTGCCGCTGCTGTTCGCCGACCACACCTGGGCCGGCACCCTGGTTGCGCTGATGGGCGGCTTCAAGGCAGCCGCGCTGATACACCGCATCTGTGCGGTGATCATGACGGTTGTCTTCGTCGGCCACGTGGTGCGCGTGTTCGTCCGGGCATTCCTCGCCAAAGACTGGCTCTCCTACTTCTGGGGCCCGAACTCGCTGGTGCCGAACCTGAAGGACGGTCAGGACATCGTCGGCATGTTCAAGTGGTTCTTCGGCAAGGGACCGCGGCCGCAGTTCGACCGCTACACCTACTGGGAGAAGTTCGACTACTGGGCGGTGTTCTGGGGCATGTTCATCATCGGCGGTTCGGGGTTCATGCTCTGGTTCCCGACCTTCTTCTCGGAGTTCCTGCCCGGCTGGGTGTTCAACGTCGCGATGATCATCCACGGCGAGGAAGCGCTGCTGGCGGTCGGCTTCATCTTCACGATCCACTTCTTCAACGGCCACTTGCGGCCCGAGAAGTTCCCGATGGATCTCGTGATCTTCACCGGCCGACTGCCGGAACACGAACTGAAGGACGAGCGGCCGCTGGAATACGAACGGCTGGTGAGCCAGAGCGCTCTGCAGGCGATTGAGGCGCCCACGCCGACGCCGCAGGCGCTGCTGTTCAGTCGTCTGCTCGGCACGCTTCGGCCTGGTGCTGGGCGATCATCACGATCCTGATCATCATCTACAGCGCGCTGGTCTGAAGTAGCATTACGGCGAACAGGAAAGCACGGGCTCCGTCCGTCAGGGACGGAGCCCTTCGCTTAACCACGGAGGGGACATGAGGAAATTCGGTCGCAAGTCCATGGTGGGCGCCATCGGCACGCTGGTGGCGGTCGGCATCGGTGTGGCGCTGCTCGGTGCGGCCGGCATCGCAGGTTGGGAGTACACCAACAGCGACGAATTCTGCGCGGTCATGTGCCACTCGGTGCACCCCGAGGAGTCCGCGTGCGCACAACGACAGCTCGCACGCGCGCGTGCACTGCGTCGAATGCCACATGGGGCGCAATTCGACGCTGAAGCTGATCGCGATGAAGCCCACCCACTTCAAGGAGCTGTGGGGGATGATCGTCGGCTACGAGCGCCCGATCCACGCCTCCGGCCTGCGGCCGGCGCGCGAGGCCTGCGAGAGCTGCCACTGGCCGCAGACCGAGCACCACGACAGCGTCGCGGTCAACAAGCGCTACGGCACCGATCCGAAGAGCAGCGAGATCGACTACCGAATGCAGCTGCACACGACGGCGGACGTCGAGCGCGAGATCCCGTGGAAAGTGACCGGCATCCACTGGCACATCGCGAGCAACGTGGAATTCAAGAGCCCGGACGTGCAGGGCGAGTCGATTCCGTGGATCCAGGTCACGAAACCCGACGGCACGCGCGTCGTCTACCTCGACGCCGAGTCGAAGCTGTCGTCGGCGGAAATCGGCAAGCTCGAGCAGCGGAAAATGGAGTGCTACAACTGCCACAACGCGGTCGGGCATCCGTTTCCGAATCCGGCCTATGCGGTCGACGCGGCGATCGCGGCGGGCCGGATCAGCCGTGACCTTCCGGCCGTGAAGTCGCGCGCGATGGCGCTGGTGGACGCCGCGTACAAGATCTCCGGGCCGATGGCCGAGCGCACCGCCGCGATCGACAAGCTGGTCGCCGACAACGCGGCACAGCACCCGGTCGACGCCAAGCTGAAGGACAAGGAGCTGCAGTTCCAGAACGAGATGAAGGCCATCCTCGTGAACGCGACCTTCGAAGCGAAGGGCTTCTCGTGGAAGACTTTCCCGAACCACGCGCAGCATGCCGACTCGCCCGGATGCTTCCGCTGCCACGACGGCAAGCACTTCAACGAGAAGGGCGAGGCGATCCGCCTGCAGTGCACGCTGTGCCACAACCTGCCGCAGGCCAGCTTCGAGAACGGCAAGGGCAGCGTGCCCTCAACGGTAGTCGCCGGCGTTTCGCCCCCCGAAAGTCACAACGCAGCCGAACTGGATGCACGAGCACCGCTCCTCGCTCGATGACTCGTGCACGATGTGCCACGGCAAGCTCGAGTTTGGGCGCGAAGGCGGCAACTTCTGCTCGAACCCTGCGTGCCACGGCCGCAGTTGGCCCGCGATCAACCTCAATGTTGAATGGACGCCGCCGAACGCGACACCGGTGAAGAGTGCACCGGCCAACGGCGAGCCGAAGGCGGCGAAGAAATAGCGATTCGATCGCGGCCTCGCGTGACTGCGGCGGCGCATCGGCCGCCGCCGTCTCGCAGCGCCGATACACTGGCGGCGTCCGACGCCCGGGAGCCGCGATGAACCTCGCCGACCTGCGCCACTTCGTGGCGCGCAAGTGGGATGACGACGTCGTCCCGAGGCTTGTCGATTACGTCCGGGTTCCGGCCAAGTCGCCCGCCTTCGACGCGAGCTGGTCGGCACACGGTTACCTCGACGCTGTCGTCAGGGACGCCGAGGCCTGGTGCCGCGCGCAGCGGATCGACGGCATGACGATCGAAATCGTCGCGATTGGCGGCCGCACGCCGTGCCTGCTGTTCGACGTGCCGGCGACCGGCGGACTCGGCAACGACCGGACCGTGCTCTTCTACGGGCACCTGGACAAGCAGCCCGAGATGACCGGCTGGCGCGAGGATCTTGGCCCGTGGACGCCGGTGATCGAGGACGGCAAGCTCTATGGCCGCGGCAGCGCTGACGACGGCTATGCGATCTATGCTGCGCTGACGACGATCGCGGCGATCGATGCGCAGGGGTCCGCGCGGCCGCGTTGCGTCGGCATCATCGAAACCTGCGAGGAAAGCGGCAGTCCGGACCTGCCGGCTTACCTCGAACTGCTGACGCCGCGCTTCGGCGACGTGCAACTGGTTGTCGGCCTGGACTCCGGTTGCCGCAACTACGAGCAGCTATGGGTGACGACGTCGCTGCGCGGACTGGTCGGCGGCACACTCACTGTCGAAATCCTGTCCGAAGGCGTGCACTCCGGACACGCGAGCGGCATCGTGCCATCGTCATTCCGGATTGCGCGGCAGCTGCTGAACCGTCTCGACGATCCTGCAAGCGGACGCGTATTGCTGCCGGAGCTGCATTCCGAAATTCCCGCCGAGCGCGTCGCCCAGGCTCGCGATGCCGGTGCCATCCTCGGCGAGGCGGTATGGAAGGAGTTCCCGTGGGTGAGTTGCAGTCACGGACCTGACGGACACGCGCATGCGCTGCCTGTCACCACCGATCCGGTCGAAGGCATCTTGAATCGAACCTGGCGACCGGCGCTCGCGGTCACCGGTGCCGCTGGCCTGCCGTCGATCGACTCGGCCGGCAACGTGCTGCGGCCGAAGACGACGCTGAAGCTCAGCATGCGCATACCGCCGACCATCGACGGCGCGCAGGCGACGCGCGCGCTGCAGCGCGCGCTGACTGAGGACCCGCCATACAACGCGAAAGTGACCTTCGAAGCCGACTGCGGCGCGACCGGCTGGAACGCTCCGGCCACTGCGCCGTGGCTGAGGCAGGCGCTCGAGGGCGCTTCGCGCCAGGTCTATGGCAAGGAGGCAGCGTGGATCGGCGAGGGCGGCACGATCCCGTTCATGAACATGCTGGGCCAACGCTTTCCCGCGGCGCAGTTCCTGATCACCGGCGTGCTAGGGCCGCATTCAAACGCGCACGGTCCGAACGAGTTCCTGCATATCGCGTATGCCAAGCAGTTGACCGCCGCGGTCGCAACGGTGGTTGCGTCGGTGCGCTAACACTTGCGCTCCGGCTTGAACCAGCGCTCGGCCCAGGCTTCCGTCGCCGCGCTCAGAAACCGGTCGACCGCGGTCGCACCAATGTGCGGCAACCCGAGATGTCGCGCTGCGCGCTCGAGCTCGCCACAGGCATTGCTGCGATCGAGCGCGCGTGCACCGGTCTGCTTCGAAAGCTTCTCGCCGAGCTCATTGACGACAATGGCGACATGCAGGTAGCGCGGCGTCGGCAGTGAAAGCGCGCGTTGCAGCGCGATCTGTCGCGCCGTGTTGTCGAGCAGATCAGCACCGCGCACGACGTCAGTGATGCCCTGCACCGCGTCGTCGACGACCACTGCAAGCTGATACGCCCATAACCCGTCGGCACGGCGCACGATGAAGTCTCCGGTCGAAAGGTCGAGCTGCTCCCGCACCGGGCCGGCCGCGCGATCGACGAAGCCGATCGCTTTGCTGGGAACGCGAAAACGCCAAGCGCGCGGCGGGCGGCCCGCGGTGCCATTGCGACAGGTCCCGGGATAAACGCCAGGATGGCCGCCTGCCGCGATCGCGAGTTCGACGTCGCTGCGGGTGCAGGCGCATCCATAGATGCACTGCGCGGCTTCGAGGCGATCGAACGCTGCCTGATAGTGCGGCCCGCGTTCGCTTTGCAGCAGCACCGGTTCGTCCGACTCCATGCCGAAAGCGGCCAGCGTCGCGACGATGTCCTGCGCTGCACCTTCGACTTCGCGCGGCGGGTCGAGGTCCTCGATCCGCACGAGCCAGCGGCCGCCATGCGCGCGCGCGTCGAGCCAGCTCGCGAGCGCGGCGACCAGCGAGCCGGCATGCAGCGGGCCTGTCGGCGAAGGCGCAAAGCGTCCACGATAGGGCCCCCGAGGGGCGCCCGGGCGCGTACTTGAGGCTGGCATAGGACGAATTACCGCAGGAAGCGCCGTCCAACTTATAGCTCGGCGCGAGGTCGTTTCGGCGATTATCCGATGGACCGATACGTCCTTCGTCCATCGTCCGCTTCGTCCCGTGCCCCGCCCCGCCGTCAGTGTCGAACTCTTCAAGGTCGCAGCCCGGATTGGCCGCAACACCTGGTATGCGAGTCTCGGCTTCGGCCTGCTCGCGGTCCTGCAGTTATGGCGCGAGGACCGCGCGCCGCACGCCGCGGTGTGGTGGACGGCGCTGGCCGTCGCCGTCATCGCGCGCGCGCTCTACTGCCAGCGGGCGCTGAAGCGGCTCGGCACCGACCAGCGTCCGACGGCTCCGCGGACCGAGGGTTACGCCGCGGTCGCCGCGCTCGAGGGCGTCGTGTGGGCCACGCTGCTGGTGCTGCTGCCGGCCGCCAGCGAAGTCGGCGTGCTGTTCCAGCTCGGCCTGACCGTGCTGATCGTGCTCGGCGTGCTGCTGCCGTTCGCACCTGCCGGGCTGCCGTGGGTCGCGTTCGCGGTTCCGGTGGGCTTTGCGCAGCTGGTCGCGCTGATGTCGCGCGAACTGCCGCTGCACGAGCTGGTGCTGCTGACGTGGATGATGATCATGGCGGGCGGTGCGCTGACCGCGCAATGGCTCAAGCGCGCGCTGTCGAGCAATCTGTCGCTGCGCCAGCGGGCTGACCTCGCAGCGCGATCGCAGGAGCAGGCGAATGCGGAACTTAATCGCAGTCGCGAGCAGCTGCGGCTTGCGCTCGACGCGATCGACGCCGGCATCGCCGACACCAACTTTCTGAACGGCGAGCGCTTCTTCTCGGCGCGCTTCTTCGGCATCCTCGGCTACGAAGATCGCGAGACATTCCTGAAGGAATACCGCTTTTCGGAGGCGCTGCATCCGGACGACCGTGCCCGCGTCCTCGCCGCCCGGCGCCGCCATACCGAATTCGGAGCTCCGCTGCGCGAAGAGTGCCGCCTGCGGCGCGCCGACGGGAACTATGTCTGGGTGACGATGCGCGGCGAGACCGTGCGCGGCAGCGACGGCAAGGCGACGCGACTCGTGTTGTCGATCGTCGATACCACCGAGCACCGGCTGGCGCAGCAGCGGCTGACCGACAGCGAGCTGCGTTACCGGGCCTTGGTCGAAGCCTCGCCATCGCTGATCTGGGTGTGCGATGCAAAGGGCCGGCTGACATTTGTCTCGGAACGCGCGTGCCGGCGCATGTTCGGTTTCGAGCCGCGCGAACTGATCGGTAAACATGTCGCCGACTTCAACGGTCCGGGATTCACGCGCCGCGAATTCCTGCGGCGCTTTTCGCCCGTCATGCACGGCCGGCCGGTGTTCGAGATGGAGGCGGTGATGCGCGACCGGCGCGGCGAAGCGCTGCACGTCAGCGTCAGCTCGCTGCCGATTCTGAACCAGGCCGGGCAGATCGAGTCGGTGACCGGCGTATGCATGGACATCACGGCGCTGAAGCATCGCGAGCGCGAGCTCAACGTCGCAATGCGCAACCAGCAGGCGGTGTTCGACGCTGCCGGCGAGGGCATCGTATTCGTCCGCAATGGCCGGATCGAGGGTCCGAACCGCGCGCTGGCCCGCATGCTCGGACTGACCCGCGAGGCGCTGGTCGGCCAGCCGGTCGAGGAAATCCTGGCGCAGCGGACCGACTGGGAAACGATCGATGAAGCAACGCGCGCCGCCGCGGTCCGCGGCGAGGCCGCGATCCATGAAGTCATGCTGCGCGCCAACGACGGCCGCAGTGTCTGGTGCCAACTGACGTCGCGCCGGCTCGGCGACTCCGCGAACGTGCTGGTGCTGACCGACATCACTTCACTGAAGCGCCGCGAGGAACTGGCCTGGCACCAGGCCAACCACGACGAGCTCACCGGCCTGCCGAACCGGCGCCAGCTCGGCGAGCACGCGCGCCGGCTGCTGTCGGTCGCAATGCAGAAGCGCCGGCTGGCGGCTGTACTGGTGCTCGACCTCGACGGGTTTAAAGAGATCAATGACCTGTTCGGGCATTCCTACGGCGACAATCTGCTGAAGCGCGTGGCGCTGCGCCTGTCCGGCGTGTTGCGCGACTACGACGTCGTCGCACGCACCGGTGGCGACGAATTCGTCGTACTGCTGCCTGAGATCGAGCAGCCGTCGATCGCAATGGTCGTCGCCGAGAAGCTCATCGCGGGAGCGAGCGAGAACGTCGAGCACCAAGGCCGCTCGCTGCGGCTGCACGCGAGCGTCGGCGTGGCGCTGTTCCCGAGCGACGGTCACGATTTCGAAACGCTGCTCGCCGCGGCCGACGACGCGATGTACGCCGCCAAGGCTGCTGGCAAGAACCGCTACCAGCTGGCGGGAGAGGTCGTGCGCAGTCCGGTCGAGCCGGACGCCTGACCCTGGGTCGCCGTCGGCGACAAAAGTCATCCGTTCGGATTAACCTAGCGCCCGCCGACTGCCGGCGATTGCGGCCGCTTTGTCGCGGCCGCTAGCATCGCTGCTTGGCGGCGTAACGGCACGCTCAGCGCAATGCGGAGTCAGCGATCGACACGAGGAGTTTGACCCGAGGAATCAGTGCCTTGCGACGTGGAGGCGCGGTCGAAGCGCGCTTCGACCTGCGTGTTCCGTTCGCCGTCGAACGCAAAGTCTTGCCGGCGCAGATGCTGGTCGGCCTGGTCGGTGCCGCCAGCGCGGCGTCGGTCGGTGCGTCGGCGCTCATCTGGGGCTGGTTTGCGCTGTTCGTGGCGACTTCGGCGGCGCGCTTTCTGATCGCGACCGCGTACGGCGATGCGCCGCAACCGATTCCGAGCAGTGCGCGCTGCGCAAAACAGTACCTGGCTTGTGCGGTGACGGATGTGCTGCTGTGGGCGGCGCTGTTGGCGCTGGTTCCGAAGCCTCTCGCGTTCGTCGCCGGGCCGGGCGCGTTTGCAACTGCGGGCGCCGTGTTGCTGGCGGCGCTGACCTTTGGCGGCTGGCCGCGCGTATGGACTTTTTATATCGCGGCGTGGGTCGCGATCTATGCCGTGGTTGCGATGCGCACCAGCGGGGCACTGAGCAGTTTCGCGTTTGCATTTCCGCTGTGGCTGCTCGCCGTGTGGTGGCTGGGCCGCCAGCAGCCGCTCAGCCGCCATGCGCAGTCGCGGCGCGCGGAACCTGATCAGCAACCCGACGAAGTTCGGCTGGCAGGCCGCGATCCACGCGATGCCGACGCCGGTGATCGTCGCGCGCAATGGCCGCGTCATCGAGGTGAACCGCTCCGCGTGCGAATTCATCGGCCGCAGCGAGCGATCGATCCTCGGCGTTGCCATTTCCGAGTGCCTGATCGCCGATCCGCCCGAAGCGCTGCAGCCCGAGCGGCACCGGTCGGAGTCGAGTGCCGCGGTCGAGGTCCGGCCGGCCGACCGGACATTCGATGGTGCGCTGTGGTCCGGGCGTGTCCGCTACATGGAGCCGGGACGTGCGTCATCGATCATGGTGATCGCACTCACCAAGGCGGCGCAGGAGCCGTTCGGCCCCGGACGCCTGCTCGATGACGCGCGACGCTTCGCCGAGTGGATCGGCGGGCTGCAGGGACTGCCGTGGTATCGCGACGAACGTGGCGCACTGCTGCTGCCGCAGGAGTTTCCGGCGCCGACCGCGGTGGCCACGGCGGCCGATCAAAACGCATTTCCGCTCGCGCACCTGCTGGCGAGCACAGACCGCGAGCGCTTCAATGCGATCTTCCGCGAAGTCCTGCGCAGCGGCACGCTGTTCGACGAGCAGATGACTTTGCGCGACGCGCAGGGCATGTTGCGCGAGGTCCGAGTGGTCTGCATGTCGCGCCCCGGCATGGCCGATGCACCGGCTCCGGTTGTCGGCACCATCGCCGCCGCTCGGTCGGCTGCGCCGCGCGCCGCGGCCGAGCCGGTGGCCGATCTGCTGTCGCGACTACCGGTTGTGGTGTGGCTGGTCGACGCGTCAGGACGCGTGGTGCATGCGACCGGCAACGAACCGCAGCGCTGGGGCATGGTGGCCGAGGCGCGCACGCGCCCGGAATGGCAGCAGGCGTTCGCGTTCAAGCCGGAGTCGGTGGAGACGGTGCGTGCGGCGCTGGACAAGGCGCTCGCCGGGCAGCCGAGCTATGACGTGCGCAACGCGCGCACCAGCCGCTCCGGCGGACGGCTCAGTCTGCGAAGCCACTTCGTGCCCTACCTCGGCAAGCAGCTGCAGGCCGTGCTGGTGATGGACACGATCGCGTCGCCGAGCGAGCTGCTCGAGCTCGACCGGTTGCAGCGCCGCAAGTCGCAGTACAAGTCGCTGGTCGAGGCCTCGGCCAGCCTGATCTGGGCCTGCGACGAGAACTTCACGCTGAGCTTCGCGAGCCGCCGCGCCGCGCGCGACATCTACGGCTACGAGTCGCGCGAACTGCTCGGCCAGCCGCTCAATGTCCTGCTGCCGACCGATGCCGAGCAGCCGGCCGTGCGCCGCGCGTTCGAGGGCCTGTCCGAAGGCCGCGCGATCCGCGATCTGGAGGCGGTCCACATTACGCAGGAAGGCCGGCGCGTCATCGTCTCGATCAGCGCAGTGCCACTGCGTCATCCGGGCGGCCGTTTCGCCGGCGCGATCGGGATGAACGCCGACCTCACGGCGCTCAAGTCGCGCGAGACGCGGCTGTCGGAAGCGCTGCGCGTCGAGCGCACCGTGCTCGACTCGGCGGGCCAGGCCATCGCGGTCGTCAAGCAGGGCCTCGTGCAGCGCTGCAATGACGCCTTCCTGCGCCTGGCCGGCCTGCCGCCGGAGCAGCTGGCGCAAACACCGCTGAGCGACTGCCTGCTCGAAAGCGAGGACTGGATCGAAATCACCGACGCCGCCGACGAGGCACGCAGCCGTGATCAGGCGGTGGTGCGGGAGCTGCGGGTACAGCGTGGCGCGCGGCTGGGTCATGGGGAGGGAGCCGCCTGGTGTCAGGTCACCGCGCGCTCGATCGCGGACGGCGAATTCGTGCTGGTGGTCGCCGACATCGACACGATCAAACGCCGCGAGGCCAGCGCGTTGCACGAGGCGCAGCACGACGACCTCACCGGCTTGCCGAATCGCCGCCTGCTGGCCGAGCGGGCCGCTGCCGCGCTCGCGACCTCCGAACTTCGCAAGGTGAGCTGCGCAGTCATGGCGATTGACCTCGACGGATTCAAGGAGGTCAATGATCGTCACGGCCACGAAGTCGGCGATGCGACGCTGCGCGAAATCGCCGCGCGGCTGACGCGTGTGATGCGGCCGCAGGATACGGTGGCAAGGCGCGGCGGCGACGAGTTCGCGATACTGGTGCCCGACGTCGGCTCGAATACCGAGGTCGAGCGCATTGCGACCCGGCTGTTGCAGGCGGTCGCGCAGCCGGTGGTGCAGGCCGACGGGCGTCCGGTGCTGAATGTCTCTGCCAGCATCGGCATCGCGGTCGCGCCGGAGCAGGGACGCGATCTCGAGCGGCTGCTGCAGCTCGCCGACCTGGCGATGTACGACGCCAAGCTGAGAGGCAAGAACCGCTTCGCGTTCGCGCAGGGCGCCGGGCTGCCCTCGAATGTCACGCCGTTAGTGCCGCGCGCGTCGCGGACGTCCTGAGCTTCCCCAGCCACCAGGCCACCGCCTTGCCGCGCGCGTCGTTGCGCCAGGCGAAGTGCATCGCGCTGTCGCTGCGTTCCTGGTCGGTCTGTCTGACGATCAATTCGCCGCGCGCCAGTTCGTCCTTGACCAGGTGAGCCGGCACGAAGCCGCAGCCGAGCCCGGCCTTCTGCGCCTCGATCTTGGCCGTGAGATTAGGCACGGTCAGCACATCGGCCAGGCCGAGCAGGCCGGCCGCACGCGGCGCAAGGCGCTGCGACGTGTCGGCAACTACGATCTGCCGGTGGCGTCGCAGTTCGCCCGCCGGCAGCGGCGACGGCAGCGCCGCCAGCGGGTGCGTCGGCGCGATGACGAAGACAAAGCGCAGGATCCCGATCGGCTCCGAGCGATAGCCGGTGCCGAGCCGCGACGGCTCGGGTCCCTCCTGCGTCGCGCCGATCGCAAGATCCGCGCGCCCGGAGAGCAGCGCGTCCCATGTGCCTCCCAGGACTTCATCGATGACCCTGAGTTGCGTCGGCGCGACCCGGCTGAATTCGTCAAGCAGCGGGACCATTCGGCGAAACGGAATCACGTTGTCGAGCGCGAGCGTCAACTCCTGCTCCCAGCCCGAGGCCACGCGGCGCACTCGCTGCGCGAGTTCATCCGCCGCCGCGAGCAGGTGGCGGCCTTCGCGCAACAGTTCCTGGCCGGCCGGCGTCAGCCGCGCACGGTAGCCGCGCCGATCGAAGAGCAGCACATCGAGGTCGTCTTCGAGGCGGCGCACAGCGTAGGTCACGGCCGAAGGCACACGGCCCAGTTCCTGCGCCGCACCGGCGAAGCTGCCGCGGCGGGCGATCGCATCGACCAGTTGGAGGGCTTCCAGGGTCAGCGTCATCACGTTCAACTGAATTGAATGATTTGGTCAGTTTATATCCGATGTGTTTGCTCGGACATCGGCGGATCATGCGTGGATCGAGCGCTTGACCGGCTGGCGTTTGCACCGGAAAGCTCGCAGTTCAAGGAGAGAAATCGATGATGTCGATCCGTCGCAGTGCCGAGCGCGGTTATGCGGACCACGGCTGGCTCAAGTCGTTTCACAGCTTCTCTTTCGCCGAATATCACGACCCGGACCACATGGGTTTCGGCCCGCTGCGCGTGATCAACGAAGACCGGGTGGCACCGGGCATGGGCTTCGGAACGCACAGTCATCGCGACATGGAGATCATCAGCTACGTACTCGATGGCGAGCTTGCGCATCGCGACAGCATCGGCAATGGTTCGGTGATCCGACCCGGCGACGTCCAGCGCATGAGCGCGGGCGCGTGGCGTGACGCACTCGCGAGTTCAATCACGCCGACTCGCAGACCACGCACTTCCTGCAGATCTGGATCCAACCCGACCGGACCGGGATTGCGCCGTCCTACGAGGAGAAGCGCTTCGAGGACGGCGACAAGCGCGGGCGGCTGCGCCTCATTGCTTCACCGGACGGCGCGGAAGGATCCGTCCTCATCCACCAGGACGCGCGCGTGTATTCGGGGCTGTTCGATGGCGACGAGTCGGCGGTGCTCGCGCTGGCGCCGGGCCGCCGCGCCTACGTGCACGTTGCGCGCGGCAGCATCGTGGTCGACGGCGCGGCGCTTGCCACCGGTGATGCGGCCAAGCTGACCGATGTGCGCGAGATCACGCTGACCCGCGGCGACGCGGCCGAAGTGCTGGTTTTCGACCTGCCGTAAAGACCGCGCTCGCGGACCGGCCTCTCGGCGCGTCGACAATTTTGATGTGGAGAACAGGATGAATTACAACCCGACGGCATTGATCGCGCGGATCCTGATGTCAGTGATGTTCCTGGTATCGGGAATTTCGAAAATCACCGGCTTCGACGGGACCGTTGGCTACATCGGCTCGGTTGGATTGCCGATGCCGACGGCGCTCGCTGCGGCAGCGGCGGCAGTCGAACTGCTGGCCTCGCTAGCGCTGATCATCGGCTGGAAAACGCGCTGGGCTGCGCTCGCGCTGGCGGTGTTCACCGCGGCCGCGACCGTGTTCTTCCATAATTTCTGGGCGATGCCGGCGAGCGAGCAGATGATGCAGCAGATCTCCTTCGTGAAGAACCTCGCGGTGATCGGCGGCTTGCTGCTGCTCGCGAGCGCCGGTCCTGGCGCCTGGAGTGTCGATCGGCGCTAGGCCGCGGACCCGCAACGCGGCCGGGCTCGCCCGCTCGTCAAGCGAGCACGCGCCGGAGGAATGCAGCGATCTGCCGGACCTCCTCTTCGCAGAGCGAGTGTGGCATGTCGTATTCGTGCCATTCGACTTGATATCCGGCAGCCTGCAGGCGATCGCGCGAAATGATTGCGCGTTCCAGCGGGATCACCGGGTCGGCGCGGCCGTGGGCCATGAAGATCGGTACCGACGCCGACGCGGGGTCGCGCTCCGCATCGAAGCGGTCGGCGAGCGGCAGATAGGTCGACAGCGCGAGCAGGCCGGCCAGCGGCTCGCGCTGGCGCAGGCCCGTGTGCAGCGTGATCGCACCGCCCTGCGAGAAGCCGGCCAGCACGATGCGCGCGCGCGGCGTGCCGCGCTCGACTTCGCGCTCGATCAGCGCCTCGACCTGCTGGCCCGAGGTCTCGATGCCCTGTTCGTCCTCGCGCCGGACCAGGTCATTCCCGAAGATGTCATACCACGCCCGCATCACGTAGCCGCCGTTGATCGTCACTGGGCGGGTCGGCGCGTGCGGGAAGACGTAGCGCGCGGCCGGCGCCTGCAGCAGCTCGAGTTCGCGGACCAGCGGCACGAAGTCGTAGCCGTCTGCGCCCAGCCCGTGCAGCCAGATGATGCTGGCCGCCGGTTCCGCGCTGGTCTGCAGTTCGACGGCCTGGAGAGTTTGCGAGCTCATGCCGAACGTCCGCGCCGTGCACTCTTGGGACGGAAGGCCGCCACGACCTCGTCCCTTGTCTCGATATAGGGACCACCAATGAGGTCGATGCAGTACGGAACCGCGGCAAAGATGCCGTGCGCGCGCGGCGTGCCGTCGGCGGCCCTCAGTCCTTCAAGGGTTTCGGTGATCGCCTTCGGCTGGCCCGGCAGGTTCAGGATCAGCGCGGCGTGGTCGCCGGTCTCGCGCAGCACGCCGACCTGCCGCGACAGGATGGCGGTCGGGACGAACTCGAGCGAAATGCGCCGCATCTGCTCGCCGAACCCCGGCATCTCGCGCGTTGCGACCGCCAGCGTCGCCTCCGGGGTCACGTCGCGCCGGGCCGGTCCGGTGCCGCCCGTCGTCAGCACCAGGTCGCAGCCGACCTCGTCGACCAGCTCGATCAGCGTGCGTTCGATGATCGGTCGTTCATCCGGGATCAATCGCTCGTGCGCCTGCCAGGGTGAGACGAGCGCGCGCTCGAACCAGGCTTTCAGGCCGGGAAGTCCTTCATCGACGTACGTGCCCGACGAGGCCCGGTCCGAAATCGAGACCAACCCGAGGATCAGGTCGTCGGCCTGCCTGCGTTCAGCTTTCATGTGTCGTCGGGTCCTCGAGCTGTTCATGCAGCCATCGATACAACTCGCGCGCATGACGCGGTGCCTGCTGCATCGCGCTTTCGCGCCGCGTCGCGCGGATCGTCGCGCGCAGCCACTGCACGTCGGCGGCGGGGTGTGCATCGACGAACTCGGTCAGCGCCGCATCGTCGGCGATCAACCGCTCACGCCAGCGTTCTGCCAGGTGCATCAGCGCAACCGACGCCCGCGATTCGCCGGTGACGCGCGAAATCGCGGCGCGGATCGCCTCAGCGTCGACCTGCCGCATCAGCTTGCCCAAATACTGCATGTGGCGCCGACGGCCTTCGTGACTCGTGACGCGATGCGCGAATTCGACGGCCTCGCGCAGCTCGTC
Source organism: uncultured beta proteobacterium (assembly GCA_963707445.1). Taxonomy (GTDB): domain Bacteria; phylum Pseudomonadota; class Gammaproteobacteria; order Burkholderiales; family Burkholderiaceae_F; genus JALORV01. The sequence goes on along the minus strand of CAVPPW010000004.1, from coordinate 56,613 downwards.
CGGCAGATCGATGCGCTGCAGCTGATCGCGTCGCAGGCGGACCAGTTCCGAACCAAGCGCCTGCAGCGCGTGCATGTCCTTCTTGCGCTGCGTCTTGCTCGGCGGGGACGTGGCCGCGTTGCCAGCCGCGTCGGCGTCGGGAAGGGGCTCGCTCTTCATCGTTGTTTATGATACCCAGCCGCTTGCTGCGAACCGACCGGACCGTGGCTCGCTGCTTTTCCTATCGAGGTTTCCTCATCGCATGACTGTTTTCTCGATTTCCGACGACCGATTGCGCGATCTCGCGCAGGATGCACTCAACGTGGCTCGATCGCTCGGCGCATCGGACGCGTCGTGCGAGGTCAGCGAAGCGACCGGGCTGTCGGTCACCGTACGCAAGCGCAAGGTCGAGACGATTGAGCACACACGTGACAAGGGACTGGGCGTCACCGTGTACCTCGGCCAACGCCGCGGTCACGCGTCGACGTCGGATTTTGCCAAAGGCGCGGTACGGCAAGCGGTCGAGGCGGCCCACAACATCGCACGCTTCACCGCAGAAGACGATGCTGCGGGCCTGCCCGACAAAGACACGCTCGAACGGAGTCCGCGCGACGTCGATCTGTTTCACCCCTGGCTGCTCGACGCCGATGAAGCAATCCGGCTGGCGCAGCGTTGCGAATCCGCGGCGTTCGCCGTCAGCCCCAAGGTCGTGAATTCGGAAGGCGCCAACGTCTACACGTCGTCGGGTCATTTTGTTCTCGCCAACACCCGTGATTTTCTCGCCGGCTATCCCTACTCGCGCCACTCGATCTCGGTGTCGCCGATCGCACGCGATGCGAGTGGCATGCAGCGCGACGACTGGTATTCATCGACACGTCTGCATGCCGAACTGGCGTCGCCGGAAGCGATCGGCGACTACGCGGCGCACCGCGCGCTCGCCCGACTGGGCGCGCGCAAGCTCGCGACGCGCCAATGTGCGGTGCTGTTCGAGGCGCCGCTCGCCTGCGGGCTGCTCGGCAACTTCGTGCAGGCCGCCAGCGGCGGAGCGCTGTATCGCAAGTCTTCTTTCCTCGTCGATTCGCTCGGCGAGCGGGTCTTTGCGCCGCATGTCAGTGTCGAGGAGGATCCATATCTTCCGCGCGGACCGGGGTCCAGTCCGTTCGATGAAGAGGGCGTACGTGGAATGCAGCGCATGGTCGTAAAGGACGGGCGCCTGGAAGGCTATTTCCTCTCGACCTATTCGGCGCGCAAGCTCGGCATGAAGTCGACCGGCAATGCGGGAGGTTCGTACAACCTGACGCTGCGGTCGAGCGACACCGACGCCGAGGACGACTTCGAGGTCATGCTGCGCCGGTTGGGAACGGGGCTGCTGGTGACCGAGCTGATCGGGCAGGGCGTCAACTACGTGACTGGCGACTACTCGCGCGGTGCCAGCGGCTTCTGGGTCGAGGGCGGACAGATCTGCTATCCGGTCGAGGAAATCACGATCGCCGGCAACCTGAAGCAGATGTTCACGCGGATCGCCGCGGTCGGCACCGACGAAGTCATCCGCGGCAGCAAGATCAGCGGCTCGGTGCTGATCGACGGCATGACCCTGGCCGGCCCGAGCCGCAGCACGTCGTGTCCGCGGTTCGATCTAGCCCCGGTCGGCGCAAAAAGCTGAGGCTAGAATCGCGCGCTGCGGACGCGGGCGGCCATCCGCTTGTCCTTCGCCGCCGCCTCTGCATCCGCCCGCTTCTTTGCGCAACGCGATCCATCGGAGAGCTCCGAGATAGGCTTCTCGTCAACGCTTCGCGAATCCGAGGCGTTGCCGTCGCAGGCGCAGTCGATACAATGCCCGGCGCCGCTACGGGCCGCCACTGCGAAGCCTGCCGCTCCGACAGTACAACTCCAACGAGGAGACTTACATGCAACGTCGTTCGTTTCATCGGCCACACCGGGTTGGCGGGCATACTGGCCGCCGGTACGGCGCCGGCATTTGCACAGGCCAGCCCCACGGTCAAGTGGCGCTGCGCGTCGAGCTTCCCGAAGAGCCTGGACACCATCTTCGGTGCCGCCGAGGTCGTGTCCAAGACGTGTGCAGCGGCCACCGGGGGCAAGTTCGACGTCCAGGTGTTTGCGTCCGGTGAGATCGTCCCCGGGCTGCAGGTCGCCGACGCGGTCCAGAACGGCACCGTCCAGTGCGGCCACACGGCGAGTTACTACTATCGTCGGCAAGGACCCGACGTTCGCGATGGGCACTGCGATCCCGTTCGGCCTCAACGCCCGTCAGTTCGACGCTTGGTGGACTATCAGCGGCGGCGCCAAGGTGATGAATGACTTCTACAAGGAATACAACATCAATGCAATTCTGTGCTGGTAACACCGGCGCGCAGATGGGCGGCTGGTTCCGCAAGGAGATCAAGACGGTCGCCGACCTCCAGGGATTGAAGTTCCGTATCGGAGGCTTCGCGGGCCAGGTGCTGACCAAGCTGGGTGTCGTTCCGCAGCAGATCGCAGGTGGCGAGATCTACCCGGCGCTGGAAAAGGGCACGGTCGACGCCGCCGAATGGATCGGACCTACGACGACGAAAAGCTCGGCTTCAACAAGGTCGCCAAGTTCTACTATTACCCGGGCTGGTGGGAAGGCGGCCCCGCGCTGCACTGTTCACCAATATCAAGGCGTGGAGCGAATTGCCTAAGGAATATCAGGCGATCTTCGAGGCAGCATGCGCGCAAGGGAACACCTACATGCTCGCGAAGTACGACGCGCAGAATCCGATCGCGCTGAAGCGCCTCAGTGGCAAGCGGCACCCAATTCAAGGCGTTCCCCAAGGACGTCATGGATGCCTGCTACAAGGCCGCGCAGGAGTTGTACGTGGAAACCATGGCTAAGAACGCGAAGTTCAAGACTGTCTACGAGCAGATGATCCCGCACCGCAACGACATGATCCAATGGTTCCGGTTCACCGAGAACTCATTCGACGACTTCATGGCGTCCGTCAAGAAGTAGCTCGCGGGCACTGACACAACGAAACGGCCCTGCGGCACATCGCAGGGCCGTTTTTCTTGGGGCTTGTGGTCAGCGGACCACCAGCACCGGAATCTGGGTGTGGATCAGCACCTTGTGCGTTTCGCTGCCCAGCACGACCGCGGCCACACCGCGCCGGCCGTGCGATGCCATGCAAATGAGGTCGCAGTTATATTGCTTCGCCGCTTCGACGATCCGGGCGTAGACGTCCTCGCTTTCGACGACGATTTCTTCTACCGCGACGCCGGCGGCCGCAGCCTCATTCGCCACGCCGTGCAAGATGTCCCTGGCCTGCTCACGCTGATGTCTTTCGTAATCGCCTTCCAATTGCTTCAGCAAAGGCGCAGCGCTGCTGTAGTGGGCACCGGGAAGTTGCGGAAACACATGCAGCGCGACGAGTGATGCTCCGTGCGTTCGCGCGACCCCGATCGCCATCGTGATCGCCTTGCCGGCAAGCTCCGAGCCGTCCGTGGGCACCAGAATTCGTTTGAACATCGAGGCGATCTCCTACGGCAATCGGCGTGGCGTCGCGTGCGCGGTCACTTCTTCGTACTCGGATTCGCGCTGCATGGCCTTCATCGGATCGTCTTCATCCGGGGATTCCTGCACCGGCATCTCGATCTTCACCTTGTCCAGATCGTAGTCAGCGGCCTTGTCCAGCAACATCGTGACCTGCTTCGGGAACGCGATGACAAGCGCCACGAGGATCAACTGCAGCAGCACCCAGGGAATCGCGCCCCAGTAGATGTCCGAGCTCTTCACTTCCTTGGGCGCGACTCCGCGCAGGTAGAACAGCGCGAAGCCGAACGGCGGGTGCATGAACGAGGTCTGGAGGTTGACGCATAGCATCACGCCGAACCAGATCAGCGCCGCATCTTCGCCGACCACCGGAGCTAGCACCACCTTCGCGATCGGCGCAAGCAGCGGCACGATGATGAAGACGATCTCGAAGAAGTCGAGGAAGAACGCGATGAAGAAAACGAACAGGTTGACGAACAGCAGGAAGCCCCAGATACCGCCGGGAAGATCCGTCAGCAGGTGTTCGAGCCAGCGACCGCCGTCGACGCCCTGAAACACGACCGAAAAGCAGGTCGAACCGATCAGGATGAAGATCACCATCGCAGTCAGCCGCATCGTCGACTCGTACGCGCGCTTGATCAGCTCTCTCAGGTCCGGAATCAGCGCAGCGCGCAGCGTCAGGTAGACGATCGCGAGGTAGAGGACCGCGATCCCGACCTTGAACGGGAGCGACTTGAACGCATAGATGCCGATGATCGCGGCGACGCCGGCCGCGATGAGGCCGACGAAGAAGATCCGCTTGCCCGCGCGGCCAAGCTCTGGGTGCCGCAGCACGGCGATCACGATCGCTCCGACCGCTCCCATTGCGCCCGCCTCGGTCGGCGTGGCGAGGCCCATGAACAATGTCCCCAGCACCAGGAAGATCAGCACTGCCGACGGGACGATGCCCCACAGGCATTTCTTCCAGAGCGCCCAGCCTTGCAGCGTGAGGTCGGACTTGGGGACCGCCGGAACCCACTCCGGCTTGAATATGCTGATCGCGAACGTGAACAGGGCGAACAGCAGTATCTGCAGCAGCGACGGGCCCCACGCGCCGAGATACATGTCGCCAACCGACCTTCCGAGCTGGTCGGCGAGCACGATCAGCACCAGCGACGGCGGCACCAGCTGCGTGATCGTCCCCGACGCCGCGAGCACGCCGGTCGCGTAGCGCATGTTGTACTTGTACCGCATCATTACCGGCAGCGAGATGAGTGCCATCGCGATCACCTGCGCCGCCACCGTCGCCGGTGATCGCGCCGAGGATGAAGCCGACGATGATCACCGAGTAGCCGAGGCCGCCGCGAATCGGGCCGAACAGCTGACCCATCGAGTCGAGCATGTCTTCGGCCAGCCCGCATTTCTCGAGGATCGCACCCATGAACGTGAAGAACGGGATCGCGAGCAGCAGCTCGTTGGCCAGAATGCTGCCGAAGATGCGCCCGGGGATTGCCTGCAGGAACGCGAAATCGAAGAACCCCATGTAGATCGAGAAAAACCCGAACGCCAGCCCCAGCGTTGCGAGCGAGAAGGCGACCGGATAGCCGATCAGCATGATCAGAACCAGGCCGCCGAACATCAGCGGCGGCATCATGGCAAGCGTGATCATTGGACCGGCTTCTCGTAGTGGGTTTCGTAGCGGGCGGCGCCGATCAGCGAGGCGGCGCGCTTGATGATCTCGGAGACTGCCTGCAGCGCGAGCAGCACGAACCCGAGTGGGATCAGGATCTTCACCGGCCAGCGCAGCAGGCCACCGGCATTGGTGGAATATTCCTGGATCGTCCACGACTCATGGAAAAAGGGCCACGAAAGCCACGCGATGAGCAGCGCCGACGGGATCAGAAACAGCACCGCGCCGAGCAGGTCGAGCCATTCCTTGCCGCGTTCCGACAGGTGCGTGTACAGGATGTCGACGCGCACATGCTCGTTGAGACGCAACGTGTAGGAAGTGCCCAGCATCACGACGCCGGCGAACAGATACCACTGCACCTCGAGCCAGGCGTTCGAGGAAAGATCGAACGCATAGCGGACCATCGCGTTGCCGGCGCTGATCAGGCACGCGATCAAGACCATCCAGTTGGCGAGGAGCCCGAGACGCTCGTTCAGTCCGTCGATAGCGCGGGAGACTCTGAGCAGGGCGTTCACGAGACCTCCGTTCAGATCAAAGCAAGGGCGCGACGGCGAGCGTCGCGCCCTGCAGGCATGTGGCAACGGTGCGGCGCAATGCCGCTCCCCTCTTGCGGCTGGGCGACTATACCGTTGGACTGAGCGGGCAGGCCAGCAGTATCGGTCAGACGGCAGTGGGCGTGCCCCAAGCCTGCACGGTGTCGCTGGCGAAGGCTCAGCGCAGCAAATGGCCTCACGAAGTTGCACCGTCGCCGACGCGCTGCGGGCGCAGTGGGTGCGGCGAGACGCTGGTTCCACGCCTCAATCTGCTGGCGGACCTGACGCGGTGCAGTTCCGCCAAGGTGGTCGCGGGCCGCGACCGAGCCTTCCACGGTCAGCACGCTGCCATACGTCGTCGCCGCACTGCGGCACAGCGTCTGCAGCTCGCGCAGTGGCAGTTCCGTCAGTTCGACGCCGCGGGTCGCAGCCAGCTTGACCGCGCGCGCGACCGCTTCGTGGGCTTCCCGGAACGGGACGCCGCGCCGAACCAGATAATCGGCGAGGTCGGTCGCGGTCGAGTGACCTTCTGCCGCCGCACGCCGCATCGCAGCCGGATCGGCTTCGATGCCCGGGACCATCTCGACGAAGGCCCGCAGCGTATCGAGCACGGTATCCACCGTGTCGAACAGCGGCTCTTTGTCTTCCTGGTTGTCCTTGTTGTAGGCGAGCGGCTGGCCCTTCATCAGCGTCAGCAGCGCGACCAGGTGCCCGACCACGCGCCCGCTCTTGCCGCGCGCGAGTTCCGGCACGTCCGGATTCTTCTTCTGCGGCATGATCGACGAGCCGGTGGTGAAGCGGTCGGGCAGCCGGACGAAGCCATAGCGCGGACTCATCCACAGCACCAGTTCCTCGGCGAGCCGCGAGATATGCACCATCAGCAGCGCGGCGGCGGCGGCGAACTCGATCGCAAAGTCGCGATCGCTGACGGCGTCGAGCGAATTCTCGGCGATGGCCTCGAATCCCGAGTCGCTGCGCCACGAATGCGCGATCGATCGCGAAGGTGGTGCCGGCCAGCGCAGCCGCCCCCAGCGGTAGCCGATTGACGCGGCGGCGCGCGTCGAGCATTCGCTCGCGGTCGCGCTCGAACATCTCGACGTAGGCCAGCAGATGGTGGCCGAAGGTCACGGGCTGGGCGACCTGCAGGTGGGTGAATCCCGGCATCACGGTGTCCGCATGGCGCTCGGCCTGTGCGACGAGTTCACTTTGCAGCGCGCGCAGTGCGGCGACGATGCGATCGATCTCGCCGCGCAGCCACAGGCGCAGGTCGGTGGCCACCTGGTCGTTGCGCGAGCGGCCAGTGTGCAGCCGCTTGCCGGCGTCGCCGACGAGATCGGTCAGCCGCTTCTCGATGTTGAGGTGCACATCCTCGAGCTCGAGTTTCCACGGGAACTCGCCAGCTTCGATATCCGACCGGATCTGCGCCAAGCCACGCTCGATCGCTGCGAGATCATCCTTGGAGATGATCTTCGCGCGCGCCAGCATCGCGGCATGGGCAAGCGACCCTTCGATATCCGCAAAGGCCAGGCGGTGGTCGAACTCCACCGACGCGGTGTAGCGCAGCACAAAGTCGGCCACCGGTTCCTCGAAACGACCGGACCAAGCGCTGCTTTTCGAGCCCAGTGGATCGGGCGGTTTCGTGGGGTGCTCTGACATAATCGTTTCGAGGGGAGGGCGGCTGTGCCTCGAACTGAGGACCACCATCGCGTCTGTGAGCGGTCGCCGATTATAGGTTTGTGAAGCCGTCGCCACCGGAGATCAAAGGACCGCTGGCCCGCGCCGAGACCGCTGTGCCGACACCGCGCCGGGTCATCCCGGACGGCTGCAACATGGGGGTGCTGCTGCGGGTGATCGGCATCGTGGTCGCCCTGTCGCTGACCGCGGCCGTCGCGGACGCTGCGAATCCGGCCGATGCGGTCGCCGGGTTTCTGCACATCACGTCGCTTGCGGCCCCGGCGACGCTGACAACACTGATGCTCTGGTGCGCCGAGCGGCGTGGATTGCCGCCGCTGGATGCGCCGTTGCAGCGCGTGGTCGCCTGGACGACGGCGGCGCTCGTCACCTATGTCTTCACGCTGATGCTGCGGGTCGATGCCGGACCGTGGATGCCGCTTGGGCACGCGCTCGCGGGCGGCGCGCTCGGCGCCGGCGTGCAGCACTACTACGAACTGCGCGAGCGCGCGTTCTCACCTGCGGTGGCCGAAGCGAAATACCAGGCGCTGCAGTCGCGGATCCGCCCGCACTTTCTCTTCAACAGTCTGAACGCGGTACTCGCGATCATCCGTACGGAGCCAGCCAAGGCCGAGCGAATGCTCGAATCTATCGCTGAACTGTTCCGCGCCGTGATGGCCGATACGCGCAAGCTGGTGCCGCTGGCGCAGGAAATCGAGTTGTGCCGCAACTATGTGGAGATCGAACAGACCCGGCTCGGGAATAGGCTGGCCGTTGACTGGCAAATCGGGGCATACCACCCCCGGGCAAAAGTGCCACAGTTGCTTCTGCAGCCGGTGATAGAAAACGCAATTCGTTACGGCGCGGAAAAGCTGTCGGGCCGTGCCGACATCATCGTTCGGGTACGACAGCATGGCTTCACGCTGGAGATGTTCGTCAGCAACCCGATTGCCCCCGAGCGCCCGGAGCGCGAAGGCAATCAGATCGGGCTGGCCAACATTCGTGGACGGCTGGCATTGATTTATGACCTCGAAGCGAAAGTCGAAACGCAAGTCAGGCGCAACCGCTTCGAACTGACGATGACCTTGCCGGTCGAGAAGCGCGCCTGAAGGCCAAGTCATGCTGAACGTGATGATCGTCGACGATGAACCGCCAGCGCGCGCGCGCCTGGGACAGGTGCTGCGCGACTGTTCCGAGCAGGTTGCGCTGCAGCTCGTCGGCGAAGCGGGCGGCGGCATCCGCGGACTCGAGGAGGTCGACCGGCTGAATCCCGATGTCGTGCTGCTGGACGTCCACATGCCGGACATGAACGGCATCGAGGTCGCCCGCCATCTCGCCCAGCGCAGCAATCCTCCGGCAGTGATCTTCGTCACCGCGTACGACGAGCATGCGCTCGAGGCCTTCGAGGTGCGTGCGCTCGATTACCTGATGAAGCCGGTGCGGGCGGAACGGCTCGTTGCGGCGCTCGCACGGGCCGAGCGGTTCCGCACGCACGAACCGCGCATCGAGGACCTCGCGAAGACCATCGGTTCCGTGCGTTCGCACGTCACCGTGTCGGAGCGCGGGCGCATGATCCTGGTGCCGGTCGACGACATCGTCTACCTCCGGGCCGAGCTGAAGTACGTGACGATTCGTACTGTGGCCCGCGAACACCTGACCGAGGAATCGCTCACCTCGCTCGAAAGCGAATTCGGCGAGCGCTTCGTGCGCATCCATCGCAATGCGCTGGTTGCGCGAAAATCGATCCTGGGATTCCAGCGCGTGCGCGGCAGCGTCGACGACGACGGCGAGTCCTCCGAAGGCCACTGGGAAGTGTTGCTGAAGGACGTGCCCGAGCGCCTGCCGATCAGCCGCAGGCAGTGGCCCACCGTGAAAGCGGCTGCGCGCCAATAGTCTCGCCGGCCTGCATCAGGCGCTTTCGGCTGCATCGAAATCGAGTTCGACCTTGGCCCCGTTGGGGTCGTGCAGGAACAGCTGCCATGTATTGGACTGGCGCTGTCTTCGCAGCTCGTAAGGAATCTTTGCGTCGTCGAGCTGGCGTTTGACCGTTGCCAGGCCGCTGGCCGAGAACGCCATGTGATCGATCACGCCGGCGCGCTGCGCGGGCAAAGCCCGGCCGCCAATGATGTGAAGCACTGCGTTGCCATCGGCGTACAGCCAGGCGCCCGGAAATCCAAGATCGGGACGCGGGCCCGGAGATAGGCCGAGCAAATCGCAGTAAAAGTGCACGGTGCGATCGACGTCATCGGTCAGCACGGTGAAGTGGTTCATGCCACGAATCATCGGTTGCCTCGCTTCAGATGCTTGATGGTGTTGCACTGCCCGCTCGTCGCGCGCGGCGCAAAACTACCGGTGCCAGCCACACAAGGAAAGTCAACGCCGCCAGTGTGCCCGCGATCGGTCGCGTGACGAATTCGAGCAGGTTGCCCTCGGCCTTGATCAGCGACGAAACGAAATTCTCTTCAAGCATGCCACCGAGCACAACGCCGAGGATGGCTGGCGCAATCGGAAACCCGTTGTCTTCGAGTACGTAGGCGATGACGCCGGCGGCCAGCATGATGCCGACGTCGAACAAGGAGTTGTTGATCGCAAACGTTCCGACGATGCAGAAAATGAGGATCAGCGGCATCAGGATTTGCCGCGGCACCTTGAGGATCTGCTTGGCGGCCTTGATGCAGAGGATGCCAAGCGGAACCATGATGATATTGGCGATGATGAACAGCATGAACACCGCATAGATATTTTGCGGGTTGGTCGTGAACAGCGTCGGACCGGGATTCATGTTCTTCATGTACAGGACACCGATCACGATCGCCGTGATCGAATCACCCGGGATGCCGAAAACGAGCGCGGGAATCCACGCGCCGGCCAGCGCACTGTTGTTGGCCGAGCCCGATTCAACGATGCCTTCGACGTGACCCGTCCCGAACTTCTGCGGCTCCTTCGAAAACTTCTTGCTGACGGCGTACGACATCCACGCGGCGATATCGGCTCCGGCGCCCGGCAGCGCGCCGACCAGCGTGCCGAGCGAACTCCCGCGCAGGATCTGCAGCCAGTACTTCTTGGCGAGTTGCCACTGGCCGCTGAACACGTTGCCGACGCGTTCGACGACGAGCTCGCCGGGCGGGCTCGTATCGGCCGCGAACCGGATGATTTCGGACACCGCGAACATCCCGATCATCATCGGGATCATGCCGACGCCGCCCATCAACTCGCTGTTTCCGAGCGTGAAGCGCGGATGCGCCGCAGGATTGCCGAGCCCGACGCAGGCCACCAGCAAGCCCAAGGAAGAGCGTCAACAATCCCTTCAGCGGGCGATCCGACGTGATGAACACCGCGCAGGTGAGTCCCAGCAGCACGAGCCAGAAATATTCGAATGAACTGAAGCGGATCGCGAACTCGGCCAATGCGGGTGCGGCCACGATCAGCACGGCGGTCCCAAACAGGCCGCCGACGGCCGAGAAGACGAGTCCAGCCCCGAGCGCGAGCTCGGCCTGTCCCTTGCGCGTCATCGCAAAGGCTTCGTCGGTGTACGCGGCCGACGCCGGCGTTCCGGGAATCCGCAGCAGGCAGCCCGGAATGTCGCCGGAAAAAATCGCCATCGCCGTCGCGGTGACGATCGCCGCGATCGCGGGAATCGGCGGCATGAAAAACGTGACCGGCACCAGCAGCGCGGTCGCCATCGTCGCTGTCAGTCCGGGCACCGCGCCGACGAATAGACCGAAGAGCGAGGCGAGCACCATCACGAGGATGGTGTACGGCTCGAAGACCGTCGAGAACGCCTGGGCGAGGGCGGGCCACATCGGCTGATCTGCGGTCGCCGCGCGCTACCAGGCGTAGGGCATGAGAACTCCCCACGGCAGCGGCACGCGCAGGAGCTTGTAGAAAGCGAAGTGGATCGCGAGCGTCGCAATCGCCGCGGTGATGACCGTGCGCTTCCATCCAACGCCGAAAATGCGGAAGAGCACGGTGAGAATGACGAAGGACGTCAGCAGAAATCCGAGCCGATCGACCGCGGTTACATAGAACACGATCGAGCCGATGACGGCCAGCACGCCGGCAACATGGCGCGGTGAACGCACCCATGGATCGAACTGGATCAGCGGCGACTTGGGCACGAATTCGCCAGCCGCGCGCGATCAGGATCAGGCCGCCAACGGCGAGGCCAACGGCAATCAGCGATGGAAACAGCGCCGGCCCGACGCGCTGCGCCGGGACCGTCGGGTACGACGCCGTGACGACGAGAACGGTGACCGCCAGCGCCAGCAGCAGAAGGCCGAAGACGGCGTCGTTGAGCTTCACGGATCGTGAACGCTCGGAGGGCTACTTGGCGACGCCGACCGCCTTCATCGTAGCGCCGAGCTCGGAATCCGATTTCGCCATGAACTTGGCGAAGTCGTCCGGACCGGCATAGATCACACCGAAGCCGCGGCTGCTCATGAAGTCGGTGTAGTCCTTGCTGGCGACGATCTTCTGCAGCGCGGCCGCGAGCTTGTCGCGCGCTTCCGGCGGTATTCCCTTCGGCGCGACCATGCCGCGCCAAGCGGCCATTGTCCAGTCACTGCCGAGCGCGGCCTTCAGCGTCGGAACATTCGGATAGAGCGTCGACGGCTTGTCATTCATGATGACGAGGCTCTTGACCTTGCCCGCGTCGATCAGCGCACGCGCCTCGGGCAGCGAGCAGGGGGCGATATCGACACCGCCGGCGACCATGTCCTGCAATCCCGGTGCGGCGCCATTGCTCGGAACCCAGGGCACTGCGGCCGGATCGATCTTCTGGTCGCGCAGCAGGCCGGCGATCGCCAGATGCCAGATGCCTCCCTGACCCGTCCCCGATGCCTTGAGCTTGCCGGGATTCGCCTTGATCGCTGCCAAGAGGTCGCTGATCGTCTTGTACGGGGCATCCGAGCGCACCTGCACGCCGGCCGGGTCGGCATTGACCAGCGCCAGCGGCGTGATACGACGCGCCCGTCAGCTCGGTCAGCCCCTGCCAATGCATCATGCCGATCTCGACGGTGGCGAGTCCGATCGTGTAGCCGTCCGGCGCAGCCGATGCGATCGCCGCGTGACCGACGACACCGCTACCGCCGACGCGGTTGACGACGTTGACCGGTTGGCCGAGCTCCTTTTCAAGCAGGCTACCGATGATGCGGGCCGTTGCGTCGGTCCCGCCTCCGGCGGCCCACGGAACGATCACGCGTGATCGGACGCGTCGGGTAGCCCTGCGCCCATGCAGAATTCGCGGCGGCAAGAATCGCGGTACACGCAAGAGCGGCGGCGGCGCGAACGAGCGTACGGCGAGCAAATGCAGGCATGTTTCCTCCTGTGTCGATGTCGGTTGGCTTAGTCGAACGCTCGCGCAATGTAGATCAATTCGTCCGGCCCGGCCTTGCCTGCGAGGCTAGCCGGTGTTGCGCAGACCGGCCGAAATCCCGTTGATCGTCAGATGGATGCCGCGCTTGACGCGCTCGTCGGTGATGCCGGCGCGATAGCGCTTGATCAGTTCGACCTGCAGGTGATTCAGCGGGTCGATGTAGGGCAGGCGATGCTTCAGCGTCTGCTGCAGTTCGGGGTTGCTTTCCAGCAGGTGCTTCTGGCCGGTGACGGCGAGCAAGTGTCGCAGTGTCAGACTCCACTCCCGGCGGATGGCCGCGGCGATAGTCTTGCCGCGCTGGCGTGGCTGCGCCAGTTGGGCGTAGCGTCCGCCGATCGCGAGATCCGACTTTGCCAGCACCATTTCCATGTTCGACAGCACGGTTCTGAAAAATGGCCAGTCGCGTCCCATACGGGACAGCAGCGTGGCGCGCGCACGCCGCGCGCCACGCCCGCCTTCGGCCAGCCAGGCCTCGATACCGCTGCCGAACCCGTACCAGCCCGGGAGCAGCACACGGCACTGTCCCCACGAGAAGACCCACGGTATCGCGCGCAGGTCCTCGATGCGGCCCGTGAAGCGGCGAGCTGCGGGTCGGCTGCCGATGTTGAGTTCCATGATCTCGGTGATCGGCGTCGCGCTGAAGAAGTACTCGGCGAAGCCCTCGGTCTCGTAGACCAGTGCCCGGTAGGCGCGGTGCGAATGGTGCGCGATCTCGTCCATCGCGGTCTCGAAGGCGTGCTCGTCCGCGGCCTCGGGCGACGCCGGTGCCAGGCTCGCCTCGAGCAGCGCCGCCACGAGTGTCTCGAGATGGTTGCGACCTAGCCGCGGGTCCGCATAGCGGGCCTGGATGATCTCGCCCTGTTCGGTGAGCCGCAACTGGCCGCGCACGCTGCCGGGAGGCTGCGCGAGAATCGCGTCATAACTGGGTCCGCCGCCGCGGCCGACCGTGCCGCCGCGACCGTGGAAGAGGCGCAGCTGCACGCGCTCCGCGTCAGCCGCCTGCAGCAGGCGCTGCGTTGTACGGTACAGCTGCCAGGACGACATCAGGAAGCCGCCGTCCTTGTTGCTGTCGGAGTAGCCGAGCATTGTTTCCTGCAGCGGCTGGCGCGCCGCCGGTGCCAGCAGCAGGCTGCGCAGGCCCGGATGGGCCCATAGCTCGCGCATGATGCCGGGTGCCCGCTCGAGATCGTCGATCGTTTCGAAGAGCGGCACCACCATCAGTCTGCAGCTGCGCTGCTCGGTACCGGCCAGCAGTCCGCATTCTTTCTGCAGCAGCGCCAATTCCAGCAGATCCGACAATGTTTCGGTGTGCGAGACGATGTGGCGCTCGATCGCGCGCGCACCGAAAGCCTCGCGCAGCTCGCGCGCGGCATTGAATACATCGAGTTCCGTCCGGGTGCGGGCGCTGTAATGCAGATGCGCCGAAACCAGCGGGCGCGAATGCGACAGTTCGCGCGCCAGCAGGCGCACGCGCTCGCCTTCGGCGAGTTTGCGGTAATCGGCGCAGACCTCGGCGGCGGTCATCAGTTCGGCGACGACAGCCTCGAGCACGTCAGAACTCTGGCGCAGGTCCAGCGTGGCGCCGTGAAAACCGAAGACATCGATCGCGCGCAGCAGCGGGGCCACGCGCAGTCGCGCGATGCGCTCGCTGCCGTGGGCCTGCAGAGACGCCGCAATCGTCGCGAGGTCCGACCGGAAGTCTTCGGCCCGGGCGTACGGCGCGCGCAGGCGCGACCGCAGCGCGCGCGTGCAGCGTGAGTCCCAGTTGGGACGCCGTCGCCAGCAGTCGCGCATACACCCCGGTCAGTGCCAGGCGGTAGGGTTCGTCGGCACGCTGCCGCGAAGGATCAGGGCTTGCCGCAGCGAGCTCGCTGAGTTCGTCGCTGACCGAGGTGAGCAGCCGCGACATCGACAGTTCGGCGCCGAGCGCATGCACCGCCTCGGCGTAGTGGTCGAACACCGTTTCGGCCTGGGCCTTCAGCGCCGCCCGCATCGTCGCGGCGGTCACGTGCGGGTGGCCGTCGCGATCCCCTCCGATCCAGCTGCCGAGCGCCAGGAAGGTCGGCGCCGGTTGCGGAAGCTGCGCAGCTTTCTCCACCGCGCCGTAAACGGCCGGCATCTCGCGCAAGAACGTCGTGCGCCAGTACGCAAGCGCGTTGGCGATCTCGTCGTAGACGCTCAGCTTCTCGGATCGCAGCATCCGCGTCTGCCACAGCGCTGAAATCGCCGCCAGCAGTTCTTCGTCGATCGCTGCGCTGCCGCCTGCAGGTCCAAGTTCGCGTGCTTCGATCAGTCCGGCGATCGCGCGCTCGGTATCGAGGATGCTTTTGCGCCGCACTTCGGTCGGATGCGCGGTCAGCACCGGCATCAGGCAGGCGTCGGCCAGCAGCGACGCGAGCCGCCGCGTGCCGATGCCGCGCCGCTGCAGCAGCGCCATCGCATGCGCGAGCGAGCCCGGTGCGGCTGTCGCGCCGGACTGCCAGCCGCCGCACCAGGTGTCGGTCCTCGGCAATGTTGGCGAGGTGCGAAAAGACGCTGAACGCGCGCACGACGGTGATCGTGTCGTCGCGGGAAAGCCGGCGCAGCTGCGTGTCGAGCCGACGCGCGGCCGCAGGATCATCCTCGCGGCGGAACTGCAGCGCCGTGCGCCGGATGTCCTCGACCTTCGTGTATAGCGCCTCGCCCTCGTGCGTGCGCAGCACTGCGCCCAGCAACTGGCCGAGCAGCCGGATGTCGTCACGCAGCGCCTGATCGACGGTGTTCATGCGCATCTCCGCACGCATGATGCATGAAGCAAAGTGGCCCGGTGCTAGACTCGCCGCGCCTTTTACGGGCCATGCCATCGACAGGACCTCGCCGATGAACACGCCGGGGCGCGTCGTCATCGCGACGCGCGAAAGTCCGCTTGCGCTGTGGCAGGCCGAACATGTGCGCCAGATCCTGATACAGCAGCACCCAGGTGCTCAGGTGGAGCTGCTCGGCATGACCACGCGCGGCGACCAGATCCTCGATCGCACGCTGTCGAAGGTCGGCGGCAAGGGGTTGTTCATCAAGGAGCTCGAGGTCGCGCTGCTCGAACGACGCGCACAGCTCGCTGTGCACTCGCTGAAGGACATCCCGATGGACCTTGCGCCTGAGTTTGAGCTCGCGGCGGTGATGCAGCGCGAGGACCCGCGCGACTGCCTGGTCTCTAACCGTTTTGCAACGCTCGAAGAGCTGCCCACCGGGGCGCGCGTGGGCACCTCGAGCATGCGACGCGAACTGATGCTGCGCGCGCGCTATCCAGGTCTGGTGATTGAGCCAGTGCGCGGCAATGTCAATACGCGCCTGGCGAAACTCGATCGGGGCGATTTCGATGCCCTCGTGATGGCCGCTGCCGGGCTCAAGCGGTTGGGCTTCGCGGCGCGCATTCGCCAGGTGATCCCGACCGCCGTTTCGCTGCCGGCGCCTGGCCAGGGTGCGCTCGGCATCGAGGTGCTGCGGGAGGACGACGCCACCATTGCACTGCTCGCGCCGCTGAACGACCCGGCGACGCGTGCCGCCACGATGGCGGAACGCGGCGTATCACGCGGGCTCGGCGGCAGCTGCCAGGTGCCGCTCGCGGCCTACGCCGAAATTGAAGGCGTGCAACTGCGGATGCGGGCGCTCGTCGGCAACGCGTCCACCGGCGAGTTCGTCGACAGCGAGGGCACGGCGCCGATCGAGGATGCGGAGCTCCTGGCGGCCCAGATCGTCGCGGACCTGAAGAAGCGCGGGGCGCTGCGCCTGCTCGGCCTCGCCTGAGATCGTGGCACGGCTGGCGATCGTCACGCGTCCGGGCCAGGCCGGTGAACGACTCACCGAGGAACTGCGGCGGCGTGGCCGCGACGCGCTGTGGTGGCCGGCGTTCGCAATCGGTCCTGCACCGGACGAACCGCGGGCGCGGGAGATCCTGGCCCGCGTTGCAGATCACGATCTGGTGATTTTCGTCAGCCCGGCGGCCGTGCACGCGGCGTCTCCGCTGCTGCAGGGCTGGCCGAGCGCCACGGCGATCGGCGCGGTCGGTCATGCGACCGCGCAGGCGATCGCCGAGGTCATTCGCATGCCCGCGGCAACCCCGATAGTCGCGCCGTCTGCCAGCAGTGGCGCGGGCTCCGAAGCCTTCTGGGACGAGTGGCAACAGTGCGGCGGGACCGCGCGCCGTGTGCTGATTTTGCGGGCACAGGCTGGTCGTGAGTGGCTGGCGCGCCGTTTCGCCGAGGCCGGCGCCGAAGTCGAGATACTGGCCGTTTACAGCCGCACGGAACCGGTGCCGGACCCCGCCAGCGTCGCCCGAGTCGCAGGCGCGATGCACGGGCGCGACGAGATCTCCGTGCTGATCAGCAGCAGCGAGGCGATCGATGCCCTCGACCGCCAGCTCAACACAGTCGCCGGCGCCGCGCAATTCCTGCGCCGCGGCCGTGCGCTAGCCACCCATCCTCGCATCGCCGAACAGCTGTTGGCCGCGGGATACACGCGGGTCGAATTGGCCGAGTCGAATCCCGAAGCCCTCTTCGCACAGCTATAGAATCGGCTCAGTACCGCTCACCGCCGGTTCGCGCGGCATTTGGCCGCTCTCGACGTGCAGCGCCGATCACGATCTGTCCATCGCTGCCTTGAATCCGAACGAGTCGCCCCCGATGGAGCCTGTCGCCGCAGCGTCGGGTGTGCCTGCGACGGCGGCGATGGAACCGGGCAAGCCGGCGGCGTCAGGTTCTGCATGGCGGTGGATCGTCGCGATCGCGATCGTCATCAGCCTCGCTGCCGCGGTCTATTCGCAGCTACAGCTCGGCGCGCTGCGCAAGGAGTCGGCGCGGCGGCTCGGTGAGCTCGAGCAGGCGACCACCCGCAACGCCGAGACGGCCAATCGCGCAGATGCCGAGGCCCGCGCAGCGCGCGAGCGGGCCCTGGTGCTCGAAGCGCGGCTCGCCGAGGAACAAGGCCAACGCGAGTCGCTCGAGCAGCTGTACACCGACCTTTCGCGCGGGCGCGACGAAGCGGTGCTGGTCGAAGTCGAGAGGCTGGTCGCAGTCGCCAGCCAGGAACTCAGTGTCAGCGGCAACCTCAACACCGCGCTCGCGGCGCTGCAGACGGCCGACCTGCGGCTCGCCCGCAGCGACAGCGCGCGGTTCCTGCCGCTCCGCCGCGTCATTGCCCGCGACATCGAGCGCCTGAAAGTTGCACCATCGGTCGATGTCGCCGGCATGGCGCTCAAGCTCGATCAGATCGCCGCGGCTGTCGATTCCTGGCCGCTGCTTTCCGACGCGCGGCCGCCAGGCGCTGCGCAGCCTCCGCCGACCGCGGACACAACCGAACCGTCGCCCGGCACGCCGCGCTGGGAACGATGGCTCGAGCGGTTGCGCTCCGAGCTCAGCGACTATCGTGACCTGGTCCGACTGCGCCGGGTCGACACGCCGGAGGCGCTGCTGCTGGTGCCGCAGCAGCAGCAGTTGCTGCGGCTGCAGATCAAGCTGCGCCTGCTGAATGCGCGGCAGGCTCTGCTGATGCGCAACGATCGCCTGTTCCGAATCGATCTCGCCGAAGCGCAGGCGCTGGTCAGCCGATACGTGGACGTGCGCCAGCCCAACGTTGCCGCCGCAATCGCGACGATGAAGCAGCTCGGTTCGACGGCGCTTTCGGTCGACGTGCCGCAAATCAATGACAGCCTCGCCGCAGTGCGTGCGGCGCGTACCACGCCGGGGCGTTGATGCGCTGGCTGACCTGGGTGCTGCTGTTGTCGCTGCTCGCTGCGGCGGTGGCGCTGGTGCTGCAAATCAACGCCGGCAACGTTGCCTTCTACGTGCCGCCTTACCGTGTCGACGTCTCGCTGAATCTGTTCCTCCTGGTGCTGACGGCGCTGCTACTGGTCGTCTACTGGAGCGGACGTGCGCTGCAGCGGGTCGTCGACTTTCCCGAGCAGGTGCGGCTTTATCGCGCGCGCCGCGAGGAGGTCGGCGGTCTGCAGGCGCTGGTCGAGGCGGTGCGCAGCCTGCTCGAGGGTCGCTTCGCGCGGGCCGAGAAGGCGGCGCGGGCCGCACAATCGTCGTCGCGCACCGCCGGTGTGGCCGCGCTGATCGGCGCGCGGGCCGCACACCGCATGCAGGAATATGAACGCCGGGATGACTGGATTGCGCGCGCGGAGGCCGACACCGACCTCGAGACCGCGCGACTGGTGACGAGTGCCGAGATGTGGTCGGAACAGCGCGACAACGACGCCGCGCTCGGCGCCATCCACCAGCTGCAGGGCGCCGGAGCGCGCCACATCCACGCGATGCGGATCGCACTGAACGCCAATCTGCAGTCGGGCCGCTGGGAAGACGCGCTGAAAGCATTGCGCGCGCTCGAAAAGCGCAAGGCAGTGCACCCGGTGCTCGCGCGGCGGCTGAAGCTCGCAGCTTATCGGGAGCAGTTGCTGGCGCAGCGCTACGACCCCGCCTCGCTCGAGGGCGCCTGGGACGCGATCGCCGCGGCCGATCGGCTGCTGCCGGAGGTCGCGCTTGAAGGCGCTCGTCTGCTGAACATCACCGGCCGCGGCGGGCGCGCCGCGGCCGTGATCGAAGAGGCGCTGCGCGCATCGCCGGCCGAGTGGGACGAAACCAGCACCAGGCTGCTCGACGAGTACGCGCGCGCGCAGGCGTTCCCGGCCCGCGGGCAGCTCGAACAGGTGGAGCGCTGGCTGAACGAGTTGCCGCGCGATGACGCGATACGCGCGGCGCTGCTTCGTGCCGCCGGTGTGCTGTGCCTGCGCGAACAGTTGTGGGGCAAGGCGGGCAGCTATCTCAACGAAAGCCTGCAGATTGCGAAGCAGCCGGCGACGCTGCTCGCGCTGGCGCGGCTGGCTGAGGCGCTGGGTGACGAGGCGCAAGCGGCCCAGCATTATCGTGAGGCGGCCATCCGCTACTCGCAGCCGGCGTCGGCCGCGGTGGAAGGCGTTCGGCCGATCTTGCGCGAGCAGACCTTCTAGCCCGCCGGAGTCCGTGGCGGGCCGATCGGCGGCCGTACCTACACGCAGCGACCGCCGTCGACCTCCAGGCATGCGCCGGTGACGAAGCTCGCTTCATCGGACGCGAGATAGAGGCACGCGCTCGCCACGTCGTCCGGCGTCGAGAAGCGGCCGAGCGGGATCGTCGCGAGGAATTTTTTCCGGTTCTCGGGCGTGTCGGGCATCCCCATGAATTCCGTCACGAGGCCGGTCGCTCCGATCACCGGGTTGACGCAGTTGACGCGGATGCCATCGGGCCCGAGCTCTGCCGCCATCGAACGGCTGGTCGTAATCACCGCGCCCTTGCTGCCGTTGTACCAGGTGAGGCCAGGCCGTGGCCGTACACCGGCTGTCGATGCGATATTGATGAAGCAGCCGCCGCGCTGCCTTCGGAAGTGCGGCACGACGTGGATTGCGGTCAGGTAGATCGACTTCACGTTGACCGCGTAGATGCGGTCGAACTCCTCTTCGCCGACGCCGAGCAGCGGCTGGTTACGGTGCGTGGTCCCGGCATTGTTGACGACGATGTCGAGCTTTCCGAACTGCGAGAGTGCGGCGTCGAGCAGGCCGCGCACCTCGTTCGACTTCGACACGTCGCCGAACGCGAAATGTGCGACTCCACCTGCGGCGCGGATGCCGGCGGTAACCGCGGCACCGCTTTCCCGCGCGATGTCGTTGACCACCACCGAGCAGCCTTCGCGCGCAAAGCGCTCGGCAATGCCGCGCCCGAATCCGGATGCCGCGCCGGTGACGAGCGCGACCTTGTTCTCAAGCCGTCGAGTTCCCATCGCTGTGCTCCCGTGTCCTAGCCGTGCTTCACTGCAATCGTCTTCAGCGTCGTGAAGCCGAGTAGTGCCTCGAAGCCCTTCTCGCGACCGTAGCCGCTCGACTTGACCCCGCCGAACGGCAGTTCGATGCCGCCGCCGGCGCCGTAGTTGTTGATGAACACCTGGCCGCAGCGCAGCTGCCGTGCAACGCGCAGCTGGCGCGCGCCGTCGCGCGTCCAGACGCCGGCGACCAGTCCGAACCGCGTGCCGTTGGCGATGCGCACAGCTTCCGCTTCGGTCGTCGAATGCGCAGGCTGCCAGAACCGGACCGAAGATCTCTTCCTGCGCCAGCCGGTGCTGCGGCGGAACGTCGCGCAGCAGCGTCGGAGCCTGGTAAAAACCGGTCTGCGGGGCGTCGTCCACCACCCGTCCCTGCGCAGCCATCACGATGCCGTCGTGCTGTGCCTGGCTCAGATAGTCCCATACACGCTGCAACTGGTTCTGGCGGATCAGCGGACCGACGTCGAGGTCGGCGAGTGCGGGTCCGACGCGTAGGCGCCGGATCGCCTCGGCGAGTTGCTCCAGCAGCGGTTCGTAGACGGAGCGCTCGACCAGCAGCCGGCTGCCGGCCGAACAGGTCTGGCCGGCGTTCTGCACGATGGCGTTGACGATGACGGGCACGGCCGCATCCAGGTCCGCGTCGGCGAAGACGATCTGGGGCGACTTGCCGCCCAGTTCGAGCGTGACCGGACAGTGATGACGAGCAGCAGCCTGTGCGACAGCGGTGCCGGTCAGCGGTGATCCGGTGAAGCTGATGTGATCAATGCCCGGATGCGCAGCCAGCGCCGCGCCTGCTTCGGCGCCATAGCCGGTCACGATGTTGAGCGCGCCTGCGGGAAAACCGACCTCTGCAGCAAGCTCGGCCACGCGCAGCAGCGTGAGGCAGGCATCCTCGGCCGGCTTGACGACACAGGCGTTGCCGGCCGCGAGCGCGGCTCCGACGCTGCGGCCGAAGATCTGCATCGGGTAGTTCCACGGAATGATGTGACCCGTGACGCCATGAGGCTCTCGAATCGTCAGGACGGTCATGCCGGTCTGGTACGGGATCGTCTCGCCGTGCAGCTTGTCGGCTGCGCCCGCGTAGTACTCGAAGTAGCGTGCCAGTGCGGCGGCATCGGCGCGCCCCTGCCTGAGCGGCTTGCCGGTGGTGCGCGATTCGAGCTGCGCCAGTTCCTCGCCTGCGCCTTCGACTGCGGTTGATAGCTTCATCAGAAGCCTTCCCCGCTCGGTCGCTGTCAGGCGGCCCCAGTTTCCGTCGCCGAATTCGCCGAGCGCGGCACGCGCGGCATCGACGGCATGGCCGACGTCGGCAGCATTGCCGCGGGCGATGCGTGCGAATGCTGTGCCAACCGACGGATCGAGCGCGTCGATCGTCTGGCCGTTATCGGGCGGCAGCCAGCGATTGCCGATGAAGTGCTGTGCGGCTGCGCCGATTTCGGTATCGAATGCTCCGTTCATGCGCGATCCTCATCCGCGTCTATGCATCGATTATTTCAGCAATGCCGAGGCTGCAGGAGTGCGATTGCTTTGTAGAATCGACCAGTGCATCAGGGGAACCCATCATGAGTCTCGACCGAGTACCCGCCGGCCGCAACATCCCCGACGACTTTAACGTCATCATCGAGATCCCCGCACACGCGGACCCGATCAAGTACGAGATCGACAAGGAAACCGGTGCCATGTTCGTCGATCGGTTCATCGGCACATCGATGCACTACCCGTGCAACTACGGCTATGTGCCGAAGTCACTGGCCGACGACGGCGATCCGCTCGACGTTCTCGTGATCACGCCGTTCCCGCTGCAGCCTGGCGTCGTCGTGCGCTGCCGCCCGCTCGGCGTGCTGAAGATGGAGGACGAGGCCGGTGGCGACGCGAAGCTGCTCGCGGTGCCGATCGACAAGATCCTGCCCTGGTACCGGAACTGGCAGCAGTGGTCTGATCTCGCACCCGAGCGGCTGGCACAGATCCAGCACTTCTTCGAGCACTACAAGGACCTCGAGAAGGGAAAATGGGTCAAGGTGATCGGCTGGGAAGGACCGGATTCGGCGCGCAAGGACATCGTTGACGCGGTGGCCGCGTACCAGGCCGCTTCGCCGCAGCCGGCGTTCTGACGCTCGGCCGCGACGCCGATGAGTTGGAACCCGCGCGCGCACGGTTACTTGCTGCTGCTGCTGGCGCTGACGGTTGCGCTCGTACTTGGCATGACCGATGCTCCCTATCCATATGTGCGCGAGGGCGTCATCACAGCGGTGATGGCCTTTGTATTCGTGACGGTTTTCGACCGCCCGACGTACCGCATCTTCTCGCTCGTCACCGGCCTCCTCGTGCTCGTTGCATTGTGGCTGCTGCGGGTCGCGCCCAATATGGAGGCGCGCCGGCTCGAGATCCTGGTCCACCTTGGGATGCTGATCTTCTTCGCGCTGGCGGTCAGCATGGTGCTGCGCCACCTGTTCGAACGGCGTGCGGTGAGGATCGACGACATCCTCGGCACACTGTGCGGCTATCTGCTGGCCGCGATGGCGTTCGCAAACCTGTACTCCGCGATCTCGCTCATCGTGCCGGAAGCGTTCTTCCTGCAGGGAGTCGCCCATCCCGACTTCTCGCAGTGGCACGTGCGTGAATCCACGTTTCTGTACTTCAGCCTGACCACACTTACCACGGTCGCCTACGGCGATGTCATGCCGCTCGCGCCGACCGCACGGAGTGCCGCATCGCTGGAAGGCGTTTTCGGCCAGTTCTACATCGCCGTCGTCGTCGCACAACTCGTCGGCTCCAAGCTCGCCGAGGCCAGCGCTCGCGGCGGCAGCGAACACCACTGATCGATCAGCGACGCAGCGCGGCGATCAGGTTGAGTGCCAGTCCGCTCAACACGAGCGCCGCACCGGCCAGCTTCCACCAGGTCACCGGCTCATCGAGGAACGCTACTGCACAGCTCATGCCGACCACCGGCACCAGCAGCGTGAACGGCGCGACCGTTGCCGCGGGATGCTGGCGCAGCAGCCACGCCCAGATGCCGAATGCGACGAGCGTCGTCGGCCACGCCTGGAAGGCAACGCCGAGCCACTGCGCCGCGTCGAGCCGGGAGACGACTGCAACCATGCGCTGCGGGCCGTCGACGATGAGCGTGGCTGCGGCCAGCGGCACGCAGGCGGCAGCACTGGCCCAGACGACGACCGCGAGCGGAGCATCCGCCGGCACGCGCTTGACGATGACATTGGCCGTGGCCCAGGACAACGCTGCCATCACGACCAGGCCGAATCCGATGACCGTGCCCTGCGGCAGATGCCATGCGACCAGCGCCAGTCCCACCGCCGCCACGGCCGCTCCCGCCGTCTGCGCCGGACGCGGACGCTCGTGCATCAGCACGGCGACGAGGCCGATCGTGAAGAACGCCTGAACCTGGATCACCAGCGAAGCCAGTCCGGTCGGCATGCCCGCCGCCATGCCGGCGAACAGCAGGCTGAACTGCAGCGCGAACGCGAAAAATCCATAGCCCACGATGAGCCGTGCCGGCGCCCGCGGCGGTTTGATGAAGAGCAGCGCGGGAAACGCCGCCAGCACAAAGCGCAGCAGCGTCAGCAGCAGCGGCGGGATGTCGTTGAGTCCCCAGCGGATCACGACGAAGTTAAATCCCCAGATCGTGACCATCAGCACGGCCGCGGCAAGGTGCAACGGTGGCATCAGCCCCACGTCCGATGCAGTAGGGAGGGGATTGCCACATAAGCCCCAAGGGGGCGCGCGCGCAGCGCGACGCCCCAGATGGTGACCATCAGCACGGCCGCGGCGAGGTGCAGCGGCGACATCAGCGCCGCGTCCGAGGCAGTGAGGAGGGGATTGCCACATCAGCCCCAAGGGGCGCGCGAGCAGCGCGACGCGCCAAAATGGTGACCATCAGCAGAGCCGCCGCAAAAGTAGCGGCTTCATCGGGTCGCTTCCTGGCGCAGCAACAGCGCCGTGCGTTCGTTGAGTTCGTCGATGTAGGCCTCGATGCCACCCGATTCGCGTGCGAGGTAGCGCTCGACCGCGTCGGCGAACAGCGGGTGGCGCAGCCGATGGCTCGACCAGGTCCGGACCGGCTCGAAGCCGCGCGCATGCTTGTGTTCGCCTTGGGCACCGCCTTCGATCACCTTCAGGCCACGTTCGATCGCGAATTCGATCAACTGGTAGTAACTGACTTCGAAGTGCAGGCACGGTACTGAAGCGAGCGCGCCCCAATAGCGTCCGTAGACGCGCTCGGTGTCGAAGATCGCCAGCGCGGCCGCGATGTCGCGGCCGTTCCTTGCGGCGACGACGAGCAGGATCTGGTCGGCCATTGAGCGCGCGATGCGCTGGAAGAATCGCAGGTTCAGATACGGCGTCGAGTGATGCGCGGCGTAAGTGCTGCGATAGCAGCGGTCAAACAGCGCCCAGTCACGTTCAGTGATCTCGCTGCCGGTCAGGCGCCGCACGGTCACGCCGGCCTCTGCGACCTTGCGGCGTTCGGCCCGGATCTTCTTGCGCTTCGGTTGCGCGAGCTGGGCCAGATAGGCGTCGAAGTCCGCGTAGCCGCGATTGAACCAGTGGAACTGCACGGCTTGCCGCGTCATCGCGCCGAGCGCCTGCAACTCGCGCGCCTCATCCTCGGTCGCAAACAGCACATGCAGCGATGTCAGCGTGGATTCCTCGGCAAGCTCGATCAGCGCACGCGCGGCGCGCCGCGCTGCACTTGCGTCGAGGGCGAGCAACCGTGTGCCGGGCACCGGCGTGAACGGGACCGCGACCAACCACTTCGGGTAATAGTCGAGCCCATGGCGCGCATAGGCGTCCGCCCAGGCCCAGTCGAAGACGTACTCGCCGTAAGAGTGATGCTTGCGATAGAGCGGCACGCCTGCGCACAGGCGGTCACCGCGCCAGACGGTCAGATAGTTCGGCTCCCAGCCGGTGTCGGCGCTCGCGCAACCGGTGTCGTGCAGCGCATGCAGGAAGGCATGCCTGATAAACGGCGTTGGCGCCGGCGAGGCCGAAACGAGTGCGTCCCATGCCGCGGCATCGACCGCACCGAGGTCGTGCACGATGCGCGTGCAATAATCATCCGAACCTGCTGCATTCATTCATGAGCTCGAACGTCAAAGTCGCGATCGCCCAGATCAATTGCTCGGTCGGCGACTTCGAGGGCAACGGCAGGAAGATCGCCGAAGTCGCTGCGCGTGCCGCGGCCGACGGCGCAGACCTTCTGGTCACGCCGGAACTCTCGCTCACCGGCTATCCACCCGAAGACCTGTTGCTGCGCCGTGCATTTTACGCAGCGAGCGACGCTGCTCTGCAGAAACTCGCCGGCCAGCTGCTGCAGTTCCCGGACCTGGCGGTCGTCGTCGGCCATCCACTGGCACGTGAAGGGCACCGCTTCAACGCCGCATCGGTGCTGCAGGGGGGCATGGTCCTCGGCACATACTGCAAGCACGACCTGCCGAACTATGACGTGTTCGACGAGCGGCGCTACTTCACGCCGGACAACCGGCCGTTCGTGTTCGAGATCAAGGGAACGCGGTTCGGCATCAATATCTGCGAGGACAGCTGGTTTCATTACGCACCGGAGTGTGCGCGGGCCTCAGGCGCGCAGGTGCTGCTGGTGCCCAACGCGTCACCGTTCCATCTGGGCAAGCAGGCGCAGCGGCTGCAGACGATGCGCAGCAATGTCTCGCATTTCGGGCTGGCGCTGGTTTACGCGAACATGGTGGGCGGGCAGGATGAACTCGTCTTCGACGGAGCATCGTTCGTCCTGGGCGCCGACGGCGCTGTGGTGGCGTCGGCGCCGCACTTCGAGGAGACCGTGCTGGTCGTCGATGTCGTCGACGGCGTGCCGCAGCCTGGTCCGCGTGCCGCCGAGCGGTCGCTCGAAGCGCTCGCTTATGACGCACTGGTGCTGGGCGTGCGCGATTACGTCAACAAGAATGGATTTCCGGGCGCGCTGATCGGACTGTCCGGCGGCGTCGACTCGGCGTTGACACTGGCCATCGCGGTCGATGCGCTGGGTGCGGAGCGCGTGCGTGCGGTGATGATGCCGTCGCAGTTCACCGCCTCGATCAGCATTGAGGACGCCGAACAGATGGCGCGAGTGCTCGGCGTGCGGCACGACGTCCTGCCGATCAAGCCGGCCTTCGATGCCTATCTCGCGACGCTCGCCAGCGAATTCCGCGGCCTGCCGTGGGACACGACCGAGGAAAATCTGCAGGCGCGCATCCGTGGCACGCTGCTGATGGCGCTGTCGAACAAGTACGGGTCCATCGTACTGACAACCGGCAACAAGTCGGAGACCGCCGTCGGCTATTCGACGTTGTACGGCGATCTCGCTGGCGGCTTCGCGGTGATCAAGGACATCCTCAAGACGCTGGTCTATCGCTTGTGCCGCTATCGCAACCGCGATTCCGCGGTGATTCCTGAGCGGATCCTGACCCGCGCGCCGAGCGCCGAACTCAAGGCCGATCAGACCGACCAGGATTCTCTGCCGCCGTACGATGTGCTCGACGAAATCATCGTGCGCTACATGGAAGAGGCGCAGTCGATCGGCGACATCGTCGCGGCCGGATTCGACGATGCGGTTGTGCGCAAGGTGGTCCGCATGGTTCGCATGTCGGAGTACAAGCGTCGCCAGTCGCCGGTCGGCATCCGGGTCACGCACCGCAGCTTTGGTCGCGACTGGCGCTATCCGATCACCAACCGTTTCCGTGAGGAAATCGCGCTCTAAAATGGCGCGAAAACCGCCGTCAGGAACTCCCATGAAACAGATCACCGCGATCATCAAGCCGTTCAAGCTCGACGAAGTGCGCGAGGCCCTCGCCGATGTCGGCGTCACGGGCCTTACGGTCACGGAAGTGAAGGGATTCGGCCGACAAAAGGGCCACACCGAGCTCTATCGCGGTGCGGAGTACGTCGTCGATTTCCTGCCGAAGGTCAAGGTCGAGGCGGTCGTGCCCGAAGCACTGGTCGAGCGCGCGATCGAGGCGATCACCAAGGCGGCTCGCACCGGCAAGATCGGCGACGGCAAGATCTTCGTGCGGGCGGTCGAGCAGGTGATCCGCATCCGCACCGGCGAGGAAGGCGAAGCTGCGGTCTAACTCGCAACCCTCCCCGCCGCGCGGGGAGGGGAACGGGTGGGGTGTCGTGCCGTTATTGTTCGGTCGAGCGCCGAGCCGCCTCAAGCTCGACCGAACGACTGAATTCGGTCCGAGTGCACGTGCGATTCGCGCAGCGAATCGCGTACACGAGGACCGCTACTTTATCGACCAGTCGTAGCGCCAGGCGAGCAGCCGAATACCGATCGTCACCGCGGCGGCCGTCCATAGCGCGAGATCCGCGCCCGATCCCGCCTGCAGCATCAGCAGATAGAGCCAGCACCCGAGGAACGCCGCGATCGCATAGGGCCGGCCGTCACGCAGCACCAGCGGCACCTCGTTCAGCACGACGTCGCGCAGCACTCCGCCGAAGACCCCGGTCACGACGCCCATCATCGAGGCGACAAACGGCGACATCCCGCTGTCGAGCGCGAGCGCCACGCCGATGATGCTGAAGAAGGCCAGGCCGATGGCGTCGGCGATAACGAAGACCGGGTTCGGGATGATCCTCTGCGCAAACCGCAGCAGCGGCGCGGCGACCAGCGTCAGCGCCAGGATGATGATCGGATACTGCTCGTGCTCGACCCAGAAAAATGGGCGGCGGTCGAGCAGCACGTCGCGCAGCGTGCCGCCACCAAAAGCGGTCAAAAATGCGACCACGTAGACGCCGACGAGGTCCATGTCCTTGCGTTGCGCCTCGGCGAAGCCCGAGATCGCGCATGCGAGCACGGCGATGACCTCGACGACAAAGACAACCGTTTCGCCCTGATTCACCGCTGTGCCGGGCGCAGCAGCACGACCAGCGCACCGCTGCCGCCCTCCGCGGGACGTGCCTGGCAGAAGGCGATGACCTCATCGCGCTGCGCCAGCCAGACGCGGGTCTTGCCTTTGAGCACGGGTAGTTTGTCCTTCGAACCGAGGCCCTTGCCGTGCACGATGCGCACGCAGCGCTGCCCGCGCTTGATGGCCTCGCGCAGGAAGTGCGCGAGGCGTTCGCGCGCCTCGTCGACACGCGCGCCATGCAGGTCGAGATGATCCTGGATCACCCACTCGCCGCGGCGCAGCTTGCGCAGCACGTCGGGACCGATGCCCGGCCGGCGGAAGGACAGCTCGGCGTCGGTGTGCAGCAGCGTGTCGATCTCGAATTCGTCCGAGACCGATGCGATCAGTACCTGCTGGTTGTCCTCGATGCGCTGCTTCGGGATCGGCGGATGCGGCGGTCGATCGTGCTCGACCCGCTGCTTGATCGCGAGCGGCTTGACCTCGCCGACCATCGCGCGGAAGTCATCGGCGGCCGCCTGGTGCACAGTCGCGACACGCTTCCTTGCGGCTGCTTCGGCCTCACGCTCGCGCGCGGCGCGGTTCAGCTCATCGCGCAGCGGCGCGAGCGCGGCCAGATCCTTGATGCGCGCGGCCACGGCAGGTCTCCATCGGCAGTTGGCCTCGGGGCTCAGGCCGCCAACGCTTCTCCGGCCGTGGCGATCACGGGCTGCAGGTTCTCGAGATAGCGCTGTGCGTCGAGTGCCGCCATGCAGCCGGTGCCGGCACTGGTGATCGCCTGCCGGTACACGTGATCCTGCACGTCCCCGGCCGCGAACACGCCCGGGACGCTCGTCGCGGTCGCCATGCCGGACAAGCCGCTCTGGGTGACGATGTAGCCGTTCACCATATCGAGCTGGCCGGCGAAGATGTCGGTGTTCGGGCGGTGCCCGATCGCGATGAACACCCCCTGCAGCGCCAGGTCCTGCGTCGCGCCTGAGGCGACGTTGCGCACGCGGGCGCCAGTGACACCCGAGTCGTCACCGAGCACCTCGTCCAGCTCGCTGTGCAGCCGCAGCTCGATCCGGCCTTCCTTGACCTTGTCCATCAGGTGGTCGACCAGAATCGGCTCGGCGCGGAACTTGTCGCGGCGATGGATTAGCGTGACCTTCGTCGCGATGTTGGATAGGTACAGCGCCTCCTCGACCGCAGTGTTGCCGCCGCCGACGACTGCGACTTCCTGGTTGCGATAGAAGAACCCGTCGCAGGTGGCGCAGCCCGAGACGCCCTTGCCCATGAATGCTTGCTCGGAGGCCAGCCCGAGATACATCGCACTGGCCCCAGTGGCGATGACGAGTGCGTCGCAGGTGTATTCGCCGCTGTCGCCGATCAGCCGGATCGGCCGCTCAGCGAGTTTCGCTGTGTGGATCTGATCGAAAATGATCTCGGTGTTGAAGCGCTCTGCATGCGCGAGGAACCGCCCCATCAGTTCCGGACCCTGCACGCCGTTGGCATCGGCCGGCCAGTTGTCGACGTCGGTCGTCGTCATCAGCTGCCCGCCCTGCGCCAGGCCCGTGATCAGCACCGGCTTCAGGTTTGCGCGCGCCGCGTAGACCGCCGCGGTGTAGCCGGCGGGCCCCGACCCCAAAATCAGCACGCGTGCATGCTTGGTGACGGCCATGTCGAATTCCCCCAATTGGATCAAGCGATTATAGGTGGGGGTCAGGAGCCGATCTCTCAACCGATCGTTCGATACCCCCGGTTTTCACCGCGGAAACGGCGCGAACGCCCTCCCTCTCGGAGGGAGGGCCGGGAGGGAGTCGAGCGCCTGAAACTCGGGGGAGCGCGCGGCCGCTCCAGAGCGCAGCCGACCGATCAGTGCTGAGCGCGCGCGCAGGGGCGCGTGCCGCGGCGAGTGCACGTGCGACCGCGCAGAGGTCGCGTACACGAGGAGCGAACGCCTCGAGTACACGAGGCCCGCGGGCCTACATCTGTCTGAACAGGTGCGTATACGAGTCTGAGACGAGCAGCGTCTCGGGTCGCGCCTTCAGTTTAACCAGCATGCGCCCGCGGAAGTCGCGCGTGACGCCGGCGATCGCGGTGGCATTGACCAGGGTCGAGCGGTGGATCTGCCAGAACTGGCCCGGATCGAGTTCCTCGACCAGTTCCTTCAGCGGCTTGCGGATCAAAGCTTCGCCCTCGTGCATGACGACCCGCGTGTACTTGTTGTCCGCCTGGAAATAGCTGATCTCGTCGACCGTGATGAGCTTCAGATTCTGGCCGACCGAGGCGTTGATCCAGCGCAGCGGCTGGCGCGCCGCGGACGAGGCCGGCCCCCGAGCTGGCCGAGCGCGGCTTCGAGCCGCACCGGCGGGGTGCCGAGCCGCTGTTTGAGCCGGGTTACGGTGGTGAACAGACGCGCGGCCGAGACCGGCTTCAGCACGTAGTCGATCGCTCCCTGGTCGAATGCCGCAACGGCGTGCCGATCATAGGCGGTGACGAACACGACATGGCAGCGTCCGTTCGCCTGACGCGCCACCTCGAGCCCGGTTGCGCCGGGCATCTCGATGTCGAGAAACAGGATGTCCGGGCGCCGTTCATCGAGCAGGCGCAGCGCCTGCACGCCATCGGCAGCTTCGCCGACGATCTCGACTTCGGGCCAGAGTTGTCCGAGCTGCTCGACCAGCTGGTGGCGCAGCGTAGCCTCGTCCTCGGCGACGATGGCGGTCGGTGCGGTCATGCGGTCACCGCCGGTACGCGCATCGTCAGCTGTGTCGTGTCATCGTGCAGCTCCGTGCAGTCGAGCGAGGCCCGCGCGCCGTACAGGCCCGCCAGCCGCTCGCGAACGCGCGCGATCTCACGGTCTTCCGCGCATCCTCCGGGTGCGGCGATCCGCAGCACGATCACCACGTCGTCGCCGCCGCGGTGGACTGCGATGTGCACGCTTGCCGGCACGTTGGCGTTATCGCTGCGCACCGCGCGTTGCACCAGCGGCAGCAGCAGCATCGGATAGAAGCGCGCATCGCGGCAATCGTCGGGCAGGGTCACGGTGAAAGCCGGCGCGCCGCTGTGGAGCGACCGGACGACATCGAGATAAGCCTCGACCAGTTCGAACTCCGCGGCGACGGTCGAACCGGCGTCGCGCAGCCGCGGCAAGGCCACGCGCAGGTAGGTGATCAGCCCATCGAGGTTGGACGCGGCGGCGCCGATGTCGCGCTGGTACAGTTTTTCGATGTCGACCAGCGTGTCGAACAGGAACTGTGGCTCGACCTGCGCCTGCATGGCGGCCAGTCGCGACTCCAGCAAGTCGCGCGCCATCGTCGCCTGCTCGCGCTGACTCGTGCGGATCGCCTCGTTCGTCAGCGCGCGCCGTTGCACGACCTCCGCCGCAGCGACGAAGAGGGCGGTCCAGGCGATGAAATGGATCGAGTTGCCGATGACCAGCATCACGAGTGACGGTGGCGGCTTGTCCTTGCCGCTCATCTCATGCCACAGCCGGTCGATCTCCAGCATGCGCATCAGCGGCACCGCGATACAGGCGGCGAGCACCGCAGCCACGACGATCGCCCAGCCGACCCGCACGTTGCGCGTGTGCCCGCTCGAGGGCGCGCCGTCAACCGCAGCGACCCAGGCCAGCAGCGCCAAACCGAAGATGATCAGCGCGGTCACCCAATCCCACGCCATGATCTTCGAGACGCCCGCCATGTGCAGCTTGTCGACGACTGCGGTGAGATCGACGACTGCCATCGACGCGCTGGCGAGCAGCCATGCGGCGAGGTGACGCCGGTTCATCGCCGACCAGGCCCGCCACCAGCGTGGGACGCCACGCAGGCCGGACTCGAGCGCGGGAGTGCGCGGCAGGACGACGCTCATGAGGCGGACTCCTGAAACTGCAGCGGCAATGCGATGCGGGCAACGACGCCGCGCGGCGCCGCTGTCGCCAGCGATAGCGAGGCCTCGGACCCGTAGAGCGCCGCGAGCCGCGACCGAGTGTTGGCAAGCCCGACGCCGCTGCCGGCCGTGGCCGAAAAGCCGGCGCCGTCGTCAGCGACCTCGACGATCAGGCGGCCATCCGCGCCGCGGGCGCG
This sequence comes from uncultured beta proteobacterium, assembly GCA_963707445.1. Lineage (GTDB taxonomy): Bacteria > Pseudomonadota > Gammaproteobacteria > Burkholderiales > Burkholderiaceae_F > JALORV01. Next base: position 24,093 of record CAVPPW010000004.1, on the reverse strand, counting down.
GATGTCGATGCGGCCGCCCTCCGGCAGCGGCGACAACCCATGCTTGATCGCGTTTTCGACCAGCGTCGGCAGCACCATCGGCGGCAGTCTCGCGTCCGCGAGCGCGGCCGGCGCATCGATCGAGAACTGCAGCCTTTCGCCCATCCGCATCTGCAGGATCGTCAGAAATGAGCGCACGAGTTCGATCTCGCGCGCGAGCGTCGAGCCCGGCTCGCGCATGCCGGGCAGGGCCGCCTGCAGATAATTGATCAGGCTGCCGAGCATCTCGCGTCCGCGTGCCGGCGCGGTCTCGTACAGACGCTTGACGTTGGCCAGCGTGTTGAACAGGAAGTGCGGTTCGATCTGCGCCTGCAGCGCCGAGAGCCGTGCCTCGACCATCTGCGCCTCCAGGCTCTCGCGCCGGCATTCGGCGTCGTTGAGCTGCCCCCGCGCGGCCTCGTCGGCTCGCAGCGAAAAGAACAGCCAGTAGCTGAAAGCCCCGATCGCCGCCCACAGGGCCCAGACCTGCAGGAAATAGGTCGGCTCCTTGGTGAAACTGTCAACGATGGGGTTGCCGGCAACGACGATCCGGATCGGCAGCGCCGCGGCGGCCGCCAGCATCGACACGGTCACGCCAAATGCGATTGCCCTGCGCGGCGACATCCGTCGCGCCGACATGAATGCCTCGACACAGGCGATCGCGAGCAACATCACGACGGCGCTGATCATCGTCTGGCGCAGCCCCCGCACCAGGTCGAAGGCCCAGTTGTCGATCGGGTCATAGCCCACCCAGACGACGAAGCGCCCGACGATCAGCAGCAGGCAGAAGTAAAAGAGCGCGGCGATATTGCGAAGGTTGAAGACCCGCGAGAACGCCGCGCGAGCGGGCGAACCCGGTCGCGCCGCGCCGAGCGTGGGAAGGGTAAAAACCGATGCCATGATGCGGATTCTCCAAGGGCCGCCGCCAGCCCGCAACCCCGCGCGATGAACCGATCCGCAGGCGGCGCAAAACCCGGTCGGCGGCGACGAATCCGATGCCAATTCCGTGCCCAGGGCCGCTGCGCCGGCTAAACCGCGACCAGCCCGCGAATCGACGGATCGACGACGGGGTCGACTTCTATAATCGGCGCCCATGTCAGTCCGCGCAGGCATCGAACGCGTCAGTGGGTCGGCGAGCGACGGCGCCTGGGTCAGGTCCCGGCCGGCCGTCGCCGAAGCGCCGCATCCACGACTGGCCCGGCTTTTCGCCGAGGCGCGCTGGATTGTCGGCGCACTTTGCGCCGTGGCCCTGCTGGCCATGCTGCTCAGCTACAGCCGGGAAGATCCCGGCTTCACCCATGCGGCGGCGACCGGAACGCTGCATAACGCCGGCGGCCGCGTTGGCGCTTGGGTGGCCGACATCAGCCTCTTGCTGTTCGGCGTGTCCGCCTATCTGGTCGCTTGCGCGATGCTGATCACCGTCGCACGCGGCTTTCGTCGCCTCCATCGACGTTCGGTCGGCGCCGATCCGCTCGCCGATGACCTGCCGCCCTGGGTGCACGGCGTCGGCTTCCTGCTGCTGATCGTCGCCACGACCGGACTAGAGGCGCTGCGCCTGTACACGCTCAAGGCGGCCCTGCCGGGCGCGCCGGGCGGCGTCGTTGGCGGTGCAGTCGCCGCGGCGGTCAAGGCGGCGATCGGATTCACGGGCGCCAGCGTGCTTTTCCTGGTCGGCATTGCGATCGGCCTGTCGCTGTTCCTCGACTTCTCCTGGCTTGCGGTCGCGGAACGCGTCGGCACTTTTTTCGAGGGATTCTCGCGCCGCGCGGAGCGTCGGCGCGAGGAGGCGGAAGACCGTGCGATCGGCGAAGCGGCAAGCAAGGTGCGCGAGGCAGCGCTGGACAAGGAACGCGAGCGCATCGTCGAGGCGCCGCCGGTGCACATCGAGCGGCCCGCTACGCACGTCAAGCCGTCGGAGCGCAAGCAGAAGGAAAAGCAGGTGCCGCTGTTCGCGGAGATGGCCGACGCCAGGCTGCCCGCGCTCGACCTGCTCGACGAGGCGCCGCCTGCGGTTGAAAGCGTGTCCACCGAGACGCTCGAGTTCACGTCGCGGTTGATCGAGAAGAAGCTGCGCGACTTCAATGTCGACGCGCAGGTCGTGGCCGCGTACCCGGGCCCGGTGATCACGCGCTACGAGATCGAGCCGGCCGTCGGCGTCAAGGGCATCCAGATCGTCAATCTGGCGAAGGATCTCGCGCGTTCGCTCTCGCTCGTCTCGGTACGCGTCGTCGAAACCATCCCCGGCAAGAACCTGATGGGGCTCGAGCTGCCGAACCCGCGCCGCCAGGTCGTAAAGCTCTCGGAGATCCTCGGTTCCGCGATCTACAACGAGAGCGCCTCGCTGCTGACGCTGGGACTCGGCAAGGACATCGCGGGCAAGGCGGTCGTCGTCGATCTCGCGCGCATGCCGCACCTGATGGTGGCCGGCACGACCGGAGCCGGCAAATCGGTCGGCATCAACGCGATGATCCTGTCGATCCTGTACAAGGCCGACCCGGCCCAGGTGCGGCTGCTTCTGGTCGATCCGAAGATGCTCGAGCTCTCGGTGTACGAGGGCATTCCGCACCTGCTGTGCCCGGTCGTCACCGACATGCGCGAGGCGGGCAACGCGCTGCAGTGGTGCGTGGTCGAGATGGACAAACGCTATCGGCTGATGAGCAAGCTCGGCGTTCGCAGCCTGCCCGGCTACAACGCGAAGATCGCCGAGGGCCGCGCGAAGGGCGACCCGGTCAAGAATCCGTTTTCGTTGACGCCCGACGATCCCGAGCCGCTCGACCCCCTGCCGATCATCGTCGTCGTGATCGACGAGCTGGCCGACCTGATGATGGTCGCCGGCAAGAAGGTCGAGGAACTGATCGCGCGCATCGCCCAGAAGGCGCGTGCGGCGGGCATGCACCTGATCCTCGCGACGCAGCGGCCGTCGGTGGACGTGATCACCGGGCTGATCAAGGCCAATATTCCGGCGCGGATCTCGTTCCAGGTTTCCAGTCGGGTCGACTCGCGCACGATCCTCGACCAGATGGGCGCCGAGTCGCTGCTCGGCCAGGGTGACATGCTGTATCTGGCGCCTGGCACCGGCCTGCCGACCCGTGTTCACGGCGCTTTCGTGTCCGACGCGGAAGTCCACCGCGTCGTCGAGACACTGCGCAAGCGCGGTCCGGCCCAATATGTCGAAGGCATACTGGATGCACCGGCCACCGAAGGCGACGAGAGCGGCGGCGGTCAACCGGCAGGCGAGGCCGATCCGTTATACGACCAGGCGGTCGAGATTGTCGTCAAGAACCGGCGCGCGTCGATCTCACTGGTGCAGCGGCATTTGCGCATCGGCTACAACCGGGCGGCGCGCTTGCTGGAAGACATGGAGCGCGCCGGACTGGTGTCGACGATGCAGAGCAATGGCAATCGCGAAATCCTGGTGCCGGCCCGCGACGCCTGAAGACCGGAGCACGCGTGTTCAACCGAATCGTTGCCGTGGGGGCGCTGGCGCTGCTTTGTGCGGTACCGGCGCGCGCGACCGGCGTCGATCAGCTTCGCAGCTTTCTGACGCAGACGACCAGCGCGCGCGGGGAGTTCGTTCAGCGCGTGACTCGCAACGCATCGACGCAGCAGTCGAGCGGCCAGTTCGTGTTCCAGCGGCCTGGCAAGTTCCGCTGGAGCTACGAGAAGCCCTATGAGCAGCTGATCATTGCCGACGGCGAACGGCTGACGCTGTTCGACAAGGACCTCAATCAGGCGACGATCCGCAAGCTGCAGGCGGCGTTGCCGTCGAGTCCGGCTTCGATCCTGTTCGGATCGAACGACTTCGAGCGCGAGTTCGAGGTCACCGAGCTCGGCGCCCGCGATGGACTCGAGTGGATCCGCGCCCGACCGCGCGCCAAGGACACACCATTTGATCGCATCGAAATCGGATTCAAAGCAGGCCTGCCCGCCGGCATGCTGCTGGTCGATAACTTCGGCCAGACAACGACGCTTTCCTTTTCGCGGCTGGAGCGCAATCCGAAGCTCGAGCCCGACGCTTTCCGCTTCACGCCGCCGAAGGGGGCGGATGTGCTCACGGAATGACGCCTCGAGTGTACGCGATCGTCTGCGACGATCGCACGTGCGCCCTCGGCGGACACGGCAAATGTCAGTCGGCTGCGCTTCGGAGCGGCCGCGCGCTCCGCCGAACGACAAGGCGGGCACTCCACCCCCGCGCTGTACTTCGCAGTGCCTGGATCGCCTTTCCCTCCTCGCCGGGCGAGGAGGGTGCAGGGAGGAGTGTCAACCCCTCCCGCATGGCGGGAGGGCAGGGTAGGTGCCGTGCAGTTGAAGTCGGCGGAGCGCTCGGCCGCTCCGGAGCGCAGCCGACTAACTTGCATTCCGCTTCGAGTGCACGTGCGACGCGCAGGGTCGCGTACGTGAGCGAGTAGATCGCGTCACTTGATTGCCAGCAACTCGACCTCAAAGATCAGCGTTGCGTTCGGCGGGATCGGTCCGCCGGGCGTGCCGCGCTCGCCGTAGGCGAGATCGGGCGGGCAGGTGAGCTTGGCCTTGCCACCGACCTTCATCTTCTGGACACCCTCGGTCCAGCACTTGATCACTCGATTCAGCGGAAACTCGGTGGGCTGACCGCGCGCGATCGAGCTATCGAACTCCTTGCCATCGGGCAAGGTGCCGCGGTAGTGCACGCGCACCGTGTCGGTGGCTTTCGGGCTCGCGCCGGTGCCATCCTTCAGAGAGCGATACACCATGCCCGTGTCCGTCTTGGCCGCGCCTTTTTCGGCGGCAGCCTTGTCGATCTCGCTGTTCTGCGCCCACGCGAGCGGGCTTGCCATCAGCGCTACCAGTACCCACTTGTGCATCGTTTCGTCCTTCGCGTCCTGCCCCGGCTGCGACATGCGTGCCGGCTGCAGGCTGCGATGCTAGCCTGTCCAACCTCCGGGACCCAACCATGCAGGATCTCTTCGCGACCGAGACCGCGGCCCCGCTCGCAGAGCGGATGCGACCGCAGGCGATCGACGAAGTCGTCGGCCAGTCACACCTGCTCGGCCCCGGCAAACCGCTGCGTGTCGCCTTCGAATCGGGCCGTCCGCACTCGATGATCCTGTGGGGTCCGCCGGGCGTCGGCAAAACGACACTGGCGCGGCTGATGGCGAACGCATTCGCGCTCGACTTCATCGCGATCTCCGCGGTGCTCGGCGGGGTCAAGGACATCCGCGACGCGGTGGAGCGCGCGCAGGGCAACCGCGCCCGCACTGGGCAGCCGACGGTGGTCTTCGTCGACGAGGTCCATCGCTTCAACAAGGCGCAGCAGGACGCCTTCCTCCCGCACGTGGAATCGGGCCTGTTCGTCTTCGTCGGCGCCACGACGGAAAACCCGTCGTTCGAAGTTGTCGGCGCGCTGCTCTCACGCGCGGCTGTCTATGTGCTCGAGCCGCTGACGGCAGAGGAACTCGAGCGCCTGATCGACCGCGCGCTTGCGCTCATTGGCGGCCTCGAAGTCGACGCGGTCGCGCGCCGGATGCTGATCGATCTGGCCGACGGCGATGCGCGGCGTCTGCTCAACGCGCTCGAGGTGGCATCGAATGCCGCACGCGACAAGCGAACGCGGCTGATCGACGCCGAATTCGTCCGCGCTGCGCTGCCGGCCACGCTGCGCCGCTTCGACAAGGGCGGCGAGAACTTCTACGACCAGATCTCGGCGCTGCACAAGTCGGTGCGCGGTTCCGATCCAGACGCTGCGCTGTACTGGATGATGCGGATGCTCGATGGTGGCACTGATCCACGCTACGTTGCGCGACGCGTCGTACGCATGGCCATCGAGGACATCGGGCTTGCCGACCCGCGCGGACTCGAAATCGCACTGGCTGCGGCCGAGACCTATGAGCGGCTCGGTTCGCCGGAAGGCGAACTGGCAATCGCGCAGGCGGTCGTCTACCTTGCGGTCGCGCCGAAGTCCAACGCGGTTTACACCGCGTTCAACGCCGCGCGCGCGTTTGTGCAGGGCGACGCCTCACGGCCAGTGCCGATGCGCCTGCGTAATGCGCCGACGCGGCTGATGAAGGACCTCGGCTATGGCACAGGGTACCGCTACGCTCACGACGAGCCGGACGCTTATGCGGCCGGCGAGCACTACTTTCCTGATGGACTGGCGCCGCAACGCTTCTATGCGCCTGGCGAGCAGGGCGTCGAGGCACGCATCCGCCAGCGACTGGCCGAGCTTCGCGCGCGAGACGCCGAGGGCGACAAGACCGATTCGTGAGCGTGCGCCGCGGCCGCGCCAGGCACGCTTAAGCTCGCCGGGTTGCGCGCCAGAGCCCGCTCAGAGAAAATCGAAGCATGCAATTGCGTCCGCACTCACACAGTCGTCGCTGACGCGATTTCAGACGCCGCACGCGATTGACGACATCTCGTGCCGCACCCAACCGCGGCGATCAACAAACAAACTCAGCCGGGCGGGCCCCACCGCCGTCACAAGAGTCACGATGCTGGACATCAACCTGTTGCGCAAGGATGTGGGCGCGGTCGCTGAGCGGCTGCGCTCAAGAGGCTTCGAACTCGACGTCGCGGCCTTCAATGCACTCGAGGCCGAACGCAAGGCGGTGCAGGTTCAAACCGAGGAACTGCAGGCACGGCGCAATGCGCTGTCGAAACAGATCGGCGCGCTGAAGTCACGCGGCGAAGACACAACCGCGGTGATGGCCGAGGCTGCCGCGATTCCGGACCAGGTCAAGGGCTGCGAGACGCAGCTGGCGAATATCCAGTCGCGACTTACCGAATTGTTGCTTGGAGTCCCGAATCCTCCGCATGCCTCGGTGCCCGCGGGTCGGTCGCCCGAGGACAACGTCGAGATTCGACGCTGGGGCGAACCGATGTCGTTCGATTTCGCGGTGCGTGACCACGTCGACCTCGGTGCTGGGCTGGGACTCGACTTCGACACGGCGGCGAAACTCTCGGGTTCGCGCTTCACATTGATGAGGGGCCCGGTTGCCCGGCTCCATCGGGCACTGGCGCAGTTCATGCTCGACGTCCAGACGGCCGAACACGGCTACACCGAGTGCTACACGCCGTACATCGTCAACCGCGAAACGCTGGTCGGCACCGGTCAGCTACCGAAGTTCGAGCAGGACCTGTTCGCGGCGCGCAAAGGTGGCCAGGAGGGCGAAGGCGAGGTCCTCTATCTGATCCCCACCTCTGAAGTGTCGCTGACCAACACGGTCCGTGGTGACTTGCTCAAGGAGGGCGAGCTGCCGATCAAGCTCACCGCACACACGCCGTGCTTCCGCTCGGAGGCCGGCAGCTACGGTAAGGACACGCGCGGGATGATCCGCCAGCACCAGTTCGACAAGGTCGAGATGGTGCAGATCACGCATCCGGAGCGCTCGTATGACGCGCTCGAGGACATGGTCGGTCATGCCGAGCACATCCTGCGCAAGCTCGCACTGCCGTACCGCGTCGTGCTGCTGTGTACCGGCGACATGGGCTTCGCTGCGGCGAAGACTTACGACCTCGAGGTATGGCTTCCGGCGCAGACCAGCTACCGCGAGATTTCGTCGTGTTCGAACTGCGAGGCTTTCCAGGCGCGGCGCATGCAGACACGCTTCAAGAACGCGCAGGGCAAGACCGAACTCGTTCACACACTGAATGGCTCGGGCCTCGCGGTCGGGCGCGCGCTGGTCGCGGTTCTCGAGAACTACCAGCAGGCCGACGGCAGCGTTGTGGTTCCGGAGGCGCTGCTGCCGTACATGGGCGGAGTCGCGCTTCTGAAGCCCGCCTAAAAGGTTCGGCTCGTTATAATCGCCGGCTTCGCGCGAGTGCAGCAATTGCGGCCTTGAGCTGCGGCACTGGCGCAACGAGCGCAGTGTGGAAGGGTGGCAGAGTGGTCGAATGCGCCGGACTCGAAATCCGGTGTACGGTTTTACCGTACCGTGGGTTCGAATCCCACCCCTTCCGCCAGTACTTTCTGTCTTGCCAGTGCACAGCAGTGCAGGACAGTCCCAGCAAGTCCTTGATTGGAAAAGCGATAGGGCAGTGGGTCAGTCCATGCGTGTACACGGCGGCGACCACTAGTGCGCAGAAATGCAAGCACAACTGGTGGATTGGCTGGCGGATTGGCACGTGATCCGGAGACTCACTATGCGCACACGACGCACTACAGCACCTCCTCACTGTCCGTGAGGTGCAAACCGCCTCGGCCGGCGATCACTCCGACGGCGGCGGGCTCCAACTTCGAGTTACCGAAACTGCAGCGTCGTGGGTGTTCCGATTCATAGCGCCTAGCGGCAAACGCCGCGAAATGGATCTCGGAGCCGTTGAACGCAACAACGCTGCCGCCACCGGTCGCAGCCTCTCGGCGGCTCGGCAACTCAGGCAGCCACCAGTCGAAAAGGCCGAATCGGCCCTTTCGGATTTGCCAGATCGCTCGATCGCCAGGCGAGGGACCTCTGACATCGATGCCGGTCCTCACGGACGAAATGCGTGAGGTAGGTCGGCATCCAAACGCGCCGACGTCACACGCTTGCGTCCGACTTCGGACGATACTCAGTGCCGACGATTCGGCAGCAGCCGGAAGCGCGACACGGTCCAGCGCGTGACTTCCTCCTCCGGTTCGTCACCGACCGCCGGCGTCAGTGGCAGCGCCAGATTCGTGATGTAAACCTCGCGGCCAACCAGCACCAGGCTGGCGGGAAACAGCAACCCTTCCGGTGCCCCGTCAGCCCCGATCTTTTCGAAGGCGCCGATCTTCGCCACCACGCGTCCCGCCGCGTTCAGTCCCACGATCTCGTCCGCTTGATTTGCGGCGACCCAGAGGATGCCGCTGTCATCGAAAGCGATGCCATCGGCGCCGTTGATGCTTTCGGTGAACACCGACACCGAAACAGGACTGGCGGCGAGATTGACCTTCAGCACGCGGTCGTCGCCAGTATTGGCGACGAACAGCGTGAAATCATCCTTTAAGGCCAGCCCGTTGGCGCCGAAAGGCGGGAAGCCCGCTGTGGCCAGCAGCGGGTCATGCAGCACCGTCGTCACGCCGCACGGCGCGATGCAGCCCTGCGCGTTGTCGATGCGGTAAATCGCGCCCTGAAAGGAGTCCGAGACATACAGATTGCCGCTGCGATCGAACACCAACCCGTTTGGCGCCGGAAAGCCGACGGAGCCGAACTGGATCGTGTCGCTGCTCGTGTCGGGATTGCCTTCGATGCGGTTTGCCGGTGCGCCAATCTTCGGCAACGTGGCCACATCTTCGATCGTGCCATCGAGATCGGAGGCTACGCGCTGGATCTTCGATTGATTGAAGTTGGTGATGTACACCTTCGAGTCGCGCGGACCGAACGCGAGTCCGAGCATCGGCGTTCCGATTACGCGCGAACCGACTAGCTGGCCGTGACGGCTATAGCGCAGCAGCTTGTTGGGGTTCGGCCCGATGGTGTCGAAAGTGGCGACGTAGATGTCCCCGGTGACGGGATTGGCGGTGATGCCTTCTGGAAATCGCACGCCGGCCGGCAGCGTGGCGAAAGTGACAAGCGTGTCGTGCCAGCGCATCTGCGCCCACGCAGGATTCGCGGCGAGATTCAATATCAGGACGAGACAGGCAGTCAGCCATCGGCACATAGCTCCTCCGATTTTCTTAGTTCGGCCGTTGAGTGCGGCCGGCGCTGCGGCGCAGAGCGAGTCTGGTCGCGGCAAAAGCTGCGTGTCAACAACGGGCCGCCGCGCGGGCGTGCTAGCCGCTGGAGTTTCCTGCCTTCGCTGCTGCTGGTATTCGGACGTCTCGTCTCCCACCCCGAGGCGACCGCAGGTTGACAGTGAGACGAGCGCAGAGTGATCCAGTCCGCTTTCGAGTCCCGCAGCCGGATAGTCTGCTTTTAGGCAGAGCGACGGTCCGCCATCAATGTCCGGTCATGGCCGAACTGGGCCTAGTTAGCTCCTGTGATCTCGCGAGCCCGGTTGGCGTTACTTCCCCAATGACGATAGACGACAACTGCCAAGTGTGAGACTAAGCAGAACTGTCGTGTGACTTGCAGTTTGGCTCTGGCGCTTGTCGTCGAACACTTGGTCTCAGTGTGTGGTCTATAGCCCATCGGGGTGGTGGTTTTAGTACTCTTTGCGGACCGTAGGTTCAAGTCGCCCATTGGCGCGAAGAGTGAATGTCTGAACTGACCAAAATTCTCCGCAGCGAAATCACGCGAGTGGCGAAAAGAGAAGCACGCTGGCTTGTAGCGCCGACTCGCAAGTCGTCAATCGTCGCAAAGCAGGAATTGGTCGCTCTTAAGCGCCGCGTGGCGGAGCTCGAGCGAACCGTATCAAACCTAGAAAGGTCGGCCAAGGCCGTCGCAGCCGTCTCCAAACCTGTTGACGCTGGCAGAAAGATCCGCTTCTCCGCCCGAGGCGTGCGTGCGCAGCGCGAGCGCCTGGGGATGTCCGCTGAGGACTTCGGGACGCTGCTCGGCGTGAGCTCGCAGTCAATCTACAACTGGGAGCACGGCACCGCGAAACCACGCAGCGCACTACTCGACAAGTTGGCCGTCGTGCGAGCTATCGGGAAACGTGAAGCGTTGGCTCGACTGCGTTCTCTGAACGGAAGCGGCAAACGCGCTTAAGACCCTACCTCTCCGTGCCGACCAAGTCCGGCCGAAGACCTGTTATGGGGCGTTCCAAAAGCGCTTTCTTGGGGAGGCGCCTTCCGCTGTGGCGGAAGTAAGCTGGCCTCCTCGTATCGGTTGACATTATTGCGCTCATGTTCAGCCCTGCCCTACTTCCGTGTTCGGCCAGTTTCAGACGCTCGCGCCGTCTAGCCAATCGGCCGAATTGCGGACATCATCTGCTGCTACGCGAGACAAGCCTCGATAAGCGAGAGGGATCGATGAGCAAGTTGCCTATCACACGCATCAGAGGTTCGGTGCCTCGAGCCGACGATGACAGGCTCGAGGTGATCGAAACGAACGAAGGCGCTCAAGGCGTCGGCGCGTTCTTCAACTTTCGCTATTCGTACACCGAAGTGTCGGCGTTCGGCGGCAAGGCCCGCGTGAAATCGCGCAGCGCAAGCCTCGAAGACGGCAAACTCGTGTCTGAGTCGTTCGAAGCCGATCTGAGTCGTGACGCGTACGACCAGGTCGTGGGCCAAGCGCAGCAACGGTTCGAGAACCAGATGCGTTTGCTACTGCAGCCACTTTCGTGGTTCCTGCCGTTTTCCGGTAGACGCGACCGCTGAGCGCACGCTCGTTTCGGCCAATTGCGGAACCTCTAGACTGAGCTGAAGTTCGCCCGCGCGCGGCTGATGCCAGACGTTAGGCGCCCAAGGCCTCCGCCATTGGCACGGCACCCGCGCTTCTGCTTTGGTAAATCCTTAGCCACTTCTACTGCGCTCCGCGGCCTATGCTCCTGTCGCCGAATCTTTCGGCGTACATACTATTGGGGAGCATGTCATGAGCCTTTCTCGACAGTTTTGCGCAGCCCTGATCACGTTCGCGGCATTCATCTTTCCCGCGACGGCACAAGAGCTGAGCTACACACCTGGCACTGTTTGGAACATCTCGAACATCCAGGTTGAGCCTGGTCAGATGCAGCGTTACCTTGACTATCTCGCGGGCGACTGGAAGAAGCTAAACGAGTTTGGTAAGAAGGAGGGATATGTCGTGTCCTACCATGTGTTCTCGGTGAACAATCCACGCAGCGGAGAGCCCGATCTGATATTGGCCGTCGAGTACAAGGACTACTACACCAACGCCCAGCAGTTGGCGCAGCGAAAGAAGCTGGAGGCCTTTCTTGCAAGCGACTTACGCAAGATGGAAAGCCAGTCGGGGGAGCGCAAGGTGATGCGTAAGCTGGCCGGCAGCGTAGAGCTCCAGGAGCTCAATCTGAAGTAGCGGACTACCCGAGCAGAATGACGCCTAGCCCCCATCGAGCGGACACCCTCCGGCAGAAGGCGGTCTACCGCAAGTCGTGTTTATGCCTCCTACGCGTCGCCGCGACGCCCGGCCACCTTATTCGTTAAACGTCCCCTTCAGGCATTTCAGCGCAGGCTGCTTTCTGGAGCGCGCGAGGTCCGCTGACGGCCGAGGCCGTGCAAAAACGAGCGTGGTTGTTTGGGTTTGGTCGGTGCTGAGGCGAGCGATCGATATTTTTCGCATTGGAGTGTTTGAACTCGCCTGAGGCGTGATCGCCGTTTCGCAGCGTCGGTGCGGCTGTCAGGTCACGGCGCTCGTTCGTTGAGCGCAAGACGAGCCTTGCGGCTCACGCCTGCAGCGCTCTGAGCAGTGGTGCGATGCCCAGGATGCGCATCACCCGCTTCAGGTTGTAGGCCAGCACGTGCAGGCTCATCTCGGTGCGCACGTGGGCGAGCGTGCGCATCAGGAAGTGGGTCCAGCCCATCCACTGCTTGATCGTGCCGAACGGGTGCTCGACCGTACAGCGGCGCAGCCGCATCAGCTCGGGCTGCCGGTCGAGCCGCACCTGCATCGCCTCGAGCACCGCTTCGTGCTCCCAGCGTCGGATGCGGCGATAGTCGCTGGTGGTGCACTGCGCCTTCAGCGCGCAGCCCGGACAGGCCGAGGTCCAGTACTTGTGCATCGTCAGGCCGTTCTCGACCGTGGTGAAGCGGAAGATCGCCCGCTCGCCGGCCGGGCAGCGGTACTCATCATCGCGGGCGATGTAGATGAAGTCGCGCTTGTCGAAGCGGCCCTCGGCCCCGGCATTGGAGGTCAGCGACTTGGGCACGATCGGGGTGATGCCAGCCTCGTCGCAGTGGCGGATCTGCTCGCTCTTGAAGTAGCCGCGGTCGGCCACCACGGTCAGAGCATCGATGCCGGTGGCCTCCCGCGCCTGCTCGGCCATCGGTGTGAGCTGATCGCGGTCGATGCCGTCGGTGACGACCTCGTGGGCCACGATCAGGTGGTGCTCGGCATCGACCGCGGCCTGCACGTTGTAGCCGACGATGCCGCCGTCGCGGTTCTTCATCGAGCGCGCATCCGGGTCGGTGAGCGAGACCTGCGCCTGTCCATCGGTCTGCATCTGCGTCTCGATCGCCTTGAGCGCGCGCATCTGTTCCTTCAAGGCGGCGATCTTGCCTTGCAGGTGGCCCTTCTTCAGGGGGGCCACTTCCGGCTCGGCGCGATCGGCGCTGTCGAGCGCCGCGAGATACCCGGCGATGCTCGCATCGATCTCGGCCAGGCGCCGCTTGAGCTTGGCGGCGGTGAAGTTCTTGTCGCGATTGTTGACGGCCTTGAACTTGCTGCCGTCGATGGCCACCAGCGCCTGGGTAAAGAGATCCAGCTGGCGGCACAGCACGATGAACTGGCGGCACACAGCGCGGATGGCGCGACCGTTGTCCTTGCGGAAGTTGGCGATGGTCTTGAAGTCGGGCGCGAGCCGCCCGGTGAGCCACATCAGCTCGACATTGCGCTGCGCTTCGCGCTCGAGCCGCCGGCTCGACTGGATGCGGTTCAGATAGCCGTAGACATACAGCTTGAGCAGCACCGCCGGGTGATAGCCAGGGCGTCCGGTGGCCGCCGGCGCGGCACCGTCAAACCCCAGCTGCCGCAGATCGAGTTGCTCGACGAACGCTTCGACGACACGCACCGGGTTGTCCTCGGCCACATAATCGTCCAGGCTCGGCGGCAGCAAGGCGGTCTGGCTTCGGTCCTCGCCTTCGATGAATCGCTTCATGTGGCTCGGCCTCACAAACGCGTTGCCGAAGTCTACGAGGACACGCTACGTTTTTACACAGGCTCGGCCGAAAGCCGACCTTCGCCGAAGCGACTTCAACGAATGTAATCCATGAAAATTTCAACCTTCAACGAGCTGCTTTGCGCGGCGCGGGAGCAGGCAGACTCCCAGCGGCTTCTATTCGTATTCGCGAAGGCAGGCGTCCCGGACGATGCCACGCGCGAGCAACGCCAACGCTTTCAGGCAGGTCGGGGCGGCACGCTGACGCCGTTGATGTGCGTGGACAAGACGCCTGAGGAACTGGTCTCGTTCGATGCGCTGTTGGAGGAGTCGCGGCAGTTCGGTCAGGCCTGGGACATCGTATTCGTCGCAGCTTTGCCCGGCACCGGAAGGCTCGCGCCGACCTCTGCACAAGCGCAGGAACCGCTGCAGCGCATGGTCGAGTCGATCAAATCTGGCGCAATCGGTCGCTTCATCCCATTCGACGCCTACGGTGAACCGGTTCAGTTCGATTGATTGTGTCGGGGAGTTGGCATACGCATGTAACGGTGCTGATTATCAGGTTCCGCGCCTTCGCCGCGCCCTCGGCGCAAAGCGGCCAATTGCTGACGCCCAAGCGTCGGGCGAGAATTGACCAGACCGGCCACTTCGGAGGTCGATATGTTCCTGAACGAACCCGACAGCGTTGAGGCGCGCGAGTACCTCGACAAGGAAAAGACGGCGACGGGATACGTCATGAATCTTGACCGCGCCTGGGCGTGGCGCCCGGACGTGGCAGAAGCGTTTGGCACCCTGCGTAAGCAGTTGACCGACGGATCGACACTGTCGCCACGCGAGCGTGCGATCCTCGTTTGCGCCCAGGCGCGCGCGCTGGGTGATTCGTACTGCGCAATGGCGTGGGGCACGAGGCTCGCGGAGCTGATCGACGCCAAGTCAGCCGCTGACGTTTTGCGCGGGCTCGATGCGCCCGACCTGTCACCGCGGGAAGCTGCGCTAAGGCGATGGGCCGATCAGGTCGTCCGAGCTCCGGCCGACGTCCAAGCGGCCGACGTCGAGGCTTTGCGCTTCGTCGGGCTGAACGACCGAGAGATTTTCGAGGCCACGGTTTTTGTCGCCTTCCGAATCGCGTTCTCGACCGTAAACGACGCTGTAGGTGCGCAGCCCGACCGTCAACTGGTAGCGGCAACACCCGATGAAGTGCGCACCGCGATAACGTACGGTCGGTCGCAAGCATGATCACGCCGCAAGCCTGTTGCGCTCGAATGGCCGCAACCGGATCCGCCACACTGGAAGACAAGCCTGGCGGACGCTCGGCGCACGAGCGCCGACGGGTAGGATGTACAGGCTACATCTCGTAGCGAATCAGGTGGATCGGCTGGCGGATTGAGTTAGTGTCACGTCGCAGGAGCTCTGTTCATGCGGGGCTTGACAGACACCCCTTCCGCCAAACGAACGGGCCCGCAGCGGCCCGTTTGTTTTGGCGGATGCGCGGCCGGTCAGCACGTGGCTGACGACGATCCAAAAGCAGTTGTCGAGTGCTGGCCCGGAGCGGGTAGCCAGCGCAAACTTCACCCGCGCGCGTTATATCCCGCCCCTAGGGAGAACCCGCACAAAGTCTTGCGCGAAAGCAAGGCTGTTGTTTCCCGCGCGGGCACGCTGCGCTGCAGTACCGATTTCCTGCCCAATGTCAGCATTGTGTAAGCGCGGCTACCTACCGTCCGCGCGAGCGCAAGGCGACGGGCAGGCCCCAGGACCAAACGCGGCGGAGTAGGAGACATGGGAAACATCGAATCAGTCCTGCAGGAAAACCGGGTGTTTGCGCCCAGTCCGGAGTTCGTCAAGCAGGCCAACGTGTCCGGCATGGACGCGTACAACGCGCTATGCGCGGAGGCGGAGAAAGACTTCACGGGATTCTGGGGCAGGCTGGCGCGCGAACACATCAGCTGGAACAAGCCCTTTACCAACGTCTTAGACGAGTCGAGCGCTCCCTTTTACAAGTGGTTCGCCGACGGTGAACTGAACGCCTCCTACAACTGCCTCGATCGCAACCTGACCAACGGTAATGCCGACAAGGTCGCGATCATCTTCGAGGCCGACGACGGCAAGGTCACGAAGGTCACCTACCGCGACCTGCACAAGGAAGTCTGCAAGCTCGCGAATGCACTCAAGCACCACGGCATCAAGAAAAGCGATCGCGTCCTGATCTACATGCCGATGTCGGTCCAGGTTGTCGTCGCGATGCAGGCCTGCGCGCGCATCGGAGCGACGCACTCGGTCGTCTTTGGCGGCTTCTCCGCCAAGAGCCTGCAGGAACGGATCATCGACGCCGGCGCCACCGAGGTCATTACCGCCGATGGCCAGTTCCGCGGCGGCAAGGAGATTCCGCTCAAGCCGGTGGTGGACGAAGCCTTCGCGATGGGCGGCTGCGAGGGCGTCCGCAACGTGATCGTGTACCGGCGCACGGGAAGCAATGTGCCGATGCAGGCGCCGCGCGACAAGTGGTGGGATGACGTCGTCAAGGGACAGCCTGAGACCTGCGAACCGACCTGGGTGAACGCCGAGCATCCGCTGTTCATCCTGTACACGTCGGGTTCGACGGGCAAGCCGAAGGGTGTGCAGCACTCCACCGGCGGCTACCTGCTGTGGGCGGTGCTCACGATGAAGTGGACGTTCGACTACAAGCCGAGCGACGTGTTCTGGTGCACGGCCGACGTCGGCTGGGTGACCGGACACACCTACATCACCTACGGCCCGCTGGCCGTCGGCGCGACCGAGATCATGTTCGAGGGCGTTCCAACCTATCCCGATGCCGGACGCTTCTGGAAAATGATCCAGGACCACAAGGTCAGCGTCTTCTACACCGCGCCGACCGCGATCCGTTCGTTGATCAAGGCCAATGAGGGCCAGCCCGCGACCCACCCGACCAAGTACAACCTGTCGGGACTGCGCATCCTCGGCACGGTCGGCGAGCCGATCAATCCGGAAGCGTGGATGTGGTACCACACCAATGTCGGCGGTGGTCGGTGTCCGATCGTGGACACCTGGTGGCAGACCGAAACCGGCGGCCATCTGATTTCGCCGCTGCCGGGGGTCACACCGACCGTGCCCGGCTCCTGCACGCTGCCACTGCCCGGAATCATGGCCGCGATCGTCGACGAGACCGGCCATGACGTGCCGAATGGACAGGGTGGCCTGCTGGTCATCAAGCGGCCGTGGCCCGCGATGATTCGCACGATCTGGGGCGATCCGGACCGGTACAAGAAGTCGTATTACCCGGAGGAACTCGGCGGCACGCTGTACCTGGCCGGCGACGGTTCGATCCGAGACAAGGAAACCGGCTACTTCAAGATCGTGGGTCGCATCGACGACGTGCTGAACGTCTCGGGCCATCGCATGGGCACGATGGAGATCGAGTCTGCTCTGGTCGCCAATCCGATCGTTGCCGAAGCCGCCGTCGTCGGTCGTCCCGACGACATGACGGGTGAGGCGATCTCTGCCTTCGTCGTGCTCAAACGGGCGAGACCGACCGGGGAAGAGGCGAAGAAGATCGCGAAGGAGCTGCGCGATTGGGTCGGCAAGGAGATCGGTCCGATCGCCAAGCCGAAGGACATCCGCTTCGGCGACAACCTGCCGAAGACGCGTTCCGGAAAGATCATGCGGCGGCTGCTGCGCTCGATCGCCAAGGGCGAAGAGATCACGCAGGATGTTTCGACGCTCGAGAATCCGGCGATCCTGGACCAGTTGAAGGCGAGCGTGTAGCCAGGCGGCACGCACAGGTGACTGAATCGGAGGCAGAGCAGAAGGGGCGGCAAACCTCGGAGAAGTGGCCAGCGCGGCGGGAAGATCCCGCCGCAGCGGTCGGCGAAGCAGGACGGCGAGGCGCCGCAAGAGCGCAGCCGCAATCAGAGTGTGACGGGTGTCGCTTTCGATGCGACGCCCGAAAGGAGACAAATCACTTGGCCTTCCTCCTGGTCCTTGTGAAAGCGGTCATCGAAGTGGCAATGCTGGCCTTACTGGGTCAGTTCATCGTCGGCATCTTCGCCTGGGGACGGCGCGCCAACAACGTCGTCTATCGGCTGTTTCAAACCGTTGCGAGCCCGTTCACCTGGACCGTGCGCAAGGTCACGCCGCGTGTCGTGCTCGACGCGCACATACCGCTCGCGACGCTGCTCCTGCTCGTGTTCGCGTGGGTCTTCATTTCGATCTCGCTGCGCGGTTCCTGCGCCTCAAATCCGGCCCAACCCGCGTGCGAGCGCTTTCAGCAGGTGCCCCAGTGAACGTGATCGAGCGCTCCCTTTCCACGTGGTGGCTCAATCGCAAGGCGAGCATCGAGGTGTTGCTCGATCGCAAGACGAGCGCAATCGAGGATCTGCGCCGCATCGTTTCGATGAGCGAGGGAAACGATGTTGCTCGCGCGGCGCTCGGCAACCTGCTTGCCGAAACCGGCGATACGGTCGGCGCGATGCAGCAGTTCGAGTCGATCGTGGCACTGCATCCGGCCAACGCGGAGGCCTGGTTCAACCTGGGCTACCTGCACGACCAGCGTGACGAACTGCAGGAGGCCGAGCGGGCGTTCCGCCGCTCGGTGGAACTCAAGCCGTCAATCGACCGGGCGTGGTACGGGCTCGGCCTGGTGCTGATCCGCGAGGGCCGGCTCAACGAGGCGATCGAGGCGCTGCGGCGGAATATCAAGCTGCAGCCGTTCTCGCCCTATGGCTACTACCAGCTCGGCATGACCTACCACCATCTCGGCAACGCTGCCGAGGCCGGCAAAATCCACGACGAGTTGCAGAAATTCGAGCCCAAGTACGCCGCGACGCTGAAGCGCGATATGGCGCGGACGGTGCCACGGGCGGATCAGCGCAACCCCGACGTTCCATTGCACCAGGAGGAGAAGGCCGCAGGCGGTTCTTGAATCAGGGGACGAAAGACCACAAGGAGAAGACGAGACATGCAGCTCACCGAAAAGCACAGGCAGTACTGGAGCAGGAACCTCAAGATCACCGCGGTTCTGCTCTTCATCTGGTTCGTCGTCACGTTCGTGATGGGGTATTTCGCGATCCCGCTCGCCGAAATCAATTTCTTCGGCTGGCCGCTGTCGTTTTATATGGCGGCGCAGGGATCGCTCATCATCTACGTGGCGATCCTCTATTACTACGCCAAGAAGATGCGCCAGCTTGACGTCGAGTACGGTGTCGACGAAGGAGACCTGTAATGGCTGTCACTGCGAGTTCAAACCGGGCCTTCTTCAACCAGCTGAGGAAGTACTACACCTGGTACACGGGCGGTTTCATCGTCTTCCTGGTCGCCCTTGCCATACTTGAACAGATGGGTCTGCCGAAGGTCTGGATCGGCTACGTCTTCCTGTTCGCGACGATCGCGCTGTACGCGGGCATCGGCATCATGAGCCGCACCGCGGACATCGCCGAGTATTACGTGGCGGGACGGCGCGTACCGGCGTTCTTCAACGGCATGGCGACCGGCGCCGACTGGATGTCGGCCGCGTCGTTCATCGGCATGGCCGGGGGGCTATACCTGCAGGGCTTCGACGGGCTGGCCTTCATCATGGGCTGGACCGGCGGCTACTGTCTGGTTGCACTGTTCCTGGCGCCGTACCTGCGCAAGTTCGGGCAGTTCACGATTCCGGACTTTCTCGGTGCGCGCTATGGCGGCAACATCGCCCGCTCGATCGGTGTGTTCGCGGCGATCCTGTGCTCGTTCACGTATGTGGTGGCGCAGATCTACGGCGTCGGCATCATCACGTCGCGCTTTACGGGTGTGGAGTTCGGTGTCGGTGTGTTCCTGGGCCTCGCGCGGCATCCTGGTTTGCTCGTTCCTCGGTGGCATGCGCGCGGTCACGTGGACGCAGGTGGCGCAATACATCATCCTGATCATTGCGTACATGATTCCGGTCGTCTGGCTCTCGGTGAAGATCACCGGCATCCCGCTGCCGCAGTTCGTCTACGGTGGTGTGCTCGAGCGCGTGACCGCGCTGGAGAAGAAGCTCGCGGTCGAACCGGCGGAACTCCAGGTCCGGAAGATCTTTGCGGACCGTGCGGCGGACGCGAAGAAGCGCATCGACGGCCTGCCGGCGACCTGGGAAGCCGGTCGCGCCGACGCAGCGAAGAAGGTCGAGGAACTGAAGGCCGCGAACGCGCCGGTGGCTGACATCCGCGCGGCGGAAAAGGCGCTCGCAGACTATCCGCAGTCCGCGGGCGACGCCAAGGCCGCATGGCAGGGTCAGGTCACCGCGAACGCTGCACGCGCCGCGGCGCCGCTGCCGCACGCCACGCCGTACCCGACCAACAAGACCGGTGAAGCCGGGGAAAAAGACCGCGATCTTAAGCGGCTGAATTTCCTCGCGCTGACCCTCTGCCTGATGGTCGGTACGGCCGCGCTGCCGCACATTCTGATGCGGTACTACACGACGCCATCAGTCAACGAGGCGCGGCAGTCGGTGTTCTGGTCGCTGTTGTTCATCTTCCTGCTTTACTTCACGGCGCCTGCACTGGCCGTGCTGGTGAAGTTCGAGATCTACAACAACCTCGTCGGCAGTTCGTTCTCCAACCTGCCGGCGTGGGTCGGCGGCCTGGGCCAAGATCGATCCGACTTTGATGAGCATCGTCGACATCAACAAGGACGGCATCGTTCAGTTGTCGGAAATCCGGCTCGGCCAGGACATCATCGTCCTTGCCACGCCGGAAATCGCGGGCCTGCCGTACGTGATCTCCGGCCTGGTCGCAGCCGGTGGGCTGGCGGCGGCGCTTTCGACCGCCGACGGCCTGCTGCTGACGATCGCGAATGCGCTCTCGCACGACATGTACTACAAGATGATCAACCCGAACGCCTCGACGCAGAAGCGGGTCACGATTTCCAAGATCCTGCTGCTGGTCGTGGCCCTCATCGCTGCCTACGTGACGTCGTTGAAGCCGGGTGACATCCTGTTCCTCGTGGGTGCTGCGTTCTCGCTTGCGGCGGCGGCATTCTTCCCGGCACTCGTCCTCGGGGTGTTCTGGAAGCGCGCCAACAAGGCCGGGGCGATTGTCGGCATGGTGCTGGGCCTTGGCATCACGATGTACTACATGGGCACGCGCTATCCGTTCTTCCAGCAGGCGCTCGGCCTCAACCCGGCCGACTACCCGATGTGGTTCGGCATCCAGCCGATCTCCTCGGCGATCTTCGGCATCCCGCTCGGCATCCTCGGGATCATCGTCGTCAGCCTGCTGACGCCGCGGCCCGACAAGCAGACGCAAGAACTGGTCGAACACGTGCGCTATCCGAACCTGCGTGGAGACACGGTCGATTCACTGGCCCGCTGATCCGCGCGATTCACGGTACGCAAGCCCGCGGTGCGCCGCGGGCTTTTTTTCGCCCGTGGCATGCGCCGATATAATCCGCGGCCTCGTAGAGCACATCTGGAGAGATGGCCGAGCGGTTGAAGGCGCACGCCTGGAACGCGTGTATAGGTTAATAGCCTATCGTGGGTTCGAATCCCACTCTCTCCGCCAGTACCCTTCCCACCAGCATCCACCAGCGTTCACGAGCGTCCGCGTAACTCGTTGAATTGACGAGTGAAGTAGGCGCTGAGTACAACACGAGCGTTCGCGAGCGCGGTTTTATTGCCGCAGAAATTCGCGAACTTCTGGCGGATAAATTGGCGGATACGGAAGGGGTAGTCATGGCGCTCGCCCAATGTTCGGCGCTTCAGCTCAAGCACGCGAAACCCGGTGTTCTTTACGACGGCGGTGGACTCGAATTCCACGTCGCAGAGACCTGCGTGCGCGCAGTACTCCGATTCACGCCGTCGGCGGGGCAGCGCCGTGCGATGGGGCTCGGTTCGCTGGACCGCAGCAGCACCCAGGCTACGGGTCGCAGTCTGGCCGACGTTCGCCGCCGCGCGCAGGAGGCGCGAAGCCTTCTCGAGCGCGGAATCGATCCGATTGAAGAGCGAAAGTCCCAGCGGTCGGCGGTGAAGCGGGCCGAGGCCGAGCGCAAGGCGGAGGCGCTTCGCGAGAAGGTCACACTGGCGCGGGTGGCGCGCGACTATCACGAACGAGTGATCGAACCGTCAAGGACACCCAAGCACTCTGCGCAGTGGATCGCATCACTCGAGAACAATGTGCCGGAGCGCATCTGGCAGGCGCCGATTGTCAACGTGACGGCTCCGCAGCTTTTGGACGCGATCGCCCAGGTCGCCCAGCGCGTGCCCGAGACGGCGAGCCGCATCAGGCAACGACTGGAAGCCGTGTTCGACGATGCCGAATTCAGACACGTTCGAGAGGGCAACCCGGCGCGCGCGGTTCGGCGCAAATTGGCTGAGATGAGGACGGGCCGGCGCGTCAAGGGCCACTTTGCCGCGCTGCCCTTCGACGCGGTCCCTGGTCTAGTGGCGCAGATCCGTGCCTCGGCGGGCATCGCCGCGCGGGCGCTTGAATTTGGCGTACTCACGGCGGCTCGCACTGCTGAGATCGTCGGCGCCGAGTGGGATGAATTCGATGTTGAAGCGGGAGTTTGGGTCGTTCCCAAGGAGCGAATGAAGGCGCGAGAAGAGCACACCGTGTTTCTTGCCTCAAGGGCCGTCGAAATCCTCGAGGGACAGCGAGGACTAAGTAAGCGATACCTTTTCCCATCACCCGCAGATCCGGACAAGCCGCTGTCGAACATGGGAATGCTGACCCTCCTGCGGCGCCTCAAGGTGGACGGCAAGACGACCGTACATGGTCTGTGCCGCAGTAGCTTCAGCACGTGGGCCTACGAGAACGCCGTCGCGCGGCCGGAAGTGATCGAGGCCGCCCTTGCGCACAGGGAGAGAGACCAGGTCAAGCGGGCCTACAACCGGGCGCAATTCAATGCGGAAAGGCGGAACCTGCTGCTTGAATGGGCGGCATACGTTTGCGGAAGCAGCGCGCGACCGAAGGTCGTTCCCTTTAGACGACGCTCTACGTGACCGCGCGGCTGCAGCCCGAGATGCTGCGGCTTTCAGCGTTCGCCGAGCCGTCCAAGCGAAAGTCCTTCAACGTTCTACCAATCTCGCCAACCAATCTTGCTTCCGAACTTGAGGTACCAGCTCCGCAAGACGGGTCAATGCTCTTCGAGCGATCTACAAATGACTGGGCAATTAATCGTCAAGTTTGCTTGACAAAGAACCGGCACATGCCGATCATCTGCGGCGAGTCAACGGTGGTCCCGTTTCAGGGCTTTGCCCTTTCACCCGCTGCGCGGCGAAAAGCGCCCAACCGAGTCGTATTACTGAGATGCCAGCATGCCGGATGACGTCCCGTCATCACTGCTGCACGCGCTTAACCCACCCGCTCATCGTCAGCGGGTCTCCGAGAGCGACGCCTTGGGCGTCGCGCCTTAACCGGTCGTTCCGGCTGGTGTCGGCCCTTGAGGCTGACTAAGTCACTCGAGTCCGTCTGTCGTTCGTAGGAAAGCTGTCCTTTGGCCAGCTGCCGGTCGTGCCGCTTCTTTAAGTGGGCCGCCGGATGACTGCGAACCGTTATGCCGTCCGCTGGCGGGAACGGTGTCCACATAACGGGACAGGCGTAGAGCAGAAGAAACCGAATTCACGGGTCCGAGCATGCGCTCGGATGCTCCCGAACCCTTGAGGTTGCGGGATCCGCTATGGCGGAAGGGACTGGCGATGCGAAATCTTCGCCGTCCGTTGCTTGCACATTTTGAAGACGACCACCCCGCGCAAGCGGGAAGAAACTGGACACGTCGCCGGACGAACCGAAGCCAACCCGGCAGACGAGCATGGCTTCCTGGCCGCGAACGCGAACCGGTCGCGCCAGTACACACAGGTTCACGCCCTACACCGTTGCGCGCCCGACTCAACGCGCTGTGTTGAAACACGCCGACTAGCGGCGCAAATCTCGGCAGTCGCTGCCGAGGGAGGTCGATTTATGGACAACGGGTCTTTGGCAGCATCAGTGTCATTGACGAGCGAGGATGCGCGCATTCAGAGGTTGCCCAACTACCTGAGTCTTGCAGCCCTCGCCAAGGATGTCCTGCATCTGAAGCGAACTGCAACGCATGCGGTGACCAGCCGCCCAGACTTCCCGGCTCCGATTGAGTTGGGTGGCCGCCATCGATTGTGGGTAACGGCCGAAGTCCTTGCCTGGGTAGACCAACAGCCCAGGCTATTCATGCGCCCCGTGCCTACAAGCCTTGCGGAGGTAAGGCGCTACCGCGACGGCCGGCTGGTTGCAGGAGCGCGCATCGAAGTGGCTAAGGACCAGTTGGGTCAACGCGCCGAGCAGTTCTGACGTCGTAGGACGCAGCGCGGGCGCTTCGGGCTGGCGGATGCAATGGCGGACACCATGGCGGATCTGGCGGGTATGCCTCCAAGAAGTCCGGGTAGTCAATGAGTTTGGCGGAACGTATTTCCACCCGAACAAATTCAAGGTCAGCTGCTGGTAGGCGGCTTTC
>CAVPPW010000003.1:0-122051 GCA_963707445.1 uncultured beta proteobacterium | reverse complement strand
CTCGATCCAGCCGACGCCGATCGGGCCGCAGGTGCACGACCGCTGCGGTCCTCTGACGATTGACCAGGCCGGCAACAAGACGGCCGCACAGACGCGCTGCTGGTAGGAAACGCCTTGTACGCCCCTACCCCACTCCATCGACGGCCGCAGCAGATGCAGCGCGGCTTCACGCTGGTCGAAGCGGTCACGGTGATCGCGATCATGGCGGTCCTGACCGGCATCGGCAGCGCGAGCTTCGTGTGGCTCAATCAATCCACGTCGATCCGCGGCGCAGCGTACGACCTCGTCGCCGATCTCGACTACGCACGCAGCGAGGCCGTCAAGCGCAACGACGACGTCACCGTGCAGCCGATCAACGCCGACTGGCGCCTGGGCTGGCAGGTCGTAACCGGCAACCAGGTGCTGCGCTCGCGCGACGCGCTTAGCGCGCAGATCGGATTCGCCAGCGCTCCGGCCACACTGACTTTCGATGGCGGGGGTCGTGCGGCGCTGGCCACCGTGAACAATTTCCGGATCTGCCCGCCGCAGGGTGCATCATCCCGGGCCGGCTGGTGCGGATCGATCCCTCAGGTCTGTCGCGCTCGACGAGGACGGCATGCTCGGTCTGACCATCATGTCGAAACGCAAACTCGCCGCCGGCTTCGCGCTGGTCGAATCGATGGTCACGATCGTCGTGATCGCGTTCGGCCTGCTCGGCGTCGCCGGACTGGTCTCGCGCTCATTCGTCACCGAGGCCGAAGCGAACCAGCGCACGCAGGCGCAGACTGCTGCTGCAGGACATGGTCGCGCGGATGGAGGCCAATCGCGCCAATGTCGCCACCTACGTGACCGGTGACACCGGCATCACCGGCTATGTCGACGTCAACGGCAATCCGACGCTCGTGAGCTGCGATCCGGCTGCAGTATTGGTCGACCGCGACCGCTGCGAGTGGGGACAGATGATCGCCGGTACCGACGAGCGCATCAACGCGACCAACGCTTCGATGCTGGTCGGGGGCATCGGATGCATCTATCAGATCGACGCTTTTAACCGCGTCTACGCAATCTCGGTGTCATGGCAGGGGCCGAGCCTGGCGAGTGACCCCGCCGGCGATCCGAACTTCCCTCCGTCGGGCTGCGGCCGCGGCCTTTATGGCAACGAAGCGCAGCGGCGGTTGGTGACGACGCTGCTGCGCATCGGCAACCTGAATCCCGCACCGTGACCGGATCATCCTCACACGCACGCCTGGGCCGGAAGGCCGTGGGCTTCTCGCTGATCGAGCTGATGATCGCAATGACGATCGGCTTGATCCTGTTGACGGTGCTGGCAACGGTATTCAGCCAGTCGACCGCCGGGCGCAGCGCGCTGGAGCGGATCACGCGCCTCACCGAGAACTCGCGCTTCGCCGCCGACGTCATCGGCGACGACATCCGCCATGCCGGCTTCTACGGCAGCTTCATGCCGCCGACGAACACGACGTTCCTCGATCCATCCCCCTGCGACTGGGACGTGATCGACGTGACGCGGCTCGGCTGGGATCCGAGTCTGCCGGTGCCGCGCTATCCGGCGCAGCTGCTGGGCTACGACGATCCGGGCCCCGCCGTGCCGGCGATCGCATGCCTGCCCGACCGCGTCCCGGCACCGATGTCCTCGTCATCCGCCGCGTGAGCGCGACCGCCATTAACGGCGCCGCGGCCGACGTGCGCAACGTCTATGTCCAGGCTTCTCAATGCATCAACGATCCGGCGCCGCTGCGGGTGTCGAACACCGCCGCGCAATTCAACCTGCGCACCGCGGCGTGTGACAACACGTGCTGGCACCGGCACGGCGCTACTTCGCGCGCGTCTACTACGTGGCGAGCTGCAACGAGTGTTCGCCGTCGGACGGTATCCGCACGCTGCGCCGCTTCGAATTCATCGACGGAGCCGCACGTGTCGTGCCGCTGGCCGAGGGCGTCGAGGACTTCCAGGTTGAATACGCCTTCGATACCAACAATGACGGCACGCCCGAGACGCTGCTGACCACCGTGACCGGCGGCACCACGCCGACTGCGTTCTGGAACAACGTAGTCGCGGTGCGCGTGCACCTGCTGCTGCGCAGCACCGAGCCGGGTGGCGCGAACGAACGCTCGCCCGGCGTCTACGACCTCGGCCCTGGACACAACGCGGTGACTTGTCCGGCGAACTTCAAGTGCCGGCTGCTGTCCGCGATGCTGCGGCTCAACAACGTCGCCGGACGCAGGGAGGACTGATGCACTCCCCGATCGCAGCAGCGCGGCGCGGCACTGATCGTCGCGATCATCTTCCTGCTCCTGCTGTCGACGCTGGCGCTGACCGGCCTGCGCGCCAGCACGACCAACGTCACGATCGTCGGCAACATGCAGGCGCGGCAGGAAGTGATCTCGACCGCGCAGATGCTGATCGAGCAGACCATCAGCACCGACGAGTTCGCCCGCAATCCGCAGGGCGTCTTCCAGGCCGCGCGCGTCGACAGCGACTTCAACGGCGACGGCTCGACCGACGCGGTCGCCACGCTGGCGGTGCCGCCGGTGTGCCTGCGCGCGCGAGTCGTCGCGATCGACGATCTCGATCCGGAGAACACACAGGACGCCGGCTGCTTTGCCAGCGCGGCGCTATCGAATCCCGGGTTCGTCCCGGCCGGCGGCGGGCCGGCGGGGTCGCTCTGCGCGGATACCGAGTGGCACATCAGCTCGCGGGCAACCGACGCGCGCACCGGTGCCGCTATCACCCTCAACCAGGGCGTGACCATGCGTACCGCCGTGGTTGGCCTCAACACGGTGTGCCAATGAAGACGACTGCCCGCCTCGCCCTGCACGATCGAATCCTGTCCACCGCGCTCGCCGCGGCGCTCGCAGCCGCCGCCCTCTTCTGGAGCGCCGGCGTGCGGGCCGATGACATCGACATCTACTCGCTGCCGAACGTCGAGGGCTTGCGGCCGAACGTGCTGATCATGCTCGACAACACCGCAAACTGGAGCGCCTCGATACCGACGCCGATGTGCGACGACACGAACGCGAACGTCAAGGTCAGCTCGCCGAACAAGGAGGAAGGCACGAAGATGGGCGCGGAGAAGTGCGCGCTCTACAAGCTGATCTACAGCCTTTCGGTCGCCGATCTCAGCCAGTTCAACTTCGCGATGATGCTGTTCAACGAGTCGCCGGATGACAGCGGCTATCCGCGCAAGGCGTTCATCAACGTCACGACGCAGGACCGACAAGGACGAGCTGCTAAAGATGATCAGCGAGCTCGGCATCAACGCCGACAAGGGCAACAACGCCTCGACCGCCACCGCGTTCTACGAGGCCTACCAGTGGTTCCTCGGTGGCACAGTCTACCTCGGCAACAAGACCAACGGCAAGAACGACCCGGCAGCCTTCACGACACCGAGCAAGACGACGTACGTGTCGCCCGGTCTCGGCTGCGCGCGCAACCACATCATCTACCTCGCCAACGGCTCGCCGCAGGACAACAACAACAGCGCGCTCGCGCTGCTGCAGCGGCTGTATCCGAGCGTCGCGGATCGCATTCCGGTCGCGCGAGAGTGTCAGCAACCCGGACGAGGCGAACTGGGCCGACGAGTTCGCCGCGTTCTTCTACAGCGGCGCCGACCTCGACGGCAATCTCGAGGGCGCGCAGAACATCACGACGCACACGATCGCGGTGACCGGCGCCTCGAGCGACGGCAACTACCCGAACTACATCCGCTGGATGGCCAAGCAGGGCGGCGGGCTCTACCAGCAGGCCACCAACAGCGACCAGATCATCCTGGCGATGACGAAGATCCTGAACCAGATCCGCGCGTCGAACAGCGTGTTCGCGTCGGCGAGCCTGCCGGTGTCGGCCAACACGCAGGGCACCTATCTGAACCAGGTCTACATCGGCATGTTCCGCCCGGACGGCAACGCGCTGCCGCGCTGGGTCGGCAACCTCAAGCAGTACCAGTTCATCTACGACCAGCAAGCCGATTCGCTGCAGCTCGCCGACGCCACCGGAGTGGCCGCCGTCAGCCCGACCACCGGCTTCATCGACAAGGACGCGACCAGCTTCTGGACCAAGCCGTCGAGCTTCTGGATCAATGTCGAGACCGCCTCGGGCGGCAAGATCTCGCGCAGCGACGCGCCGGACGGTGAGAAGGTCGAAAAAGGCGGCATCGCGCAATTGCTGCGCGAGCGCTATTTCTCGGGCGCCGCGACCCGGCCGCTGTTCACGTGTCCGGGTGGAGCTGCGGTGACGATATCGACCTGACCGCGGCGACAGCAGTTACCGCTTCAGCACGTCCAACAGTGCACTGGCGCCATGGATGTTCGGACTGGCGCATCGACGACACCACCGGGCGCGACCTGCTGATCAACTGGGTGCGCGGTGAGGACAACGTCGCCACCGGTAACGTCGGCAACGAATCGCTCGCCAGGGACCAGCTCGGACGCGGCCGACCGCGGCGCTGGTACGGCCGTCGATCCACGGCGACGTTCTGCACTCGCGTCCGATCGCGATCAACTACGGCGGATCGCGCGGTGTTGTCGTCTACTACGGCGCCAACGACGGCGTGCTGCGCGCGATCAACGGCAACCAGACCGGCGGCGGGGCCGGCAGCGAAATGTGGGGCTTCGTCGCGCCTGAGCACTTCGATTCCCTGCGGCGACTGCGCGAGAACGACCCGGAAGTTCGGTATCCGTCGACGCCGTCGGCCAACGTCTCGGCACGCCCGCGCGAATACTTCTTCGACGGCCCGATCGGCGCCTACCAGAACACCTACTACCGGCGAGGTGATGCTCTTCGCCGGCATGCGCCGCGGCGGCCGGGCCATCTACGCGTTCAACGTCACCAACCCTGACCAGCCGCGCCTGATGTGGCGCATCAACAATTGGTTCAGCGGCTACGGCTCGATCGGCCAGACCTGGTCGATGCCGCGCGTGTCGCGCGTCAAGGGTCGCACCGACCCGGTGTTGATCATGGGCGGCGGCTACGACACGAACGCGGAGGACGTGACGCCGGCCGGCACGACGACGATCGGCCGCGGCGTCTACATCATGAACATGCGCACCGGCGAACTGCTCGGCTGGCTGCCGACCGACTACAGCGTGCCGGCCGACGTGACGGTAATCGACACGGATGGCGACGGCTACGTCGACCGCGTCTACGTCGTCGACGTGCGGGCGCAGCTCTACCGCATCGACATGGAGGAGGCCGCACGGCACGCCGCGCGAGCCGGCCGCGTGGGCGATCACCAAGATCGCCGCGCTGAACGACGGACCGACCGGCTGACCGGATCGCGCAAGGTCTACTTCGCGCCGGACGTCGTGATCACGCGCAACTACACCGCGCTTCTCTTCGGGCACCGGCGACCGCGAGAAGCCGCTGCTGACGACGACGAACGATCGCTTCTTCGTCATCAAGGACCCGCAAGGTCACGAAGGGCGAGCCGACCTCGGTGTCGCTGATTACGGAGGCGAGTCTCGCCGAGGTGCCTCCGCCAACACCGCCGGGCGCGACCCCGAGGGCTGCTCGTACGCGCTTGCGACCAACGGCGAAAAGGTCATCAACCAGCCGATCACGTTCGGCGGCATCACCTACTTCTCGACCAACCGGCCGCTGCCGCCGAGCAGCGGCGCTCTGCACGCGCGCGCAGAACCGCGCCTACCAGATGCCGCTCGTGTGCCGCAACCCGACTTCGAACAACCTGATCGGCGACGGCCTTCCGCCCTCGCCGGTCGTCGGCTATGTCGACGTCGGCCGCGGCAAACTGGTGCCGTTCGTCATCGGCGGCGCCAACGACAAGAACTCGGCGATCGAGGCGAGTCGGGCGAACATCCCGATCCCGGCCAACCGCCGGCGCTCGTACTGGTTCATGCAGAACCGCGACCGCTAGGTCCTGCCGCGGTAAACGCGACGCGGCCAGCATGGGCCGCGTTTTCGTTGGCCGACACGTTCTAGCGCTTTGATCTCCCTCACCGCTCGCCCGGTGTGCCATGTCGGCCGGCGCCAGTTGACCAGCGCGATACCCGCGCGTGACCAGCAGCGCCGCGGCGACGAACCGCGGCGACAGTCGCTCCCCGAGCAGAACCACGCCGAACGCGACGCCAGCCAGTGGCGTGATGAAGGCGAACACCGCCAGGCGCGCCGCGTAGTAGCGCGTCAGCAGCCAGAACCACGCGAGATAGCTGGCGAACGCCACGATGACACCCTGATAGAGCAGCATCGCGACCGTCACGCTGTCCAGCCGCACGATGCCCGGCTCGCCGATGGCCAGCGGACGCGAGCGGCAACAAGGCCGCCGAGATCGCCAGCTGATACAGCAGCGTCTTCTCGGCGCTCGCCGACGCCAGCCGGGTCGCGCGGATCAGCACCGTGGTCGCGGCCCACAGCAGCGCCGCGAGCACGCCACAGCATCGCCGAGCAGCGTCTCGCGGTCGCCCGCGCTGATCCCGTCGGCAAAGGCAGCGACGATGCCGCGCGAACGCGATCGCGACGCCGAGCCACTGGACGCGGGCAAGCCGCTCGCTCGGGACCCACCATGCCAGTCCGAGCGCGGTGAACACCGGCGCAAGGTAGATGAAGATCACCATGCGCGACGCCAACGTGTGCGCGAGGCCGAAGTAGATCAGAAAGAATTCGACGGCGAACAGCAGACCCGCGGCCAGACCCGCCGCCAGCGTGCCGTCGCGGCCGAACAGCGGAATGCCACGCGCCCCGGCCCAGACGAGCAGGAGCAGCGTCGCCAGCAGCGAGCGGATGCCGCCCTGCATCACCACCGAGACGCCGGCTGCGCCGACCTTGACCGTCACCTGCTGCAGGCCCCACAGCAGGGCGCAGACGACCATGAGCCCGTAGGCGGTCGCGTCGAGCGGGCGGCGCGCAGGCATTGCGCGCGATTGTGCCAGTGCGCCAAGCGCAGTCGCGCGCCATAGAATCCCCGTCGCGGAGGATCCTGATGAGCCCCGACCTCAAGGCCGGCATCAGCTTTGTGCTCGATTACACCGTGCCGGACAGCAAGACCGTGCCTTGGCTGTATCCGGAATGGCGTGAGTTCGGCGAGATGCCCGAAGTATTTGCGACCGGCTTTCTGGTCGGCTTGATGGAGGGCGCGTGCCAGCTTGCGATCAAGCCGTATCTCGACTGGCCGCGAGAGCAGTCGCTGGGCACGCACGTGAGCTTCTCCGCATCTTGCGGCGACGCCGCCGGGCCTTACTGTGCGGGTCCACTGCGAAGTCATCGAGGTCGAGGGCCGCAAGGTGCGATTCCAGGCGAGCGCGCACGATGGCCACGATTTGATCTCTGAAGGCACGCACGAGCGGGTCATCATCGACGTGGCCCGCTTCAACGAGAAAGTCACGGCCAAGCGCCGTGCCGCAGTTCGTTGAAATGGCCGATGAGGTGCTCGACGCCGGCGTGCTGCAGTTCCTGCAGCGGCGGGTGATGGTCTCCGCGGCTTCGTGCAGCGTAGAGCACGTTCCCTCTGTCGTGCGCTGCGTCGGCTTCCGGATCCTCGAGCGGCCGCAGCGACTCGTGGTCTTTGTGCGCACGAGCGAAACGGTACGCCTGCTGGCCGACCTGCACGCGACCCGGCGGGTGGCCGTGGTCTTCAGCGAGCCCACGACGCATCGCACACTGCAGGTCAAGGGGGACGACGCCCTGCCCGGTCCGCTCGAACACGGCGACTGGCCGCAGGTCGCGGCGCACGTCGAGGCCGCAGTCGCGGAACTGGCACCACTCGGCTATCCCGAGACGTGGGTGCGCAAAATCTTCGAGTCGGCGCCGAATCAGGTGCAGGCGATTCGCTTCACACCGATGAGCGCCTTTGCGCAGACGCCGGGGCCGCGTGCAGGCGAACCGCTGGCCGGCGCACAGCCATGATCGATCCGCCGCTGGAATCGATCCGCGCCTGCCTCGAGGGTGTCGTCCCGAGTCTTGTCGCAACGTGCGACGCCGACGGGGCACCGAATGTGACGTATGTCTCGCATGTGCACTACGTCGATCGTTCGCACGTCGCCCTGTCGTTTCAGTTCTTCAACAAGACCCGTGCGAACATCCTTACGAATCCGCGCGCAGCGGTGTTCCTGGTCGACCCGTGCACCGCCGCGCGCTACGTGCTGCACGTCCGTTACCTGCGCACCGAGGCCGAGTGGCCCGTTGTTCGAGCGGATGAAGGCGTACCTGGCCGGCATCGCGTCGCACACGGGCATGGCAGCCGTATTCAAGTTGCAGGGCTCGGACGTCTACGAGGTGCTTGAGATCGAGCACCTCGTCGGTCCCGAAATGCCCGCGCCGAGCCAGCGCGTCGGTCTGCTCGCGGCCGTGCGGGCGGTCTCGTCCCTGCTGGCCGCGGCCACCGACCTGCGCACGGTGCTCGACGACGTGCTGGCCGTGCTCGCTTCGGATCTCGGCATCGACCACTCGATGGTGCTGCTGATCGAGCGTGGCCGCGCCAGGCTGTACACCGTGGCCAGCCGCGGTTATCCGGCCTCTGGTGTCGGCTCGGAGATCCCGTCTCGGCCACGGGATCATCGGCGTAGCCGCACGCGAGGGCACCGCGATCCGCATCTCGCACGCGACCAGCGAATACGCCTACAGCCGCACGATGCGTGAGCGCGCGGCGCTGGACGGACTGCAAGGGATCGAGACCGAGATCCCGCTGCCGGGGCTGACGACGCCAGAATCGCAGGTCGCCGTTCCGCTGCGCGTCGGCGGCTGCGTGGTCGGAGTCCTGTTCGTCGAAAGCGCAAAGGACGCGCGCTTCTCGTGGGAAGACGAGGATGCGCTGGTGGCCATCGCCGCGCAGCTCGGCACGACCATCGCACTGCTGCAGCAGGCGGCCGAGCGCTCGCGATGAACCGGCGCAGGCGCCGACCAGCGCCGCGGCCTCCGCGCGGCGCCGCCGTGACCGTGCGTCATTACCCGGTCGACAATTCGGTGTTCATCGGCGACGACTACCTGATCAAGGGCGTCGCCGGCGCCATCTTCCGCAAGCTCGTGCGCGACTATGTCGAAAACGGCCGCACCGATTTCACGAACCGCGAACTGCGACTCGATACGTCGATCCGCCTGCCCGACATCACCGACAACCTTGAGGCGCGCCTGATCCTGCTGGTGCGACGCCTGCAGGAGCGCGGTCCTGAGATC
Organism: uncultured beta proteobacterium; assembly: GCA_963707445.1. Lineage (GTDB taxonomy): Bacteria > Pseudomonadota > Gammaproteobacteria > Burkholderiales > Burkholderiaceae_F > JALORV01. Next base: position 112,931 of record CAVPPW010000003.1, on the reverse strand, counting down.
CGCATCGAAAAAACCGGCCGCGGGCGCTTCCGACTCGCGGTCGAGCGCCCGCTCGCGCTGGTCGAGACCGGCTAGCTGACTGCCGCGACGAGCTTTGCCAGATTGCGTTCCGCGAGCTGCGGGCTGACGGCCTTGAACACGAGGCGAACACCGGTGGCGCTCATCTGCATTGCGCTCAGCTGAGCCGCGCGCTCGTCAGGACAGCCATAGACGCGCTGCGTGCGAAAATTCATCGATGGATACCGTCGATCCCGCCGCGAGTGCCGACGCCCCAGTCGAGTCGGGCGTGCCTTCACCGTGCGTCTCGATCTGCAAGATGGACGCGGCGACCGGACTGTGCAGCGGCTGCCTGCGCACGATCGACGAAATCGCCGGCTGGAGCTGCTATTCGGACGCCGAAAAGCGCGTTATCTGGCAGTTGATCGCCGCGCGCCGCGGGGCCGCATAGCGACACCCGCGTGAAACATTCAGGGCAGTGCTCTGGCCAAGCGCGACGCATGCAGCACTTGGCGTCACATGCAAGCGGCAGTGACGAGGACGACCAGGGCCACCAATGACCACATGCCGGCAAACACCGGCAGGTCCCCGAACGCAACCAGGCGATCGTCGTCGGACGGGCTCATCGCGGCCTCCCCGGGACGCCCAAAGGAGGCGCCCCTGAAAGGAGTATCGACAGATGGTGCCCGGCTGTTGATCGTCCTTTGGGACGAACGAGCTGTGACCGGCCCCGGTTAAGACGCCCGGACTAGCCTCAGGCAGCGGCGATCACGCTTGCGGCCAGCACGATTTCGTAGGCGAGCAAGCGCACACATCGGGTCGGCCTGGGGCAAACTTGAAGCTGTCATTGCTAGAGTCCCAGTTCGAAATTAACCCGATCGGGCCGCGGTGTGCCCGCGGCAATGCCTACATGAAAGTCTTTGGTTTCGCGGGCTGGTCTGGCAGCGGCAAGACCGTGCTGATCGAACGCGTCATTCCGCTGCTGACCGGCGCGCGGACTCGAGATGTCTCTGATCAAGCGGGCGCATCACGAGTTTGACGTCGACGTGCCGGGCAAGGATTCGTACCGCCACCGGCGTGCCGGATGCCGTGAGGTGCTGCTGTCGTCCAGCGTGCGCTGGGCGCATATGCACGAGCTGCGGGGTGAGCCGGAGCAGACGTTGCAGCAGTTGGTCGACCGCATCTCCCCTTGCGACCTGTTGCTGGTGGAAGGCTTCAAGCGGGAGGCCATCCCGAAGATCGAGATATTCCGCCGGGCGAACGCCAAGCAAGCCTCTGCATCCCCACGATCCGCACATTGTCGCGATCGCCGCCGACTGTCGCTTTGACACAGCGCTGCCACAGTTCGACCTCGACGATGCAAGCGGCATTGCCGACTTCGTGTGTACGTTCAACGGGCTCGATTAGCGTCATTCCGTCGAACGCATTGCTCGGACTTCGCAGCTCGTGTAGCGTCTTTCGTGTGCAGCCGAATCCCAACGCCGCGCGCCGCCGCGACCTGATGCGTCAGGCCGCCTGCGTCGCCGGCGCGTGGGCGGCCTCCAGCGCGCTGCCGGTGGTGGCGGTCGGCGACGTGCAGCGCTATCCGCGTTCGCTGCTGGTCGACTCACACGGCAGCCCGTGGCCGGCACGCCAGCTCAAGCCGGGCGAAGCGTTCCTCTTCAACTACCCGTATACGGTGTCGCCGGTATTCTTGATCGCGTTCGAGCACGAGGTGAAGGCGGTCGAGCTGGTCACCGAAGACAAGCGGCACTATGCGGCACCGGCCGGCGTGGGCCCGAACAAATCGATCGTTGCGTTCTCGGCGATTTGTGCGCACAAGCTGATGTATCCCAAGCCGGCGATCAGCTTCATCGGCCTGCGCAGCGGCGGCCGCGGTGAGCCGGCGCACGTGATCCACTGCTGCGGCGACAACTCGCGCTACGACCCGTTGCACGGCGCGCGCGTGATCGACGGCCCGGCGCCGCAGCCGCTGGCTGCCGTGCTGCTGGAGTGGGACGCCAGCAGCGACCAGCCTGCACGCGGTGGGTACGCGAGGCGGCGAGATGTTCGACAAGTTCTTTGAAAAGTACACGAAGCAGCTGGAGCTCGAGACCGGTAGCGGCCTGCGCAAACCGAGCGGTGCCACCGTTGTCGTACAGCCGGCCGCGAGCTACAGCAGGCAGTGGCAGAGCTGCCGGGCCTGAGTCGGACACACGACAGCACCTTGCGCTGGCGGGCGAAAAGCAAAGGCGCCCCGACGGGGCGCCTTTGCTTGGACGTAATCGAACCGCTACTTCTTGGCGGCCGGCGCTGCAGGTTGCGTCGGAGCAGCGGCAGATTGCGCCGGAGCGGCCGCGGGTTGCGCCGGGGCAGCGGCCGCTGCCGGCGTATCGGCCGGCGGCACGAAGGGACCGGGATTCACGCAGGCGGGCGTCGCTTCGGGCGTGACGACCTTGCCCTGGGCCTTCTGCTCCTTGATGTACGCGTCAGCGACCTTGGTCTGCGACACGCACAGCGTGTAGGCGTCGACCTTGTTCGCGTGTGCCGCCTTGGCCGCATTCAGCGTCGCCGCCGCCTTCTGCTCAGGCGTTGGTGGCGGCAACGTGGCCAATCCGGCTGCGGCAAATGCGAGTCCGCACAGAGCAATGATGATGTTCCTCACCATGACTTCCCCGATGACGTTACTTGCATAGCTCAGCAGGACCGCGTGGCGAACAGGCTCGGGCACCGCGGTCTCTGACACCATGGGACTTTCGGGCACCTTGCCCGCCTTGATGTCGTTGTACCAGAGCTCGTGGTGATGCTTGGCCCACTCGGCGGTGACGTAGCCGTTGCGCATCGCGCGGTAGGCGCCCTTCATGCCGATCGTGCCCAGGTAGATGTGCACGCAGGCCATCGCAATCGCCACATAGGCCAACACCATGTGGATGACGTTGAAGGTCTGCATCGTGGCCCGGGTCTGGCCGAAGTTCGGGAAGTTGAGCACCAGACCCGAGACAATCAACAGCGGAGTGAGCAAAACCAGCACGAACCAGAAGACCATCTTCTCGCCGCCGTTGAACTTGCCCGAGGGGTACTCGTGCCCGGTCAGGTTGCCGACGATCTTCGTCATCCAGATGAAATCGTCCTTGTTGAGCCAGTTGTACCGCAGGTACCGGATGATCATCCACACGACGCCGACGATCAGGATCGGTCCGATGAAGTTGTGCACGTTCTTCGCCGCCACCGCCAGCCATGAATAGAGCGTGTGGCCGATGATCGGCAGCAGCAGCACCTTGCCGAAGGTAATGATCAATCCGGTGATGGCGAGAGTCACCCAGACGATCGCCATCGTCCAGTGCGCGTATCGATCCGCCGGGCGAAAGCGCTGGACCATCATCTTCGAACCGCTCTCGCCGACCGGTATCGAGCCGCGGATAGGCATAGAAGCCGCCGAGTGACACCATCGCCAGCGCGACGAGCAGCCCGCCGATCAGCGCCACCGGCACGCGCGCCTGCCTCCAGGTTTCGCCGCGTGACTGGATCAGCACTCCCCGCTCCGGCGAGTCTCCGAGCTGGGTGAAGCCCGGGTCACTGGTACGAACTTCATGCCAGTACGGCGCGTTGTTATACGGCTGAGTAACGCTTCGCTCGGCTTGCTGGCGCGCGGCTTCCTGCTGCTGCGGGGTCGCCGGTTGCGCGGCCGCGTAGCCTGCGAAGGCCAGCACGGCCGCCGCCAACCCGGCCCGCCAGGAAAGAATCGTCATCTGGCGTCTCCCTACTTCGCCGGTATGCGCGCGTAGTCGTTCTGGCCCTGCGTGCGCGCCTGGATGGCCGCCTCCCATTCCGCCTGCTTGCCGCCATACTGCGGCGAGTCCCACGGAGAGGCGATAGGGGCGCCTGAGTACTTGCCCTGCTCGTAGCGGGTGACCTTCTGCTCCCCGCAGGCGGACAGACCGACCGCCCACAGCAGCGCTGCCAGCACCACGCCCAGCGTTCTTAGCGCCCGCATCATTTCTTCCCTTCTGGCGCTGCGGGCGGAGTCGAGCCGCCCTTGGGCGTGCCGTACGCCGTGGCCCAACCGATCACTTCGGAACCCTTGCCACGCACGGTGACACGCTCGCGGAAGATGTTGGCGATGACGTCGCCGTCGCCGGCGAGCAGCGCCTTGGTGGAGCACATCTCGGCGCACAGCGGCAGCTTGCCCGCGGCGATGCGGTTCTGGCCGTACTTGCGTACTGCTCTTCCTCGCTGCCCTTGCCGGGGCCGCCCTGGCAGAACGTGCACTTGTCCATCTTGCCGCGCGCGCCGAAGGCGCCGGCTTGTGGAAACTGCGGTGCGCCGAAGGGGCAGGCATACAGGCAGTAACCGCAGCCGATGCACTGGTCCTTGTCGTGCAGCACGACGCCATCTTCGCTCCGGGTGAAGCAATCGACCGGGCAAACCGCCATGCACGGCGCATCCGAGCAATGCATGCAGGCCACCGAGATCGAGCGCTCTCCGGGCACGCCATCGTTCAGAGTAACGACACGCCGGCGATTGACGCCCCACGGGACGTCATTCGCGTTCTTGCAGGCCGTGACGCAGCCGTTGCATTCGATGCAGCGGTTGGCATCACAGATGAACTTCATGCGGGCCATCGTGAGTCTCCTTGTTTCGTCCTCGAGGCTTCTCAGGCCTGCTTGACGACCTGGCAGAGGGAGCACTTCGTCCCTTCCTGCATCATCGTCACCGAGTCGTATCCATACGTCGTGCTGGTGTTGATTGCCTCACCGCGGACGATCGGCGCTGCACCGGCCGGATAGCTGTCCAGCAGATCCTTGCCTTGCCACCACCCGGCAAAGTGGAACGGCATGAACACGATGTCCGGTCCGACCCGCTCGGTCACGAGCGCCATGACCTTGAGCTTCGCGCCGGTCGGGGTGTTGACCCAGACCCATTCGCCATTGCGAATGCCGCGGTCATTGGCAGCTTTCGGATTGATCTCGATGAACATGTTCTGCTGCAGTTCGGCCAGCCAGGGGTTCGAACGCGTCTCGTCGCCGCCGCCCTCGTATTCCACCAGGCGGCCCGAGGTCATCACGAGCGGGTACTTCTCGTAGACCTTGTCGGCGATGTTCTTGTCCTGCACGGTCTTGTAAAGCGTCGGGAGGCGCCAGAAGTCCTTGCGGTCGGCGTACGTCGGGTACTTGGCGACCAGGTCGGGACGATTGCTGTACAACGGCTCGCGGTGGATCGGGACGGGATCCGGGAAGTTCCAGACCAGGGCACGCGCCTTGGCGTTGCCGAACGGATGACACTGGTGCTTGGTCATCACGACCCGGATGATCCCGCCGGAAAGATCGGTCTTCCAGTTCTTGCCCTCGGCCGCCTTCTTCTCGTCCTCGGTCAGTTCGTTCCACCAGCCGAGCTTCTTCAGGAACACATGGTCGAACTCGGGGTAGCCCGTCGTGATCTCGGCGCCTTTCGAGTGCGAGCCCGCTTCGGCCAGCAGGTTGACGCCGTCGCGCTCGACACCGAAGTTGGCGCGGAAGTTGCCGCCGCCGTCCATCACCGTCTTGGAGGTGTCGTACAGGTTGGATGAACCCGGATGCTTCATCTCCGGCGTGCCGTAGCACGGCCATGGCAACCCGAAGTAATCGCCGTCGCACGGACCGCCATTGGCACGCAGCGTCTTCACGTCGAACGTGCCCATGTGCTTCATGTGCAGCTTCAGCCGCTCCGGGCTCTGACCGGTGTAGCCGATGGTCCAGGTGCCTTTGTTGATTTCGTTCGCGAGGATGTCCTCGATCACCGGCTCTTCCCAGCCGCCGGCACCCGGCATCGTCCGGATGTTCTGCTTGCCATCCCGTTTGCCCAGCAACTGGTCGGCGAAGCCCCACTTCTGCGCGAAGCGCAACATGATCGCGTGGTCGGTCCGCGACTCGAACAAGGGCTCGATGACTTTCTCGCGCCATTGCAGCGAACGGCCAGAGGCCGTCACCGAGCCCGTCGTCTCGAACTGCGTGCAGGCGGGAAGCAGGTAGACGGTGCGGTTCGGATTGAGCTTGCCGCCTTCAGGCGCCGGCATCGCCGCCATGGCGGCGGTCGCCGACGGATACGGATCGACCACGACGAGCAGATCGAGCGCGTCCATGGCCTTCTTCATTTCCAGACCGCGCGTCTGCGAATTCGGTGCATGGCCCCAGTAGAAGACGGCCCGCACGTTCGGCCCCTGGCCGATCGCATCGTTGGGCTCCAGCACCGCATCGATCCAGCGACTGACCGTCGTGCCGGGCTTGGTCATCATCGCCTCGGACGCAAAGCGCTTCTTCAGCCAGTCCAGATCGATGTTCCAGACCTTCGCCCAGTGCGCCCACGATCCCGGCGCAATGCCGTAGTAGCCGGGCAGGGAGTCGGGATTCGGTCCGACATCGGTCGCGCCCTGCACGTTATCGTGGCCGCGGAAGATGTTGGTGCCGCCGCCGGAAACGCCGACATTTCCAAGGACGAGCTGCAGAATGCAGGAGGCGCGCACGATTGCGTTGCCAATCGTGTGCTGCGTCTGCCCCATGCACCAGACGATCGTGCTGGGTCGGTTCTTGGCCATGATCTCGGCCGCCAGCAGCACCTGGTCTTCGGGTACGCCGCAGGCTTCGGTCACCTTGTCGGGGGTCCACTTCATGACCTCCTCTTTGACCTTGTCGATGCCATAGACCCGCGCAGCCAGGTACGCCTTGTCCTCCCAGCCGTTCTTGAAGATGTGGTACATCATCCCGTACAGGAACGGGATGTCGCTGCCCCCGCGCAGCCGGATGTAGTGATCGGCCTTGGCCGCGGTGCGCGTGAAGCGCGGATCGACGACGATCATCTTGGCGCCGGTCTCCTTCGCGTGCAGCGTGAACAGCATCGACACCGGGTGCGCCTCGGCGGCGTTCGACCCGATGTACATCATCGCCTTCGTATTCAGCATGTCGTTGTACGAGTTCGTCATCGCGCCGTAACCCCACGTGTTCGCCACACCGGCGACCGTCGTGGAGTGGCAGATGCGGGCCTGGTGGTCACAGTTGTTGGTGCCCCAGAGCGAAACGAACTTGCGCAGCAGTTGGGCCTGCTCGTTGCTGTGCTTGGACGAGCCGATGAAGTAGGCAGCGTCAGGACCGGACTCCTCGCGGATCTTCGACATCTTCGCGGTGATCTCGTCGATCGCCTGATCCCAGCTGATGCGCTGGTACTTGCCGTCGACCAGCTTCATCGGGTACTTCAGCCGGTGCGAGTGCTCGGTCATGCCGTGCTCACGCACCGAAGCACCCTTGGCGCAGTGCGCGCCGAGGTTCAGCGGTGAATCGAACACCGGCTCCTGCCGCACCCACACGCCATTTTTCACGACCGCGTCGACCGAGCAGCCGACGGAGCAGTGCGTGCACACCGTGCGGCGTACCTGTTCGCCAGTGGCCTCCGGCGCAGCCGCCGTGGCCGCCTCGGCCTTGCCGATGGCACCGTACGGAAGCTGAGCCGCGAACGCGGCGGCTCCGGCGGTCACGCCGGAGCGCTTGAGGAACGTGCGTCGATCGATCGTTCGACCGTGCATTCCGGAAACAGCGCGCGCAAGGCGACCCTGGGCCGTCGCGGCCCCCGCGGATTTTTTCGTGAGCATCGGGAGTCTCCCGTCTAGACCTGGGTGGTGCGGTAGTAATGGCGGATGTGCGCGGTTTCGCGATAACCGGTCTGCGTCGAAGCATCGGCACCCGCCGCAGTGTCGTCGCAGCTTTGCGCTCGCCGACGATAGTCGTCGCCACGGCCGCCGCCGCAGTTGCGCCGCCGATCGCGACAGCCTTGAAGAAGCCGCGACGGCTCGGCTTTACGCTATTCATATGAATGCTCCTTCATACGCCGCTATCAATCATCCCCCAGACGTCAACGATCAGTCAATGCTCGCGTCTCCCTGCGCGGACCTAGCCCATCTCGAATTGAGCCAGATCAGACTCGAGAAACACCTCGAGCAGTCGAACTGCTGCCTTGTAGTAGTCGCTGAGGTCGGCCTTGTGCGCCGCATCACAAAATCCTCGGTAAGCCGGCTGCAGGTAGCGGGCAAAAAACTCCCGCTGGCGCTGCAACGACTGCTCATCCGATCCGGCGGCCACGAGGTGACGCATGACCTCCAGCACCGCGGTGAGGTTGTCTTCCGGCTCGGCCGAAGCGGCAGTACGCGCCAGTCCGAGTTCAGCCAGCGTGTCGCGCAGCTCGACCAGAACGGCTTCCTTGCGCGTGACCCGGATGGTAGTGCGACAGATAGGTGCTGACGGGCGCCTTGCCGACTCCGATGAAGGTCGTGTCGAACTCCAGCGTCGCGTCCCGCGCCGACGTATGCGCCGCCGCCTGAGCCAGGTCGTTGAAGGCCTGCGCCAGCTCGCCATCGCCCTCGACGCTCCCGGCCGACTGCGCCAGCGCGCGTAGCAGTCCTTCGTCCGGCCCCGCGGCGAACAAGCGCGCCAGCAGCGCGTAAAGCTGCAGGCGCCCTTCGTCCTCGGGCGCCAGGATCACGCCCGTTGCCGCGCTGGCCGTGCTCATCGCTTGACGTCGAAGATCGAGATCTCGTCGGGCGACTGCATCATGTCGATCACGCGACAGTCGGCGCACATCTGGATGCGCCGCAGCGCCGTGCCGGAGAACATCGAATGCGTGCTCAGACGGCCGGTCATCACGTCGATCATCTGCCGCGTGCCGAACGGCGTTCCGCAACGCACGCAATGGAACGGTTCGGCTTCGTTCAGCGTGACCGGCTGACGGGCCGCCGGTGTCACCAGGAGGCGCGGCACCAGGCTGATCGCCTGCTCGGGGCATGTCGATCTCGCACAGGCCGCACTGCACGCAGTTGTGCTCGATGAAGCGCAGCTTCGGCGCGTCCTCCGCATCCTGCAGCGCAGAACTCGGGCAGGCGCCGATGCAGGCCTTGCACAAGGTGCAGCGAGACGCATCGATCGCGAGCGTGCCGAACGGCGAACCCGAAGGCAGCGCGATCTGCTCCGGCGGCGCCGACGCCTGTCGCACCAGGTGATCAATCGCGAAATCGAGCGTCTCGCGCTTGCGGTTGGACAAGTGAAAGGTCGCGGGCTCGGCGACGGTCGCCGCCGGCTGCGACGACCACAGCGCCGCCTGCAGCGCGGCGGGTTCCTCGGCACGCACGGCCTGCCAGTGCGTGCCGCTGTAGCCCAATCCGTTGAGGATCGCATCGGCGAGACGCGCCTGCTGATCCAGCAGGGCGCCGTGTTCGTCGGCGCCGGCGTCGTCGAGCAGCGCGAACACCTGGCTCGCGCCATAGGCGATGGCGCCCAGCACGACGTCGATGCCGATCGTCGCCACGCTATGCACCTCGATCGGCACCACGCGCGCCGGCAGCCCCTTGCCCACCCGCGCCAGCCGCGAGATCAGCGCACGACCGCTCGTGCCGTTGTGGAACAGCAGCGCCGCATCCTTGCCGCCGGCCGCCCGATACACCGACAGCAGCTTGCGCAGACGCGTACCGATGTCGGCCACGCCGGGATAGGCAAAGCGCAGCGCGCCGGTCGGACACGTGGTTGCGCAGTCACCGCATCCCATGCACAGGAAGGGATGCGCCCAGATCTTGTCGCCGAGCGAGACGACGGCCTCGGTCGCGCAGACGTCGAGACAGCGCGTGCAGCCGGTCTTGGTGTTGCGACTGTGCGCGCAGATCTTCTCTTCGTATTGCACATAGCGCGGCTTCTCGAACTCGCCCACCATCTGCACCAGCCGCATTGCCGCCTGCGACTGCTCGAGCGGATCGGCGCCCGGCGCCAGGTAGCCGAACGGCTTTTCGGGCATGCGCAGCAACGGCTGCGCGGACAGATCGAACACCAGATCGAACTGCTCGGTGCGCGTCGACTCGGCGCGGCCAAAGTCGATCGCGCCGATCGCTCCGCAGGCCTTCACGCAGGCGCGGTGCGACTTGCAGCGCGTGAGGTCGACCTGGTAGGTGAGGTCGATCGCATCCTCCGGACAGGCCCTGATGCAGGCGTTGCAGCGAGTGCAGACCTCCAGATCGATCGGGTTGATCTGCTCCCACTGGACCTCGAACTTGCCCAGATACCCCTGCACTGATCGCGGCGTCCCAGACCACACCGGGTAGCGACGCGTCGCCGGCAGTTCCGCGCCTCGGGCCGTCGTGATCAGGACGCTGACCGACAGGCTGTCGGCGAGTTGCTCGGCCCAGGCGATTGCCGCCTCGGCCGGGCCGATGATCAGTACCTCGCCCTTCGACGTGTAAGAGGAAACCGCGACCGGCTGCGGCTCGGGCAGATCCGCCAGCGCCAGCAGGGCGGCGATCTTCGCAGTCGCAGAAGGACCTTCGGCCGACCATCCGGCCGCCTCGCGAATGTTGACGAAGTTCAGCTCCGTCGAAGCACCAGCGCCGGCGGCCAGTTCCGTGAACAGCGGGGCTTCCTGCGTGCACGCGACCGTGCAGGTGGAGGCTCCCAGCGCCGAGGTGAAGCCGTCGACTTCCTTACGGCACAACTCGGTGTAGATCGGAATCGCCTCGCGCCCGAGCGCGCGCCCGAGCGCCGCTCCGTCCAGCGTCATCGTGCGATTGCAGTTGCAGACTTTCAGCGTGTTGCCTGGTGTGGCCATGCGGGCTCAGGAAGAAGATGGGTCGGATGCAGTTGACTTGCCCGACTGGGTGGCAGGCGAAGACGACACGTCCAACGGTCTCGCCGGATCATCCGCTGACGCTGCCGGCGCTGTGCTCCCTGCCGCGGCAGCCCGGAAGTCGCATCGACGCTCGCGTCATCGGTGGCGAGGCCGGACTCTTCAGCGCTGGCGCCAGGACTCGGCATCCACCGACGATCCCGGAGCATCGCCCGCCGCGCCGATCGGCGCTTCGGCCGCTTCCAGCGCAGCGCGTTCGGAGTCGGACAGGAAATCGCGCGCGCTCGGCAGGCGCATTCGCAGCGCGGCCGGCAGCGGCTCGAACTGCGTGTAGTCGTCGACGTACACATCCAGCATGTCCATCTGGTTGAAGTGCGGATCGGCGAAGAGTTTCTTCAGCGCTGCATGGCGCAGCTCATCAGCGACGGGCTGCTGGAAGAACGCCTGGTAATCCGAACGCAAGCCATCGAGCGATTCGATCGGCGGCAACGGCACCTCGGTCGTCGGGGCCGGTTCGCGCGCCGACGCAGACGCGGAGACCGGCCCGTTCGCCGCAACTCCCTCGCCCCCAGGCTTCGCCGCCGGTGCAGGGCGGCACCTGCGGCGCGGCAATGTCAGCAGCGGGCCGCTCTGCCTCTCGCTCCGCTGCGCGCTTACGCCGCGACCAACGGGTGAGGAACGATTCCGGTTCAGCGCTCATTCAGATACCCGTCGTCGCGTGCGCGTTGCGCACACCGTGATGAGCACGCGGTACAGGCCGCGGATTCATCCATTGTCGCGCTTGGCGCCGAGAAACGATGCCGGCGCCGGGCGGCGCTTCTTCTCCGGCACTTGAAGATGCTGCTGCGTGAAAGCCGCAACCCACGGCAGCCACTCGCTGGGCATCGGCACGGCTTCGACCTGGGCACCGCCGTCCAAGCGCCGGGCCGCCTCGTGATAACTGAGCGTGACCCACCTTGGATCCGCGCCCCTCTCAGTGAGTTCCCATTCCACGAAGGCGACTGGCTGATCGGTCGTCAGGTTCAGATAGTAGCCCTCGGCTTCGGTGCGATTCAGTTCGACCTCAAAGCCGAGATGCAGCCACTGCTCGCCCGCTGCATTGCGTTCGAGCAGGATCGGCGCTTGATCGCGCGCGCCGTCGCGCTCGATGACCGCGACGGGCACCCAGATTTCGGATGTCCACGGGTTGTCGACGATGCGCTTGGCCGTCACGACCGCGGCCGGCCTTCGCAATGCGTTTCGCACGGCGTTGATGTTATCTTCCTTCACTCTGCAAAGAGTAATACTGCTCAGGATTGAAGAGAGCAAAACAGAATACAGGCTAAGGGTCTTTTTGCAGGCCGCGCAGATGGACGACAAGCTCGCAACGCGGCACAAGTCCAAGACCCGACCGACGATGCGACCGCTGCTGACCAACGCGTCCCGACCGCTGATCTTTCCTGTCGATGCAGTCGACCACCGCGGCGTCCTCGTGCCGACGCCGATCGCCGGCGAGCATCCGCTGACACTGTACGTCGACAAGTGCGAAGTCGTCACGCTGATGACCCTGGGCCAGGCACCCGAGGCGCTCGCCATCGGCTATCTGCGCAACCAGCGCCTGGTGTCGTCGCTGGACGAACTCGCTGCGGTGCAGGTCGACTGGGAAACCGACGCCGTGGCGGTCACCACGCGACGAGGCGTCAAGTCCCTGGCGAAGAAGCTCGCCAAGCGGACGGTGACCACCGGCTGCGGACAAGGCACCATGTTCGGCGACCTGATGGAAGAAGTCGATTCGATCCGCCTGCGCGACGACGTGCGCCTGCCCGAAGCGTCGCTGTTCGCCGTGCTCGAGGCCGTGCGCCAGCAGGAAACGGTCTACAACGCCGCGGGCGCCGTGCACGGCTGCGCGCTCGCGTCGAACGAGGGCGCCGACAGCCGGATCCTGGTCTTCGTCGAGGACGTCGGGCGGCATAACGCAGTCGATGCCATCGCCGGGCGCATGTGGCTCGACGACATCGACGGCTCGGACAAGATCTTCTACACCACGGGCCGTCTGACGTCCGAGATGGTGATCAAGGCCGCGCAGATGGGCATTCCCTTCCTGGTGTCACGCTCGGGCTTGACCGAAATGGGATGGCGCATCGCGAGCCGGGTCGGCCTGACGATGATCGGCCGCGCGTCCGGCAAGCACTTTCTGCTCTTCACCGGGCAGCACCGCTTCGAGGCCGCGAGCGCATCGTGAACGCCGAGATCTGCGGGCTGGTGCTCGCCGGCGGACAGGGACGCCGCATGGGGGGCGTGGACAAGGGCCTGCAGCCATTGCAGGGTCGGCCCTTGATGCAGCATGTGATCGACCGCCTGCGTCCGCAGGTCGGCAGCGTGCTGATCAATGCCAACCAGAACCTCGAGCGCTATGCAGAGTTCGGTTGTCCCGTCGTGCCCGACCGGGTTGGCGGCTTTGCCGGGCCTCTGGCGGGACTGGATGCGGGCCTGCACGCGACCGACGCACCGTTGATCGTCACCGTGCCTTGCGATTCGCCCTTCCTGCCGCACGACCTCGTCACGCGGCTGGCGACGGCGCGCAGCGCGATCGACGCCGACGTCGCCGTCGCGCGTACCGGCAGTCAGCCGCATCCGGTGTTCGCGCTGGTCTGCACCCGCGTGCGCTCTCACCTGGCCGACTTCCTGGCGCGCGGCGAGCGCAAGATCGATCTCTGGTACGCCAGCCTCAGTGTGGTCGAGGTCGCCTTCGACGACGAAGCCGACGCCTTCGCCAATATCAACACGCGCGCCGAACTGGCACAGCACGACCGCCGCTGAATTCGTTGGCGCGCGCGATCCGCGCGTTCGATGTCGGACGCGCATTGCCTGATCGTGCTCGCGCGCGGAGACAAAGCTGCGGACGAGCGGTCAACGTCCTGCCTTTCGAACGTCTCGTTTAGAGCTTACGGCGGCGCGCTCGCCCCACCACGGCAATACGTCGCGCAACGACAGCGCCTCGCCGCTGCGCGCCGGCGCGTAGCCGGCCAGCGTCGAGAGCCGCCGCAACCAGGACTCGCTGCGCAGCACCGCCTGCAAAGCGCGGACCGCCGGCTGCGCCAACGTCGCCTTGTCGCACACCAGAAAATAGTCTTCCCACAGCAGCGGCACGAAGTCGAGGTCGCGCGAGCGCGCCGCCGCCTCGATGCACAGGCCGGTGTCCGCCTGGCCTGCGGCCACGGCCTGGGCGACCGCGGCGTGCGAAGGCTCCTCGTTGTCATAGCCGACCAGTGTGGATCGAGCCACGCCGTGCTGCTCGCACAGTGCATCGAGCAGCAGCCGCGTGCCGGTCCCGGTTGGCCGATTGACGAAGCGCGCGCCGCGTGCGGCCACATCGGCGATCGAGTGCAGATCGAGGGGATTGCCGCGCGCCACCGCCAGGCCCTGGACGCGTCGCGCGAATCCGATCAACTGGTGGCGTTCGGGATGCAGCAGAGGCTTGTAGGTCCGGGCGATCAGGCTGTCCGTCGTCGTGCGGGGCGGCAGGTGAAAGCCGGCGATCGCGCAGCGTCCGGCGTTCAGTTCATGCAGCGCGTCTGCACTGCCGGTAAAGCGAATGTCGAGGTGCAAGCGGGCCGGCATGCAGTGTTCGCCCAGCAGCGCCAGGGCGCTGTCATGGCTGGCGCGCAGCACGAGCACGCTGGCGGAAGTGTCGAAGGCCATCGCGAAGGCTCGCTCGAGATCGAAGTGCAGCGCGGCGATCTGCGGTGCCAGGCGCGCCTGCACCTGCCGCTCGGCCCACAGCAGCTTGTCGGCGAACTCGGTCAGCCGCGCCGGCTGACCACGGTCCCAGACGATCAGGCGTTGTCCGAGTTCCTGTTCCCATCGCTTGAGTTCGCCCCAGACGTGCCGGTACGAATGGCCAAGCGCACGCGCGGCGCCCGAGATCGATCCCTCGGCGCGCACTGCGGCCAGCAGATCCATCAACGGATTGCGGATCAGCGCCTCCGGCGCGCGCCCGCTCGCCAGCACATACGACAGTTCGACCTTGTGCACCATGCGAGTTTGCCGCAAAGCTCGCAGTTCGCCGACGCCACATATGCAGCAGTTTGCCTAAGGAGGTCCGGCCAGTGCGGCCTGAACACCCGCACGCCTGCCTACGATCCGTCGTTTGATGGACACGATCTCCCAGGCGACCGCCGCAGCGCTGCACCTGCTTGCCTCGCTCGACCCGGCCTTGCTGTCGGTGGTCGGGCGTTCGCTGGCAGTCAGCACAAGCGCTTGTCTGATCGCTTTCGGCTTCGGCGTGCTTGCCGGGGCCTGGCTCGGCGTCTCCCGCTTCGCCGGACGCGGCGCCGTTCTCGCAGTGCTCAACACGCTGCTCGCGCTGCCCTCGGTCGTCGTCGGCCTGCTTGTCTACCTGCTGCTGTCGCGCTCCGGTCCGCTGGGCTTTCTGGGCTGGCTGTATTCCTTCCAGGCGATGGTCGTGGCGCAGACGATCCTGGTGGCGCCGATCGTCACGGCGCTGACGTGCCAGGCGATCGAGGACGCCGACCATGCGCACGGAGAGCAGCTGACGTCGCTTGGCGCCGCTCCTCTGATGCGCAGCCTCCTGCTGGCCTGGGACGAACGCTACGCGCTGCTGACGGTACTGATCGCCGCCTTCGGGCGCGCGATTTCCGAAGTCGGCGCGGTGATGATCGTCGGCGGCAACATCGAAGGCTTCACCCGGGTGATGACCACTGCGATCGCGCTGGAAACCAGCAAGGACGACCTGCCGCTCGCGATCGCACTAGGCATCGTGCTGTTGGTGCTGGTGCTGGCATTGAACGCGCTGATCTCCGCGTTGCGCAGCTGGCGCGAGGGCGTCGACGGAGCGGTCACGCAGGTCGCGCGGATCGGAGTCGCATGAAACTGTTGATGAGCCGCTAATCACATCGCTGAACGCCCAGCGTGCGCGCGTTGCCGGACGCACGATGTTCAAGCTCGATCGGGTCGGCGTGCGCTACGGCTCGACGTGGGCGCTGCAGTCGGTGAGCTTGTCGATCCGTGCCGGCGAACGCGTCGCGCTGGTCGGCCCCAATGGCAGCGGCAAGACCACGCTGCTGCGCGTGCTGAATGGCCTGATCGAGCCCAGCGCGGGGACAGTGCAGCGACCCGCGACGACGCGTCAGACGCTGTTGTTCCAGCGTCCCTACATGCTGCGCACGACCGCGCAGCGCAACGTCGCACTGGGCCTCTGGCTGCGCGGCGCGCGCTGGCGCGACGCCTGCAAGCATGCGAACGAGGCGTTGGCGCGCGTCGGCCTGGCCGCGCTCGCCCAGCGCAACGCACGCACGCTGTCCGTCGGCCAGCAGCAGCGGCTGGCGCTGGCGCGCGCGTGGGTGATGGCCTCCGATGTGATGCTGCTCGACGACCCACCGCCAGCATGGACCTGGATGCGCGGCGTGAAGTCGAAGCGCTCCTCGGCCAGTTCGCAGCCGGGCAGCCTGCAGACGCTCGTCTTCAGCAGCCACCCACTCGAACTGGTCGAGCGGCTCGCGAGCCGCGTGATCTGCCTGCAAGACGGCCGCATACACGCCGACCTTCCGGTGCAGGAATTCCTGCGGGGTGCTGCTGCCGGCGCGTCGCCGCTTTCATGCGAGGGGGACCTGAGATGGCGTCTATGAGCCAGGCGAAGTTCTTCCTCGCCGCGATCCTGTGCATCGCGAGCGGCGCGGCCGGCGCGGAGAGCATCACGCTGGCATCGACCACGTCCACCGAGCAGTCGGGGCTGTTCGCGCATCTGCTGCCGCTGTTCAAGCAGGCCAGCGGTCTGGACGTGAAGGTGGTGGCGGTCGGCACCGGGCAGGCACTGGACATCGCGCGCCGCGGCGACGCCGATGCGCTCCTCGTCCACGATCAGGCGGCCGAGGAGAAGTTCGTCGCCGAGGGCTTCGGGCTTCGGCGCCATGCGGTCATGTACAACGACTTCGTGCTGATCGGGCCGAAGACCGATCCGGCCGCGGCACGCGGGTCGGACATCGTCGCCGCGCTCCGGAAGATCAGCGCCAGCAATGCCGCCTTCATTTCGCGCGGCGACAAGAGCGGCACGCACAGTGCCGAGATCCGGTACTGGACCACCGCGGGACTGGCGAGCCAGCGGGGCGGCGGCTACGGGAGTGCGGCGTGCGGCATGGGACCGGCGCTGAACATGGCCGCCGCCTCCGGAGCCTACGTGCTGGCCGATCGCGGTACCTGGCTTGCATTCAAGAACCGCGGCGACCTCGCGGTGCTGGTCGAAGGCGACAAGCGCCTGTTCAACCAGTACGGCGTGATCGTGGTGAATCCCGCGCGGCATCCGCATGTGAAGGCCGCGCAGGCGCAGCAGTTTGCCGACTGGATCATCTCGCCCGCGGGGCAGGCGGCGATCGCCGCCTACAAGATCGGCGGAGAGCAGCTCTTCTTTCCGAACGCGGGCGAGTAGGGCCAAGCAAGCACTGCAGAGCAGGCCCCTCTCCTGCGCGGCAGCGCGAAGAGACCGGAGCAGGACTCCCGTTCCTGAAGTCCGCCTGAGCGCGCGCCGTTGACCTTCCCGCAAGTCGCGGGATGACTTGCGCGACAATGGATGCGCGCCGTCGGTCGCGAGGCGCCTGCGCGTGCCGTCGGCAGCCACTGTGTTGTCGATCGAAGCTGCCGGATGACCTTGAAGTCGTGCACGAAGAGCGTTCCCTGCCCCATGAGCGCTGAATGAAAGCTGCAATCACTTCGATCCCCGACGTGCGCATGCACGGCTTCCGGAAGCGCAGCGAAGTGCCCGCTGTGCTGGAGTGGATCGATCGGCACGCAGCACGGCTGGGCGCCGAGTCGGTTCCGCTCGAGGAGGCCTGCGGCCGCACGCTGGCGGCCGAAGTGATTGCACCGCTCGACGTCCCCGGCTTCGATCGGGCCGCGATGGACGGCTTTGCGCTGCGCGGCGCGGAAACGGCCGGCGCGACCGAATACAACCCCCTCGAGTTTCGCGTGCTGGGCCAGGCCATGCCCGGCCAGCCGTTCGCGGGGGAACTCCCGCCCGGATCGGCAGTCCGGATCATGACCGGCGCTCCGATTCCCGAAGGCGTCGACTCGGTCGTTCCGGCCGAGTACGCCACGGAGTCCGCCGGGCAGATCGTGGTGACTCGGCCCGTTGCCCCGGGCCAGCACGTCGGCCATCGCGGCGAAGACCTGCAGGCCGGATCGGTAGCCCTTGGCGCCGGCCGGCGCCTGCGTCCGCAGGACGTGGGGCTCGTCGGCGTCCCTGGGCCTCGACCACGTGACCGTCGGTCAGGCAGCCGCGCGTGCGCATGCTCGTCACGGGCAACGAAGTGAAGGCGCCGGGGACGCCGAAAGACGTTTTCGAGGTCTACGACGCGAACTCCTACATGCTGCGCGGCCTCATCGCCCGTGACGGCGGCGTGCTCGAATCGCATCACCGACTGGGTGACGATCCGGACAGGATTCGCGCGGCCCTGCTCGCGCCCGGGGCGGATGTGATCCTCGTCTCGGGCGGCTCCAGCGTCGGCCGCGAAGACTATGCGCCGCGATTGATTGCCGAGATCGGAGAACTGGCGATACACGGCGTTTCGATGCGGCCATCGAGTCCCGCCGGCCTCGGTCGCATCGGCGAGACGCTCGTATTCCTGCTGCCCGGCAATCCCGTGTCGTGCCTGTGCGCCTACGACTTCTTCGCGGGTCGCGCCATTCGCCTGCTCGGCGGACGGTCGCCTGACTGGCCGCACCGCACGCTGCAGGCGGTCGTCGCGCGCAAGATCGTTTCCGCCATCGGTCGCGTCGACTACTGCCGCGTCCGTCTCGTCGATGGCCGGGTCGAGCCGATCGCGCTCAGCGGCGCCTCGATCCTCTCCTCGACGACCCGGGCCGATGGCTTCGTGATCGTGCCGGCCGAATGCGAGGGCTACGGTCCCGACGCGGAAGTCACGGTATTTCTCTACGACTGAGCGCGCTCGAACATGTCGACCTCTTCCGAACCCGGCGCGAAAGGCGCGGAAGCCCTCGCCGGGCAGACGCAGTTCCTGAACGTCGTCTCGCGCGACGAGGCGACCGCGAAGTTTCGCGAGCACCTGCGGCTCGCGCCGCTCGGCGAAGAACTCGTGCCCCTTGGAGATGCCCTCGGCCGCGTGCTCGCCCAGGATGTCGTGGCGGGCATCGACGTCCCGGGCTTCGATCGCGCCAACGTCGACGGCTTCGCGGTGCAGGCGCAGGACACGTTCGGCGCGATGGAGGAAACGCCGCGCACGCTGCAGCTGAACGACGAGGTGCTCGCGCCCGGCATCGTGCCGGCCCTGCCCGTCATCCCCGGCCACGCGACCCCGATCGCCACCGGCGGCATGCTGCCGCGCGGCGCCGATGCGGTCCTGATGGTCGAACATTCGGAACTTGTCGGCCCCGCCGACGCTCGGCTTGTCGAGATCCGTCGACCGCTCACCGGCGGCGAGAACGTGAGTTACGCCAGCACCGACATCGCCCGCGGCGAGACGGTGCTGCGCGCCGGGCAGCGTCTCACATCCCGCGAGATCGGCGTGCTCGCCGCGCTGGGACTGCCCGGCGTGCACGGTCTTTCGTCGGCCGCGGGTGGCCATCTTCTCCACCGGCAACGAGATCGTCGCGCCCGGCGAATCCTTGCGGCCAGGCGCCGTCTACGACTCCAACGCCGCGATCATCGGTGCCGCCGTCGAAGAGCTCGGCGGCATTGCCGTGCACCTGGGCGTGATCGCCGACGACGAGCAGGCGCTGGCGGCCGCGCTCGCGCGCGGCCTGGAGTCGGACGTCGTCGTGTTCTCCGGCGGCACATCGAAGGGCGCAGGCGATATCTCGTACCGGGTCGTGCACGCGCTGCGCAACCCGGGTGTCGTCGCCCACGGCGTCGCGCTGAAGCCCGGCAAGCCGATCTGCCTCGCGGTCACCGAGGGCAAGCCCGTCGTCATCCTGCCCGGGTTTCCCACCTCCGCCATCTTCACGTTCCACGAATTCGTCGCGCCGGTGATCCGCGCGTTTGCCGGCCTGCCGCCCGAACGCCGCTCATACCGTGCCGGCGACGCTGCCGATGCGCGTGAACTCCGAGCGGGGCCGCACCGAGTACCTGCTGGTCGGGCTGGTGCAGGGACCGGAGGGCTACTTCGCCTATCCGATGGGCAAGGGTTCGGGCTCCGTGACCACGTTCAGCGGCGCCGACGGCTTCATCACCATCGACCAGCACACGGAGATCCTCGACGCCGGCAGCACCGTCGCGGTGACACTCCTCGGACAGCAACTGGAGCCCGCCGACCTCGTGATCATCGGCAGCCACTGCGTCGGCCTCGACCTGCTGGTCGGCAAGCTGATGCGCCAAGGCGTCCGCGACCAAGCTGATGATGGTCGGCAGCATGGGAGGCCTGGCCGCGGCCAAGCGCGGCGAGTGCGACATCGCCGGCATCCACCTGATGGATCCCGCGACCGGTGAGTACAACCGTCCCATGCTCACCGACGCGCTGACGCTCGTGCCGGGCTACGGACGCATGCAGGGCTTCGTGTTCCGGCGCGGCGATGTTCGCTTCGAGGGAAAGTCGTTCGACGAGGCCGTCGCGGCCGCACTCGGCGACGCAGCCTGCGTGATGGTCAATCGCAACGCCGGCAGCGGCACGCGCATCATCATCGACAAATTGCTGGGCGAAAACAGGCCCGCCGGATACGGCACGCAAACGAAATCCCACAACGCCGTTGCCGTGGCGATCTCCCAGCAGCGCGCGGACTGGGGAATCGCGATCGATACCGTGGCCCGCCAATACGGGCTCGGCTTCATCCCGATGCAGGAAGAGCAATACGACTTCATCGTACCGACGGCACGACTCGAGCGCCCCGCAGTTCGGGCTTTCTGCGCTTTGCTGAACGATCCGGAAGTGCGCGACGAACTCGCGTCGCTGGGCTTCCGGCTCACGAGGAGATCGCGACCGTAGCGGTCCGGATGCTCCGGGTACGATGGGCCAACTTGGGATCCATGACGATGAACTTCGCTCTCAAACAAGTCCGCGATCGCATAGTCCTCGCCGTCGGCGCAGCGCTGCTTTCTGCCTGCGCGTCAGTCGGCTCCGGTCCATCAGCCACTCGTCCGAACAAGGGCACCGCGGTCACGGCGCCGAGCCTTGGGCTCTTTTCGAGCATCAAGGCGCCCTCCGATCGCGAACCGGTGTTGCAGCTGTCGGCGCAAGGTGTGCAGGTATTCCGCTGCGAAAAACGCGATGGAGCGTTCGTCTGGACGTTCCGTCAGCCGGACGCGCAACTGCTCGATGCCTATGGCAAGGTCGTCGGGCGCCACGGTGCCAACTTCTCGTTCGAGCACGTCGACGGCAGCCGCCTGGTGGCGACGATCGCTGCTTACGACGATGCCCCGAAGTCCGCAGACCTGAGATGGTTGCTGCTGATCGACGCGCAGCTTCGGCAAGGGCGCGTTCGAGGGCGTGACGCACGTCCAGCGGGTCAACACGCGCGGCGGCATGCCGCCGGAACGCTGCGACAGCGGCCACATCGACCAGTTGCTGCGCGTGGATTTCTCTGCGGACTTCATTTTTTACCGACCGCGGTCTTCGGCCGCCGGCTGACCACCGTTCGTCTGCAAACCTCTCGCCTCTACCACGTGCGGCGGCGCCGACTCGAGTCGGTTCTCAAAAAGCGTTAAAATTCAGCGTTTTCGGACGCTGTGCGCTGGAGGAACCCCATGAACACGACTGCCTCGACGGTAGGCGCCTATTTGCGCGACCTGCCGCCGGACCGTCGCGTGGCAATGGCGCGCCTGTGCAGCATGATCCGCCGCTCCGCCCGCGGAGTGCGCGAGAGCATGCGCTATGGGCTCGCGTTCTACGAACTGGACGGGCCGTTGTTCGCGCTGGAATCCGGCCGCCGGCACATGTCGCTGTACGTCGCGGAAAAAGACGTGGTGCTCAAGCACAAGGATTCGTTGCAGGGCGTCAACGCGGCCAAGAGCTTCATCAAGTTCTCGGACCTGAATCGCTTGCCGCTCGATGTCGTTGAAAAGATCGTGCGGGACTCGGTCGCTGCGCGCCGCCAGCGGCTGGCGCAGGGAACGATTCCGACTCAGACAGAGCTCCTGAAGCTCTGGGGCATTAACGAAGAGGCCGCCGCCCCGCCGGCGACGACCGTCAAGCTTCCGGTGGCGAAACCCGCCGCAGCGATGACCGATGCGATCAATGCGATGGCCACCAGCGTGCGCGACGCGATGATTGCCGCGATCGACATTGCAACCGGAACTCCGGCGCCGAAGTCTTCGAACCGCAAGGCCGCGGTTGCACGCGCTGCGACGCCACGGGCGGCCAAGCGCGTCGAATCGCGCGCCTCGGCACGCAAGACGGTCGCGAGCGCCGTAGCAAAGAAGGCAGGCGCCAAGAAGGCAGCACCGGCCCGACGTCGCTGACCTGATACGCAGCGGAATTGCGAGAGCGGCGCCCAACGGCGCCGCTTTTTTTCACCCGGCTCGCCGCTGCCCGTCAGACCGAGCGCGTGTCTTCGATCACCTTGCCGTCGTTCGGCAAGGCGCCCGGCCCGACGATTTCCACCGTGCCGCTCAGCTTGGTCACCGCGCGAAGCGTGTCTGCGAGCGCGGCTTCCAGCGCGCGATCTTTCTCGGCGCTTTCAGCGCGCAAGACCATGGTGTCGACTTCGCCGCTGCGGCCGACGACGAGCCGCAGGCGACCGATGCCCGGATGGCGGCGCCCGACCTCCGCGATAAGTTCTGGGCGAACGAACATGCCTTTGACCTTCGTGATCTGATCGGCCCGTCCCAGCCAGCCGCGAATACGGCGGTTCGTACGTCCGCAGGGAGACGTCCCGGGCACGATGGCTGACAGGTCGCCAAGCGCCAGCCGGATCCAGGGGTGGTGCGTATCGGTCGTCGTGACGACCACTTCGCCCACTTCCCCGTCCGGTACCGGATTGCCGGTGCCGGGTCGCACGATCTCGACCAGAACGTCTTCGTTGACGACCATGCCCGCCCGGGCCGAGGTCTCGTAGGCAATGACGCCGACGTCAGCCGTTGCATAGAGCTGGTACGCATCGACTCCGCGCTCACGGATCTCGTCCTGCAGCGAAGCCGGGAATGCAGCTCCGGACACGGCGGCCCGTCGGATCGTCGACTCCACTCCGGATGCCGCAGCCGCATCGAGCAGGATCTTCAGGAAATCCGGAGTTCCGGTGTACGCCGTCGGATGCAAGTGTCGTATCAGTTCAATCTGCTGTTCGATATTGCCGGGGCCGGCGGGAATGACGGCGCAGCCCAGTGCACGCGCCCCACCGTCGAGGACGAAGCCTCCGGGTGTCAGGTGATACGAAAACGTGTTCAGGACCAGATCGGACGAGCGGAATCCGGCCGCATGCAGTCCGCGAGCCGCGTGCCAAGGGTCCTCCTGCCGTGCCTCGGCCTCGTAGATAGGCCCCGGCGACGTGAACAGCCGCCCGAACCTCTCGACCGGATCGATCAGACCGCCGAATGGCGGAGTTGCCTTCTGCAGCGCCGGAAGGTCCGACTTGCGCAGGACTGGCAAGCGCGCGAGGTCCGCGCGCGTAGCGATGGCCGCGGCATCGACGTCGCCGAGGTGCTTGCGCCAGCCCGGTGCCTTCAGCGCTTTGGCAATGAGGCCCGGCAAATGCCCGAGCAGGTCCAGTTCCCGCTGGCGCGGGTCACGCGCTTCGCGGGTGTCGAAGTGTGGATTCATGGCGTACCCCGATGCCGCTTCATTGGCCCGCGCGCTCGGCCTCGTTGCGGCGACGCTCGGCCTCCTGTTGCGCGGCATCGAGCTTCTGCTTGACCGGATCGATCGTCGACTGCCGCGTCGGCAACGGCGTCGCCGCAGGCTCGCCTTCGCGCGGTGTACAGCCGATACTGCCCGAGCAGCGCGGCTGCCGCCATGATGCCGGCGACGAGCCGCGATACGCCACCGTCGGACCTGAATCGCACGAGCGACATCGACTGCCTCGGCTCAGTGGATCGGATACCTAACGCTTCGCACGCGCGCGACCGACCGCCTTGCGCGGACGCTTGACCAGGGAGCCGGCGGCCTTCCTGGTGCGTTTAACGGCCCGCTGCACGGCGCCCTTGACGGCCTTACCCAGCGCGGTCCGGCTCGTCGTCTTGCGGGTCGTTTTCTTCGCAGCCTTTTTCCCGGCGGCCTTTTTCGCGGCCGCGGCTTCGGCGCTGCTGCCGCGCTTGATGTCCATCGCGTGCGCGCGCGAGTACTGCTGGATGTCCTTGAACTTGCCACCGGCGTCCCGCACCGCATAAAGCTTCTTGCCGCCACTGCTGTACATCACCGTACGCCTGGACTTCTTCTTTGCCGCTTTGCGTGTGGCCATCTCGGCTCCTTGAAAGGTGCGGGACACCGCCCCGCGGTTGTCAACCGGTGCGTATCGCTGCAGGCGCGGGCCCGTGCCAGCGATGTGACTGCTCGGGTTACGCCAGCCAGCGCTTGCGCCGCTTGTAGAACTTGGCGTCGCGAAAACTCGTGCGTCCCGCTTTCGAGACACCGAGGTAGAACTCCTTGACGTCCTCGTTCTCGCGCAGTGCGCCCGCGTCGCCGTCCATCACCACGCGGCCATTTTCAAGTATGTATCCGTAGCCGGCGAAGCGCAGCGCGATGTTCGTGTTCTGTTCGGCGAGCAGGAACGAAACCCTCTCCTTGCGGTTGAGATCCTGCACGATCGCAAAGATTTCCTCGACGACCTGCGGCGCGAGACCCATTGACGGCTCATCCAGCAGGATCATCGACGGCCGCGCCATCAGTGCGCGCCCGATCGCCGTCATCTGCTGCTCGCCACCCGAGGTGTAACCGGACTGGCTCGTGCGCCGTTGCTTGAGCCGCGGGAAATAGGCGTAGACCTTCTCAAGGTCGCCAGCGACATCGGCGCGCGACTTGCCGCGACCAGAGGCGCCACGCGAATATGCGCCCGACAGCAGGTTGTCCTCCACCGTCAGGTGCGCGAAACAGCGGCGCCCCTCCATCACCTGCACGACACCGCGCTTCACCAGCTCATACGCGGTGAGTTTCTCGATCTTCTCGCCCCGGTACTCGATCGATCCCTTGGTCACTTCGCCGCGCTCGCCGTGGAGCAGGTTGGAGACTGCGCGCAGCGTCGTCGTCTTGCCGGCACCGTTGGCGCCGAGGAGCGCGACGATGCCGCCCTCGGGCACGCTCAGTGAGACTCCCTTGAGTACGAGGATGACGTGGTTATAAATCACCTCGATGCCGTTGACGTTGAGCAGCGGTGTCGTCACCGTCGGACTCCGTGGGTGCAGTCCGGCCGCCGCAGCGGCCGGGTGCCCGCAACTACTTCTTGGCCGGAACGACGGCCGCGGGCGCAGGCGTCTTGCCGGCCATCGCCTTGTCGGCATCCGCCATTTCCGATGCGCAGCTGCGCATCGTCAGCTTCTTGTCGGCGACGTACTTCTCCGCCGCGGTCTTGATCATCGGCTTGATGATCTGGTTGTCCGCTTCATAGAAATCCGAAGTGAACACCCATTTGGTGCCGTCCCACTGCTGGATCCGGGCCATGCGGGCCCCGGCGTGGTCGCGGCAGTTGGTCGCCAGCGGCTTCATCACGCCGGCAAGCCCGAGCGCTTCGAGCCGCTTGGCGTCGAGGTTGAGGTTTTCCAGGCCGTAGCGAACCTGCTCGCCGGTCAGCGGCTTCTGGCCGTAGCGCAACTGGGCCTGGCGCACGCCTTCGACCGACAGCATCGCGCTGATCATCCCGCGCGTGTACAGCACCGAGCCCACTTCATCCTTGGGACCCGAACCCTGTCCCTTGTCGTGCACCTGCTTCAGGATGTCCTCGTGTACCTTGGCGCGACCGGCGCCGTGCTGCAGCGCCAGCCCGTTGTAGCCCTTGGCATCGGCACCGACCGGCGTGACATCGGGCTCTGCTGCGGCCCACCACACGCCGTACATCTTGTCGCGCGGGTAGCCGGTGGCCACCGCCTCGCGCAAGGCTGTCGAGTTCATCACTCCCCAGCCCCACAGGAACACGTAGTCCGGCCGGTTCTGGCGGATCTGCAGCCATGCCGCCTTCTGCTCGACACCCGGGTGCGTGACCGGAATCGTGATCAGTTCGAATCCGTGCAGCTTGGCGCGCTCCTGCAGCAGCGCGATCGGTTCCTTGCCGTACGGCGAGTCGTGATAGACGAGCGCGATCTTCTTGCCCTTCAGCTTGTCGACGCCGCCGTTGAGCTTGCCGACGTGCTGTACCAGGACGTCCGCGGCATCCCAGTAGGTGCCCATCAACGGGAAATTCCACGGAAACGCCTCGCCTTCGACCGACTCCGAACGACCATAGCCGGCGGTGATCAGCGGAATCTTGTCGTGTGGCGCCTTGTCGGTCAGCGCAAACGTGATGCCGGTCGACAGCGGCTGGACCGCGGCGACATTCGGTTTTGTCTTCAGCCGTTCGTAGCACTCGACCCCGCGGTCGGTGGCGTAGCCGGTCTCACATTCTTCCCACGTGACCTTCACGCCGTTGATGCCGCCCTGCGCATTCACGAGCTTCAGGTAGTCGACGAAGCCGTTGGCCCAGGGCGTACGCCGTTGGGCGCGTAGGCGCCGGTGCGATACACGAGGACCGGAAAGAACTGCTCTCCCTTGCTAGCGGCTGCCGGCGCGGCTTTGGTTTGCGCCGCTGCGTCGGCCGGACACGCGAGCGAAGCAACGGCGGCAAGTCCCGCCACCGCTATCGCCGCTGCGTTCAATTTGAACGTCTTTGCCATCGCTGTCTCCATCAAATGAACCGGGTCCAAGCTCGTTATGTCGTCGGCCGTCGTTCCGTGGACCTCAATGCGGGAACGGCCATAGTCTCAACTTTTCCTTGCCGATCGCCCACAGCCGCGCGAGTCCGTGCGGCTCGACGATCAGGAAGAACACGATCAGGCTGCCGAAGATCATTGCCTCCAGGTGCGACGCCAAGGCCGTCGAGATCTCGACGCCGAACCAGCCTGGCGCCTGATTCAGCAGCAGCGGAAGTATCACGATGAACGCAGCACCGAAGTACGAGCCCAGCAGCGATCCCATGCCGCCGATGATGATCATGAACAGCAGGTTGAGCGATAGATTGATATTGAACGCCAACGGTTCCCAGGCGCCGAGTCGGATAAACCCCCAGAGCGCGCCGGCGACACCGGCGTAGAACGAGCTGACCGCGAACGCCGACAGCTTGGCGTACAGCGGCCGGATGCCGATCACCTCGGCCGCGACATCCATGTCGCGGATCGCCATCCACCCTGCGCCCGATGTGGCCGCGCACGAGGTTCTTGGCGGCGAGCGTCATCACGACTGCTATGGTCAGCACGAACAGGTATTTCTGTACCGGCGTTTCGATCGACCAGCCGAACATCTCGATCGGAGCCGTGGAGACAGAACCGGACGACGAATAGTTCGTGAACCATTTGACGCGCGCGAACAGCCAGTCGACAAAAAACTGCGCAGCCAGCGTCGCAACCGCGAGATAGAGGCCCTTGATGCGCAGGCTGGGAATGCCGAACAGCACGCCCACCAGCGCAGCGACCCCTCCTGACAGCACCAACACGAGCAGGAAATTGAGAGAGGGCACGCGGACAACGAAGTTGTACGCCGCGTAGGCTCCGACCGCCATGAAAGCTGCAGTCCCTAGCGAGATCTGTCCGCAGTAGCCGACCAGGATGTTCAGTCCCATGGCGGCGATCGTCAGGATGAGGAACGGAACGACCAGCGACAGGATCAGGTATTCGGTACCGATCGCGGGCATCACCAGGTAGGCGAACGCGAGCAGCGCGAGCATGAACCAGCGGTCCTGCACGATCGGCAGGATCTGCTGGTCTTCGTGCGTACGAGATCTTGAACTGGCCGTTTTCGCGATAGAGCATCGTCGTTGTCGACCGTTTACACCCGGTCGATGTGTTTTTCGCCGAAGAGGCCCTCGGGCCTGACCAGCAGGAACAGCAGCGCCAGCACGTAGGCGAACCAGTTCTCGATGCCGCCGCCGGCGAGATCGAACTGCTTGACGAGGACGGGACCGAGGAAGACCTCGGCGAACTTCTCGCCAACGCCGATGATCAGTCCTCCGAGGATCGCGCCCGGCACCGACGTGAATCCGCCCAGGATGACGACCGGCAGCGCCTTAAGCGCGATCAGAGACCAGCGAGAACTGCACGCCGAGCTTGGAACCCCAGATCATGCCGGCCACCAGCGCGACGACTCCCGCGACGGTCCAGACGATGACCCAGATCCGGTTCAACGGAATGCCGATCGACTGCGCGGCCTGGTGATCGTCGGCCACCGCGCGTAGCGCACGACCGGTCGGCGTCTTCTGGAAGAACAGCGCGAGCGCGAGCACCAGCAGGCCGGCGATCGCGGCCGCGACCAGGTCCTCGGTGTTGATCAGGATGCCGCCTTCGAAGATCTTCTCGGCAACCAGCAGCGGCGTCTTCGGCAGTCCCGTGTCGATCCGGTAGATGTCGCTGCCCCAGATCGTCTGCCCGAAGCCGTCGAGGAAATAGGAGACTCCCAGCGTCGCCATCAGCAGTACCACGGCGTCCTGGTTGACCAGGTGGCGCAGCACCAGTCGTTCGATCACCCATGCGAGCAACGCCATGATGCCGACCGTCAGCACGAACGCGATCGGCAGCGGCATGACCTCGGCGATGCGCGCGACCGACAGCGCGGCGAACAGCACCATCGCGCCCTGCGCGAAGTTGAACACGCCGGACGCCTTGAAGATCAGCACGAAGCCGAGCGCGACCAGCGAATACATCGACGCCGGACATCAGGCCGCCGAGCAGCACCTCGACGTAGAAGCCGGGCGCCGCCGCGCCGGATGCCAGCGGCGCGACCATCCCGGCCGCGAGCAGCAGCACCAGCACGAAGACGGCCAGTTTCTCGACAGCGTCTGGACCATCGGAGCCTCAGTGCGCGACGCCCAGGTAGGCGGCGATGACCTCCTGATTGCTGCGGACTTCGTCCGGCGTGCCGTCGCCGATCTTCTTGCCGTAGTCGAGCACCACGACGCGGTCCGAAATGTCCATCACCACGCCCATGTCGTGCTCGATCAGCACGATCGTCGTGCCGAATTCGTCGTTCACGTCGAGCACGAAGCGCGACATGTCCTGCTTTTCCTCGAGATTCATGCCGGCCATCGGCTCGTCGAGCAGCAGGATCGATGGTTCCATCGCCAGCGCCCGGGCGAGGTCAACGCGCTTCTGCAGCCCGTACGGCAGTCGGCCGACCGGCGTCTTGCGGTACGGCCTGGATCTCGAGGAAATCGATGATGTTCTCGACGAACTCGCGGTGGCGCAGTTCCTCGCGCCGCGCGGGCCCAGATGTTGATCGCCTGCGCCAGCAGCCCGGTGCGCATCCGCAGGCCGCGGCCGGTCATGATGTTGTCGAGCACGCTCATGCCCTTGAAAAGCGCGAGGCTCTGGAAGGTGCGACCGAAACCCTGCGCGGCGGCGTGGTGCGGATCCATCGCGCTGCGCACTTTGCCGCGGTAGGTGATGCGTCCCTGCTGTGGGTGGTACACGCCGTTGATGACGTTCAGCATCGAGCTCTTGCCGGCGCCGTTCGGCCCGATGATCGCGCGGATCTCGTGTTCGCGGACATCGAAGCTGACGCCCTGGATCGCCTTGACGCCGCCGAACGAAAGCCAGACGTCCTCGACGCTCAGAAGCACGTCACCGACCTCGCGCCGGGTCATAGCGTCGGGCCGTCGCGGTGCCGACCGTCCGACGGCGGCTGGTCCTTCATGTTCCACGCCGGCGTTTCGGACTTTGGGATCTCGTGCTTCGGCTTCGCCGCCTGGTTCATGGCCTCGATCACGAGAAACACGAAGACCAGCACCAGCGCGAGCCCGGCCAGGCCGATCAGCATCATGCCGTTGGCCAGTCCCCATGCGGCGACCGGCACGCCGATCACGAGACACGCGATCGCGGCCCAGACCCGCCCGCTCATCTCAGGCCGCCTTCTGCATTGGCGTGTAGGTCTTTGCGTCGCGGACCTTGACAGTCGCCGCGATCTTGCCGGTGCGCCCGTCCTCGAACTTGACCATCGTCTCGATGAACTGCTCGTTGCGGCCGCTGTACATCGCCTCGACGAGTACGCCGTACTTGTCCTGGATGAAGCGCCGCCGCACCTTGCGCGTGCGTGTCAGTTCATCGTCGTCGGCGTCGAGCTCCTTGTGCAGCACGATGAAGCGGCGGATCTGCGCGTTGGCGAGCTTCGGGTCGGCCGCAAGATCCGCATTGACCTTCTCGACCGACTCGCGGATCAGCTCGATCACTTCGGGCTTGGCGGCGAGATCGGTGTAGCCGGTGTAGGGCAGGTTGTGCCTTTCGGCCCAGTTGCCGACTGCTTCCATGTCGATGTTGATGAAGGCGGAGACCATCTCGCGCCGGTCACCGAACGCGACCGCCTCCTTGATCGTCGGGAAGAACTTGAGCTTGTTCTCGATGTACTTGGGTGCGAAGAGCGTCCCGTCGACGAGCTTGCCGACATCCTTGGCGCGGTCGATGATCTTCAGGTGACCCTCGGCGTCGAAGTAGCCGGCATCGCCGGTATGGAACCACCCGTCCGGGTCCTTGGCCTCGCGTGTCGCGTCGGGCGACTTGTAGTACTCGCGGAACAGTCCCGGTGAGCGGATCAGGATCTCGCCGGCATCCGTCAGCCGGATCTCGACACCGGTGACCGGCGGGCCGACCGTGTCCGGCTTGACGCCGCCATCGGGCTGAACGCAGACGAACACCGAGGTCTCGGTCGAGCCGTACAGCTGCTTCAGGTTGATGCCGAGCGAACGGTAGAAGGTGAAAAGATCCGGACCGATCGCCTCGCCGGCGGTATAGGCGACGCGGATGCGACTCATGCCGAGCGTGTTGCGCAGCGGCGCGTAGACCAGCCAGTCGCCGAGTGCGTAGAGCAGCCGATCGCCGACGCCGACCGGCTGCTTGTCGAGCAGCCGCCCGCCGACGCGCCGGGCGACGTCCATGAAGCGGTGGAACATGCTCCGCTTGAGCGCCGACGCATCCTCCATGCGGATCATGACCTGCGTCAGCAGCGCCTCGAGCACGCGCGGTGGCGCGAAGTAGTAGGTCGGCCCGATCTCGCGCATGTCCGCCATCACCGTGGCCGCGGATTCCGGGCAGTTGACGCGTGAAGCCGCAGACCAGCCACTGGGTGTACGAGAAGATGTTCTGCCCGATCCACGCCATCGGCAGATAGGCGAGCACCTCTTCGCGCTCGGTCAGGTGCTTCCATCGCTGGCGCCGGCGCGGCCGGCTGACAGCAGATTGGCGTAGCCGAGCACCACGCCCTTGGGATTGCCGGTGGTGCCCGAGGTGTAGAACATCGCGGCCACATCGTCGGCGCGGCCCTTCGCGATCTCGTCGTCGACGACGACGGACGCTCGCTTCAGGAGCTGCTCGCCGAGCGCGCGGATCTGCTCGTCGACGCCAGGCCGGCTGGATCGTAGTTGCGCAGCCCGCGGGGATCCTCGTAGATGATGCGCTTCAGCTGCGGGACGGTCTCGCGCACCTCGAGCAGCTTATCGACCTGCTCCTGGTCCTCGGCGACCGCGAAACGGATCTCGGCGTTGGCGAATACGAACTCCATTTCCGCGGCAACCGCATCCTGGTACAGCGGCACCGGTATGCCGCCGAGGCACTGCGTCGCGACCATCGTGAAGTACAGCCGCGGCCGATTCTCGCCGACGATCGCCAGCTGCTCGCCGCGCTGGAATCCGGCCTGATGTAGCCCCGCGGCAATGTGCTGCACTTCGCGCAGCGCCTCGGCCCAGGTCCAGCTCTGCCAGATGCCGAGGTCTTTTTCACGGATAGCCGTGGCGTCCGGCCGCTGGCGGGCATGCCACTGCAACAGGCGCGGGAAGGTGTCCGCAGTCCCGGTCTCCGCCACGATCGTTGTCTCCGACTGTTGTCTTCCGAGCCTCGTGCGGGCCGGTGGCCGGCAAGCTTACCCCACCAATCGCGCAGTGCACGCGCTGCGGCGATTGACGGACAGTAGGCCGACGGCGGCCGCATGGCTGTCGTCCGGACGACAGTCTTGCGCCAAAATGGAAGCCCGCTGCGCCGGCGCCGCACAGCACAGCGCTTGTGATCGCCGCACCAGACGAGAGCCGTTCCCAGATGGCCGATCCCGACCTCCTGCAACTGACCGACATGCTGGCCGCGCGAGCGCGGTGTGGGCGTGTGCGCATTCCCGACAGCGGCGCCCTGCGGTGCTTCGGCGGCTAGCGATGCTCGACGCCGGCACCTGGGAAGTGGCCAGCTACGTCGTGACGGTGATCGGCCTGCCGCTGGCGATCTTCGTGTTCCTCTACCAACAGCGCAAGGAGCGCGCCACCGAGGAGGACGAGGTCTATCAATTGCTCTCCAACGCCTACAACGACTTTCTGAAGGTCGTCATCGACAATCCGGACCTGCGCTTGCGCAGCGAGTCGGCAACGCTCGACCTGACCCCTGAACAGCAGGAACGCATGCTGGCGATCTTCGACATGCTGGTGTCACTTTTCGAGCGCGCTTACCTGACCGCGTACAGCGAGGACATGACGCCGCTGCAGCGGCGCCGCTGGAACTCATGGGAGGACTTCATGCGCGAGTGGGTGCGTCGCGACGACTTCTATCACCGGCTGCCCCGCCTGTTGAAGGGCGAGGATCCCGGAGTTCGCCGCTTACCTGCGCCGGATCGCCGAGGGCGAACGCGGCGGGCCGCTGCCACCGCACTCCGACTCGCGATGAAGTCAGTCACGCTCAGCGCAAAGGACGCGGCAAGCGTGCCGGCGCTCGGCCTCGGAACTTGGCGCTTCGGTGAGTCCGCCCGGACGCGCGCCGCGGAGGTTGCTGCGGTCCGGCAAGCGCTGGAACTGGGCTACCGCCTGATCGACACCGCTGAGATGTACGGTGATGGCGCAGCCGAGGATATCGTCGGACAGGCCGTCGCCGAAGCCATCGCGGCCGGCAGCGTCCAGCGCGAGGACCTTTTCATCGTCACCAAGGTCTTGCCGCAACATGCCGACTCACGGGGCGTGGCGCGCGCCTTCGACGCCAGCCGCCGACGGCTGCGCAGCGACACGATCGACCTTTACCTGCTGCATTGGCGCGGCCGTGTGCCGCTGTCTCAGACGGTCGCCGCATTCGAGCGCCTGCGTGCCTCAGGACAGCTGCGCTTCTGGGGCGTCTCGAATTTCGATCTTGCCGACATGGAGGAAGTTCGCGCGGTCGACGGCGGCGAGCATTGCGTCGCAAACCAGGTGTACTACTCGATGAGCCATCGCGGCATCGAGTACGACCTGCTGCCTTGGCAACGCAACCACGGCGTCACGACGATGGCGTACTGTCCGATCGACCAGGGTGCGCTCGCTTCGGACCGCAATTTAACCGGTCTCGCCGGCGAATCCGGATTGACCGCCGCGCAGCTCGCGCTGGCGTGGCTGCTGCGTCATCCCGATGTCATTGCGATCCCCAAGGCGGGCCGACCTGAACATCTGCGGGACAACCTCGAGGCAGCCCGGGTCCAACTCGAGGCCGACCTGCTCGCGAAGATCGACCTCGCGTTCGCGCCGCCGCGGCGCAAGCAGCCATTGGCAATGACCTGAACGCTGCCGCTGGCAGCGCGAAGTCGTCGGCTACTCGAGCGTCAGTCCACGCTGCTTGATCAGTGCGTGCCAGCGCTCGGTCTCGACCCGCACGAAGGCCGCCATTTGCTCAGGCGTGCCGGGCGTCGGTTCGAGACCGAAGTCCTGCAGCTTCTTGATGACGTCCGGTGCTGACACCGCGCGCGAGAGTTCATTGCTCAGGCGCATCACGACATCGCGCGGCGTAGCGGCCGGTACCACCATGCCCTGCCACGCATAAACCTCCGTGTCGCGGATCCCTTGTTCCTCCAGTGTCGGCACGTTCGGCAGCGCCGCCAAACGCTGCTTCGCGAGCACGCCGAGGGCGACCAACTTGTCACTCCGGATATAGGGCAACCCGACCGCGGTGTCGATCACCATCACCGGCACCTGATTGCCGAGGACGTCCTGCACGGCCGGCGCCGCCCCGCGATACGGGATGTGGAGGGCGAAGATATTCGATTGCTGCTTGATCAGTTCCATCGCCAGGTGGTGCGGGCTGCCTGCGCCCACCGAGGCGTAAGCCATCTTGCCGGGCTGCGCCCGCGCCGCAGCGACCAGATCAGCGGCGCTCTTGTAGCCGGCCGCAGGGTTTGCGACAAGGATCAGCGGAAAGCGCGCGATCAGGCCGACCGGCGCGAAGTCCTTGGCCGGGTCATATGGCATCTTGCGGTAGAGCGCCGCATTGAAGACCAATGTACCGTTGTCGGCGGTCAGCACCGTGTAGCCGTCCGCATTCGCCCTTGCGACCGCCTCGGCCCCGATCATGGTCGCCGCTCCGGGCCGGTTCTCAACCACGACGGGCTGGCCGAGTTGCTTCTCCAATTGCGCTCCAACGGTGCGTGCAAGGAAGTCGGATCCGCCGCCGGCCGGATACGGCACGATCCAGCGCACCGGTCGTGTCGGGAAGGTCGACTGCGCACGAAGATGTGGCCAGTGTGCGAGCGCGCCGATAGCCAGAGCAGCAGTGAAACGGCGACGGGAGAAAATCATTCGGAGCTCCAGATTTCCATATGAACAGGTGTCGTAACAATTTACCGTCCCGGCGTGACCGCCGCTCGCGGCGTCGAGAGCTGCAGTTCGCGGGCCGATGATTCGCTTCAGCCTCCCGTGGCGCGGACTCGCCGCGATCGGCTGCAGCCTGCTAGCGGCAGCAGCGCAGGCGGCGCCTTTCGAGCTAGTCCCCGCTTCGGCCGAGGCGCTGGCGGCGGCGCTCGCGACCCGGCACAGCGCGCTGCTCGGCGAGGTCCACGACAACGCCGCACAGCATGAACTGCGCCTGGCCGCGCTCAAACTGCGCATTGCCGCGGGCGCGCGCCCGGCACTCGCCTTCGAACAGTTCGACCGCGAACGCCAGCCGGACATCGATCGCTTGCGAATCGAGCAGCCGGGCAATGCAGCGGCCATCGCAGCGCTGGGGGCACCGAGCTGGAACTGGAAGCACTACCTGCCGTTCATCCAGCTTGCGCTGGACTACAGCTTGCCGATCATCGCGGTCAACCTCTCGCGCGCCGAT
The DNA here is from genome assembly GCA_963707445.1 of uncultured beta proteobacterium. Classification (GTDB taxonomy): domain Bacteria; phylum Pseudomonadota; class Gammaproteobacteria; order Burkholderiales; family Burkholderiaceae_F; genus JALORV01. Next base: position 78,196 of record CAVPPW010000003.1, on the reverse strand, counting down.
GCGATGCGCGTCAGCACCGACGGGTGGGCCGCGGTCTTCGATCCCTCGGATCGCGCGGCCCTGGCGCTCGACCGCTTGGTGCCGGACTTCATCGCCGGACACGAACGTGCAGTCGCGCGCGGCCACTGCGACCTGCTGCCAGCGGATGCCGTGGCACCGCTGGCGCGGGCTCAGATCGCCCGCGACATCGTGATGGCACGAACCATCGCGCCGTACCTGGAAACGGGTGTCGTGCTGCTCGCCGGCGACGGCCACGTCCGCAAGGATCTTGGTGTTCCGGTCTGGCTCGCGCCAGCCCAGCGCGCGACCACGACATCGATCGGCCTGATCGAGCGGGACAGCGCTCCGCCCCTGGAGGCGCTCGCAGAACAGTACGACACGGTCGTACTGACCGACACGGCCGAACGCCCGGATCCTTGCGTTCCACTGCGGCGACGGCTGTCGCCGGCCGGGCCCTGAGCGCTTATGAAGACGGCGCGACGACCGGCGCGCGTCGCACCGGCGCTTCCTGGATCGGCAGGTTCACGAGAGCAGCGGCCAATGCGAGCAGCGCGTCCGCGTACCACATCCACAGGTAGCTGCCCTGCGCGCTGACTGCGATGCCGCCGAGGTACGCGCCAAAGAAGCCACCGATCTGATGCGACAGCAGCGTCAGCCCGAACAACGTCGCCAGGTAACGCGTGCCGAAGAGCTTGGCGACCACGCCCGCGGTGGGTGGCACGGTCGCGAGCCAGGTGAGGCCGAGCCCCGCGGCGAAGAGATAGAACGTCAGCGCGGTCTTTGGCGCGAAAAGATAGGCCACCAGCAGGACTGCTCGCGAAAAGTACATCCAGAACAAGATGTACTTGCTGCGATAGCGGTTGACGCACCAGCCCGTGATCAGACTGCCGGCGATATTGGCAAGGCCGATGATCGCGAGTGACCAGCTCGCGACCTGAGAAGGCAGTCCGCACAGGTCGACTTCCCCGGGAAGATGCGTGACCAGGAAAGCGATGTGAAAGCCACAGGTGAAGAACCCGAGGTGCAGCAACAGATAGCTGCGGTCGCTTAGCGCGGTTGCGACGGCGTGCCGCAGGCCGCGGTCGCCTGGCGCGGCCGCCGCCCCAGCCGGGGCGCTCCGCCCTCGCAATGCGCGCGCGACCGGGAGCGTTGCCAGAGTGATCACGGCCAGAGCCCACATGGCGCCCATCCAACCCAGCCCAGCGATCAGCATTTGCGCCACCGGCGCAAACACGAACTGGCCGAATGAGCCGCCAGCGTTGATGACACCGGAGGCCGTACCGCGCGACTCAGCCGGAGCGCGCTGCGCGGCCGCGCCGATCAGCACCGAGAAGCTTCCCGCGCCCGATCCGGCTGCGGCCAGCACACCGAGCGTCAGCACGAGCGTCCACCCCGCTGGTCGCAAGCGGTGTCAGTGCCATGCCGATCGCCAGCACGACGACGCCGGTCGCGAGGACGCGCGCCGGGCCAAAGCGGTCTGCGAAGGCTCCTGCGACCGGCTGCACCGCGCCCCAGACGAACTGACCGATGCCGAGCGCCAGACTGATGGTGACGATGCCGAGCCCGGTCGTCGTGTTCATCGGTGACACGAACAGCCCGAGCGACTGTCGCGCGCCCATCGTCACCATCAGGAACGCGGCCGCGAGCAGCGTCACACCCCACCAGCGCTGCGGCCGCGTGCTCACGACACGCTCCCCTCCAGGCAGGCCGCGACCAACGCGCGGTCCGCAGCGTCCGTCGTGCGCTCGAGCATCGCGCGCAGCCGCGCTCCGAGAACCTTGCCGACTTCGTGCTGCGCGCGGCGCCATGCGGGTATTGCCGCGCTCAGGCGCCGGCGACCTTTGGCCGTCAACTGCAGTGGGCGTGCGCGGCCATCGCCACGCGTCTTGCGACCATCGAGCCGGGCCAGCAGGCCGCCAGCCAGCAGCGGTGCCACCAGCCGCGTCGTCGTCGTGCGCTCCATCTGCAGTCGTCGCGCGAGTTCAGCGACCGGAAGCGCATCGCTCGCCCGCGCCAATGTGGCCAGCGCCGCATACTGGCTGACGGTGAGCCCGTGCGCCGACAGCGCCAGGTCGTACAACCCGGTCAGCCGCCGTGCCAGCCCGCGCACCTTGGCGCAGGTGCTTGATTCCGGCGCCGGCAGCGCAACAGGCAGTGGCGGAACGTTTGCGTGCATATGCACGGATATTGCCGCAGCGACGCGCAGCCGTCCAACCGGATCGCACGAATGGCGGATAGCTGCGACAATCGATGCATCACGAGGATCGATGCATGAGCGCCTATCCGTTCCATCTCGCCTTCCCGGTGACCTCGCTACAAAAGGCCCGCGCGTTCTATGGCGGCATCCTTGGCTGTCCCGAGGGCCGCTCGAGCGACGACTGGGTCGACTTCGACCTTTACGGCCACCAGATCGTCGCGCACGTCGCGCCCGACGAAGCCGGACATCGTCGCACCAGCGCGGTCGACGGCGACGACGTCCCGGTGCGGCACTTCGGCGTGGTGCTGCCGATGGGCGAATGGAACGAACTGGCGGCGCGGCTGCGCGACGCTGGCGTCGAATTCGTCATTGAGCCGCACGTCCGCTTCAAAGGCGAGGTCGGCGAGCAGGCCACGATGTTCTTCCTCGACCCCTGTGGCAACGCCCTCGAATTCAAGGCCTTCGCAGATCCGTCACGGCTCTTCGCCAAATGATCGCGCGCGACCGCGCAAACCTCAATGCGCGGTCGCGCCGCTCCGGGGAGCCCGGCGCAAGCACGCTGCGCACCGCGGGGTTGAGCGGCCGAGGACTCGGGGCTTGCAACGCGCCGGCGCGGCTGTCCACATCGTGAGTCTGCCCGCGGACTCGCCGCGGTACACACTTCGATCACACGCTCCACCCGCGCGATGAAGATCTTCATTTCATACTCCTCGCGCTACCGCGAACTGGTCGAACGGCTGAGGCTGGCCTTGCTGGCGGAGGGTCACGAGCCGTTCGTCGATCGAGCCGAGCTCGAGCCGGGCGAAACCTTCGACGCCGAACTGCGCGAGGCGATCGAGGGCTGCGATCTGTTCATGTTTCTACTGAGTCCCGAGTCGGTGTCGCCCGGCAGCTACGCACTTGCCGAACTTGCGCTGGCGCAATCCCGCTGGCGCCATCCGCGCGGGCGCGTTCTGCCCGTGAAACTGGCACCGACGCCGATCGAAAACGTGCCGCCGTATCTGAGGGCCGTCACGATCCTCGAACCACAGGGCGATCCCGTACCGGGGGTCGTCGCCGCCGCGGCCCGCCTCGGACCCGGCGCGCAAGACGCCGGTGGATCCTGCTCGGAGTCGCACTGCTCGCAGTCGCGCTCGGCGGCGGATGGCTGTGGCGCGAGCAGCAGCGCGACGCCGCAGCGCTGCGGCAGTCGATCGAGGCGGCACGCGATCTATGCACCGGTGGCGCCTATGCAGCCGGCTGGAAGGAGCTCGAAGCGCTGGCGCGTCCGCCGGCGCAATCCGCGGCCGCGCCGGCCCGCGAAGACTGCGCGATGGCGTGGCTGCGCGACATCCGGATCCGCTCTGACAAGCAGACCTTCAGCGACGTCGTCGATCCGCTGACACCGACGCTGGTACAGGGTCTGGCGACGGCGCGCGGCGCACGCGCCGCAGACCTGCGCGCCCACCTTGGCTGGGCCGACATGCTGCGTGGCCGGGATGGTGCCGCCGATACCGATCCCGATGCGCAGTTCCGGCGCGCTCTCGCTGACGATCCGGGCAACGCGTACGCCAATGCAATGCGAGCCCACTTTCTGGCCCAGCGCAATCGCGAGGACGAGGCGGCGGCGCTCTTTGCGACCGCGGTGGCGTCCGGCCGCGATCGCGAGTTCGTGCGCCGGCTGCAGCTCGGAGCCTGGCTGTGGCGCGCCGGCTATTCGCGGCGAGCGCTACAAACGGTCAACGAGATGCGCAAGCAGGGTGAAGCGCTGACCGGCGATCAGCGCAGCGCACTGTGGAGCCCGTTGTACTTCGCCAACCTGATTTCGTACGAAGACGACCGCGCCTTCCTCGAGGCGCTGCCCGGTTCTGAACAGCTGGCCACGTACGACTGGCTTTTTCCGCAGCCGCGCAACGACGGAGAAGCCGCGTCGTGGCGCTACATCAGGGCGATCCTGCAACTGCAGGCGGGCCAGCGCGAGCAGGCGATCAACGCACTCGAAGCGCTGCGCGCCGAGCTCGTCGCCAATCGCCAGGGCGGCCGCATACTGGACCTGACACAGCGCGCGCTGGCCCAGCTGAAGAAAAAGGGCGCATGAATCAGCCGCGACCGACAAACGGCATCTTGGTGGCCATCACCGTCATGAAGAGGACGTTCGCATCGAGCGACAGCCCGGCCATGTGCAGGACGGCATCGGCCACCACCTGCACATCCATCACCGGTTCGACGGCGAGTTCGCCGTAGGGCTGCATCACGCCCTGGCGCATGCGCTCGGTCATCGGCGTGGCAGCGTTGCCGATGTCGATCTGCCCGACCGCGATGTCGAATGCGCGGCCGTCGAGTGACGCGGATTTCGTCAGGCCGGTGACTGCATGCTTGGTCGCGGTGTACGGGGCCGAGTTCGGTCGCGGCGCGTGCGCAGAGATCGAGCCGTTGTTGATGATGCGGCCACCACGCGGTTTCTGCGCCTTCATCACGCGGAACGCCTGCTGCAGGCAGAGAAACACACCGGTGAGATTCACATCCACCACCGACCGCCACTGCGCAACCGTGAGTTCGTCGAGCGGCACCGGCGGCGCTCCGCTGCCGGCGTTGTTGAACAGCAGATCGAGGCGCCCGAACGTCGCGATCGCCTCGTCGAACAGCTCCCGCACCGCTTCGGGCCGGCTGACGTCGGTCGGCGCGACCAGCGCCGCGGTCGGGTCGGCCTGCGCCAGCGCCAGCGTTTCCTTCAGCGCGTCGGCGCGCCGCCCGGCCAGGGTCACGCAGTAACCGGCCCGCAGAAACGCGATCGCAACGGCGCGGCCAATGCCGCTGCCTGCTCCAGTGATCATCGCCGTCTTCTTCATCGAACCTCCCCGGTCCGCGCTCAGTTGCTGTCGGCGCGCAGCTTACTGCGCGCGCCCGGACCATCCGCTAGCGCTGCAATCGATGTAGCAAACAATGCCGTGGATGCGGGTCTACCGGCCGGTCTCCGGGCGTCGGTTGTGCTTGGCACAATGCGCCGATCGTGGCGCGACCCATCCTCGCCTTTTGCCGAAATGCTGCATGCGCCGCGCTGTGGGTCGTCGTTGCCGCTCGGCCTGGGCAGAAATCCCGCAGGCACTCCTCGACCGGGCCAACGCCGAAACCCGCGTCGACCCCGAGGCGGCCCGCCGCCATGCCGAGCAGGCGCTGGCGCAACTCGCAGCTCAGCCCGACCCCGACCAGCAGATACGCGCGCACGTTCTGCTGTGCGACTACTACTCCGAGCGCGACCGCTCGCAGGCTCAGCGTCACATCGATGCCGGCCGGGCCCTTCTGCCGCGGACGCAACGACCCGGACTGCGTGCGTCGCTGGCCAACTGCGAGGGTGAGCTGCACGAATTTGCGAATGACAACGGCCGCGCCGCTGCGCTGTATCAGGAGTCGGTCACGGTCGCGGAACAGCACGGCGAGCGTGAACTGCTCGCCGATTCGCTGTTCCTGCGTGGCTACCTGAGCGGCATGCAGGGAGGGTTCGCCGCGGGCCTGGCCGACCTTCAGCGGGCGCAGGAACTCTACGAGCAGCTCGACCTGCCACAGCAGGTGCGCAATGCGGTCAACGGCATTGCGAGTCTCTACAGCCGTGTCGGTGACTATCAGCAGGCGCGGGACTACTACGAGACTTCGCTGAAGCTGCAGGAACAGGCCGGCCTGACCCGCGACCTCGTCGTCACTCGCTACAACCTCGGTCGTGTACTGGAGAAACTGAACGATTGGAATGGCGCCGAACAGACCTTCAACGAGGTGCTGCGGCTGAGCCGCCAGATCAGCTACGCGCGCGGCGAGGCCTATGCGCTGCGCGGCCTCGCGGTGGTTCAGAACTCGCGCGGCAATCACATCGATGCGCTCTCGCTGCTGGACCGGGCAGCCCTGCAGCAGGGCGCCACGACCGACCAGATGCTGCACGCACAGATCCTGCTACAGCGCGGCATCGCGCTGCGGGGACTACAGCGTCCGCGCGAGAGTATCGAAACGCTCAGGACCTCCCTCGACATCTTCGTCAAGGCCGACTCGGTGCATGACGTCGGCAGTGTCCGCGCCGAACTCGGGCGCGCACTCGCGGCCATCGGCGACTGGCAGCGCGCGTACGAACAGCACGTTCAGTTCCAGACGGCCCAGGACGCGTTGCTGCAGCGGCAGCTCGACCAGCGCTATGCGAGCCTGACCGCGGCGAAGGACAAGCAGAACGCGCTGCTGCTGCAGCAGAAGGATGCGACGGTGCACGCGCTGAACCAGGAGAAGCGCGCGTCGCGGCTGCAGGAGGCGCTGATCGTGCTGATCATCGTGCTCGCCGCGGTGATGGCGACGCTGGCCTGGCGCGGCCGGCACGACGAGCCGGGCGATGCGCACGCTGGCGATGACCGACGAGCTCACCGGTGTTCCGAATCGTCGCCAAGTGCTCGCGCAGCTGGATCATTTGCTTCGGGCCGGTCGCGGATGCAGCGTGCTGATCGTCGACATCGACCACTTCAAGTCGATCAACGACGAGCACGGACATCTGGTCGGCGACGAGATCCTGCGCTCGGTTTCGGCAGCGTTGCGGACGATCGCCGCAGGAGCCGGTGAAGCTGGGTCGGCTCGGCGGCGAGGAGTTCCTGATCGTGAGCGCAGGAAGCGCACGAGATCGCGGCGCGGCGGCTCGCCGAGCGGCTGCTGGCGCAGGTGCGCACACTCGACATCAGCCGGCACGTGTCCGGTCGACGCGTGACGATCAGCATCGGCCTGACCGTGTCCGCGCCGGGCGACACCGTCCGCACTTCTGCTGCGCCGCGCCGACGAAGCGTTGTACGCCGCCAAGGCGAGCGGGCGCGACTGCGTGGTCTCGCGCCTGCCGGGGAGCTCATCGCCGACGCCGCGGTTCAGCGCGGCCTGATCGGCGCTTGCAACGAGCGCGCGCGCTACGGCGGCGGTTCGACCCTGTTGCAGACGTGCACGATCAACTTCCATTCATCCGGCGTCCCGCTGCCACAGGTTCAGGTAGGCGAGTTCGCCCGAAGCGGCGGCTCGTTTCCCTGCCAGCGGCCGCGGCCGTAAGTGAAGCCGAAGTCCCCGAGACTCGGCCACCGCCGCGCCCTCCGGTGACCATTCGTACCGATGGTCCAGCGCCTCGAGCAACGCCAGCGCTGCGGCGCGACCGACCGACCGGTATCTGGCCGCTGAGATGCAGCCGAGCATCGTCGGCGATCACGCGGGCCAATGCGGTCGCGGTCGCACCGCGCGCAGCGCTCCCGTGTGCATGTCGAGCGCCCGCAAAGTGGCGGCCGCTGCGGCCTGCTCGCGTGCATCCCGCGCCGGCAGTGCCGGCGCGGCCTGGCGCAACGACCAGTCGTCGACGCGCGTCTGCGGGGCAGCGTGGGATATCCCGATGTCGATGAGGACGCGATAGCGCCCGTCCTGCTGGCGCTGCCACACCGAGGTGTAGTGGCCATAGCGCAGCGGAGCCTCGGCGGGCGCGCGACGGTATTCGGTGGGTCCAGTGGTGAAACCCATGTCGGCAGCGCCCGAGATCGCTGCGGCAACCGGTCGCCACTGGATGTCGACGCCCCAGTCGGGACCCTCGCGCAATCCGGGAAACGCGGGCGTCGCAAATGGAGTGAACAGGATCGCGTCGGCCGCGAAGTATTCGACAAAGGCTTGGCGAGCGTTGACCTGTTGCGCCCGAGCCGCGAACTCGCGTTCCGTCGCGACGAGCTGGGTTAGCTCGGCCGAGCGATCTGCCGCCAAGACGGCAGCGCTGGCGACGGCGCCCAGCAGGATTGCGACGACGATTCTCATCGGACCCAATGCGCTCATGCAGAGCCGACGGTAGTGCCATGCGCGGCAGCCCGGCATTTGCTGCGACGAAACCGCAACTGCGACTGCTGAAGGCGTCGCAGTCAGGGCCGAACGCCGACCTCAGGGCGCGCTGCCCGAAGGTGCGAGGCCCGCGTCGTCCTTGACGGCCGGCAGCACGCGCGTTTCGCGGATGACCGGCTGCCGCCACGCCACGTACGCGATCAGCAGCACCGTGCAGCCGGCGAATGCGAGCGCGGCGCGCAGGCCGAGATGCTCGCCCAGCCATCCGCCGAGCAGTGCACCCGGCCCGGCCGGCAGCAGGATCAGCCAGCGCATCGTGCTGGTCATCCGGCCCAGCAGCGGCGCGGGCGTGACCGACTGCCGCAACGAGAGGAAGGTGATGAAGATCAGCACGGCACCGACGCCGAACAGCATGAGCATCGCGCCGAACATCGCGATGCCGACCGGCGATGGCGGCGCCGCGGCCCCCAGCAGCCAGCCGACGCCGCAGATCGCGAAGCCGAGCACGAGCGTCGGGTCCGGGCCCGAACCGACGCGAGACTCGGTTGCCCACGGTGCTCGTGACGATGGTGCCGACGCCCAGCGCGATATACGCCAGGCCGACGCCCCCCTCGGACAGTCCGAGCGTGCGGGTCGCGAACAGGATCTGGACGACCAGCGCGGCCTGATGGCACATCTGCCAGCCACCGACGATCAGCGCCATCGTCACCAGCAGCCGATGGTCGGCGACGAAGCGCATGCCCGCGCGCAGGGCCGGCCAGAACTCGCTCGCGACATGCAGGGGCCCTTCGGTCACGCGGATGCCGCGCAGGATCAGCGCCGACACCAGCAGCAGCACCGCATCGGCGAGCAGCGCGAGCGGTGCGCCGACCAGCTTGATCAATGCGCCCGCCATGCCGGGCCCCGCGACCTCTGCCGACGAGCTGGCGAGTGCGTTCTTGGCATGTGCTTCGACCAATCGCTCGCGCGGCACGATCTGCGTCAGCACGATCTGCGCCGCGCTGCCGGCAATCGTGTAGACCGTGCCGATCGCGAAGCCGACGACATAGAGCCAGTTGATCGACAGCCAGCCGGCCCACCAGGCGAGCGGGACGCTGGCGACGAAGAGCGCCAGCAATGCTTCGCCCCAGACGTACACCGGCAGCTTGCGCACGCGGTCGAGCCACACGCCCGCCGGCAGCGAAAACAGCACGAACGGCACCACCTCCATCGCCGTCAGCACGCCCATCTGCGTCGGCGTGGCGTGCAGCAGCACCGCCGCCGTCAGCGGCAGTGCGAGCATCGTCACCTGCGCGCCGAATGAACTGATGAAGATCGACGTCCAGAGGCGGCGATACGTCGCGTCGCGCAGCAGGTCGTCGGCGGCAAGCGACAGGCGCTGCCGCCAGGCGTGCGGCAGCAAAAGGATTGGCGACTTCACGGCGAACAAACAAAGACCCGGCCGCGGCCGGGAATCGAGGGGCGAAGCGTAGCTGAGGTGGCGGAAGTTGCAGCAGCCAAGACGTGACCGCCGAAGTGGTCTAGCACGCTCTTGGCGCTGCACGCATCAGTGCGCGCACGTCACGAACAGCGGCGCCGCGAGCTGGAGTGTTGCAAAATTTCCGCACGTCGCAGGCGAAGCAAGACGTGCCAGTGTAGAAGGGGAAGTTCAGCCGGCCCGCGTGCATTGCTGCCGCGGTGCCTCAGCGCGTGATCGTCGCGACCTCGCTCTGCGTCATCGCCTCGCGCAGCACTTTGGCGTGCTGGGCACCGGACACCGCGACCCGCTGGTTGAAGATGAACAGCGGCACCCCGGTGACGCCGAGTGCGTGTGCCCGGCGCTCGGCGGCCGCAATTGCCGCGCTACCTTCGTCCGAGGTCAGCAGCGCCTTCGCGCGGAACGCATCGAACCCCGAGAGGCCTGCGATGCGGGCGAGTTCCTCGATATTGCCGACGTCGACGCCCTGCGTGAAATAAGCCCGGAAGAGATTCTCGACGAGATCATGGGTCAGCGCCGGTCTCACCTTCTGCGACCATGCGATCAGGCGATGGGCGTCGAGCGTGTTGGGTTGGCGGTCGATTCTTTCGAACTCGAACCAGACGCCGGTATCGCGTCCGGCCGCCTCGAGGCGCTCCTGCGTCTCACGCATCCGCTCCGGGCCCCCGAACTTTTGGTCGAGATAACTGCGCCGGTCAGCACCGCCGCGCGGAATATCCGGATTCAGCTGGAACGGATGCCAGCGCACGGTTGTCTTGCCACCGGTACGTCCAGCGAGCGCGGCGTCGAGGCGCCGCTTGCCGACATAACACCACGGACAGACGACGTCGGAGACGACGTCGACGATCAGCGGTTCTGTCAGGCTGCTCATGCAGACACAGGATAGCCACGCTGCATCGCCTGTCCAGAGGGCCGCCGTCCGCCGCAGCGGCATTGCGTGTGGCTGCGTACCGCAAGCGCGGGATCAAGCGAAGGCGATGCGTAGACACGAAGATCGATCATCACCGCGCCGCTGACAAACTTCAGACGCGTCGGCCTGCGTTAGCTCATTGAACGCACGTCGTCCGCTTCATCGAGCTCAACACGCGCCCTCGGCGCGGGAGCATCGGACAATTGACGCACGGCTTTTAGTGTTCGCTAGGACTCGACTTGCTGCCTGTTATCAGCGCGGCACGCTGTAGTTCGCGGGGATCCAGTCGTAACCGCTGCCGTCGGGACGCAGATGGCCCAGCCCCGGAAAGGGCAGATGCGAGGCGCCGACCCACTGCCCCTGTTTGGCCGCTGCGGCGAAGGCCTTCTTGCGCTGTACCGCTGCGGCCTTCGAATCGGTATCGAACTTGATCGTCACCGACGGCTCAGGAAACTGCACGGCAGCGACGTGCATCAGGTCGCCCCAGAGCACAAGCCTCTGCCCGCGGCTCTCGACGACGAACACCGCGTGTCCCGGCGTATGACCGCGCGCCGCCAGCGCGCGCACGCCCGGGACCAACTCGGTATCGCCATCGAACGCGCGGAACCGGCCCGCATCGACATAGGGACGCATCGACGCCATCGCGCCCTCGAAGAACGACTTCGCATCGGCCGGCGCGGCCGCGAGATTCTTCGGACTGAGCCAGTAGTCGGCCTCGCGCTGGTCAGCCCGCACGATCGCATTCGCAAAAACCGCCTTGCCGTCGGCAGTCAGGCCGCCCACGTGATCCGCGTGCATGTGGGTGATGTAGATCTCGTCGACCTGCTCCGGCTGGTAACCCGCCGCGCGCAGGTTCGCCACCAGCTTGCCGAGAGTCGGGCCGAACAGGCTGCCTGAACCGGCGTCGACCATGACGAGCTTCGACCCGGTGTTGATCAGATAGGCGTTGACCGAGGTCTCGACGGGGTCCTGCAGGTATTGGCGCGACGAGCGCCCGCGCCACCCGGGCAGGAGTCGTGTTGGTCAGCAGCTGCGCGATCTGCAGGTCTACGGTGCCGTCGGAAAGCGCGGTCACTTCGAAGTCGCCGAGCATCATCCGGTAGTGGCCCGGCTGGCTCTTGGCCACCGGGGCGGCCGCAACGACTGGCTCGGCCCGAGCCAGAGCCGACAGAGCGGCCAAAGCAAAGACGGTCTTCCGCACAAGAGCAAGTGCTGACATGGCGTTTCCTGTCGATCAAGGCGGGACGTGCAGGATAAGGACGGCGGACCGGCGCGGGTAGCCCCCGGCCGCGCGGCGGGACCACCGCCGCGTCGCGGATCGAGGGGATTGGCTCATGCGTTCGGTCGGTTCGCGTTACGACGTTTGTACGAGGGAAAAACAGGCCCGCTCTCCATAGACTGCCTGTCCAAGACTCCAACGCTGCGAGCCTGCCATGTCGAATCGAAAATCGCTGTTTCACCTGCGGTCACTGCCGCCCACGGTCGCGGCGCTCGCCGTGGTCGGATTGAGCGGATCGGCGCTGGCGCAGGTCGGCAATCCGACAACTGGCGCGACGCTGTACAAGACACCGGTTGCGATTCCCAACGGCGTGCCACTGGCCTGCGAGAACTGCCACGGTGCGGCCAACATCTTCAACATCCGCGAGGGGACGGATGCCGCCATCATCGTTGCAAGGATGAGCGCCGCGATCGCCGCGCCCGGCAACTCGAAGAGCATGAATCAGTACGCCGTCTGGACGCCGCAGATGCGCGCTGACGTGGCGTCCTACATCGCGGGCGCGACAGGCCGCCCCACCGCCGCCGCCGCTGACCCTGCCACCGGGCACGCCAGCGCCTGCACCCGCGCCTGCGCCAGCGCGCCGGCACCGCCGAGCACAACGCCGACGACGATCCCCGGATGTGGCCCGCTTCAACAGTATCGAGATCGGCAAGGAAAGCGCGACCAGCGGCGTGCTCGTGACCAACAGCACGTCGGCAGCGGTCAAGTTCGCGACGCCGGCCTTCGTGCCGCCGGCGGGCAAGCCCAGCGAATTCGCCTCGACGATCGCCCCACAGGGCAGCACCAACTGCGTGCCCGGCTACAGACTGGAGCCTGGTACCAGCTGCTCGTTCGGGGTTCGCTTTGCCCCGCTGGCGTCGGGAGTGCGCACGGAGACTTGGTCGATCAAGTTCGAAAACAACGTTCCGTCGCGCGACATCACACTTGAAGGTACGGCGATCGCCAGCGCGGCTTCCGCGTCGGGCACCGACGACTCCAAGGACGGTGGCGGACGGCGCGCTCGGTCTCGGCGCGGTCTTCGGTCTTGCCGGGCTCGCCGCCCTGGGTCGCCTGCGCCGCCGCATCGGCCAGTAATTCGTCTTCCCCCGACGCGCCGGGAGCATGCTCTGCCCCGGCGCGTTTTTCATTTCCGCGTCACAAGTGCGGATGATTGCCGGCGCGGACGGATCCCGGATTCGACCGCAAGCCGCGGAGTGCCTTCGAAGCATCGTCCCACTTACGCTGCATCCATCGATAAGATGATCGGAGCAGCGAGTGAAGACGATGACGACACGCGAGCGCCGCGCGGCTCGTACGGCGAGCGATCCAAGATGGGCGTCGGTCATGGCCCGGAACGCGGCCGCCGACGGCAGCTTTGTCTATGCGGTGCGCACGACCGGCGTCTTTTGCCGGCCCTCGTGCGCGTCACGCCGCGCGCGTCCGGAGAACGTCGAGTTCTTCGATAGCGCGGCCGACGCGAAACATGCCGGCTTTCGTCCCGTGCCGGCGCTGTCGTCCTGACCGCACCGGCAGCGCCGATCCGCGCGCCGACCTCGTGACCGCGCTGTGCCGCCACATCGAGGCCGCGGAGTCGCCGCCGACGTTGACGGCGCTCGCGCAGCGTGCCGGCCTGAGTCCGTTCCACCTGCATCGGATCTTCAAGGCGGCCACCGGCGTCACGCCGAAGCAGTACGCGGATGCCCATCGCTCGCGCCGTTTGCATGCCAGCCTAGGCCGCGCCGAGCGCGTGACCGACGCGATCTACGGCGCCGGCTTCAACTCGAGCGGTCGCTTCTATGACCAGGCGCCGGCGCTCCTCGGCATGACGCCGAGTCGCTATCGCGCCGGCGGCGAACGGATGCGGATCCGATTCGCGATCGGCCAGTGTTCACTCGGCGCCATTTTGGTGGCGGCGAGCGAACATGGCGTCTGCGCGATCCTGCTCGGCGATGATCCGGACGCTCTCGCGCGCGATCTGCAGGACCGCTTTCCGCGCGCCGAACTGATCGGCGGTGATGCCGAATTCGAGCGCATGGTCGCTCGCGTCGTTGGCCTGGTGGAGTCCCCAGGACAGACCCTCGACCTTCCGCTCGACGTCCGCGGAACCGCGTTCCAGCACCGCGTCTGGCAGGCGCTGCGCGCGATTCCCGCCGGCCGGACCACCAGCTACTCGGAGATCGCGCGCCGGATCGGTGCACCGAGCGCGGTCCGCGCGGTCGCGCACGCGGTCGCGTCGAACCCGGTCGCCGTGGCGATCCCGTGCCATCGGGTGGTCCGTGCCAACGGCGCCCTTGCGGGCTATCGCTGGGGCGTCGAGCGCAAGCGGGCGCTGCTCGAGCGGGAAGCCGCCGGCGCCTGAGCGCCGAGAGCGAAAAAAATTTGCGCCCGGATGTCGATCCGGGCGCGTCCCGTTCGACGTGCCAGGAACGAACCGGCGCCGATCGGGGCAAATCTCGTCGCCCGACGCTGACATCGGCCCGGTTCGCGCCTATCGTTTCGGCCCTGCGATGGAGGACCCATGTCTACTGCCAAGAAAAAGGCTGCGAAGTCCGCGAAAGGGACTGCCAGCCGCATCAGAAAGTCCGCAACGCGCAGCACGAAGAAAAATGCGCGGCGCACGACGCGAAGTCCGGCCAAGCGCGGTCCGACCGTACTCGTCGCGACGCGCAAGGGCACGTGGCTGTTCCACGGCGACGCGACCAGGCGCAACTGGCGCATCGATGGGCCGCACTTTCTCGGCCAGATCATCCAGCATGTCGTGCTCGATCCACGCGACGGACGCACGCTGCTCGCCGCCGCCAAGACCGGCCACCTCGGGCCGACCGTCTTCCGCTCGACCGATCTCGGCAAGACCTGGAAGGAGGCGCAGCAGCCGCCCGCGTTCGCGAAGCGCGACGACGGCAAGGGCCGAGTCGTCGATAGCACCTTCTGGCTGACACCGGCGCACGCGAACGAGCCCGGGGTCTGGTATGCCGGCACATCGCCACAGGGCCTGTTCCGCAGTGACGACGGCGGTGTCACCTGGCGCGGCGCCTCGCCGATCAACGATGATCCGCGGTACATCGCGTGGATGGGTACGGTGCAGGACGGAACGCCCGACGGGCCGAAGATGCACTCGATCATCGTCGACCCGCGTGACCCGAAGCACATCTATCTCGGCATGTCGGGCGGCGGCGTGCACGAGTCCACCGACGGCGGCCAGACGTTCAGTCTGCTGATCGATGGGCTCGACGTCGTCGAGGGCTTTCCGAAGAACGACCCGACGGTGCACGACCCGCACTGCATTCGTGTTGCCCCGAGCAACCCCGACCGCCTGTACCAGCAGAATCACTGCGGCATCTACCGCATCGATCGTCCATCGAACACCTGGGTGCGCATCGGCCGCAACATGCCGAAGACCGTGGGCGACGTCGGCTTCAACATGGTCGTGCATCCGCGCGACGATGACACCTGCTGGGTGTTGCCGATGGACGGTCAGACCGTATGGCCGCGCACCAGCATCGACGGCAGGCCGGCGGTGTACAGGACCCGCAACGGCGGCAAGACATGGCAGCGCCAGGATCAGGGCATGCCGCGAGGCGCAGGCCTGGTGGACAGTCAAGCGGCAGGCGATGGCGGGCGACGCGCGCGACCCGGTGGGACTGTATTTCGGTACGTCGGGCGGCGAGCTGTGGATGAGCCGCGACGAAGGCGCCCAGTGGCAGTGCATCGCGCGGCACCTGCCCGAAATTTACTCGGTGGAGATCGCGGAACCGGCGTAAGTGACTCGATGAAGGTCCTGATCCCGAGTCCGCTGCTGTCGTATACCGGTCGCGCGCATGTCGATGCCGAAGGTGCAACCCTCGGCGCGCTGCTGACCGACCTCGATCGGCAGTATCCGGGCATTCGCTTCCGGATGATCGACGAGCAGGACCGCATGCGGCGCCATGTCCGCTTCTTCGTCAACGGTGAGCCGACCTTCGACCTCGGCCTTGCGGTTCGGCCGACCGACGAAGTGTGCATCGTGCAGGCGCTGAGCGGCGGCTGAAGCCGACGCCGTAACACCGCGGACGATGAGGGTTTGTCGATTGCTGCAACTCTCATTCGACGTCACATTACGCGGGCCAGTTTTAGCCCGCGCACCCACTCAAGGAGCAAGTCATGCGTGTAATGGTGATCGTCAAGGCCAATGCGGAATCCGAAGCAGGGCAGATGCCGAGCCAGGAAGTCCTGGCCGCAATGGGCAACTTCAACGAGCAACTGGTGAAGGCCGGCGTGATGCTCGCGGGCGAGGGACTGCACCCGACAGCGCGCGGCAAGCGCGTGCGCTTCGAGGGCAGCAAGCGCACGGTGATCGATGGACCGTTTGCCGAGACCAAGGAACTGATCGCCGGATTCTGGCTCTGGCAGGTGAAGTCGCTGGAAGAGGCGGTCGAATGGATCAAGCGGGCCCCATTTGACGGCGGCGCCGAGCTCGAACTGCGGCCGGTATTCGAGGCCGAGGACTTCGGCGCTGAATTCACGCCGGAACTGCGCGAGCAGGAAGAGCGGCAGCGCGCCGAGATGGAACGCCGCGCGAAGGCCCAGAAGCAGACCGCTTAGGAGACTGCCATGGCACGCATCCATCGCATCACGCCTTGCCTGTGGTTCGACAGCGAGGCCGAGCCCGCCGCGAACTTTTACGTTTCGCTCTTCCCGAACTCGCGCATCAAGACGATCTCGCGCTATGGCGAAGCGGGATTCGAGGTGCATCGGCGGCCGGCCGGCTCGGTCATGGTCGTGACCTTCGATCTCGACGGCCAGGCGTTCATGGGACTCAATGGCGGCCCGGTGTTCAAGTTCACCGAGGCGGTCTCGTTCGTCGTCAATTGCGACACTCAGGAGGAAGTCGACCATTACTGGAACACGCTCGGCGCGGGCGGCGATGCGCGCGCACAGCAGTGCGGCTGGCTCAAGGATCGCTACGGACTGTCATGGCAGATCGTGCCGAGCATCATCGAGCAGCTGATGACCGGGCCGAACGCCGATCGCGTGATGGCCGCCGTGATGAAGATGAAGAAGATCGACATTGCCGCGTTGCAGGCCGCGGCACGCTGACTGAAAGGACACCCGATGAACGTGCAACCCTATCTTTTCTTCGAAGGCCGCGCCGAGGAGGCGCTGACGTTCTACACCAAGGCGACCGGCACGCAGGTCAGCATGCTGATGCGCAACCGCGAGGCGCCCGAGTCGCCGCCTCCGGGCACGCTGCCACCGGGCAGCGAGAACAAGGTGATGCACGCCTCGTTCAAGCTTGGCGACACCGAAGTCATGCTGTCGGACGGATTCTGCTCGGGCAAGCCGCAGTTCAACGGCTTTTCGCTGTCGCTGACTGCGAAGGACGAGGCGGCGGCGCGTCGCATGTTCGACGCGCTCGCCGATGGCGGCAAGGTGACGATGCCGCTCGGCAAGACCTTCTGGTCACCGTGCTTCGGGATGCTGACCGACCGCTTCGGCGTCGGCTGGATGGTCACCGTCCCCAGCTGACGAGGAAATCATGAGCTACATGTTGCTGATCGTCGAGCCCGTGGGCCAGCGGCGCGAGCGCAGCGAAGACGAGGGCCGCGGACTCTACGACAGCATGCTGCAATTCGCCGACGGGCTGAAGGCGCGCGGTGTACTCGTCGCGGCGCAGTCGCTGCGCAGCGACGAGGCCGCCGTGCGCGTCAGCGAGCGCGGCGGCCGACGCACGCTCGTCGACGGGCCTTTTGCCGAAGCGAAGGAAATGGTGGGCGGCTTTTTTCTGCTCGACGTTCCGACCCGCGCGCAGGCGGTAGAAATCGCGGCCGAATGCCCGGCTGCGCGCTGGGCGACGGTCGAAGTGCGCGAGCTCGGCCCGTGCTTCACCTGAGCCGGGCCGGGTCGCGCGGCGCATGACGACCGACGCGATCCATCGCACGATCGAAGCGGTCTGGCGCATGGAGTCGGCCCGCATCATCGGCGCGCTGGCGCGCGTGCTTCGCGACGTCGGCCTGGCCGAGGAGCTGGCGCAGGACGCGCTCGTCGCCGCGCTCGAGCAGTGGCCCGCAAGCGGCGTTCCGGACAACCCCGCGGCCTGGCTCACCGCGGCCGCGAAGCATCGCGCCATCGACCTGATCCGGCGCCGCGAATTGCACGCGCGCAAGGCTGACGCTCTCACCTACGAAATCGAGAATCAGCTGATCGACGCTGCGCCGGACCTGGACGCAGCCATCGAGCGCGCCTTTGATGAGCCGATCGGCGATGATTTATTGCGGCTGATCTTCATCGCCTGCCACCCGGTGCTCTCGCGCGAGGCCCGATTGGCGCTGACGCTGCGGCTGCTCGGCGGCCTGACCACCGACGAGATCGCGCGCGCGTTTCTCGTGCCCGAACCGACGATCGCGCAGCGGATCGTGCGCGCCAAACGCACGCTGGCCGAGTCGCGCGCGCCGTTCGAGGTGCCTGCGCCGGCCGAACTCGCGGCGCGGCTCGCCTCGGTCCTCGAGGTGATCTACCTGATCTTCAACGAAGGCTATGCCGCCACCGCCGGCGATGACTGGATGCGGCCCGCACTATGCGACGAAGCGCTGCGACTCGGTCGCATCCTCGCCGGCCTCGCGCAGGACGAACCCGAAGTGCACGGCCTCGTCTCCTTGATGGAGATACAGGCGTCGCGGCTGCGGGCGCGGACCGCGCCGGGCGGCGAACCGATCCTGCTTGCTCGACCAGGACCGCTCGCACTGGGACCAGCTTCTGATCCGCCGCGGCCTGGCGGCGCTCGAACATGCTGAAGCGCTGGTGCAGCGCGCCGGGGGCCCGGGGCTCGGGCCATATGCGCTGCAGGCGGCGATCGCGGCGTGTCACGCGCGCGCTCCGACGTCTGATGCAACCGACTGGCCGCGCATCGTCGCGCTCTACGACGCACTGGCGCAGACTGCGCCGTCGCCGATCGTCGAACTGAATCGCGCGGTCGCGTTGTCGATGGCCTACGGCCCGGCAGCCGGGCTCGAAGCCGCTGACGCGCTGCGCGCCGACCCGCAGCTTGCGCAGTATCACCTGCTGCCGAGCGTGCGCGGCGACCTGCTGTTCAAGCTCGGCAAGCTCGACGAAGCTCGCAGGGAATTCGAACGGGCCGCGTCGATGACGCGCAACCGCACGGAACAGCTGCTGCTCGCGCGGCGGGCGGCCGAATGCGTGCAGCGCGCCGCGGGGCGAGCCCACTAATCCGCATCGCTACAGCGTCGGTATACCGCCGGGGGCGCACGCGGCCGGCGTCCTGTCGCGCCGATTCAGCGCGCCGACTTTTGCAGTTCGATGCGCATCACCGGCCGTTGAGGCCGCCGACGCGCGACTTCGGTGAAGCCTGCCTTGTCGAACATCGACTTCGTGCCAAACCAGAGCGCATCGTCCGGAGCACGCGTTGCGCGGTCGACCGGATAGGCTTCGACAACGCGTGCGCCACGCCGGGCCGCGTACGCCACCGCAGCCTCCAGTAGCGCGGCGGCGACGCCACGCTTGCGATACTCCGTCGGAACCACGAAGCAGACGACCGACCACACCGGCGCGTCATCGACGGGCTTCATCACGGGAGAGCGGGCGAGCCGCAGGAAATCCTGGCGCGGGCCGAGTGTCACCCAGCCGACCGGCTGGCCTTGCGCATAGGCGATCAGTCCTGGCGGCGGTCCCGCCGCACAGAGCGTCTGCATCCGCCGCCGCCGCAGGTCGGCAAGACGAGTGCCGGCCGGCACGGACTGCCGGCCGCTTTCACGATAGAACATGCACCAGCAGCCACGCGCGACCGAACAGCCGCGTGCCCCGAACACAGCCTCGAGGTCGCGCCAGCGGGACGGAGTCAGCGGTCGGACCGTGACGGCAAGCGAATCCATCGAACTACTCAGGGTGTGGGCAATACGGCGCTCCGGGCCAGCAGTCTAGGCGCCTTGCTGCCATGTCTGCGCGGTTCCGCACGCGCGCTGCGGCATCGGCGTCTTTCCCTTTTCCCGGTCCTGAGTACGCGATGCGGGCAACCCTGGTGCCTGTGCGGCAATGCAGACGGGCTAGCCGGTGCGCATCGGATGTCGGTGAAATGTGGCAGGCGAATTTACGCGGTCACAACCCGAGCGCCTGCGGCTTGATAGCGGCGCAAACTTTTCCGCGTCACCCTAAACTTGCGTTTGCGGCACAGATGCGCAATGGAGGGCACGATGGACGCGTACAAGACACATGGTGCGTTCAGCTGGAGCGAACTGATGACGAGCGACCCGCAGGCCGCGCTGAGCTTCTATCAGCAGCTCTTTGGCTGGACCCTCGAGAAAATGCCGATGGCGCAAGGCGACTATCACGTCGTCAAGACCGAGGGCACTTCGGTCGGCGGCATCATGAAGATGCCGCCCGAAGCCGCGGCCGGCGGTATGCCGCCGTCCTGGTGCTGCTATGTCACCGTCAACGACGTCGATGAATGCGCCCGTCAGGCGAAGGCGCTGGGCGGCCGTCTGCTGCACGGGCCGGCCGATATCCCCGGCGTCGGCCGCTTCGCGGTGATCGGCGATCCGCAGGGCGCGTGGCTCAACATCATTACTTACGCGCAGCCTGTGTACGCGCCGCCGGTCGAGTGACGGCGCACAGCCTCCGCATCGCCAGGCTGCGGTGCGCGAAGGCCGATTCGGAGTCGGTGTCCAGCAGTCAGCGATGAATGTGACGGCGAAGGTTGCGGGCGTCAGCGCCCTCGCGTCAGTACGACTTGGTTCAGGTTGACGCGATCTGCGCCGATACCTGGTCGCGCATCCACGCGCAAAAGGTCTCGACCTCCGGGCGCTGCGCGGCCGCTGCGGCGGTGACCAGCCAGTAGGCGCGACGCGCGAGCGTCGCGTACTGCCGGCCCTTCAGCGGCAGCGCGAGGCGCCGCTCAGCGACGAGCGGGTCGAGCAGCGGAAAGCGACCCAGCGCAACACCCTGTCCCGAGACGGCGGCCTGCACGACCTGGTCGTAATGACTGAACGAAAGTCCACTGTTCATGTGCGGTCGGGCGATCCCCATCGCTTCGGACCAGACTTTCCAGGACAGCCACGGTGCCAGGCCGCTCGTATCCTCGAATTCGATCAGCGGCAACCGCAGCAGGTCTTCCACGCCGCGTATTTGCAGCCCTTTTAAAAGGGCGGGCGCGGCGACCGGCGCTACCTGCTCACCGAAAAGTCGTTCGGCATTGGGGCCGGCCGCCTCCGCCGGGCAATAGCGCAGCGCAACGTCGAGTGAATTTCGTTCGAGGTCGCGCACTATGTTGTCGGCGACGACGTGCACCGCGATCTCCGGATGCTCCTTTTGGAATGAGGCCAGCCGTGGCACGAGCCACTGCGAGGCGAAGGTCAGCGTCGTCGTCACGCGCACGACCGGCGCCGTTTGCGCGCGTATCGCGACAGTCGCCTCGCGCAACTGGTTCAGCGCTTTTGACACGTCGCGGTAGTAGCGATCGCCCGCTTCGGTCAGCACCAGCGCGCGCGTGCGGCGTTCGAACAGCTTCACGCCCAGCTGCTCCTCGAGCTGCTGCACCTGCCTGCTGATCGCCGACTGTGTCAGATGGAGTTCGCGCGGCCGCGGACGTGAACGAAAGCGATCGTGCCGCGGCCTCGAAACCGAGCAGCAGATCGAGCGATACGGGGAGATCCCGTCTATGCATTCCGGTCACTCATGCGTCGCATTTCGAGATTTCGTTTGTCCAGGGCACGCCGGCGCGCGACAGTTCGTCGCACATCAGCAGGAGGTCAACGCGATGAACGACATCATCATCACTGCAGACCGAGCCGGTGCGCCGCTGGCAGTCGATGCTAGCCCGACGCCGCTACGACTGCCCAAGGGAAGCGCAATCTTCGCGTATCGAGGCGACCTGTGGATCACACAGGAGGGCATGCGCGACGACTGGATCCTGCGACCCGGCGAACGATTCGACGTGAAGGGCCGCGGGCTGATCCTCGTCAGCGCAACCCGGCGCGGCAGCGCTCAACTCTTCGTCGTGCCGCCGCGACGACTGCGCAGCGACCTGCTCGGTCGGGCGGTGGAGTCGGCCTGGCAGACTGCTGCGCCAATTGGCCCGGTGCCTCGGTCGGTCACCACATGCCGCGCACGATTTGTGCACGAGTCCGGGCACTGACGCACCCGGAGGTGCCGAACGGCTACTTCGACCTGCCGAGCCGACGGTACTGCGCCATGTAGCGGATCGCCTCCTGCGCGCGGCCCAGTTCGTCGGCGAGCAGCGCGGCGTTATGCAGCGCGTCAATGTGGCGCGGATTCACACGCAGCACCGACGCGTACGAGTCCAGCGCTTCGGCCTTGCGGCCACAGTCCTCGAGCAGCACGCCGAGGTTGAACGAGAGCAGCGGCTCGTCGAGTCCCGCATCGATCGCGGCGCGATAGATGCGCTCGGCTTCGGCGACGCGGCCCAGTTCGTGCAGCAGCCGGCCGAGATTGACGTAGGCGTCGGCGAGCCGGCCGTCGGCAGCGACCGCCGCCGCATACAGGCGCACCGCCTCCTCCGTGTCGGATTCTTCGAGCGCCATCGCCTGCTCGCACAGCTCTGCGGCCGAGAGCGTCGGTTCGGGCGCAACGCGGCTCGACAATGGCGATCGCACCCGCGCCGATCGCCTTCGAGTGCCAGCAGGTACTGGCCGGACTCGGCCTGCCAGCGGCTGGCGCCTTCGCGCACGACGACGCGGTCGCCGACCGCGCAGATCGCAAGCCCGGACAGCGGCATCGCGTCGGGCAGGTGCCGGCGCAGTTCGCGCATCGAGCGCGTGATGCGCTTGCGCCGGCACCTTGCGCCTCGGCCAGCGCCTGCGCGGTGCGCAGCACGATCAGGTCCTGGAACGAGAAGCGCCACGCGTTGCGCGGCCCGCGCGCCGGCGATGACGAAGCCGGCGTCGATCAGCGAGCGGATCGTGCTGCGCGGCAGGCGCAGCAGCTTCTCGACGTCGCGCACGCCGTACGGGTGCATCACCTGCGGGGCTTGCCTACCGCTTGGCCGCCTTGCGCGGTGCGGGTGCGGCGCTTCCTCGGCGCGCTGCGCGCGCTTCGGCGGGCTTGCGGGCTTCGGCAGGCGCCTTGGCTGCGGCCGCCTTCGACGGCGCCGGCGCCTGCTTGGCCAGGCTCGCGCGCAGCGCTTCCATCAGGTCGATGACCTGCGCGCCGCGCGGCCGGCGCCTCGGCCATCGTGATCTCCTGGCCTTCGACCTTCTTCTGCACCGCGGCCTCGATGCGCGCGCGCACGTCGTCCGTGTAGGCGGCCGGATCGAACGTCTCGGAGGCCTGCTGCTCGATCAGCTGCTGCGCGAGCTTCAGCTCGGCGTCGGCTTGACGTCGGTCTTCGGAATCTCGATGTCCTTGATCGACCGCACCTCGTCGGCGTAGAGCAGCTGCTGCATCACCAGCCCGTCGTCGACCGGGCGGATCATCACGATGTACTGCTTGCCGCGCGCGGCCCAGCGGCCGAGCGCGCAGCGCTCCGACTCGCGCAGCGCGCTCGCGAGCAGCGCGTACGGCTTGGCGCCGCCCTTGTCGGGCGCGAGGTAGTACGCCTTGTCGAAGTACACCGGGTCGATCGACTTCGATCGGCACGAACTCGGTGATCTCGGCCATGTGCGTGCCCGCCTCCTCCAGCGCCTTCAGCTCCTCGGGCGTGAAGATCACGTACTGGTCCTTCGCGAACTCGTAGCCCTTGACCATGTCCTCGCGCGCGACCGGGATCTCTTCCTTCAGGCAGAGGTACTGCTGCTTCAGGCGCGAGCCGCAGGCCTTGTGCAGCAGGTTGAAGGAGATCGCGCTGGCTCGCCTCGGTCGCCGAGTAGAGCTTCACCGGGATCGACACCAGCCCGAAGGAGACGGTCAGCGATCCGATCGATCGTGCAGCCATGCCTGCCTCCCGCTATCGTTCGTGGTCGTGCGTAGTCGCTTCGCGTCTGCGTCACCTTGCGCGAGAGCGCGCTCGAGGCTCTGCTTGCGCGTCAGCGCGTCGCGCCAGCGATCGCCCGTTTCGGCCAGGCGCTGCGCCGCGTTGGTGAGGCGGAAGTCGAGCGGATGGGCGCTTGCCAGCTCGTCCCACGTCAGCGGCATCGACACCGGCGCGCCGGGCGCGCCGCGCGGCGAATACGCGACGTTCAGCGTCTTGCCGCGGACGTTCATGTTGTAGTCCATGAAGATCTTGCCGGTGCGCTTGGGCATGCTCCACTCCATGCGTGATGTCCTTCGGGTGCAGGCGCATCAGGTGGCGGCCGACCAGCTCGGAGACCTGGCGCGCGGCGTCGAAGTCGATCGTGCGCTCGATCGGCACGAACACGTGCAGCCCGGTCTTGCCCGAGGTCTTGACGATCGGCTCGAGCGACATGCTCTGCAGCAGCTCGCGCAGCCAGAACGCGACCTCCTTGCCCTTCTCGAACGCCACCGTGTTGAGCTCGGGCTCGGCGCCCTTCGCCTCCTTGCCCGAATAGATGTACGGATCGATGTCGAACAGCACGTAGTCGGGATAGTTCAGCACCGACGCTTCGAGCGCCTCGAGCGAGCTCGCGTAGTCGGTGCTCTTCGATCGCCGCGTCGGGCGCCGAGCTTCGCGCGCGAATGCCAGACGTGGAACTCGAGCGTGCCCGGACTGCGCGAGCCACAGCAGCGTCGGCAGGTTGTTGCACAGCAGGTACTCGTGGCTGCTCGTCCTTGTGCCCGAGAACACGGTGATCGTCTCGACGAACTCGGGCCGCGCCTGCTCCCAGTGCTTCTGGAAGAACCGCTGGCCGCCGATGCCGTCGGGCATGCGGATCATCGTCAGCGGCCGGTCGGCGAGATGCGGCAGCATGTAGCGGCGAGACCTGCGCGAGGTAGCGCAGCAGGTCGCGCTTGGTGCAGCGCCGGCTGCTTCAGCGCCGGGTCCGCCGGCCAGTAGACGCGGTCGAGATGCGTGAGCTGGATCCGGTGCGGCGCCGACCGCGAGCGTGAGCGCCGCCTTCGTGCTGGCGAGCTGCGCGACGACTGTCGTCGACTCGGTCGCCGGCGGCTGCCGGCGCGGCTGCGCGCGCCGCGCGCCGGCTCCGCGCGCCGCACCGACTTCGGATCGATGTCGTCGCGCAGCCGCAGGAACACCGGCGCGCGCAGACGGCCGTCCGTCGGTCCAGCTCTGGAACTTCACCTCGGCGACGAGCTCGGGCTCGACCCAGGTCGTCGGGCCGTTGCAGCTCGGGCTTCTCGGCGAACGGGCAGGTCTTCGTCTCCAGCGGCTCGCAGCCGCGCCTTGAGCACCTGCGCGAGCGTGCGCGTCGTCGAAGCCCGAGCCGACGTGCGACGCGTAGCGCAGCTTGCCGCCGTCCCAGTAGCCGACCAGCAGCGCGCCGAGCGGCGCGCGCGAGCCCTTGCCCTGCGTGTAGCCGCCGATCGACGAAATCGCGCGCTCTTGCGTCGGCTTCACCTTGAGCCAGGCGCCGCGAGCGCTTGCCCGGCTCGTAGCGGCTGTCCTTGCGCTTGCCGACCACGCCCTCGAAGCCGCTGCGCGAGCGCGGCGGCGTGCAGCGCGACGCCGTCCTCGGTCGCGTGCACGAGCTGCACGCAGCGGCGACGGCAGCAGGCATTGCGCGAGATAGCGGCGCCGGTCCGCGTACGGCGCGTCGCGCAGGTCGATGCCGGCGAAGTGCAGCAGGTCGAAGCAGTAGAAGACGACCGGCGCGCTCGGTCGGCCGCCGCGATCTCGCGCTCGCGTCTTCAGCTGCGCGCGGTCCTGCAGCGCGTTGAACGACGGCTTGCCGTCGGCGTCGAACGCGACGATCTCGCCGTCGAGGATCATGCCGTCCGACGGCCTGCTGCGCGAGCTCCGCGGCGAGCTGCGGGAAATGTCGGCGGCGAGCTCGAGGCCGCGCCGCGAGCGCAGCTGCACGCCGTCGCTCGTCGATGAACGCGAGCACGCGATAGCCGTCGAGCTTGGGCTCCCACATCCAGTCGGCGCGGTTGAACGGCGCGTCGCGCGGTCTCGGCGAGCATCGGCGCAGCTTCGCCGGCATCGGCTCGATCGTGCCCGTCGGCGACGAGCCGCGCCGCGCGGGATGCGGTGCGCCGGCACCGAACTTCAGGTCCTCGACCGTCACGCCGGACAGCACCGAGCGGTTCTGCGTCGGTGACGTCGGCGGTCGACACGAAGCGGTCCTTGTGCTTGATCAGCAGCCACTGCTTGCCGTCCTTCGTGCGCACCAGCGCGAAGGAGCCCTTGAGCTTCTCGCCGCGCAGCAGGAAGCTGAGCTTGCCCTTCGCGAGGCCCTCGCGCACCTCGGCGCTCGGCCTCGCGCGCGATCGTGGAACCAGTACGCGCCGCCTTCGTCGGGCGAGTAGACGCCGCAGTCCCAGACGATCACCTCGCCGGCGCCGTACTGCCTCGGCGGGATCACGCCTTCGAACGAGGCGTAGTCGAACGGGTGGTCCTCGGTCGGCACCGCGAGGCGCTTTTCGGCCGGATCGAGCGACGGGCCCTTCGGCACCGCCCACGACTTGAGCACGCCGTCGCACTCGAGGCGGAAGTCGTAGTGCAGCCGGCGCGCGGCGTGCTGCTGCACGACGAACAGCAGCGGCCCGCCGCGCGCTGGCGCGCACCGCCGGCGGCGGCTCGGGGGTGGCCGTGAAGCTGCGCTTGGCCGAATATTCGCTGAGCTTGGCTTTGGCCATGCGGCGATTCTAGGAGCAGCCGATGCCATGATCAAGCACGCAGACTGTTCGCCGGCGCGAGCGGCTATTCCTTCAAGGAGTGGAAGGGCACCTTCTATCCGGAGAAGATCAAGCCCGAGGACATGCTCGCGTGGTACGCCGAGCGGCTGCCGACGGTCGAGATCAACAACACCTTCTACCGGATGCCGCAGGACCGACGATGCTCGAGACTGGGCCGCCACCACGCCCGAGCACTTCCGCTTCGCGATCAAGGCGTCGCGCCGCATCACGCACATCGCGCGGCTCAAGGCCGAGGACGCGCGCCGATTCGGTCGGCTATCTCTACCGGACAACTCGCCGCGCTCGGCGCCAAGCGCGGGCCGGTGCTGTTCCAGCTGCCGCCGAACCTGAAGAAGGACCTGCCGCGCCTCGACCGAGTTCCTGCAGCTGCTGCCCGCCGGGCATCGGCGCCGCGTTCGAATTCCGCAACGACACCTGGTTCGACGACGACGTCTACGACGCGCTGCGAAGGCGCCGGCGCGGCGCTGTGCCTGTCCGAGCGCGAGGACAACGCGCCGCCGCCGCTGGTGACGACCGCGCCTGGGGCTACGTGCGGCTGCGGCTCGAGGAATATTCGGACGACGACCTGCGGCAGTGGGCGGCGCGCCTCGCAGCGACCGTCTGGCGCGCAGATCTTCGTCTACTTCATGCACGAGCCGACCGCGCCGGCGTACGCGCAGTCGCTGATGCAGCACTTCGCGCATTAACGTGATCGCGGTCTCCGCGTCGATCCGGCCTTCGGTCCCGAGTTACCGTTCTCGGCACGGCTCGCAAAGGTGATCGCGCTGCGCGAGTTGACGACAGCCGACCCCTAAGGTACTCACCCTGGCGTTCATGCCGCAGATCTGTTCGCAGAGGTAGGAGCGGGTATTCTGCGACCCGGGCATGATTATCCGATGCGAACTCGATGTCAGTTTGAATGCTGTACGCGAGACCGGTCCCGAGATTGCGCAGTCGACTCCGCTGCGCGCGAACCATGTGATCGAATGATCGCGACTCCGACCGCGTGATGAAGGTCCTTATAGTCGACGATCACGAGTTAGTCCGCGATGCGCTGGCGCGCGTCCTTGCGGGACTAGGACCAGACATGACCGTGCTCGAGGCAACCGATCCTAAGGCGGCGTTCGAGACGATCGAGCGCGAGCCCGACCTCGACCTTGTGCTTCTCGATCTCGCGCTGCCGCGCATGCACGGGCTGTCGGTCCTGCAGTCGCTGCGCGAGAAGCATCCGGCGATCTCCGTGGTCGTGATCTCGGCGACCTCGGATCGCGAGAACGTGAAGCGCGCGCTCGACCATGGCGCGCTCGGTTTCATCCCGAAGTCGTCGAGCAACGAGGTGCTGCGAAACGCGCTGCAACTCGTGCTTGCCGGCGGCATCTACATCCCGCCCGAGATCTTCGGCCTGGGCTCCGCCGACGCACTGGTCGAGCCCCCGATCGCGGTGGGGCGCAGGACACCCGCCGAGATCGGACTCACCGAGCGGCAGGCGCAGATCCTCGCACTAATCATGAAGGGCAAGCCGAACAAACTGATCTGCCGCGAACTCGACATCGCCGAGTCGACGGTGAAGAACCAGATTACCGCGATTATGAAGGCGCTCAACGTGACCAGCCGCACGCAAGCCGTGCTCGCGGTAAACCGGCTCGGGCTGCATCTGCCGGCCGAGCGCGGGTCCGGCGCCAATTCCAGATGAAGCGCCGACCCGCTCGTCATTGCTGCCGTCATGTCCGGCGCCGCGCGCTGCCGGTCTACGTCGAGCGCATCCTGAAGGATGCCCAAGCCCGCGGATCGTCCGGTCGAACGCTCGTCCTGGTTCGAACTGATCCTCAATGCAGTTACCGCGCGCGCCCTTGGACTGCCCCTGCCGCGGGAACTCCTGCTGCGGGTTGACAAAGTGATCGACTGAGCGGCACCGTCAGGCCGCTCGCCTCTCCTCGCGCGAACCGAGGAGCTGCGTCAGGAGCGCCCGGAGCTTCACCGGCGAAACCGGCTTGTGCAGCAACGGAACGCCTGCTGCCTGGGCGGCCTGCAGCACCGATGCTGCGGTGTCCGCAGTGACGAGGACCGCGGGCACTGTTTCGCCGATCTGCGCGCGGATGCGCGCGATCGCCGAGATGCCATCCTCGCTCGCCAGCCGATAGTCGCAGACAATCAGTTCGGGCGGCCGATCGTGCGCGGCCAACTGAGCGATCGCATCGTCGCCGCCCGCAGCCGCGAGCGTCAGGCAGCCCCAGCTCTGCAGCAGGCCGCAAGTGCCGGTGCGTGCCGCTTCGTCGTCGTCGACGACTAGCGCGAAGACGCCACGCAGGCTCGCGATGTGCAGCGGCGCGGCCGCCGTCGGCGCGCGCACTGCGTCTGCCTGGCCCATTGGCAGATCGAATGCGAACATCGAACCGCGGCTTACATTCGAGACCAGCTCGACGTGCGTGCCGAGCAGATCCGCCAGCCGCGAAACGATTGCAAGGCCCAACCCAAGTCCCCTGTTGCGTTCGTTCACCGGGCCCGCCTGCCGCCGCTCGCCCAGTTGCACGAACTCGCGAAACACGTCCTCACGTCGGTCGTCGGGGATGCCGCAGCCGGTATCCCAGACCGCGATACGCAGCCGGTCGCCACGGCGCCGGCAACCGATCAGGACGCCGCCGCGCTCCGTGTAGCGAATCGCATTCGCGACCAGGTTGAGCAGCACGCGCTGCGCCAGCAGCGGATCGCTGCTCACCCACGCGCTCGTCGCGTGCACGCGGAGCGTGATGCCTTTCGCGCGCGCCAGCGGAGCAAACTGAGTTTCGATGGCTGCAAGCGTGTCCCCGATTGCGAAGTCCTCCTGCACCGCCTGCACTGCGCCGGCTTCGAGCTTCGACAGGTCGAGCAGCTGGTCGAGCAGTGCCGACAGGCTGCCGACCGCTTCCTCGATCCGCTGCACCAAGGCCCCCCGATCCGCGGACGTCCGGCTCGCGCGCAATTGACCAACAAAAAGCGACAGCGCGTGCATCGGCTGGCGCAGATCGTGGCTGGCGGCGGCCAGGAATCGGGACTTCGCCTGGTTGGCGAGATCGAGCTGGCGGCTCGTTTCCTGGATCTCGTTGAACAGCCGGAGGTTCTCCACGGCGATAACGGCCTGATCGGCAAAGGTTTCGAGCAGCTTGATCTGCTCTTCCGAGAACGCACGAACTTCACGCCGCCAGATCGCGATGACGCCGCGCACGCTGTGCTCCCGCAGCATCGGCACCGCGAGGACCGTCCGGATGTTCTCGGCTCGATGTTCCGGCGTGACGCGAACATCGGTGTCATTCAGGAAGTCAAGCACCTGCACCGGTCGGCGCTCCATCGCTGCGCGGCCGCTCGTCGTCCCTCGATCCGCCGGAAAGCCCCGCTCGAGGAAGGTCGCGAACTCGGCCGTGCAGTCGGTGTGGGCCGCCAATGACAGCCATCCCTGTGATTGAGCATGACAAAGGCGAAATTCGCGTTGCACAGGCGCGCTGCGTTGCGGACGATGGTCTCAAAGACAGGCCTGGCCTCGGTCGGTGATGAGCTGATTACCCTGAGGACTTCGGCCGTTGCCGTCTGCTGCTCGAGCGCTTCGGCAAGGTCTCGGTTGCGCGCTTCCAATTCGTTGAACAGCCGCACGGTGTCGATCGCGATGACGGCCTGGCGCGCAAATGTTTCGAGCAGCCTGATCTGCTTGTCCGAGAAGGGCCGTACCTCGCGCCGCCACGCATTGATGACACCGATCACTTCGCCTTTGCTCAGCATCGGTACCGAAAGGACCGTTCGGACTCCCTCGGCACGGTGCGCCGGCGTTACGCCGAATTCCGGATCGGTCAGAACGTCGATGATCTGCACCGGCTTGCGTTCGAGCGCGGCCCGGCCCGACGTGGTCGCGCGATTCACCGGGAATCCCTGCTCGATGTATTCGGCAAAGGCCGGCGTCGTCTCGGCATGCGCTGGTGCGTACAGCCGCTCTCGCTCGAGCAGGAACACCGCACCGAAGTTCGCCTCGCACAGTCGGGTCGTGTTGCCAACGATGGTCTCGAACACCGGTCTGGCATCGGTTGGAGAGGCACTGATCACCCGCAGAATCTCTGCCATCGCGGTCTGTTGCTCGAGCGCTTCGGTGACCTCGGCGTTTCGCTCGTTCAAATCGCTGCGTGCGCTCAGCCACCCGCCGCTCGAGGTTGGCATAGATTTCGCGCAACTGGCCAGCCATCGCATTGAACTGCGCGGCGAGTTCCTCCAGTTCGTCACCGCTGGCAACCTCGATGCGATGCGAGAGATCGCCGGCGCCGAAGCGCAACGCGCCGCGGCGCAGTGCCCCGATCGGTTCGACCATCGCTGCGAGCAGCGAATACACCCGCGGCGATGGCCGCGACCAAAGCGATGCCAAGGATCAGCGCGCTGCGCCGATCGACTCCCACAGCGGTGCAACTGCTTCGGCGCGCGGCTGTTCGACGAATACGGCCCAATCAAGAGGAGCGATCTTCGCGTACGCCGCCAAGACGGGCGCGCCCGTCTGATCCTGGCCATCACTGACAAAGCCCTGCAACGCTTGCTGGGGGATCGTTGCGGCACGAACCTGAGGCAGCTGCGACAAATCCGTCATTTTCAGTACGAGGCTGAGGTCGGGATGCGACACCAGCCGACCGTGGGTATCGACGACGTAGGCATGACCCGGTCGTGCCAACCCTGATTTGCGACACCACGGTCTGGACGAACTTGAGGTTCACGTCGGCCAGCACCACCGAGCCGTCGCGCGCCGCGCTCGGCACGGCGATCGTCAAGTAGGGTTCGGTCTGGGCGACGAAATGCACATCGCCGAAATGCACCGACCTGTGCGCGCCGCAATGAAACCCGCTTCACTCGACAAGTCGGCGCCACTGTCGACCCGATCGGTCTTGATCCGTGACACGCGCAAGCGCTCGCGGCCTCCGGAATCGATCAGCGTGGCCGTGGTGATCGATGGCTCCAGGCGCAGCAGCTTCAGGAAATCCAGCCGGCGCTGTTGCAATTCGCTCGCGGATCCCGAAGGGGCAGCCAGAGTCACCCATTGCAGGTTGCGTTGAACATCCGCGACAAAGCGGGACACGGCATCCGCAGCAGCCTGTGCCTTCTCCCGTTGCAGCGCTTCGAGCACTGCCTGCCGATCACGGTGCGAGACCCATGTCTCGACGGCCCCGCTTACCACCAACGCGATGGTCAACAGCGCGGCGACAAGGACCGCATACCGGGTTGCGATCGGGCGACGTCTCATGACATCAATTTACGCCGGGCGTTACCCGGCGCAACGGGACCTATGGCCTGGCAGGGATGGCAGCGGGTGCTAGTGCGTGGCCGAGGCCGTTTCAGCGGATCACGTTGTCGGCTCGCAGCAATACGGCTGGCGGAATCGCCAAGCCGAGAGCTCTTGCGGTCTTCAAGTTGATGATCAGCTCAAAACTGGTGGGTTGCTCGATCGGAAGATCGGCCGGTTTCGCACCCTTGAAGATCCTGTCAACATAGATCGCGGCGCGGCGGAACATATCGATGAAACTTGGTCCGTACGACATTAGCCCACCGGCTTCGACGAAGAGCTGTTCTTCGAAGATACTCGGAAGCCGATGGTTCAGCGCGAACTCTGCGATCAAGCGTCGGCCAGCAAACGTGACCGGATTGCCAAATGCCATCACCGCGTCGGCTTTGCCTGCCACTGCGGCAGCGAAGGCTGCCGGGAAGTCGCCTGGGCTGCGGACTTCGACGAAGCGGTACGTCACTCCGAGAGCCTCTGCTATCGCCACGAGGTTTGGATTCTCCGCAAGGGAGGACTCGAACGGATTGGTCGCGCTTCGGAACCATGCGATGCGCGACACTTGCGGCGCGGTTTCCCTCAACAATTCGAACCGCTTGCCCTGCAGCTGAGCAGCAAAGTTACTCAGTCCGGTCACGTTACCGCCCGGTCGGGCGAGACTTTGCACCAGACCCAACTCGTCGGGATATCCGGACACCGCCATCACGATCGGGATCGTGTTGGATGCGTTCTTGGCAGCCATCGTGGCCTGATTACCGGACGCGACAATAACGTCGACGTTTTGCTGAACCAGCTCGACCGCGAGCGCAGGAAGCCGCTCCGTGAATCCGTCCGACCAGCGCGCTTCGATGAGCAGATTGCGCCCGTCGATATAACCCAGTTTGTGCAGCGCCTGGCGAAACCCTTCCCACGGCGGACTGTCCTGGTTGCCGAGGATTCCGACTCGGTAGACCCTGCCTCCCGACTGGCCGCGTGCTGCCAGCGGCAAAGAAGCGAGACTGCCGAGGCAGGCAACTGCCGCAATCCGGCTGAAGTTGCGTCGGGTCAGGCGCATTTAGTCGATCACGCGATCGGCGCGCAACAAAACCGAGGGCGAGATGCGGAGTCCGAGGTCAGTTGCGGTATTGCGGTTGATGACCAACTCGAATCGGGTCGGCTGCTCGATGGGCAGCTCTGCCGGCGTCGCACCCTTCAAGATCTTGTCGACGTAGGTCGCGGCGCGGCGGAACATGTCGATGAAACTCGGCCCGTACGACATCAGCCCACCGGCTTCGACAAAGAGTCCCTCTTCGAAGATGCTCGGTAGTCGATGCTTCAGAGCGAACTCTGCAAGTTGCTCTCGGCCCTTGAAGTTGATCGGATTGCCGATAGCCATCAAGGCCTGGGCACGGCTGGAACGGATTTCTGAAAAGGCACGCGGAAGTTCATCAGGGCTCTGCACCTCGATCGATTGGATCGTCACGCCGACTGCTGCCGCAGCGTCCGTCACGTCCCGGAACTGCAGCCGCTCAGACTCACTGGCTGGATTCCAGATGACGGCTACCCGGTAAATGTTGGGAACGACCTCCTTCAGGAGTTCGAGCTTCTTTGCCGAGAGCTGCGGAGAATACGTGCTAAGCCCGGTGACGTTGCTTCCTGGTCGCGCCAGACTCGACACCAGGCCGAGTCGTTCCGGATGCTGCGTCAGAGCGGCCACGATCGGAAGCGTCCCTGTCGCAGATTTGGCTGCCAGAGCCGCCTGCGAGCCGGAGACGACGAGGACATCGGGTTTGAGGGCAACCAGTTCGCGCGCGAGCGTGGGCAGACGATCCGGAAAGCCCTGCGACCATCGCCAATCGACCGTGATGTTGCGGCCTTCGAAATAGCCTAGCTCCCGCAGTCCGCGCCGAAATCCCTCCCATGGCGGATTGTCCTGGTTGCCGAGTACGGCGATACGGTGGACCTTCGCTACGGGCTGTGCTTCCGCCGCAGGAATGGGGCGCAGCAGACAAAGGCCAAGGACAGCGATTAGCGCAAGTCGGAGTCGCTGCATTCATGCCTCCAATCAGCGCAATGCCACCTGCGGCAGGTCGTGCCGTCGACACCTGTCATACACGATGGTGCGCGCCTCACTGCACGTGAGATCAGTGCCTGCGGGCAGGGCGTGGCATCGACCTGTCATAGACGACGGTCCGCGCCGCAATTCACGCGAAGATGGCGCAGGATTCTCACCGAACCATCGCGCGCAGCGCTCGGCACGGCGATCGTCAAGTACGGTTCGGTCTCCGCGACGAAGTACACGTTGCCGAGGTCCGTGCGGCCGCCGTGCGCTGCGATGAAGAGATCGACGCCGCTCGCGATGCGGTCCGGCGTGATGCGCGAAACGTGCAACTGCTCGCGCCCCGCGGCATCGACCAGCGTCGCGGTCGTGATCACCGGCTCCTGGCGCAGGCAGCCTGAGAAATTTCAGGCGCCGCAACTCGAACTCATCGGCGCCGGCGGGCGCGCCCACAGTGACCCATTCGAGACTGCGCGGCAAGTCCGCGACACAGCGCGAGACTTCCGCGGCGGCCGCCTGAGCCTTTTCCCTCTGCAGCAATTCGAGCGCCGCCATCCGGTCACGATTCGAGACCCAGCCCTTGAGCGTTCCGCTCGCGATCAGCGCTGCGGCAAGCAGGGCGACGATCAGCGCAGCGTAGCGCGTCGCGATCGGGCGGCGTTTCATGTGCGCAATCTACGCCCGCTCGCGCGCAACGGTACCTCGGTCCCGGGACCTTGGTCTCGTGGACTCGGGCGGAACGGGACCTCGGTCGGATGGTCGCGGCGTGACGAACTCCGCACACTGCTTTCGTCGTCAGTCGATTCCACCCGAAGGAGAACCACCATGTTCAAGCGCGAAAGCAAATACGGGACTTCTTTCTGCATCGCCGCGCTCGCCGCCCTCCTCGTGGGCAGCGCCCTTGGACAGGACGGTTCAAGGGCAGCCGTACAGGCGCCGGTTCAGCAGCTCACGAGCGTAAGGACGGCCGATCTCGAGCGAGCCTTCTGGGTTTGCGAGTACGCGGCGACCACGCGCGCAAACGCCGACATCGCGACCTGTGCTGCCGTCTACGAAGCAGTGAAGCAGCGCAAATTTGGCGGCGACTTCGAGGCGCTGCTGACGTGGTGGCAGCAGAATAAGGCGGCGGAAATTCAGCGGATCGCAAGCGACAATCCCTGATCGCCACGGTCCTGGCACACCGTCGGTTGGCCGGTTGGCGCGCCGCAGCACCGGTGACGGATTACCGAGTCCAGGCCGTCTCGGTAGCGCGGCGCCGCTACGACTTAACGTACTCGCGCGCGAGGTAGTCGAGCGCCTTACCGAGCCCGTATGTATTCCTGCTGTTTTCCGGACAGACTTGATCGCAGTACGAGCTTGGATGCATCAATGGAGACGATTTCATCCGTGTCCGTGGTTTCCGGCACAGGCGTCGACCCGGAACTCGTCCTATAGCGCCAAGCAAGCGTGTTCCCGGACACCGACCAAGTGCCGTCAAAATCGAGGAACGTCTTGCCATCGACGGTCGAGGATGCAAAGAAATGCATGTTCTGCGTAAAGACCACGTGGGTCACCATGGTGGCTCCGCTTGGATCAATTGCCGAAGCCGACCACCTTCCGACCAACGCCATCGGCGATATCTGAGTCTGCGCGAAGGCTGCGTTCAGGACGAACACGAGAATCAACGAACATAGCCCGCGCATATCAACCGGCCGGCGGCCGCCCTCCTTGTACCTTGCAGTCTGGTTTGGCCGAAGCATTGAACCTCCGATCCCGTACATCATGACGCATCGCGACATGCCGGATGCATCCATTGCTGGAGGCGCACTGCCAGCAGGGATAGTTTTCGCCGCGCACGGTTCCTGCCCTTCGCGTGTGTGACGGCTCAGTTGCCAGCCTCAGGAGTTCATCGATGAGCGCTAACAGTGGCCCCGGATACAAGAAGCATCCTGACCATCGCATTGCCACGAGCCGGCACCAGGCGAACATGTCCGGGTGACCTTCAACGGCGAAGTCATCGCCGACACCCGCGACGCGATCCGCCTCGAGGAAAGCGACTATCCCGCCGTCTATTACGTGCCCCGCAAAGACGCGAAGATGGAGCGGCTGATACCGACGACCCATCGAACTTATTGCCCGTTCAAGGGGCACGCCTCGTATTTCACGCTGTCGTCCCGCGGCCGCACGGTCGACAACGCGGTCTGGTCGTACGAGACGCCCTATGACGAAGTCGGCGTGATCAAGGACTGCCTCGCCTTTTACCCGAACAAGGTCGATTCGATCACAGTCACGGAAGAAGCGACCGCCGAACCGAAGAGCGCCGAGCGGCACTGACGAACTCGCGATCGAAATGCTTGACTCGTTGGCGGAGGTCAGCGATTCGAGCGCCGGTGCTCTTCGTGACAACTGAGCCGTCAGCGTACGACCATCGGTCTCTCAGTCCCCTTCCGGAACGATCGCAGCGGTTTCGACCATCAAGATGACCGCGCGGTCGGGCGCGCGAGTGCGGTGAACGACGCCTTTCGGCACGACGAAGCCTTCGCGCGCCTGAAGATCGACCGACCTGTCCTCGAGATCAATGATGAAGTGACCGTCCAGGACGAAGAAAAACTCATCGTCATGGTCGTGCTTGTGCCAGTGATACTCGCCTTGCAGGACACCGAGGCGAACCACCGCTTCGTTAACTCTGCACAGCGTCTGGTTGTACCACTGGTCGGTGCAGTCCTTCACCAGGCGAGGAACATCAACGACCGATAGCGCCGGAAATTTGATGTCGAGGTGGGTCGCGTAGGGATGAGGGGAAGTTGGGGTCACGGGCCCTCCCGGGAATCGAAACGAGAAAAACGACAACGGCGCGGCGGCACCATGCAGGACGGCCGCGACGCGTAATCCAGCTTAGCGGACTGATGGCGACTGGGATCGACGTTTTCAGCGGTCGATCGGTATGGCGCCAAAGTCGCGCCGCAGCCCCTCGCAATGGCGAGATCGAGTGCGCGAGACATTCACTCACCGGATTCGATCCGACGGCTCGGCCATCGCAAGATCGGCTGTAGGTATCTGACCGGTGGCGTTCGGATGATTTCCGGTGGCAATTTCGCGCTTTGACCGCGACGGAAGTTGCCGAGAATTATCAGTGCTATGAACGCACTTCGTCGCCTACGTCCTCGTCTGCGTCGCCGGCCTGCTCGCTGCGTCGCAGATGGCCGGCTGCTCGAGCGGCATGGGCAAGGACCAGTGCGCGGTAGCCGACTGGAACATGATCGGCTACGAAGACGGCCTGCACGGATTCCCGGCTGACCGGATCGGTGTGCATCGGGTCGCCTGCGCCAAGTACCAGGTCACCCCGAATCTCGCCGCCTATACCCAAGGCCGCGAGCGTGGCCTCGCCGAGTACTGCCAGCCGAAGAACGGCTTCCGCGCCGGCCTGTATGGCGCCGGCTATGCCAACGTGTGTTCGGGCGCGATCGAAACCGCGTTCGTCGACAGCTATCGCTATGGCCGGCAGATCCATGACGCGCGGAGCGAGCTGCGCAACACGCAGGCGCGACTGCACAGTGCGCGCGACGGACTGGCACAGACCGATGCAGCGATGGTGAGCGTCACCGCCGAACTGGTGCTGCCCAAGGTGCCGACCGATCGACGCGCCTTTCTGGCGGGTGAGCTGGTGCGGCTGACGCAGGAACGGACCGAACTGGTCGCCCGCATCGATTACCTGATGCAGCGCTCACAGCAGCTCACCGTCAGCGTGCAGGAACTCGAGCGCCAAAGTCCGTACGCGCTCTGAGGCGCGACCGCCGGAGCCGGCCGCCGAGCCGGGCCACGCGTCGCATCTTCCTGTCATTCCGTTGCAGTTGTAATCCCGGAACATGCAGAGCGTTACCCGCGCCCGCGTTTCGGGGGGTAAAACGAGTCTCCCGAAGGAGACTCGATATGGCCGAACCCCGTCCGAGCGTCGCAGACAAGCGGCGCACCTTTCAGCGCCTGCATGAGAGCGGCTGCTTCGTCATTCCGAATCCGTGGGATGTGGGCAGCGCGCGGTTTCTGCAGAGCCTCGGCTTCAAGGCGCTCGCCACCACGAGCGCTGGCTTCGCCTGGTCGCAAGGTCGTTCGGACAACGGTGTGACGCGCGACATGGTGATCTCGCACCTGCAGGAGATAGTTGCGGCGACCGACGTTCCCGTGAACGCCGACTTCGAGAGCGGTTTCGCGGCCGATGCGGCCGGCGTCGCGGAAAGCGTGCGGCTCGCGATCGACGCCGGAGTCGCGGGACTGTCGATCGAAGACTCGACCGGCGACCCGGCACGTCCGCTGTACGACCTGGAGGTTGCCGTCGAGCGGATGCGCGCGGCGCGCCGGGCGATCGACCAGGCGGGCGGCGACACGCTGCTGGTCGGCCGCTCCGAAGGTTTCATCGCGGGCCGTCCCGATCTCGACGAAACGATCGCGCGGCTGAAGGCGTATTCGCAGGCGGGCGCAGATTGC
Source organism: uncultured beta proteobacterium (assembly GCA_963707445.1). GTDB lineage: Bacteria > Pseudomonadota > Gammaproteobacteria > Burkholderiales > Burkholderiaceae_F > JALORV01. Next base: position 40,081 of record CAVPPW010000003.1, on the reverse strand, counting down.
CTCTACGCGCCCGGCATCCGCACCCGCGAACAGATCGCCGCGGTCGTCGCCGCCGTCGCGCCGAAGCCGGTGAACCTGCTCGTTGGATGGCCGGCCGAGTTGACCGTGTCGGACATCGCGGCGCTCGGCGTGCGGCGCATCAGCGTCGGCGGCACGCTCGCGCGCACCGCGTGGGGAGGATTCATGCGCGCCGCCAAGCTCCTTGCCGAACAGGGAACGTTTGACGGCTTTCAAGGTGCAGCGTCGGGCGCAGAGCTGAACGCCTTGTTCGCGAGCCGCTGAGACCCGCGCGTTGTCGATTCATCCGCGTGCAAGAAGCGGCTCGGGCCGCGCGAGGCCGAGCCCGTCCACCCAGGCCGCGCGGTACCGGTGCGGACGTACCGGAAGCCTTACGGTCGCCCCCCGCTGTGCAGCCAGGCACTGACCTCTGCTTGCAGTTGCGCCAGCGGCGCAAGCGCATCGACCCGCAACACGCCCGGCTCTGCGACTGGCGATTCAAGCGCCGCGAACTGACTCGTCACGAGCGAAGGCGAAAAGAAGTGCGCGTCGCGGGCTTCTACGCGCGCCCGCGCCGACGCGGGGTCGATCTCCATGAACACGAAACGCAGTTCCGGCACGACGGCTCGCAGGCGATCGCGGTAGGCGCGCTTCAGCGCGGAGCAGGTCAGAACCGTATTGGCGCCCCGCGCGCGCAGTTCGCCAGCCAATGTGTCGAGCCAGCCGGCGCGGTCGGCGTCGGTCAGCGGAATCCCTCGCCGCATCTTCTCGCGGTTGGCGTCGCTGTGATACGCATCGCCTTCGATCAGCTGCGCGCCCTCGGCCTCGGCGATCGCGACGCCGAGGCTCGACTTGCCGCAGCCGGCCACGCCCATCACGACCACCGGATGTTCGATCATCGGAGCGCTGTGTGTGGTGACGTACGCGCCGCCCCGATTTCGGGGGCCGCGTACGACTTGTTCTCGTTCGTCGGATAGCGTTAGCCTGCATGGGTTTGCGCCCGTGCGCAATCGAGGAGTGTCAATGCAACTCGGAATGATCGGCGCCGGCCGCATGGGCGCGAACATGGTGCGCCGTCTGCTGCGTGGCGGCCACGCGTGCGTGGTGCATTCGCCGTCCCCGGCCGAACTCGAGCCGCTGGTCGCTGAAGGCGCAGTCGCCGCGGCGTCGCTCGCCGCGCTCGTCGCGCAGATGCCGCCGCCGCGTGCCGTGTGGTTGATGGTCCCGGCCGCAGCCGTCGATGCAACGATCGACGCGCTCGCACCGCTGCTCGATCGCGGCGACACGATCGTCGACGGCGGCAACTCGCACTACGTTGACGACTTGCGCCGTCACGCAGAACTGGAGGCGCGCGGCATCGACTACGTCGACGTTGGCACCAGCGGCGGCGTCTGGGGTCTCGAACGCGGCTACTGCCTGATGATCGGCGGGGATGCGCGACCAATCCGCCGCCTCGAGCCGATCTTCGCGTGCCTCGCGCCGGCCGAGGCCGGCATCGCTCCGATCGGCGGTGCTGGCGATGCGGGCACCGCCGCGCGAGGCTATCTGCATTGCGGCCCGAGCGGAGCTGGGCACTTCGTCAAGATGATCCACAACGGCATCGAGTACGGAATGATGGCTGCGTACGCCGAAGGCATGGCGATCCTTGCTGCCGCTGATGCGGGCGACCACGTGGACGGGAAGGCGCACGCGCACGACGCGGTCACCGCGCAGATGCGCAATCCGGAGTACTACCGGTATGACTTCGACCTGCTGGCGATCGCCGAGCTGTGGCGGCGCGGAAGTGTCATCTCGTCGTGGCTGCTCGACCTGACCGCGACGGCGCTCGCCGACGACCCGCATCTCTCGAGCTACGCCGGCCGTGTCGCTGATTCCGGAGAAGGGCGCTGGACCGTGCAGGCGGCGGTCGACACGTCGGTTCCGGCACCGGTGCTGACTGCCGCGCTTTACGCGCGTTTCGCATCACGTGGCGGCGCGGACTTACAGAACCGCTTGCTGTCGGCGATGCGGCACGCGTTCGGCGGCCACCAGGAGCCGCCTCCGAAGGCGTAAGTACTCGCGTCCCAGGCGCGGGCTACCGGCCGACGCATCGCACCTCGCTGCGTCGCCCCTCGCTCTCGGGTGGAGCAGAATCTCTGTCACCTTTGCGGCGGCTCGGCGTGCTATTTGCCGGCGGATCATTCATGAGAATGGATCATTTTCTTAAATTCGGCCTATTGCTGCTGGCGGTACAGCTGCCGGCGGCGACCGCGCAAACGCCCCCTTGCAGCACGCTTTCATCAGACGAGGCCCTCTTTGCTCGTGCGACAGGCGCCTGTCGCGACCCGGCGCCGATCGTCGACAAGGCGGCCAAAGGCGCCGCGATCGTCGAAAAAGGATCTCGAGGCGGCAAAACTGCTCCAGGTACCCGACAAGGCGACCCTCCACGTCGGGCCGCGCCAAAGTCGGACGAGCTGCTGCAGGTCCCCAACGTAACCGGCATACCGATCAACGACGCGCAGGCACGCCTGGGTCGCTTTAAAGCCGAAAGGCATGAGCAGTACAGTTCGGCGCCTGTCGGCCGAGTGATCGAACAAGTGCCGAAGGCGTCGACACGCGCCGCTGCGGGCAGCGCGATCGTGTTGACCGTGTCCGCCGGCCCCGCGGTGGCGGAGACGTTTGAATTGCCGAACGTGGTCGATCGCACCGATGCCGCTGCCGGGAACGCGCTAGCCGAGTTCAAAATTCAGCGCGTTCTGGTCCCCAGTGCGGCGGCCAGCGGCACGGTGCTCGCGCAGCATCCTGACGCGGGCTCCGCCATTTCGCCTGGAGCGACCGTCACATTGGACGTGTCGGACGGATCGCTTGCCACCGCGTCGACACTCTCCGAACCGGCGCCAGCACAGAGCGCGACTGCGCCTGCAGCTAACGATCGACGTCCGGTTGCGCCGCCCGGGCTAATCATCGGGGCCGCGACCCTCATCGTCCTTGCAATCGGGGGGATGTTGATCCGTTGGCTGCGAGCGCGCGCGATCGAGCCGCAAGTCGACTCGGCGGAGTCCAGCTTTGCACCAGCGGCGATCTCCGTGACTGCCGACGACTTCCGATTTGCCGCTCATTTCGACGCGGGCGAGGTTCGAGTCGAATTTGCCGGCCCAGCTGACCTGCAAGAGACCTCGGACGAGTATTCGAGCGCCCATCATGCTTGATCGCCTCAAGCTGGACACTCCGATCACAGTGTCGGGCGACGACATTGAGAAGGCGTGGGCCGAGCAGGCGAAAGAAGTGTCGGCCGTTTCGAGCGTTGCGGATCTGCTGCGTGGCGTGACTGCCGAGCGCGCTGCAGCCGAGTTGAACCCGACGCTGGACATCGATGTGTTCACGTGGCTCGCTCGAGGCTGGGCCACAGTCGGAGCCGTGCGCGACGCCATGCAGCGCAGCTTGCTGGCGCTGGATCCGCCTTCGATCATTCGGCTTGATCAGCACAGCTTCGCGTCGACCTCCCACTTGGTTCTGAACACCGACGCGCCAAACATCACGCTGCCCGAACTTGTACTGGCGCTGGCTCTCTCGGCCAATGTGACCAGCGCAACACTGGGGATTCGAGACGGCGGTATCGAACTGCTTGCCCTCGGCGAAGCCTCCGTGGTTGCGCGGCTCTTTTACGGTGATCTATTACTGAAGCAACATGTCGCGACCGTGGAAGGAGCCGCCAGAGATCCGTTTCGGCAGAACCACGCTGCGACGACAGCGTGAACGACAGCGACGGCCGCGCGACGTGCGTTACGTTTGTAACGCGGCGAACGCATGAAAGTTATTGCTGAGCTCAATGTGCGTCCCTAAGATTCGCGCACCGGCAATTGCGCCGGCAATGGAGAGAGTTCTGAGATGAGCGACGCGATCGGCACATTCATGCCTCTGCAGCGAATGCAGTTCGCTGTTGAGTGCGTGCGCCGGCAGCCCCAATGGCATGCCGGGGCCGCGTCGCTGGCCGGCGCGCGGTCTAGCCGCTCCATGCAGGCCCATGATCCGGGCGGAGGTCCAGGCAGTTAGCTGGACCGGCTGAACCAAAGCCCGGATCGCGTCGAACGCCTCCGGGCTTTTTGTTTGGTCTGTAAACGTCAGGAGAATGTCATGTACCTCAAGCGCGAAGCGAAGAACGACTTCTTCTACGCGCTCGTGATGTTCGCAATGTTCGCGGTGGTGGTCTTCAACGTCGCCGCCGAGTTCGTCGCGCGCCATCCCGAGGCGTATTTCGTGGACATCGACGAGGCTGCCCAGCCTCGCGTGATGGCCGCCGAAGTCGACGCGCACGCCGTTGTGGCGATGCGCGCCGCATAAGGAGTCGCGATGAAACCGGAAGCTCCGATCCGCGGTGCGCGGAAGCACCGCGGATCGGACTACGGCTGCCGGGCGAGGCGTGCTCAAGCCTTGTTCGCCTTCATCGGCGCCGGCTGCTGCGCGATCGGCTCGTAGCCGATGCGCTCGTATTCAGCGATCACCTGAGCGCCGAACAAGAGCACGATCGCGCCAACCTCGACGCTCAGCAAGACTGCAATCGCCGTCGTCAGCGATCCATAGACGAGCTGGATCTGCGAGATCGTCGAGAAGTACCAGACCAGGACGTGGCGCGTGATCTCCCACAGAAGCGCCGCGGCAGTGCCGCCAATCAGCGCGTGCCGGAACGACAGCCGGCCGACCGGCATCACGAGGTACACGGCCGTCAGCAGGAAGATCTCGCCCACCACACCGATCAGATACAGCAGTTCGGAGGAGAACACGTCCAGCAGCTGCGGACGACCGAGGATCACCACGGTCCGTGTCGCCAGCTGCTCCAGTGCGCCGGCGACCAGCGTGATGAGCAGCAGGCCAACTGCCAGCGACAGGATGAAAAGGTACGGCATCACCGCCGACACCAGGAAGTGGCGGCGGCGGACGGCGACGCGATGAAAGAAGATCACCGACATCGCGTTCTCGAGCACGGTGAAGGCGAGGCTGCTGAAGAACAGCATCATGACCAGCAGCAGCGACCCCACCGCCTCGCGGTGCGCCAGGAACGCGCGAAGCTCGCCGACAAGCGCGTCCGACTGCCCAGGCACGACGAACTCGAGACTCGCACCGACCGTCGCCAGGACTTCGGCTTCCTCGAAGATGTGAGTCAGCGCGAGCACGACGAGGATCAGCAGAGGGACCAGCGACAGCAGTGCGTAGTACGCCACTGCGCCCGCGAGCAGCAGCCCCTGGTTGGCGCGGAACTGCTTCAGGATCGCGAGCGCGAACGCGCCGGGATAGCGAAGCGCCTTGGCAGCATTTTGGGCGAAGTAACGCATGCCGGTTCCGTTCGGTTCGTACTCCAGTGACTTACCGATACGCAAGCGGCGGGCCTTGGTCCGACAGTTGAATTAAGGGGATCCCCATCGCGGCATTGAACTCGCTACGACCACGACGTGATGTCGGATTTCGTCCGTAGCCGGCGAGTCGGAGATCGTGTCGATTTCGCGGCACCCCGTTCGACGTGTGTTCAAGGGCCCGAATTCGGGCCGCCACACTTCAGACGGGAGCCGCACATGCAATTCGTCATCGACCTTTTTGAGTTGCTGCGTCGATTCGGTGCCAAGGTCGGCCCCTATGTCCTGGTGGAGCTGCTCTTGCCGGGGGGAACATTGTTTGCGCTGCTCCTGTTTCTGCATCAGCGCTTGAAGGCCAACGCCGGAACCTTTGCAACGCGGCTGGCGTCACCACCTGCGCTGGTCAGCACGCTCTACGAGGCACCCTTGCAATGCAACCGTGTCGCGCCTTCGTCGCGCATGATCCCTGCCTTCGTGTAAGCGACGTCGCGGAACGGCGCGAACCGAAGCCGCGTTGGAAGCGGGGCAGCGCGAGTAGGCGACCGCAGCGTTTGAGTTAGACCGACTTGCGACAACGCAGTCCACGGCTCACCGCGGTTAGACGTCTTGTATCTACGACTCAAAGTGCACGTTTGCGCTACATGCTTCTGCCGGTACTGCCCGCCAACCTCAAACAGCGCATTCGTAATCTGCCCCAACGAGCACACGCGCACCGCGTCCATCAGCACCGCGAACACGTTTTCGTTGCGGATCACGGCCTGCTGCAGCCGCTTCAGCATCTTCGGCGCTTCCTTGGCGTGGCGCTTCTGGAAGTCCTGCAGGCGCTTCAGCTGGCTCTGCTTCTCCTCCTCGGTCGAGCGCGCCAGCTCGATGTGATCGGGCACCGTCTCGCCGTGCGGGTTGCGGAAGGTGTTGACGCCGATGATCGGGTACTCGCCGGTGTGCTTCAGGTGTTCGTAGTGCAGTGACTCTTCCTGGATCTTGCCGCGCTGGTAGCCAAGCTCCATCGCGCCGAGCACGCCGCCGCGCTCGCTGATCGATTCGAACTCCTTCAGCACCGCTTCCTCGACCAGCTCGGTCAGCTCGTCGATGATGAAGCTGCCCTGGTTCGGGTTCTCGTTCTTCGCCAGGCCCCATTCGCGGTTGATGATCATCTGGATCGCCATCGCGCGCCGCACGCTGTCTTCGGTCGGCGTCGTGATCGCCTCGTCGAACGCGTTGGTATGCAGTGAATTCGCGTTGTCGTAGGTCGCGATCAGCGCCTGCAGCGTCGTGCGGATGTCGTTGAACTGGATCTCCTGCGCGTGCAACGAGCGGCCGCTGGTCTGGCAGTGGTACTTCAGCTTCTGCGCTGCGCTCGTTGGCACCGTACTTGTCGCGCATCGCCACCGCCCAGATGCGCCGCGCGACGCGGCCCATCACCGTGTACTCGGGGTCCATGCCGTTGCTGAAGAAGAAGCTCAGGTTCGGCGCGAAGTCGTCGATGTGCATGCCGCGCGCGAGATACGCCTCGACGAACGTGAAGCCGTTGGACAGCGTGAACGCGAGCTGGCTGATCGGGTTCGCGCCGGCCTCGGCGATGTGATAGCCGCTGATCGAGACCGAATAGAAATTCCGCACGTTGTGGTGGACGAAGTACTCCTGGATGTCGCCCATCACCTTCAGCGAGAACTCGGTCGAGAAGATGCAGGTGTTCTGGCCCTGGTCTTCCTTGAGGATGTCGGCCTGCACGGTGCCGCGCACGTTCTCGAGCACCCACTGCGCGGATCTTCGCGGCCTCGTCGTCGGTCGGCTCGCGATTGTTGTCGGCGCGGAACTTGTCGAGGTTCTGGTCGATCGCGGTGTTCATGAACATCGCGAGGATCGTCGGCGCCGGGCCGTTGATCGTCATCGACACCGACGTGTTCGGTGCGGTCAGGTCGAAGCCCGAGTAGAGAACCTTCAGGTCGTCGAGCGTCGCGATGCTGACGCCGCTGTTGCCGACCTTGCCGTAGATGTCCGGCCGCAGGTCCGGATCGTTGCCGTACAGCGTCACCGAGTCGAACGCGGTCGACAGCCGCTTGGCCGGCATCCCTTCGGACAGCAGCTTGAAGCGCTTGTTGGTGCGGAACGAATCGCCCTCGCCGGCGAACATGCGCGTCGGATCCTCGTTCTCGCGCTTGAACGCGAACACGCCCGCGGTGTAGGGAAAGCTGCCGGGAACGTTTTCCAGCAGCATCCAGCGCAGCAGCTCGCCGTGGTCCTCGTAGTGCGGCAACGCGACCTTGCGGATCTTGGTGCCCGACAGCGATGTCGTCGTCAGCTTGGTGCGCAGCTCGCGGTCGCGAATCTTCACGACGTACTCGTCGCCCGCATAGGCCTTCTGCATCTGCGGCCACATGTCGAGCAGCTTCCGGCTGCGCTTGTCCTGCTTCGCTTCGCGCTCTTCGGCGACCCGCTCGACGGTCTTTTTCGCACCCGAGCGCTCCGGGTCGTCCTCGTGCAGCATGCGCACGCTTTCGCGCAACTGCTGGATCTCGCGCGCGAGCTTCGCCTGCTCGTGGGCGCGCTTCTTGTAGCCGCGCACCGTGTCGGAGATCTCCGCGAGGTAGCGCGTGCGCTGCGGCGGCACGATCGGCGTCTGGTTGGTCGAATGGCGTGTCGTCACCTTCGGCAGGATGCTGTCGCCGGTCTTCAAGCCCATGCTCCTGCAGCCGCGGCAGCAGCGCCTGATAGAGCGCAGTGACGCCGTCGTCGTTGAAGCGCGACGCCATCGTGCCGAACACCGGCATCTCGTCGGGCTTCTTCGCGAAGTCGCCCTTGTTCCGCTGCACCTGCTTCTGACACGTCGCGCAGCGCGTCGGCCGCGCCCTTGCGGTCGAACTTGTTGATCGCGACGAAGTCGGCGAAGTCGAGCATGTCGATCTTCTCGAGCTGGCTCGCGGCGCCGTACTCCGGCGTCATCACGTACAGGCTCGAGTCGACGTGCGGCACGATCGCCGCGTCGCCCTGGCCGATGCCCGAGGTTTCGACGATGACGACGTCGAAGCCGGCGACCTTGGCGGCCGCGATCGCGTGCGGCAGCGCCTCGCTGATCTCGCTGCCGGCCTCGCGCGTCGCCAGCGAGCGCATGTAGACCTTCGCGCCGTTGCCCCACGGACCGATCGCGTTCATCCGGATGCGGTCGCCGAGCAGCGCGCCGCCGCTCTTGCGGCGCGACGGGTCGATCGAGATCACCGCGATGTCGAGCTTGTCGCCCTGGTCGAGCCGCAGCCGGCGCACGAGTTCGTCGGTCAGGCTCGATTTGCCCGCGCCGCCGGTGCCGGTGACTCCCAGCACCGGGACCTTCGCGGTGTCGGCCTGCTTGTGCAGCGCTTCGACGAGCTTCGGATCGGTCTCGTTGAGTTCGAGCGCGGTGATCAGCTGTGCCAGCGCGCGCCAGCGCTTCGTCGTGTCCTTGTCCTTCAGCACATCCAGCGATGCCGGCGCGGCCTTGCCGAGGTCGTGTCGCACTCGGCGACCATCAGGCCGATCATTCCCGCGAGGCCCATCTTCTGACCGTCCTCCGGCGAGAAGATGCGCGCGACGCCGTAGTCGTGCAGGTCCTTGATCTCGGCTCGGCACGATGACGCCGCCGCCGCCGCCGTAGACGCGGATGTTCGAGCCGCCGCGCTCGCGCAGCAGGTCGAGCATGTACTTGAAGAACTCGACGTGCCCGCCCTGGTAGCTCGACATCGCGATGCCCTGCACGTCTTCCTGCAGCGCCGCGGTCACGATCTCCTCGACTGAGCGGTTGTGGCCGAGATGAATCACCTCGGCGCCCATGCCCTGCAGGATGCGCCGCATGATGTTGATGCTGGCGTCGTGGCCGTCGAAGAGCGACGCCGCGGTGACGAACCTGACCTTGTGCTTCGGGCGGTAGCTGGCGAGCTTCCTGATTTCCGACAGGTCGGTCATGCGCGCTCCTCGCCGGCGCGGTCAGTCGCCGGAGGTCGAATCATCCTCGCGGGCCGGTGCCGCAGGCAATCACGGGGAGGAATTACGCTAGCTGACGTTGACGTAAACGTCAACTATTTACACGAGGCGGATATCGGCGCGCGTCTTGCGGGGTGGCGCGGCGCGCAGCCCGGCCATGAACAGAGTGATCAGCTGCGGCGCAGCAGCCTTCAGATCAAAGCTCTTGGGAGCCTGCACCCAGTCGCGCATCAGCCCGCCGATGAGTGCATAGAGCAGGTGGCTCGCCATTCGCGTATCGGTGTCGCGCGGCAACTGACCCAGTTCGACCGCTTTGTCCAGCAGGCCGCCGCACAGGCCCAGGCATTGCTCCCGCTCGCGCAGATGGCGCTGCTCCACTGCCGCCAGTTCGTCGGTGTACTCGCAGCGCAGAAATACGACCTCGAAGACTCTGCGCACGCGCGACGACGAAGCCAACTGCAGCAGCGCGTTGAGCGCCCGCTTGCCTAATGCATCGAGCGGGTCGTCGTCGGAAGCAGCGGCGGACTCGAACGCTGCGTCGATCGGCATTTCCGCGCGTTCCACCATGGCTTCGAACAGCTCAGCCTTACTGTCGAAATGGTGATAGATCGCGCCGCGGGTCACACCCGCTGCGTCGGCAACTTCGGCGAGAGATGCATGGCCGACCCCGCGCTCCAGGAAAACCCGCTCCGCTGCGTCGAGCAGCTGCTCGCGAGTCTCCAGTGCTTCTTCCTTAGTGCGCCTCGCCATCGCCGCCCCGTGGTCCGCTGAAAGACAAATGAAACATGAATATCACAATTGAAGTGGAAACATACATGAATGTATGTATTATGCCCGAACATAGAGATTCGACCTAGCCGGAAGTTCCCCATGACCGATCTCAAGACCGCCGCAAGCCGCTCGGCCCTGGACGCGTCCGTTCGGCGCGCAGCCTGGCTGCGCGGACTCATGCTCGCCGTCAGTCTTATCGCCACCGCATTGGTCATCGCAGGCTGCGCCCGCGGCGACGAGCACGACGCCGAAGGGCGGCTTTCCTCCGGCTGCCGTTTCGGTGCAGGAAGTGAAGGCGGTGACGGTGCCGATTCAGTTCGAATATGTAGGACAGACGGCCGGTTCGAAGGAAGCAGAAGTGCGGGCGCGCGTGCAAGGCGTGCTCGAGCGTCGCACGTACCAGGAGGGCGGCTACGTCAAATCGGGACAGCTGCTATTCGTGATCGACCCGCGCCCCTACGCGGCTCAGTTGCAGGCAGCCGAGGCCGATCTCGCCCGCGCGCAAGCGCAATACGCCCAGGTGAAACGCAATTTCGATCGAGTCAAACCGCTCGCTGACAGCAATGCGCTGAGCCGGCGCGAGTACGACGAAGCCGTCTCGAACGAGGAAATCGGCGCGGCGGCGGTCAAGCAGGCGCAGGCGCGCCTGACCGAGGCGCGCCTGAACCTCGGCTACACGACGGTCAGCTCACCGGTCAACGGCTATGCCAGCCGTGCGCAGAAGTCCGAGGGCTCGCTGGTTACGCCGGGGGACGAGAGCCTGCTGACGACGGTGTCGCAGGTCGATCCGATTCACGTGAAGTTCAGCGTGTCGGAGCAGGAGCAGCTGCGACTGAACCAGCTGCTCGCGTCCGGCAAGCTCGCCGCGCCCTCGAGCGAGAAGGGCGGCAAGAACGGCTATTCGGTTTCGATCCGGCTTTCCGACGGCAGCACCTTTGCGCGGACTGGAAAGCTGGACTTCGTCGATACGCGAATCAACCCGCGCACCGGTTCGTTCGACGCGCAGGCAGAGATCCCGAATCCCGATCACGCGCTGCTGCCTGGATTGTTCGTGCGGGTCGTGCTGCAGGGAGCGAAGCGGCCGGACGCGATCGTCGTGCCGCAGCGCGCCGTGCTGGACAGCCCGCAGGGCAAGTTCGTCTACGTGCCGGGCAAGTCGCAGGATGGCCGCGATGTCGCGCTGCCTCGCCCGGTGACCGTCGGCGATTGGGTCGAGTTCGACGGTCAGAACCAATGGATCGTCGAGTCGGGCTTGAAGCCGGGCGACAAGGTGATCGTCGAAGGCACCGCAAAGATCTTTCCGATTCCCGGTGGTTCACCGATCGCGCTCGGCCCGCCGCCGGGCGCGGACGGCCAAGGGCGCGCCTCCCGAAGCCGGCAAGGGTGGCAAGGGCGAAGTGAAGAAATCGGAAGCCAAGAAGTAGGCCCAGCCTGGCGGCGCGCAGTCGCCGCAACGATCCTGGCGATCACGGAGTAGACGACCATGTTTTCGCGCTTCTTCATCGACCGGCCCATTTTTGCCGTCGTGCTCTCGATATTCATCGTGCTCGCCGGCCTGGCCGCGATGCGCGTGTTGCCGATCGCGCAATACCCGGAGATCGCTCCGCCGGTCGTCAGCGTGCGAGCGGTCTATCCGGGCGCGTCCGCCACGACGCTGGAGCAGACGGTCGCCGCGCCGATCGAAAACGCGATCAACGGCGTCGAGAACATGCTGTACATGAGCAGCAACTCGTCGTCCAACGGCGTCGTCGAAATCCAGGTGACGTTCGACATCGGCACCGACGCCGACCAGGCTGCGCTGAACGTCAACAACCGCGTCAAGCAGGCCGAAGCGCGCCTGCCGGAGGAAGTGCGGCGCCAGGGGGTGACCGTCGAAAAGGGTTCGTCGGCGTTCCTGCAGGTGCTGGCGTTCTATTCGCCCGACGACCGCTTCGACGATCTTTACACGTCGAACTACGTCACGCTCAACGTGCTCGACGAGTTGAAGCGGCTGCCGGGCACGACCAACGTGCAGATCTTCGGCGCCAAGGATTACGCGATGCGGATCTGGGTGCGACCCGACCGGCTGGCGCAGTTGAAGCTGACCACTTCGGACGTGGTTCGCGCGCTCAACGAGCAGAACGCGCAGTTCGCGGCAGGCAAGGTCGGTCAGGCTCCGTACGGCGGCAACCAGGACCTCGTCTACACCGTCACAGCCAAGGGGCGTTTCGCCGACCCGAAGGAGTTCGAGAACATCATCATCCGCTCCGACAGCGAGGCGGCTGCGGTGCGACTGAGGGACGTGGCCCGCGTCGAGCTCGGCAGCAAGGACTACGACTTCATCGGACGCTACAACGGCAAGCGCGCCACCCTGGTCGGTGTCTTCCTGCAACCGGGCGCCAACGCCCTGGCGGTTGCGGGCACCGTCAAGCGGACGACCGACGAACTCGCCAAGCGCTTCCCCGAAGGGCTGGCGTACGCGATTCCGTACGACACGACGCGATTCGTCGAAGTGTCGATTCACGAAGTCGTAGTCACACTGTCGATCGCGGTCGTGCTGGTGTTCCTGGTCGTCTACCTGTTCCTGCAGAACTGGCGCGCGACGCTGATCCCGGTCCTCGCGGTGCCGGTGTCATTGATCGGGACTTTCGCCGGCCTGCTGATGCTCGGCTATTCGATCAATACGCTGACGCTGTTCGGCATGGTGCTCGCGATCGGGATCGTCGTCGACGACGCGATCGTCGTGCTCGAAAACGTCGAGCGCATCATGCACGAGGAAAAGCTCAACGCACGCGAAGCCGCGATCGTGGCGATGGAGGAAGTCACCAGTCCGATTGTCGCGATCGTGCTGGTGCTGATCTCTGTTTTCGTGCCGATCGCCTTCCTCGGCGGCCTGACCGGCGAGCTGTATCGCCAGTTCGCGATCACGATCTCGATCGCGGTGGCGATCTCGGGCGTCGTCGCGCTGACGCTGACGCCTAGTTTGTGCGTAATGATCCTGAAGCGCGAACACAAGAACCCGGCGCGGTTCTTCGTGGCGTTCAACAACTGGTTTGCGAACGTGACACGGCGCTACACCAGCGGCGTGATCTGGATGATCCGGCGCGGGACGATCGCGCTCGTGCTGTTCGGCCTGATGGTTCTGGTTGCGTTCGGCCTGTGGCGCTTTACTCCCGGCTCGCTCGTGCCGGACGAGGACCAGGGCTACTTCATCTCCGCGGTGATCCTGCCCGACGGCTCGAGCCTGCAGCGCACCGACAAGGTGGTCAACGAGGTCGTCGAAATCCTGAAGAGCAATCCGAACAATGAGGACGTCGTCGCGTTCACCGGCTTCGACTTCCTCGGTGGCGGCTTCCGCAACAACGCGGCAACGATCTTCGTCACGCAGATTCCGTGGAACAAGCGCAAGGGAGTCGCCACACCTCAGCTGGTCGGCGACTTCTTCATGAAGACCGGCCACATCAAGGAAGGCGCTGGTGCTCGCGTTCGCACCGCCGGCGATCTTTGGTCTCGGCATCGCCGGCGGATATGAGCTCTACCTGCAGAACCGCGGCGAAGGCGGCCCCGCCAAGACGCAGGAAGTGCTGCAGCAGTTTCTAGGCCGCCTGAATTCGGACCCGCAGCTGGGCGGCGCCCAGACGTTGTGGCGCGCGAACGTGCCGCAGCTGTATGTCGACGTCGACCGCGACAAGGCGAAGGCGCTGGGCGTGCCGATCAACGATGTGTTCGACACGCTGAGCGCGACGCTGGGCAGCTTCTACGTGAACGACTTCAACAAGTACGGTCGCACCTGGCAGGTGCTGATGAGCGCCGAGCCGCAGTTTCGCAATCGGCCGGAAACGGTGGGCGGCATGTGGGTCCGCTCGGCGCGCGGCGAGATGATTCCGCTGTCGTCGCTGGCGACGGTCAAGTACGTTTCGGGCCCTGATTCGCTCGATCGCTTCAACAACCTGCCCGCGGTGAAGATCTTCGGTCAGGCCGCACCGGGCGTCAGCTCGGGGCAGGCCATCGCCCGCGTCGAGCAGATCGCGCGCCAAGTGCTGCCGTCCGATTTCAGTTTCGACTGGGGCGGCGTGTCGTTCCAGGAGAAACGCTCGGCCGGGACTTCGGGTCTTGCGCTGGGCATGGCCGTGGTGATGGTGTTCCTGATTCTGGCGGCGCAGTACGAGAAATGGTCGCTGCCATTTTCGGTGTTAATGGCATTGCCGTTCGGAACCTTCGGTGCGCTGGCCGCGATCTGGATCAAGAACCTGCTCGCCCCGATCACGGGCGCGATGCCGCTGACGAACGACGTGTATTTCCAGATCGGTCTGGTGACGCTGCTCGGGCTGGCGGCGAAGAACGCGATCCTGATCGTCGAGTTCTCCTCGTTGAAGCGCTCGGAGGGTTACTCGAGCTCGGCGGCAGCGATCGAGGCGTCACGGCTGCGGTTCCGCCCGATCATCATGACTTCGATGGCGTTCATCCTCGGTGTCGTGCCGCTCGCCTTTTCGACGGGTGCCGGCGCCGGCGCGCGTGTATCGGCGGGCACCGGCGTCATGGGCGGCATGCTCGCCGCGACGTTCATGGCCGTCTTCTTCGTGCCGTTTTTCTTCAAGCTGATCACCGAGCGCAAGGTGCGCGAAGCGCGCTCGGAAGAAGAACTGCGGGCCGAAGTTGCCGAAGGCGAACGGCGCAGCGCCGAGCATCACCGACAGCTCGCTGCCGAAGCGGCAACGCACGTGCACGTGGGCAAGGGGAAAGCGATTACGACGACCCCGTCGCACGAGGGAGGCGAGTAATGAGAGGCCTCACAGTTCTTGTTGCCGCAACCGTCGTGTCGCTTGCCGCATGCAGGACGATCGAAACCAAAGTGCCGCCGGTCGAGCTGCCGGAGGCGAGCGTGCAGAGCCTGCCGGGCGTCGAGCGCTGGTGGACGCAGTTCAACGATCCGCAACTGAACGCCTTGATCGACGAGGCGTTCGCCGCCAACCTCGACCTGGGCGTCGCGATGGCGCGCATCGAGGAGGCGAGGGCCAACCTCGGTGTGGCCCGATCGTTTCTATTTCCGACGGTCGATGCCTACGCCAATGCGGGCCGCACGCGACGCAGCAATGCCAGTGACTTGTCGTTCCCGGGACCGCTGGCCACCAACCTCTACGGGGCGGGGCTGCAGGCCTCGTACGAAGTCGATCTGTCGGGACGCGTTTCCGCCGGTGTCAGTGCCGCCAAATCGACTCTGCTGGCCACGCGCTACAACACCGAGGCCGTGCGCACCGTGCTGGCGGCGCAGGTCGCGACGACATACTTCACGCTGCTGGCACTCGACGCCGAGCTGCAGATCTCGCGCGACACCTTGGTGACACGCGAAGCAAGCCGTCACGCTGCAGCGCCAGCGCTACGACGCCGGCCTGATCGGCGAGTACGACTTCAAACTGGCGCAAGCCGAGCGCGCCAGCGTGATCGCTTCGATTCCGCCGCTGCAGCGCGCTCGGGCGCAGACCGAAGCGGCGCTCGCGACGCTCGCCGGACGCAGTGCACGCGCCGTGTTCACGCCCGTGATCGCGCGCGCGGGCCTCGTGGAAGCTGCGTTCGTGCCCGAAGTGCCGGTCGGACTGCCGTCGGACGTGCTGGCGCGGCGGCCCGACATCAGGCAGTCCGAGGCGCAACTCGCGTCGGCCAACGCCCGCGTGGCCGAGGCGCGCGCTCAGTACTTCCCGTCGCTGGTGCTGACCGGCTTCTACGGCAGCGAGAGCTCGGACCTGGCGAATCTCTTCTCCGGCCCGGCTCTCGTCTGGTCGATCGCCGGGCGTGCACTGCAGCCCATCTTTTCCGGCGGACGAATCACGGCGCAGGTCGATGGCGCCAAGGCGCTAGAGCAGCAGCTCGAACTGCAGTACGTGCAGACGGTGCAGTCGGCCTTCCGCGATGCGCACGATGCGCTGGTCGCGCATAGCAGCTCCCGCGAGAGTTTCATAGCGCAGAGTGAACGGCGTGAACTGTTCGCGCAGGCCTTCGCGCTGGCCGAACTGCGTTACCGCAGTGGCTATGTCAGCTACATCGACGTACTGGATACGCAGCGCAACCTGCTGGAAGCTGAACGGCAGCGCGTTCTTGCGCTGCGTGAACGTCAGGTGGCGTTGGTGGATCTGTACAAGGCGATCGGCGGCGGCTGGTCGCCCGAGCAGTTCGCCGCGGCGCGCTAGACGTTCAGGCGGCGGTCTTGGCCGCCGTCGAGCCGCGCGCGCTGTTCAGGTTCCACGCCTCGCGCACCATGTCGACCAGCGCCGCGACCGCTGGTTCATCGGCACGCGCAGCCGGGTAGACGAACCAGAGCGTCGTTTCGATCGCCGCCCCCGGCCAGATCACCAGTTCGCCCTCTTCGGCGCGGGCACGCGCGACTTCATCCCGCACCAGTGCGACGCCGAGACCGGACACGATCAAGCTGGCGATCACGGTCTCGTCATCGGCCAGCACCGCGGCCTCGGGCGCTTCGAGGCTATGCGCGGCAAAGAGCTGTGACACGAGCTGCGTATGCGTGCTCAGCGTCGGCGTGCGGATCCAGGGCATCGAGGCAATCTCTGGCCAGCGCGCACTCTTGATCCGCGCGGCCCAGCCCGCGGGCGCCGCAACCCGGTAAATAAGCTGCCTGAGCGGCAGTCCGGCGAGTGGCGGCGTCGGCGCATCACCGAAGAAGAAGGTTGCATCGAGCCGACCGTCGCGCACGCTTTCGAGCGCGGTCCCCGACATCGCCTGATGCAGGTCGAGGCGAAGCAGCGGATGACGCTGCACCGCCGCGGTCAGCACCGCGCCGAGCCTGTTGTCGACCGGATCGGCGACCGTGCCGATGTGCAGGAGACCCGACGGAGTGCCGTGCAGCTGCTTCGCAGCCTGCTTGACGCCATCGGCGGCGCTCAAAACCTTGTGTGCGTGCGCCAGTAACTGGCGTCCGGCTTCGGTCAGCAGCATGCCGGTGGCAGCGCGATCGAAGAGGCGTACATCGAGTTCCTGCTCTAGCGCCTTGATGTGCCCACTGACGGCCGGCTGACTCAAATGCAGACGTTCCGCCGCCCGGGTGAGATGGCCGGCTTCCGCGACTGCAGCGAATGTCCGTAGCTGATAAAGCTCCATGGATTCCTTTTCTCGCGCCAGCTTATCCTCGATTTTGCAGTGCCGCAATAGTCGGCAGGGTCTATATGGGTACGCGATCCTAGGTATTTGAAAAATCGATTTTATTTTTGGAGCCGGCAGGCCCGATTATAGCTTGTGCATAGCAGCAATTAAGGAGCTGCCGATGAAGACATTGACCCGCTTATTTCCATGGCCTTTCTCGTTTCTGCCGAGCCGATCCGCTGACGCAGGAGCACTGAAGAACGAACGCGCCGCCAAGCCGACCACCCCGCCCGGCGCCGCGCCGCTCAGTGCCGATGAGTCCGCGGCGATGAACGAACTGCGGTCCACGACACTGCGCGCCATATTCCCTCTGCTATTCAGTCGGTTCGCACGGCGATCCGACCTGTGGCAGGCCGTCGTGATCGAGCGCTATCTGTCAGATGCCACCAGCCTGGCCGACCTCGAGCAACGGATCGACACCGTGAAATCGCGGCGCCAGTTTTCATGGTCGCAATGAATACGCTGCGACCTGACGACGCTCAGCCAGTTCGCGGTGGCCACTGGAGCGCGTCGCTCGATCAGCGACTTGTGCTGCGAAACAGCAACACAAGCCCTCTCTCTGACTCGCGGTCTATCGCGTTATTTGATGCTAACTATTTGGATTCACTATTTTATTTTTGTCGCTGGTCCGGCCGATGATTACGTATGTGGCGGCGCAGCGAAAACACATCGCAGAGGACGTAACGATGGAAAAGATCCTGCAACGAACCGATGAACGAAACCAGTTGACTGCTTTTGTCGCGTGGATCGTCGAAGCGCTCGAGCGCGCCGCAGTTCGCGAACACGACCGCTACGTCGCGCGCGCCAGCAATCCGCGTGAACTCGCGCAGCGTCTGCATCAAATCGAACAAGGCGTGCAAGGCTTCCACGCCTAGACCGGTTGTCTCCTTGGCGCGTGAACGTCTGTCTCCTTAGCGCGCCCCTCCCACCGACGCGGCGGTGCCGCGTCGGTTTTTTTATCTTGTGCGGCCCACCCAGGCCGGGTCCACGGTCCACCTCGGCTTTTGCCGACCGACGACCATCTGGTCGAACACCTCCTCGACGCCGCTTACGCGCTGAACCTCCTCGACGAGCTTTGCGCGCACGCGCGCTGACTCGGCGCAACCCTGCAGCGTGACCCAGTGCCGCTCGGTCGTGACCCAGATGCTCGAACCCGCGAAAGCGGGCTGCGCGCGCAGCGCTTCGATCACGCGACCCTGAATTTCGGGATCGCGCCTGTAGGCATTGCTGTCCTCGCACTTCTTGGCAAGCCAGCACGAGGTCCCGCGCTCGATGCGTGCATGCGCAAGCGCGCGCATCTGCTGTTCGGTGATCAACGGCCCTTCAGGCGGCGGGCAATACGCTGCTCCATTGAGTGCCTGCGCGAACGGCGTGTCGAACCAGTTGCGGCGCTCTTCTGCGGCGGCCGCAGATGCGCTCATGCCGCTCCCGTGCATCAGTAGCAGAAGAAGAAAGAGAGTCGAATCGCACGCTCTGTGCATGCCGGCTGCTCGCGTACGGCCCATGTCATAGTCTGCAACCTCGGAATCGCGATGCCAACCGACCTGCAGGCCCTGGTGACCCAGTACGGCCTTTATGCCGTGCTGCTCGGCTGCATCCTCGAAGGCGAAGCGATCCTGCTGCTGGCCAGCGCCAGCGCTCATCTTGGACTGCTCGACATTCGCGAGGTCGTGCCGGTCGCCGCCATCGGCGCCTTCATTGGTGACAACGTGTTCTTCCTGCTCGGCCGACGCTGGGGGGTTCATGCGACCGAGCACGTGCCCTGGCTTGCGCGCGTAGTGCCGCGAGTCGATCGGCTGCTGGCGCGCTGGCGCTGGGGCGCGGTCGTCGTGCTGCGCTTCACCTACGGTCTGCGCACCGGCGGGCCGATGCTGCTCGGCGCGGGCACGATGCCGCTGTGGGAGTTCGTCGCCGCGAATGCACTCGGGGCAGCGATCTGGGCCGTCGTGATCGCCGCGATCGGCTACACGGCAGGCCACGCCGTCGAAAGCCTGCTCGCGAATGTCGCGCACGCGGAAAAGCTGCTGCTGGGGATCGTGGCCGCGATCGGGCTGGCGGCCGTCATCATCCGCGCGCTGCTGCGACACCGCTCGACGCGCCGGCAGTGAGCGACGAGCGTCGCGCTATCGTTGCTGCTGCACCAGGACTGGCATTCGATTCATGCGCATCCTTCTCGTTGAAGACGACGCGATGATCGGCGAAAGCGTGGCCGACGGCCTGAAGGCCGAAGGTTACGCAGTCGACTGGGTTCGCGACGGCAAGGAGGCCGACGTTGCAGTTGGCGCGACGCCTTATTCGCTGGTCGTGCTCGACCTCGGCCTGCCGCGCCGCGACGGCATCGAGGTGCTCCGCAGCATCCGCGAGCGGCGTATCGGTGTGCCGGTGCTGGTGATGACGGCGCGCGACACTGTGCGCGACCGAATCAAGGGGCTCGATGCCGGCGCCGACGACTATCTCGTCAAGCCATTTGACCTCGATGAACTTACGGCGCGTGTCCGCGCGCTGCTCCGCCGTGCAGCCGGCCGCGCCGAGCCGATCATCGAGCGCGGCCAGCTCACGCTGAATCCGGCGACGCGCGAAGTGACCTGGCGCGGCGAGCCGGTCTCGCTGTCAGCGCGCGAATACGCACTGATCGCGGCGCTGGCCGAACGCGCGGGCCTCGTGCTGTCGCGCGCGCAGCTGGAGGAAAAGCTTTATGGGTGGAACGAGACCGTCGGCAGCAATGCAGTCGAGGTCCACATCCACAACCTGCGCAAGAAACTCGGCGAGGGCGTCATCCGCAACGTGCGCGGCATGGGCTATACGCTGGCCGCCGAATGAGCTGCTCTCGACCGCCACAGCGCGCCGCGCGCGGCTCGGAGCCGGCGTGACCTCGATCCGTCGCTGGCTGCTGGCCGCCCTGCTGGCCGCACTCGCGCTAGCGGGGCTGGCAGCAGCTACGGCGACTTACATCTCGGCGCGCGACGAAGTCGACGACCTGCTCGACGAGGAACTGCGGCAGGTCGCGCTTTCACTGCGTGACCATGCAGTGCTTGACCTGCGCCGCCTCGAAAGCGTTGCCGCCAATCCGGCGCAACGGGTTCTGGTGCAGATCTGGGATCCGGCTTTCGATCGCCCCTATGTGTCGCGGATCGTCGGCGCCGGCCCGATGACGCGCACCGACGAGGGCTACGCGACCGTGCTGCACGACGCGCGCCCGTGGCGCGTGTTCACGCTTTTCACCGGCCGGCAACTGATCCAGGTGGCACAGCCGACGGCGTTGCGTACGGAGCTCGCCGCCCGCACTGCAGCTCGCTTGCTGCTGCCCGTGCTGATCGTGTTGCCGTTTCTCGGCCTCGCGGGCTGGTGGATCGTCGGACGTGGCCTGGCGCCTTTGGGCCGCATCGCCGGCGACGTCAAGCAGCGCAGCCCGACTGCGCTGACACCGCTGGACACTGCCGGCATGCCGAGCGAGATCCGGCCGCTCGCCGACGCGCTGAACGATCTGCTCGCTCGACTGGACCAGTCGTTCACGCAACAGAGTCGCTTTGCCGCAGATGCCGCGCACGAGCTGCGCACGCCGCTCACGGCGCTGAACCTGCAGGTACAACTGGCCGAGCGCGCCGCGAGCGACGAAGACAGATCACGCGCATTCGAGAAGCTGCGGCAGGGACTGCGTCGATCCGCGCGGCTGGTTCAGCAGCTGCTGACGATGGCGCGACTCGAGCCCGACGCTGCCGCTGCCGCGCCGACGCGCGTCGATATCGGCAAGCTGCTTACTTCGGTCATCGACGATCTGCGCCCGCTCGCGGCTGAACGCCGGATCCGCGTGACCGCCAGCGCTTCGTCCGACTGCATCGTCGCAGGCAACGAAGACTCGCTGCGGATCCTGTTCAGCAACCTCGTGGACAACGCGATCCGCTATACGCCCGAGGGCGGAACAGTGAACGCCGCCGTTCGGCGCGACGGCGCCGACGTCGAAGCCACGCTGGAAGACAATGGCCCGGGCATTCCGGAAGACGAGCGCGCACGCGTGTTCGACCGGTTCTATCGCGGACCGACCGCGACCGCGACGGGTACCGGGCTCGGCCTGGCGATCGTGTCGCAGGTGGTCGAAATGCATCGCGGCTCGGTCGCGCTCGGCGCGAGCGGAGCGGGCGGGCTCCAGGTCCGGGTTCGGATCCCGGCGCAGTCGGCTTGAATGCTGGCGGCGATGCGCGCAAGTGTTTGCTCACTTGACAGTGAGCCGACCGACTGCTTCGGCGAAGCGCCAGCGCCGCTCGGATGGCAGGTGACCTTAAGTCACACTTAAGTCGCGGGGTCTAGTTTTCGCACCGTGATCGATGGACATTTCCATCGCGCTCACTCACTCGAATCTGCGCCGCGCTGCGGCGCTTTTTTTTGCCATCGAGCGCGCGGCCTTTAAGCGCCGCTTAAGCCTCGCCGTCATCCATGCACAATTTCACGCCGTCGGTCCGGCTTGATCGACGGCTTAAGCCAAAACTAAGTTCCGGTTCGCAGATTCGCGCCCGTCCTCTTTTCATCGACGGAGTCCACGCGCAATGAGATCTGCAAATCTGATCAAGCCGACACTGATCGCCTCCGCGGTCGCTGCCGCATTTTTTCTTGGCCAGCGCCAGCACGACCTGGCTGCGGCAACAGCGGCAACGGCCGCGGCCACCACGACGGTGCAGCAGCCCGCGTCGAGCCCGCGCAGCACGCTGCCGGACTTCAGCGCACTGGTCGAAGCCAATGGTGCCGCAGTCGTCAACATCGCTGTAACCAAACGCGCGACGACAAACGCCGCGCAATTCGATCCCGACAGCGACATGGGCGAGTTGCTGAAGCGCTTTGGTGTTCCGCGGCCCGATCGCGAGCCGGGTGAACGCGGCGGACGCGGAGTCGGATCAGGCTTCATCGTGTCTGCCGATGGCGTGATTCTGACGAACGCGCACGTGGTCGACGGTGCTACCGAACTGACCGTGCGCCTCGCCGATCAGCGCGAGTTCAAGGGCAAAGTCCTCGGCGCCGACCGGCTGACCGATGTTGCGGTCGTCAAGATCGATGCTCGGCAGCTGCCGACCGTAAAGACCGGCGATCCTTCGAAGCTCAAAGTCGGTGAATGGGTTGCGGCGATCGGCTCGCCCTTCGGTCTCGACAACTCGGTGACGGCCGGCATCGTCTCTGCAAAGGCGCGCGCCTTGCCGCAGGAAACTCTGGTGCCGTTCATCCAGACCGATGTCGCGGTCAATCCCGGCAACTCGGGCGGGCCGCTGTTCAACATGGCCGGCGAAGTCATCGGCATCAACTCGCAGATCTTCTCGACCAGCGGCGGCTACATGGGCCTGTCGTTCGCGATTCCGATCGACCTCGCTCTGAAGGTCAGGGACGATCTCGTCGCGCACGGCAAGGTGACGCGCGGTCGCATCGGCGTCGGTATTCAGCCGGTGGACGCGGCGCTCGCCGAGAGTTTCGGAGTCGAACCGGTGCGCGGCGCGCTCGTCAGCAAGGTCGAGCCGAACTCGCCGGCGGCGAAGGCCGGCCTCAAAGAAGGCGATGTGATCCTCGAGTTCAGCGGTCGGCCGATCGCGAAGGCGCAGGACCTGCCGGCGGCCGTCGCCCAGACGTCCCCGGGGACCAAGGCAACGCTGAAGATCTGGCGCGATCGGTCCGAAAAGACCGTCGACCTCACGATCGATGAACGACCGAACGAGCGCGTCGCGCAGAATGACAGCGAGCCCGGCAAGCCGCAGGGCAAGCTCGGCGTTGCGGTACGGCCGCTTTCGACCGATGAAGCGCGCGCATTGCAAAGCGACGGCGGCTTGCTGGTGCAGCAGGCAAGCGGCGCGGCGGCCAAGGCAGGCGTGCGCTCCGGCGACGTGATCGTCTCCGCCAACGGCCAGCCCACCCGCACGGTCGAGGAACTGAAGGCAAGCGTCGACCGCGCGAAGGGCAGGATCGCACTGCTGGTCGAGCGCCAGGGCCAGCGCGTGTTCGTGCCGGTCGAGATCGGCTGACCAGAACGCTCCTTGCGTACGCGACGCGCGGTGCGCGTCGCTTTTTGCGCTTGGAGTGTTCGATCAGGCGGGCGGGTGCCGGGCGACCGGCGCTCGCCCGCTTTCAACTGCAAGGCAGGACGAGACGAGCGGCGCTGCTAGTTCGTTGGCTTCCACCCCGGCGCGGTCGCGTGGCGGCTGCCGACGCGATCGCTGCAGACACAGCACGGCAGTGGCGGTGGCGGGCAGACGCTGCGGCAGGTGCACTGCGCGCCTTCGCCGAGCGAGAACGTGCTCTCGCCCTGGAGCAGCAGCGGACGCGCCAGCGCGCGGCTGATCGCGTCCTCGGGAGAGGAGCGCTCGGCGTCGCCTTCGATGATGACGCGGTCCAGTTCCTGCACCGCGGGCTGCGCACGTCGTGCTTCCTGACGCCGCGCGGCGGCGCGTCGGTCCGCGTCGGCCGATGCACCTGCCGGCGGATTGCAGCGAATGAGCACGATCGAGCCGCAATCCGGCGGCGGCGCAGGCACGGCCAGCGACTGCGCCAGCGCGTCGACCAGGAATGCCGCGGTCAGCGCCGCGGCCGTCCGTGCCGCGATCACGCCGCCTCGACCTTCAGCGCCTCATTGGGATAGGGCGCCAGCAGCGTCGCGCTGTCGGCGCCGGCTTCGAGCCAGCGCTCATAGTCGGCCGCGCCGACGATGACCGGCATGCGATCGTGCAGCGGTGCCAGCAGCGAGTTCGCCTCGGTCGTGATGATCGTATACGTCTCGATGCCCTGCTGCGTCGCCGGGTCACGCCACCACTCCCACAGGCCGGCCAGCGCGAACAGCGGTTCGTCTCGCAGGCGGATGCGCCATTTGACCTTCGTGGCCCTTCTCGCCGCTCCATTCGAAGAACGCGTTAAGTGGCACCAGGCAATGGCGCCTGGTGTACGCCTCGCGGAAGGCGGGGGCGGTTGCGATCGTCTCGGCGCGCGCATTGATGCAGCGATTGCCGAATTTAAGATCCTTGGCCCAAAACGGCACCAATCCCCAGCGCGCAAGCACGCATTTGCGCCCCCCATCGCGGGCAAACCGGACGATCGGCTTCAGTTCCGTCGGACGAACGTCCGGGCTGGCGAGGAAATCGGGCACGGCTGGCACGCGGAAGTGCGCCTTGATCGCGGCGGGATTCTGCGACAGGTCGTAACGGCCGCACATTCCGGCGAACGCCCGTCGTCAGACGCTGCGCTTATAAACGAGGTGCGCGAGCGCGACGTCCTCGAGCCCGATGCCGACCGACTTGTAGACGACGATGTCTCTTGGCCGCCGGTCATAATGCGCGCCCTTGACCAGCAGCTTGCCGAGCTCGACGACGCGGGCGCGGTCGATCACGCCGGGCGCGGCGCGCACGAACTCGCCGGCCTCGGCCGCGGCGGCGGGCAGCCATTCGACGACGATCAGCTCGGCCCGCGCCAGCAGTGTGTCATCGAGTTCGCGCCCACTGGGCTTGGCCGAACCGACCGCGGCGACGAAGGTGCCGGGCCGTACCAGTGCCCCGTCGAACAGCGGCTCGACCGCGCGCGTCGCCGTGACGATCACGTCGCCTGCGTGCACGGCAGCGGCGGCATCCACCGCGCTCGCCGGCACGCCAAACTCGGTCTGCACCCAGTCGGCGAAATCCGGCGCAGCACTGCGACCCGCGACGAGCACGCGCTCGAACGGGCGCGCCATCAGCAGCGCCTCGGCATGCGCGCGCGCCTGCACCCCGGTGCCGAAGATCGCCAGCGCGCGCGCTTCGCGCGCCGCGAGCCGCTGCATCGCCACTGCAGTCACGGCCGCCGTGCGCAGGCGCGTGATCTCGTTGGCCTCGAGCGCCGCGAGCGGCTCGCCGGTGATCGCGGAGAACAGCACGATGACGAACTGGAAGCGACCGGCGATGGTCGTGTACACCTTGGCGCCGACGACTCCGGCAGCCGGCAGCGCGGCGCCCATCGTGGCGATCGCCACCGACTGCTGGCGATGTTCGGCGGTGGCCCGCATCCGTGGCACGACCGCTCCGGCGCCATTGCCGAACTGCTCGAACGCGGCGGCCATCGCGGCGACGGCGTCGCGCATCGTGATGACTTCGGCGACGTCGGCGTCGGTGATCAGTCGCATCGCGTCCTTCCTACGCCGGCGCGGTGACCGGTGAAGTGCGCCGCATCCGCAGGCCCTGCAGCAGCCACACGAACACGATGATCAGCACGCCGGGATGTAGAACCAGTACGCGTTGATGCGATCGTTCGGCACCTTGACGCCGACGATCTCGAAGCCCTGCTCGATGCGCGCCTTGGCGGCCGTGCTGCCGAAGCGCACTGCGCTCACCTGCAGCATCTCGCCGAATCCGGACACTGACAGCCCCGCGTCGCCGAGCCGCTTGCGCGCGTCGTTCACGGCGCTGCCAGTGCTGCTCGTTTTCGGCCCCAGCTGCACGCCGACCGTCTTGCTCGTTTCGTCGCCGTCCAGCGAATGCCCCTTGATCAGGAAGACGAGTCGGTCACCGGGCGGAAGTCCGGCCGCCACTTCGTAGAACTTCGACGCGGGGGCATCGGCATACTCGGGCGCGATCTGGTCGGCAAACCAGTCGGGCCGGAACAGGAAGAACGTCGCGGCGAACAGCAGGATCACTTCATACCAGCGCGCCCTGATGCGGAACCAGGCCATCGTCGCGGCGGCAAACATCAGCGAGGCCAGCGTCGACGCAACGGCGACCAGAGTTGCCTCCTGCCAGCCGTGGACGTCGATCAGCAGCAGCGCCGGATTGAAGATCCAGATGAACGGCAGGATGACCGTACGAAACGCATACACCGAGCCCTGCAGACCGACGTCGATCGGGTTCTCTTTCGCGATTGCAGCGGCGGCGAAACTCGCGAGGCCCACGGGCGGCGTGATGTCGCCCATGATCCCGTAGTAGAAAACGAACAGGTGCACCGAAATCAGCGGGATCACGAGTCCCGACTGGGCGCCGAGTTCGACGACGACCGGCGCCATCAGCGTGGCGACGAGAATGTAGTTCGCGGTAGTGGGCACGCCCATGCCGAGGACCAGGCAGACGAACGCCGTGAAGAACAGCATCGCGAGCACGTTGCCCTGGGACACGAACTCGACGAAGTCCGTCATGCGCAGACCCAGGCCGGTCAGCGTGATCGAGCCGACGATGATGCCGGCGCACCCGGTCGCCACCGCGATGCCGATCATGTTGCGTGCGCCGTCGTCGCTCCCGCCGATGACATCCTTCAGGCCGATCACGAACTGCCGCGAGAGTTCGCCCTGCTTGCGGAAGAAGGCGATCAACGGGCGCTGCGTCACCATCAGCAGGATCTGCGTGACGACACCCCAGAACGCCGCCAGGCCCGGCGACAGCTCCTCGACCATCAGGCACCAGATCAGCACGCCGACCGGAATCAGGAAGTGCACGCCTGCCTTCACGGTCGGCCAGGTCGGCGGCAGCACCGGATTCTTCACGTCGATCTCGGTCGGCATGTCCGGCTGCATTGCGGCGATCCAGACGCTGTACACATAAAGCGCCGCCAACAGCAAGCCGAGCACGTACGGTGCAGCGGCGCCGAACAGCGCCTGTGCACCGATCGCGACGTAATAGATGATCGCCAGCACGATGGCGCTGCCGCTCAGCCCGAGCGCCCACGAGGTGATGCGGTTGCCCATGGTCCGTTCCCGCTCTTGCGCGGTGGCGGCAAGGCCGAGCTTCACCGCCTCGAGGTGAACGATGTAGAACAGCGCGATGTAGCTGATGACCGCGGGCAGGAACGCGTGCTTGATGATGTCCGAATACGGAATGCCCACGTATTCGACCATCAGGAACGCCGCGGCGCCCATCACCGGCGGCATGATCTGTCCGTCCACCGACGATGCCGTCTCGATCGCCGCCGCCTTCACCCCGCCGTAACCGGCGCGCTTCATCAGTGGGATCGTGAAGATGCCGCCGGACACAACGTTGCTGACCGACGAGCCGGAGATCATGCCGTTCAGGGCGGACGACACCACCGAGACCTTGGCAGGCCCGCCGCGCAGGTGGCCCAGCAGCGCAAAGCTCACCTGCATCATGTAATTGCCGCCGCCCGCCCGGTCGAGCAGCGTGCCGAACAGCACGAACACGAAGATGAAACTGACCGACACGCCGAGCGCGATGCCGAACACGCCCTCGGTGACCATCCACATGTGGCGAGATCACGCGCGAGACCGAGGCGCCTTTGTGGGCGATGACGTCGGGCAACATCGGCCCGGCCATCGTGTAGATGAGGAACAGCACGGCAAGCACGGCCATCGGCAGGCCTACCGCGCGCCGCGTCGCTTCCAGCAGCAGCAGGACACCGACGACGCCGACCGCCACGTCAAGCGCCGTCGGATTGCCTGGCCTGAGCGCGAGTTCCTGGTAGAAGACGATCAGATACAGCGAGGCGACCGCACCGCCGACGGCAAACAGCCAGTCCTGCCAGGGCACGTAGTCGCGCGGCGACTTCTTGAACGCCGGAAACGCCAGAAACGCAAGGAAGAGGCCGAGCGCGAGATGGATCGAGCGCGCCTCGGTGTCGTTGAACAGACCGAAACGGAATCCTGAAGGCAGCGAAAACGGAATCGGAGACGCGTACCAGAGCTGGAAAACGACCCACAGCAGGCTGGCGCCGAGCATGACGTTGCCCGCGAAGCCGGTCGTCGAGCGGCCGCCAAGGTCCGTGTCCTTGACGAGCTGCTTGACGTCGCTTTCGCCGAGCTGCATTTCTGCAGTTGGCGCAAGCTGCTCTTCGATCTTCTTGCCGTCCACCGAGCGGCTCCCCAAGAAAAACAAGACGGGCGGAGAGTCGAAGACCCGCCGCCCGTCGGACTTTACGCGCCCGGCGCGCGCTGCGCGCGCCCGCCAGATCGCCCTGCTACTTGATCCAGCCCTTCTCCTTGTAGTACTTGGCCGCGCCTTCGTGCAGCGGCGCCGACAGACCACTTTTCACCATGTCTTCCGGCTTCAGATTGGCAAGCGCGGGATGCAGCTTCTTGAACTCGTCGAGGTTGTCGAACACGATCTTGACGACCGTATAGACGACCTCGGGCGGTACCTTCGCGGACGAGACAACGGTCGCCTGAACACCGTAGGTCTGCGTCGGGTTCGGGTTGTTCGGATACATGCCGCCGGGGATCGTCGCCATCGCGTAATACGGCTTGTCCTTGACGAGCTTGTCGACGGCCGGACCGGTCAGGGACACCAGCTTCGCGCCGCAGATCGTCGTCGGGTCCTGGATGTTGGCGGACGGGTGGCCGACGCCATAAAAGAAGCCGTCGATCTTGCCGTCGCACAGCGCCGGACCATGCTCATCGGGACGCAGCTCCGATGCAAGACCGAAGTCGCTCATCTTCCAGCCCATCGTCGCCAGCAATTCGTTCATCGACGCGAGCGTGCCCGAGCCCGGGTTGCCGACGTTGAAGCGTTTGCCCTTGAAGTCCTCGAACTTCGTGATGTTCGCTTCCTTGCGGGCCACCACCGTGAAGGGCTCCGGATGCAGCGCGAACACCGCGCGCAGGTCGCTCATCGCGCCGTCCTTTTGGAACTGGCCCTCGCCCTTGGTCGCGTTGAACTGAACATCCGACTGCGCGACGCCGAATTCGATTTCACCCGACTTCAGCAGGTTGACGTTTGCGACCGAGCCGCCGGTCGACTCGACCGAGCAGCGCAGGCCATGCTTGGCGCGGTCGCGATTGACCAGGCGGCAGATCGCGCCGCCGGCCGGGTAATAGACACCGGTCACGCCGCCCGTGCCGACCGTGATGAATCGTTGCGTCTGCTGCGCGCTCGCGCTCTCGGGCGCGCCTGCGGCGGCAACAAAGGCAGCGGCCAGCGCGGTTGCGCACAAGGTAATCCTGGAATTCATGCAAGTCTCCTGTTGCCCCTTCGAGGGTCCGACACGGTAGCGCCCACGCGCAGACGGCGCAAGGCGGCGTAACCCCGGCGCTAACGCGTCGATTCGATCGCGCTGTCGACCGCTTCGACCAGGCGTTCGATCAGCAGGTCGAGCTCGTCGTCGCTGATGATGAACGGCGGCGCGAGCAGCACGTGATCGCCACGCGCGCCGTCGATCGTGCCGCCCATCGGATAGCACATCAGTCCGAGATCGAGCGCCGCCCGCTTGACGCGGGCATGCAGTCGCAACGACGGGTCGAACGGGGCCTTGGTCGAGCGGTCCGCCACCAGCTCGACCGCCTGGAACAGTCCGCGCCCGCGCACATCACCGACAAATGGGTGATCGCGAAACGCATCGTCGAGCTCGGCGCGCAGCCGCGCGCCCTGGCGAGCGCAGCGCTCGACCAGCCGCGTCGCGCGCCAGCACGCGCTGCACCGCAAGCGCAGCGGCGCACGCGACCGGATGCCCGATGTAGGTGTGCCCGTGCTGAAAGAAGCCGCTGCCGGCCGCGATCGCATCGATCACGCGGCCGCCGATGAGTACCGCGCCGACCGGCTGATAACCCCCGCCGAGTCCCTTCGCGATCGCCATCAGGTCGGGCGCCACGCCCTCTTGCTCGCAGGCGTGCAGCGTGCCGGTGCGCCCCATTCCGCACATCACTTCGTCGAGGATCAGCAGGATGCCGTGCGCATCACAGATCTCGCGTACGCGCCTGAAGTAGCCCGGCGGCGGCACCAGGCAGCCGCTGGTCGCGCCACCGACGGTCTCGGCGATGAAGGCGATCACATTGGCGCCGCCGACTCGCGCGATCGTCGCCTCCAGCTCGGCGGCGAGGCGCGCGCCGTACTGCTCCGGCGTTTCGTTGTCGCGCTGATCGCGGTAGGCATAGGTCGGCGCAACATGCTCGACGTCGATCAGCAGCGGCGCGAACTGGCGGCGACGCCAAGCGTTGCCGCCGACCGCGAGCGCGCCGAGGGTGTTGCCGTGGTAGCTCAATGCGACGCGCGATGAAGCGCGCGCGCTGCGGCTCGCCCTTCTCGACGAAGTACTGGCGCGCGAGCTTCAGCGCAGCCTCGACCGCCTCCGATCCGCCCGAGACGAGGTAGACATGCGAGATGCCCGCAGGCGCACCGCGGATCAGCGCATCGGCCAGTTCCTCAGCGATCGCCGTCGAGAAGAAACTCGTATGCGCATACGCCAGCGCGTCGATCTGCGCGTGCATCGCGGCGAGCACGTCGGGATGCCCGTGTCCGAGGCACGACACCGCGGCACCGCCGGAGGCGTCGAGATAGCGCTTTCCGCTCGCGTCGGTGATCCAGCAACCGTGACCGGACACCGCGACCGGGTACTGACCGCGCAACTGGCGATGAAGAATTCTCGACTCGGCGTGCATGGACCGATGATAGGCGCGACGCCGGCGGCGAGTCTTCTAGTGCTCGTCGCAGCGCGTATGGCGTCGAGTCGATGGTCGGGCCACGGCGCGCGATCGCATCGCAGACGAGCCGCGCGCTGCCGGCGGCAAGTGTCCAGCCCAGTGCGCCGTGGCCGGTGTTCAGCACCAGGTTGGCGATCGTCGTGCGTCCGATGATCGGCCGCCCGCTCGGTGTCGCGGGCCGCAGCCCGGTCCGCTGCCGCAGGTCGCCGTCGACGGTGTGGTAGCCGAGCGCATCGCGCGCCGCGGCGAGCAGAGCGGCGACGCGGGCCGGCGGGATCGAGTCCGGATCAGCGCCGACTTCGGCGAATCCCGAGACGCGCACACGATCGCCGAGAGGGACAAAGGCGATCTGGCGGCGTGTATCGGTGAACGGGATCCTCGGCAGCGGAGCGTCGTGCGGCTTGACCGTGATCGAGTAGCCTTTTACCGCGCAGATCGGCAGCTTGATCCCTGCCGTTGCGGCCAGCGCGCCCGATTGCGCTCCGGCTGCCAGCACATAGGCGTCGGCGCGCATCGGTGCTGACCCATTGGATGCGCTCGCGTCCGAGGTGATCAACGCGCGCACCTCGCCGTTGACGACATCAAAGCGTTCGATCGCCCGGCCGAGTGTGAACTCGACGCCGCGGTGTGCGAGCAGCTGCGCCAGCTGAGCGCAGAACGCGCCGCAGTCGGCGACCGCATCGTTGACAGTCAGGATGCCGCCGGCAATGCGCTTGCCGAAGGCTTCGAGCGCGGGCTCATGATGGACACACTGCTCGGCCGTCAGCGCGCGCAGGTGCAGTCCCCGCGTCGCCTGATACTCCGCATCGAGCCGCGCTTTTGCAAACCAGTCGGCGTCGGCATACAGCAGCAACCGCCCGCCGCGCGTGAAGTGGCAGGCGATGCCTTCGCCTTCGATCAACGGTTCGAGGAATTCGCGCGACAGTTCGGCGAGTCGAGCGAGCGCCATCATGGTCGCCGTCATCCCCGGAGCGCGGCCCGCACGAAGGCGGGCTAACGTCCATCTCCACTGCTGCGCATCAAGGCGTGGGTGAAACCGCAGCGTCGGATCGCGCATCAGCAGCGACCGCAGCGTCGATGTCCCCGCTGGGCTGATCAGCGAATAACCGAGCTGCGCACCGTTGGCGCCACTGGCCCCTTCCGCGACGGTCGGCGCGCGGTCGACCACGGTGACCGTGTGGCGTTCCGCCTGCAGGAAATAGGCTGTCGTCAGGCCAACGACCCCGGCACCGATCACGCAAACATGCATGGCCGGAGTCTAACCAGCCACCTAGCGCTCCCTCGACCAACGCAAAGCGGGCGCCGTGGCGCCCGCCGTACGACACCGCTGTGCGGCGCTTACTTCGCCGCCGGCGTGGTGGTCACCGTGCGATTGGTCGTGCCGTCGGCATTGCGGCTGCGGTCGATCCACGTGGTGCCGCCCTGCGGTCCGGTGGTCAGCGAGTCGATCGCGCCGTCGCTGCCGCGGCTGCGGTCGACCGTCGTCACACCGCCCTTCGGCCCGGTCACTGTCTTGTCGATCAGGCCGTCGCTGCCGCGCGCGCGGTCGACGGTACTGACGCCGCCGTTGCGGCCCAGTGCGAACCGTGTCGATCGCACCGTCGGTGCCGCGATTGCGATCGAACGTCGTCGTGCCCTTCGGGCCCGTCACGGTCGTGTCGACGATGCCGTCGGTCCCGCGGCTGCGGTCGACGATCGGCGCGCTGGCCGTTCGGTCCGGTGATTGTCTTGTCGACGAGTCCATCGGCCCCGCGCGTCCGATCCGTCGTGACGGTCTTGCCGTTCGGTCCGGTCGTCGTCTTGTCGACGAGACCGTCACTGCCGCGGCTGCGGTCGACCGTGCTGACACCGCCGTTCGGGCCGGTGATCTGTCTTGTCGACGAGGCCATCGGCCCCGCGCGTCCGATCCGTCGTGATGGCCTTGCCGTTGGGTCCGGTCACCGTCTTGTCGACGAGTCCGTCAGCTGCCGCGGCTGCGGTCGACCGTGCTGACGCCGCCATGCGGACCCGTGATGCGGGCGTCGGTCGTGCCGTTGCCGTCGCGGAAGCGATCGACGGTCGTCGTGCCGCCATTGCGCCCGGTGCGCGTGGCATCGACCGCGCCATCGGCGCCGCGGCTGCGCTGAACGCTCGTCGTGCCGCCGCTGTGCGCCCCCGTCGCATGCTGCCGATGCGCAGCGCCGTCGCGCGCATCACTGGCGCCAGCGGCAAAGCTCAGCGCCGCCGCCACGGCGAGCACCATGACGCGGAAGTCCAGCAGCGCGACCAGCTTCTGCGTCGCCTTGATCTTCTTCATCGTCCACTCTCCTCGGGTTCGAGGCGCCGCAGGTGCGGTCGCGCTCGATATGTGAACGGCAGCGTAGGAGAGCAGGCCGACCGCGTGTCAGTTTCGCAACTGCGACGGCTGTAACGAGGTGTAAGAGAAACCGGAAAGGCGGGCAAGTGAGCGCAGTCCGCGCTCGCGTCGCCTGGAGGGCGGGACCTAACGCCGCGCCATGGCGGCGATCGTGACCAGCGCCAGCACGAGGAATCCGACCAGCGACCACGCCGGGAGCGATACGCCGAAGAGCACGGCCGCGGCGTCGGCACAGTCTCCGCTGCCGCGGAAGATGCGCGGCAGCACCTGCGTCAGCGGAAAGTTCTCGAGCATGGCGCCGAGGCCCGGGCCGCACGAAAGCACGTCGGGCATCGCTGTCAGCCGCACGTGCCAGGCGGCGATGCCGGCGCCGATCAGCGCGAAGATCAGCGCCGCAACGCCGAAGACGGGTCGCACTGTCCGCGGTGCGCGCCACGCCGCCAGCCCGCTCGCGATCGCGAGCAGCAGGTACGCGATGCGCTGCAGGATGCACAGCGGGCACGGATTGAGGCCCACGACGTGCTGCATGAAGAGCGCCGCGGCGATCAGGGTCAGTGCGGCGACGGCGACGCCGCTGTAAAGGACACGCGCTCCGAGCCGGTCGAGGCCGGCGCGCAACGTCGAGCTCATCATGCCGCGGATGGTACCGGGCTCGCCGCACGTTGCACCGCGCGGCTCTTCACGATCATGTAGATGGCCGGAATCACGACCAGCGTCAGCACGGTCGACGAGATCATGCCGCCGACCATCGGTGCCGCGATCCGCCGCATGACCTCGCTGCCGGTTCCGGTGCCCCACATGATCGGCAGCAGGCCGGCGATGATGGCGACGACCGTCATCATCTTCGGCCGCACGCGCTCGACCGCGCCCTCGATGATCGCGTCGTAGGTGTCCTGCAGCGTCAGCGGCCGGCCTTCCGCCGCCCGCTGCAGCGCGGATGCGCTCGAGCGCGTGATCGAGGTAGATCAGCATCACGACGCCGGTCTCGGCCGCGACGCCGGCCAGCGCGATGAAGCCGACCGCGACCGCCACGCTGAGGTTGTAGTCGAGCAGCCACAGCAGCCAGACGCCGCCGACCAGCGCAAACGGCACCGACAGCATCACGATCAGCGTTTCGGTCAGGCGCCGGAAGTTCAGGTACAGCAGCAGGAAAATGATCACCAGCGTCAGCGGCACCACCAGCTTCAGCTTCTCGGTGGCGCGCTCCATGTACTCGAACTGGCCGCTCCACTGCACCGTGTAGCCCGGCAGGAAGTTCACCTGCTCGCGCACCGCCTTCTGCGCGTCGCGCACGTAGCTGCCGATGTCGCGATCACGGATGTCGACATAGATGTACGCGACGAGTTGCGCGTTCTCCGTGCGCATCGCCGGCGCGCCCTTCGACAGGCTCACCTTCGCGAGCTGGCCGAGCGGAACCATCGGAGCCGGCCTGCCCATCTCGCCCTCGGCGGGCACGAGCACCTGGGTGGCGATCGCCTGCGGGTCGCTGCGGTAGTCGCGCGGATAGCGCACGGCGACGCCGAAGCGCTCGCGGCCCTCGACCGTCGTCGTGATCATCTCGCCGCCGAGCGCGGTGGCGATCACGTCCTGCACGTCGCCGACACGGATGCCGTAGCGCGACAGCTTCTCGTAGTCCGGCTCGATGTTCAGGTAGAAGCCGCCGGTCAGCCGCTCGGCAAACGCGCTGGTCGTGCCGGGCACGGTCTTCACCGCGGCTTCGATTTCCTTTGCCAGCCGCTCGATCTCGCCGAGGTCGCGTGCCGAAGACCTTGATGCCGACCGGCGTGCGGATCCCGGTCGACAGCATGTCGATGCGCGCCTGGATCGGCATCGTCCAGGAGTTGGCGATGCCCGGGAGCTGCAGCGCCTTGTCCATCTCGGCGATCAGCTTGTCGGTGGTCATGCCCGGCCGCCACTGCGACTCGGGCTTCAGGTTGATCACGGTTTCGAACATCTCGACCGGGGCCGGGTCGGTCGCCGTGATCGCGCGGCCCGCCTTGCCGAACACCGACTCGACCTCGGGAAAGCTCTTGATGATGCGGTCCTGCGTCTGCAGCAGTTCGGTCGCCTTGGTCACCGACATGCCGGGCAGCCCGGTCGGCATGTAGAAGAGCGTCCCTTCGTTCAGCGTCGGCATGAACTCGGAGCCGAGCCGCGACGCCGGGTACCAGGTCGCGACGAGGACGACCAGCGCGACCACGATCGTCAGCGACGCGGTGATGCAGGACCAAGTCGATGATCGGCCGGTAGATCCAGATCAGGAAGCGATTGATCGGGTTCTTCTTCTCCGGCATCACCTTGCCGCGGATGAAGAGCAGCATCAGCACCGGCACCAGCGTGACCGACAGCAGCGCGGACGCCGCCATCGCGAAGGTCTTCGTGTACGCGAGCGGCGCGAACATCCGTCCTTCCTGCGCCTCCAGCGTGAACACCGGCAGGAACGACACCGTGATGATCAGCAGGCTGAAGAACAGCGCCGGTCCGACCTCGATGCAGGCGGCGCGGATCAGCGGCAGACGCGCGCGCATCGGGCGGCGCGCGCTCCAGGTGCTTGTGCGCGTTCTCGATCATCACGATCGCCGCGTCGATCATCGCGCCGATCGCGATCGCGATCCCGCCCAGGCTCATGATGTTGGCGTTGATGCCGAGCCAGCGCATCGCGACGAACGCCATCAGCACGCCGACCGGCAGCATCAGGATCGCGACCAGCGCGCTGCGGGCGTGCAGCAGGAACACGACGCAGACGAGCGCAACGATCATCGCCTCCTCGGCCAGCGTGCGCTTCAGCGTGTCGATCGCGCGCTCGATCAGTTGCGAGCGGTCGTACACCGTCTCGATCTTGACGCCTTCCGGCAGGCCGGTGGCGATCTCCTTGATGCGCTCCTTGACGTTGTCGATCACGTCGATGACGTGCGTGCCGTAGCGCGCGACGACGATGCCGCCGACCACCTCGCCGTCGCCGTTCAGTTCGGCGAGGCCGCGCCGCTCATCCGGAGCGAGTTCGATGCGCGCGATGTCGCGACAGCCGCACCGGCACGCCCTTCTCGGCGCGCACGGTCAGCGTTCGCAGGTCCGCGATGCCGCGCAGGTAGCCGATGCCGCGCACCATGTACTCGGTCTCCGACAGCTCGACGATGCGGCCGCCGACATCGCGGTTGCTCATGCGGATCGTCTCGATGACCTTCGACAGCGGCAGGTTGTACGCCTGCAGCTTGCGCGGATCGACCGTGACGACGTACTGCTGCACGAAGCCGCCGATCGACGCCACCTCGGACACGCCGGACGCCTTCCACAGCTGGTAGCGGATGAACCAGTCCTGCAGCGTGCGCAGCTCGGCGAGCGAGCGGTTGGCGCCGAGTCACCGCGTACTGGTAGACCCAGCCGACGCCGGTCGCGTCGGGCCCGAGCGTCGGGCGACACGCCGGCCGGCAGCCGCGCCGTGGCCGCGCTCAGGTACTCGAGCACGCGCGAGCGCGCCCAGTAGATGTCGGTGCCGTCCTCGAAGATGATGTAGACGAACGAGGCGCCGAAGAACGAGAAGCCGCGCACCACCTTGGAGCGCGGCACGCCGATCATCGCGGTCGTCAGCGGGTAGGTGACCTGGTCCTCGACCACCTGCGGCGCCTGGCCCGGGAACTCCGTGAACACGATGACCTGCACGTCGGACAGGTCGGGGATCGCGTCGACCGGCGTCTTGACCACCGCGTAGATGCCGGCGGCGACCGCGAACGCGGTCGCCAGCAACACCAGGAAGACGTTGCGCAGCGACCAGTCGATCAGACGGGCGAGCATGGACTCTTCCTCAGTGCTTGTGCGCTTCCGCCTTCGGGCTCGCGGCGGCGGCAGGCGTGATCGGGCTTCGGCGCGGCGATCGGCTCGATCTTCGTGATCACGAACTCGCCGGGCTTGCCCGCCTTCATCTCGAACTTCACCCGGTCGCCGGGCTTGAGGTTCTTCGGCAATGCACCCGGCGCAACGCCGAACTCCATTTCCATGCGCCGACCACTTCAGCGCGGGAATCGGGTCGTGGTCGAGCGTGATCCGGTTGCCCGCGACGTCGATCTCGACCACCGAGCCCTCGCCGCTCGCGGTCGCCGCGGCGCCTCCGCCCGACGACGTTCTTGTCGGCGTTGAATCCGGACAGCGCCGCCTTCAGGTTGCTTTCCGAGTCGATCAGGAAGTTCGCGCGCGTGACGACCGGTCTCGCCGTCCTTCACGCCGGACAGCACCTCGACGAAGCCTTCGCCGCGGGCTGCCGAGCTTCACGTCGCGCGGCTCGAAGCGCCCCTCGCCCAGCGCGACCAGTACCACCTGTCGCGTGCCGCTGTCGATCACCGCCGAATCCGGCACCGTCAGCACTTCGCGCTTCGGCCCGGCCTCGATCTGCACCGTGCCGTACATGCCCGGCCTCAGCTGACCCTGCGGGTTCGCGAGCTCGATGCGGACGCGCGCCGTGCGCGTCTCCGTGTTGAGCGTCGGATAGATGAAGGTGACCTCGCCGGGGAAGGCCTTGTCGGAGTACGCGCTGACAGTGATCGATCCCCGCGTACCGATGCCGCACCAGCGAAAGATCCTGCTCGAACACGTCCGCGATCAGCCACACGCGCGACAGATCGGCAATCTTGAACAGCGCTTCGCCCGGCATGAACCGCATCCCGGCCACCGGCGGGTCCTTGATGATCACTCCCGAGGCAGGCGCCGTGAGAGTCAGCGTCCGGCGCGGCTCACCGCCTTCGCGCAGTCGTGCCAGCTGCTGCTTCGCTGATGTCCCAGTTGCGCAGACGCTCCAGCGACGCAGCGGCCAGCTGCTGCACGCCCGCCTGGGCGTCGGAGCCCGCACCGCTCAGCGTCTTGGTCGCCTTGTACGCGATGAGATATTCGCGTTGCGCGGACACGAGCTCGGGGCTGTAGACCTCCGCGAGCGGCTGGCCGCGAGCAACGGCCTGGCCGGTGGTGTTGACGTGCAGCTTCTCGATCCAGCCCTCGAACTTCGGCGCGACCGTATGCTGCCCGCGTTCGTTGATTTCGATCGTGCCGACGGCGCGAACGACGCGCGCAAGCGACCGTTTGCTGACAGTTTCGGTGCGCACACCCAGCGTCTGAATGCGGTCGGCAGACACCTTTACCGTGCCCGGCGCGCCCTGGTCCTCGCCTTCGTAGACCGGGACGTAGTCCATCCCCATCGGGTCCTTCTTCGGCACCGGCGAGGTGTCGGGCAGGCCCATCGGGTTGCGGTAGTAAAGCAACTTGCGCTCGCCCGGCTTCGTGGGTGCGCCTGCATCGGCCGGTGCGGTGACCGTGGTCGGCGTTGGACCGGCGTTGCCGCGCCCGAGCCAGTAGCCGGCGCCAAGCGCGACGCCAAGCAATGCGACGACGACGATGGTTCGCGCGGTGGAGTTCATAGGTCCTCTCCGACGATGCGCTCGATCTCGGCGAGCCGCATCTGCTGTTCAAGTTCGATCTTCAGCAAGTCGAGCTGCGTGCGCCGGATCTGCCGCTGCGCGTCGAGCAGCGTCGTGAAATCGACGCGCCCGGTCTGGTAGCTGGCCAGCGCCGACTCGAAGGTCAGCTGCACCTGCGGCAGCAGCGTCGACGCGCACGATCTCGCCCTGCTCGCGCAGCGCGTCCAGCGCGGCCCAGTTCTGGCCCAGTTCGGACTGCAGCTGCGCGGCGGTCGCCTCGCGGCGTGCGGCGGCCGCGTCGCTCATCGCCTCGCGCCTCGTTGACGTTGGCGCGGATGATGTCGGTCTGCCACGGGATGTTGACTTCGAGCATCAGCTCGTAGTCGGTCAGCCGCGTGCCCTGCTGGATCACGGCGACGCCGACGCCGAGATCGGGAATCCGACTCGCGCGCATCAGTTGCGCATTGCGCTCGGCCGCGGCGATCTGCGCCGTGTTCATCGCCAGCGTCGGACTGCGCTCGCCGGCGGTCTTGATCAGCGCCGCGAAGTCGAACGCGCGGCTCGGGCAGCGGCCGCAGCTCGCGCGGCTCCGCCAGCGGTGCATCGGCCGGCCGGGCCAGTACGCCGTTCAGCCGCGCCGCCGCCTGGCGTCGTTCGGAGCCGAGCATCACGAGGTCGGTGCGCAGGCTGGTGAGCTCGGTCTGCGCCTTGATCACGTCCTGCTGCGGCGCGAGTCCGCTGCAGTAGCGCGATCGCGCGACCTGCTCGAGGTCCGCCATCAGTGCCCGCAGGCCCTCGGTCACACGCTGGGCCTGCGCCGCGTACCAGTACTGGCTGTACGCCACCTTGGCGCGCATGCGCGTCTCGGCGATCACGGCGCCGCGCTCGCGCATCGGCCACCGACGCCTCGGCCGTCGCGATGCCGCGCCGCAGCTCGCGCTTGTCGCCCAGCGGATACATCTGCCGCAGCGGATAACGCGTATTGCCGGCATTGGCCGGTGACAGCGTCGGTTCGCTGAACGGAATGTCGCGCAGTTCCATCTGGATGACCGGATCGGGCAGCGCGCCGGCGCCGCGCAGCCGCTGCTGGGCGGCATCCGCCTCGTAGGTCATTGCGCGCAGCTCCGGATTGCGCGCCTCGACGAACGCCAGCACGCCCTTCAGCGTGGAGCCGAGCTCACCTTCCGCGGTCGGGCCGGCGACTGCGCATGCGCACAGACGGCGGCCGCGAGCAGCGCGAGCAGCAGCGGAAAACGCAAGCATCCAGGATGTCGTTGCACGAAAACCTCCGGTCATGACGAGGCGCGCGACGGCGCGCGGTGACGAGGCGCACGGCGTGCGCCGACCGGAGGGGCTAGAGCAGGAGTCGCGACAGCCGCGCGTAGAGCGGTGTCGGCGGTGAGTCGTCGAGTGCAGGGTTGCGAGCAGCGTCGCCGCCGGATCGCGTGACGGTGACGCGACGCGGATTGTCGATTGCCGGCATGAATGCCGCAGCGGGCAGATCGCCCAGGCGTACCTGCGCGCGGGGATCATCCTGCGGGCAATGCTTCGCGCCGGTCTCGCCGGAACTCCGCAAATTACTTTCTTCGACGTGCTGCACGCATGGTGCCTCATCGGCAGCGGTCATTGCGGCCGCCGACGGTGTCGTTTTGACCAGACACAATCCCATCGCAGCGAGCGCGTTGCTGCCAAGCATTGTCAGCACGCAAAGCGCCGTCAGTGCGCGTGCAACGCGGCGGAAACGTCGTCCAGTCGGAACAAGCGTCGGCATCGTGCAGCCAGTATGAGCACCGCCGGCAGC
>CAVPPW010000002.1:0-310455 GCA_963707445.1 uncultured beta proteobacterium | reverse complement strand
GGCGTAGTTGCGCGGGCTGCGCTTAGTGTCCACCAGACACGCTGCGCCGGGCACGCGCGGCAGGCCGCCGTTCACACCGTCACAGAGCGTGTTTTGAAAGCCCCAGTAGAGGCGCGCGTAGACCGTGTTGCGGTCATTCAAGATGTAGTCGATCTTGCCGGTGAGGTCGCGCTGCTCTTCGGTTTCGGTGGGGCGGAACACGTGCGCGGCATAGTTGAGGCCGTCGCCACCTGCATCGAATCGGTTGGGCAATGGCACGGAACTGAGCAGTCCGCGCATGGTGGAGTCGAGGCCGAGGCGCTCGGGGTCGCTGGTGCGGATGTTGTAGCTCGCGCCGGGACGATGGGATTGCCGCTCCGGTCGACGGTCGCGCCGGCGACGCCTGACGGGCGATTTTGGCCCGCGGGGTTGAAGCGGAAAATGCCCTTGCGCGCGTCCTGCGTGAGCACGGTGGCGGTTTGCGAAATGGAGCGCGCCGCGCGCAATTCCTGCCAGTTGCCGAAGTAGAACAGCTTGTTCTTGTTGATCGGCCCGCCCACGGAGCCGCCGAAGATGTTCTGGACGAACTGCTGCTTGCCGATGCGGTTGAGGTTGTCTTCCCACTGGTTGGCGTTGAGGCGCGGCGTCCGGTAGAACCAGAACAGATTGCCGTGCAGTTCGTTGGTGCCGCTCTTGGTCACCATCGCCACCTGCCCGCCGCTGTTGCGGCCGAATTCGGCCGTGGCGTTGGAGGTGACGACCTTCATTTCCGCCACCGAGTCGGGATTCACGCGGATGGGGTTGTTGCCGACGCCGCCGCCGGCGGTCGTCTCGTTGATGTCGATGCCATCGAGCGTGAAGTTCCAGGCGCGGTCGCGGGCGCCGTTCATGTGGCCGCCGCCGCCCGTGTTCGCCGCTGTTCATGCCGGGGATGTAGGTGAGGATGCTGGTGGGGTCGCGCCGGCGGGTGGCGACGATCGGCATCTCCTTCATCGTGCGCTCGTTGATCAGCGGGCCGATGTTGCCGCTCTGGCTGGGTTGCACCTCCTCGGCCACGGCGCTCACTTCAACACTCGGCCAGCGTGCCGATCTGCATGGTGACGTTGACGGTGGCCGGCGCGCCGACGGTGACCTGGTTGTCCTTGGAGAGAAAACTTTTTGAAGCCGGCGATTTCCACGTCACCGTGTAAAGGCCGACTTGAATCGCTTCAAATTGATAGTTGCCACCGGCTTCGGTTTGCGTGGTGAACGTGGCGCCCGTCTGGTCATTGGCCAGCAGCACCTTGGCGCCGGAAATCATGGCGCCGCTGGAGTCAGCAACCGTGCCAACCAGGCGCGACGTGGTGCCTTGGGCAAAAGCGAGGGCGGACGAGAGCAGGAAAACGAGAGAGCGAAAACCCCGGAACTTCATTTTCCGAATGTAACAGAACTGCGATAAGATCCGCTTGTGCGGTTGGTATGGTTTGGGTTCGTTTTTGCGTTGGCCGCGGCTTGGGCGCAGCCGTTGGCTTTGCTGGAGAAGCGCTGTGGCGGCTGTCATAACGAGCAGGTGCAGGCCGGCGGGTTGACGCTGGCGGCGCGTCCGAAAGATCCGTCGAAGCTTTTGCAGCGCGTGAAAATGGGCGATGCCGCCGGGTGGCGCGCGGTTGCCGGACGCAGAAGTGGCCGAACTGGCAGCGTGGGTGGAGGCTGGTGCGCCGTGGTCCGCAGCAGCTAAAGTGGAGCGCAAACGGGCTGGGAAAGACTGGTGGTCTTTACAGCAGTTGCACGCCAGTACGCGCGGCATCGACGAATGGATCGACGTCGGGCTGGCGGCGAAGGGCCTGCGCCGAAACAGCGAAGCCGACACGCGCACGCTCATGCGCCGCGTGAGTTTCGATCTTACGGGGTTGCCGCCCACGCCCGCCGAAGTAGACGCGTTTGTCGCCGACACGCGCCCGCAAGCGTACGAAGAGTTAGTGGACAAGTTACTCGCCTCGCCGCGCTACGGTGAGCGTTGGGGGCGGCACTGGCTGGATGTGGTGCGGTTTGGCGAGTCGAACGGGTATGAGCAGAATCATCTGCGTGAGCGCGCGTGGCCGTATCGCGACTATGTGATTGCTGCATTCAACCAAGACAAGAGCTTCCGGCAGATGGCGCTGGAGCAACTCGCAGGGGACCGCGTGGGCGTGGATGCGGCGACGGGTTTTCTCGTGGCCGGCACACATGACACCGTGGGGATTCAGAATGTGGAAGGTGCACGCCAGCAGCGCGCGAATGACCTCGATGACATGGTGGTGGCCACCAGTGCCGGGTTTCTGGGCCTGACCATCGGCTGCGCGCGCTGCCATGACCATAAGTTCGATCCCATTCGCCAGACCGACTACTATCAACTCGCCGCGATCTTTGCGGGCGTGCAACACGGCGAGCGCAGATTGCCACAGCCGAAGAACGCGCGCGACTGGAGGCCACCGCTGCGCCACTGCGGAAGGAACTGGCTGAGGTGAAGGAGAAGTTGGCGAAGCTCCGCGAGTTGGCCGAGCCGGAGATGGCCGGACGGCGCGACAAATTGACGCGCGGGTTTCGCCCGGCGGTGAGCTCGCAGTTGACCGCGGAGACCTACGCGGCCGAAGCGCGGTTCGTCCGGCTGGAGATACTGGCGGGCAACCGCCGTTCCACGCCGTCGCTCGATGAATTCGAGGTATTCTCCGGCGCCGAGAACATAGCACTCCGTCGCCCGGTTACGGCACGCAAGACACGCTCGACGATGGATGACGGCAAGGCGTTCTATCAACCCGAGTTACTCACGGATGGTAAGTTTGACGCCCACTGGATCTCCGGCGACGCGGGCACCGGGCAGGTCACGGTGGATCTAGGCAGCGTGCGGCGCATCGAGAAGGTGCAATGGTCGCGGGACCACTCGGGCGCGTTTCAGGACCGCTTC
Source organism: uncultured beta proteobacterium (assembly GCA_963707445.1). GTDB lineage: Bacteria > Pseudomonadota > Gammaproteobacteria > Burkholderiales > Burkholderiaceae_F > JALORV01. Next base: position 307,553 of record CAVPPW010000002.1, on the reverse strand, counting down.
CTCGGACAGGTGCCCGTGCAGTACCGCGTGGAGGTTTTCACTCGACGGTGCGCAGTGGACGCGCGTGGCGGATTCGGAAGACCGGTTGCCCTTCGGCGAGCAGGAGTTGGCCAATTTTCTATTGACGCGGGCGCAACCTTCGGCCGAGGCGCTTTTGAAGCGACGTGACGAACTGGACCGCGAAATCGCGCGGCTTCCGAAGCTGCCTGCCGTCTACGCGGGGCGATTCGAAGAGCCCCAAGGAGCCTCTCCGCCTAAATAGACGCGGCAACCCGATGGAACTCGGCGATGCGATGCCGCCGGCCAGCCCCAGCGTGCTGGACGCGCTGCTCCCGCGCTTCACCCTCGATGCCGCCGCGCCCGAAGCCGAGCGGCGCCTTGCACTCGCGCGCTGGCTCACCGATGACCGCAACGCCCTCACCGCCCGCGTGCTGGCCAATCGCGTGTGGCACCATCACTTCGGCCGCGGCCTCGTCGGAACACCGTCTGACTTTGGCTTCAACGGCGAGAAACCCACACACCCGGAGTTACTCGATCACCTCGCCTCGCGCCTGATTGCACACGGGTGGAAGTTGAAGCCCCTCACCGCGAGATCGTACTGTCGGCCGCCTACCGGCAATCATCCGCCGCCCAAGAGAAGGCGTTGAGCCTCGACGCCGAATCGCGGCTCTTGTGGCGCTATCCGCCGCGCCGGTTGGACGCCGAAGCCCTGCGCGATGCGGTGCTGGCCGTGAGCGGGCAGTTGAACGAAAGGGCGGGCGGGCCCGGCTTCCGGCTCTATCGCTATCTCGAAGATAACGTGGCGACGTTTCTCCCGATGGATGCACACGGACCCGAAACGTATCGCCGCGCCGTCTATCACCAAAGCCCGCGTTCGGTGCGTGTGGATTTGCTGGGCGACTTCGATTGTCCGGACAACGCCATCGCCGCCCCTGCCCGTTCGATGACAACCAGCCCATTGCAAGCGCTCACGCTCTTGAACCATCGTTTCACGTTCGATATGGCGGAAGCACTCGCGGCCCGCGCCGGCCGTCGCCGAAGCCTACCGCCTCGCGCTGGGCCGCGCGCCCGCCGAAGAGGCCGGAGCGCCGCTGCTCGTCAAACCCGCACGATCACGGCTGGGCCGCGCTCTGTCGCGCGCAACTCAACGCGAACGAGTTTCTGTATGTGGATTGAACTGTCATGAATCCCACCCTCCTTAATCCGTCCTCGACCGCCGGTCCTTCTGCCACGCGGCGACGGCGATGACCGGGTCTTCTTTAATTTGGGGTGCATCACACGCCCAAGGCGAAACAGGTGCTGCAGATCTTCTGCCCGGGCGGCGCCTCGCACATCGACCTGTGGGACCACAAGCCCGAGCTGGAGAACGCCACGGCCAACCCCGCTGCCCGGCGAAGAGACCGAGGTCACCTTCCAGGGCAAGAACGGCAACCTCATGAGCTCCCCTGGCCGTTCCGCCGGCGGGCATCGGAGCGGAAGATCATCTCCGACCCTGCTCCCGCATGGCGCGGCATGTGGACGACATCGCCTTCATCCACTCGATGACCGCGCGAATCGAACACGCACGGGCCGGCGCGAGAACTTCGATGAACACCGGCTTCACTGCTCGACGGCTTTCCCAGCGCCGGCGCGTGGGTCAGCTACGCGCTCGGCAGCGAGAACGAGAACCTGCCGGCGTTCGTCGCCATCCCCGATCCGCGCGGCGTGCCGCAGAACGGCCCGAGCAACTGGGGCAACGGCTTTCCTGCCCGCCGCGTATCAGGGCACGCCGTTCAGCGCCGCACCAGCCGATCCGCAACCTCGCGCGCCCGGCCGGAGATCTCCGGCGACGAGGCGATGCCGACGCGCGACTTTCTCGCAGCAGCTGAACGCGCGAGCACGCGGCGGCGCATCCCGGCGACAGCGAACTCGCGCGCGCATCGCCGCTACGAACTCGCCGCGCGCATGCAGCTCACCGCGCCGGAGGTCGCGCGACCTCTCGCGCGGAGCCGGCGCACGTGCACGCACTGCTACGGCGCCGACGACGCGCAACCCGCTCAAGGCCGCCTATCGCCCGCAACTGCCTGCTCGCCCGGCGGCTGCTCGAGACGCGGCGTGCGCTTCGTGCAGCTCTTCTACGGCTCGCGTGCGCCAGCGGGCGACGGGCTGCTCAACTGGGACGGGCACAAGACGCTCAAGGCCGACTACGACGCGGCACGGCCCGATCCTCGACCAGCCGACCGCGGCGCTGCTGACGCGACCTGAAGCAGCGCGGCCTGCTGGACGACACGCTCGTCGTCTGGTCCACCGAGTTCGGCCGCATGCCGACGTATCCAGAAAGGCGCACAGCGGCCGCGACCACAACCCCGACGGCTTCACCGGCTGGCTGGCGGGCGCCGGCGTGAAGCGCGGCGTGCAGCTACGGCGCGACCGACGACTTCGGCCGCCGCGCCGTCGAGAACGTCGCCACGCGTCTACGACTTCTACGCCACGATCCTGCACCTGCTCGGCCTCGATCACGAGCGGCTCACCTTCTACCACAACGGCATCGACCGCCGCCTGACCGACGTCCACGGCCACGTGATCAAGGACGTGCTGGCCACGTGATCGATTCGCGCCCCAGTTCCCACCCACCCCGGTGAGAACAACAATATGAACTTCGGATTCCTCGGTGCGGCCCTATCCTCAGCGGTCATGAAACATCTCGGCCGGATCAAGCTGGGCCAACCGCAAATCTTCTACAGCGAACAAGGCCGCGATGGCTACGTCAGCTTTGACAACGGGCAGAACAGCTTCGACATGTACTGGGAGTTCGGCGGCGGTGACGTGCTAGCGATCATCACCGTACCCACGCCGAGCGAGTGGCAACAACAAACCGGGATGCCGCTCAGCCAGCGCGCCGAGACCCTGGAGTTCATCGCGCGCCAGGTGATCAAAGACAAGACCAGTCTGGGCCGCAACCGCTACGTCATCGGCGAGGACGCCATCAAGATCTTCGACTAGGCGATATCATGATCGGACCATGAACGCCGCGTCCCGCTTCGAGGAACTCCCCCGCGCCATCGGGCGATTGACGCCGGACGCCATCACCGCCGCCGGATTGATGCTGGTGCTGCTGGCCGCCGCAGCGCTGGGCCTCGGCAACTCGCCCGAAAAAGTGCTGGACGCGTGGTACCGCGGACTGTGGATGCTGCTGCCGCTTCACCATGCAAATGACGCTGGTGCTGGTGCTCAGTGGCGTAGTGGGCCAGACGCCGCGCTTCCGCCGATGGTGCAGCGTCTGGCGAAATCCCGCGCACCACCAACCAGTCCATTGCGGCACCGCGCTCGTAAGCGCATCGCTCAGCTACGCCAATTGGGGCTTGGGCATGGTGTTGGGGCCTATTGCCGGCATCTACTTCGCGCGCGAAGCCGAACGCAAAGGCCTCCGGTGGACTTTCTCTTTCTCCTCGCCGTGCTGTGGGGCGCGGGCGGTCGTGGCAGTATGGGTTCTCGGCGAGCGCGCCGCTACTGGTAGCGACGCCCGGGCATTTCCTCGAAACGGTACCGGCGTGATGCCACTCAGCACCACCATCTGGTCTCCCGCCGCGGCGATTCTGCTCGAAACGCCCCGGACAAGCCACTGCCGGCCCAACGGATTGGCGTAACGCTCGTCGTACCCGACCTGGAACCCGTCGCCTTTGTTGGTGAACGGCGGATCCGTGTTAAGTAGGTTGAGCACGCCCGCAGTCAACGTGAACCCCTTGAAACCGGTGTAGGTGAAAGTCAGATCCCACACTGACCAGGCACCGACCTTGTTGTGTTCGTCAACCGGATCCACCAGCCCCGCGGCCGCATTCGCGTCATCGTAACCGGCGCGATAGCGGTTCAGCAGGACGCCCGCCCATGGGCCGTATTGCCAGCCCACGTTGAAGATGCTCTGCCAGCGGAATACGGCGGCTCCATTGAAGTACGTGCCGAGGTTGTTGTTGTATTGGCCGTCTTTCTCGAACTGATATTCGTACTTCAGCACGTAGGTACCCCGCAGGCCGAGCGACCAGCGGCCATACTCCGTCGCCGCGGGGGTCCACTGCGCAGTGAGGTCGATCCCCGACGTCTTGTAATTGCCGAGGTTAAGCTGCGTGTTGACGATATACGCCAGCGGGTCGCCTCCCGGAATTCCGCAGGCATCGATCAACGCGACCTCTGACGGCTTCGCCTCGCTGCAGCGCACGAAAAGATTCGAGTACTTTGCCGTGTCTCCAAAGATGGCGTTCTCGCCGAGGAACCCGATCGAGTCCGTGATCTTGTAGTTCCAGTAGTCCATGCCAAAGGACACCGCCGCTGTCGGTTGCAGCACGAAGCCAACGGTCCAGGACTCCGACTCCTCCGGGTCCAAGTTCTTGTCCGCCCTGTTGCTGGTTGAACTGGATATTGCAGTCGCGAGTCGGGATGCCACCGGCCGCGATATCTGCTACCCCATTCGGGCAGAGCACGGGGTCGTTATAGCGGTTGCCGGTGAACGTCAGTGAGTTCGGCGCAAACACGTCCTGCAGCGTCGGTGCGCGGAATCCGGTGTTGTAGGAGCCGCGCAGCAGGAGCTCCTGTAGCGGTTGCCATCTGAACGCAATCTTCGGATTCGTCGTCGACCCGAAGTCGCTGTAGTCGTCGTAACGGATCGCCAGGGTGACGTCGAGGTTCTTGATCACCGGGATGACAAGCTCGCCGTACACCGCCCACCAGCTGCGGTCCCCGAAGCTGTCTTCCGCACCCGCCAGCCCGGAGCTTGCCGCCGCACGGATCAAGTCGAAGTTGTTGGTGTATTCGTTCTTGTCCTTGTAGTACTCGGCGCCCACGCCGAGGTAGCGGGCCTGCTGGCAATTTCCAGATCTCCGAAGCGGCCTGCGCGGTAACCCCGGTCAGTTTTTCCGTTGCTTCCTGGATTTGACCAAGGATCAGTTGGCTTTGGACATACGCGGTGCCGGCGGCGGTTTGCGGGCCAAACAGGTTCAAGAACGGTGCGCCGTTGAGCCCCGCCATTCCGTTGCGGATGCCTGTGTTGTTCAGGTACCCGCCCGTGAATGTGTTCTTGACGGTCGAATTCGACTGGAACACGGCGGCTTGGTAGTCCCAGGTGCCCACCGTGCCGTCGACGCCGACCAAGTAGCGGTCGGTTACGTTCTCGAACGACGAGGCGCGGCCGCCAGCAAGCGTGGTGCGCCAGCCAATCGAAACAGGCAGGGTCGGATCGGGGGCCAGTGCTGCGGGGTTCACTGGCGTGATCCCGCCACCGGGATAGTACGGATTCGTCGGCGGCATCGACAGACCCGTCAACGGCGTCGGTGACAGCACGGAATCCAGCGTGTTCTTTGCGTAGATAACCTCCCCATGCAGCGTTGCGCTCTTGCCCAGGTTCAAAGACCCGCGCGCCACGCCTGACCACTGTTCCTGCAGGGGAACGACGTTGATGAATGGCACGTAGTCAAACCCGCACGCGTTGGGTCCAAAAACATCGGGCAGGAAGAGCGAGGTAGGTGGCTGACAGTTCGTCAAGGTCGGATTGCCTTCGACTGTGGCTCCCTGCGTGTAGTTGACAACGTCGTCGGGCTCGCCTTGAAGCGCCCTTGTCCGGAATTACCGCGGAGCTGGCGAAATCGCGGTCTGTGGCCTTCAGCGCGTCCTGCTTGCGATAAGTCACGCCGCCGAAAACGTTCCAGCCGTCCTTTGCGAGCGACCCGTAGCCGCCCGACGCATCGACGATGTACAGCTTGCCGCCGGACTGCTGCGGATGGTAGTTCGCCCCGATGTTGAAACCCTGGTAGTCCTTGCGCGTGATGAAGTTGATCACGCCCGCGACCGCGTCGGTACCGTAAATGGCCGACGCACCTTCGCGCAGCACTTCGACGCGCTCGATCGCAGCGAACGGGATCTGTTGCAGGTTGACTGCGCCGCCGTCGAAGGCGTAGACCGCCATGCGGCGGCCGTTCAGCAGAATCAGCGTGCTGTTCGAAGCCCAGGCCGCGCAGCGAGGCGCCGGAGAAGCCCGGCCGTGCCGCGTCGCCGAGCGCGTTCGCGAGCTGGAAGCCCCTGGCCGCTGTTCGTGACCAGCTTGTCGACGAGCTGCGCGGCGTTGACGACGCCCAGCTGATCGATCTCCTGCCTCGTGATCACCGTCACCGGCAGGGCCGACTCGCCCTCGATGCGCTTGATCGCCGAACCCGTGATCTCGACCCGCTCGAGTGTCTGGGGCGCCGGAGCCTGGGCGAGCGCGGGGATCGTGACCCCCGCGCAGGCCAGACCGCCGAACGCGAACGCTAGCGCTCGGGTTATCGGTTTTGCTTGAAACATATGGGAACTCCCCCTTTGTGCTGACAGTTGGTTCATCGCGCAAACGCGCCCCGGGAACCTGGCGATTTCCGGGAACGCGCTGCTGCGCGAGTGAAGCGATTGTTACGGCGCCGTTAACGAGCGGCAAACAAAAGTGTCGAAGATGACACTCTGTGTTGTTTTTCACCGACACGGGTCAGCGAGCGAAAGAGTTCACTGATCTTCGATGCTGCGCCGCAAAAGACACGGCGCGAGGCCGCGCGGACGATCGAACCGTGACTTGCGATGCCGATCGGTTCGGTGGCAGCCTTCGGCGCGCGTGGAGAGTGACTCCGCGCTGCCGCATCGCAGCGGCGCTAATCGAAGAGCATCGGCAAGTAGCCGCAGTGCCGCCGGCGACGGTGGAAATCAGGCTATCTATCTAATAGCCGGCCAGCCCCGCGCAGCGCCGCGATGCCGCGGCAGCAGCCAATCTATAGATTCAAGCGCGCGGATCACAGCTCCGATTCAGCGATCTTGCAGTGGTGATTCAGCATCCGCAGGTCGTCGAGCCAGGTGACGAGTCGTGTCTTTCGTCCGCCGGATCGCGCTCGGGATAAGGGAAGCGCTCGTACTGCTGCCGGACGCGCGGGTCGTCGCCGGCGTTCACGTCAGTGCGCCAGCCGCGGCACGGCCGCGAGCAGCGCGCGCGTATACGGTTCGCGCGGCGACGCGAGCAGCGTGGCGGCCGGGCCGTGCTCGACGATCAGGCCGTCCTTCATCACCGCGATCTCGTCGGCCAGATATTCGACGACGCCGAAGTTGTGCGTGATGAAAAGATAGGCGAGCGCGAATTCGTCCTGCAGGTCCTGCAGCAGATTCAGGATCTGCGCCTGGACCGAGACGTCGAGCGCCGAGGTCGGTTCGTCGCAGACGATGATGCGCGGTTCCACTGCGAGCGCGCGGGCGATCGCCAGCCGCTGCCGTTGTCCGCCGGAAAACTCGTGCGGATAGCGCGCCAGTGCGTCGCGTCGCAGTCCGACGCGGTCGACCATCCCGCGCACACGCTCGGCGCGCTCGGCCGCGCCGACTTCTGGGCGCAGCGAGAGGATGCCTTCCTCGAGGATCTCCTGAACGCGCATGCGCGGATTCAGCGACGCGTACGGGTCCTGGAAGATGATCTGGATCTTGCGTCGCGCCTCGCGCAGTGCGTCGCCTTCGAGCTTCTCGAGCTGCTGGCCATCGAGACTCGCTTCGCCTTCGACGTGCGCAATGCCGCGCAGAAGCTGCACCAGCGCCTTGCCGGTCGTCGTCTTGCCACAGCCCGATTCGCCGACGAGCGCGAGCGTGCGGCCCGTGCCAAGGTCGAACGAAATTCCGTCGACGGCCTTGACGTGGCCAACCACGCGCTTCAGCAGGCCGCGGCGGATCGGGAAATGGACCTTGTAGTCGCGCACGCGCAGCAGCGCCGCACTGTCGGCGGCGGCGGCGCGGCCCGCGCGATCCGCCGGAGCAGTCGTCGCGACTGGCGGCGGGATCGCTGCACCTTCGCGGTACAGCACGCAGCGGACATGGTGTCCGACGATCGGCTGCAGCATCTCCGGCGGCCCGGCGCGGCAGGTGTCGTGCGCCTGCGGGCAGCGCTCGACGAAGCGGCAGCGGTCGAAGCGCTGGTCCAGCGCCGGCACCGTGCCGGGGATCGCCGCCAGCCGGACGCGGCGCTTGGCGCGATCGGGCAGCGCGCCGAGCAGCATCCGCGCGTAGGGATGCAGCGGCCGCGCGAAGAACTCCTTGGTCTCCGCAACCTCGATGATCTGGCCCGCGTACATCAGCGCCACGCGCTGCGCCATTTGCGCGACGATGCCGAGGTCGTGCGTGATCAGCAGCATCGCCATGCCGTGGCTGCGCTGCAGGTCGGCGAGCAGGTCGAGGATCTGCTTCTGGATCGTCACGTCGAGCGCCGTCGTCGGTTCGTCGGCGATGACGATGTCGGGTTCGCCGGCGAGCGCGATCGCGATCATCACGCGCTGCTTCTGGCCGCCCGAGAGCTGGAACGGATAGCTGTCGATGCGGCGCTCGGGCTCCGGCAGGCCGACCCGCTGCAGCCATTCGATCGCGCGCGCGCGCGCGGCGGCGCCGCGCAGCGCCGTGTGGCGTTCGATCACCTCGATGATCTGGCGCCCGACGGTCAGCACCGGGTTCAGGCTGGTCGAAGGCTCCTGGAAGATGATGCTGATGCGCCGTCCGCGCAGGTCGCGCATGCGAGCTTCCGGCAGCTGCGCGATGTCGGTGCCGGCCAGGTCGATGCGGCCGTGCTGCACGCGTCCGTTGTCCGGCAGCAGCCGCAGGATCGACAGTGCAGTCATCGACTTGCCGCAGCCGGACTCACCGACCAGCGCGAAGGTCTCGCCTCGCGTCAGCGTCAGCGACAGCGCATCGACCGCATGCACCAGCCCGCTATCGGTGTCCAGGACCGTGTCGAGCGCGTCGACGGTCAGCACTGCCGTGTCGGTCGCGTGCCCGTCCTTCACGTGGCCTCCTTCAGGCGCACGCGGCGCGGCCGGAATGCCCGCGCGCGCGGATCGAAGGCCTCGCGCACGGCATCGGCGAACAGGTTCGCCGCCAGCACCAGCGCCAGCATGAACGTGAACGCGGTCGCGAGGTTCCACCAGACGGCGGGATCGCGCGACATCTCGCTGCGCGCCAGGTTGATCATCGAGCCGAAGCTCGACGAATTCGGGTCGACGCCGACGCCGACATAGGACAGTACCGCCTCGTACAGCACCAGCGCCGAGAAGTCGAGCACCGCGACGATCAGCACCAGGTGCATCACGTTCGGCAGGATGTGGCGCGCCATGACGCGCCAGTGGCTCACGCCGAACGCGTGCGCCGCCTGCACGTACTCCAGCTCGGAGATCTTCAGCGTCTCGGCGCGCAGCAGCCGGCACAGCGTGGCCCAGCCGGTGATGCCGAGAATCAGGCACAGCAGGAACAAGGCGGAACTCGGCGCGTTCCACGCCGGTGGCGAAGTTCTCGGCGTTCTGGTCGATATAGACGTTGATCAGCAGCACGAACGCCGACGACCAGCAGGATCGGCGGGATCGCCGACAGCACCGTGTAGAAGTACTGGATGACGTCGTCGACCCAGCCCTTGAAGTAGCCCGCCAGCACGCCGAGCGCGATCGCGAGCGGCAGTGTGGCGATCGTCGACAGCGACCCGATCACCACCGCGGTGCGGATGCTTTTCAGCGCCTGGTACAGCACGTCGTTGCCGGTGCGGTCGGTGCCGAACGGGTGGTACGCCGGCCAGATCGCGACCAGCCAGCCGACGAAGAGCCGCGATCGCGGCAGCGGTGATCAGCATCGCGCGCCACGGCAGCTTCGGTGTCCCCGCGCAGCATCTCGCAGCAGCGACGCGGCGCCAGCCGCCGGCGACGACGGCGACGCAGGCCGGCGATCAGCTGCGGTCAGCGCCAGCGGCAGCGATGCAGACCGCCAGCCACCCCGAGCAGCGAGCGCGTGAACAGATCGGGCTTCCAGTTGCGTTCCGGGATCTGGCCAGGTGCGCATCCGCCATGGACGAGGCGCGGCAACACCCGCACCTCGCGGCCGTCGACGACGGCGTTCTCGCGCTGGAACGACCAGTACGCGAGCGGCACCGAATAGGTCTTCTCGCGCGCCTCGATCGCATGATGCAGCAGCACGTCGAGCGGCGAAAGCGTGCGCGTCGCCGTACGCCGCCTGGCGCATCGGCCGCAGCGCCGGGTGCGCTCGTCCAGCTGCGGCCGAAAGTGGATCGAATCGAGCAGTGCGAGTCGCGATGAACACGATCAGCACCACGGCGGCGCACATCGCCGGCGCGTCGCGCAGCACGTGGCGCCAGGTCGCGCGCAGGTTCGCGTTGCGCCGGACGTGCACGACGTAGACGATGCACCGCGGCGACGACGCAGCCACAGCACGAGATCGGTCCAGAGAAAGACGAACTTGGGCACGGTGCGATCCGTTGTCAGGCGAGCCGCACCCGCGGATCGACGAAGGTGTAAGCGATGTCGGTCGCGAGATACGCGAGGATGTAGAGCAGCGAACCCAGGAACACCATCGTGTGCACGATCGCGAAGTCCTGGCCCGCGATCGCCTCGACGACATACGTACCGAGGCCGGGAATTCCGAAGAACGACTCGAACACGATCGAGCCGAGGAACGCATACGGCAGCAGCGCGCCGACATGCGTCAGTACCGGCAGCCAGGCATTGCGCAGCACGTGGCCGAACAGCACGGCCGGCTCGGCGAGTCCCTTGGAGCGCGCGGTGCGGACGTAGTCCTTGCCGATTTCCTCGAGCAGCATCGCGCGGAACAGGCGCGCCTCGGAGCCGAGCTGGAACACGATGCCGACGATGAGCGGCAGCGCGAGGAACTTGAAGCAGGTCGAGTCCCGGCACGAAGCCCGACAGCGGCACCAGCTTCAGCGTCTTGCCGAAGAACCACTGCGCCATGATGATGTAGAACAGGCTCGAGATCGACATCATCACGACGCACAGCACCGTGCCCCAGAAGTCGAGGTAGCTGGCGCGGAAGAACACCAGCAGCAGCGAGAACGTGATGCCCGTGAAGACAGTCAGCAGCAGCATCGGACCGGCGAGTGCGAGACTCGCCGGAATCCGGGTCGCGATCTCGTGCCGCGATGTCGCGGCCGCTGTCACTGGTGCCGAAGTTCAGCGTGAACAGCGCAGCGAGCGGTCGTAGAAGATCGTCTGCCGGACCTTGTCGAAACCCTCGGCCTTCGGGTTGAACCACAGCGGCTTGTCGTAACCGCGTTCGGCCTTCCACTTCTCGATCGCATCCTGCGAGACGCGCTTCGCGCCGATGTTGAGCCGCGCGATGTTGTCGGGCGAGTTGACCGCGAAGAACAGCGTGAACGTCAGCAGATTGACGCCGACCAGGATCAGCACCGCATAGCCGATGCGGCGAACGATGTAGTTCAGCACGTGGTGGCCCGGACGGCGTGGGTCACGACGAGGTGCCCGATGGCGCCAGCGTGCGCCCCGCCGTTTCGCGCTCGCGTCGACTGCCAGCTGCGGAACGCCGGCACCACCGCCGCCACCAGCAGCAGCACGATGAGGACGACCGGCCACCAGATCGGCCGGTTCCATTCGGCAATCTTCGCGGCGCGCAGCTGCGGATCGACCTTGAAATACATCAGCCGGTCGTTGGCCAGTGGGGCCGGCTTCACGTTGCCGACCCACGCATGGTGCACCGACCCGGCGTACGGGTTGTAGCCAAACGCCCACGGCGCATCGCGCTGCATGATCTGCACCATCTGGTCGACGACCTGCTGCTTGCGCGGGACGTCGTCGAGGTAACGCAGTTCCTCGAACAGCTTGTCGAACTCCGGGTCCTGGTAGTTGGCCGTGTTGTTGCCGTTGCCCTGCGTGGCGGCCTGCGAGTTGGGACCGTACAGCAGGAACAAGAAAGTTCTCCGCGTCCGGATAGTCGGCGAACCATCCCCACCAGAAGATCTGCAGGCTGCCCTTGTCGGCCTTGTCCTGGAAGCGGTTGTAATCGGTCGCACGCAGTTCGAGTTGCACGCCGAGCTTGGCGAACTGCTTGACCATCCATTCCACTTCCGCCTTCAGTTCCGGCGTCAGCGCGCGCTGGTAGTCGTAGTTGAGCACCAGCGGCTGGCCGGTCTTCGCGTCGCGTCCGTCCGGATAGCCGGCCTCGGCCAGCAGCCGCTTCGCCTCCTCGATCGACTTGCGCCGCGGCTTGCCGTCGACGACGTCGTAGACGGTGCGATTGACGAGTTCCGGCCGGTAGGCGAAGACGCCCGGCGGCACCGCGCTCATCGCCGGCTCGCCCGCCGCCTTGCTCTCGAACACGCGCACGAACTCTTCCCAGTCGATCGCGATCGACAGCGCCTGGCGCAGCTTGCGGTTGCGCTCCTGCTCCTCCGGCGTCTTGCCCTTGCCGACCACCGGGTCCCACCAGTTGAAGCCGAGGTACCAGTTCGAGATCTCGAGCGTCTTCGGCATCTGGATGCCGCGCTCGCGGAACAGCTTGGCGATCGCTTCGGAATTCTTGACGTCGTAGTCGAGGTCCTGGAACCAGTCGAAGCGCGAGACCTCGGGGTTGTCGTAGTAGCCCTGCAGGAACTTGGTCTTGTGCGGGATCCTCTCCTTCTCGATCGTGAACACGACCTTGTCGATGAAGGGCGTCAGCTTGCCGCAGTCGGCCAGCAGGCCGGCGGCCTGGTCGGTCTTCTCGCCTTCGCACGGATACGGCTCGCCGCGGAAGTTCGGGTTGCGCGACAGCACGTGGCGGCGATTCTCCTGGTACTCGGTCAGCATGTAAGGGCCGGTACCGACGGGCCAGTAGTTCATGCTGAGGTTGCGCTCGGCCATGCCGGGCTGCGCGTAGAACTTGTCGGCCTCCCACGGCACCGGTGAGAAGAACGTCATCGTCAGCCAGTACTTGAACTGCGGGTATTTGCCGTCGAGGCGAATTCGCACCGTGTGATCGTCAAGCGCCTCGGCACCCGCGAGCGGGAACTGCCGGAAGTCGAGGAACGGCAGGTTCCGGTCGGTCAGCGGCTTGCCGTTCCTGAGCTTTTCGTCCTCCTTGGAGATCAGCTCGCCGTATTCCTTGAGCCCCTTGATGTGCTCGGCCATCGGCGAAAACGACGGCGACTTGATGCGCGTCGTCGCCAGTCGCTTGATCGCGTAGACGTAGTCGTGCGCCGTCAGCTCGCGCGTTCCCTGGTGCTCGAAGTCGAATGGCGTGCGCTTGTCGCCGAGGTCCTTCTCGGTCAGCGCGTGATAGCGGTAGTTGCCCGCATCGTCCTTCGCGAAGGCCGGGTGCGGTGCATACAGGATGCCCTTCTTGAGCTTGATGTCGTAGACCGACTCGGCGATTTCGGCACCCGGCGCATCGGCCGGCAGTTCTCGTCCCTGCTTGTCGTAGTAGCGCGGAGTGGCGATCGCCTCGGCCGCGCGCGGCGCAACCTCGTACGGCCGCTTCAGGTAGTGAAAGCGGTAAAGCGGCTCGAAGATCGCATAGGTGTAGGGCGTCTCGTCGAGCGAGTACGAGGCGGTCGGATCCAGGTACTTGGGCGATCGCTCCTGGAATGCGGTGAAGAAGGTGTTGGTCCGCTCTTCGCCGCTGCGGTGCGGGCTGTTGGTGACGTGGTCGCAGCCGGCGAGCAGCGTCGCGACGGCGAATACGCCCGCGGCCAGCCTCCAGCACACCGATCCCATATTTCGTCCTCCCCGCCTGAAGCGTTGCCAGACCCTCACTGGGGCGGCAAAAAGGCGCGCATTGTAGTCGCGGCGCACGACCGACTCGCCCATAGCCCGGTTCTCCGCCGAGGCGCCCGTATACTGCGGCGCAGCGCATGTCGACGATGCAATCCTCTGCGACGGGCCAGGCGTTCACCTGGACGGTCCGCGTCTACTACGAAGACACGGACACCGGCGGCGTCGTCTACTACGCCAACTACCTGAAGTTCTTTGAGCGCGCGCGGACCGAATGGTTGCGTGCCGCCGGCTACGAACAGCGCCGGCTGTCCGAGGAATCCGGCCTGCAATTCGTCGTCGCTCATATCGAGTGCACCTACCGCCAGCCCGCCCGGCTCGACGACGTCCTCGAAATCGACCTGCGGGTACAGAAGGCCGGCCGCGCTTTCATCGTCTTCGAGCAGACCGCGCGACGCGGTGAGGAGGTGCTGGCGACGGCCACAGTCAAGGCCGCCTGCATCGACTCACAGCGCTTCGTCCCGGTCGCGATGCCTGCCGCCATGGCCGAAGCCTTCCGCACCCTGTCCGCCCCCCGCTGATGACTCCAGTCACCGATCTCTCGATCCTGTCGTTGATCACCAAAGCCACGGTCGTCGTGCAACTGGTGCTGCTGCTGCTTGCCGTGCTGTCGATTGCCTCGTGGACCGCGATCTTCCAGAAGGGCTTTGCGATCAAGCGCGCCAAGCGCGAGACCGAGGAGTTCGAACGCCAATTTTGGGGCGGCGCGGAACTGTCGCAGCTCTACCAGCAGGCCTCGAATCCGCGCCGTCGCAGCGGAGCGCTCGAACGCATCTTCGAATCGGGCATGAGCGAATTCCTGAAGCTGCGCGGCCGCGGTGACGCGCAGGCCACGCTGGACGGCGCGCGCCGGGCGATGCGCGCGACCTACCAGCGCGAGATGGACGGACTCGAGTCGCGGCTCAACTTTCTCGCTTCCGTCGGTTCGGTCAGTCCGTACATCGGACTTTTCGGCACCGTCTGGGGAATCATGCACGCGTTCACCGGTCTGTCGAATCTGCAGCAGGCCAATCTCGCGAGCGTCGCGCCCGGCATTGCCGAGGCGCTGGTGGCGACCGCGATCGGCCTGTTCGCCGCGATCCCGGCAGTGGTCGCCTACAACCGCTTTGCCCACGACATCGACCGTCTTGCGAACCGCTTCGAAAGCTTCATGGAAGAGTTCCTCAACATCCTGCAGCGCCAGCGGACCTGACGCGCGAGCATCATGGCCCTGGTTGCCCGACGCACCGGACCCCGCCGTCGCATGATGGCGGACATCAACGTCGTTCCCTATGTCGACGTGATGCTGGTGCTGGTCGTCATCCTGATGGTGGCGGCGCCGTTCGTGAACCCGAGCATCGTCAACCTGCCGAGCGTGGCGAAGGCCGGCCAGCAGAAGGACACGCCGGTGCGCGTGATCGTCCGCGCCAACGGCCGCATATCGGTGATCGAGTCGGGCAACGCGCGAACGACCGGTCGAGACCGCGCAACTGGTCGCCGTCGTGCGTGAGCGCCAGGGCAGCGGCGACACGCCGGTCGTCATCGAGGCCGACGGCCAGGTCCGTTACGAGACCGTCGTGCGCGTGATGAGCGAGTTGCAGAAGGCGGGCATCGCGCGTGTCGGCCTGTCGGTGCAGGTGAAGTGAAGCCGCAGATGCGCAGCGCGCATGCGCGTCGCTGGCATCCGCCTGAGCGGTCCGGGCCCGCGTTCGCACTGTCGCTGCTCGCGCACGGCCTGCTCTTCATCGCGATCGCGTTTGTCGTGCGCTGGAAGACCGAGCCGGCCGGCACCGTCGCGGTCGAGCTCTGGGGCGGCCTGCCGCCGCCGCCTCCGGTCGAAGTGCCGCGCGAGCCGCCGCCGGTGGTGAAGCCGCCACCGGTCGAGCCGCCGCCCGAGCCGCGCAAGGCCGATATCGTCGAGCAGAAGGCGGAGCCGAAAGTCGAGCCGCCGAAGAAAGTCGAACCGCCGCCGAGCCGCCGAAAAAGATCGAACCACCGAAGAAGAGTCGAGCCGCCGAAGAAGATTGAGCCCGATCCGCGGCAGGAACAGTTGAAGCGCGACGCCGAAACGAAGGCGGCGCAGGCGGCGGCCGAGAAGCAGCGCCAGGCCGCGATCGAACGCGCGATGGCCGCGGCCGGTACTTCGTCCGCTGGCGTACCCGGCGGCAGTCCGGCCGCCGGACCGGGCGGCATCGCGCGCGGCTACGAGTCACAGGTCGTGGGCTGCATTCGCCCGCACATCGTCTTACAACGTGCCCGAGAGTCTGCAGGCGCGGCAGCACATCGCCGAATTCGAAGTGACACTGCTGCCGACTGGCGAACAGGTCGGGGCACCGCGCCTGCTGCGCGCCGAGCGGCATCGCGGCCTATGACCAGGCCGTCGAGCGCGCGATCAGGCGCTGTGATCCATTTCCGCGGCCGCGCGAGGGTGCGATGCCGCGCTCGCTGCGCCTAGCGTTCGACCCGGTGGAAACCCGGTAGACGCAGCATCATCACCATTCGTCCTCGCGCGTTTCAGTGAACGGCACCTACATACCGCTGTCTATACTCGCGCGCCAGCCTCATCGAATGAAGAACAGTCGCAACAACGTCCGTCAGTCGCCCGCCGCAGCGTCTGCGGTGCGCTTCTCCTCCTTCCCGCTCGCAGCTCGCGCGCAGTTGCGCGTCGAGATCACCGGCGTCGGGGCACAGCAGTTTCCGATCGCGATAGCGCCGTTTGCGCAGGAAGGCAGCGGCGCGCAGGAGATCGACGGCATCATTCGTGCGGACCTGGCGCGCAGCGGTCTGTTTCGCATCGTCGACGCCGGCAGCCAGCAGATTGCCGAGACCGCCAACGTCAACCTCGCTGACTGGAAGACGCGCGGCGCGGATGCGCTGGTCATCGGCAGCTCGCGCCGTCTGGCCGACGGCCGCTACGACATCCGCTTTCGGCTGCTCGATACGGTCAAGCAGACGCAGCTCGATGGCCTGGCGTACACGGTGCCGGCCTCGGACCTGAGGCTGACCGCGCACCGGATCGCCGATCGCATCTACGAAAAACTCACCGGCGAGCGCGGCGTGTTCGCGACGCGCATCGCGTATGTCGTGCAGACTGGGCGCAATTCGTGGGAACTGCACGTGGCCGACGCCGATGGCGCCAATTCCCAGGCGGCGCTGCGGTCGCGTGAGCCGATCATCTCGCCGGCCTGGGCGCCGGACGGCATACGGCTTGCCTACGTCAGCTTCGAAACCGGCAAGCCCGTGGTCTACGTGCACACCGTGACCACCGGAGAGCGCAAGGCGGTGGCCAACTTCCGGGGCTCGAACAGCGCGCCGGCCTGGTCGCCGGACGGCCGTTCCCTCGCGGTGACGCTGACGCGCGAAGGCAACTCGCAGATCTTCCTGATGAACGCCGACGGTTCCAATGTGAGGCGGCTCACGCAGTCGAGCGGAATCGATACCGAACCGGTGTTCAGTCCGGACGGCCAGTCGATCTACTTCACGTCCGACCGCGGGGGCGGCCCGCAGGTCTACGAGATGGCTGCCAATGGCGGCAGCGTCCAACGGGTCACGTTCAACGGCGACTACAACATCAGTCCGCGTCTGTCGCCGGACGGCAAGCTGCTCGCATATGTCACCCGCCGCGGCGGACGATTCCAGGTCATGGTGCTCGACCTGGCGAGCGGCAACGAAGCGCCGGTGACCGACACTGCGCGCGACGAGTCGCCGAGCTTTGCGCCGAACGGGCGCCTGCTGCTTTACGCCACCGAGGTGAACGGCCGCGGCATTCTCGCCTCGGCCTCGGTGGACGGCCGCGTGCGCACGCGCCTTTCCGGCCCAGGCGGTGACATTCGCGAACCGACCTGGGGTCCGTACATCAAGTGACAGGAGTGAAAATGCATCTCGCCCAATCATCTGCGCAGTGCCATCGCGGCCGCTGCGTTGTCCGTTCTCGTGGCCGGCTGTTCGTCGGTGAAGCTCGATGAGCAGACCCGCGCGCCGATCGTCGATGCCAGCAAAGGTGCAGGCGACGGGGCCGACGCGCGCGCGGTCGCCCCGGTCGCGGCCGGCTCGACGCGTGGGATCGATCCGTTCACCGATCCCAACAATCCGCTGTCCAAGAAGAGTGTCTACTTCGATTTCGACAGCTTCGTTGTCAAGAGCGAATACCAGCCGGTGGTCGAAGCGCACGGAAAATACCTCGCGGCCAACACCGGACGTCAGATCAAGGTCGAAGGCAACACCGACGAACGCGGCGGACGCGAGTACAACCTGGCGCTGGGCCAGAAGCGCGCCGAGGCGGTCAAGCAGCGGCTGCTGCTGATGGGTGCGCGCGATGGGCAGATCGAGACCGTGAGCTTCGGCAAGGAAAAGCCGCGCGCCACCGGCAGCACCGAAGAAGCGTGGGCGCAGAACCGTCGCGCGGATATCGTTTATAAGTAACGCTGCTCGTGTACGCGACGCGCTGGCGCGTCGCACGTGCACTCGCAGCGGACCGATTTGAAGGGCGGGCTTGGGGCGGCCCGGCGCCCGCCCTTGAGGCAACTGCAAGGGCGAAGCGACCGGGACGGTCGCTTCGTCGCATCTGGGGAATCGAAATGAACGCGAGACGACTGCTGCCGTTGATATTCATGATGCTTGCCGCTTCGGCGCAGGCGTTTTCCGACGACGATGCGCGCAAGGCGATCCTGGAATTGCGCCAACGGCTAAGCACGGTTCAAAGCGAGCTGAGTGCCCGGCTGGACACCGCGCAGCGCAACCAGCTCGAAATGGCGAACCAGAACGAGTCGCTGCGGCAGGAGATCGCACGGCTGCGCGGACAGGTCGAATCGCTGACGAACGAAGTGGCGACACTGCAGAAGCGCAACCGGGATCTTTACGGCGATCTCGATGCGCGCGTGAAGAAGTTCGAGCCGTCGACCGTGACCGTCGACGGACACGCGGCCACCGTCGAGCGCTCCGAGCAGGCCGCCTATGACGCCGCGCTGGCGCAGTTCCGCGGTGGCGACTTCCGCGGCTCGATCGGCAGCTTCCAGCAGTTCATCGGACGCTATCCGGCGAGCGCTTACGTTCCGGCGGCGCAGTACTTCATCGGCAGCGCATATTTCGCACTAAAGGACTACAAGTCCTCGATCGCTGCCAACCAGGTGATCGTCGACCGCTACAAGGATTCGCCGCGTGCGCCCGAAGCGCTGCTGTCGATTGCCGACAGCCAGCTGCAGATGGCGGACAAGCGCGCAGCGAACCGGACGCTGACCCGTGTGCTGCAGGAGTATCCGAACAGCGAAGCGGCGGTTCTCGCCCGCGAGCGCCTGCCCGGCACGCGCTGAAGCCGCGGCGTCGCGGCCGGCTGCGCAGGGCCGGACGCCTTAGACTGACAGCGTCGTTCCATGCTGTCTGTCATGCCGGCTACCAGCCTCGCCGCGCTCTCAATTGTCGTTCTCGCCGCGACTTTCGCACTGGCGTTTGCCTTTGGCGCGATCGCGCAGCGGACGCAGTTCTGCACGATGGGCAGCATCGCCGACGTCGTGAACTTCGGCGACTGGACGCGGCTGCGGCAGTGGCTGCTCGCGATTGCGGTCGCGATCCTCGGCACGACGCTGCTCGACGCCGCCGGCCTGATCGACGTGCGCCGCAGCTTCTACACGACCGGGCGGTTCACGCCGCTGGCCTATGCGCTCGGCGGCGTGCTGTTCGGCTTCGGCATGGTGCTCGCCGGTGGCTGCGGGTCGCGCTCGGTCGTGCGCGCCGGCGGCGGCAGCCTCAAATCGCTGGTGGTCGTGCTCGTTCTTGCGGTCGTCGCCTACATCACGCTGCGCGGCGCGCTGGCACTGCTGCGCGTCGGCGTGCTCGAGCGCGCAGCGATCGAGTTGTCGACGCGACAGGACCTGGCCTCACTGCTGGCCGGCAGCGCCGACGCGCGGACTGGCTGGCAACTGGCGCTGGGACTCGGGATTTCCGCCGCTCTGATCGCCTTCACGTTGCGCGAGCGCAGTTTCCGGACCTTTGACAACCTGCTGGCCGGCATCGGCATCGGCGCCGTCATCGTCGGAGTCTGGTTCGTGTCCGGCTTCATCGGCCATCTGCTCGAGCATCCACAGACGCTCGAGGAGGCATTCCTGCGGACCAACTCGCGGCAGATGGAATCACTCTCCTTCGTCGCTCCGCTGGCGTGGACACTCGACTACCTGATGTTCACCAGCGACGCGAGCAAGGAAGTCACGATCGGCATCGTCGCGGTCGTCGGCGTTCTGGTGGGATCGGCGACGTACGCGCTCGCGACCGGGCGCTTTCGCTGGGAAGGTTTTCGCGACGTCGAGGACACCGGCAACCATCTCATCGGCGCGACGTTGATGGGCTTCGGTGGCGTGACAGCGCTCGGCTGCACGATCGGGCAGGGGCTGTCAGGCGTCTCGACGCTCGCGGCCGGCTCCTTCATTGCACTTGCCGGGATCGTCGTAGGCGCCGTCGCCGGAGTGCGCTATCAGGCGTGGCGCATCGAGCGCATCGTCGGCTTAGTTCGGATCGGCCGGCGCCGCGGCAGGCGGCTTGCGCGGCGCGCGGAAGCCCACCATGCTTTCGTTTTCGCCGCCGCGCGCGGCTCGTCGCCGGGGAATGCCGTGGAAAAGAAGTTTGCCTCGCAGGCCGATCTCGAGGAAAAGAAAGTCAGTTTCGACAGGCTGTCGGATCACGCCTACGCCTACACCGCCGAAGGCGACCCGAACACCGGGGTGGTGATCGGCGACGACGGCGTCATGGTGATCGACGCGCAGGCCACTCCGGTGATGGCGCAGGACGTGATCCGCCACATCCGCACGGTGACCGACAAACCGATCCGCTATGTGACGCTGACGCACTATCACGCGGTGCGCGTGCTCGGCGCGTCGGGCTACGAGCCGCAGCACGTCATCGCCAGCCGTGATACCCACGAGCTGATCGTCGAGCGCGGCGAGCAGGACATGAAGAGCGAGATCGAGCGCTTTCCGCGCCTGTTCCACGCCGTCGAGTCGGTACCGGGGCTCACCTGGCCGACGATCGTGTTCGACCGGCGCTTGACGCTGATGATGGGCAAGCTGCAGGTCGAGATCATGCAACTCGGGCGCGGCCATACGAAAGGCGACACGGTCGTCTGGCTGCCGCAGGACAAGATCCTGTTCTCAGGCGACCTCGTCGAGTACGACGCGACGCCTTACACCGGCGACGCGTACCTGACCGACTGGCCGGCCACCCTGGATGCGATCGCGGCGCTGCAGCCGCAGAAACTAGTGCCCGGCCGCGGCGCCGCATTGCAGTCGCCCGAGGCGGTGCGGTCCGGCCTCGAAGGCACGCGCGCCTTCGTGACGGCGATGTTCGAGTGCGGTCAAGAGCGGAGCGCGCGCCGGCCGCGACCTGCGGACGGTGTATCGCGAGACCTATGAGGCGCTCAAGCCGCAGTTCGGACACTGGGTGATCTTTGATCATTGTCTGCCGTTCGACGTCAGCCGCGCCTACGATGAGGCGACCGGCCACGTGCATCCACGCATCTGGACGGCGCAGCGCGACAAGGACATGTGGGCGGCGCTAGAGGGATGACGCCGGCGCTGCTCGTGTACGCGACCGCTGCGCGGTCGCACGTGCACTCGCAGCGACTAGTTAGAAGGACGGGCTTCGGGCGGCCGGGCGCCCGTCCTTAGAACAAAGACATACTAGGGAGAGCGCCGCGCTGCTATGCCATCGACATACCAGGCTCCGGAGTATCCGTATGTGGCGCCGCCCGAGATCGCGGCGGGCGGGGTGGCGCGCACGCAGGTGGCGATCGTCGGTGCCGGCCCGGTCGGGCTGGCGGCGGCGATCGATCTCGCGCAGCAGGGCATCGACTTCATCATCGTCGACGACAACAACACCGTAAGCGTCGGCTCGCGCGCGATCTGCTACGCGAAGCGCGCGCTCGAGGTGCTCGATCGGCTGGGCTGCGGCGAGCCGATCTGCGCGCACGGCGTCAGCTGGAAGGTCGGCAAGGTGTTCTTCCACGACAAGCTGGCGTACCAGTTCGACCTGCTGCCCGAGCCCGGCCACAAGCGGCCGGCGTTCGTCAACCTGCAGCAGTATCACCTCGAGGAGGCGCTGGTCGACCGGCTCGCGGCGCTCGGCCATCAGGTGCGCTGGAAGAACAAGGCGGTCGGCATCGAACCGGCGGCGACGGCGCCGCGGCTCGAGATCGACACGCCGCACGGGCGCTACCGCATCGAAGCCGACTACGTGATCGCGGCCGACGGCGCCCGCAGCGCGCTGCGCGACCTGATGGGCCTGGAATGGAAGGGCCAGGTCTTCCGCGACCGCTTTCTTATCGCCGACGTGCACATGAAGGCCGAGTTTCCGCCCGAGCGCTGGTTCTGGTTCGACCCGCCGTTTCATCCGGGGCAGTCTGCGCTGCTGCATCGACAGGCCGACGACGTCTGGCGCATCGACTTCCAGCTCGGCTGGGACGCCGATCCCGAGGAAGAGAAAGAAGCCCGAGCGCGTGATTGCGCGAATCCGCGCGATGCTCGGCGACGCGCGTCCGTTCGAGCTCGAGTGGGTGAGCGTCTACACGTTCCAGTGCCGCCGCCTCGACCGCTTCGTGCACGGCCGCGTCATCTTCGTCGGCGATGCCGCGCACCAGGTGTCGCCGTTCGGCGCGCGCGGTGCGAACAGCGGCTTCCAGGACACCGACAACCTCTGCTGGAAGCTGGCGCGCGTGCTGCGCGGGCAGTCGCCGGCCTCGCTGCTCGACAGTTACGACCGCGAGCGGGTCGAGGCCGCCGACGAGAACATCCTGAACTCGACGCGCGCGACCGACTTCATCACGCCGAAGACTCCGGTCAGCCGCACCTTCCGCGACGCAGTGCTGTCGCTGTCGCAGCGCCATGCGTTCGCGCGGCGGCTGGTCAACAGCGGCCGGCTGTCGACGCCGACCACGCACCGCGGCAGCGCGCTGTCGACGATGGACCGGGATCCGTTCGCCGGCGCGATGGTGCCCGGGGCGCCGGCGGCGGACGCGCCGGTGGGCGTCGATGGCCGCAGCGCCTGGCTGCTCGACCATGTCGGCGGACACTTCGAACTGCTGGTGTTCGCGCCGGTATCCGCGCAATGGCTCGACGAACTGCAGCGCTCGGTGGGCGGCGAGGTGCGGATCACGCTGATCGTCCGGCGTGCGGAGGGCGACGCAGGCGAGGTGCGCGTCATCGAGGATGCCGAGGGTCTCATGCAGCAGCGTTACGACAGCCAGCCCGGGACGGTCTACCTGCTGCGGCCAGACCAGCACGTGGCCGCGCGCTGGCGGGCGCCGCGGCTGGTGGAAGTGCTCGAGGGCCTGGTGCGCGCGCAGGGGCGGGGAGGGCACTGAATGCCGTTGAACACCGACCCCAACATCGACCGCCCGGACGACTTCTACCAGGCGCTGATCGATGCGCACGTCGGGACTTACCGAGGCGCAGAGCGCGGCACTGAATGCGCGGCTCATACTCGTTGTTGGCCAACCAGGTCGGCGATTACGAAACGCTGCGCGCGGCGATCGCAGTGGCGCGCGCGGCGCTGGACGACTAGGCCGCGCTAGTCGCGCCGGGTCGCGACGCGCGGAACGACGCCGTCGACGTCGATCTCGATGCGCTTGCGCTGGGCTTCGACAGCCGCCAGCGGCGGCACTTCGCGCAGCGTCTGCAGGCTGCGTCGCGTCAGGTCCTGGTAGCGCGGGTGCCGCTCGCTTTCCACGCGACTTCCTCATCCGACAACTGGCGCAGCACCTTGGCGGGCGTGCCGACCGCCAGCGACCGCGCGGGCACGACCATGCCGGCCTTGACGAAGGCGCAGGCGGCGACGATCGCCGACTCTCCGATCACCGCCTCGTCCATGACCACCGCGTTCATGCCGACCATCGCGTTCTTCTTGACGACGCAGCCGTGCAGGATCGCGCCATGGCCGATATGGCCGTCCTCTCCCACGATCGTGTCGGTGCCCGGAAAGCCGTGCATCACGCAGCAGTCCTGCAGATTGCTGCCGCGCTCGAGGACGATGCGGCCGAAGTCGCCGCGCAAACTCGCGCCCGGCGCGACATAACAGCCCGGTCCGACGATCACGTCGCCGATCAGCGTCGCCGTCGGATGCACGAACGCCGTCGGATCGACGACGGGCACGATTCCATTGATCTCGTAACAGGGCACGGTTACTCCTTCGCTGCTCGTGTACGCGAGCCTTCGGCTCGCACGTGCACTCGCAGCGCTCAAGTGAGGCGCGCGCCCTTCGGGCGGCCGGGCGGGCGCGCGCAATTCAAATGCTGATTTGGCGCTACGACGTTGCGTGCCAGCGGCGCTGGATAACGCGGAAGCGATTCGCGACGAAGGCGGAATCGGTATAGCTCGCAGTCGCCGCCGGGTTCGCGCCGGTCGCGTGGTAGTCGGAGAACGCCGCCGACTGATTGACGTAGACGTTGCCAGTCAGGTTGATCGACAGCGACACGCCGGCGCGCTGCGTGGCTGCCGTCATCGCGTCGATCACCTCCTGCTTCGTCGAATACAGTCCGACCGTCAGCGCGCCGTGGTCCTGCACGGCCCGCTCCGACAACGCCACGGCGGCCCGCCAATCGGGAACCTTGACGATGAAGCTGATCGGACCGAAGCGCTCCTGCAGGTAGGCCGACTCCTTGTTCGTGTCGGCCTTGAGCAGCACCGGCGAACGCACGGTCGCCGCCGGAAAATCCGGGTGATCGATCTTGCGCGACGCCAGCACCACTTCGGCCAGTTCCGGTGCCTCCTCGATGCGCTTCAGCGTGTCCGGCGACTGAATCGCACCGAGCACTGCGGTGGCCACCGCCGGATCGGCAAGAAACTTGTCCACCGCAACGCCGAGATCGGCGGCGAGCTGGTCGAACGACTTGTGGCCTTCGTCGGTCTCGATCCCTTCGGCGGGCACGAAGATGTCCTGCGTCGTCGTGCACATCTGGCCCGAGTACAGGCTCAGCGTGAACGCGAGGTTCTTCAGCATCGCCTTGTAGCTGTCGGTCGACTCGATGACGACGTTGTTGACGCCTGCGAGTTCGGCGTAGACCTGCGCCTGGCGCGCGTTGTCGATCAGCCAGCGACCGAAGGCATTGCTGCCGGTGAAATCGATCGACTTCACCGCCGGGTTCGTCGCCAGCGCCTGTGTGACCTTCGGGTCGTCGGTGACGGCGAGCGTCACGAGGTCGGGCCCGATGCCGTTCTCCTTCAGCACTTCGCGGATGATGCGCACGCTGATCGCCGCCGGCAGGATCGCGTTCGGATGCGGCTTGACGATCACCGGGTTGCCGGTCGCGAGCGCGGCGAACAGCCCCGGATAGGTATTCCACGTCGGAAAGGTGCCGCAGCCGATCACGAGCGCGACGCCGCGGCCGACGACCTCGAAGCGCTTCTCCATCACGATCGGCGGATTCTTGCCCTGCGGCTTTTCCCAGCGCGCCGTCTGCGGCACGAAGCTCATCTCGCGCCACGCATAGGCCACCGCCTCGAGTGCCCGGTCCTGTGCATGCGGACCTCCGGCCTGGAACGCCATCATCCAGCCCTGTCCGGTCGTCAACATCACCGCGTGGGCGATCTCGAAGCTCGCCTTGTTGATGCGCGCCAGCGCTTCGAGCAGCACGCCGATGCGGCCGTCGGGCCCGAGGGCTTGCCAGGCCGGCATTGCGGCCAATCCGGCATCGATCAACGTCTGGGGTCTCGAAACGGGGTACTGGACACCGAGCGGCACACCATACGGCGAGTGTTCGCTGGCGCTCCAGCTGGACGACTCCGGCTGACCGAGTTCGAAGCGCTGGCCCATATGCGCGAGCGCCGCCGCCTTGCCCGTGTCCTGTGCGGTTTCGCCATAGACCTTCGGGCTCGGCTGCTCGGGATATGCGGACCAGAAGCCGCGGGTCTGAATCGCCGCGAGCGCGCCTTCCAGCGTCGCGCGGTGTTTTTCGAAGAGGGGATGTGTCACGGGAAGCTCCTTATCTTGCGGCATCGGACGGCTTGGACTGAGCCAGAGGCCTGCGCCGCCGCGCAGTCTCCGCGGCGCAGACTAATTCCTGTCCGACCCATTGATTCTGTCCGACCGAACGCTTGTCAGCGGGGAACCGATAACGCTACTATTGATTGAACGGTCGGTCAACGAATTCATGCGCACGCGCGGCGCGGGGTTCGGACGGCCGAGGAGACCCCGATGCCGACATACGAGACGGTCCGTCTGGAACGGGCGGACGGCGTAGCGACGCTGACGCTCAACCGGCCCGACCGGCTCAACAGCTTCACGGTCGCGATGCACGGCGAACTGCGTGCCGCGCTGGACGAGATTGCGGCCGACACCACGGTGCGCTGCCTGGTGCTGACCGGAGCCGGCCGCGGCTTCTGCGCCGGACAGGATCTTGCCGACCGTGCGGTGGCGCCAGGCAGCGAAGCCCTCGACCTCGGCGCCTCGATCGAGAACTACTACAAGCCGATGCTGCTGCGACTGCGGCGCCTGCGCATGCCGACGGTGTGTGCGGTCAACGGCGTCGCTGCGGGTGCCGGTGCGAACATTCCGTTTGCCTGCGATCTCGTCGATTGCCGCGCGCTCCGCGAGCTTCATCCAGTCGTTCTCGAAGCTCGGACTCGTGCCCGACTGCGGCGGGCACCTGGTGGTTGCCTCGACTGGTCGGGCCTGCGCGCGCGATGGGCCTGGCGCTGCTCGGCGACAAGTTGCCGGCCGCGCAGGCCGAGGAATGGGGCCTGATCTGGCGCTGCGTCGACGACGATCAGCTGATGCCAAGCGCGCTCGCGCTTGCACGGCAACTCGCGAGCGGACCCACGCGCGGCTACGTGCGCACGCGTGAAGCGATGGAAGCCAACCTGGAGCGTTCGTTCGAGGCCGCGCTCGACCTCGAGCGCGACTATCCAGCGCGAGCTGGGTCGCTCGTCCGACTATCGCGAAGGTGTCACCGCGTTCATCGACAAGCGCGCGCCGCGCTTCACCGGACAGTAGATATGCCCGGACGGCCTGTCTGCTGAAACCCTTGTCGGCGTGATCGGCGCCGGCGCGATGGGGGCCGGCATTGCGCAGGTCGCCGCGCAGTCCGGGCACCGGGTCCTGCTGGCCGATGCGCAGCAGGGCGCGGTCGAGCGCGCGCTGGCGGGTATTGCGGCGGAGCTGCAGTCGCTCGCCGCAAAGGGCAGGTTGGCACATTCGGAGGCCGATGCCGCGCGGGCGAGGATCCAGCCGGCCCCGACCTCAGGCTTCGGCGGATGCGGCCTCGTCGTGGAAGCGATCGTCGAGGATCTGGCAGCCAAGCGCGCGCTGCTGCACGGGCTCGAAGACGTCGTCGCTGACGACGCGATCCTTGCCAGCAACACTTCGTCGCTGTCGATCACCGCGATGGCCGCGGGACTGAAGCGGCCGGAGCGCGTTGTCGGCATGCATTTCTTCAATCCGCCGACGCGGATGAAACTGGTCGAGGTCATCAGCGGGCTCGAGACCTCGGCGGATGTCGCCTCGACCGTCTTCGCAACCGCCGAGTCGTGGGGCAAGAAGCCGGCGTACGCGAAATCCACGCCCGGCTTCATCGTCAACCGGATCGCGCGGCCGTTTTACGGCGAAGCCTGGCGCTCGTACATCGAAGGCGCCGCCGACCCGGCGACGATAGACGCGATCGTGCGCGACTGCGGCGGCTTTCCGATGGGTCCGTTCGAGCTGATGGACCTGATCGGCCACGACGTGAATCTGGCGGTCAGCACGGCGGTGTTCGAGGCGACGTTCGGCGAACGCCGCTACGCGCCGTCGCTGGCACAGCAGGAACTGGTGCGCGCCGGCCGCCTAGGACGCAAGAGCGGTCGCGGGATTTACGACTATCGCAACGGCGCCGCGAAACCGGCGCCGGCCGTCGAGCCGGGTGCAGAGCCGGTGAAGCGCGTCGTCGCCGTTGGGTCGCTCGGCATCGCTACGCCGATCATCACGCGACTGGAAGCGGCCGGCATCGACGTCGTGCGCGTGCAGGGCCCGCGCTCGGCGCAGGAGGTGTCCGCGGGATGGCTCGAGATCGGACCGGCGCGGCTGATGATGACCGATGGACGACCAGCGACGCGCCGCGCGATGGAGGAAAAGCACGAACACCTTGTCCTCTTCGATCTTGCTCTCGATTACGCGAAGACGCCGCGGCTCGGTCTGGCGCGTGCCGACCAGTGCGGCATGGCGGCGTTCCGCACGGTGTGCGCGACCCTGGCTCTCGCGGGCTATAGCTGTTCACCGCTCGACGACGTCGCCGGCCTCGTCGTGATGCGGCTGATCGCGATGCTTGTGAACGAGGCGGCCGATGCGGTGGCGCACGGCACCTGCAGCGCCGATGCGATCGACGTCGCAATGCGCTATGGCGTCAACTATCCGCGCGGGCCGATGGAGTGGTCGGAGCAGGTCGGTCTGCGCGTGTTCGCGCGAACGCTCGCGAATCTGCGCGAGCACTACGGCGAAGAGCGCTACCGCACGTCGGCGCTCATCACCCGCAAGGGTTACACCGGAGCCGGCTTCCATGAGTGATTCGATGGCCCATGACGCGCATGCGATCGCCGAGGCGGTCAAACTCGGAATGTTCATGGACGATGCCGCCTCGCGCGGGCTCGGCATGCACATCGAGGCGATCGGACCGGGCTATTCGCGCATCGCGATGACGGTGCGGCCCGACATGCTGAACGGATTCAAGATCTGCCATGGCGGCTTCGTCACGACGCTGGCCGATTCCGCCTTCGCGTTCGCCTGCAACAGCTACAACGAGGTGACGGTCGCTGCCGGCATCGTCGTCGATTTTCTCGCTCCGGCGCACGAAGGCGATCGTCTCGTTGCCGAGTGCCATGAAGTCGCGCGCACCGGACGCACCGGTGTCTACGACATCAAGGTCACCAACCAGAAGGGCACGCCGGTCGCGGTGATGCGGGGCCGCTCGCACACGATGAAGGGCAAGCAGGTCGTGAGCCTCTGAACCGGGGGAGCGAGATGCCGTCGAAGAAGCCGCACCCGTCCGAACTCGAGCCGATCGAGCGCGCGTCGCGCGCCGATCTGCAGGCGCTGCAGCTCGAGCGGATGCGCTGGTCGCTGAATCACGCGTACGACAACGTGCCGCACTACCGGAAGAAGTTCGACGACGCGAAGGTGAAGCCGTCGGACCTGAAGACGCTGGCCGACCTGGCGAAGTTCCCGTTCACGTTGAAGAAAGACCTGCGCGACAACTACCCGTTCGGCATGTTCGCGGTGCCACGCGAGAAGGTCGTGCGAGTTCATGCGTCGAGCGGAACCACCGGCAAGCCGACGGTGGTCGGCTACACCGCGAAGGACATCGACACCTGGGCCACCGTGATGGCGCGTTCGATCCGCGCCGCCGGCGGCCGCGCCGGCGACATGGTGCATGTTGTCGTACGGCTACGGATTGTTCACCGGCGGGCTCGGCGCGCACTACGGTGCTGAGAGGCTCGGCTGCACGGTGATCCCGATCTCGGGCGGCATGACCGAACGCCAGGTGCAGATCATTGCCGACTTCAAGCCCGACATCATCATGGTGACGCCGTCGTACATGCTGGCGATCGCCGAGGAGATGGAAAAGCAGGGCATGGACCCGAAGAAGTCGTCGCTTTCGATCGGCATCTTCGGCGCCGAGCCATGGACACCGGCGATGCGCGAGGCGATCGAGGCCAAGACGTCGCTCGACGCGATCGACATCTACGGGCTCTCGGAAATCATCGGCCCGGGGGTCGCGCAGGAATGCATCGAAACCAAGGACGGCCTGACGGTCTGGGAAGACCACTTTTATCCCGAGATCATCAACCCGGACACCGGCGAGGTGCTGCCCGAGGGCGAAAAAGGCGAACTCGTCTTCACCTCGCTGACCAAGGAAGCGCTGCCGATGGTGCGCTATCGGACCCGCGACCTGACGCGCCTGCTGCCACCGACCGCGCGCAGCATGCGGCGCATCGAGAAGATCACCGGCCGCTCGGACGACATGCTGATCATCCGCGGCGTGAACCTGTTTCCGACGCAGGTCGAGGAACTGATCCTGAAGCAGCCGGAGCTCGAGCCGTATTACACGCTCGAGGTCACCCGGCCCGGCAACCTCGACGAACTGACGGTGCATGTCGAGATGGGCTCGGTGCTCGCCAACGGCAGCCAGAAGTCGCGCCAAGCCGCCGGCCGCAAGCTCGAACACAGCATCAAGGCCTACATCGGCATCTCGGCCGCGGTGGCGCTGGCGCCGCCGATGGGCCTCGAACGATCGATCGGCAAGGCGAAACGCATCATCGATCGCCGGCCGAAGCAGTAACTAAGCAGCAGGAAGGATCGACTATGTACACGCAGGCGATGGACATTCCTTCCCCCGAACGGGACGAAGCGCTGAAATCGCGCCGGCCACGCTCGCTCGCTGAACAGCAGCGGGACGCGGAGTACGAAGCCGAGTTTGACGCGAAGGTCGCACGTGGCGAATTCATCGAGGCGAAGGACTGGATGCCGGAGGGCTATCGCAAGACGCTGGTTCGCCAGATCAGCCAGCACGCGCACAGCGAAATCGTCGGCATGCTGCCCGAGGGCAACTGGATCACGCGCGCGCCGACGCTGAAGCGCAAGGCCATTTTGCTGGCCAAAGTGCAGGACGAGGGTGGCCACGGCATGTACCTGTACGCGGCGACGGAAACGCTCGGCGTTGCGCGCGACGACCTTGTCGATGCACTGCACTCGGGCAAGGCGAAGTACTCGTCGATCTTCAACTACCCGACGCTCAACTGGGCCGACATCGGTGTGATCGGCTGGCTGGTCGACGGCGCGGCGATCATGAATCAGATCCCGCTGTGCCGCTGCTCGTATGGGCCGTATGCGCGCGCGATGATCCGCATCTGCAAGGAAGAGTCGTTCCACCAGCGCCAGGGCTACGACCTGCTACTGACGATGATGAAGGGCACGGCCGAGCAGCGCGCAATGGTGCAGGACGCGGTCGATCGCTGGTGGTGGCCCAGCCTGATGATGTTCGGCCCGCACGACAAGGACTCGACCCATTCAGGCGACTCGATCAAATGGGGCATCAAGCGCATCAGCAACGACGATCTGCGGCAGAAGTTCGTCGATGCGTGCGTGCCGCAGGCCAAGTTGCTCGGCGTCACGCTGCCTGATCCGGACCTGCGCTTCAACGCCGAGCGCGGCGAGTCAGGGCATTGGGATTTCGGCGAAATCGACTGGAGCGAGTTCTGGAACGTCGTCAACGGCCACGGCCAATGCAACCGCGACCGCCTCGCCGACCGCGTGCAGGCATGGGAGGACGGCGCCTGGGTCCGCGAAGCCGCGCTGGCGCACGCCGACAAGCAACGCCGCCGCGATCGGCTCGCCGCATGAAGAAGCGACACGCCGGTTTGCTTGCGGGGGTTCCAAGGGGGCGGCGCCCCCTTGCATCTACATACTGCCCCGCGGCCATTGGCTCGACCGGAGCTACGGCGCAGGCGAAAAGACACAGCGTGAAGGAACCGAGATGACAGTACCAAGCCGCCAATGGCCCCTGTGGGAAGTCTTCATCCGCAGTCGCAACGGCCTCGATCACAAGCACTGCGGCAGCGTGCACGCGCCGGACGCGAAGTTGGCGCTGCAAAACGCGCGCGACGTTTACACGCGGCGGCTCGAGGGCGTCAGCCTCTGGGTCGTGCGCGCCGATCACATCGTCGCCAGCGACCCGGACGCGAAGCCGGAGATGTTCGATCCGGCCGAGGACAAGATCTATCGGCACCCGACGTTCTACACGCTCCCGGACGAAGTCAACCACATGTAGCTCCCACGATGACCACCGCAACTGAAACCCACCCTGCGCATCTCGAGTACGTCCTGCGCATTGCCGACACGTCTCTGATCCTCGGCCAGCGGCTGTCGGAGTGGTGCGGCCACGGACCGGTGATCGAGGAGGACATCGCGCTCACCAACGTCGCGCTCGACCTGATCGGTCAGGCGCGGCTGCTGCTGACCCATGTCGGCCGGCTGGAAGGCCACGGGCGCGACGAGGATCAGCTGGCGTTCCTGCGCCCGGAGTTGCAGTACCGAAATCTGACGATCGTCGAACTGCCGAACGCCGACTTCGGCCGGACGATCCTGCGTAACTTCCTCGTCGCTGCCTGGCAGCGCCAACTGTGGCAGACGCTCGCGGACTCGAGGGACGCCGAGCTGGCGGCGATCGCGGCCAAGAGCCTGAAGGAGACCCGTTACCACCTGCAGCACGCGGCCGACTGGACTGTGCGCCTAGGCGACGGGACCGAGGAATCGCACACCCGCATGCAGAGCGCACTCGACTATCTCTGGCCGTATACCGCCGAGTTCTTCAGCGCGACCGCGGAGGATGCGACCGTCGAGGACGAGCGGCATCGGCGCCGCGTGGTCGACGCTCGAGGTGGAGTGGGACGCGTCGGTCCTTCCGGTACTGGAAGTGGCCACGCTGACCGTCCCGGCACGCACGCCATTTCTTTCGCGCGGCAAGCAGGGCGTGCACACCGAGTCTCTGGGCCATCTGCTGAGCGAGATGCAGTACCTGCAGCGCACGTATCCGGGCGGCACCTGGTAGCGCGATCCCGATGCTGACTTCGGCCCAAGCGTGGGACATCCTGAACCGTGTCCCTGATCCCGAGATCCCGGTGATCTCGGTGACGGAACTTGGCATCGTGCGCGATGTGCAGGTGGCTGACGATGGCGTCGAAGTCATCGTCACGCCGACCTATTCCGGCTGCCCTGCGACCGAGGCGATCGAGAAGTCGATCCGCGAGGCGCTGGCCGCCGCCGGCGCGCGCGAGGTGCGCGTGCAGACGCAACTCGCCCCCGCGTGGACCACCGACTGGATTGCACCGGCCGCTCACGAGAAGCTGCGCGCGTACGGCATTGCCCCACCCGGCGAGGCGGCGGCCGGCGGAGCACGGCCACTGACGTTCGTGCCGCGTATCTGCTGCCCGCTTTGCGCCAGCAGCGACACCGAGCGGCTGTCGCAGTTCGGCGCCACCGCCTGCAAGGCGCTGTATCGATGCCGCACATGCCGTGAACCTTTCGAGTACTTCAAACCGCTCTAGCCGCGATGACACCCCGCTTTCATCCACTGCGCGTTGCCGAGGTCCGACGTGAGACGCCGGACAGCGTCAGCCTGAAGTTCGAGTTGCCGCCCGCTGTCGCGAACGACTTCCGCTTCGTCCAGGGCCAGCACATCGCGCTGCGCACGGTCCTCGACGGCGAGGAACTGCGACGCTCGTATTCGGTGTGTTCGGGCTGCGACGACGATGAACTGCGCGTGGCGGTGAAGAAAGTCCCGGGCGGTCGATTCTCCATCTGGGTGAACGAGCAGCTGAAGCCGGGCGATGCGATCGACGTGATGACGCCCGAGGGCCGCTTCTTCACACCGCTGGCACCGGAGCACGAGAAGCACTACGTCGCTTTCGCCTCCGGCAGCGGCATCACGCCGGTGCTGTCGCTGATCCGCACGGCACTTGCGCGCGAACCGCGCTCACGCTTCACGCTGGTCTACGGCAACCGCCGGCAGTCGAGCGTGATGTTCCACGAAACGCTCGAGGACCTGAAGGACCGCTATCTCACCCGCTTCCGCCTGTACAACGTGTTCTCGCGCGAGGAGCAGGACATCGAGCTCTTCAATGGCCGGATCGACGCCGGCAAAGTGCGGCAGTTCCTGGCCACGTTGATCCCGGCGGACACGATCGACGAGGCCTTCGTCTGCGGCCCGGCCTCGATGATCGATGAAGTCGAACAGGCGCTGCTGGACGGCGGCGTCGCGCGCGACCACGTGCACATCGAGCGCTTCGGCGTTCCGGGTGAGGCGGCGGCTGTGCCGATCGACGACGCAGAGGCCGCCGAGGCGAAGCTCACGCTGGTCATCGACGGGGTCAAGCGCGAAGTCGATTTCCATCGCGGCCAGCATTCGATCCTCGAGGCCGGCCGCGCCGCCGGACTCGATCTGCCGTATTCGTGCAAGGGCGGCATGTGCAGCACCTGCCGCGCGCGGCTGATCGAAGGCCAGGTGAAGATGGCGAAGAACTACGCGCTCGAGCCGCACGAGGTCGCCGCCGGCTTCGTGCTGACCTGCCAGTCGTACCCGCTGACCGAGCGGGTGCTGATTTCCTACGACGAACGCTGAGAGCACGAAGTGGCCCGGCCCAAGGCAGCGAGCTTCGACGTACAACGCGGCGCAATCCGCGACGCGGCAGCGCGACTCTTCGCCGAAAAGGGCTACGCGTCGGCATCGATCGCCGAGATCGCCGCCGCCTGCGGTGTCTCGAAGGCGCTGCTGTATCACTACTATCGCGACAAGGAAGACCTGCTGTTCGACATCGCGTTGTCCTACGTCGAGCGCTTGCGGGCTCTGGTGAGCGAGGTGCAGCACGAACGTCTGCCCGCAGCCGCCCACCTGCGGCGGCTGATCTCGCGCTTCATGACCGAGTACGAGCATTCGGCGGCGCGGCATCGCGTGCTGGTGCAGGACGTGAAGTATCTGTCGCGTGCGCACCGCGCCCGAGTCGTCGCCGGCCAGCGTGAGGTGGTCGCCGGATTCGCAGACGCCGTCGCCCAGCTGTCGCCTGCCGCGGGCGCGGATTGGCACCGGCCGTTGGCGATGGTGCTGTTCGGCATGATGAACTGGACCTTTACCTGGCTGCGTTCGGGCGGAACGCTGACCCACGAGGATCTGGCGCCGGTCGTCGCCGACCTATTCATCGGCGGACTCGGCCGCGTGCGTCCGCCGCAGCGTCCATCGCAGCCGACCCGCCGGCCGCGCACGCGTGCCCCATCGAACCTGAAAGCGAGCGCATGAGCGAAGTCTTCCTGTGTGATGGAATCCGTACGCCGATCGGCCGCTTTGGTGGCGCGCTCGCAAGCGTGCGCACCGACGATCTGGCCGCGATTCCGCTGAAGGCGCTGGTTGCACGCCATCCCGCGCTCGACTGGGCGGCGCTCGACGACGTCTACTACGGCTGCGCCAATCAGGCGGGCGAAGACAACCGCAATGTCGCGCGCATGGCGGTGCTGCTCGCCGGTCTGCCCGATTCAGTCCCGGCCGCGACAGTCAATCGCCTGTGCGGGTCGAGCATGGACGCGGTGGCTCTGTGCGCGCGCGCAATCCGTGCCGGCGAGGCCGATCTGATGGTGGCCGGCGGCGTCGAGGGAATGACACGCGCGCCTTTCGTGATGCCGAAGGCCGACAGCGCATATTCGCGCAGCAACGCGGTGTATGACACGACGCTCGGCTGGCGCTTCGTCAATCCGCTGCTGAAACAGAATTTCGGCGTCGATTCGATGCCGGAGACCGCGGAAAACGTCGCGGCCGAGTTCGGTGTCGCCCGCGCCGACCAGGACGCGTTTGCACTGCGTTCGCAGCAGCGTTATGCGGCGGCCCGGTCGCGCGGCTACTTCGACCGCGAGATCGCTCCGGTGACGATTCCAGGCCGCAAGGGCGATACGGTGGTCGCCGAGGACGAACATCCGCGCGAGACGACGCTGGAGGCGCTCGCGAAGCTGAAAGGCGTGGTCCGTCCGGACGGGACAGTCACTGCGGGCAACGCCTCCGGCATCAACGACGGCGCGGTGGCGCTGCTGATCGCGAGCGAGCGCGCCGCCTCGCGGCACGGACTTCAGCCGATCGCGCGCGTCGTCGGCGCGGCGACAGCCGGCGTGCCGCCGCGCATCATGGGCATTGGGCCGGCGCCGGCGACGAAGAAGCTGCTGCAGCGCCATGGCTTGAAGGTCGGTGATCTCGACGCGATCGAACTCAACGAGGCATTCGCCGCGCAGGCGCTGGCGGTCACGCGTCAGCTCGGGCTCGCGGATGACGCGGCCCAGGTGAATCCGAACGGTGGCGCCATCGCGCTCGGCCACCCGCTCGGCGCTTCGGGTGCGCGGATCGTGCTGACCGCGGCCCGCCAACTCGTCGCGACCGGTGGACGTTACGCGCTCGCGACGATGTGCATCGGCGTCGGGCAGGGGATCGCCCTGCTTGTTGAACGAGTTTGAATTTGCTCTTATTCGCTTCCCCACCGACCGAAACGGGTTGCTGCTGACGGCGACCGCTATCACCCCGAGGAGACCCATGAAGTTCACCCCTCCGCTGCTGGCCGTCGCACTGGCCGTCGCCGCCGGCTCCGCGCTGGCGCAGGACATCAAGGTCGGCATCACGCTGTCGGCCACCGGGCCGGCGGCTTCGCTCGGCATTCCCGAGCGCAACACCGTCGCGCTGTTTCCGCAGACCATCGGCGGCCGCAAGGTCCAGTACATCGTTCTCGACGACGCGTCCGACACGACGACCGCCGTCAAGAATGCGCGCAAGCTGATCACCGAGGACAAGGTCGACGTCATCGTCGGCTCGACGATCACGCCGAACTCGCTGGCGATGATCGACGTCGCGGCCGAGACCGAAACGCCGATGATCTCGATGGCGGCCTCGAGCCGGATCGTCGAGCCGGTCGACGCCAAGCGTCGCTGGGTGTTCAAGACTCCGCAGAACGACCAGCAGATGGCGTTGGTCATTGTCGGCGACATGCTGAACCGCGGCATCAAGACCGTTGGCTACATCGGCTTCGCCGATGCCTACGGCGAGGGCTGGTGGAACGAGTTCAGCAAGATCGCCGAGACCCGTGGCCTGAAGGTCGTCGCCAACGAGCGCTACCAGCGCAACGATACGTCGGTGACCGGGCAGGTGCTGAAGCTGGTCGCGGCGAAACCGGAGGCGGTCCTGATCGGCGCCTCGGGCACGCCGGCGGCGCTGCCGCAGAAGACGCTGAAGGAACGCGGCTATGCGGGCAAGATCTATCAGACGCACGGCGTCGCGAACAACGACTTCCTGCGCGTCTGCGGCAAGGACTGCGAAGGAACGCTGCTGCCGGCAGGCCCGGTGCTGGTGTCCGCGCAGTTGCCGGCGGACCATCCGGTGAAGAAGTCGGCGGTCGCCTACGTCGACGCCTACGAGAAGGCCAACGGCAAGGGCAGCGTGTCGACCTTCGGTGCGCACGCCTGGGACGCCGGCGTTCTGCTGCAGGTGGCGATTCCGATCGCGCTGAAGACGGCGCAGCCCGGCACCAAGGAATTCAAGGTCGCGCTGCGCAATGCCCTCGAAAGCGTGAAGAACGCCGCCGGTGCCCACGGCATCTTCAACATGACTGCGAACGACCATCTCGGTCTCGACCAGCGCGCAGCGGTGATGGTCATGATCGTGAACGGAGCCTGGGTGCTGCAGAAATAGCGGGGCACGCCCGGCACAGCTCCGCTGCCGCGGCATATCGCGCCGACGTCGCCGAGCGGAACACCGCCGCCGTGCCAATGCCGCGAGCAGCGCGACGCCCCTTGAACGCCTTCGAAGGCGCGGCGCATGGAGCCGTGAGGGTAGGGCGCGAGTTTTGCTGGTCCGCAGAATGGGACGGGTGGATCGACCGGTCACGTTCTGCAGCAACGAGGTCATGAATTGAATGCTCTGGCGCTTTCGCTGATTTGTCTTGTTTGCTCGTTCGGCGGCGCGCTCCTTGGGATGCATATCAGCAAGGTTCTGCCGGCAAGCCATCTGTCGGACAGTTCACGCGACACGCTCAAGGTGATGACCGGATTGATGGCCACCTTGGCCGCACTGATCCTTGGCCTGCTGATCGCGTCGGCCAAGGCCTCGTATGACCGGGCCAATGACGACTTCCGTCAGCTAGCAGCCAAAACGATCTTGCTCGATCGCGCCCTCGCCGAGTACGGGCCCGAGACGAAGGACGTTCGCGCTTCTCTCTTGAACGCCTACAAGGCGCGAATGGATCAGTTGTTTCCGACGGTCGGCATGGACGCGCGCCCGGGTCCGTTGGAACGGCGCCCGCTTCAGGTCGAGCAAATCGAAACGCGGCTGCGTGCGCTGTTGCCTCCCAGTGACGCCAAGCGGGCCCATATGGAGCGCGCTTTGCAGCTTCTCGATCAAATGTCCAATTCCGGCTGGGTCCTGACGATCGAGGAAAGTGACACCGCGTTGCCGACCCCGATGCTGGTCGTGTTGATTGCCTGGCTCGCCGCGATGTTTGTCGGATTCGGCATGCTGGCGCCGCGCAATGCCACGGTCGCCGTCGCCCTGCTGGTCGGCGCGCTGTCGGTGTCTGCATCGATCTTCCTGATCGAGGAGATGAACCATCCGCTCGACGGGATGATTCAGATCTCCGGCACTCCGCTACGCAACGCGCTCAAGTTCCTGGGTCATTGAAGCAATAGAAGACGTCTTCGCCGCTTCGTTGGCGGCCAGACCAAATCGATCGTCGCTAAGTGCTCGATTGCCTGTGTTGCCGCCGCCGCAGCTTCGCGCTGTTACAGCGGTTCGGCATGCGCTACGGTCTGCGCTCCGTGCGTACACTGCGGCCGCAATGACACCGGACATCGCTCTGCTGCTGGCGCAGGACGGCATCACCAACGGTGCGATCTACGCGCTACTGGCGCTGGCGCTGGTGCTCGCATTCGCCGTCACGCGCGTGATCTTCATTCCGCAGGGCGAGTTCGTCGCCTACGGCGCGCTGACGCTGGTGGCGGTGCAGACCGGACGACTGCCCGGCACGGTCTGGCTGCTGCTCGTGGCCGGTGGCCTGGTGTCCCTGATCGAGATCGCGAGATCGCTGCGCGCCCGACGGGCGGGCGCGCTGCGCAGCGTGCTGTTATGGAACCTGCTTTACCCGCTCGCGGTGTGGGCGCTCCTCGCCCACGTGCCGCTGCAGTCGCTGCCGATGGCCGTGCAGGTGCTGCTCGCGCTGGCCGTCGTCGTTCCGCTGGGTCCGATGATCTACCGGCTTGCCTACCAGCCGCTGGCCGAGGCTTCGGTGCTGATCCTGCTGATCGTCTCGGTCGCGGTGCATGTCGTCATGGTGGGCCTCGGACTGCTGGTCTTCGGCGCCGAAGGGGCGCGCACGCCGCCGTTTTCCGAAGGGACGATCGAGTTCGGCAACCTGAGTGCCAGCGCCCAGTCGCTCTGGATCATCGTCTGCTCGGTCGCGCTGATCGTGCTGCTGTATCTGGCCTTCGAACGCACCATCTACGGCAAGGCACTGCGCGCCACCGCGGTGAACCGCCTGGGCGCGAAACTCATGGGCATTCCGACCGAGTTCGCCGGCCGCCTGTCGTTTTTCCTGTGCGCGCTGATCGGCGCGCTCTCGGGCATTCTGATCGCGCCGATCACGACGATCTACTACGACACCGGCTTCAACATCGGGCTCAAGGGTTTCGTCGGCGCGATCATCGGCGGGCTGGCGAGCTACCCGATCGCGGCCCTCGGTGCGCTGCTGGTGGGACTGCTCGAGTCGTATTCGTCGTTCTGGGCCAGTGCGTACAAGGAAGTGATCGTCTTTACGCTGATCATCCCGGTACTGCTGGTGCGTTCGCTACGCGCGCACCACATCGAGGAAGACGAGTGAGACCGTCGCAACTGCTGGTCGTCTTCCTCGTGCTGCTCGGGCTCGCGCCGCTGGTGTTGCCCGAGTTCACGATCACGCTCGCCAATTACATCGGACTGTATGCGCTCGTGGCGCTCGGCCTCGTGCTGCTGACCGGCGTCGGCGGACTGACGTCGTTCGGACAGGCAGCCTTCGTCGGCCTCGGCGCCTACACCACCGCGGTGCTGACGACGGGGGCCCTGGGTGACTGGCCCGCGCTGCTCGCCTCACCGTGGCTCGCGCTGCTCGCGGGTCTGCTGCTGACGCTGGTTGTTGCCGTCCTGCTCGGATCGCTGACGCTGAAGTTGTCCGGCCATTACCTGCCGCTGGGCACGATCGCGTGGGGCATCAGCCTGGCATTGATGTTCGGAACTTCGCAGACACTCGGCGGCTACACCGGGCTCACCGGAATTCCGCCGATCAGCGTTTTCGGCCATCCGCTGGAGAGTGGCCGCCAGATCTATGTGCTGATCTGGTTGTTCCTGATGGCAGGCGTGTTCACGACGCTGAATCTGCTCGACTCGCGCGAGGGACGTGCGATCCGCGTGCTGAAGGGCGGCCGGGTGATGGCCGAGTCGATGGGGGTCAATACCGCGGCGTCGCGGATGGTGGCGTTCGTTCTGGCGGCGATGATGGCGTGCGCCTCCGGTTGGCTATATGCGCACATGCAGCGCTTCGTCAACCCGACGCCGTTTTCGCTGCATATGGGCATCGAGTACCTGTTCATGGCCGTGATCGGCGGTGCGGGCTATGTCTGGGGCGCACTGC
The DNA here is from genome assembly GCA_963707445.1 of uncultured beta proteobacterium. GTDB lineage: Bacteria > Pseudomonadota > Gammaproteobacteria > Burkholderiales > Burkholderiaceae_F > JALORV01. The sequence continues at coordinate 267,823 of CAVPPW010000002.1, read as the reverse complement.
TCGGCGCGTTCGTGATCACGGTCAGCAAGACCTGGCTGCAGGACCTCCTGCCGCAGATCGTCGGACAGGCTGGCAACTTCGAAGTGATCGTCTTCGGCATTCTGATGATCGTCATCCTGCAGCGCGCGCCCGACGGCCTGTGGCCCGCGCTGACGCGGCGGTTGCCGCTCAGGATGCCGCGGCGCGTGGTCCGCCCCGAAGTGCCGCCGCTGGCGAAGCGCGCGGCTCCGGCAGCGGGCGAGGTCCTGCTGGACGTGGACAAGGTGACGCGCCGTTTCGGCGGCCTGGTCGCGGTCAACGAGATGTCGCTGAGCGTTCGCGCCGGCGAGATCGTCGCGCTGATCGGTCCGAACGGTGCCGGCAAGAGCACGATGTTCAATCTGGTGTCCGGAGTGCTTGATCCGACCGCCGGCACCGTGCGCTTCCGGGGCCGGTCGGTCGGCGGCCATCCATCGCGCGAGATCGCGTTGATGGGATTGAGCCGCACCTTCCAGCACGTGCGGCTGCTGCCGCAGATGAGCGTGCTCGACAACGTCGCGATCGGCGCGCACCGGCGCGAGTATCCCGGGCTGCTGGCCGGCGTGCTGACCGGTGCGTGGCGCCTCGATCGCAGCGAGGAGGCGCGACTGCTGGCGGAGGCGGCGCGGCAGATCGAGCGCGTCGCCCTGGCCGACCACATGTTCGACGCCGCAGGATCGCTGCCGCTCGGCAAGCAGCGGATCCTCGAGATCGCGCGGGCCCTGTGCTGCGATCCTTGCCTGCTGCTGCTCGACGAACCGGCGGCCGGCCTGCGCTACCTCGAGAAGCGCGCGCTGGTCGAGTTGTTGCGCAAGCTGAAGGGCGAAGGGCTCTCGATCCTGCTGGTCGAGCACGACATGGACTTCGTGATGGGACTGGTCGATCGCGTCTACGTGATGGATTTCGGCCAGAAGATTGCCGAGGGTCTGCCTGACCAGGTTCAGCGCGATCCGCGGGTACTCGAGGCCTATCTGGGCGGCGTCGCCGAAAAGGACGCAGCGTGAAGGCGCGACGAGTCACGTGCGATGCGGACGCAGACCGTGGCGCGGACAGCGCCGGCGCTACCGTTTTCGGTCCCGCGATACCGCGGGCGCGAGCGCATCGGGCATGAGCGTCGACCGCATCCTCGAGGTCCGCGACCTTTCCGTGGCCTACGGCAAGGTGGAGGCGCTGACGAACGCCAACCTCGATGTCGGCACCGGACAGATCGTCACGGTGATCGGACCGAACGGAGCGGGCAAGACCACGATGCTCGCCGCGATCATGGGTGCGCTGCCGGCGAGCGGATCGGCCCGCGGGACCGTGCGTTTCGGCGGAGCCACCGAGACCCGCCCTGCCGTCGAGACGATGGTTGCGCGCGGCATGACGCTGGTGCCGGAGAAGCGCGAGCTCTTTGGCGAGATGACGGTCGAGGACAACCTGATGCTCGGCGCGTTCCAGCGCTACCGCCGCGGCGAGCGGGATCACGACCAGACGATGAACGAGGTCTACGCCCTCTTTCCGCGGCTGCGCGAGCGGCGCGGCCAGCTTGCCGGAACGCTGTCCGGTGGCGAGCGGCAGATGCTCGCTGTCGGCCGTGCGCTGATGTCGAAGCCGAAGCTGCTGATGCTGGACGAGCCGTCGCTTGGACTCGCGCCGCTGATCGTGCGCGAGATCTTCCACATCATCATCGAGCTCAAGCGACGCGGCGTGGCAATCCTGCTGGTCGAGCAAAACGCGCGCGCCGCGCTGCAGATTGCCGATTACGCCTATGTGCTGGAGACCGGCGAATGCGTGCTTAACGGCCCGGCCAGCACGCTGGCCGCCGACTCGCGCGTGATCGAGAGCTACCTCGGGCTCGCCGGCGCGCGCTGAGGTGCTTGCCGCTGGTGTATCGTCGCGAGAGCGTTGGGGGTACCGCCGGTTCGGCGGTTGAGAGAGTCCCCGGAACCTGATCCGGTTGATACCGGCGGAGGGAAACGCGGCGGCGCCGCCCCTCCGACCAAGGAGCGAGCCATGAGTGCCAATCCCAAGTTCATCGCGGCCACCGCCCATGTCGACGAGGCGGCGATCCAGCCGCTGCCCAGCTCACGCAAGGTCTACGTCGAAGGCTCGCGCCCGGATCTGCGCGTGCCGATGCGCGAGATCACGCAGAGCGACACGCCGACGACGAGCGGCGTCGAGCGCAACCCGCCGCTCACCGTCTACGACACCTCCGGCCCGTACACCGATCCGGAAGTGAAGATCGACATTCGCTCGGGCTTGCCGGCCGCTGCGCGCTGCCTGGATCGCCGAACGCGGCGACAGCGAATCACTGGCGGGCCCGAGCTCGCGTTTCGGCGTCGAGCGCCTGAACGATCCCAAGCTGGCGGAACTGCGCTTCGACCTTCACCGCAAGCCGCGGCGTGCGCGCCCGGGCATGAACGTGTCGCAGATGCACTATGCGCGGCGCGGCATCGTGACGCCCGAAATGGAGTTCATCGCGATTCGCGAGAATGCGCGTGCCGAGCAGTTCCCGGAGATGCTGAGGCGCCAGCATCCGGGACAGAGTTTCGGCGCGAACCTGCCGCGGCTGATCACGCCCGAGTTCGTCCGCGACGAAGTGGCACGCGGCCGCGCGATCATTCCCGCCAACATCAACCACCCGGAAACCGAGCCGATGATCATCGGCCGCAACTTCCTGGTGAAGATCAACGCCAACATCGGCAACTCCGCGGTGACCAGCTCGATCGGTGAGGAGGTCGAGAAGATGACCTGGGCGATCCGCTGGGGCGCCGACACCGTGATGGATCTTTCCACCGGCAAGCACATCCACGAGACGCGCGAGTGGATCCTGCGCAACAGCCCGGTGCCGATCGGCACCGTGCCGATCTACCAGGCGCTGGAGAAGGTCGACGGCAAGGCCGAGGAACTGACCTGGGAGATCTTCCGCGACACGCTGATCGAGCAGGCCGAGCAGGGCGTCGACTACTTCACGATCCACGCCGGCGTGCGGCTGCCGTTCATCCCGATGACGGCGCGGCGCATGACCGGCATCGTTTCGCGCGGCGGTTCGATCATGGCCAAGTGGTGCCTGTCGCATCACCAGGCGAGTCGTTCCTGTACACGCACTTCGAAGAGATGTGCGAGCTGATGAAGGCCTACGACGTCGCGTTCTCGCTCGGCGACGGCCTGCGACCCGGCTCGATCTACGACGCCAACGACGAGGCGCAGATGGCCGAGCTCGCCACGCTCGGTGAGCTGACGACCGTGGCCTGGAAGCACGACGTGCAGGTGATGATCGAGGGGCCGGGGCACGTGCCGATGCACCTGATCAAGCACAACATGGACGAGCAGCTGCGGCTCTGCCATGAAGCGCCGTTCTACACGCTGGGCCCCCTGACGACCGACATCGCGCCGGGCTACGACCACATCACCAGCGCGATCGGGGCCGCGATGATCGGCTGGTACGGCACGGCGATGCTTTGCTACGTGACGCCGAAGGAGCATCTCGGCCTGCCGAACAAGAAGGACGTCAAGGACGGCATCATGGCCTACAAGGTCGCCGCGCATGCCGCCGACCTCGCGAAGGGTCATCCGGGCGCGCAGCTGCGCGACAACGCGCTGTCCAAGGCGCGCTTCGAGTTCCGCTGGGAAGACCAGTTCAACCTCGGCCTCGATCCGGACACCGCAAAGGACTTCCACGACGAGACGCTGCCGAAGGACGCGATGAAGACCGCGCACTTCTGCTCGATGTGCGGGCCCGCATTTCTGCAGCATGAAGATCACGCAGGACGTGCGCGACTACGCCGCGAAGCAGGGCGTGTCGGCCGAAGAGGGGCTGAAGATCGGCCTGGCCGAAAAGGCTGTCGAGTTCGTGCAGCGAGGCGAGATCTACACCAAGGCCTAGCAGCCGATCGTCTCGGAGTCGCGCCGGACTGCGGCACGACTGCATCGTCGCGGACCGATTCGACGGCCGACTTCAGCTGGCGGTCCGCACCTGCGCGTGCGCGACGGCATGGCCGCGTCCGCGGCTCTTGCATTGCGCTCTGCATGTTCGGCCGCGTGACGATCGGCTGATCGCCCTGCGCACCGGGCCGACTCGCGTCGCGGCGGCTCGTCCGCACCGTTCTCGACCTCCAAAGCCCGCGCAACAGCCACATTCCGGGTCATCCGAACGATCGCGGTAGACCGTAGGGAAGTTCAAGGCGTGATGGTGCGCGTTCCGAAAATCGGCGAGAACACGAGTGCTGCGCCTCGGCGTATCGCAACCATCCAATCACCGCCTTGCCGCAACGGGACCTTCACGCCCCCATGAGCCTCTCCATCCCGACACCTCCCAGCTCGCTCCGAAGCGCCGTGCGCTGTGCGCCGTGGCGCCGTCGCATTGCTTTCGTTGCCCTGATCCAGTGTTTTATCGCCCCGGCCTGGTCGAGTCACATCGGCGACGACCTGACGCTTGACCAGCAGGCGGTAACGGTGACCGACCAGATGCTCGGCGCAATGCGCCAGTACGAGGCGGCAGCGCCCGCTCAGCGGGCGAACGCTCTGGCCCGCCTGACCGAGCTGGCGACGCAGCGGCGCGAGCGGATGCTCGCGCTGCTTCAGCGCAACCCGGGGCTGGTCTCATCGCGAGTTCTACCCGCCGAACTACGCAGTCGGTTGCCGGCACAGGTGCAGGCGCAAACGGAGCGTGATGTCGCCATGTCGGGCGTCATCAACGCGCGGATCGAGGATGACTTTCCGCGCGGCCGCTCCAACCAGCGCTTTGAACTGGTCGACGCCGCCGGTGACCGCCTCGAACTGAGCGTTCCGGACGCCAGCGAAAACGAGTTGCTGGCGATGGCAGGCAAGCGCGTGCGCGTCGCGGGCGTGCAGTTCGACCGACACCTGCTGGTGCACGACAAAGGGCGTCTGCAGCTTGAAGCCGCCGGGGGCACGACCTCCGGCAGCGGCGGGACGGTCGTCGCCGCCACGCTGATCCAGGGCAATCAGAACACCTTGTCGATACTGGTGAACTTCAGCGACGCCGCGGTGACCTGCAACGCGACCGACGTGGCGAGTCGATTGTTTGGCGCGACCGGGTCGACCGTCAACAACAACTACCGCGAATCGTCCGGCGGCCTTGTCGGTTTTTCCGGACAGGTGGTTGGACCGTACACGATCAACTATTCGGCAAGCGGCAGCTGCGACTATCTGGCCTGGGGCTCTGCGGCCGAATCTGCGGCCAGGGCGGCCGGCGTCGATCCGAGCCGGTATTCGCGCGTCAATTACGTGACCCCGCGCAACTCGACCTGCGGCTGGAGCGGGCTTGCTTATATGCCGGGACGCCAGTCGTGGGTGCAGTCGTGCGGCGTCCACCGGTGTTTTCAGTCACGAACTCGGTCATAACCTGAGTTTCCACCACGCGGCGACGCCTTCATCCGAATATGGCGACGGCTCGGACCCGATGGGCGGTGCCCGAGTCGTCAACCTGAACGCGGCCAACCGGGTGATGGCGGGATGGACCTCCGGCAGCGCTGTCAGCGATGTCACGACCGGCGGCTCGTACGCACTGTCGACGATCTCGTCAGCGACGGCGACGAGTTCGCCCCAAGTGCTGCGGATCGTCAAGCCTGATACGCGCGAGTACTACTACGTCAGCCTGCGCGAAGCGGTCGGGCTCGACGCCGGCCTCGCAGCGACTTTCATCAACACGGTCAGCGTGCATCGGTCGACCGGCACACTGCCCAGCAAGACCTACCTGCTGCAGAACCTGGCCGCCGGGCAGACCTTCACCGACAGCGTCAACGGCATCACGATTGCCAACCAGGCTGTCAGCAACAGCACGGCCACCCTCGCCGTTACCTTGGGCGCCTCTGCGTGCGTACGCAATGCTCCGACGGTCGCGATCGCGCCCGCCTCGAAGACGGCAGGAGCGGGCGCGGCATTGGCGTACGCGGTCAGCGTGACGAACCGCAACAGCGCGGCCTGTGGCACATCGACGTACGCACTGACGCAAGCGCTGCCGGCAGGCTTTTCGGGGTCGCTCGGCGTCGCGAGCCTGGCGATCGCCGCCGGCGCCAGCGCGAGCGCGAACTGGTCGGTGACATCTTCCACCGCAGTTGCCGACGCCACCTACACGCTGACCGCCAGCGCGGCGGACTCGGCGACCGGCGTCGCCACCGCAGCTCACGCGAGCTTCGTCGTGTACAGCGCGCCCCCGGATGGCACGGCGCCGAGTCTGACGATCACCAGCCCCTCCGATGGGGCGAAGCTGAGCAGCAACAAGGTCAGCATCACGGCGAGCGCCGGCGATACGTCAGGCGTTCAGGCGGTCGAGTTCTACGTGGACGGCGTGCTGCTGGCGCGCGACACCAGCGCGCCGTACGCGGCAAACTGGAACCTGCGTCGGGCGACAGCCGGCACTCATTCGATCCGCGTGCGGGCGATCGATGCTCGCGGCAATGCTGCGGAGAAGGCGATCACAGTGACCGTCAGCCGTTGAAACGGCGCGCGGCCAAGCACGCCGCTGCAGGCGACAACGCGGCGGACGCCGTGCTGGGCGTTGTCGCCGCGCGTACCAAGCCAGGGCGATGGACATGACCGGTCCTGGCGAGGGTCCAGCTGGGTTGGCCTCGGCAGCGCCCTTGCCGGGGGCGCCGCATGAGCGAAAATCCGCGCATCGTTCCCTTTTCGCGGGCACCGCCTTGAATCCTCAGCTGTCGCTGCTTGAAGCCCGCGTCCTCGGTGTGCTCGTCGAAAAGGAGCTCACCGTTCCCGACATCTATCCGTTGTCGCAGAACGCGCTGACCGTCCGGCTGCAACCAGAAGAACAATCGCAATCCGCTGCTGAACGCATCGGAGGTCGACGTGCAGGCCGCGATCGACCGGCTGAAGCCGCTGTCGCTGGTGATCGAATCCAGCGGCTCCCGCGTCATGCGCTACTCGCAGAATATCGGCCGCGTGCTGAAAGTGCCGAGCGAAGCCGTCGCGCTGCTCGCCGCACTTTGGCTACGTGGCCCGCAGACAGCGGCTGAACTGCGTGCGGCAACCGAACGACTGCATCGATTCGCCGACGCCAGTTCGGTCGAAGGCTTTCTGACGCAGCTCGCCGCGCGTGCGCCCGAGGCCGGCGGTCCACTGGTGCGGCTGCTGCCGCGCGCGCCTGGCGCACGCGAGTCGCGCTGGGTGGATCTGCTGAGCCCGGCTGCGGATCGCGGTGGATACCGAGAGCCATCGCGAGCCTGACGACGGCGTACCGCCGGACTGGCGTGCCGAGCTCGATCAACTGCGCGCCGAACTCCAGGCGCTGCGCGAGCGCGTGCAGCAGTTGGAGGAACGCGGACCGGTCGGGTGAGCCGATCCAACTCGGCTGCGTGTTGCGATTTGTTGCTGCGGTGTAAGCGGGCGGTGACGGCGCGAGGATTGCTGGACCTTGCTGCGTAGAATCGTTGCTCTTGCTTCACGGAACGCGACGTGCCGAAGAACTTTCGTTGGTGGCCCGCACTGGTGCTGGCGCTCGCCCTGCTGGGCGGCGCCGCGTGGTGGCTCACGCGCAACGGCGACGACGCGCCGAAGTACCGCCTTGCGAAGATCGAGCGCGGCCCGCTGACTGCGACCGTGTCCTCGACCGGTACGCTGAATCCGGTCACCTCGGTTCAGGTCGGCACGCAGGTATCGGGCCAGATCAAGGAACTCTTCGTTGATTTCAATTCACCGGTCAAATCGGGACAGCTGATCGCGCGCATCGACCCGGAGACCTTCCAGTACCGGGTGCGCCAGGCTGAGGCCGACCTCGAGGCCGGGCGTTCATCGCTGAACCGCGCGCGGGTTGCTACAGCAAACGCGAAGCGCGATCTGGAGCGCACACAGGAACTGGTGGCACGCAAGTTCAGCTCGCCGGCGGAGCTCGACCGTGTCCAGTCGGTCTACGACCTCGCCGTCGCCGAAGAGCGCACCGCAGCTGCCGTCGTGCAGCAGCGAGAAGCGCAACTCGCGACCTCGCGCATCGACCTCGGCCGCACCGAAATCCGGGCACCGGTCGACGGTGTCGTCATCAAGCGCAGCGTCGACGTTGGCCAGACGGTGGCGGCGAGCCTGCAGGCGCCGGAGCTGTTCATCATCGCCAAGGACCTGCGCGACATGCAGGTCGAAACCTCGATCGACGAGGCCGATGTCGGGCGCATCCGGGTCGGGCAGCACATCACCTTTTCGGTCGACGCTTTCCCCGGCCGCACATTCAGCGGCGACGTGAAGACGGTGCGCAAGGCGCCGCAGAACGCGCAGAACGTCGTGACCTATATCGCGATCGTCACGGCCAGCAACGAGCGTGGCGAACTGCTGCCCGGGATGACCGCGAACGTCAGGATCGTCACCGACACGCGCGAGTCGGTGCTGAAGGTGCCCAACGGCGCGCTGCGGTTTCGCCCTGCCGGGGCCGCGGCGGACGCCGCCAAGGGGTCTGCCGAACCCGGCGAGAAGACCATGCCGGCAAAGTCGTCCGGCGGAGGCAATCCGCTGGCGCAGTTTCGCGAGCGGCTGGTCACGGAGCTGAAGCTCGACGCCGAGCAGCAGCAGCGGCTCGACCCGATATTTGCCGAGATGCGCAACAAGTTCGGTGCGTTGCGCGACATGCCCGAAGAGGCCCGCGCGAAGGCGGGTAGTGCGATTCGAGCCGAGTTGCGCGCGAAAGTCGAGGACGTCCTGCGCCCCGAGCAGAAGACGCGTTTCGCGGAGATCGCAGCCGAGTTCGCAGGGCGCGCCGGCAGCGGGCAGACGACGCGTGGACGCATCTGGCTGCCCGATCGTGACAAGGCCCGACCGCTCGAGGTGCGCCTTGGCCTGTCGGACGGGGCGATGACGGAAGTGAGCGGCGACGGTGTGAGCGAAGGACTGGAGGTGATCGTCGGGCTACAGGGCGCTGCTTCGTCCACGCCGGCCCAGAAGGGTGCGCCGCCCCGGATGTTTTTCTAGGGCGCGAAAGTGCAAGCCTACGTTCTTTCAGACGCGCAAAAGTGAAAACCTACTTTTGCACGGTTTGATTTGAAAAAGTTCGCTGGCAAAGCCAGTCGAACTTTTTGATGGCAACTGCGACGCAAAGGCTGAGTCTTGCTGATCGAGACCCGCGACCTGACGAAGGACTACGCGCTTGGCGATACCGTCGTGCACGCGCTGTGCCGGCGTCACGCTGTCGATCAACCAGGGCGAGTTCGTCGCGATCATGGGACCGTCCGGGTCCGGTAAGTCGACGTTCATGAACATGATCGGCTGCCTCGACCGGCCAACCTCCGGCAGCTACGCGCTGGCGGGTGAGGACGTCTCACGCATGGACGCGGATGCGCTGGCCGCCGTGCGTAACCGTCGCATCGGCTTCGTGTTCCAGCAGTTCAATCTGCTGGCGCGCACGTCCGCTCTCGAAAACGTCGAGCTGCCGCTGATGTACGCGAACGTGCCGATCAAGGAGCGGCACGAGCGCGCGCGACGCAAACTCGAGCTGGTGGGTCTCGGCGCGCGCGCCGACCACCAGCCTTCGCAGCTCTCCGGCGGCCAGCAGCAGCGCGTGGCGATCGCGCGCGCGCTGGTGAATGACCCGTCGCTGATCCTCGCCGACGAGCCGACCGGCGCACTGGACTCGCGCACCAGCGTGGAGATCATGGCGCTGCTGCAGCAGCTGAACGCAGGCGGCATGACGATCGTGCTGGTGACGCACGAGAACGACGTCGCGGCGTTCGCCGCCCGCGTCGTGCATTTCCGCGACGGCCGCATCGTCAGTGACGAGCGGCAGCGACCGCGGTCTGCAAGCGACGAACTCGCGCGGCTGGACCGCGCGACGGCAGCCGTCGCATGAGCGCTGTCCGTCGGTCTCGATGGCGCTTGCGTCCCTCGCTCGGCGAGCGCCGGTGGGGAGACGCCAGATGAACGCGATGATGGTGCTGCGCGTGGCGCTGAAGGCGCTGCGGGTCAACAAGCTGCGCTCATCGCTGACGATGCTCGGCATGATCATCGGCGTCGCCGCGGTAATCGCGATGCTGGCGATCGGTGGTGGCGCACAGGAGCGTGTGCGCGACCAGCTGAAGAATCTGGGCTCGAACCTGATGCTGATCATCCCCGGGTCGACCACGGCAAGCGGGGTGCGGCTGGGCACGGGTGCAGCGCAGACGCTGACCGAGGAAGACGCACAGGCGATCGCGATCGAAGTCGAAGGCGTTGTCGTCGCGGCCCCGTCGATCCGCAGCACCGGCCAGGTCGTTGCCGGCAACGCCAACTGGTCGACGCAGTATTTCGGCACGACCAACGACTACCTGATTGCCCGCGACTGGCCGCTGGCATCAGGGCGCCTGTTCGAGCCGAACGAGATGAGCGGCGCCGGCAAGGTCGCGCTGATCGGACTGACGACCGCGCAGCAGCTCTTCGGCGACGCGGATCCGGTTGACGAAGTGATCCGCGTGCGCAAGGTGCCGCTGCTCGTGATCGGTGTGCTCGAGCGCAAGGGACAAAACGCGCTCGGCCAGGACCAGGACGACATCGTGCTGATGCCGATTTCCACCGCGCGTAATCGCGTGCTCGGCCAGACGCAGGGCAAGCAGCGCCGAGTCGGCACGATCTCGGTCAAGACCGCCGATGGCGCCGACATGAAGGCAATCGAGGAGAAGATCAAGGAACTGCTGCGGCAGCGCATGAAGGTGCAGCCGGGCGCCGAGGATCCGTTCACGATCCGCAACCTGACCGAGATCTTGCAGGCGCAGGAGGCGGCGAGCCGTGTGCTGACACTGCTTCTGGGCGCGGTCGCTTCGGTGTCGCTGCTGGTCGGCGGCATCGGCATCATGAACATCATGCTGGTCAGCGTGACCGAGCGGACGCGGGAGATCGGGCTGCGCATGGCAGTGGGCGCTCGCGGGCGCGACATCCTCAAGCAGTTCCTCGTCGAGGCCGTCACACTGTCGATGATCGGTGGCGCTCTCGGCATCGCGCTGGGCGTGATCACCTCCTTTGCGGTCGGCGAGTTCGCCAACTGGAGTATCGACATCACGCCGCAGGCCATCGCGCTCGCGGTCGGCTTTTCCGCGGCGAGTCGGCGTCTTCTTCGGCTTTTACCCGGCACGCAAGGCGTCGCGCCTGCTGCCGATCGAGGCGCTGCGCTACGAATAGCGGCCGCAGCGGGGGCCTTATTCGCGGGCCGTCGGTCGGGTTGTGCGGCAGCATGCCAATGGCCGGGCCGAATGCCCAGTACGCCACCGCATGCCTCACTGCTCCGCCGCACACCGCCTCGCGCCGCTTGCGCTCGTACTTTCCGCTTTTGCTGCGGCGTTACTCGGCTGGCCGTCCGAGGCGTCGGCGGTGATGCGCGGGCTGGGCTTGCAGCCGGACGCGCGCGAGCGGCTGCTGATGTCGGCGTTCAGCGGTTTCACACTCGGCCTCGCGCTCGGATTGCTGATCTACGAACTGCGGGCCCGCGGTGTCTCGATCGCGCTGCGGCGCCTGACGGATCTCGCGGTCAGCATGGACGGACGGTTTCCGGAAGAGAACCGCCGCGGCAAGGTCAAGCAGGAGCTCGAGCGCCTCTCCGACGAAGTGCTCTTCAGCGTCAAGCGCATGAGCAAAGAGCGGCGCGAGTTCGACCAGCAGTCGACCGCCTGGCAGGCGATGTTCGCCGCTACGCTCGATCCGATGTTCGTGCTCGACGGCAAGGGCACTCTGAAGGAACTCAACCCCGCGGCCGAACGGCAGTTCAAGATCGTTGCCAACGATGCCCTCGGCAAGCACCTCGCGGACCTGCTGTTCCCACTGCCGCATCGGTCGCTCGACAACGCGGCATTCATGCAGGACATCGCCGCCGGCAAGGCCGTCGGCCGACGTCAGGAATTGATCGTCCACTGCGGGCAGCGCCAGTTCCCGGTCGAAATGGCCATCGCAGAATTTCGTGTCGGCGACGAGCCGGGGCTGATCGTGACCGCACGCGACATCTCGGCGCATCGCCAGACGCGGTCCGACCTGAAACGGGTGCGCGAGCAGGCCGATCGCCTGCAGGCGCGCCTTCGTGCCGAACTGGCGTCTCGCCGGCCCGGGCGCGCGGCCGCGGAGTCGCATTCGCTGCCCGAAAGCGCTGCCGCTCATCCTGCGGGCGGGACCCCATTCACGATCGAGGACGCCTGTGGCGATCTGATCCGACGACTGGTGGTCAAGGCCGAGCGCAAGGGACTCGGCTTTCGCTACGAAGATTCCGAAGTGCAGGGCATGGGGCTGATCGGCGATGCTTCACGCGTGCGCGCGGTGGCCGCCGAACTGATCGAAGCGGTGATTCGCAACGCCTCGAACGGCGAGATCATCGTGCACCTCTCGGCGCTCTCGAAAGACGAACGCAGCATCGAGCTTGCAGTGAGCGTCACTGCGACCGGCATGACGGCGGAAGAGAGCACGCACGTCGGCCGGCCGGTCATCGTGCTGCCCAAGATCAGTGGTCGCGCAAAGACAAAGCCGGTCTTGGATCCGCATCAGCGCGCGGTCGACGTGGCCGGGGTGGAAACACAGGTCGTGACGACTCAGAACCACGGCGTGCTGTTCAAGGCACGGATGCACTACGCGGTCGACCTGTCGCGCGTCGCGATCGATCTGGGCGCGCTGTCCGGAGCTACTGCGCCGTCGGCTGCCGATACCGATGCGGATCCGCGTGTGCTCGCGGAGTTCGCGCGAGCAGCCGGTCGTCTGCGATACAACGCCGACAAGCGCAACCTCGGGGCGCTGTGGGCGCAGGCGCATCGGCTGAAGGAGGTCTGGCAGCCGCAAGCACCGGTGTCGGAGTCTGGTCTCGTCAGCGCGCTGGCGCACACCGCGCGCGGCGGCGACAGCGCCAACGCCTGCATGCTGGCTCGCCGGCTGGCTGATGCGCTCGACGTGACGGTGCGGCAGCACATGAGCGCGACGGACATCGAAACCGAGGAACCGGTCGCCTGAGCGAGTGAAGGCGGTCGCCTTCGCGCAGGCTAACATTGCGCGCCGCGCGCCGCGACTGGCCCGCGACATGTACCCCGGGAATCGGCCTGCGCGTCGGCCCTGCGTCCCGCCAACCTCATCCCCGGAGTCCGCACCTGGACCTGATCCTGCTCGCCAAGGCGGCGTTACTCGGCATCGTCGAGGGACTGACCGAGTTCCTGCCGATCTCCTCCACCGGACATTTGATCGTTGCCAGCTCGCTGCTCGGGTTCAGCGGCGAAAAGGCGGCGACCTTCGAGATCGCAATCCAGACGGGTGCGATGTTCGCCGTCATCTGGGAATACCGCCGGCGACTGATCGGCGCGGTGGCTGGGATTGCGAACGACGCTGCTGCGCGGCGCTTCATCATCAATGTCGCCGTAGCGTTCATGCCGGCCGTGGTGTTCGGGCTACTGCTCGGCAAGGCGATCAAGGAGCGCCTGTTCCACCCGGTTCCGGTGGCGGCCGCATTCGTGGTCGGTGGCCTCATCATTCTCTGGGCCGAGGCGCGGCACCGGCGACTCTATGGCGCGCGCGACCTGGAAGGTCGGCGTCATGCCCGTGTCGAGACGGTCGATGACATGAGCGCGCTCGATGCACTCAAGGTTGGCCTGGTGCAATGCCTGGCGCTGATTCCCGGCACCAGCCGGTCGGGCGCGACGATTATCGGCGGCATGATCCTCGGACTGTCACGCAAGGCCGCGACCGAGTTCAGCTTCTACCTCGCGATCCCGACGCTGATCGGGGCCGGCGTCTACTCGGTATGGAAGCAGCGCGATGTCATCGCCGCGAGCGAACTGCCGGTGTTTGGGGTCGGGCTGCTGCTGGCGTTCGCTTCGGCCTGGCTGTGCATCCGCTGGTTGATCCGTTATATCTCGACGCATGACTTCACTGCCTTCGGTTGGTACCGGATCGCCTTCGGCGGAGTGATTCTGCTGACTGCCTGGGGCGGCTGGGTGGACTGGTCCCACTGAGCGCAGCCATGGATGCCGCCGAGAGCCGAAGACCATGAATCGCAAAGACGAATGCCAGGAGCTGTACGCGCTGCTGCGCTCGCGTTTTCCGGTCATCCTGATCGAGTCGAACGAGGAGCCGCGCATCCTCGAGTTGCTGCAGCAGGCTGCCAATCTGGAGAACCAGGTGCTGATGACGTGGAGCATCACGCACGGCATCCGCCGCCACGGCCGCGACGAGGCGATCTACCAGACCAACGACCTGCTCGACGCGCTCAAGCACATCGACAAGACGCCGCAAAACGGCGTCTACGTGATGTGTGACGCGCATCCGGGCTTCAAGGATCCCGTGTCGATGCGGCTGATCCGTGAGATCGCGCTGTCTCACTATCGGAGCGCCCGGACGCTGGTGTTCGTCAGTCCGCGCCTCGACGAGCTGCCGCCCGAGATCCTGCGGCTGTCGGCCCATTTCCATCCAACGCTGCCAAACCGCGACGACATCCGTGCACTGGTCGTCGAGGAGGCGCGTCGCTACGAATCGCAGTCGGGGGAGAAGCCCAGAGGCGACCGGCATGCGCTCGAGATGCTGATCATGCACCTGCTCGGCATGGAGCAGGACGACGTCCGCCGGCTGGTGCGCCAGGCGCTGCGCGACGACGGCGCGATCGACGCCGACGACGTGCGGCGCGTGCTCGCGACCAAGTATGAGGCGCTAGGCGGCAGTGCGACGCTGGCCTACGAGGAAAGCAAGGTGCGCTTCGACGATGTCGGCGGCCTGGAGCGACTGAAGCACTGGATCACGCTGCGCCGCACGCCGTTCATCGAGGCGGGCGCCGACATCGATCGGCCCAAGGGCATCGTGCTGCTCGGCGTTCAGGGCGGCGGCAAGAGCCTGGCGGCGCGGGCGATCGCCGGACAGTGGGGCGTGCCGCTGATGCGCATGGATTTCGGCGCGCTTTATAACAAGTACTACGGCGAGACCGAGCGCAACCTGCGCAATGCGTTTGCGGCGGCCGAGACCATGTCCCCCTGCGTGCTGTGGATCGACGAGATCGAGAAGGGCATCGCGACCGACAGCGGCGAGGGCGACGGCGGCGTTTCACGCAGGGTGCTCGGCACGCTGCTCACCTGGATGGCGGAGCGTACGCGAACCGGTTTTCATCGTCGCCACCGCGAACGACATCTCGCAGCTGCCGCCGGAACTGGTACGCAAGGGCCGCTTCGACGAGATTTTCTTCGTCGACCTTCCGGGTGCCGGATGCGCGCGCGCAGATCGCACGCATTCACCTCGCCAAACGCGGCCACGATCCGGCGCAGTACGACATCGACGGCCTGGTGCGCCTCGCCGAGGGATTCTCCGGCGCCGAGATCGAACAGGCGATCGTCTCCGCGTCGTTCGAAGTGCGGTCGCGCAACGCGGTGCTTGCCTCGGCGGACATCCTCGCCGAACTCGAGCGCACGCGTCCGCTCAGCGTCGTGATGGCGGAAAGAATCGAGGCGCTGCGCGCCTGGGCGGCCGAACGAGCGGTCTACGCCGACGAGGCCGAAGCGGCCTGACGCTCCGCCGCCTGCATCAGCGCGCGCCCGGCTGCGCGCTCGCCTTGCGTCCGGGCGGCCCGGCCCGTAGAATTCGTCCATGGACGATGACGTCGTGCGCGTGACCTATCGGCTGCATGCCAGCGGGCCCGCGGCCGAGCAGCGCGCGCAGGTACTGGCGCTCGAGCAGAGCATCGAGATGCCGCTCGCGGCCGTGGTCGATGCCCGCGTCCGTGGCGAAGTCGTTGCACGCGTCACGCGGCTCGAACCGCAACCGGACGGCTGCACGCTTGCTGAGATCGCGCTGAGTGCCGAGACCATCGGCGGCGATGCCGGCCAGCTGATGAACATGCTGTTCGGCAACAGCTCGCTGCACGGCGACGTGGAAGTCGTCTCAGTGCGGGTGCCTGTGGCGCTGGCCGAGCGCTTTCGCGGGCCGCTTCTTGGCATCGACGGGATTCGCGACCTGACCGGAGTGCGTGGCCGACCGCTGACCTGCACCGCGCTGAAGCCGATCGGCTCGACGCTGGCCGATCTCGCGCGGATGACGGGCGTCTTCGCCGAGGCCGGAATCGATGTCATCAAGGACGACCACGGCTGGCCGGCACGCGCGCTCGCTTCGTTCGAGCAGCGTGTCGTGGCCTGCCAGCGCGAGGTCGAGCACGTCAATCGCGGCCGTACGACGCGCACGCTGTACGCGCCTGCCCTGTCCGGGGACGCCGAGGCGATGCGCGAGCAGCTGGAGTTTGCGCAGGGGCATGGAGTCGCCATGGTGCTGGTCACGCCGATGATCGCCGGTGTGTCGAACTTCAACGCGCTGCGGCGCGAGTTCCCGGCGACTGGCGTTCCTGGCGCACCCCGCGCTGGCCGGCAACCAGATTTCGCCACCGGCGCTGCTGGGAACGCTGTTCCGGCTGTTCGGCGCGGATGCGGTGATCTTCCCCAATCACGGCGGCCGCTTTACCTACACGCGGTCGATCTGCGATGCCATCGCTGCGCGCCTGCGCGAACCGCTGGCGGATCTGCAGCCCCGCGCTGCCGGTGCCCGCCGGTGGGATGTCGGTCGAGCGCGTGCCGGAGATCGTCGCCGACTACGGCCGCGATTCGATGCTGCTGATCGGCGGCAACCTGCTGCTGGCCGGCGAGCGGCTTGCCGAACGCAGCCGCGAGTTCGTCGCTGCAGTCGCCGCGGCAAACAGCGAGGTGGTCACATGAGCAACGTGCGCCGCTTCACGCCGGACGCTGCCGGCGATTACCGCTGGGACGACGTTGAACTGCTGCGCTACAAGGCCGAGGGCAGCGCGCCGTTCAAAAACGTCACGCGTCAGGTGCTGTTTTCGCAGCCCGACCAGGCTGCCGAACTGCGCTACTTCGAGGTGGCTCCGGGCGGGTACTCGACACTCGAGCGCCACGAACACACGCATGCGGTGCTCATCCTGCGTGGCCGCGGCAGCGTGCGCATCGGCGAGGACGTCCACGAAATCGCCGAGCGCGACCTGGTCACGGTCGATCCGCTCGTCTGGCACCAGTTTCATGCCGCGCCAGACAGCGCGCTCGGTTTTCTCTGCCTGGTCGCGAAGGATCGCGACCGGCCGCAGTTGCCCGATGCCGAGCCGTCGACTCCGCCGGCGCGCGGCTAGCGAAAGCGCTCAGCGACGGACGAACACGAGGTCGCGGACGCCGTGTCCGAGGCGTTCGCCGCGGGCGTGGAACTTGGTGGTCGGGCGCGCCCCGATCGGATTGCTGCTGTCTGGCGCGTAGCCGGAGTGCAAGTTGGCGAGCCGAGGCTCGCTGCCCAGTACCTCCAGCATCTGCGCCGCATAGTCCTCCCAGTCGGTTGCGCAGTGCAGATAGCCGCCAGGTGCGATGCGGCTCGCAAGATGGCCCGACGAAGGGCTGCGCGATCAGGCGACGCTTGTGATGCCGTTTCTTCGGCCACGGATCCGGGAAGAACAGATGCACGCCGGCCAGTGAGTCCGGCGCGATCATGTCGCGCAGCACCTCGACCGCATCATGATGGATCACGCGAACATGGGTGAGCTGCTCGCGCGTCGATGCGTTTCAGCAGTGAGCCGACGCCCGCGCGGAACACTTCGACGCCGAGGAAGTTGATGTCGGGACGGCTTGCGGCGATCGCCGCCGTCGTCTCGCCCATGCCGAAGCCGATCTCGAGCACCGTAGGTGCGGTCCGCCCGAAGATCTGCGCGAAGTCGAGTGGCTGGGCCGCAAACGGGACGCCGTAGCGCGGCAGCAGTTCGTCGAATGCGCGCCGCTGTCCCTGCGTCACATGACCACGACGCAGCGCAAAGCTGCGGATATGTCGGTGCGGAGGACCCGCCGGCTCCGCCGCAGCGACCGGTTCGTCAGGCGCCCGGGAACGAGTGCTCACGCGCCGGGCTTGGACGGCGCGATCACGCCCGCGGTCGGCGACGATGGCGAGCCGCTGTAGAGCCGTTTCGGCATGCGCCCGGCGCGATAGGCCTCGCGGCCGGCTTCGACCGCCTTTTTCATCGCGCTCGCCATCAGGACGGGATCCTGCGCCTGCGCCACGGCGGTATTCATCAGCACGCCGGCGCAGCCGAGTTCCATCGCGATCGCGGCGTCACTCGCGGTGCCGACGCCGGCGTCGACGATCACCGGCACCCGGGCACGCTCGAGGATCAGCTGGATGTTCCACGGATTCAGGATGCCCATGCCCGAGCCGATCAGCGAGGCCAGCGGCATCACGGCGACGCAGCCGATCGATTCCAGCACGCGCGCCTGGATCGGATCATCGCTGCAGTAGACCATCACCTCGAAGCCGTCCTTCACCAGCGTCTCGGCGGCCTTGATTGTCTCCGGCATGTTCGGATACAGCGACTGCGGATCGCCGAGCACCTCGAGCTTGGTCAGCGCATGGCCGTCGAGCAGTTCGCGCGCCAGGCGCAGCGTGCGCACCGCGTCTTCGGCGTTGTAGCAGCCGGCGCTGTTCGGCAGCAGTGTGTACTTCGACGGCGGCACGACATCGAGCAGGTTTGGCTCGCCGGGCGTCTGGCCGATGTTGGTGCGGCGGATCGCGACCGTGATGATCTCGGCACCGCTCGCCTCGACCGCCGCCCGCGTCTGATCGAAGTCGCGGTACTTGCCGGTGCCGAGCAGCAGCCGCGAACCGAACTCGCGCGCGCCGATGCGCAGAGGATCGTTCACCGCGCACTCTCCGGGCGGGCGATGTACGCGCCGGCGCAAGGCAAACGGCTGGCAGGAAGGTACGGGCTCATGCGCTCACCGTCGGTTGCACCCTGACCTCGAATTTGAATTCAACATGAAGCACCTGGCATGCGCCTTCCGCCTCAGCCGCCGCCAACCGCGACGACGATCTCGATCCGGTCGTCGGCGGCCAGCACTGTGTCTTGATGGCGGCTGCGCGGCACGATCTCGCCGTTGCGTTCGACCGCGACGCGGCGGCCGGCATGGTCGAGGCCGGCCAGCAGGTCCGCGACGGTGGCGTGTTCGCGCACGAGCCGCGCCTCGCCGTTGACGCGAATTGCAATGTGGTCGCAGTTTCCATCAGGCTAGAATTCTACGCACTGCGGGTGTAGTTCAATGGCAGAACGGCAGCTTCCCAAGCTGCATACGAGGGTTCGATTCCCTTCACCCGCTCCAACCTCCCTGATACGGTGATCGAGGCCATATTGCGCAGCACCGAGCACCGCGCGAGCCTGCCGTAAGGCCACTGACCTGTGTCGCCGCCGGCCGCAGCGGAAATCCCGTGAGTTCAGACCACAACGACAGGCCGCACGCGCTGTCGGCGGCGCTCATCCTGTCCGCGCTCGGCGTGGTCTATGGCGACATCGGGACCAGCCCGTTGTATGCCTTCAAGGAGAGCATCGGCGGCGAGGGCGGCGCGGGCGTCAGCCAGGCGAGTGTCCTTGGCGTGCTGTCGATGATCTTCTGGGCGATCACGCTGGTCGTCTCGATCAAGTACGTGATGATCGTGCTGCGCGCCAGTAATGACGGCGAAGGCGGCATCCTCGCGCTGCTCGCTCTGGTGCTGCGGCAGCTGCCGGCCGAGGGCAGGTACACCGGCGCGGCGGTCGCGCTCGGGCTCTTCGGCGCGGCGATGTTCTACGGCGACAGCGTGATCACGCCGGCGATTTCGGTGCTGTCGGCCGTGGAAGGCCTCGAAGTCGTCTCGCCGCAGTTCACGTCGTGGGTCATCCCACTGACGTTGACGATCCTGGTGGCGCTGTTCGCCGTCCAGCGCACCGGCACCGCCCGCGTCGGCAGCGTCTTCGGGCCCATCATGCTGCTGTGGTTCGTGTCGATCGGAGTCCTGGGCGCCCTGCAGATCGCCCGCCATCCGGGTGTGCTGGCTGCCCTGTCACCGCTGCATGCCGCCAGCTTCTTCGTCGTGCACCCGACAGCGACGCTGACCGTCATGGCCTCGGTATTTCTCGCGCTGACGGGCGCCGAGGCGCTCTATGCGGACATGGGCCATTTCGGGCGGCGGCCGATCCAGGTCGCCTGGTTCTGGCTCGTCATGCCTTGCCTCGTGCTGAACTACTTCGGCCAGGGCAGCCTGGTGCTGGAATCGCCGGGCGCGATCCGCAATCCGTTCTTCCTGCTGGCGCCCGAATGGCTGCAACTGCCTCTGGTGTTCCTTGCGACCGCAGCGACGGTCATCGCTTCGCAGGCCGTCATCTCCGGTGCGTTTTCGATCACCAGCCAGGCGATCAAGCTCGGCTATCTGCCGCGGATGGACATTCTTTACACGTCCGAGACGGCCGCGGGGCAGATCTACGTCCCGGCGATTAACTGGCTGCTGCTGCTGATGGTCATCGCGCTGGTGCTCGGGTTCGGCAGTTCGTCGTCGCTCGCCGCGGCCTATGGCATCGCGGTCGCCTCGACGATGGTGATCACGACGCTGGGCGTCGCTGTGATCGCCCGCAATCGCTGGGACTGGGAGCCGTGGAAGCTGGCGCTGATCCTGCTGCCGCTGTTGCTCCTCGACCTGCTGTTCCTCGTGGCCAACTCCGCGAAGATCGTCCACGGAGGGTGGTTCCCGCTCGCCTTCGGCGCGATACTGTTCTTTCTCTTCAGCACCTGGAAGCGCGGCCGCGGCCTGGTCAATTACGAGCGCGATCGCGCCGGACTCGGCTCGAGCCGTTCCTGCAGGCACTTTCGATCGATCCGCCGCAGCGCGTCGAGGGCACGGCGGTCTTCATGTCGGGCAGCATCGACGAGGTGCCGCATGCGCTGCTGCACAACCTGAAGCACAACCGCGTGCTGCACGAGCGCGTGATCTTCCTGAGTGCCGTACCGCGCGACGCCCCTCACGTCGATCCCGCGGACTCGGCCGAGGTCCGCGCGCTCGGCGGTGGCTGCTACTACGTCAAGGTGTTCCTCGGGTTCAAGGATTCCTACGACATCGCCGAGATTGCGACGACACTGTCGCGCCACTACGGCATGGAGATCGATCCCAATGCGACGTCCTTCTTCCTGTCGCGCGAGACCCTGGTTACCGGGCGGCGACGGGGCGTCGCCGGCTGGCGCGACCGCCTGTTCAGCTGGATGCTGCGCAATGCCCAGCCGGCGTCGGACTTCTTTCGCATCCCGCCGAATCGTGTGATCGAGATCGGCACGCAGATCGTGCTCTGAGCCACCGACGGAGGAGCCGATGACCATCAACCGCAAGGCGCTGAAACGCATCGCGGAATTCGTAGAGCCGTTCCGCGTCACCTCGGCCCGGTTCCGGTTGAAGGACGTCGATCCGGGCGACACGCTCGGTCTGAAGAACGAGAGCAAGCCCGAGGCGCAGCAGCGCCTGACCGAAGGCGTCCGCTGGCTTGCGGAAGAGCAGGACAAGCTGTACGCGCAGGACCGGCGCTCGCTCCTGCTGGTGTTCCAGGCGATGGACGCAGCCGGCAAGGACAGCACGATCAAGCACGTGATGAGCGGCGTCGATCCACAGGGCGTGCAGGTCGTGTCCTTCAAGCAGCCGTCCGAAGAAGAGATGGACCACGACTGGATGTGGCGCCACTGGCGGGCGCTGCCCGAGCGCGGCCGCAT
This sequence comes from uncultured beta proteobacterium, assembly GCA_963707445.1. GTDB lineage: Bacteria > Pseudomonadota > Gammaproteobacteria > Burkholderiales > Burkholderiaceae_F > JALORV01. Next base: position 246,359 of record CAVPPW010000002.1, on the reverse strand, counting down.
CGGCATCTTCAACCGCTCGTATTACGAGGAGGTTCTGGTCGTGCGCGTGCACGAGTCGATCCTCGCGTCGCAGAAGCTGCCGAAGCAGCTCGTGACGCGGCGCATCTTCGAGCAGCGGCTGCGCGACATCGCGCACTTCGAGGACTTCCTGACCCGCAACGGCACGACGGTGCTGAAGTTCTTCCTGCACGTCTCGCGCAAGGAACAGAAGAAGCGCTTCCTCGAACGGCTCGACCGGCCAGAGAAGAACTGGAAGTTCAGCGTCGCCGACGTCAAGGAGCGCGGCCACTGGAACGATTACATGGCGGCCTACGAAGACGCGATCCGTGCCACCGCCACGCGCGACGCGCCCTGGTTCGTCGTGCCCGCCGACAACAAGTGGTTCACCCGCCTCGTGGTCGCTGCCGCCATCGTCGAGGCCATGGACGCGATGAAGCTCGCGTACCCGAAGATCAGCGACGCGCAGCGCGCCGATCTCTCTCGAGCGCGCGAACTCTTGCTGACCGAGAAGTCCTGACGTCGCGGGCTCGCCGGCCAGCATGCTGGCGACCACTCTGCCGCACGAGATCCGCTGCCGGAAGGAACTGGAGGAAAACCTCAGGCGCGATCGGGAGGCGCCGCAGGCGCAGCGCGACTCGGCCAGCGGCAGTGAGCGATCGGCTCAGACGCTGTGGAAGTCGATGCGCTTGTGCGTGCCGTCGCAGAACGGCTTGTTGCCCGAATGGCCGCAGCGGCACAGCCGGACGTTCTCGGTGACGAAAGTCGAGCCGTCGGCGGCACGGAACTCGACCACGCCTTGGATCATCAGCGGCCCGTTGTCGATTGGGTTGACCTCGACCGGCCCGTCCGCAGGGACGGTGACCGAAGGCGGCGCACCCGGGCAGGCACCGCCATCGGCAAATCCGCTGCGGTCGTGGCTGCCATCGCAGAACGGCTTGTTGGCCGAGGCGCCGCAGCGGCACAGCGCAACGCGCGTGTATTCGGCCCAGCTTGCGTGATCGGCGCTGCGCACCGAGACGCGTCCGCGCAGGTAAATGGGCCCACGCGGCTGCACCGACGCGACGTTCGCGTGTGACGGCGGCTCGAGCGGCGTGCCCTCCGGAGTGAACACCGTCAGCGCACCGGTCGGGCAGCGCGCCACAACCGCGACCACGTGCTCCAGGCTCGCACCCTCGGGGTTCACCCACGGACGCGCGTCCCGGTCGAAGACTTGCGGCGCGCCACGCGTGCATTCGGCCGCGTGGATGCAACGGCTCGCGTCGTAGCGAACGACGACTCCCGGCCCCCGGTATTCGTGCACCTTCACGCCATGCCGCCGATGCAGACGTACTTGATCACCAGGTACTCGTCGATGCCGTACTTCGAGCCCTCGCGTCCGAGGCCCGACTGTTTCACGCCGCCAAATGGCGCGACCTCGTTGGAGATCAGGCCCGTGTTGACGCCGACCATGCCGCTCTCGAGGCGCTCTGCCACCCGGAACACGCGCGCGACGTCGCGCGAGTAAAAGTAGGCCGCCAGGCCGAACTCGGTCGAGTTGGCCAGCGTCACGGCCTCGTCTTCGGTCGTGAAGCGGAACACCGGCGCGACCGGGCCGAAGGTCTCCTCGCGCGCGACCAGCATGTCGCTCGTCACGTCGGCCAGCACCGTCGGCTGGAAGAACGTGCCGCCCAGTTCGTGCGGCGCGCCGCCGGTGAGCACGCGCGCGCCGTGCGCGCGCGCATCGGCCACATGAGCCTGCACCTTGGCCAGTGCATTGGCGTCGATCAGCGGGCCCTGCTGCACGCCGCTTTCGAACCCCGAGCCGACCTTCAGCCCCTGCGCCCGCGCGGCCAGCTTCTCGACGAAGGCGTCGTAGATCCCGGACTGCACGTAGAAGCGGTTGGTGCAGACGCAGGTCTGGCCCGAGTTGCGATACTTCGAAGCCAGCGCGCCCTCGACTGCGGCGTCGAGATCCGCGTCGTCGAAGACGATGAACGGCGCATTGCCCCCGAGTTCGAGCGAGAGCTTCTTCAGCGTCGGCGCCGACTGCTGCATCAGGATGCGGCCGACGGCCGTCGACCCGGTGAACGACAATTTGCGGACTGTCGGCGACTCGCACAGCGCCTTGCCGACCTCGATCGAACGGGCCTCGTCCGCCGGCACGACGTTGAACACGCCGGGCGGAATGCCGGCGCGCCCGGCGAGTTCGGCCAGCGCCAGCGCCGACAGCGGTGTCTGCTCCGCCGGCTTGACCACGACGGTGCAGCCGGCAGCCAGTGCCGGCGCCACCTTGCGCGTGATCATCGCGTTCGGAAAATTCCACGGCGTGATCGCCGCTGCGACACCGATCGGCTCCTTGAACACGAGCAACCGGCGGTCGTTCGCGACGGTCGGGATCGTGTCGCCGTAGATGCGCTTGGCTTCCTCGGCGAACCACTCGACGAACGACGCGCCGTAGGCGATTTCGCCGCGGCTCTCGGCCATCGGCTTGCCCTGCTCGGCCGTCATCAGTTTCGCGAGGTCTTCCTGGTGCGCCATGATCAGCTGGAACCAGGCGCGCATCACCGCGGCGCGCTCCTTCGCAGTCTTTCGGCGCCAGTCCGGCCAGGCGCGCGCGGCAGCTTCGATCGCCGCGTCGGCCTCGGCCCGGCCGCAGTTGGCGACCTCTGCCAGCTTCAGGCCGTCGGCCGGGTTGGACACGGGAAAGCGCGCTGCCGAATGTGCCGCGCGCCACGCGCCATCGATGTAGGCGTCTGTCTTCAGCAGCCCGCCGTCCGCGAGCGATGGCAGTCCCACTCTCTGCAGCATGGTCGTGCTCCGCGATGTCGAGATGAAAGGATACTGCCGTGCCGACGCGACCGCTAAACTCGATGCCGGCATTCCGTCTGACTTTCTAGCATGAAGTTCAAGAGCCTCGCGCCCGACCTGCAATCCTGGTTCCGCGACATGGTGAAGCGCGGCAGCTCGCCCGAGGCTGCCGTGCAGTCACTGGTAGCGGCGGGCTACCAGGAGCGCTACGCGCGTGATGCGGTGGAGGCCGCGTTCAAGGCGCTGCCGACGTCCGCGTCGCCGATCGCGGTGCAGCCGCCGATCCCGCTGTCCGAGCCCGCGACGCCCACGCAGCCCACGGTGGCCGTCCGGCGGATGAGGCTGGAACGCTGACCCAGCAGCTGGTGCAGATGCCGAACACGATCGCCACCGGCGACCGCGAGATCCACATGCTGTTCGCGCTGACCGCGCCGCGCATCGTCCTGTTCGGCAACCTGCTGTCGGCCGAAGAATGCGACGAGATGATCCACCTGTCGCGCGGCAAGCTGGAGCGGTCGAGCGTCGTCAACAACGAGACCGGCGCGTACGACGTCCATCCGCACCGCACCAGCTACGGCACCTACTTTAACCGCGGCGAGAACGACCTGATCCGGCGCATCGAGCAGCGCATCGCCGAACTCGTGCAGTTTCCGCTCGAGCACGGCGAACCGATCCAGATCCTGCACTACGAGCCTGGTGGCGAGTACAAGCCGCACTTCGATTACTTCGACCCCAAGCAGCCGGGCAACGAGCAGGTGCTGACGCAAGGCGGTCAGCGCATCGCGACGCTGATCATGTACCTGAACGATGTCGAGGCCGGTGGCTCGACCGTGTTTCCGGAGGTCGGCATCGATGTACTGCCGCGGCGGGGCAATGCGGTGTATTTCGCGTACTGCGCGGAAAACGGCGTGCTCGACCCACGTTCGCTGCACGGCGGCAGCCCGGTCGGCGCGGGAGAGAAGTGGATCGCAACCAAGTGGTTCCGCGAACGCGACTACGTCGGCAGCGGAGCGTGACGGCGCAGCGGGGACGCGGCTGGCGCGAGCGCTGCGCAACTGACGGGATTCCGAGCGGGGAAATCGGTGGTGGGTCGTGAAGGATTCGAACCTTCGACCTACGGATTAAGAGTCCGCTGCTCTACCAACTGAGCTAACGACCCGATTTCCTGCACTTGCCCGCCATCACGTTGCCACGAACCCTGGGCCCGCAACGGCGCCGATGCTGGTGGGTCGTGCAGGAGTCGAACCTGCGACCAACGGATTAAAAGTCCGCTGCTCTACCGGCTGAGCTAACGACCCAAGCCCTTCGTCCAATGCTCCTCGATGCTGCAATGCCTGCGATGTTGGACTGCGTATCGAGAGGCCGCGAGCGACTTCTAACGGGACGGCCGGTTGCAACGAGAGGGCGAAATTATGCCGATCGCACACTCGCGGGTCAAACCGACACGGCGGCAGCAATCGCTGCTGCGTGCGCTCCACGCGCCGTCGCTTCGAGGCTGCGGCCGTCTTAGCGCGTCGACAGGTCCACGGTCGGCGGATTCAGCTCGAGCGCCTCGAATTCGACGCTCATCAGCGTGCCGGGGCACTCGGGATCGGCGTTGACCGGGCTGCTGATGCGCACGAGCGCGCCGTGCTGCTGCGCGATCTCGCGGACGATCGCGAGGCCGAGGCCGCTGCCGTCGACGTTGGTGCCGAGGATGCGATAGAAGCGGTCGAAGACGCGCTGCCTTTCGCTCTCCGGAATGCCGGGGCCGTCGTCCTCGACTTCGAGGAACACCGATGTCGTGCGCCGCGCCACGCGCACGGTGACGCTGCCGCCGCGCGGCGTATACCGCAGCGCGTTGTCGACGAGGTTCTTCAGCAGCTCTCGCACCAGCATCGGCGCTGCGATCGTCACCGCGGGTCCATCAGCGGCTTCGAAGCCGAGGTCGACGCCGCGCCGGATCGCGTCGGGCACCATGTCGCGCACCAGGTCGCGCGCCAGCGGCTCGAGATCGGCAACCCGGAAACCGCTCGGATCGCTCGCCTGGTATTCGGCGCGCGCCAATGCCAGCAGCTGGTTGATCAGGTGGGTCGAACGCTCGGTCGACTTGGCGATGTAGCGCAGCGTGCTCTTCAAGTCCTGCGGATTGGTCTCGCGCAGCGCCAGCTCGGCCTGCGTGCGCAGCCCCGCCAGCGGCGTCTTCATCTGGTGCGCCGCGTCGGCGAGGAAGCGCCGCTGCATCTGCAGGTTCAGCGCGAGGCGCTCCAGCATCTCGTTGAACGAACTGACCAGCGGTCCGATCTCCTCGGGCGCGCCGCGCGCGTCGATCGGCGAAAGGTCGTCGGGCTGTCGCGCTCGGATGCGCGCCTGCAGGTCCGCGAGCGGCGCGAGCCCGCGCGTCAGGCCGAACCAGACCAGCACAACGGCGATCGGCAGCACGATGAACTGCGGGATGATGACCCCGCGCAGGATCTCGTTGGCCAGCTGCGGCGCTTCTCGAGGGTTTCGGCAACTTCGACGAATGCGTAGTCGCGCCGGCCGTCGCGCGTGAATTCGACCCATGTGTAGGCGCTGCGGATCTCGTTGCCGCGGAACAGGTCGGACCTGAACTGCACCTCCCGCGCCGTCGGCCGCGCATCATCCGGCGGCAGCGGCAGGTCGTTGTCGCCGGCGACGAGCTCGCCGCGCAGTCCGAGCACCATGTAATAGATGGTGTCGCTCGCGTCCGCACGCAGCACCTCGCGCGCGGACATCGGCAGCTGCAGAACGACCTGGCCGCGGGCTTCGCGCAGGTGGGTGGCCAGCACGCCGACGGCATCCGCCAGGCTGCGGTCAAACGGTGCATTCGCGATGCTCTGGGCGACGATGTAGGTCACCGTGACGCTCAGCGGCCACAAGAGCAGCAGCGGCGCGAGCATCCAGTCGAGGATTTCGCCGAACAGCGAGCGCTGCTCGAACTGCGCCCGCAACGGATTCTGCAGGCCGCGCGGCCGCTCCGGTGCCTCGGCCGCGGGCTGCGCATCCGGCGCGACCGCGGTCGTCCAGGGCACGCGCAGGCGCCGCTTCGGGCTACCCTCTTCAGGCATCCGCAGTCCGCCTTCAGACGTTGCCGGCGGCTTCGGCGGCCGGATCGGCGAAGCGCTCGAGGTAGTAGCCGAGACCGCGAACCGTGACGATGCGCACCGCGTCCGTTTCGATCTTCTTGCGCAGGCGATGCACGTAGACCTCGATCGCGTTGGTGCTGACTTCCTCGCCCCAGCTGCACATGTGATCGACCAGCTGCTCCTTGCTGACGAGTCGGCCCGGGCGCTGCAGCAGGATTTCGAGCAGACTCAATTCGCGTGCCGACAGATCGAGCATCTTGTCGTTGAGGAAGGCGGCGTGCCCAACCTGGTCCAGCGTCAGCGGGCCATGCTTGATGATCGTCTGGGCTCCGCCAGCGGCTCGGCGGGTCAGCGCCCGCACCCGCGCCTCGAGTTCGGACAGCGCAAACGGCTTCGCCATGTAGTCGTCGGCACCGAGGTCGAGGCCCTTGACGCGCTGCTCGACGCTGTCTGCCGCCGTCAGGATCAGTACGGGCACTGTCGAGTTGCGCGCGCGCAGCCGCTTCAGCACTTCGAGTCCGGACATCCGCGGCAATCCCACATCGAGGATCAGCAGGTCAAACGACTGCGCGACGAGCGCGGTGTCGGCGGCGTCGCCGCTCCCCACGACGTCGACGGCGTAACCCCCGGCACGCAGCGAGCGCGACAGGCCGTCCGCAAGCACGGCGTCGTCTTCGGCGATCAGGATGCGCATGAGGGGGCCGGTATGCTTGTGCCCGAGCCGGCTCGAGCGACGGACGCAGTCTAGGGCGCCGCAAAGTCCGCCGGCAAGGCAGCGCATCGCCGGCACCGCAGTTGACAACTCGTACTGGAAGTATCTACAGTGCCAGCACTGTTAATACTTTCAGTGCTCCGGATTTTCCGGGGCCACAGCGAGCGGAGGCGGCGATGGACGACGGAAGGAGCATGGTGGTGGACAGCAAGGAGCGGCAGAAGGCGCTGGCGGCCGCACTGGCGCAGATCGAGAAGCAGTTCGGCAAGGGCTCCGTCATGCGCCTTGCCGACGGCGAAGTGGCAGAAGACATCCAGGTGGTCTCCACCGGCTCGCTCGGCTTGGACATCGCACTCGGGGTCGGCGGACTGCCGCGCGGGCGCGTGGTCGAGGTCTACGGCCCCGAGTCGTCCGGCAAGACGACGCTGACGCTGCAGGTCATCGCCGAGATGCAGAAGATCGGCGGCACCTGCGCCTTCATCGATGCCGAGCACGCGCTCGACATTCAGTACGCGCAGAAGCTGGGTGTCAACCTGCAGGACCTGCTGGTGTCGCAGCCCGACACCGGCGAGCAGGCGCTCGAGATCACCGACGCACTGGTGCGTTCCGGGTCGGTCGACCTGATCGTGATCGACTCCGTCGCGGCGCTGACACCGAAAGCCGAGATCGAAGGCGAGATGGGCGACTCGCTGCCCGGGCTGCAGGCGCGCCTGATGTCGCAGGCGCTGCGCAAGCTGACCGGAACGATCAAGCGCACGAACTGCCTCGTCATCTTCATCAACCAGATCCGCATGAAGATCGGCGTGATGTTCGGCAACCCGGAAACGACGACCGGCGGCAACGCGCTGAAGTTCTACGCCTCCGTGCGGCTCGACATCCGGCGCATCGGATCGATCAAGAAGGGCGAGGAAGTGATCGGCTCCGAGACCAAAGTCAAGGTCGTCAAGAACAAGGTTGCGCCGCCGTTCAAGCAGGCGAGCTTCGACATCCTCTATGGCGAAGGCATCTCCCGCGAGGGCGAGATCCTCGACCTGGGCTCTGAGCTCAATATCGTCGAGAAGTCGGGCGCGTGGTACAGCTATGGCGGCGACCGCATCGGTCAGGGCAAGGACAATGCGCGGGAGTATCTGCGCGCCAACGCGGCGATGGCGTTCGAGATCGAGAACAAGGTTCGCGCGGCGAAAGGCGTCGCGCTGCGGGCCGAGGCGTCCGACGGCGCCTGACCGGAGCTGATGGAAGCGGCCTCGAGCGAGCGTCCGCCCGCCAAGCTCTTGCAGCGGGCCATCGCCCTGCTGGCGCGCCGGGAGCACAGCCGCATCGAACTGGCGCGCAAACTGGAGCGCCGACTCGAGGAAGGGCAGGACCGCGGCGACATCGACGCGGTCCTCGACGAACTCGAGCGCCGCAAGCTGCTTTCGGAAACGCGTTTCGCCGCATCCGTACTGCGGGCCCGTTCGGCCCGCTATGGCGAGATGCGGCTCGCCCGCGAACTGCAGGTGCGCGGCGTTCCGCCCGACGTCGCGCGATCAGCGCTCGACGCGATCCGCGACTCCGAATTCGAACGCGCGCGTGCGCAGTGGTCCCGTCGTTTCAAGTCGCTTCCGGCAAGCCTGGAAGAGCGTGCCCGGCAGGTGCGCTTCCTCGAAGCCAGGGGCTTCAACAGCTCAATCATCCGTCGGGTCCTTGCAGGCGCCGCGGGTCCTGACGAAGACGGCGTCTAAGGCGGGCGGCCGGTCGGCGCCGGCGGCAAGAGTCGCGAGGACGGCCGCTGGCGCCGATTCGGACCACAGGCCCGCCCGCACGGTGCAGCCGCCCAATGGCGTTTCTGCCCGATGCGGCAGGATCCCTGTGTTAAATTTCCCGGTCAGGCCGCGCCAGGCACTATCCACGGCGGCCTTTTCTTTTGCCGCTGATGCCGAACCGTCGCCACGTGCACACGCGCTCGATCAAGGTCGACGCCTACGCACGCGATGATGGGCTCTGGGACCTCGAAGCCGAACTCGTCGACACCAAGTCGCGCGACTTTCCACTGGCCACCGGTCTGAGGGCCGCCGGGGACCCGGTCCACGAAATGATCCTGCGAGTGACGATCGACACGCGGCTCAACATCGTCGCCGCTGTGGCGGAATCGAACTGGGTGCCCTATCCGGGCCACTGCGACACGATCGGACCCGACTACGGAAAACTGGTCGGGCTCAATCTGCTGCAGGATTTCAGGCGTCACCTGCAGGCACGCCTCGGCGGCGTGCATGGCTGCACGCACATCACCGAGCTTGCGAACGTGCTGCCGACCGCGGCGGTGCAGGGATTCGCCGGCGAGGTCTTCCAGACCCGCGACGCCGCGCATGCAGGTCACCATGAGGAACAAAAAATGCCGTGGCAGCTGGACCGCTGCCACGCGCTGCGCCTCGATGGACCGGCGGTCGCGAAGTTCTATCCGCGCTGGCATCAGCCGAAGCTGAAGGGCGCTGCGACCGCGAAGCCGACTCCGATCAAGGAGGGAAAGACGCGATGAAAATCCACGAGTACCAGGGCAAGGCGGTCTTCAGGCGCTTCGGCGTGCCCGTACCGCGCGGGCTGCCTGCGTTCACGGTGGATGAGGCGGTGAAAGCCGCTCAGGAGCTGGGCGGGCCGGTTTGGGTAGTAAAGGCGCAGATCCACGCCGGCGGACGCGGCAAGGGCGGCGGTGTCAAGCTGGCGCGTTCGCTCGATGAGGTTAGGCAGCGCGCTTCAGAGATTCTTGGCATGCAGCTCGTGACCCATCAGACTGGACCCGGCGGCCAGAAGGTGCGTCGACTGCTGGTCGAGGAGGGCGCCGACATCGCGAAGGAGTTGTATGTCGGCATGGTCGTCGACCGCGCCACGCAGCGCGTGACGCTGATGGCCTCGAGCGAAGGTGGCATGGACATCGAAGAGGTTGCTGCCCACCACCCCGAGAAGATCCACAAGGTGCACATCGAACCCAACCTCGGCTTGACCGATCACGACGCCGATGATGTCGCCGTCAAGATCGGGATTCCCGCGGCGAGCGTGGCTGCGGCTCGCACGGTGCTGCAGGGGTTGTACAAGGCGTTCTGGGAGACCGACGCGTCACTCGCGGAGATCAATCCGCTGATCCTGACGCGCGACGGACATGTGATCGCGCTGGATGCGAAGCTCAACTTCGACTCCAATGCACTGTACCGGCACCCCGAGATCGTCGAGCTGCGCGACCTCGACGAGGAGGATCCGGCCGAAGTCGAGGCGAGCAAGTTCGACCTCAGCTACATCCAGCTCGACGGCGACATCGGCTGCCTGGTCAACGGCGCCGGGCTCGCGATGGCCACGATGGACACGATCAAGCTCTTCGGTGGCGAGCCGGCCAACTTCCTCGACGTCGGCGGTGGCGCGACCGCCGAAAAGGTCACCGAGGCCTTCAAGCTGATGTTGCGCAACCCGGGGCTGAAGGCCATTCTCGTCAACATCTTCGGCGGCATCATGCGCTGTGACACGATCGCCGAGGGTGTGATCACCGCATCCCGCGCCGTCGATCTCAAGGTGCCGCTGGTGGTGCGCATGAAGGGCACGAACGAGCAGATCGGCAAGCAAATGCTGAGGGATTCCGGGCTGCCGATCATTTCCGCCGATACGATGGCCGAAGCGGCCGAGAAGGTCGTCGCTGCGGCGCGTGGTCGCTAGGCGCAAAGAGAACACCATGAGCATTCTGGTCAACAAGAACTCGCGCGTCGTCACGCAGGGCATCACCGGCAAGACCGGGCAGTTCCATACGCGTACATGCCGCGAATACGCCAACGGCTCGGCCTGTTTCGTCGCCGGCGTGAACCCAAAGAAGGCCGGCGAGGATTTCGAGGGCATCCCAATTTTCGCGAGCGTCCGGGACGCGAAGACGCAGACCGGCGCGAACGTCTCGGTGATCTATGTGCCGCCGGCCGGTGCCGCCGACGCCATTTGGGAGGCCGTCGACGCGGATCTCGACCTCGTCATCTGCATCACCGAGGGCATTCCGGTGCGCGACATGATCGTCGTGCGCGACAGGATGCGAAAGCAGAACAAGAAGACGCTTCTGCTCGGACCGAACTGCCCGGGCACGATCACGCCCGACGAAATCAAGATCGGCATCATGCCGGGGCATATCCATCGCAAGGGCCGCATCGGTGTCGTGTCGCGTTCCGGCACGCTGACCTACGAGGCGGTCGGGCAGCTCACCGACCTCGGGCTCGGCCAGTCGAGCGCAGTCGGCATCGGCGGCGACCCGGTCAATGGGCTGAAGCACATCGACGTGCTGAAGCTCTTTAACGAGGATCCTGAGACCGACGCGGTCGTGATGATCGGGGAAATCGGCGGCACCGACGAAGAGATCGCCGCCGAGTGGGTTGAAAAGCATATGAAGAAGCCGGTCGTCGGCTTTATCGCCGGCGTCACCGCGCCGCCCGGCAAGCGCATGGGCCATGCTGGCGCGATCATTTCCGGTGGCAAGGGCACAGCGCAGGAGAAGCTCGCGGTCATGGAGGCGTGCGGTATCCGCACGACCAAGAACCCGTCGGAGCTCGGCAAGCTCCTGAAATCCGTGCTGTAGACCTCACCGGGAACTGATTTTGATCGATGCAAATGTCGGTTATGCGCCAGCGCAGCGCTTGAGGCAGCGAACCCTGACGCCGGTGCACGCGCCTCTTGACGACGGGGTCGAACCCGCAGCCGCGCGAACACCGAGCGAGCCCGGTGCAGTAGCCGAGCGGCTGCAGTCACCGAACGATGCATCGAGAATCAGATGGAGCTGCTGGAGATCGCGTCGGCGCCGGCCTTTTGGAAGTCGCTATTCGAGATCATCGTTGTCAACATCATCCTGTCGGGCGATAACGCAGTGGTCATCGCACTTGCAGCACGGCACCTGCCGCACCGGCAACAGAAGAAAGCGGTGCTATTCGGCAGTGCCGCGGCCATCGTGCTGCGCGTGGTGCTGACGGTCTTCGCGGTCCAGCTGCTGCAGTACCCTTACCTGAAACTCGTCGGTGCTGCGCTGCTGATCTGGATCGGCGCCAAGCTGCTGCTGCCAGAGCCCGAGGGCGAAGGCGACGACTCGCACGAGTCGCGCGGTGGTCTCTTTGCCGCGATCAGGACGATCCTGATCGCCGACCTCGTGATGAGTCTGGACAACGTCATTGCAGTGGCCGCGGCCGCCGAGACGGGCCCGCCGCAAGGGCGCCTCGCGCTGCTGATCATCGGCCTGGGGCTGTCGATTCCGCTGATCATCGTCGGCAGCCAGTTGCTGCTTGGCCTGATGAGCCGCTGGCCGATCATCATCACACTCGGCGCCGCACTGCTGGGTTTTGTCGCGGGCGAAATGGCGGTCACCGATCCGGCCATCGATGACTGGGTTCACCGCAGCTTCGGACACATCGACTACGTAGTGTCGGCGGCGTGCGCAGTGTTCGTCGTCGTCATCGGCCTTGCCTGGGCGCGTCGCGCCGAGGCGCATAGGGGGGCGCGATGAGCGAAACGCTCGAGTGGTTCGCCGATCTCGACTGGGTCGCCATCGGCGAGATCATCGTGATCGACATCCTGCTCGGTGGTGACAATGCGCTGCTGATTGCGCTGGCCTGCCGCAACCTGCCCGCGAAGCAGCGGCGCCTCGGCATCCTGTGGGGCAGCGCGGGCGCGATCGTGCTGCGCGTGATCCTGATCACTGTTGCAGTCGCGCTGCTCGACGTGCCCTTGCTCAAGCTGATCGGCGGGCTGATGCTGCTGTGGATCGGCGTCAAGCTGATCGCTCCGCCGGGCGACGCGGACGCTCACGGCGACATACCGGCGAGTGACAAACTTTGGCTCGCGATCAAGACGATCATCGTCGCCGACTTCGTGATGTCGCTCGACAACGTGATCGCGATTGCCGGCGCGGCCGAGCAGGCCGTCCCGAGCCAGCGCACCGGCCTCATCATCTTCGGCCTGCTGGTGTCAGTGCCGTTCATCGTGTTCGGCAGCCAGCTCATCTTGAAGCTGCTCGACCGCTTTCCGGTCATCGTGCTGCTCGGCGGCGCGCTGCTCGGCTGGATCGCCGGCGGCCTCATCATCGGCGACACCCTGCTCGAAGGCAGGGTTCCGCACGACACTGTGACGCGCTATCTCGTCAGTGGCATCACCGCTTTTGCCGTCGTCGTCGTCGCGAAAATCATGCAGGCACGGCGTAAAGGCCGTTCACGCCGATGAACGTCACACTCGACTTCGCGCTGAAGACACACCCAGGGCTGGTGCGTCCGCTGAACGAGGACGCGATCGGCGCCGATCCGTCGTGCGGGCTGTTCGCATTGGCCGACGGGCTCGGGGGCTACAACGCCGGCGAGGTGGCGAGCGTCATGGCGATCAGCTCGGTGCTCGAGCGGCTTTCTTCCGCGCTCGCCGACTCGCGCGCGAACGAGGTCAACTTCACGCCGGACGAGGCCATTTACGACACGGTCAACGAGATCAACGCCAGCATCTACAACGCCGCGCTCAACAGTGCTGCGTTTGAGGGAATGGCAACGACGCTCGTGATCGCCTGGTTCCTCGGCGACCGACTGTGGGTGGCGCACACCGGTGACTCGAGGCTGTATCGTTATCGCGATGATCAGCTCGAGCAGCTGACGCGCGACCACTCGTTCTCGCAGGAACTTCTCGACGCCGGCATGGTGACCGAGGAGGAAGCGCGCATCCTTCCGGCTAAGAATCTCGTGACGCGCGCGCTGGGCGCGAGCCCGGAGATCGAGGCCGAGGTGCAGGAACTCGACGTGCAGGCCGGGGACCTGATCCTGATCTGCTCCGATGGGCTGACCGAGATGGTGGGCAGCTACGAGATCGCCGGGCTGCTTGCCGCGCAGGCGGACATGCACGAGACTGCGCGTCGCCTGGTCGACCTGGCCAACGAGGCGGGCGGCCGCGACAACACGTCGGTGATCGTCATCAAGGTGACGGCGAAGGAGCCGCTCGACGACCGAGAAGGTCGCCGAGCCCGCCCAGGCCGACGCCGACGTTGCCGCGACGAGCACGCCTGCAGAGGCCTGAAACCGTGGCTAGGCCTTTGATTGGCAGCCTTTTTGCAGGCTGGCAGAATCCGGCGCGGGTAGAGAATAATCGGCTCAGGGAGAAGAAATGCCGAGGCTGGTCCTAAGTCTGGATGGCGTGGTGCTGCGTGAGGTCGCCTTGACGAAGGACCGCACGACCATCGGCCGGCGCTCGCACAACGACATCGTGATCGACAACCTCGCCGTCAGTGGCGAGCACGCGGTCATCTACAACTCGGCCGGCGAGGTCTATCTCGAGGACCTCGGTTCGACCAACGGCACGACGGTCAACGGCCAGCCGATCAAGAAGCACCTGCTGCAGAGCGGCGACGCGGTCGAGATCGGCAAGTACCGGCTGAAGTTCCTGGCCGACGGCGCCACCGGCACCGAGGGCGAGGTCGACATCGACACCTCGCAGCCGCTGAAGCGCGAGTTCTACGGCCCCGGCCCGGCGACGATCCAGATCCGCCAGCCCGGCGGCCCCGGCGAAGACTCGCCCGCCGCCGCCTCGATCAAGATCCTCAATGGCGCCAACGAGGGTCGCGAGCTGCAGCTCGTCAAGGCGCTGACGACCATCGGCCGCCCCGGCCACCAGGTCGCGGTCATCACCCGCCGTCCGACCGGCTACTTCATCGCGCATGTCGAAGGCGAAGTCTTCCCGACCGTCAACGGCGCCAATCTCGGTTCCGCTGCGCATCCGCTGAAGAACCAGGACGTCATCGAACTCGCCGGCGTACGGATGGAGTTCATCAACGCCCCGGCAGTGCCGGCGTAGTAGAGTTCCGCATCATCCGCGCGGATGATGCGTCCTGTTCGCGGCATCGGCTGACAGGAAACGTCAGCCCCAAAGCCGCGAAGTGTCAGGAGTGCCTTGAATTGCCGGCGCAATTCTGCGTTTAAGGGCCTCATTCAGCCTGGCACGGTTCTCGCAGACTATCGGTCATCGGCATGGGGCCGTGTCTGAAGTGAATCTCCAGGAGAGCAAATGAAACAGCAACTCAACCGACTTCAGCGCGGCTTCACGCTGATCGAGTTGATGATCGTGGTGGCGATCATCGGCATTTTGGCGGCCATCGCGCTGCCGGCGTATCAGGACTACACGGTGCGGGCGCGCGTGACGGAAGGTCTGGGACTTGCCGCGGACGCCAAGAACGCCGCGGTCGTCGGTGTCTCGACTGTAAACGACCTGGCGAACGCAGCCGCCACCTGGAACGCGCAGGTCGGTCGGCGCTGGTGCGACCAGTAAGTACGTGACCAGCGTGTCAGATCACGCCCGGCACCGGCCTGATCACGGTTCACGCTCAACGACTGGCACTGTCGGTATCGCTGCGGGCTCGACACGCTGACGCCTGACGCCGTGGATGCGCGATACGGCTGGCTGGCCAGGCCGTACGCGGCTGCCCTGGCGGCTGGTACGCACGGGTGCGGTCGACTGGGGCTGCGCGTCGGTGACCAGTCTTGCCGCGACCCAGCAGGGCATTACCACCGTCCTGGCAGCCGGCACGCTGCTGGCGAAGTACGCGCCGTCGGCCTGCAGGTAAGCCGCGGTGCAGACGGGAAAGGGCGCTGCGGCGCCCTTTTTCTTTAGGTCTTGAGTTCGGTTGAACGATGCAGAATGCGTTTGTGGGTAGCGCCACCAGCCATTTCTTGGCAAGTTAGGGAAAGGTAATGCGATTTCTAAGCAGGGCACGGGGTTTCACGCTGATCGAACTGATGGTCGTCGTTGCGATCATTGGTATTCTCGCGGCGATCGCTTTGCCCGCGTATCAGGCCTACACGGTGAGGAGCTCGCGTCACCGAAGGACTTAACTTGGCTCTTCCGGCCAAGATGGTGGCGACGGACGGCGTTCAGACGCCGAATGACCTCACGATTGCTGCAAACACGTGGAATGCGCAGGTCGGTGGCCTTGGCGCGACGTCCAAGTACGTCACGAGTGTCCTGATGGCCCCGGCCACGGGGTTGATCACGGTGACCTACACCGCTGCAAGCGTCGGCGTAGGCGCAGGACAGAACACGCTGACACTGACGCCCTGGATGCGAAATACGGCCGTCGGGCCAGGCCTATGCGGCGGGGCTTGCGGCCGGCGTCGAAGCACCGGTCGATTGGGGCTGCGCGTCTACGACGAATGCTGCTGCCACCCAGGCTGGCATCACGGTGCCGGTCCCAGGCACGCTGCTGGCCAGGTTCGCGCCCACCGCATGCCGATGAATTCCGTAGCTCGGAGACGCGCTGGCGCCTATCGGTGATTGTCGCGCAAGCTCGCTGGTCCGCTTCGAATTCCGTGAATACCGCTACTACTCACTGACATCCGTGAACACATTGACCCTTGTCCCCGCTTTGGACCTGCGACGCCGGGCGCGCGCGGCCGGTCTGCACATGCTCATTTCGCTCGCGGTTGCCGGCATGGCGGCGGCGCTCGTTTTCGGTCTCTGGTACCCGGGGCCCTACCGACTTCTTTCCGGCGGGCGTGAGCTGTTCCTTCTCGTCACGACCGTCGACGTGATCCTCGGTCCATTGCTGACCTTCGTGGTATTTGACCTGCGCAAGGGCTGGCCGCACATTCGGCGCGATCTCGCGATCATCGGCTGCATCCAGCTTGCCGCGCTGCTTTACGGCCTTCACACCGTCTACGTCGCGCGTCCGGTGGCCTTGGTCTTCGAGGTGGATCGATTCCGGGTGGTCACCGCGAACGACGTGCACGAGCCGGACTTGCCAAAGGCGAGACCAGAGTATCAAGCGATGCCGTTGACCGGTCCCTGGCTTCTCGGCACGCGCGAGATTCAGCAGGGCGACGAGCGCAACGACGCATTATTTCTCGGGTTGGCGGGCGTCGATATCGGCATGCGCCCCAACTTCTGGCAGCCCTACGAGCAGTCGAGGGCAGCCGTTCTCAAGGCAGCGCGCCCAGTTTCCGTTCTATTGAAGAAGTATCCGGAGCAGTCCGACTCGATACGACAGCGGCTCGCTGATCGCGGTGAACAGGAAAGCAAGACGTTGTTCGTGCCGGTTTTCGCGCGCGGCGATTGGGTGGCGCTGATTCGAGAAGATGCGTCGATCATCGACTTCGAGAACGTCGACGGGTTCTTTCAGTAGGGCGGCAACAAATCATGGCCGCTTAGGCCATGGCCTTGTGGTGCGCCAGGTACCACTCCACGAACCGCCGGATTCCCGCTCGTATCGGCGTGCCCGGCTTGTGTCCGGTCCACTCGGTGAGCAGCGTCGTGTCCGCAAACGTCGCCGGCACGTCGCCCGGCTGCATCGGCAGGTAGTTGCGCTCGGCCTTGCGGCCGAGCGCGTCCTCCAGCGCGTCGAGGTACTCGAGCAGGCCCGCGGGGCCGTGGTTGCCGATGTTCAGCACCTGGTACGGCGCCCACGAGTGCGCGGGGTCGGGTGTGTCCGTGTCGAACGACGGATCCGGCTGCGGCGCGCGGTCGAGCACGCGCACGACGCCTTCGACGATGTCGTCGATGTAGGTGAAGTCGCGCTGCATCTTGCCGTGGTTGAACACGTTGACCGGCTTGCCTTCGAGGATGGCCTTCGTGAACAGGAAGAGCGCCATGTCGGGCCGGCCCCACGGTCCGTAGACGGTGAAGAAGCGCAGGCCGGTGGTCGGGATGCCGAACAGGTGGCTGTAGGTGTGCGCCATCAGCTCGTTCGACTTCTTGCTGGCGGCGTACAGGCTGACCGGGTGGTCGACGTTGTCGGACTCCTTGAACGGCAGCCGCGTGTTGCCGCCGTAGACGCTCGAGCTGCTGGCATAGACCAGGTGCTGCACCGGATGGTGCCGGCACGCTTCGAGGATGTTCAGAAAGCCGGTGATGTTCGAGCGGACGTACTCGTGCGGGTTCGTCAGCGAGTACCGCACGCCGGCCTGCGCGGCGAGGTGGACGACGCGATCGAATCGTTCCGCGGCAAACAGGCCGTCGATCGCGGCGCCGTCGGCGACGTCGATCTTCTGGAACGAGAAGTTCGCGTGCTCGAGCTGCTTCAGCCGCGCGAGCTTCAGGTTGACGTCGTAGTACTCGTTGAGGTTGTCGAGTCCGACCACGGTGTCGCCGCGCGCGAGCAGGCGCTGCGCGACGTGCATGCCGATGAAACCGGCGGCGCCGGTGACCAGGACTTTCACTCAATGCTCCCGCGGCCGACGCCGATGTAGTTCCAGCCCTCGGCGCGCAATCGCGCGGCATCGTACTGATTGCGGCCGTCGAAGATCACCGGCTGCTTCAGCAGCGTACGAATCTTCCTGAAGTCCGGGCTGCGGAACTCCTTCCATTCGGTGATCAGCACCAGCGCATCGGCGTCGTTCAGTGCCGCGTATTTGTCGTCGAGCCAGTTGGAACCGCTTGTTGCGTCCGATATCGTTGACCAGCTGTTTCTCGAACAGGCTGCCCGCTACCGGATCGAACGCCCGCACGGTCGCGCCGGCTTCGAGCAGGCCGCGCACGATCGTCAGCGCCGGCGCCTCGCGCACGTCGTCAGTGCCCGGCTTGAACGACAGTCCCCACACACCGAACGTGCGACCCGTCAGGTCGGCGCCGTAACGCTGCTTCACCTGGTCGAGCACGTAGTGCTTCTGGTGTTCGTTGCGCTCGTGCGTGGCGCGCAGCACCAGCGGGTCGACCTCGATGGACTGCGCCGTGTGGATCAGCGCCTTCACGTCCTTCGGAAAGCACGATCCGCCGTAGCCCGCGCCGGCGTAGATGAACGCGTGGCCGATGCGCGGGTCGGAGCCGATGCCGCGTCGTACGTTGTCGATGTCGACACCGAGCCGGTCGCACAGGTTGGCCACCTCGTTGATGAAGCTGATCTTGGTGGCGAGCAGCGCGTTGGCGGCGTACTTGGTGAGCTCGGCTTCGCGCCGGCTCATCGTCAGCACGCGGTCGCGATTCATGTTGAATGGGCGATACAGCTCCAGCATCGATCTTCTCGGCCGCCGGCGCATCCGCGCCGACGATGATGCGGCTCGGGCGCATGAAGTCGTCGACGGCCGCGCCTTCCTTCAGGAATTCCGGGTTGCTGACGACATCGAAGAGCGCCGGGTCGACGCCGCTTCCTGCGATCGCCTGCTCGACCCGGTCGCCGGTGCCGACCGGCACCGTCGACTTGGACGCGACGACCGTGTACTCGTCGATGACGGCGCCGATGTCGCGCGCCACCTGCAGCACGCCGCTGATATCGGCTGAGCCATCGTCGTTCGACGGCGTGCCGACGGCGATCATCACGACCGGCGCGCTGAGCGTGCGATCGGCCTTGCTGCGCTGATACGCGTCGCGCAGCGACGTGCTGAAGCTCAGGCGGCCCGACGCGACGCCGCTTTGCACCAGCGCCGCCAGGCCCGGCTCGTAAAACGGCACTTCTCCGGCGGACAGCCGCTCGACCCGTCGTGCGTCGATGTCGACGCAGAACACCGAATGACCGACCTCGCACAGGCACGCGCCGGTGACCAGTCCGACGTAGCCCGTTCCCGCAATGACGATCGACACCGTCCCTCCCTGACTGGAGGGAGGCTACCGCATTCGATGTTGTTGCGGTTTCGTCATACGGCACGCGAAAGCCCGCTTCTGCGAGCCATCTAGTTCGGCGTCACGCGCCAGATCTCGCCTTCGTCGGTGGCGACGTACAGGTTGCCGTCGGGTCCCTGTACCAGCGACCGCATGCGATTCGCAGGCAAGGCCGGTGACGGTGGTGTTGCCGATTCCGATGCCGGCAGCGTCGAGCTCGATGATCTGCATCGTTTTGGCCGCCATGATCCCGATCGCCAGCCGGCCGTTCCATGCTTTCCACTGGGTGCCGCTGAGGAAAGTCAACGGCCCGAGTCCGCGCGCGCCGCTGTTATGCACCCACGCCGGCCGCATCGCATTGGCGAAGCGCGTCGTGTCCGTCATTGGCATCGTCGTCGGATCGCCGGCGTATCCGCAGTAGTTGTCGGGGCACGTCAACGCGGGCCGGTTCTGCGGATCCCAGCCGCCGTTGCCGCCGGCGACGATCGGTGTGACCTCGTCGCTGTGGTTCGGGCCGTGCTCGGCCGTGTAAGGCTGGCCGGCATTCGCGTAGCCGCTCGGACGAAAAGCGATCCCCTGGACATTGCGATGGCCGTAGCTGTAGATGCGCGCATCGCCGCCGGACGGTGCGTTGTTGTCCGGCGCCGCGGCGCCGTTGCGATCGACGCGAATGACCTTTCCGCCGAGGCGCGTCAGGTCCTGCGGAAGAGTGGCGTTGTGGTTGTCACCGGTCGTGATGTACAGGTAGCCGTCGGGACCGAAGCGGATCCTGCCGCCGCTGTGCGAGCCTGCTCCCCCGACCGCGTTGGCGACATCCTTGTAGGCGAGGTCCGTGACGATGTCGGTGCGATTGGACGCCGTGGTCTGCGCTGCATCGAGCTGCAGGCGCACGACGCGGTTGGTGCGCGGATTCGTGCGGAGGTTGGACGCCATGAAGACGTACACGTAGCGATTGGCCGCGAACTGCGGATCGACCGCGACGCCGTGCACGCCGCTCTGCCCTTCGCAGAACAGGTCGTTCGCAACGAGCGATGAACCGGTCGTGCCGAACAGACGTGTCACTGTTCCGCTGGCCTGTCTGATCGAGAGGCCGCGGCATTTCTCGGTGAACAGCATCGAGCCATCGGGCAGGAACGCAAGATCCCATGGACTCGACAGCCCGGACACCACCACCGTGCGAGTCAGCGTCGGGACCACATTGGATGGTGGTGGCGGTGAGGGCGGCGGCGGTGATGGAGGCGCAGGAGTGGGTCCCGGCGGCGGAGCAGGCGCAGGAGTGGGCCCGCCACCGGGCGGGGTTGCCGGTGGCAGCGCCGGTGCGGGGCTGGGCGATTCGGCCACCGGGGCCGTGCCGCCATTACCTCCGCCGCAGCCGAACAAAGCCGCCGCGCCGACGCTGGCGATCGACAAACTGAAGAAAAGAGCCCTGCGACTCATCGCTCCTCTACTCAGGTCACCGTCGCCTGTCTGCAGTCTAGGGACGGCGGTGGAGGCAATCACTCCGCCGCCCAGACTAGCCTCGCCGTGGTAAAGCACAGCCGACTGTCCGGGCGTCACGGCCCACTGCGGCTCGTCGAAATGCAATTCGAGCGAATCCGCGTTCCGCCCGCGTCACGACGCAGCCGGCGTCGCGCTGGCGATATCGCGTCTTCGCAGCAAGGCGCGTTCCTTCGGCCGGCGGTGCGCCGCCGACCCAGCTCGCGCTCGATCGCCCGCACGCGGTCGCTCAGCAACCAGGGATGATCGTGACCCTGCACCGCCCACAACGTATTGCTCGCCATGTCCTTGCGCGCGACGAACCACGGCGCCTCGGCGGCGCTGCGCCGTCCGCCGATGCCGATGCCCTTGCGCTGGCCCAGCGTATAAAACGCGAGGCCGACGTGCTCGCCGATGACATGGCCGGCTTCGTCGCGTATCGGTCCCGGCTGCGTCGGCAGATAGCGGTTCAGGAACTCGCGAAACGGCCGCTCGCCGATGAAGCAGATCCCGGTCGAGTCGCGCTTGGCGGCGTTCGGCAGGCCGATCTCGCGCGCGATCCGGCGCACCTCGCTCTTCTGCAGTTCACCGACCGGAAAGAGTGTCCGTGCGAGCTGCTGCTGCGTCAGACGGTGCAGGAAGTAGCTCTGGTCCTTCGACGCGTCGAGGCCGCGCAGCAGCTCGAAGCGCCCGCCAGTGTGCCGTACGCGGGCATAGTGCCCTGTCGCGATGTGGCCGGCGCCGAGGCCGAGCGCGTGATCGAGGAAGGCCTTGAACTTGATCTCGGCGTTGCACAGCACGTCGGGGTTCGGCGTGCGGCCGGCCGAGTACTCGCGCAGGAATTCGGCGAACACGCGGTCCTTGTACTCGGCGGCGAAGTTGACCGCCTCGAGCTCGATGCCGACGACATCGGCCGCCGCGGCGGCGTCGATCAGGTCCTGGCGCGTCGAGCAGTACTCGTCATCGTCATCGTCCTCCCAGTTCTTCATGAAGAGTCCGATCACGTCGTAGCCCTGCTGCTTCAGCAGCCACGCCGCGACCGACGAGTCGACCCCGCCCGACATTCCGATCACGACGCGATCGCTCATGTCGAAACAGATGGGTGCGTGTAGACGAGACTCAACGGAAAGCGCTGGCCCGCGAGGTAGTCCTCGACGCATTTCATGACCAGCGGACTGCGATGCCGCGCGAGCTGCGCGACGAATCTCGTCCGCAGTCAGCCAGAGGGTGCGCAGGATTCCGTCGTCGAGTGGCCGGCCGGGCTCGGCATCGCCGGCTTCGCCGACGAAGGCGAAGCGCACGTAGGTGACCGGTTCGGCGTCCTGGGTCGATCGGGAACTTGTCATGTAGACGCCGAGCAGTGCGCTGGGCGTCAGCGTCCGCGCGGTTTCCTCCAGCGTCTCGCGGATCACGGCGGCCACCAGGCTCTCACCGGGGTCGAGACGGCCGGCCGGCTGGTTCAGGCGGATCCCGTCTGGCGTCTGTTCCTCGACCAGCAGGAAGCGGCCTTCGTGTTCGACGACAGCGGCCACCGTGACACTGGCCTTCCAGGGAGCGGACATGGAATGGTGCGCATGCGCTGCGAGATGCGATGCGGCGGATGTTTCGCGTAAAGTCGCGATTCTATCGGCCGCAGCTCGTGGTCCAACGGGCTGCACGAGCGCGGCCCGAAGACAACAACGAGGACCGAGCGAGAGGGACTGCTGAATGAAAATCGGAGTGCCCGCAGAAATCCGTCCGGGCGAGTCCCGCGTCGCCGCGACTCCGGAGACGGTGAAGAAGCTGGTTGCCGGCAAGCACGCGGTGATGGTTCAGTCCGGTGCCGGCGTGCCGGCCAGTTTCACGGACGAGGCGTACACGGCCGCCGGCGCGATGCTCGGCGGGCCGGCCGATGTGCTGGGCGCTGAACTCGTGCTCAAGGTGCGCACTCCGGTCGAGCAGGAACTCGCGCTGATGAAGCGCGGCACCGTGCTGGTCGGCATGCTCGAGCCGTTCAACAACGACGGCATCGCCGCGATGAACGGCGCCGGGCTGACGGCATTCGCACTCGAAGCCGCACCGCGGACAACGCGCGCGCAGAGCATGGACGTGCTGTCGTCGCAGGCGAACATCGCCGGCTACAAGGCGGTGCTGATGGCCGCCGAATACCTACGGCCGGCTGATGCCGATGATGATGACCGCCGCCGGCACGGTCAAGGCCGCGCGCGTGCTGGTCCTCGGTGCAGGCGTCGCGGGCCTGCAGGCGATCGCGACCGCCAAGCGGCTGGGCGCGATCGTCGAGGCCTCGGACGTGCGGCCAGCGGTCAAGGAGCAGATCGAGTCGCTGGGCGCGAAGTTCGTCGACGTGCCCTATGAAACGGACGAGGAGCGCGAGATCGCGCAAGGTGCCGGCGGCTACGCGCGGCCGATGCCCGCAGCCTGGATGCAGCGCCAGGCCGTCGAAGTCGGCAAGCGGTTGGCGCAGGCCAATATCGCGATTGCCACCGCGCTGATCCCCGGCCGCAAGGCGCCGGTGCTGATCACCGAGGAGATGGTCAAGAGCATGCAGCCCGGCTCGGTCATCCTCGATATGGCGGTCGAGCAGGGCGGCAACTGCGCGCTCTCCGAACTCGGCAAGACCGTCACGAAGCACGGCGTGCACATCATCGGCCAGCCGAACATTCCGGCGACGGTGCCGACCGATTCGTCGGCGCTGTACGCGCGCAACGTGCTGGACTTCCTCAAGCTCATCGTCGACCCGGAGGGCAACTTCGTAATGCCCGCCGACGATGACATCGTGATCGCGTGCCTGATGTGCAGCGGCGGCGAAATCAAGCGCAAAAACTGAGCGAGCCCCGGACCATGGAAGCGATAAGCCCGATCGTCATCAATCTGATCATCTTCGTGCTGGCCATCTACGTCGGCTACCACGTCGTCTGGAACGTCACGCCGGCGCTGCACACGCCGCTGATGAGCGTCACGAACGCGATCTCGGCGATCATCATCGTCGGCGCGATGCTCGCCGCGGCGCTGACCGAAACCGGCCTCGGCAAGGCGATGGGGCTGCTGGCGGTCGCGCTGGCTGCGGTCAACGTCTTCGGCGGCTTCC
Organism: uncultured beta proteobacterium; assembly: GCA_963707445.1. Taxonomy (GTDB): domain Bacteria; phylum Pseudomonadota; class Gammaproteobacteria; order Burkholderiales; family Burkholderiaceae_F; genus JALORV01. The sequence goes on along the minus strand of CAVPPW010000002.1, from coordinate 222,673 downwards.
TGGTCACGCGGCGGATGCTCGAGATGTTCAAGAAGAAGGAGCCGAAGGCCGGCTCCGCCGAGAAGAAGTAGGAGAAGGCGATGGCACTCAGCATGAACGTCGTCATCCTGCTGTACCTGATTGCTTCAGTGTTCTTCATCCAGGCGCTGAAAGGCCTGTCGCATCCCAGCACCTCGCGTCGCGGCAACGCGTTCGGCATGGTCGGCATGGCGATCGCGATGGTCACGACCGTCGCGCTGGTCTACAAGACCGCGCCGTCGCTCGCGACTCCCGGAATGGCCTGGGTGCTGGCGGGCCTCGTGATCGGCGGCGCGGTCGGCACGACGATCGCGTTCCGCGTCGAGATGACCAAGATGCCCGAGATGGTCGCGTTCATGCACAGCATGATCGGCCTGGCCGCGGTGTTCATCGCGATTGCGGCAGTCGCCGAACCGTGGGCCTTCGGCATCGCCGAACGCGGCGGCGCGCTGCCCGGCGGCAACCGGATCGAGCTCGCGCTTGGCGCGTTCATCGGCGCCGTGACGTTCACCGGCTCGGTGATCGCGTTCGGCAAGCTGGCGGGAAAGTACAAGTTCAGGTTGTTCAAGGGCGCGCCGGTCGTGTTCCCCGGCCAGCACAAGCTGAACCTCGCGTTGGGAATCGCGGCGGTGTTCTTCTGCTTCGGCTTCTGGCATTCGCAGAGCCCGATGGACTTCGGACTCGTGATCGCGCTCGGCTTCCTGCTGGGCGTGCTGCTGATCATTCCGATCGGCGGCGCCGACATGCCGGTCGTGGTCTCGATGCTCAACAGCTACTCGGGCTGGGCTGCGGCCGGCATCGGGTTCTCGCTGAACAACTTCATGCTGATCGTCGCCGGCTCGCTGGTCGGATCCTCGGGTGCGATCCTGTCCTACATCATGTGCAAGGCGATGAACCGCTCGTTCTTCAACGTGCTTCTCGGCGGCTTCGGCGGCGAGGTCGCGCAGGCGGGAGGCAAGGCCGAACAGCGGCCGGTACGCTCGGGTTCGCCGGATGACGCGGCCTTCCTGATGGAGAACGCCGAGACAGTGATCATCGTCCCCGGCTACGGTCTTGCGGTCGCGCGCGCGCAGCACCCGCTGAAGGAACTCGCGGACAAGCTGATCGCGAAGGGCGTGAAGGTGAAGTACGCGATCCATCCGGTGGCCGGCCGTATGCCGGGCCACATGAACGTGCTGCTGGCCGAAGCCGAAGTGCCGTACGACCAGGTGTTCGAAATGGAGGACATCAACGGCGAATTCGGCGAGGCCGACGTCGCGCTGATCCTCGGTGCCAACGACGTTGTCAATCCGGCCGCGAAAGATCCGAAGTCGCCGATCGCCGGCATGCCGATCCTCGAGGCCTACAAGGCCAAGCAGGTGATCGTCAACAAGCGCTCGATGGCGTCGGGCTACGCCGGCCTCGACAACGAGCTTTTTTACATGCCGAAGACGATGATGGTGTTCGGCGACGCGAAAAAAGTGGTCGAGGAGATGGGCAAGAAGGTCGGCTGATGCGCGCCGACGCTCTGCTGCTGGTGGTCGATGTCCAGAACGACTTCCTGCCGGGCGGTGAACTCGGCGGTCGAGCGCGGCGACGAGATCATCCCGGTCATCAACCGCATCGCGTCGCGCTTCGACAACGTCCTTCTGACGCAGGACTGGCACCCGGCGGGGCATATCTCGTTCGCCTCGTCGCATGCGGGCAAGGTGCCGTTTTCGACGATAACGCTCGAATACGGTGAGCAGGTGCTGTGGCCCGACCATTGCGTGCAGGGCACGCATGGCGCCGCGTTCGCCGAGCGGCTCGTGGTCCCGCACGCGCACGGCGTGATCCGCAAGGGCCACCACGCGCATACCGACAGCTACTCTGCGTTCCTCGAAGCCGACCGCAGAACGCCGACCGGGTTGGCGGGACTGCTGCGTGAGCGCGGTGTTCAGACTGTCTATCTGGCCGGGCTGGCACTCGACTTCTGCGTCGCCTGGAGTGCGCTTGACGCGATGGCGCGCGGCTTCGAAGCGATCGTCATCGAGGACGCTTGCCGCGCAATCGATACGCACGGCTCGCTCGACGCTGCCCGCCGGGCATTCGCCGACGCCGCCGTGCGCGTGATCGCGTCCGACGAGTTGTAGCGCCAGCCGGACGAAACGACTCGTTACGACTCTGATCGACGCGGGTTCAGCCGCGCATCCAGCCACTCGATCCAGTGCATCACCGGCGTCTCGGTGCCGCTCTGCAGATGAGTGATGCAGCCGATGTTGGCCGACAGGATCGCATCGGGTCCGGGTGCCTCGAGGTGACCGAGGCGGCGGTCGCGCAGTTCGATCGACAGTTCCGGCTGCAGCACCGAGTACGTGCCGGACGAGCCACAACAGAAGTGACTCTCCCCGACCGGCGCGACGGTGGCGCCGAGCGAGCTTAGAAGCGCTTCCACTGCGCCGCGCACCTTCAGGCCGTGCTGCAGCGTGCACGGTGAATGGAAGACGACCTTGCCGGTCGTCGCCGTGCCGAGCTTGCGCCTGAGTTCGTCGCCGAGCGCCGGCAGGAGTTCCGCGATGTCATAGGTCAGCTCGCTGATGCGCTGCGCGCGCACGGCGTACTGCGTATCACGCGCGAGAAGGTGTCCGTATTCCTTCACCTGCTGGCCGCATCCGCTCGCGTTCATCACGATCGCCTCGACGCCCGCTTCGACCAGTGGCCACCAGGCGTCGATATTGCGGCGCGCGTCGTCGAGTCCGCCGTCGTGGTCGCTCAGGTGGTAGCGGATCGCGCCACAGCAGCCGGCGCCGTCGGGCCGCACGAGTTCGATCCCGAGGGCGTCGAGCACGCGCGCGGTCGCGGTGTTGATGTTCGGCGCCATCGCTGGCTGCACGCAGCCCTCTAGCAGGATCATGCGGCGCTTGTGGCTGCGCGTCGGATACTTTCCGGGCGCACGCCTTGCCGGGACCTTGGCCTTCAGCCCCGCCGGCAGCAGTGGCCGCAACGCCTGGCCGAATTTCATCGCCGGCGCGAACGCCGGGCTGGTCAGGCCGTGCTTCAGCGCTGCGCGCACCAGCCGCTGGCCCAGCGGCCGCTGCACGCGGTCTTCGACCAGCTTGCGGCCGATGTCGAGCAGCCGCCCGTACTGCACTCCCGAAGGGCAGGTGGTTTCGCAATTGCGGCAGGTGAGGCACCGGTCCAGATGCAGCTGCGTCTTCGCCGTGACGGCGCCGCCTTCCAGCATCTGCTTCATCAGGTAGATGCGGCCGCGCGGGCCGTCGAGCTCGTCGCCCAGCAGCTGGTACGTCGGGCAGGTGGCCGTGCAGAAACCGCAATGGACACACTTGCGCAAGATCGCGTCAGCATCCTTGCCCTCAGGCGTGTCCCGGATCCAGTCTGCGAGCTGAGTCTGCATCGTTTTACTGCGGGACCATTTTTCCGGGGTTGAAGATGCCGGCCGGGTCGAACTCTGCCTTCAGGCGTGAATTGATGCGCGCGACGGTGGGTTCGAGCGGCTGGAACGCCGGGACCTGCGCGTCCCCGCCGCGAAAGCGGGTCGCGTGGCCGCCGAGCGCGCTGACGAGTGCGCGCATCGATGTAGGCGCGTGTCTCGCGCGCAGCCAGCGCTGGCCGCCGTGCCACTCGATCAGCGCGGCACCCAGTTCGAGCGGTGGCGTCGTCGGCGGCACGGCCAGCCGCCACAGGACATCATCGCCGGCGAAAAACGGATGCCGCTGCTCGCGCAGGTCGCTCCACCACGACGCAGCGTTGTCGACGGCGCGACCGCCGAGGCGAGATTGCGCAGCCTCTATCGCAGTGCGCGCTCCGGAAAGCCGAATGCGCAGCTCACCGCCGACCCAGGCGCTGGCGGAGATCGGCAGAGGCTGTCCGCCCCATTCGTTCATCTGCTTGATGGCGGTCGCCTCGTCGACATCGAACGCCAGCGTGCGCTCGGTCACCGGGCGCGGCAGCACTTTCAACGAGACGTCGACGAGCACGCCGAGCGTCCCGAGCGAACCGGCCAGCGCTCGTGCCATGTCGTAGCCGGCGACGTTCTTCATCACGCGGCCGCCGAAGGACAGCAGCTCGCCGCGGCCGTCGATCATGCTGGCGCCGAGGATGAAGTCGCGCACCGGCCCGGCCGCGACGCGGCGCGGACCCGCCAGCCCGGCCGCGATCGCACCTCCGACGGTGGCGCCCGGCCCGAAGTGCGGCGGCTCGAACGGCAGCACCTGTTGGCATTCGTCCAGTGCGGCCTCGAGTTCCACCAGTGGCGTGCCGCCGCGCACCGTGACCACCAGTTCGGTCGGCGCGTAGTCGACGATGCCGCTGCAGTCGCGCGGATCGAGCGGCTCGCCGCGGGTCGGGTTGCCGTAGAAGTCCTTGGTGCCTCCGGCGCGGATGCGCAGCGGCTGGCTGCGCGCGGCAGCTTCGCGCACGCGCTCACGCAGCCGCGCGACCGCCGGATGCTCGTGCTCCGCTCATTTACGGGCGCAGAACAGAGTGCGCGTCGGCGCGTGTTGCGCATCATGACGTCAGAAGCGCGGCAGTTCCGGAAACTTCAGCTGCCCGCCGTGCACATGCATCTTGCCGTATTCGGCGCAGCGGGCGAGCGTCGGCACCGCCTTACCCGGGTTGAGCAGCCCCGCCGGATCGAAGGCGCGCTTGATCGCGTGAAAGGCCTGCAGCGTCGCGCTGTCGAACTGCTGGCACATCTGATGGATCTTCTCGACGCCGACGCCGTGCTCGCCGGTCACGGTGCCGCCGACCGCGATCGACAGCTCGAGGATCTCGAAGCCGAACTGCTTCGGCCCGCACCACCGAGTCCGGATCATTCGCGTCGAACATGATCAGCGGGTGCAGGTTGCCGTCGCCGGCGTGGAAGACGTTGGCACAGCGCAGGTCGTACTTCTTCTCCATCGCCGTGATCGCCTTCAGCACCTCGCCGAGGCGCTTGCGCGGGATCGTGCCGTCCATGCAGTAGTAGTCCGGTGAGATGCGACCGACGGCCGGGAACGCCGCCTTGCGTCCGGCCCAGAAGCGCAGCCGCTCGGCCTCGGACTGGGAAACCTTCAGCTGCGTCGCGCCGCTGCCGTCGAGCACTCCCTTGATGCGGTCGATCTCGTCGGCGACTTCCTCGGGCGTGCCGTCGGATTCCACGAGCAGGATCGTTGCCGCGTCGAGGTCGTAGCCCGCCTTGACGAACGGCTCCACCGCCGCGGTCGCCGGCTTGTCCATCATCTCCATGCCGGCCGGGATGATGCCGGCCGCGATCACCGCCGCGACCGCATCGCCGCCCTTTTCGACATCGTCGAACGACGCCATCACGACCTGCTGCTTCAGCGGCTTCGGCACGAGCTTCAGCGTCGCTTCGGTCAGCACCAGCAGCAGGCCTTCGGATCCGACCACCAGCGGCAGCAGGTCGTAGCCCGGCGCTGTCGGGAGCGGTCGAGCCGACTTCGACGATGTCGCCCTCGATCGTGACGCCGCGCACGCGCAGCACGTTGTGCAGCGTGAGGCCGTACTTCAGGCAATGCACGCCGCCGGAGTTCTCGGCGATATTGCCGCCGATCGTGCAGGCGATCTGGCTCGACGGATCCGGCGCGTAGTACAGGTTGAGATGCGCGACCGCTTCGGAAATCGCGGCGTTGCGCACGCCCGGCTGCACGGTGGCCGTGCGCGCGAGCGGATCGATCGTGAGGATGCGGTTGAACTTGGCGAGCGACAGCAGCACGCCCTTGCCGTGCGGCAGCGCGCCGCCGGAAAGCCCTGTGCCCGCGCCGCGCGGCACCACGGGTACGCCGAGCTCATGGCACGCGCGGAGAATGTCGACGACCTGAGCTTCGTCCTCGGGCAGCGCCACCACCATCGGCAGCTGCCGGTACAGCGTCAGCCCGTCGCACTCGTACGGTTTCGTATCCTCTTCGCGCCAGAGCACGCAGTGTTCCGGCAGGAACGAGCGCAGCCGCGCGACCACGGCGCGCTGGCGCTCGACGTCGACGGCCCCGCTGCCCTCGAGCGGAATGCGTTCGGCGAGCATCTGCGCCGGAGGATGGGTCAGGTCAGCCGGGGCGTTCATGACGTTCACGGTATCACGCAGCGGTCGCGCCGCGAAAGCCGAGCGCCGCGCAGCCGCAGCCACAAAGCAGTAACGCGCCGCTGCTGTCATGCTTGCGTCTACGCGATCGGCGACCACGCTGCAACGGAGGACATTTGATGGAATCGAGCGAGCGGCGCAGCCCGTCCTCGCAAGGAAAAATGGCGGGTTGTGCGCTGCTGCTGGCAGTCGCGGTGTGCATGCTCGGCTGCGCGGGGCCGCATCGGTCGCCAGGCGCGATGCAGTTCGCCGAAACGGCATTGCCTCCTCCTCCTCCGTTGCCGCCGGTGCCTTGGCGCGAAGACACCGCGTCGACACTCGCCTCGGGCAGCGCGCAGTGGACGGACTCGAGCCGCGATCGCACGATCACCGGGCGCTGGGTCGCGCCGGCAGGTGGAGGCAGGGCGCTCGTCCTCGTGCTTCCTGGGCTGGCGCAGGGCAGCCAGATGCCGACGGCGCTGGCCGAAACGCTCGCTCACGCGGGCTTCGTCGTTCTCGCGCTCGGGCATCCCGGCAACGACGAGACGATCTGGCAGGGGCAGGAGGCGCGTCGCGCCGATTTCCAACTGGCCGCGCGGCGGGTCTACGCCACGAGTGAAGCCGCGGAGCGGGTCGCTGACGTGCACTTCGTGCTGGCGGCTCTCGAGCGCGAACCGCCGCCATGGCTGCCACAGTCGTGGACGCGCCTGGGCGTCGTCGGCATCGGTCCGGGCGCGCAGACCGCGCAATGGTTGGTGGGCGAGCGGATGACCCATGACCCGCCGCAGGCGCCCGACCGGCGCATTCGCCGCGGTCGCGTTGATCGGTCCGTACGTCGGCTTCGAAGGTCCCGCGATGTCGCAGCGCTATGGATCGATCACGACCCCTCTGCTGCTCGCGTATGGTTTGACGGAGACCGATCCCTACGGACTCGGCATGACGGCGCAGCAGCGTCGCGCGATGGTGAACCAGCTGGTCAACGCGCGCGTCGTCGAGCTGCGCCTGTCAGCATCGACGGTCGCGGCGCTGCAGCTGCCCGGTATGCCACAAATCGCCGACGGCGCGACAGGGCCGCGCCTGCCGCCGAACCCGTCGACTCAGCACGAGCAGCCGAATCGCAGCGGTCGCGGGCCCGCGCCCGGCGCGTCCGGCGCAACCGGTGCGCCGCCCGATGCAGTGATGAATGCGCCATCGGCCAGTGCTTCACTCAGCCGCAGTGCGCTGGCGGCCCGCGTCGCGCTGCTCTTCTCGATCTCGGCGTTCATGGAGGCCGAGCTGCTCGGAACCGCGGATGCGCGCGACTGGCTCGAAGGCCCGCATCCCGGGCCGGTGCAGTGGTCGGTGCTGCCGGCCGGACGCGCGGCCGCTGCGGCGGCCGGCAGCGCCGCTCAGCGCAGGGGCGCGCTGAGCGTGCGCGCGAGGATCGGCCGGTAGCGCTCGATCCAGCGCTCGAACGACTCCGCCGCGCGGCCCTGCAACTGGCCGATGAACGCGAGCGCCAGTTCACGCGTCGCTGCCTTGACCTGCGCGTTCAGCTGCTGGCCGCCGGTGCCGGTGCGGTCGGTGAAGATACTGTGCGAGCCGCCGGCAAAGACGACGAGCGTCTTGCGGCTGCTGCCGACTGCGTCGAACACTGCGATGCGGTCCTCGGCGCCCGACGCATATCCCGGGATCTGGATGACGTCCTCGGTCGCGGTGATATGCAGGGTCGGCACCGTCACGTGGCGCAGGATCCGGGCGATGTCGGTCTCGCCGTAGAACGGAGGTGCCGAGATCAGGATCGCCGCGCGGTAGCGCGGATCCCGAAGCTCGAGCACGCGACCGTCGCGTTCAACGCGTGCGCCGACCGCCAGCAGTGCCGTGTTCGCACCATACGAATGGCCGGCCGCGACGATCTGCTCGGCGTCGATTCGCGCCCCGTGCTCGCCGGCGAGCAGGCGATCGAGCGCAAACCTGAGGTCGCGGACGCGTTCGATCGCCTCGCGCTCCTGCGCTGCATCGTGCAGCCGGCCGATGAGGCCGAACGGATTGCCGAGCCAGACCGCGCGGTCGCTGCCGGCGTGCTGCACATGCAGGCTGGCGATACCGTTCGCCGCAAAGTGGCTGCCGAGGTAGCTGTAGCCGCGCCGCGACCCGCCAATGCCGTGCGAGAAGACCACCATCGCGACGCGCTCGCCCGCAATCGCCGTCCGGCAGGTACAGCCTGACCGGCACCGGCCGACCGCGCGCCTCGTCGATCCAGTCGAACTCGAGCGTCGCGTAGCCCGGCGCGCGCGCATCGCGGCTCCGCTCTGTCGGATCGGCCGCCGCTTGCGCTGCGACCGTGGGAACGTGGAGCAGACCGGCCGCGAGGCCGAGTCCGCCGCAGATCAATCGGCGGCGACGCAGGTCGAAGCGCATCACCGATCATTCGCCGCCCGGTGCGGCGGCGGGCTCGGCCTGCCGCGGCACGCGACGCAGGCGTCGCCGCACCCATCCGAGCGCGTCATCGACGTAGGTGAACACCACCGGCACGACGAGCAGGCTGAGGAAAGTCGACGTGATGAGACCGCCGATCACGACGATCGCCATCGGTGCGCGGAAGCTCGGATCGGTACCGAGCCCGATCGCGATCGGGGTCATGCCCGCGCCCATCGCCACCGTCGTCATCACGATCGGGCGTGCGCGCTTGCGACAGGCGTCGACGATCGCCTCCCAGCGCGTGAGTCCGTGGTCGCGCCGCGCGAGGATCACGTAGTCGATCAGCAGGATCGAGTTCTTGGTCGCGATGCCCATCAGCATGATCAGTCCGATCATCGACGGCATCGACAGCGCCGACTGGGTGACGAAAAGCGCGAGGAAGGCACCAGGGATCGACAGCACGAGTGCGACGAGGATCGTCACCGGCTGCACGAAGTCCTTGAACAGCAGCACCAGCACGATGTAGATGCAGAGCACGCCGGTCAGCATCGCCAGGCCGAAGCTCGCGAACAGTTCGTTCATCGCCTCCGCGTCGCCGATCGAGGTCTGGATCACGCCCGCCGGCAGATTGCGCAGGCTCGGCAGCGCGAGCGCCTGCTTTTCGATCTCGCCCAGCGGCTGCCCGTTGAGCTCGATCTCGAAGTTGATGTTGCGCAGGCGGTCGTAGCGGTCGATTTCCGCCGGCCCGCCGCCGATCGACAGCTGCGCGACGTTGCCCAGCATGACCGGCCCGTGTTTGCCCGGCACCGGAAGACGCTCGAGCAGCTGCAGGTCCCGGCGAGCGTCGATCGGCAGCTTCACGACGATCGGCACCTGCCGCTGCGACAGGTTCAGCTTGGCGAGGCCCTGGTCGTAGTCGCCGGCAGTGGCGATACGCAGCGTGTCGGCGATCGCGAGCGAGGTCACGCCGAGGTCGGCCGCGCGGGCGAAGTCGGGACGGATCACGAGTTCCGGCCGCACGAGGCTCGCCGTCGTCGTCACGCCACCGATCGCCGTCGAGGGTGCGCAGCTCGCGTTCGACCTTGCGTGCGTGCTCGGCGAGCACTGCGCCGTTTTCTCCGGCGAGCACCAGCACGTATTTTTCCTGGCCACCGGCGAGCCCGACGGTGATGCGGGCGCCCGGGAGCGCCGTCAGCGCTTCGCGCAGGTCGCGCTCGATCTCCTGCTTGCTGACGCCGCGCCGATCCGATCTCGGCGTCATGTTGATCGTCAGCGTGGCCTTGCGCACTTCGGCAGCACCGCGCGGCTCGAACGGGTTGGAGCCCGCGGCGCCGCCGCCGACTGCGGTGTAGACGAGCTTGACGTGCGGGTTCCTTTCGACGATCGCGCGCGCGTGCTCGGCGGCGGCGAGCGTCTGATTGAACGTGCTGCCCGGCGGCAGCGTGACGTAGACCTGCGTCTGCGACAGATCATCGGGCGGAATGAAACCGGTCGGCAGCAGTGGCACCAGCGCGAACGAGCCGAAAAAGAAGGCTGCAGCACCGATCAGGGTCGCGATGCGGTGCTTCAGGCACCACTGCGCCCAGCCGAGGTAGATCGTCAACCAGCGCGGCTGGTGAGACGCCTTCTCCGGCTTGTGCAGGATGTAAGCGGCCATCATCGGTGTCAGCATCCGCGCGACGACGAGCGAGAAGAACACTGCGATCGCCGCGGTCCAGCCGAACTGAACGAAGAACTTGCCCGGTACGCCGCTCATGAACGCGGTCGGCAGGAACACCGCAATCAGCGTGAAGCTGGTGGCGATGACCGCGAGGCCGATCTCGTCGGCGGCCTCCATCGCGGCCTGGTACGGCGTCTTCAGCTCGCCGCGCTCCGGCGTCGTCGCTCCGCCCCCGCGCGGCCGAAGGTGCGTCCGCGGACGCCCGGCGCGACGCATGCGCAGGTGTCGCATGATGTTCTCGATCTCGACGATCGCGTCGTCGACGAGGATCCCGACCACGAGCGACAGGCTCAGAAGCGTGACGACGTTCAGCGTGAAGCCCATGAAGTACATCGCGCCGAAGGTCGGCAGGATCGACAGCGGCAGCGCGGCCGCCGAAACCAGGGTCGCGCGCCAGTCGCGCAGGAACAGCCACACCACCAGCACCGCGAGGATCGCGCCTTCGATCAGCAGCCACATCGAGCCGTCGAAGTTCTCCTGCACCGGATCGACGAAATTGAACGCCTCGGTGATGCGAATGTGCGGATGCTCCGCCTTCAGCTTCTCGAGCTGCGCCCGCACGCCGTCGGCGACGTCGACCTCGCCCGCGCCGCGCGACCGCGTGATTTCGAAGCCGACGACCGGCCGGCCGTTGAGCAGTGCCGCAGACCGCTGCTCGGCCACCGTGTCGCGCACGGTCGCGAGCTGGTCGAGCCGCACGCGCCGGCCATCCGACAGCACGATGTCCATCGCGGCCAGCTCGTCGGCCGACTGCACCGTGCCGATCGTGCGCACCGACTGCTCGGCGCCGCCGATATCGGCCCGCCCGCCCGAGGCCTCCTGCTGGATCAGGCGCAGCTGGCGCGAGATGTCGGCCGCGCTGGCATTCAGCGCGAGCAGGCGCGCTGGGTCGAGCTCGACGCGGATCTCGCGATCGACGCCGCCGACTCGCGCCACCGCGCCGACGCCGCGCACCGACAGCAGGCTCTTGGTCACGGTGTTGTCGACGAACCACGACAGTGCCTCGTCGTCGAGCCGATCGGAAGCGACGGTGTAGGTCAGGATCGGCGCGCCAGCCAGGTTGACCTTCGAGATCACCGGGTCGCGCAGGTCGCCCGGCAGATCCGAGCGAACCCGCGTGACGGCGTCGCGCACGTCGTCGACCGCTTCCTGGGTCGGCTTCTCCAGACGGAACTCAACCGTGATCGTGGCCGTTCCGTCCTGCACCTTGGTGTAGATGTGCTTGATGCCCTGCAGCGTGGCGAGCGAGTTCTCGATCTTGCGCGCGACCTCGGTCTCCATCTGCGCCGGCGCCGCGCCCGGCAGCGTCGCGACCACCGTCACCGTCGGCAGGTCGATGTCCGGGAACTGCTGGATCTTCATCGCCTTGAAACCGACGACGCCGACCAGCGTCAGCATCACGAACAGCAGAACCGACGGAATCGGGTTCCGGATCGACCACGACGAGACGTTGATCGCCATCGTTACTTCTCGGCGGCCTTCACCGGCGCGACAGGAGTCTCGACCACGCGCACGACGTCGCCGTCGCTGAGAAAGCCCGCGCCGGACTCGACCACGCGACCGTCGGCCGGCAGTCCGGCGACGATCTCGATGCGCTCACCGACGCGTCGGCCGACCTCGACCTTGCTCTGCATCACCCTGTTCTCGGCGGAGACCGTCGAAGACATAGGCGAAGCCGTCGCGCAGCACGACGGCGCTCTGCGGCACGGTCAGCGCGGCGCCGCTGCCGAGCTGGAACTCGCCGCGCGCAAAGGTGCCGGCGCGTGCGGTGCTGCCCGGTGGCAGGTCGACATAGACGAGGCCGTTGCGCGTTGCCGGGTCGACCGACGGCGCGACCGCGCGCACAGTGCCTTCGATGCGCGTGCCGCTGGCGGTCGTGAGCGCCGCGGGCATGCCCGGCGCGAGCTTCTGTAGTTCGGACGCTGTGACCTCGGCGCGCCATTCCAGACGGCCGCCGCGGATCAGTCGAAACATCTCCTGGTTCGGTGTCGTCAGCGAACCGACCGTCGCCGTCCGCGCCGAAATCACGCCGTCGTCGGGCGCGACCACGCGCGACTGCGCGAGCCGAACGTCCTCGGCCTGTACCCTGGCGCGTGCAGCGGCCAGCCGCGCGGCCGCGGTCTGCTCGGCGGTCACGACCTGTATCGTGGCCTGCGGGCTGATGAAGCCCTGCGCCTGCAGCTGCTTCGAGCGTTCCGCATTCGCACGCGCCTCGACCAGCGCCGCTTCGGCCTCGGCGACCGACGCCTTGGCCTGCGCCAGGTCGGCCAGCACGCCTTCGGTCGCGATCTTCGCCAGCGGCTGACCGCGCCGCACGCTGTCGCCGACATTCACCAGCACGTCTGTGACGCGCAGTCCGGACAATTCCGCGCCGATCACTGCCTCCTGCCACGCCATGATGTTGCCGTTCGCGGTCAGCATGCGCGGCCAGTCGGCCCGCTGCGCTGTGGTGACCGTCACCGTGAGTGCGGGGCGTGCGGCGGGCTTCGCTTCTGCCTTGCCGTCGCCGCCGTCCTTGCCGCAGCCGGCTGCGATCATCGTTGTGGCCAGCAGCGCGAGCGCCGAGGATCCGAACCCACGCGGGCCTGGCCGGGAGGCAGCGCGGTTTCATCGCGTGGTCCTGTCGGCATGCGGCGACCGGCGCCGTGCGATTTCGTGGTCGACCAATGCCCGGCTGTAGCCGACCAGCCGGTCGAGGATGCGTTCCATCGCCCGAGCCCGCGTGAGCACCTCCGGCGCGAGCAGCTTCATGAACTCGCGTGACATGCAGTAGTCGTGCGCCATCGCGACGATCGCAAAGGCGAGCTGGTGAATATCGGCGTCGGCGCGCGGCAGCCCGCAGTACCGCGCCAGCGTGGTCGCCAGCAGATTGTGCGCAGGCAGGATCGTCTGCGCGGTGATCTCGCGGAAAACCTCGGACGGCTCGATCATTTCGCGCAGATGCAGCCGCATCAGGTCGCCGTCGACTCCGCCCGCACCGTCGGCCGACGGCAGCAGGAATGGGCTGAGGAACATCCGCAGCGCGTCCTCGACCGCAAGGTCGGGATCGTCGAAGTGACCGAATGCTGCCGTCATCGCCGTGATCGGTCGCAGCAGCACCGCCCGGTACAAACCTTCCTTGTCGCCGAAGTAGTAGTGAATCGACGCGATGTTCTTGCCGGCGGCGTCGCAGATCTCGCGCGTCGTCGTCGCCGCGAACCCCTTGGCCGCGAAGATCCGCGTCGCGTGCGCCAACAGTTGCTCGCGGGCGAGCTCACCCTTGTCGGGACCACGCTCCGGCTCGGCGGGTCGCGTCGGAAGGACGGGTCTGTTGCGCTGCAAGGTGGACGGCATGCCGCCGACCTTAGCACAAATCAAGCGCTTGATTTAATACTGGCCGAGCAGCTCATGCCCGGCGCCGGCCTGCCGACGCAGCGTCAGGTGCGGATGATCTTGCCGGGATTCAGCAGGTTCAGCGGGTCGAAGGCGCGCTTGAGTCGCGCCATCAGTTCGAGCGCGTCGGCGCCGTGCTCTTCAAGCAGAAAACCCATCTTGTGCATGCCGACACCGTGCTCGCCCGTGCACGTGCCGTCCATCGCGAGCGCGCGCTCGACGATGCGGTTGTTCAGCCGCTCGGCCTCTTCCACTTCGCGCGGATCGTCGGCATGCGCGAGGATCGCGCAGTGAAAATTGCCGTCTCCCACGTGGCCGAGGATCGGCGCCGGCAGGAAACTCGCCTCGATGTCGGTGATCGTCGCTTCAATGCACTCGGCCAGGCGGGAAATCGGCACGCAGACGTCGGTCGTGAAGCTGCGGCACCCCGGCTTCAGCGCCAGGCACGCGAAGTAGGCGTTGTGCCGTGCCTCCCACAGTCGGGTCCGGTCCTCGGGCTTCGTGGCCCACTGGAAACCCTGGCCCCCGTGCTCGGCGGCAATCGCTTCAACGGTTCGCGCCTGCTCCTCGACACTGGCCGGCGAGCCGTGGAACTCGAACAGCAGCAGCGGCATCTCCGGCAGGCCGAGCTTGTCGCGCTGGTTGACGGCCTTGACCGTCAGCGCGTCCAGCAGCTCGCAGCGCGCGATCGGAACGCCGAGCTGGATCGTCTCGATCGTCGTCTCGCACCGCCGCGGCGACGCTCGGAAACGAGCAGGTCGCTGCCGAGATCGCCTCGGGCTGCGGGTAAAGCTTCAGCGTGACCTCGGTGATCACGCCGAGCGTGCCTTCGCTGCCGACAAAGATGCGCGTGAGGTCATAGCCGGCCGAACTCTTTTTCGCGCGCCGCGCCGTGTGAATGACCTTGCCCTCGGCCGTCACGACGGTGAGCGCCAGCACGTTCTCGCGCATCGTTCCGTAGCGGACCGCGTTGGTGCCCGAGGCGCGCGTGGCCGCCATGCCACCGATCGTCGCGTCGGCGCCGGGGTCGATCGGGAAGAAGAGCCCGGTGTCGCGGATCGCGGCGTTCAGTTGCTTGCGCGTGATGCCGGCCTGCGCGGTCACCGTCAGGTCCTCGGCGTCTTGACCGCGTACAGCACGGCGTTCATGCGCCCGAGATCGATCGAGATGCCGCCGTGCAGCGCAAGCAGGTGCCCCTCGATTGACGAGCCGACACCATAGGGAATCACCGGCACGCGGTGGGCCGCGGCCTGCTGCAGCACCGCGACCACATCGTCGGTCGACTCGGCGAAGACGACGGCATCGGGAAGCATCGGCGCGTACGGCGACTCGTCGCGTCCATGGTGTTCGCGCACCGCGGTACTGGTCGAGAAGCGCGGGCCGAAGCGGGCCTCGAGCGCATGGATAAGCGAGGGTGGCAGCGGTGCGCGTGCCGAGGGCGCGTTCATAATCGGACTCCGGCCGGATTCACGGCCCCAACATACACCGGCAGGCTGCACGGATGGGCAAGCGTCTTACCGCGATTGCGACTCGCACCGGCGACGACGGCACGACCGGACTCGGCGATGGCACGCGGACGCGCAAGGACACGTTGCGGGTCGCGGCGATGGGCGACGTCGACGAATTGAATTCGTCGATCGGCGTGCTGCTGACCGAACCGATGCCGGACCCGTTGAGGGCCGATCTGATCGACATTCAGCACGACCTCTTCGACCTCGGCGGTGAACTGTGCATTCCGGGATACTCGATGATCAAGGAGGCGCATGTCGCCCGTCTCGATGACCGGCTGGCGCACTACAACGCCGACCTGCCGCGGCTCGCGGAATTCGTGCTGCCGGGTGGTTCGCGCGCGGCCGCGCTGGCGCATGTCAGCCGCACCGTGTGCCGCCGCGCTGAACGCGCAGTGGTTGCGCTGGCGGCCAGCGAAACGGTTCATGCGGAGCCGCGGCAGTACCTGAATCGCCTGTCGGACCTGCTGTTCGTGCTGGCGCGAGTGCTGAACCGCCATGCCGGTGGAGCCGATGTTCTGTGGAAGCACGAGAAGAAGCGGTAACTAGAATCCTCGCTCTAGACCGATTCGTCAGACGAATGCGCTTTTCGTCGCCTCGGCCTGCATTCCGTCGCAGGACGCCGGCCGGCGACCCGTCCGGCACGTAAGCTCGCGCGCTTCGCGCGCACCTGCGCACCCGACATTACGGAAGGAACCATGCGATTCGAACCCCGGCACACGGCCGCAGCGATCCTGCTGGCCGCGGGCGCACTGCCGCTGCAGGCAGCGCAGCCTGCCCGTCCGCTGATCCCGGTGTACACCGCCGCCGAAATCAGCACACGTTGCGACGCCGAACTGGCTGCCGCGCGCAAGATGCTCAAGGCGATGGAAGCGCGCAAAGGCGCGGGCAACGTTCTGGCGGAGCTCAACGCCCTGTCGATCCAAGCTGCCGACTTCGCCAATCCGGTGTACCTGCTGCAGAACGTTGCGGTCGACAAGGCGACGCGCGACGCGGCGCAGACGTGCCTGGAAAAGCTGCTGCCGTTCGAGACCGAGGTCTACCAGAGCGCCGTGCTTTACGAGCGGGTGAAGGCCGTCAAGGCGAAGGACTCGATCGACACGGTCTATCTGCAGGACCTGTTCGAAAAATTCGAAGACGGCGGAGCCACGCTGCCGGTCGACAAGCGCAAGCGCGCCAAGGAAATCAGCGACGAACTCGAGCGACTCGGGCTCGACTTCCAGAAGAACATCAACGAAGACGGCACCACCGTGACGATCACGCTGGCCGAAGCGGCCGGCATGCCCGAGTCGTGGATCGCTGCGCGCAAGCGCGACGACCAGGGCAATCTCGTACTCGGGATGGACTACCCCACGTACCTGCCGTTCCTTGAATTGGCGACCAACGCCGAGGCGCGCAAGCGCGTGTGGATGGCGAAGAACCGCGAAGGTGGCGAGAAGAACCTCAAGATCCTCGAACAGGCGCTGGCCCTGCGCTACGAATTGGCTCAGTTGCACGGGCAGCCCGACTTCGCCACTTACGCGTTGAAGCGCCGTATGGCCCAGACGCCGGCTGCGGTCTACGAGTTCCTCGGCAAGGTCAAAGAGGCCGCGGACCCGCTGCAAGCGAAGGAGTTTGCCGAACTACGCGCCGAGAAGGCGAAGCTCGACGGCACGCCGTTGGCGGAAACCCGGCTTAATCGCTGGGACGTTTCTTACCTGAAGGAGCGCGTGCGCAAGGCCCGCTACAGCGTCGACCAGGAGGCGCTGCGCGCCTACTTCCCGACGGAACCGAGCGTGCAGTACGCGATGCTGCTCGCCAGCAAGCTCTACTCGGTGGATTTCGTCGCGCGCGACGTGCCGCGCTGGCACAAGGACGTGCGCTACTACGACGTCTACGAACGTCTGTCCGATGGCAAGCGCGGCGCGTTCATCGGTGGCATCTACCTGGATCTGTTCCCGCGCGACGGCAAGTACAACCACGCGGCCGCTTTCGGGGTGCGCGGTGTCTCGACGCTCGCAAACCGCACGCCGATCTCGGTGCTGGTGGCCAACCTGAATGCGAAGGGACTCAACCACGACGAACTCGAGACGCTGCTGCACGAATACGGTCACGTACTGCATGGCGTGCTGTCGAAGACGCGTTACGTCGACCAGTCCGGCACCTCGGTCAAGCGCGACTTCGTCGAGGCGCCGTCGCAGATGTTCGAGGAATGGGCACGACGCGAGGAGCCGCTGGCGCTGTTCGCGACGGTCTGCCCGACCTGCCCGCGGTTGACGAAGGAGCAGATCGCACAGCTCGAGGCGGCGCGCCGATTTGGTCGCGGATACTTCTTCGCGCGCCAGGGCGAATATGCGCTGTACGACATGCGGCTGCACACCGGCAAACCCGGCGCGCCGATGCCGCCGTGGATCGCCATTGAAAGCGCCGATCCGCTCGGCTATGTCGAAGGGTCACTCTTCCCCGCGGGGTTCGGCCACCTGCTCGGCGGCTATTCGGCCGGCTACTACGGCTACATGTGGTCGCAGGTCTTGGCGCTCGACATGCTGACGGCGTTCGACGGCAAGCTGATGAATCCGTCAGTCGGCCAGCGCTACCGCGAGACGATTCTCTCTTCGGGCGGGCAACGGCAGCCTGGCACCCTGGTCGAAGCCTTCCTGGGACGCAAGCCGAACAGCGACGCGTTCTACGCGGAGATCAACGGCACGCGCTGAGGCGCTGCATTGCGCATGCTCAGCGTCCGGCCTCGGCGCCGCGTGGAATCCTTCGCGTCCCGGGGACCGAGGCCGCGGCGCTCGAGCGCCTCACGCAGCAGGAATTCCACCTGCGCATTGACCGAACGCAGCTCGGCGGCCGCCAGCCGCTCGAGCTCGTCCCACAGCCGCGGGTCGATGCGCAGCAGGAACGACTTCTTGTCGGCCGTGGCCACGGTCAGACACGTCCGCGCGCGCGTTCGATGGCGGCTTTAAGTCGCGGTGCCTCGTCGCTGCCGACGAGCACCGCCGTGCCGTCGCGTCGCCGCAGGACGACCGCATCGAAGCCGGCAACGTTGTACAGCCAGCCGCGGCGCGTCCGGTGCACGCCCCAGCCCTCGATGAAGGTCGTGCGGGTGATCTCGACGGCGTCGAGGTCCGCCAGCGGCACGCGCTTGCGCGGCCAGCCCCAGCCGAAGTGCAACTGCAGCTCGTCGCTCGTTACGCGGATCGTCAGCGATGAAAAGCACCAGCCGACGGCGAGTGCGAGCGCAGCGCCGGCCAGCAGCGCCCATGACGGCGCGCGTCCGACGCCCGGCAGCGGCAGCGCGGCGAGCATAATCAGGCCGAGCGCGAGCGCCGCGAACGTCAGCCGCATCGGCCAGCCCGGCTGCGTGTGTTCGTAGCGCGGCCGCGTCATCGTCGTGGCCGCTGATCCGCCGGCCGACGCCTGGCTGCGCGCGAACGCGAGCGCGGCCGGCGTTTCGATCGCCGCGCCGGCAATGGCCATCGCGACGGCGGGCACCGCCGGCAACCAGCCGAGGAGCGCCGCCAGCACGCCTGCGACCATCATCACCGTCCCCAGCAGCACCAGCACCAAATACAACGCCGGATTCATGCGAAGGTGTCCGAACGACCCACTGACTACTGATACAGCGTGCCGGTGTTGATGACCGGCTGGGCTTCGTTCTCGGCGCACAGCACGACCAGCAGGTTGCTGACCATCGCGGCGCGGCGTTCGTCGTCGAGATTCACGATGCCGCGCTCCGACAGGCCCTTGAGCGCCATCTCGACCATGCTGACCGCGCCCTGCACGATCTTGCTGCGCGCGGCGATGATCGCCTCGGCCTGCTGTCGGCGCAGCATCACCTGCGCGATCTCAGGTGCATAGGCGAGGTGCGTCAGTTTGGCGTCCTCGACGATGATGCCGGCCTGGTCGAAGCGGTCGGCCAGCTCGCGGATCAGCGCCTGCGCGACGCGGTCCTGGCTGGCCCGCAGCGTCGGCTCGTCCGAGCCATCGGTCTCACCTTCGTCGTAGGCATAGCTCGAGGCGAGGTGCCGGATCGCCGCTTCGGCCTGCACGCGGACGTACTCGTGCATAGTCCTCGACATCGAACACGGCCTGCGCGGTGTTGCGCACGCGCCAGACGATGGCGGCTGCGATCTCGATCGGGTTGCCGCGCTTGTCGTTGACCTTCAGCCGCTCGCTCATCAGGTTGTGCACGCGCAGGCTGATCTTCTGCTTGCGATAGAACGGATTGGCCCAGCGCAGCCCCTCGGAGCGATCGGTGCCGACGTATTCGCCGAACAGCAGCAGGATCGCCGCCTCGTTCGGCTGCAGCATGTAGAGGCCTGCGAGCACGAACGCGGCGGCGAGAATCAGCAGCACGATCCCGATCGCGAGAGCGGCAGCAGACCGGCCGGGCGCACGATCACTAACGCCACGCCGACGCCGATCAGCACCAGACCGACGACGATCCACAGATAGCCGCTCGAGGCGCTGCGGCGGTCGACTTCGTTCGTGCGGGGCATCGGCTGCATCGGTCATCGCGCTCTCCTATCAAAGTGATATCACTTTGATAATGACCGGCGGCATTGTCAAGGACGGACCGACGGCCGGCCGGGAAGCGTTGCGCAAAGCGATGGTGGGGGCGGTGTTGCACGGCGCCGCCGAATCGCGGCGTCATTGCCGGAGAGCATCGGCCCGGTTGTCGGCCGACGTGATCCAGTGCGGTATCGCCGGACTGCCCGACCTCGCTCAGCGTGAAGATCGTATAAGCCGATAGTCGAGGGCTGGCGCCGCGGACTGCGGGCACCGCGTCAGGGGAACGCCGGCATCGAAGGCTCGACGCCCTTGTCGACCGCCTCGGGATGGCGGCGCGCGATCAACTCCTCGATCTCCTCGACGCGTGCGACCGGCACATCGACCATCAGCAGGATCTTGCCCGCTTCGATGTCGGGTTCGAAGCGGGCAAGCGCCGTATTGGGTGTCGAAAGCCCGATCAGCGTCGAAGTCCATGCGCCGAACGCCGTTCCGCCGAGCATGCACAGCAGGAAGGTGCCCGCGTCGAACGTGAAATCGCCGATCGGATTGAGCCTCAGGTACACCCCCAGCAGCATGCCGCCGAGCGCGCCGAGGCCGCAGCCCAGGAACAGTGCGTGCCGGACGTCGGACTTCTGCAGCACGCTCGCTTCGTGCAGAACACCCATCGACATACCGCGCTTGCCGAGGAAGTGCATGTGCCGGTCCTCGACGCGGGCCATCAGCAGATCGTTTGCCGTCTGGATCGCGCTGGCGAGGTCGGGCAGGACCACGTAAAGACGCCGTTTCATTTCACTTCCTCCTCACCATATGGAGCGCGGTCGGCGGGCAGGCCAGCCAGGCTGCCCGCATTGCCGGGAGTCTCGAGGGCCGAGAAGCATCCGCCATGCGCCTGCACGGCGGCGATGATGAACGACATGAAGGCGAATGCCAACCGCCGTCGCGACGGCTGCGCATGCCGTGTTCGTGCAGCGCACCACCCGCGATTTTCGCGCACGCGCGAGCGGCAGGGCGTTTGCAGGATGGATTTTTTCCATTTACCGTTCGCGCGCCGATAATTTCGGGAACAGCGGTTCAACCAATCAGGGTATTGCGCATGGGTGTAGCAATCGCATTAGTGGTGCTCATTGTCGGCTCGCTGCTATTCCATTTCCTGAGTCCCTGGTACTTCACCCAGATCGCCTCGAACTGGGATGCGATCGACGACACGATCTCGGTGACATTCTGGGTCACCGGTGTGGTCTTCGTCGCCGTGAATCTCTTCATGGCGTACGCGGTCTACCGCTATCGGCACCGTCCCGAAGCGCGGGCGCATTACGAGCCCGAGAACAAGAAGCTCGAGTGGTGGCTGCTGACGGTGACCGCGGTCGGAGTCGCGGCGATGCTGGCGCCGGGGCTGTTTGTGTGGGCCAAGTTCGTCGACGTGCCGAAGGACACGGCCGTGGTCGAGGCGGTGGCCCAGCAGTGGAACTGGAAGTATCGCTTCCCGGGCAAGGACGGCAAGCTCGGCACGGTTAGCGCGCGCAACATCAGCGCGGAAAACCCCTTCGGAGTGTCACCCGACGATCCCGATGGGCGCGACGATATCGTCGTCGACCATCCGGAATTGCATCTGCCGCTCGGCAAGCCCGTCAAGGTCCTGCTGCGCTCCAACGACGTCCTGCACAACTTCTCGATCGCGCAAATCCGCGTCAAGATGGACTTCGTGCCCGGGCTCGTCACGCACATCTGGTTCACGCCGACGCGCACGGGAAACTTCGACTTGCTGTGTGAGGAACTGTGCGGCATCGGGCACTTCGCGATGCGCGGCAAGGTCATCGTCGAGGACGATGCCGCCTTCCAGACATGGCTGGCTCAGCAGCCGACCTTCGCGCAGACCATGGCTAGGCCGGCGCCCGATGTCGCGGCCGGCCAGGCGGCGTACGCGGTATGCGCGGCCTGCCATGGCGCGCAGGGCGAGGGCAACGAGGCGTTGCACGCCCCCAAGCTCTCCGGTCTCAACGGCTGGTACCTGAAGCGGCAGCTCGCGAACTTCAAGCACGGACTGCGCGGCGCGAGCCCGAAGGATGCGGCGGGCCAGACGATGGCGCCGATGGCCGCGACGCTGCCCGACGACGCGGCGGTCGACAATGTCGTCGCCTATATCCGGACCTTGCCGGACAAGCCGGCTCCTGTCACGCTAAAGGGCAATCCGCGCGAGGGCGCGCAGCGGTTTGTCACTTGCGTCGCGTGCCATGGCGCGGACGCCGGCGGCATCCAGGCCACCAACGCGCCGCGCTTGAGAGGAATGAGCGACTGGTATCTTGCGACTCAGCTGAAGCACTTCCGCGACGGCGTGCGGGGCGGTCATCCGCAGGACGCGTACGGCTCGCAAATGGCGCTGTTCGCGGCAATGCTGAGGGACGACCAGTCGATTCTCGACCTGCTCGCCTACGTCGATACGCTGCCGGCGGCAGGCACAGCCGGCACGAAGAAATAATCTTGCGACCGCGCGGAGCAGGCCTGCGGCGGTGAACACGCTGGAACCAGCAGATAGGACGGCACATGTCGAGCCACGTTGCACATGACGCTTCGGATTACGCGCCTCCAGCGGAGGTCGCCGAGGTCGAGCTCTACCATCCGAAGTCCTGGATCGGGCGCTACGTCTGGAGTCAGGACGCGAAGGTCATCGCGATCCAGTACGCGATTACCGCGATCGGTATCGGCCTGGTGGCGCTGGTGCTGTCGTGGCTGATGCGGCTGCAGCTGGCGTGGCCGAACGAATTTTCGTTCATCAACCCGAGCAATTACCTGCAGTTCGTCAGCATGCACGGGATGATCATGGTGATCTACCTGCTGACGGCGCTGTTCCTGGGCGGATTCGGCAACTACCTGATCCCGCTGATGGTCGGCGCACGCGACATGGTGTTCCCGTACGTCAACATGCTGTCGTACTGGGTGTATCTGTTCGCGGTGCTGCTGCTGGTCGCGAGCTTCTTCGTGTCGGGCGGTCCGACCGGCGCCGGCTGGACGCTGTATCCGCCGCAGGCGATCCTCAACGGCACGCCCGGCTCGAGCCACGGCATCATCCTGATGCTCGTGTCGCTCATCTTCTTCATCATCGGCTTCACGATGGGCGGCCTCAACTACGTGGTGACGGTGCTCCAGGCCCGCGCGCGCGGCATGACGATGATGCGGCTGCCGCTGACGATCTGGGGCATCTTCATGGCGACGGTCCTCGCGCTGCTGGCGTTCCCGGCGCTGTTCGTCTCCGCCATCATGATGCTGCTCGACCTGTTGCTCGGCACCAGCTTCTTCATGCCCGCGCTCGTGTCCAGGGGCCAGCAGCTCGGCTACAGCGGCGGCAGCCCGATCCTGTTCCAGCACCTGTTCTGGTTCTTCGGCCACCCCGAGGTGTACATCGTCGCGTTGCCGGCATTCGGGATCGTCTCTGACCTGATCAGCGTCCATGCCCGCAAGAACATCTTCGGCTATCGAATGATGGTGTGGGCGATCGTCATCATCGGCGGGCTGTCGTTCATCGTGTGGGCGCACCACATGTACGTCAGCGGCATGAACCCGTACTTCGGCTTCTTCTTCGCGACCACGACGCTGATCATCGCGATCCCGACCGCGATCAAGGTCTACAACTGGGTCCTGACGCTCTGGCGCGGCAACATCCATCTGACGACGCCGATGCTGTTCGCGATCGGGTTCATCTTCACATTCATCAACGGCGGGCTGACCGGGCTCTTCCTCGGCAACGTCACGATCGACCTGCCGCTGTCGGACACGATGTTTGTCGTCGCGCACTTCCACATGGTGATGGCGATCGCCCCGATCCTGGTCGTTTTCGGCGCCATCTACCACTGGTACCCGAAGATCACGGGCCGGATGCTCAGTGAACGCCTGGGCAAGATTCATTTCTGGATCACGTTCGTCGGCAGCTACGCGATCTACTACCCGATGCACTACCTCGGCTTCATGGGCGTGCCGCGCCGCTACTACGCGATCCAGGGGACCAATTTCATCCCCGAGTCGGCGCACTCGCTGAACGTCGCGATCACGGTGGCGGCGCTCATCGTCGGTGCGGCCCAGATTCTGTTCCTCTACAACCTGATCACGAGCTATTTCAGGGGCAAGCCTTCGGGCGGCAATCCGTGGAACGCGACGACGCTCGAGTGGCAAACGCCCGAGACGCCGCCGACCCATGGCAACTTCGGCAAGGAGCTGCCG
This sequence comes from uncultured beta proteobacterium, assembly GCA_963707445.1. GTDB lineage: Bacteria > Pseudomonadota > Gammaproteobacteria > Burkholderiales > Burkholderiaceae_F > JALORV01. The sequence goes on along the minus strand of CAVPPW010000002.1, from coordinate 198,912 downwards.
GTCGTCTACCGCTGGGCCTATGACTACGGCGTGCCGGGCGTCAAGGAGGACTTCATCCCGCAGAACGTCGCGCCGAACGAGGTGGCTGCCGGCAACTGGATCAAGTCGACGCAGGCGGCCTCGTGACGCTCACGCTGGTCTTCATGGCGCTCTTGATGGGCGCCATCGTCTGGTGGCTGCTGCGCCAGACGGTCAACGTGCAGCCGTGGCAGGCGCAGATGGCGGTCAAGGACGTGCACGCGTCCGCGCTGGAACGGCCGGCGGCGAAGACGGCGCTGTGGATCTTCCTCGGTGTGGCCACATCGCTGTTCGCGTTGTTCATCAGCGCTTATGCGATGCGCCTGAACTTTCTCGACTGGACGCCGATCCCGCAGCCGCGGCTGCTGCTGGCGAACACGGCCGTGCTCATCGTTGCGAGCCTGGCGATGGAGTGGACCGTGTTCGCGGCGCGTCGCGCGGACCTCGAGCGCGTGCGCAAGGGGCTGGTCGCCTCGGGCGTGCTGACCTGCGCATTCCTGGTCGGACAGCTCGTCGTCTGGAAGCAGCTCGGCGACGCCGGCTACTTTCTGGCGACCAGTGCCGCCACCGGATTCTTCTATCTGCTCACCGCCGTGCACGGTTTGCATGTGCTGGGCGGCATGGTGGCCTGGGGCCGCACGGCCCGGCGCGTTCACCGCGGCGATTCTGCGGGCAGCATCCGGCTGAGCGTCGAGCTGTGCGCGATCTACTGGCACTTCCTGCTGATCGTTTGGATCGTGCTGTTTGCGGTGCTGGTGTCGAACTATCTCGGCCTTTCGATCTGCACGCCGGCGGTACCGTTGTGATACAGGTTTGAGTCAGTCCACAGGAGGGAGACCGGAACCGATGTCCAATCAAGCCGCCAGCGCGGCAGGCAGCCTCGAGCCCCAGGGGCTCAAGAGCGTCGTCGCGGACTTCTCATCGGACCAGCGCGCCTTCAAGGGCGTGCCCTGGGGCAAGCCGATGATGTGGATCTTCCTGCTCAGCGACACGTTCATCTTCGGCAGTTTCCTGATTTCATACATGACGGTGCGCGGTTCGACCACGATACCGTGGCCGAACCCCAGCACCGTCTTCGCGCTCGATATCGGCGGCAAGAGCGTGCCGCTGCTGCTGATCGCGATCATGACCTTCGTGCTGATCAGCAGCTCGGGCACGATGGCGCTCGCGGTTAACTACGGCTACCGGAAGGACCGCAAGACCACGTTCTGGCTGCTGCTCGCGACGGCCGCACTCGGCGCGACCTTCGTCGGCATGCAGGCCTTCGAATGGACCAAGCTCATCCTGGAGGGCGTGCGTCCCTGGGGCAACCCGTGGGGCGCGGCGCAGTTCGGATCCGCGTTCTTCATGATCACCGGATTCCACGGCACGCACGTGACGATCGGAGTCATCTTCCTGATCATCGTGGCGACCAAGGTCAGGCGCGGCGACCTCGATCACCAGCGGCCGGGCTTCATGACCGGCCGCCGCGGCAATTACGAGATCGTCGAGATCATGGGGCTGTACTGGCACTTCGTCGACCTGGTCTGGGTGTTCATCTTCGCGTTCTTCTATCTCTGGTAATCATTCCGAATCCGCGGAGGACTGATACGTGGCACATGCAAGCGGGCATCACGTCGACCATGCAGCGGCGGCTGCGGTCACGCACGAGAAGGGCCAGCAGCATCCGCTCGGGGTCTACTTCAAGATCTGGGGCCTGCTGTTCGTGCTCAGCATCGCGTCGTACCTCGTCGACTACTTTCACGTACAGGGGTATCTGCGCTGGACGCTGATCGTCATCTTCATGCTGCTGAAGGCGGGACTCATCGTCGCGGTGTTCATGCACATGCTGTGGGAGCGGCTCGCGCTGGTGTATGTCATCGTCGTGCCGCCGCTGTTGCTGCTGGTGCTGATGGCCATCGGCGCGTTCGAGGCCGGCTACACCTACCTCACCCGCGAGGAATATTTCGCACCCAACGTGCAGACGCCGGCAAAGTCGCACTAGCCGTGCAGGGCCGCGGCTAGTGGTGCAGGTGTTCTGCGCCGAGTTCGGTCCAGCGACGAGCGATCGCCGCGGCGTCCTCCGCGCTGCGCGTGCGCACGCCAATCAGGATGCCCCCGTCGCTTATTTCCGACTCGTAGAGCCGCTGCCGGTCTTCCGGAAGGCCCCAGTCGGCCATCACGCTGATCAAGCCGGCGGCGAGGCCGGCCGCGCCGGCGCCGGCGAGCGCGACCGCGATCGGGCCGGCGACGACGAATCCCAGACCCGGTAACGCGATCGCGGCGCCGACTGCCGCGGCAATCGAAATCGCAATGCCGACGCGCCCTCCGGTGGGACCGCCGAGTTCCGCGCCCTCGGCGGCCTTTTTGCCGATTTCGGACGAAATCTCGGATTTCTGGGTGTAGAGCTGTCGACGCGTGTCTTCGGACATCACGACGTTGACGTCGCCGATCTTGTATCCGTGCTCGACGGCGGCCTCGTAGGCCGATTCGACCTGGGCTGCGGTGCGGAACACCGCCGTGACGATCGGCGCATCGCTTTTGTGCAAAAGCTGGGCCATCGGCTTCTCCGTTTACCCACATGTAGCAAGGGTCGTGCGTGCGGGCCCGGCAGCCTTGGTGCTGGCGGGCAGACCCAGCGCTGCGCATCGAGTGGCGCGTGGTGACGAGCGCTGGTTATGATCCCTGTGCCGATCCGGCTTGCAGCGCGACAGGAGGTCCCATGGATGACGCCGTCAACCGCCCGGGCGCAGAAAGCGCGCCGCAGATCACAAAGGTTGACGCGGGCCGGCCTGTCGTCTGGCTGGAACGCGGCTGGAGTGACTTCAAGCGTTCGGCGGTGCCGAGCCTGATCTACGGCGCCTGGGTGGCGGCGTTCGGTTTTGCGCTGCTGCTCGTCGCGTGGCGCTTTACGGCACCTCGTGCCGGCGCTGGTCGGTGGCTTCCTGCTGGTGGCGCCCTTCGTTGCGATCATCTTCTACGACCTGTCGCGGCAGATCGAGCAGGGCCGGCCGGTCGATGGTGCGGAGGCCGTCTTCGCCTGGCGTCGCAACGGCGGCTCGATCGCGCTCTGGGGCCTGGTCCTGGTGCTCGCGATGATCTTCTGGGAGCGCATCGCCGCGATCATCGTTGCGCAGTTCCTGTACGGCGACGTCGGTGACCTCAAAACGCTCGGATTCGAAATCCTCTTCTCGGGTCGCTACCTGCCGCTGGTGGTGGTCTACCTCGGTGCCGGCGCGCTGGTGGCGTTCACCGTCTTCGTGTTCGGCCTCGTGACGGCGCCGATGCTGCTGGACCGTGACGTCGATGTCGTCACGGCCATGCTGACCAGTCTCAAGTGCTGCATCACCAATCCCGGTGCCACGATCGTCTGGGCGGTTCTTATCGCGGTGCTGACCGCGATCGGTTTTGCCACGATGATGATCGGGCTGCTCTTGATCTTTCCGCTGCTGGGGCACGCGAGTTGGCACGCGTACCGCGACCTCGTCAAATAACGTAGCCCGGCGGCGCCACAAGTGAACGGGCGCCGCACTAACAATGCGATCGACGAAGCCTCGGTCGGCGGACTGGCTCCAGCAAGGTCGGAGGAACCAGCGTGGAGCTGAATGAACTGATCGCGGCATACATTGGCGCCTGGAGTGAACCCGACCGCGTACGGAGACAGCAATTGCTCGACCGGGTCTGGACCGCAGAGGGCACCTACACGGATCCCACCGCTCACGTCGAGGGCCGCGAGGCGCTCGTGGATCACATCGACAAGTTCTTCAAGCAGTTCCCCGGAGCCCGCCTCGCGCTCACGAGCGACATCGATACGCATCATCAGAAACTGCGCTTCACATGGCGCATGCTGCTGGCCGATGGGAGCGTGTTCGTGGAGGGCACCGACTTTGGCGAGTTGTCCGCCGACGGCAGGCTGGAGCGGATCGTCGGGTTCTTCGAACGGCCGCCCAGAACATAGCCGGGCTCAGACCCGGCCAGGAGGTGCCAAATGTCGTCCAGAACCGCCTCCTGTTCCTGCGGACAGTTGCGCATTCAAGTCGAGGGCGAACCGCGCGGCGTCGGAATCTGTAACTGCCTGGCTTGTCAGCGGAGAACCGGCAGCGTGTTCGCGGCACTCGCGAGTTTTTCCGCTCCGTTCGAGGTTTTCGGCACCGCCACCGAATACGTCCGTGCCGGGGATCAGGGGGCCAGGTTCATATTCCGGTTCTGCCCGATCTGCGGGACGACCGTCTTCCATACGGAAGAAGGTCACGACGAATCCGTCAGCGTTGCCGTGGGCGCGTTCGCCGACCCGAGCTTTCCTGCGCCGAGCGTGTCGGTCTACGACAGCCGCAGGCACCCCTGGGTGTACTTGCCGCCGGGAGTGACGAGGTTCGACAAGGATCCTGCCTAACGACGCGGTGATCGTCGGGCGGCGCCGATCGACGTCTCTTTACTTCCCGGTGTAACCCGTCGCCTTGAGTCGCCGCTGGCGCACGCCCTCGGCCAGTATCTCCAGCACGCGCACGCTGTCGTCCCATCCAATGCACGCGTCGGTGATCGACTGACCGTAGGCGAGCGGCCTGCCCGGGACGAAGTCCTGGCGCCCTGCGATCAGGTGACTCTCGATCATGACGCCGATGATTCGGTTGTCGCCGGCCGCCAGTTGCTGCGCGATGTTTTCGGACACCGGCACCTGGTTGGCGTGGTTCTTCTGGCTGTTGGCGTGGCTGGCATCGATCATCAGCCGTTGCGCCAGGGTCGCCCGTCCGAGTTCGGCACACGCGGCCTCGACGCTTGCGGCGTCGAAGTTCGGCGCCTTGCCGCCGCGCAGGATGATGTGGCAGTCCTCGTTGCCCTTGGTCGAGACGATCGCGGAATGGCCGCCCTTGGTGACCGAGAGGAAAGTGATGCGGCTGCTGTGCGGCCTTGATCGCGTCGGCGGCGATCTTGATGTTGCCGTCGGTACCGTTCTTGAATCCGACCGGGCACGACAGGCCCGATGCGAGTTCGCGGTGAACCTGGCTTTCGGTCGTGCGGGCGCCGATCGCGCCCCAGGCGACGAAGTCGGCGATGTACTGCGGCGTGATCATGTCGAGGTACTCGCAGCCGGCGGGCAGCTCCGGCGGTGTTGATCTCGAGCAGCAGCTCGCGCGCGACGCGCAGACCGTGGTTGATGCGGAAGCTGCCGTCCATGTCCGGATCGTTGATCAGTCCCTTTCCAACCGACGGTGGTGCGGGGCTTCTCGAAGTACACCCGCATCACGACCTCGAGATCGGCCGCATGGCGCTCGCGTTCGCTCTTGAGCTTGCGGGCGTAGTCGAGCGCCGCGGCTGGATCGTGGATCGAGCACGGGCCGATGACGACGACCAGGCGGTCGTCCATGCCATGCAGGATGCGGTGAATTCCCTGGCGTGCCTCATGCACCGTGACCGAGGCGCTGTCTTCGCACGGAAACTCGCGGATCAGGTGCGCAGGGGGCGAGAGTTCCTTGATCTCGCGGATCCGCAGATCGTCGGTCATGTAGCGCATGTGTCGTGCTCCGTCCATCGTGGGTCCTCGTACTGCCCGTCGCCTGACCCGGCGAAAAAAAACCGCCAGGTGATGGGCCTGGCGGTTCGGGTCGATTCGGTGTTGCTGTTACGCGCGCCGTTCGACTCTCTCCGCCGTGGGCCGGAAAAAGCCGTAAAAGTAAAAGAAGTCGAAGCGCGCGGTCGGATTCATCGTCTGGGCGCACCGCGATCGACGCGGCGCGCAATCGCAAGATACCCGAGATTGGCGCCGGGCCGCAAGCGGGTCGACATTGACTCCGATCAGACGTCGACGCGGATCACCCAGAAGTAGCGTGTGATCTGCCAGAAGAGCGGTGCAGCGAAGGTCAAGGCATCGAGCCGCTCCAGCACGCCCCGGGTCAGCTCGAACTCGCTGTCCCAGCGGCGCGCGCCGAGGCTCTGCTTGACCGCGGACAGCACGACGCTGCCGAGATAGCCGGTGCCGACGATCACCAGCGACATGACGAGCGCCTGCCACCATGTAAACGGCGTCATCCACCATAGCGCGGTGCCGATCAGTGCGCCGCAGGCGCTTCCGGCCAACACGCCATTGACGGTCTTGTTCGGATTCGAGCGCAGCGTGCGTCCGCCGAGAGCGGCGCTGAACGTGATCTGCAGCACGTCGGTGAGAAACAGGACCAGCAGGAAGAACAGCAGCAGCAGCGGACCACGCCCCTCATAGCCGCGGATCGGCAGCGTGGCGATTGCCGGTGCATGGCTGATGCAGTAGACGCTGATCATCATGCCCCACTGCACCTTGGCCACCCGCTCGAGGAAGCGTTCGTTGTCCTGTTGGATCGCGCCGATCACCGGCAGCAGCAGGAACACGTAGACCGGGATGAAGGTCGCGAACACGCTGGCACGGCCGAAGCCGAGCAGGATGTACTGCGCCGGAATCACGACGTAAAAGGCGACGACCAGCGCCCAGTGGTCGGACGGCTTGATCGGCGTCAGCGAGACGAATTCGCGCAGTGCGAAGAAAGACGCCAGCGCGAACACGACCAGCAGCGCGACCGGGCCGAGCGTAAAGGCGATCGCGAACACCGCCACCAGCGACCACGAGCCGCGGATGCGCGAATTCAGCATGCCGAGGCGCGACCGGCGGGTAGAGTCGAGCGTGCGGTGCGCAGCCCATTGTCCGACCCCGGTCGCGACCGCCGAGAGGATCGCGAGCGAGCAGAACACCGCCAGGAAAGTCTCGTTCAAGTTCAGGTTCATCGCGCTCGAGGCTCTAGCTCGCGAGCCGGATGACGGCCGCACGCGCGCGTTCGAGAAACACGTCCTTGTCCTCGTCGGGAGCGAGCGCCAGCGGCGCACCGAAGCGCACCGTGCAGATGAGCGGCACCGGCAGCAGCGCCCCTTTCGGCAGGCTGCGGTGGAGATTCTCGATGTAGACCGGGATCAGCTCGACCTGCGGAAACTCGGTCGCAAGGTGATAGAGCCCGCTTTTAAACGGCCCGGGAAGCGGCAGCGCGCTGCGCGTGCCCTCGGGGAAGATGATCAGCGAGAAGCCATGCTCGAGTGCATCCTTCAGCGGCTCTAACGGGTCGGCGTTCGGATCCTCACGGCTGCGATCGACCATCACGACGTTGAGTTCGTCGCGGGCGATCATTCCGCGGATCCCGGGCCGGTCCCAGTAATCCTTGGCTGCGACCGGACGCGTGTTCGAACGCAGCTCCTGCGGCAGCGCGGCCCACAGCACCACGGTGTCCATGTGACTGCTGTGATTGGCGAAGTAGATGCGCTGCGCCGCGGTCGGCGCAGATCCGATCCAGCGCGGATAGGCGCCGACGAGCAGGCGCGTCACCCACACGATCGGCGGCAGGAACTTCAACGGGCCTCCCCGAGGGCTCTCGTTCTTGTCCGGAAATTATGCCAAGCGCCGTGACATCGAGCGCGGCAGTCCGGCGATGGTCCCGCGTGCTCTTGATCGACGCGCCGCCGACGGGCCGCCCCAAGGCGGCGCGCCACTTTGCCTTTCGCTGTAAGCGCACGTGCGACACGAAGCGTCGCGTACGCGAGCAGCGCGCCGCTAAGCCGTGCCGCCGACGGTCAGTCCCTCGATGCGCAACGTCGGCTGGCCGACGCCGACCGGCACGCTCTGCCCGTCCTTGCCGCAGGTACCGATGCCGAGGTCGAGCTCCATGTCGTTGCCGACCATGGTCACGCGGGTCAGCGCATCCGGGCCGTTGCCGATCAGCGTCGCGCCCTTCACCGGCGCGGTGATGCGGCCGTTTTCGATCAGGTACGCCTCGGCCATGCCGAACACGAACTTGCCGTTGGTGATGTCGACCTGCCCGCCGCCGAAATTCGACGCATAAAGACCGGACTTCACCGAGCGGATGATCTCCTCGGGATCATGCGCGCCGGCCAGCATGTACGTGTTGGTCATGCGCGGCATCGGCAGATGCGCGAACGACTCGCGCCGGCCGTTGCCGGTCGGTGCCACCTTCATCAGCCTCGCGTTGAGCGAGTCCTGGATGTAGCCGCGCAGGATGCCATCCTCGATCAGCACGGTGCGCTGCGTCGGGTTGCCTTCGTCGTCGATGTTGAGCGAACCGCGGCGATCGGGCATCGTGCCGTCATCGACCACGGTGACGCCGCGCGACGCGACGCGCTCGCCAATGCGTCCGGCGAATGCACTCGAGCCCTTGCGGTTGAAATCGCCTTCGAGTCCATGCCCGACCGCTTCATGGAGCAGCACGCCGGGCCAGCCCGGACCCAGCACGACCGGCATCACGCCGGCGGGCGCAGGTCGCGCGTTCAAGTTAGCGAGCGCCTGGTCGACCGCCTTGTGCGCATGCTCGGCGAGGCGTTCCTCGTCGAAGAACGACAGGCCGTGGCGCCCGCCGCCGCCGGAAAATCCCTGCTCGCGCCGGCCGTGTTCTTCGACAATGACCGTGATCGAGAGCTGTACCAGCGGCCGCACGTCCGCGGCCAGCACGCCGTCACTGCGCGCCACCAGCACCACGTCATACTCGGCGCCGAGGTTGGCCATGACCTGCTTGACCCGCGGGTCACGCGCCCGCGCGAGCTGTTCGATATGTTCGAGCAGCCGGATCTTCGCGGCGGCATCCAGCGACGCGACCGGATCGTCACTCCCGTAGAGCGTGACCTGCTTACGCGGTGCGATCCTCGGCGTCACGCGCGATTTGCCGCTGCCCTGGCGCGCAATCGCTCGCGCCGTCAGCGCCGCTTCCGTCAGCGATTCAACAGAGATGTCGTCCGAATACGCGAAAGCGGTCCGATCGCCCGCAACTGCGCGCACGCCAACGCCCTGTTCGATGTCGAAGCTGCCGCTCTTGACAATGCCTTCCTCGAGCGAAAACGACTCGTTGCGCGTGTACTGGAAGTACAGGTCGGCGTAATCGGCGCGGTGCTCGAAGATTGTCGCGAGCACCTTCTGCAGGCGGCTCTCGTCGAGTTCGTACGGGTCGAGCAGCAGCGCCTTGGCGGTGGCCAGGCGGTCGAGCGCGGGGTCGGAAAGCTTCATGCGTGAGTTATTTGTGATGTGGATGCGAGTGCGGCGTGCGAATCCGCTGCCGATGTCGGAAGGCCAAGTGAAGAGCGAAGTGTAAGGGCTGCGTCGTGGGCAATCGCGTGATAGCTATCGATGGTCGCATAACGGAATCACATAACGCGGTGAGCGAGCGCCGGCAATGATGCCCGGCACTGGGCGATCACCTGCGGGTCGATGTCGCCGAAGACAACCCCCTGACCTTCGGGGCGATTGGCGAGGACGTCGCCCCATGGGCCGATCAGCATCGAGTGTCCGTAGGTCGCGCGCCCGTTCTCGTGGCGGCCGCCTTGCGCAGGCGCAAGCACGTAGCACAGATTCTCGATCGCCCGCGCCCGCAGCAGCGTTTCCCAGTGTGCACGACCGGTGGTCGCAGTGAACGCTGACGGCACGAGGATCAGGTCCGGCTGGCCCATCGAGCGATACAGCTCCGGAAACCGCAGGTCGTAGCAGATCGAAAGCCCGACTTTAAGCGCGGGGCCGTCGGTGGCCAGCTCAAAGTGGGCGACTTCGCGGCCCGGTGCAATCGTCTGCGCCTCGTCGTAGCTTTCGGTGCCGCGGCTGAAGCGGAACAGATGCACCTTGTCGTAACGCGCGACACGCTGACCGCGGGGATCGAACACCAGCGTGCTGTTGAGCACGCGGTCGGCCTCCGGCGCTTCGAGCGGCAGCGTGCCTCCGACCAGCCAGACACCGTGGCGACGCGCCTGCGCCGCCAGGAAGTCCTGGATCGGTCCGTGTCCGAGCGTTTCGCGTGCGGCCACCTTGTCGGTGTCGCGCAGACCCATCAGGCAGAAGTACTCCGGCAGCGCGATCAGCCTGGCGCCGGTCGCAGCCGCCTCCTCGATCAGTGCGGCTGCCGTTTCAAGATTCTCGGCGACTCGCGGGGTCGACACCATTTGGACGGCGGCGACGCGCACGGTGGTTGACGGGCTCGCGGGACTCATCGCGGGTTCTCCGAAGGGTTGGCGGCGATCCGGTTCCGGCGAGTGACGACCGGATCGTTCCAGCGTGCCGGTGATGTCGTAGTCGAGCGCAAATGCCTTGGACAGCGGCGCCTTCAGCACGGTGTTGGCGAGCAGCGCACCGAGGCCGAGGATCGGATTGGCAACCCCGAGCGCGAGCGCGGCAGTCGATGCATCGATCTCGGGCAGCACGACGAGGTGCAACTGCTGGGTCTCGTTGCGCAGATCGATGCTGCCGGAAATGAATGCGGCGGCGCCGGTGCCGGCCATGCTGAAGTTCTCGGTCGACATCACGCCGCGGCTCACCGTCGCATCGGCCTTGATCATGCTGAACGAGAAACCCTCGCCGAAGGTTCCGCGCGTATCGGCGAGCAGCGTGCGCGAGAGTGACTGCAACGACAACAGCGTCAGCAGGCGTCCTGCGCCACGACTTTCGACCTTCACGAAACGTCCGTCCTCGACGCGCAGCGCCAGCGTGCCGCCGAGCGACGCATAGTCGATGTCGAACGGCGACCCGGACCATTCGAGCTTGCCGTCGAGTTTGCCATGTCCGCGCGATAGCGCCCCGGGGATACCGAAGCGTCCAAGCGTGGCGCCGGCGTCGGAGGTGTCGAGGTCGAACGTGATCTTCATGCGCCGGGCTCCGACGGCGCCCGACCATTCGCCGTTGGCGGCGACCTTCATATCCGGATTCGTCACTTCGAGCCGGCTGAGCTTCCAGGCGTCGCCACCGGCATTGGCGGCGACGAGATCGAGCTTGCCGTACTTCGTCGGGCCGAGCTCGAAGCTGTCGACCGTGACCTCGAAGGCCGGCAGCTGTCGGGTCGGCGCCTGCAGTACGCCGACCAGGTCATCTTTCTTCGTTGCCGGGATCACGAGTTTCGACAGGCGCGCGGTCACCTGTCCCATACTGGTGCCGCCGATGCTGCCGACCGGACCCGGCCGCCATCCGATGTAGCCGACGACGCCGTCGGACACGACGTTGGCATCGAATCCGCCCGCATCGGTGCGCGACGCCCCGAGCGTGACGTTGTGAAATACGCGGCGCTCGACCACCAGCTCCGGCGTGCGCAAGGCGAAGTAATCGACGCGGATTCCCTCATCGCTCGATGCGGGCCGCGCGGGCGCAGGCGCTGCGTGCAGGTCGATGCCGAGCCACTGGGCCCAGGCTTCGACATCAAAGCGCGGCGCAGTGACCTGGACCCGCAGGCCACTGTCAGGCAGGTTGGGCGGCTCGTTGATCGCGACGACGCCGCGTACCAGCCGTGCGACGTCGCGCTCGCGACGGTGGTCGAACGCGAGCCCGAAAAGCCGGCCGCCGCTGACGCGCAGCGTCACGCCGCCGTCGCGGCTGTTGCGCTCGAGTCGGAACGGCAGCGCTTCCGCGGCGGTCTTGCGAATCGGCGCGACGCCGTCGATCGCCAGGCCGCTGAGATCGCTCTCGACCAGCAGTATCAGGCCGCCGCCCTGCGCGGTCAGCGTGCCGCTGTAGCGCGTGCCGCCTTGCGAGCGGTCGAGCAACCGCTGCACCACATCGACATCGAGCGCGCGCCTCAGCCCGGCGGAGGTCGCATTGCCGGCAGCGCTGATCACAACTGCGCCGTCGTTGCGGGTGGTTGCGTCGAGGCGCACCTGGCCGCCAAGAAAGCCGGCCGCGATGCTGTTGAAGCGCACGCCGCGCTCGTTGAAGTTGAGCACGCCGTTGGCGCGCGAGAATTCCGGCACGTCGACCAATGTCAGGTCGTTGTTCTGCAGCTGCAGCGCGCCTTTGACGCGCGCATCGCCCGAGTGCAGCAGCGGAATGACGAGCTGCAGGTCGACCCGTGCATTGCCACGCGCTTCGGCGCCGCGCGTGACACCGCCGATCCAGTCCGCAATCGGACTCGCGTTGACGTAGCCCAGCAGGTCGGAAAGCGCGCCTGCCGTCTGACCCTTCACTTCCAGCGTCGAGTCGTGGCCGAGATCGGGGATGCGCGCCACCGTCTCGCTGATGCGCATGCCGTTGATCGTGCCGCGCTGCGCGGTGATCGTCATGCTCTGCCGCTCGAACAGCAGGTCGGCATCGATGTCGCGCAGCAGCGGCCAGACCGCGCCGGGCGCGGCCGAGCCATCGGCCGCCGGCCTCGGGCCAACGTCGACCATGCCGTCTCGCAGTCGCGCGCTGACGCGGAACTCGCCGTCGGCGGCAACCGGGAAGGGAAACTTCGCCAGGTCGCCGCGCAGCCGGAACGCACCGTCTTCGACGCGGCCCTCGAGGATCGCGTTCCGCAGCCATGCCACCGTTTCTGGCCCCGGCCGCGAGCGGCACGTAGCGGTGCGCCTGCTTTGCGGCAAGCCGCGGGATGCGGCCGGTGACGTCGATCGAACCGCTGCCGGTGCCCGATTGCGAAGGCCGCCAGATACCCGCTCGCGCTGATGGACAGATCCGCGTTTTCGAGCAGCAGTGCGTCGATGCGGGCTTCGGGCCGCTCGCCCGGTTTCCATTTGACGTCCGCCTGCAGCTGGCTGAACGCGAGGCGCGGTTCCTCGAACACGCCGGGAAACTCGATCACCGCATCACGCGAAGCGAGCTGCAGCGCGGCCGCGCCGCGATCCAACTGCACGTTGCCACTCAGCCGCTCGAAGCCTGGCGTACCGACCTTGCCGCCTTCAGGCGCTGGCTGCGCCGCAAGCGACAAGCTGATCAAAGCGCGCCTTCGCCGTCAGCGTGCTCCATTCGGGTTCGGCGCCTTCCCAGCGCATCGAGACTTCGGACAGCCGGCCTCGCGGCGCATAGCGCGCGATCGTCTGGCGGATCGAGGCGCCCAGCGGCACATGGGTCGCAATGCTGGCGAGGCTGGCCAGATCGATCCGCGAACCCTCGAGTTCGAACAGCTGCGGCCGGTCGCCGCTGGCGCGTGTGTAGCGGTAGCTGAGGTCGAGCGGCGGGAAGCGCGCGCCGCTCGCCAGATCGAAGGTCACACCGATCAACGCCAGCCGCTGCCCGCCGCGCGCCTCGTCGCCCCAACGGCTCTGCGTCACGCGACCCTGCAACGAGCTCATTTTCAACGGCTGAAGTTCGGGCGCGAGCCGCGCATCGACGTCTTTTAGCGCGAGGTCGGCCGTGGTGCCGACGATCTCGAACGCATCGAATCGCATCCAGGCGCGCATCGCTCCGCTGGCGCGGCCGACATTGATCGGCGCATGGACCCACTGGTTGGCGCTGGCGAGATCGACATAGTCGAGCTGCGCGAACAACTGCCCGCTCCAGCGGCGGAAGTCGGAGCGGCGCGCGAAGGGACCGGTACGGAACTCGCCGCGCAGGTCGACCGGCGCGGCCAGCGCCGGTGGCGGCGCCAGGTGCAGACCGAAGCGATTGCCCGCGAGGCCGGCTTCGAGCAGCAGATCGGCATCCGAGAACAAGAGTTCGCGCGGCGGGCTCGCGCGTTCATCGCGCAACTGCACGCGCGCATCCATGACGACCACGTGCCGCTGGGCCAGCAACCATTCGAGCAGCTCGTTGTCGCCGCCGTCGTCCTTGGGATCGATGACGATGCCGGCCACCGAGATGGCCCCGCCTTCGAGCAGCGCGATCTCGAGTTCAGGCGCATCGATGCGGAGCTGCGCAAAGCGCGGTTCCAGCGCGGGAATGCTGGTCCATGACACCGTGCCGCGGATTCGCGGCAGCGTCAGCGCGGCGCCGCGCCGCCCCATGATCCGCACGTCGGTCAGCGCAAGTGCCGGATTGAGTCCTTGCCAGCTCGCCTCGATGCGGCCGATGCTGACCGGTGCCTTCAGCGCCGCGCTCGCGATCGACTCGATGCGCGGTCGCATCGCGTCGATGTCGGGCAGCAGCCAGTAGCGCAGCGCGAGCAGCAGCAGGCCGAACGCGAAGAACGCCACGACCACAGCGACGCCGAGAGCGCGCACGGTCCATTCGAGCGCGCGTACCGCTCGTGCACCGAAGCGCCGTGCGATCGAGGCTTCAGCGGCTTGCAGCCCGTGTTCGAGGGTTTCGCCGACGGCCCGTTCGAGCGCCTGCTCGATTTTCGACGCACGCGCGCTGAGTTCGCGCGCAATCGTCGCCGGTCGGTCGGTAGGGGAGTTCATCGAAAGCGGTCCGCTGAGTTGGACGACGAAACGGCGACGCCGTTCCGACCCGGCGCGGGCGCCACCGCGATTCGATTGCCGCTGCCCGGGTCATTCTGTGATGGCGGCGCACCGCGAGCCAGGCTCTACAATCACTGCGGCCGCACACCTGCGGGCGGTCGCCTGCGCGCGCGGGGCGACAGGGCGCGTCGACTCTATCACATGGCCCTCCCGCAGAAATTCAGCTGATGTGGCCCGCCTGCGAACGGCGCGTGTCCAAAGAGCAATCATCCTTCCCCGTCGCACCCTCAAACCGTGAACCTCACGACCGGGATCCTGGAGGGTGGCCGGCGCGCTCAGCCGGCCGCCATCGCCGATCTGCCACGACTGTCACATTTCGTCGCGCGTGCGCTCGATCGCGAGGCCGGCAGCGACCGGTCGCCTGAGCACCGCCTCACGCTTTTGCGCGAGCTCTCCGAGCGGCCCTGGACCGCGGAACGCATGCAGGCTGAACTCGCAGGCGACCTGCCTGCGGACCCTGGCGGAGGACAACTCGCGGCGGCACTGCGCCGCCTGCGGCGACGCGTGTTGCTGGGACTGATCGCGCGCGATGTCACCGGCGTCGCGGGCCTCGCTGAAGTGATGCAAACCACGACGGTGCTGGCAGAACTGGCGCTCACATCGGCGCTGTCGCTGCATGCGCGCGAGCTGGCGCGAGCGCATGGCGTGCCGTTCAGCGCCGACGAGCGTGCCGCAGGACCTGCTGATCGTCGGCATGGGCAAGCTGGGTGGCTGCGAACTCAACGTCTCTTCCGACATCGACCTCGTGTTCGTCTACGACAAGGACGGGACGACGCGTGCCTCCGACGGCCAGTCCGAGGTCCGGCGGCCGCTCACCAATCAGGAATTCTTCGAGAGACTCGGTCGCCGCGTGATCGCGGCGCTGGCCGAGGTGACCGCCGACGGATTCGTGTTTCGTGTCGACATGCGGCTGCGGCCCAACGGCGATTCGGGCCCGCTTGTCGTATCGAACGACATGCTCGAGGAGTACCTGGTTGCGCTCTGGGCCGCGAATGGGAACGGTTCGCCTGGCTCAAGGGCCGCGTTGTGTCGAAGCCGGTGTTCGCCACCGACGCGCAGTTCACGGCGCAATGCGGTGCGCTCGAGGACCTCGTGCGCCCCTTCGTGTTCCGCAAGTACCTGGACTACGGCGCGATCGCGTCGCTGCGCGAACTGCATGCGCTGATCCGCGCCGAGACCAGCCGGCGCGGCGCGGGTCGTGAAGACTCCGGCCACAACGTGAAGCTGGGTCGTGGCGGCATCCGCGAGATCGAGTTCCTGGCCCAGACCTTTCAGATCATCCGCGGCGGGCGCGAACCGCGCTGCGTTCGCGTTCGACGCTGCCACGCTAGCGTGCCTGGCCGAACTGGGTTCGCTGCCGCAGGACACTGCCGCGCGGCTCGCTTCCTGCTATGAGTTCCTGCGCAACCTCGAGCACGCGCTGCAGTATGTCGACGATGCCCAGACGCATACGCTGCCCGCGGACCCGGACGCGCGCACACGGGTGGCCGCGCTGATGGGTGAAACGAGCGCGGAGGCGCTGTTGGAGCGGTACCACGGCGTGCGCGAGGACGTCGCCGCTGCGTTCGACTCGGTGTTCGTCGAACCGGCCGCGCAGGGCGCGCCGTTGCGCGTTCGCGAACGGGTCGAACGATGCGAGCGGAGCAGACGACGCGCTGATCGATCATCTCGAACTCACCGGCTTTCGCGATCCGGCGGCCACAGCGCAGCGGCTGCGCGGCGTGCTGGCATCGCGTCGGGTGCAGGTCACCCAGCCGGCGGCGCGCACCCGGATCGAGCAGCTGCTCGGCGCCGGACTGCGTGCGGCCGCCGAACGCTCGCGCGGCGCCGGCGCCTCGCACGACATCGGGCCGGACGAACTCTTCGCGCGCTTCGCCCAGCTGATCGACGTGATTGCCGGACGCAGCACCTACGTCTCGCTGCTGCATCAGTTTCCTGCCGCGCTCGATCGCGTGATGCGGCTGCTCGCCGCGAGCCGCTGGGCCACCGACTACCTCGTCAGGCATCCAATCCTGCTCGACGAACTGCTCGACGACCGCGTCGAGACTTTCGACAACGAGCACACGCCCGACTGGTCGGCCTGGGCTGCGGGTGTGCGCGTCGCGCCTCGACGAAGCGGACGGCGACCAGGAAGTCCAGATGAACCTGCTGCGCGATGCCCACCACGCGCAGGTGTTCCGGCTGCTCGTGGCCGACCTCGACGGCCGCCTGACGGTCGAGCGGCTCGCCGACCATCTGTCGGCGCTGGCCGACGCCACGCTCGCGCTGACGCTCGAGTGTGCCTGGAAGACCGTGCCGAAGCGGCATCGCGCAGAGCCGGTGTTTTCGGTCGTTGCCTACGGCAAGCTCGGCGGCAAGGAACTCGGCTATGCCTCCGACCTCGATCTGATCTTCCTCTTCGACGACGCTGATCCGGACGCAGCCGAGGTCTACTCGACACTCGCCCGGCGGCTGGTGATCTGGCTGACGACTCAGACCTCGTCGGGCATCCTGTTCGACATCGACCTGCGGCTGCGGCCCAACGGCAACGCCGGGCTGATGGTCTCGTCGTTCGATGCGTTTTCGCGCTACCAGCGCAATGAGGACGGCCACGGCGCGTGGGTGTGGGAAACGCAGGCGCTGACGCGCGCCCGCTTCAGCTGCGGCGATGCCGCGCTCGGCCAGCGCTTCGAGGACGAGCGCGCGTGGATCCTCGCGCGGCCGCGCGACCTGCCGAAACTGTGTAGCGAAGTGCTGTCGATGCGCCAACGGATGCTCGAAGGTCACCCGAACACGAGTGCGCTGTTCGACCTCAAGCACGATCGTGGCGGCATGGTCGACATCGAGTTCATCGTGCAATACCTGGTGCTCGCCCATGCGCACGAGCATCCCGAGCTGATCCGCAACCTCGGCAACATCACGCTGCTGCGGATGGCGGGCAGCATGGGCTTCATCGACGTCGGGCTCGCAGGTCGCGTGGCTGACGCGTACCGCACGTTCCGCCAGATCCAGCACCGCCTGCGGCTCAATGGCGCGGAGCGCGCCCGCATCGAGCCCGAGGCTGTCGAGCACGAGACCGAAGCGGTCCGGCGCCTCTGGCACGCGGTCTTCGTGCAGCCATGATGCGTTCGCTGCGCGCGCTGCCGTCGACGGTCTGGGTGCTCGGCGTCATCAGCCTGCTCAACGACGCAGCGTCGGAACTGGTCTATCCGCTGATCCCGCTGTACCTCGCGACGGTGCTGGCCGCCGGCCCGCGCGCACTCGGGCTGATCGAAGGTGCGGCCGAAGCCACAGCGGCGCTGCTGAAGCTCGTGTCCGGCGTCTGGTACGACCGCGTGCGGCGCGCCAAGGGTTTTGTCGTTGTCGGCTACGGACTGGCCGCATTCGCGCGGCCTGCGATCGCCTTCGTCACGGTGTGGCCGCTGCTGCTGCTGCTACGCGTGCTGGACCGGCTCGGCAAGGGACTGCGCTCGTCGCCGCGCGATGCACTGCTCGCGCACGCGGTGCCGGCCGCGCAGCGCGGCCTCGCGTTTCGGGCTGCATCGTGCGTTCGACAACGCAGGCGCGGTCGTCGGGCCGCTGCTCGCGGCGGCGCTGCTCGCGCTGCACGTGCCGATCCGCGACATCCTGCTGTGGGCGGCGTTGCCCGGGGCGCTATGCGTCGCGCTGGCGCTGGCGCTGCGCGAGCCGGATCAGCTCGAGGCGCCACAGGAGCGCCGCCCCGAGTGGACGTTCGGCACGCTGCCAGGGGCCTTTCGCCGAATGCTGGTCGCGCTGGCCCTGTTCACGCTCGGCCAGGCGTCCAATGCGTTCATCCTGTTGCGCGCCACCGAACTGGGAATGGCGCCGACCCGCGTGGCGCTGCTGTGGGCGGTCGTCGCGGCCACTTCGACGCTGCTCTCGGTGCCGCTTTCGGCATGGTCGGATCGCATCGGCCGCGTGCCACTGCTGATCGGCGGCTGGAGCGTGCACGCGCTGCTGTTCGTGGCGCTGGCGCTCGTCGGAGAGGCGACACTGCTGTGGCCGATCGCGGTTCTGCTCGGGCTCTACATGGCGGCGACCGAAGGCGCCGAGCGTGCGCTGATCGCCGATCTCGTGACGTCCGAATTCGCTGGGCAGCGCCTATGGCTGGTACTACCTCACCAAGGGTCTGCTGCTGCTGCCGGCCTCGGCGGTTTTCGGCTGGATCTGGCACGGCGCGGGTGCGTCGACGGCATTCTTCAGCGCAGCGTCGGTCGTCGCGCTGGCCACGGTGCTGCTCGCGCTGTGGGTCCTGCCTGCCGTACGAGCGCTGCACGCACGCTGAGACCGTTGCGGCCTGTCAGACCAGGCGCAACAGCGTGAAGGCGAGCATGCCGACGGCGATCGCGAGTACTGCGCCGCCGGGTCAGCAGCAGCGATCGCCACCGTGGCGAGGCTGGCGGCGAGTCTTCGGGTTGGCCGGATCCAGCGTCATCGTTGCCGTATTGAGCATGAGCTCGGGCGCGATCAGCGCCACGAGCGCACAGGCGGGGGCATAGCGCAGCGCGTGCTGCACCCGTTGTGGCAGCGTCACGCGGTGACCGAGCAGCAGAAACACGTTGCGCGTGACGATCGTGATCGCCGTCAGTCCCGCGATCGTCAGCCAGATGTCGCTGGGCGCCATCATGGCTTGACCTCGGAGCGACCGCGCTCAGCCGACCTATCGGCGGCCATCGCGACTGCAACGCCGGCGATGACCGCCAGCACGAGACCGAGCTTCAGCGGCAACGCGCGCCGCAAGCACGGCGATGACGCCCGCGGTGACACAGCCGGCCACCGCCGGCCGGCCCTTGAGCATCGGTGCGATCATCACGATCAGCGCGAGGATCGCGGCGAACTCGAGCCCCCACCGTCGTCGGAATCAGGCCTGCGAGCAGGATGCCGAGCACGGACGCGGACTGCCACGCGATCCATGTCGCAACAGCAATGCCGAGATAAAACCAGCGCTGCGCCGTGCCGCCGCGTTGCGACGTCGGCGCTTCGGCCTGGTGCGCGACGAAGATCGCGACCGTCATGTCGACCGCGAAGTAGCCGAGAACCAGCCGTCGTGCGAGCGGCAAGTGACCGAAGTACGGCCAGAGCGTCGCGGAGAAGATGACGAAGCGGAGATTGACGATGGTGGCGGTCAGCAGCGCAATTCCGACCGGCGCGCCGACCGCGATCAGCGGCAGCACCGCCATCTGCGCGCTGCCGGCGTAAACCAACAGCGTCATCGCAAGCGCCTGCGCCACGCTGAGGCCGGTCTTGACCATCGCGACACCAGCGACCAGTCCCCAGATCGCGGTCGGCAACAGCAGCGGCGCGCCTCTGCGCACGCCTTGACGGAACGCATCGCGGCGGACGTCGGCCTCGGCATCGCGGCCGAACGGAGAGCGGAGTGACATCGGCACGCGGCGGAGCGTAGCTTGCCGCTGTTCGGCGCGTCGGCGCGCCCCGCATCGACGCTTCGCCGCGCAACGCGGTCGCGGCGCGGATCGCGTCGGCACCGCATTGCCCACCGTATAGTCCGCGTCGTTCGGAAGGCACCCAGCGGGAACACGCCTGCCGCCGATTTTGTGGAGAGGGAACATGAAACGATGCATCCGCGCCCGGTGCGCGGCGATGCTGCTGGCCTGCTGGGTCGTTGCGACAACTGCCGCGGCGCAGGCCGAGCGGACACCTGCACTCCCGGCACCTGGCACGCCGCCGGCCGCGCCGGTCGTCAGCAGTGCACCAGCGGCGCAACCGCGGATCGGCCTTGCGCTTTCGGGCGGTGGTGCGCGCGGCATCGCCCATGTCGGCGTGCTGAAAGTGCTCGAAGAGATGCGGATTCCGATCAGCTGTGTCACCGGCACGAGCATGGGCGCCGTCGTCGGCGGAACATTTGCGTCGGGACGCTCGCCGCAGGAGATGCAGAAGGCGGTGCTCGCGGCCGACTGGGACACGATCTTCCGCGACGCGCCGCCGCGCAAGGAGATCGCGGTCCGGCGCAAGGTTGACGACTACAAGACGCTTTTTAAGCCGGAATTCGGTGTCAAGGACGGCCTCGCACTGCCAAAGGGCGTGATCGCCGGCGTGTCGATCGAGTCATTCTTCCGCGAGCTCGCGACGCCGGCGTTCGGCATCGGCGACTTCAACAAGCTGCCGATCCCGTTCCGGGCGATGGCCACCGACATCGAGACCGGCGACTCGGTCGTGCTCTCGCACGGCAGCCTGGCTCAGGCGATGCGCGCCAGCATGTCGGTGCCGGGCGCGATCGCGCCGGTCGAGATCGACGGCCGGCTGCTGGTCGACGGCGGCATCGCCAACAACCTGCCGATCGACGAAGCACGCAAGCTGTGCGGCGACGTGATCATCGCGGTCAACATCTCGACGCCGCCGCTGAAGCGCGACGAGATCACTTCAGCGCTGAGCGTGACGGCGCAGCTGATCAACTTTCTCGGCAAGCAGACGGTTGACCAGCAGATCAAGAGCCTCGGCCCGAACGACGTGCTGATCGCGCCGGACCTCGGCGACATCTCGGCCGGCACGTTCGAGCGTGCGAAGGATGCGATCAAGATCGGCGAGGACTCGACCCGCGCGCTGGCCGACAAGCTCAGCCGCTACAGCGTGTCGCCGGAGCAGTACGCCGCGCTGCGCAGCCATCAGGTCGCCGAGTCCAAGGCGCTCGGCACGGTCGACGCGATCCGCGTCGAGGGGCTGAAGCGCACCAACCCTGCGGTCGCCGAAGCATTGATCGAGAGCAAGCCGGGCGAGCCGCTGACCGAGGACAAGCTCGGCGCCGACCTGCGGCGCATCTACGGCACCGGCGACTACGAGAGCATCAGCTATCGGATCGTCGGCGGCGAAACCGGTCCGCGCGCGATGCTCATCGAGCCGGTCGAGAAGTCGTGGGGGCCGGATTACCTGCGCTTCGGTCTCGGCCTCGCCAGCGATTTTTCCGGCGACAGCCAATTCAACGCGCTGGTGCAGTACCGCAAGTCCTGGATCAATCGCCTCGGCGCCGAGTGGACCAGCGAGCTACAGGTCGGACAGGACACGCATTTGTCTACCGAGTTCTACCAGCCGCTGAACGAGGCCGGCAAATGGTTCGTCGCGCCGAGCTTCTACATCGGGCAGCAGACGCGGAGCGTCTTCGACGGCGAAGAGAAAGTCGCCGACTACCTCGTCAGCGTCACTCAGGGCGGCCTCGATGGCGGTGCGGTACTCGGCACCTGGGGCCAGTTGCGTGCGGGGTATGTCATGTCGCGCGTCTATGCGCGGGTCGACACCGGTTCTCCGGTGCTGCCCTCGACGCGCGAGACCACGGCCGGCCTGCGCGCCGCACTGTTCATCGATCAGGTCGATGCCGCGTGGTTCCCGCGCAAGGGTTACTCGCTCCTCGCGACCGCGTATGCCGCGATGGACTCGCTCGGTTCCGAAACGAGCTACAGCCGGCTGCAGGCCTCGGCGCGGGGCATCAAGAGCTGGGGCCCGCATACGTTCAATCTCCGTGTCGAAGGCGGCTCATCGCTCGACTCCGACATGCCGGCCTACGAGCAGTTCTCGCTCGGCGGTCCGCTGCGTCTGTCGGCCTATCAGCTCAACGAGTTCGTCGGCCGGCAGTACGCATTCGGACGACTGATGTACTACAACCGCACGATTCCGCTGCCGGATCTGCTCGGGACCGGGGTCTATGTCGGCGGCTCGGCAGAAGTTGCCCGCATCAGCGATCGGGTCGATGGCCTGCCGTCGCCGGGAACCGTGTGGTCGAGCTCGATCTTCCTCGGCGCAGACACGTTCGTCGGCCCGCTGTACCTCGGCGTTGGTGTCGGCGCCGGACGCTGGAGTCTGTACCTGTTGCTGGGCGCGCCGTAGCGCCTGCGCAGCCGCCCGGTCGCCGCGGCTAGAATCGCCGCAGGCTCAAGAGGGGAGAGCGGCGATGTCGATGGCCGACCGCGACGGCTTCATCTGGTACGACGGCAAGCTGGTGCCGTGGCGCGACGCCACGACGCACGTGCTGACGCATTCGCTGCACTACGGTCTGGCGGTGTTCGAGGGTGTGCGCGCCTACAAGACCGAGCGCGGCCCGGCGATCTTCCGGCTGAAGGAGCACACCGAACGGCTCTTCAACTCGGCCAAGATCTTCATGATGGAGATCCCGTTCAGCCGCGAGCAGCTGTTCGAGGCGCAGCGCGAAGTGGTCCGCGCCAACAAGCTCGAGTCCTGCTATCTGCGCCCGCTCGCGTTCTACGGCTCGGAAAAAATGGGCGTCAGCCCGAAGGGCGCCGCGGTGCACGTCGCGATCGCGGCGTGGCCGTGGGGCGCCTACCTCGGCGAAGAAGGCCTGCAGCGCGGCATCCGCGTGAAGACCTCGTCATTCCAGCGCCACCACATCAACGTCTCGATGGTGCGGAGCAAGACCGCGGGCCACTACGTCAATTCGATCCTGGCCAACCAGGAAGCCGTGCGCGACGGCTACGACGAGGCGCTGCTGCTCGACACGCAGGGGTTCGTCGCCGAGGGCGCCGGCGAGAACCTCTTCATCGTCAAGAACGGCAACGTGTTCGAACCCGAAATGGTGTCGGGGCTGACCGGCATCACGCGTGCAACCGTCATCGATCTGGCGCGCGACCTCGGGCATCCGGTCGCGCCGATGCCGATGACGCGCGACGACGTCTATCTCGCCGACGAGGCGTTCTTCACCGGCACTGCCGCCGAGGTGACGCCGATCCGCGAACTCGACGGGCGCACGATCGGCGCCGGCCAGCGCGGCCCGATCACCGGACAGATCCAGTCGCTGTTCTTCGACGTCGTCAACGGCCGCGCGCCCAAGTATCACCACTGGCTGACGCTGGTATGAGCGCCAAGGACACATTCCCGGCGGGGCCCGCGCAGGAACCGCATGTGGTGCTGCTGACGGCGCGCGAGCTGCCCGCCTTCTGCCCGAACCCGGCGATGCCGGTGTGGAACCATCATCCGCGGGTGTTCCTCGACCTCACGACCGGCGAGGCGATGTGCCCGTACTGCGGCACGGTCTATCGGCTCAAACCCGGCGAAGTGGTGCACGGGCACTGAGCTGGGCAACGCGCGATGTCCCGCCTGACGAAACCGCTGCTGTTCGCCTCGCCCGAGGAATGCGAGCGCGCGTTTTATGAAGCGCTCGAAGCGGCGGACGCCGAAGCGGTCGTCGACCTCTGGCTCGAGGACGACGACGTGGTCTGCGTGCATCCGAACGGGCCGCGGCTGCTCGGCTACGCAGCGGTCCGTGCATCGTGGAATTCGATCCTGTCGAGCGGGCCGCTGCATGTGCGTGGCACGTCGCGCAAGTCACTCGACACACCGACGGTTGCCGTGCACAACGTGATCGAGGAAGTGCTGGTGGGCGAAGGCAAGGCACAGCAGGTCGTCAACGTCGTGGCCACCAACGCCTACGTCAAGACATCCGCCGGCTGGAAGATGGTGCTGCACCATGCGTCGCAGGCCAACGGCGGCGAGGTCGTCAGCGCGTCGGAGCCGCACGCGATCCTGCATTGAACGCTCCGGGCGACAAGGTCTACGCGCGCGCCGGTCTGGCTGCCGGGCGGGCACCTGCAGACGATCTTCGCGGCGAAGCTGGTGCCGCTGCCGCGCGTCGAGTATCGGCGCGAGCGCTGGGACACACCCGACGGCGACTTTATCGATGTCGATTTCGCGCTGCCCGGAACCTGCCGATGCGGCGGCACCGCTGCTGGTGCTCTTTCACGGCCTGGAAGGCAATTCGCGTAGCCACTATTCGCGCGTGCTGATGCGCACGGCGGCCGATCGCGGCTGGCGCGCACTGGTGGTGCACTTCCGCGGTTGCTCCGGCGAGGTCAACCTGCTCGCACGCGCGTACCACTCCGGCGACTCTGCCGAGGGCGACTGGATCCTGCGGCGCGTGCATGCGCGCTGGCCCGACGCCGCGCTGCACGCAGTCGGTATCTCGCTCGGCGGCAACATGCTGGCAAAGTGGCTCGGCGAGCGCGCGGAGGATGCGCAGTTCGTCGCAGCGGCGGCGTCGATCGGTTCGCCGCTCGATCTGGCCGCTGGCGGCGCGGCGCTGGGGCGCGGCTTCAATCGGCTCTACACGCGCATGTTTCTCGCGACGCTGAAGCCGAAGGCGCTGGCAAAGCTCGGTCGCTTTCCCGGCATCGCCGATGCCGATCGATTGCGCGACAGCCGCAATCTGTACGAGTTCGACAACGAATACACGGCGCCGGTGCACGGCTTCCGCGACACCGAAGACTACTGGTCGCGTGCGTCAGGCAAGCCGTGGCTCGGCGGCGTACGCGTGCCGCACCTCGTCCTCAACGCGCTGAACGACCCGTTCGTTCCGGCCGCGAGCCTGCCGCGGCCGCACGATGTCTCACGCTTCGTCCGCCTCGAGCAGCCTTCGGGCGGTGGCCACATCGGGTTTGCGAGCGGGCCGCCGCCGGGGCGCCTCGACTTCCTGCCGCAGCGGCTGTTCGGATTCTTCATCCGCGGCGTCTAGATATCGCGCGGGTCGCGTCCAGGCGCCTGCGCTCCCGCTCTATCCTTCGTCATGGACTCCAGCGTCATCGCCGCGATCGCGAAGTGGCCGAATGTGCCGGCCGTGTTTGGCTGGCTGGCATTGACCGCGCGTGGCGAATGGCGCTTGCGCGGCGAGCCGATCGCCAATGCAGCGATCTGCGCCTTCATCGGCCGCAACTACGCCAGCGACGAGCGCGGTCGCTGGTTCTTTCAAAATGGGCCGCAGCGCGTCTACGTCGCGCTCGAAGTCACGCCATGGATCTGGCGAATCGGATCGGACGCGGCGCGGGCCGAGGTGCGGGCACATACCGGCGCCGCGGCGACTCGGCTCAGCGGTGCCTGGCTCGACGATGCGGGCGGCTCTTCCTGCGCACTGAACTCGGATTCGGTCTCGTCGACTCGGCCGATGCCGCACGCGCGTTTGCAGCGCTGCGCACGGCTCGACGGTCGACCTGCCGGACGACGCCGAACTCGAATCCTGGCTCGCGGGACGCGGACCGCTGATGCGAATGCGTGGTGAGGTTCTCGGTCTGCAGGGCGAGGTCGAGCTCGAGCGACTGCAGGCCGATGCGGCACCCGAACGCTTCGGGTACGTGTTGCAGCCTGCCTGAGTCGCGGCGGGCGATCCGCACAGCGCCGCAATCAGCGGCGGCGCACCCGAAGCGACCGGGCGCGTCGATCAGTCGAAGACCGGGGACTCGACGCCGAGAATCTTGTGCAGCTTCGGGCTCGTCGTCGTGTACTGCAAGGTGCACCTTGCGTTCGGGGAAGACGTACCTCGTCGCCCCGAAGGCGGCGAGTGCGGCCTCGTGGAAGCCCGACAAGATCAGCTTCTTCTTGCCCGGATACAGGTTGATGTCGCCGACCGCAAAGATGCCGGACACGTTGGTCTCGAATCTTCTCGGTGTCGACGAGGATCTGCTTGCGTTCGAGATCGAGACCCCAGTCGGCGATCGGGCCCAGCTTGGGCGACAGTCCGAAGAACACCAGCAGCGCATCGAGTGGCACGCGGCGGGTCAGCCCATCGAGCGACGTGACTCGCACGTCGGTCATGCGACCGCTCGCTTCCTCGAAGCCGCTGATCTGGCCGACGAGAAACTGCATTTCCAGCTTTTCGCACAGCTCCTTCATACGGGCCACCGAGGCCGGAGCGGCGCGGAATCCATCGCGCCGGTGTACCAGCACGATGCTCTCTGCCTTGCCGGCGAAATCGAGCGCCCAATCGAGTGCCGAGTCACCGCCTCCGGCGATGACGAGGCTCTTGCCGTGGAACTGCGCCGGATCCTTTACGCGGTAAAACAGCTGCGCGCCGAGGAACTTCTCGATCCCGGGCACCTTCAGCGTCCGAGGCTGGAACGACCCGACACCGGCAGCAATGATCACGACCTTGGTCAGGAAGCGTGTGCCCTTGATCGTTTCGACGAAGAAGCGTCCGTCGGCCTGCTTCTGCAGGACGCTGACTTCCTGCCCGAGATGGAAGCTCGCGCCAAAAGGCTCGATCTGCTTCAGCAGGCTGTCGGTCAATTCCTTGCCGGTGCACACCGGCACCGCAGGAATGTCATAGATCGGCTTGTCGGGATAGAGCTCGACGCACTGGCCGCCGACGTCATTGAGCGAATCGACCACGTGCGCCTTGATCTCGAGCAGCCCGAGTTCGAAGACCTGGAACAGCCCCACCGGTCCCGCGCCGACGATGACGGCGTCCGTTTCTATCGCGCCGGTGATATCGACCGGCGCGGCCAGTTGTACGTTTTCTGAGGTAGTCAGCGAATTCATCAGGCAGAGTTTCCGTTCCCGGCAGCGGTCACGTGCACGGGAGGCTGGTGCGGCGCGCAATTGTACGGATTCCGGCGGCCGCTCTTGCGCCAACGGCGCATAAGCGTATGCCGTCGGGAAGGCATGCTCTGGCGCTACGGTCCGCGCCCGACCGTCTGGCGCATCGCGTCCTGCTCGCGCTTGACGTCGGACTGCAGTTCCCTGATCCGCGCGTCGATCTCCGACATCGTGTAGAAGTCGCCGTCGTTGGAGCGTCGCGCGATTTCCATTTGCTGCAGCGCGGCCGTCTTGACACCCAGCAGCGCATACATCTCGCCGATCGCCTGGTGCTGCAGTGATTTGCGGCCGAGCGCTTCATAGCTGCGTCCGAGCAGCGCGTAGTACGACGGCTGGGAGCGCGTGATCGCGGACTGATCTCGCAGCACGGCGATCGCCTGCTCGTATTGCTGCGAGCGGTTCAGCAGATCGATGTAATGGGCGACGGCGACTGTCGACAGCGGGTAGCGCGCCGCCGTGTCGCGCGCCGTATCGAGGGCCAGTTTGCGCTGTTCGTCGGTCTTCGCGGCGGCGAAGCGCGTCTCCGACACGAGCTTGTCGAGCATCACCGACGACGCCCCGGTCGCCTTGCGCGCCGCGAGCGCGTCCTCGTACGCGATGTCGGGCAGGTTGACCTTCAGAGCGGCCACCGCTGCGCCGTAATAGGCGGCGGCCTCGGATGACGAGGCGCGCTCCTTGATCTGACGGTTGAAGTAGTCGAGCTGGTCGCGCCAGCCTTGCACCGTCGTTTCCTGCAGCACCCGCAGTCGGGCCCGGACCAGCTGAAAGTCGATCGGGTCGGGCCGTTGCTTGAAGCGCAGGTTGCGCGACCGGTTCTGCATATCGCTGATGCGCTCGACCGTCATCGGGTGCGTGCGCAGGTATGCCGGCGCCGTGCCCTCGTACAGCCGCGAGCCCTGCTGCAGGCGGCCGAAGAAGTTTTCCATGCCGTGACCGTCGAAGCCGGCGTTGACCAGCGTGGTGAAGCCGACGCGGTCGGCCTCGCGCTCGGCGTCGCGCGAAAAGTTGAGCTGCTGCTGCAGCGCTGCGGCCTGGCCGCCGAAGATCGCCGCCTGCGCGAGGTCCCCGCCCGACGAGCCGCCGGCGCGCGCCGCGAGGATCGCGAGCAGCAGTGCGCCGATCTGGATCGCCATCGAGTCCTTCTGGTTGCCCAGCATCCGGGCGATGTGCCGCTGCGAGACGTGGCCGATTTCGTGTGCGAGCACGCCGGCGAGTTCGGACTCGTTCTCCGCCCGCAGGATGAGCCCGCTGTGTACCCCGATGAACCCGCCCGGCAGCGCGAAGGCGTTCATCATCGGATCGCGGACGATGAAGAACTGGAAGTCCTGCGAGCGCGCCGCGCTGAACGAAACGAGCTGGTAGCCGAGGCGGTTGATGTATTCGGTCGACTCCGGATCGGAGAGGTAATCCGGATCGCGCCGGATCTGCGCCATGATCTGCTCGCCGATCCTGCGTTCTTGCGCCGGCGACAGTTCCTCGGAGCCGGCCTCACCGAGCGCCGGCAGCTCGATCGACTGTGCGCGCGCCGGCAATGCGACCGGAGCTGCCAGCACGAACGCGAGCAGCAGGACGATGCCGAGGCGCAGTGAGGAGAAAATGGTGCTCAAGGAGCTAGCCGGGGCGCGCTGGCGCCCGCCTCCATGTCAACCGGGGCACGACGGCGCCCGCATGTGATTCCGGGCGCTAGCGCGCCCGCGTCTGTATCGTCCGTATGATAACCAGCCCGATGTTTCGTTCCCACCCGCGACCTGTTGCCGCCCGATGAAGCCCCTGACGCATTTTGACGATTCCGGACAGGCCCACATGGTCGATGTCGGCGACAAACCGGCGACGCATCGGGTTGCGGTGGCGGCCGGCCGCATCTCGATGCAGCCGGCCACGCTGGCGCTGGTTCGGTCCGGGACCGCAAGCAAAGGCGATGTGCTCGGCGTCGCACGCGTCGCTGCCATCCAGGGCGCGAAGCGCACCTCCGAGCTCGTGCCGCTGTGTCATCCGATCGCGATCACGCGCATCGTGGTCGATTTCACACTGGACGACACAAGCCATGCGGTCGAGTGCACGGCCCGCGTCGAGACGCATGGTCCGACCGGCGTCGAAATGGAGGCGCTGACCGCCGTGCAGGTCGGACTGCTGACGATCTACGACATGTGCAAGGCGGCCGATCGCGGCATGGTGATCAGTGACGTGAGGCTGCTGGAGAAGCACGGCGGCCGGTCGGGCAGCTTCACCGCCGACTCGCGCTGATGCGCTTCTACCCGGCGCGCGAGGTCCACGCCGCGCTCGATCTGGATCGGCTCGCGGACGCGATCGGCGCGATGCTCGCCGCCGCGCCGGTGGCGCCGCTGCGGCATGCCCATGCGCTGTCCGACAGCGACACGCTGCTGCTGATGCCGGCGTGGTCGGATCGCGCGCTCGGTGCCAAGCTGGTGACCGTCATGCCCGGCAATCGCCGCCTCGGACACCCGAGCGTGAATGCAGTCTATCTGCTGTTCGAGCGCTCGACCGGTGTGCCGCGCGCCGTGATCGACGGCGAGGCGCTGACGCTGCGGCGCACGGCCGCAGTCTCGCTGCTCGCGGCGCGCCATATGGCACGCGCCGACGCCAGCAACGCGCTGATCGTCGGCACCGGCACGCTCGCGCCCTACATGGCGCACGCGCACGCGTGCGCGCGGCCACTGCAGCGGCTCTGGGTCTGGGGCCGACGCGGCGAGGGTGCGCAGACGCTGGCGCAGCGCCTGCGCGATGAAGGGCTGCCGGCGCAGGCGGTCGAAGATCTCGAAGCCGCGGTGCGCGAAGCGGACATCATTTGCTGCGCGACGACCGCGACCCAACCGATCGTCCGCGGTGCGTGGCTCGCGCCGGGAACGCATCTCGACCTGGTCGGCGGTTTCCGCCGCGGCATGCGCGAGGCCGACGACGAGGCCATTGCGAGCGCGCGGATCGTCGTCGACACCTATGCCGGCGCGCTGGCCGAGGCGGCCGACATCGTCGAGCCGCTCGAGCGCGGCGTGATCGAGCGCTCTGCCATCGTCGCCGAACTCGCCGAACTCGGCCGGGGCGTGCCGGGACGCATGTCACCCGATGAGATCACGCTTTTCAAGTCGGTCGGAACCGCGGTCGCGGACCTCGCAGCCGCGCAGCTGCTGCTCGAGCTCACCGAATAGCGTGAACAGGCCCTAGCTAGCCGGCCAGCATTTCGCGCGCGTGCTTGCGCGTCGTCTCGGTGATCGCCTGGCCGCCGAGCATTCGCGCCAGTTCCTCGACGCGCGCGCGCCGTTCGAGCCGTTCCAGCGTCGACAGCGGCCGCTGCTCGGCATCGACAGCCTTGCTGACCGCGTAGTGCTGGTCGCCGCGCGCAGCCACCTGCGGCAGGTGCGTCACGCACAGCACCTGTCGGCTCTGGCCGAGCTGCTTCAGCAGCCGCCCGACGGTTTCGGCGACCGCACCGCCGATGCCGGCATCGACCTCGTCGAAGATCAGCGTCGGCACCGGGGTCGCGGCGGCGGTGATCACTGCGATCGCGAGCGAGATGCGCGCCAGCTCGCCGCCCGACGCCACGCGCGCGAGCGGCTTCACCGCAACGCCGGCATGCGCAGTGACCATGAATTCGGCGCGCTCGTTGCCATGCGCCGAGGGCTCGGCAGCATGTAACTGCACTTCGAAGCGTCCGCCGGCCATCGACAGGTCCTGCATCGCGCGCGTTACTTCGACGCTCATACGCTTGGCGGCGCCGGCGCGCAGCCGGCTGAGCGCGCGTGCCGCATCGTCGTAACGTTCCCGTGCCGCCGCTTCGCGCGCGCGCAGCGCCTCGAGGTCGCTTGCCGCCGCCAGCGCTGCCAGCTTGTCTCGCGACTCGGCCAGCAGGTCGTTCAGCGCTTCCGGAGCGACATGAAAGCGGCGCGCGGCCCCATGCAGCGCGGTCACGCGTGCTTCGACATCCGCCAGCCGCGACACGTCCAGATCCGAACGGTCGACGTATCTCTGCAGCGCGGACACCGCCTCGTCCAGCTGCACCTGTGCGCCCTGCAGCAGTTCGATGATCGGCGCGAGCCGGCTGTCGTAGCTGGCCAGCTGCCCCAGGCGGGTGGCCGCCGCGGCGACCAGCGAGGCAGCGGCGTTGTCGGACTCGCCCAGCGAATCGACGGACGCACGAGCACCGTCGAGCAGGCCCGCGGCGTGCGACAGTCTGCGGTGTTCCTCTTCGACCTGGGTCCATTCGCCGGGCGCAGGCGCGAGCGCCCCGAGCTCCTCGACGATCCAGCGCAGTCGCTCCTGTTCCGCGAGCGCGCTGGCCGCCATCGCTTCGGCCTGCTCGCGCGCCAGCTGTTCGCTCCGCCATTCGGCAAACGTGCGCGCGACGGCAGCACTGCCTTCTGCCAGTGCGCCGTGCTCGTCGAGCAGGGCCAGCTGGGCTGCGGGCCGCAGCAACGACTGATGCTCGTGCTGGCCGTGGACATCGACCAGTTGCTCGCCGAGCTCGCGTAGTTGTGCGAGCGTGACCGCCGCGCCGTTGATGAACGAGCGGCTGCGACCACCGGCGTCGACAGTGCGCCGGACCAGCACGAGGCCGGCATCGTCGCCGGTGAGTTCACGTTCGGCAAGCCAGCCTGCGACCGCCGCGGTCGGGCGGAACTCGGCCGCGATGTCGGACCGCGCGGCGCCTTCGCGCACGACGTCCGCGTCGGCGCGCTCACCGAGTGCGAGCAGCAGAGCGTCGATCAGGATTGACTTGCCGGCACCGGTCTCGCCGGTGAGGACAGTGAAGCCGGGTGCGAACTCGAGTTCGAGCCCGTCGACGATCACAAAATGTCGGATCGACAGCGAAACCAGCATGCGATGAGGTGTTGGTACCGCCGTGCCGCTCAGCCGCGCGAGTGCGACTCGCTCGGCATCAGGCTCCAGTGCAGCTTCCCTCGCAGCGTCTCGAAGAAGTTGTAGCCGACCGGATGCAGCAGTGTCACGAGGTGATTGCCGCGACGCGCCCGCACGACGTCGCCGGGCACCAGGCTGGCATACACCTGCATGTCGAAGTGCGCGCTGGCCTCGCGCACGTCGGTGATCTCGATTTCCACGACGACGTCGTCAGGCAGCACGATCGGACGGTTGGAAAGCGTCTGCGGTGCCACCGGCACCAGGACCAGCCCAGCGAGATTCGGATGCAGGATCGGCCCGTCGGCCGAAAGTGCATAGGCCGTCGAACCGGTCGGCGTTGCGAGGATCACGCCGTCGGCGCGCTGGTTGTACATCGTCACGCCGTCGACGCGCACGGTGTACTCGACCATGCCGCCGGTCACGCCGCGCGAGATGACCACGTCATTCACGGCCATCGCGTGGTAGGCCACCTTGCCGGCACGGCGCACCTCGGCATCGAGCACGACGCGCCGATCGGTCTCGAAGCGGCCGCCCAGCATGGCCGGCAACGCCTCAGCCATCTGGTCGAGCGAGATGTCAGTCATGAAGCCGAGCCGGCCGTGGTTGATGCCGATCAGCGGGATCCCGAAAGGTGCCAGCTCGCGCGCCACGCCAAGCATGGTGCCGTCGCCGCCCAGCACGACCGCGACGTCGGCTTTCTTGCCGATTGCGTGCACCGTATAGGGGTCGAACTCGTTGAGCCCCACGTGCTCGGCGGTGCCGTGCTCGAATAGCACCTGACCGCCGGCGGCCTGCACAATGCGGGCAATATCCAGCAGCGGCTCGCGGATGCCTTCCGCGCGGGGCTTGCCGAAGATCGCGACGTTCCGGAAGGCCTGGGACATGCATCGATTATGCAGGACGCCGTCATGGCCGCTCGCCCGTCGGTTTCCGCGTCGGGCGCGAGCCAACCGACATAGAATTTGGCCATGCTGGACGAGCGCGCACGCACCCTGCTCAAGACGCTGATCGAACGCTATGTCGCGGACGGACAGCCGGTCGGTTCGCGCGCGCTGTCGCGTCTGTCGGGCCTGGAGCTTTCGCCGGCGACGATTCGCAACGTGATGGCGGACCTCGAGGACATGGGGTTCGTCGCCAGCCCGCATACCTCGGCCGGCCGCGTGCCGACGCCGCGCGGCTACCGCTTCTTCGTCGATACGCTGCTGACCCTGAAGCCACTCGCGGAACAGCAGACCCATATCATCGAAGGCCAGCTGCGCGGCGGTGACCCGCAACGCTCGATGCAGACGGCGGCGCAGTTGCTGTCCAGCCTGTCGCAGTTCGCCGGCGTGGTCCTGACGCCGCGCCGCTCGTCATCGTTCAAGCAGCTCGAGTTCGTGCGGCTGTCGGAGCGGCGCGTGCTGCTGATCATCGTGACGCCGGAAGGCGACGTGCAGAACCGCATTCTGATGACGCAGTCGGCGTTCTCGCAGTCCCAACTCACCGAGGCGGCGAACATGCTGAACGAGCACTTCGCCGGCCTGAGTTTCGCCGAGGCGCGCATTCGCCTGCAGACGGAGCTGCGGCGACTCTCCGAGGACATCTCGGCCCTGATGGAAGCTGCGGTGCAGGCCGGAAGTGAAGCCAAGGCAGAGGCGGAATCCGATCCGGTGTTCGTCTCCGGTGAGCGCAACCTGCTCGGCGTCAGTGACCTCGCGACCGACGTCGAAACGCTGCGGCGGCTCTTCGACCTGTTCGAGCACAAGACGCGGCTGATCCACCTGCTTGACACGTCGATCGGCGCGCACGGCGTGCAGATCTACATCGGCGGCGAGTCGCAGATGGCGCCGATGGACGAGATGAGCATGGTGGTCGCACCCTACGAGGTTGACGGCAAGGTCGTCGGCACCCTCGGTGTCGTCGGCCCGACGCGCATGGCCTACGAACGCGTCATTCCGATCGTCGACATCACCGCCAGGCTGCTTTCCAACGCTTTGTCGCAAAGCTAGGCGCTCGCTCGCTGTACGCGATCGGCTTCGCCGATCGCACGTGCAGCTCGCAGCGGTACGGTTCTCGCGTTCGCTCAGAACCGCTCAAGACTGATCAGTCGGCTGCGCTTCGGAGCGGCCGTGCGCTCCGCCGAAGACAAGGGCAGGAACCGGTCGTCTTGCGGGAGGGGCGACTCACCAAAGGTGGTAGTCGCAGCTACCTCGACCTGACCGGGTTGTCGCGCATCAAGCGCGGCCACGGCTTTGCGCCGGAGACTGATGCGGTCTCTTCGAGGAGAAATCATGGGATACGCTGATCGGACCGTGGCCGAGATCGCCACGCAACTGCCGGGTGCAACCGCGGTGTTTCGCGCACACCGGATCGACTACTGCTGCGGCGGCGCCCGGCCGCTGGCCGAGGCCGCGGCCGAGCGTTCAGTAGCAATCGACGTCATCGAGTCGGAACTCGCGCAACTGGCAGTGACGAGCGCCGAACCGCCGCAGGACGCACCGGCGCTGATCGAACACATCCTGGCGCGCTACCACGAAACCCACCGACGCGAACTGCCGGAGCTCGTGCGGCTGGCCGCACGCGTCGAGGCGCGTCACGTGTCGCACCCGCAGGTGCCGGCGGGCCTGCAAGCGGCGCTCGAGGAGTTCTCGGTCGCGCTGGACGAGCACATGGCCAAGGAAGAGCAAATCCTCTTTCCGATGATGCTGCATGGCGGTCATCCGATGATCGCCGCACCAATCGGCCGGATGCGTTTTGAACACGACGAACACGGCGAGCGCATCGCGCGGCTCGAGACCCTGACTCACGGTCTGGACCTCCCCGCGGACGCCTGCCCGACTTGGCGTGCACTGTATGTCGGTTTGCGCAAGCTGATCGACGACATCCACGAGCATGTGCACCTAGAGAACAACGTGCTGTTCCCGCGGTACGCCTAGAGCGCTCCTCGTGTACGCGATCGGCTTTGCCGATCGCACGTGCACTTGCTCGCGAGTACGGTTCTCGCTACGCTCAAACGCGCTCAAAACTGATTAGTCGGCTGCGCTTCGGAGCGGCCGCGCGCTCCGCCGAAGAACAAAGGCGTGCACCCCTCCCGCGAAGCGCTGTCGCACGCTACTACGTTCATGCCCTCCCCGCCGGGCGGGGAGGACGGTGGAGCGCGAGCCCTCCCGCGTGGCGGGAGCGCAGGGCAGGTGTCGTGCAGTTGCAAGTCGGCGGAGCGCGCGGCCGCTCCGGAGCGCAGCCGACTGACTAGTGTTGAACGGCTGCGCGAAGCGAGAGCCGTGCCGCTACGAGTGCACGTGCGACCGCGAAGCGGTCGCGTACACGAGGAGCGTCTACCTAAACTTGACCCGAGTCGCCGTCAGCAACCCGTTGGCGATCGTTCCCTCGACTTCGAGATCGGTTCCGTTGCGAATATCGGCCAAGCGTCTTGTTGCCGGGGATGACCTTCGGATTGCCGGCGACGCTGACGCGCTGCGCACCGACCAGGAACTCCATCGCGGTCGACGAGGCGCGGCCGCTGACAATGCCGCGCACCGTCGCTGCGCCGCTCGCGGCTGCCTTGATCTCGACCGATTCCGCGACCAGGTCGCCGTTCACCTTGACGGCGACGATCTCCACCGTCAGCCCGTTCTTCAGGTCGGCAGCCGTCGCTGCGGCCCCGTTCTTGGTGTACGTGGTCGCGTTGGTAAGTCCTACGGTCTTGCCATTGACCACCACCGAGGCCGGCATGACGTTGCTGGCGATGCCGTCGACGTCGAAAGTCGGCGGGTCCTGGACGCTGTCCATGAACTCGATCTCATCCGCAATGAACTGCGTGCCGTTGTAGGTGCCTTTGACCTTCACGTTGCGGCCCAGCGCGAGGTCGGTCAGCGACCCCCTTCTTGTAGCTGCGTCGCGGCCGTGGTCCTGACGTCATACGGCAACGGCGATAGCCGGAACGTGCGCGTGCCGTCCTGGCGCCACCGTGAGCGGCGCGGCGACCGTGCCGGAGAGCACGGCCTCGATGTTATTGGCGAGTGCCTGAAACTCGAGTCGGGCGATCTCGACGACGCCGTTGACCAGCACACCAACGGCCTCCACCTGCACGCCATTGCCGAGGTTGCTCGCGTCACCATCGACGTAGATGGTCTGCGCCGTCACGCGCGCGGCCGTGTTGCGGATGCGGAAGGCGCTCGCCGTGTCGACGAATCCGCTGATCGCGCCTTTCAGTTCCACCGACACCGATGCCGCGCCGAGGAACTCGACGCGCGCTGCGCGCAACACGCCGGACGCGTAAGGTCCCGAGGCCCGCACGCTGCGGCCATTGCGCAGGTCCGTCGCAGTGCCGCCGACGAAAACGGCGGTGCTCGCGTCGACCGAGACGCCGGCGATGCGGAAGCTGGCGGCGGATGCATAGTCGGTCACGACGCCGTCGACCGTCAGCGTGGCGTTGGCGGGCAGAGCGAGCCCGCCGATCCGGATCACGCGCGCGATCAGTTCGCCGCCTGACGAGTGCCTGGTCGCTCCACACCGCAACCCGCTGCACGTTGGCGAGCGTCTGCCCGGTCGGCACGATCGCCGCCTGTCCTGCCTGCACGGTCAACGCGCCGATGCGGAACTTGCCGCGGCAAGGTCGGTAGACGGTGCCGACGACGCGCAGCACGCCGCTGCGCCGCACGCAATTCAATGCGGGTCGCGAGCACCTCGCCAGCGGCGTTGCGCTGGCCATGGACTTCGACCACCGCACCCGTCGCGAGGTCGGACAGCGCGGTGAATCCGTCGAACGCTGGTCGGAATTCGCCGCATCGGCGTTGATGCGCACCGTCTGGCCCAGCACGACGAGGCCCGTTGCCGTCACCGAGCTGACGGGTCCAATGACCTCCGCGGCGACCGTGCGCCTTCGAGATCCGGTTCGATTGGCTCTCGAACTGCATCTGCATGCCGAGCCGCACGGCATCGACACTGATCACGCTCGGCTGGTCCGGGCGCTCGTCGACCTGAAACTGCCCCGCAGTTTCGTCGTAGTGCTGGCCGTTGATGATGATGCTGCCGAACCCCTCCACGCCACCGACGCCGACATCAGTCGTCGGGGGCGCTCCGCTGCCGCCGCCGCCGATGCGGGCGACCATCTCGCCGCCACCGCCGCACGCGCCGAGGGCGAACGCGACGAGCGCCGTGACGAAGAGTCTCAGTGCCTTCATGGATTCGGGTCCTTCGTGTCCTCGAGCGGCAGATCCGGCGTTCCGGACAGCGGGTTGTCCGCCTCCGAGTAGAAGTATGTGCCGAACCGCATGCGCAACGCTTGAGATCCCGGTCTGCCCTGCTCGTCGATTTGTGATCGTTCGTTGGCCAGTGCAAACATCCGCCGCAGCGCCGACTCCCAGATCCGGCGCGCCAGCCGATGCAGTTCCATCACCGACTCCGCCGACAGCTCGTCCGCATACAAGCTTTGTTCGAGGAATGGTCCGGGCGCGCCTCGCTGCACCGCCCGCAGGTTGACGGCGGCAGCGGCCAGATGATCGGCAAGGTTCGTGCGCACATAGCTCAGCGTGCGATCGAAGTCCTCGCGCGGCACGAACGACGTCGCGCGCAGCCGCACGGTTTCGGCCTGCACGTCGGCGAGACCGAGCCGTACGAGTTCGTCCAGGATCGAGCGCGGGTGAAAATCGCGCGAAATCGACTGGGCCAGCTGCTCGAACGAGGCCTCGTCAGGCGTGCGGCCGCGCATCGGCAGCACCTTCGGCATCCCGTCGACGTCGAGGTAATTCGGATCGTTGGTCCAACGCATGAAGATCTCATCGGGCAGCGACTGCATGCGGTCGATCCCGTGTGTACGCAGCACGCCGTCCGAGGTCAACGCCCGCACGTCCTTGCGGTGTACGCCAGAAAGCAGGCTGACCGCCGAATCCGTCACCTTCTTGTTGCTGCTCTCGAGTTCAGCGTGCGCGGCCCGCAGGAAAGCTGTCTTCATTGCGGTGGTGAACTGCGGATAGGTCACGCCGCTCGCCACCAGCAGCCGCACCAGCGGCGCCAGCATCGCAACGCTTTCCTCCAGCAGCGCATCCGCTGGGATCGGGGTTCCGGGAGTCTCTACGCTCACGTTGATTTTCAAGCTGTTAAGTGTCTCAACCGGGCCCCCGGCGTGGGATTATTTCCCTCGCGCCCGATCGAAACGATCCGCCGGATGTCCGGGATGCTAGCGGCTATTGGTTAGGCTAACCGGATGAATAGGCCGGTGCGCGCCGCTGCAATCCCCGATATCCGGACCCCTAGAATGCGGCGCGTGGCGGTCCGGTGGATCGCATCAAAAGGCCCCGAAAGACATGCCTTTTCTGCCCGAACCCCCGTTTCGCCATGGTTCTGCCGGCCGCACGGCGGTTCTGCTGGTGAACCTCGGCACGCCGGCGGCTCCGACGCCCGGGGCCGTTCGCACCTATCTGCGCGAGTTCCTCTCCGATCCCGGGTCGTCGAAATCCCGCGGCTGCTGTGGTGGCCGATCCTGCACGGCGTCATCCTGCGTCTGCGGCCGCGCCAGTCGGCCGCCAAGTACGCGAAGATCTGGACCGAGACTGGGTCGCCGCTGCTGGTGCACTCGACGCAGCAGGCGACGCTGCTGCGCGGCTACCTCGGCGAGCGCGATGTCGATGTCGACGTCGTGCTCGCGATGCGCTACGGCGAGCCATCGATACGTCGCTGCGCTGCACGCGATTGCGCAGGCCCACACCGAGCGGCTGCTGATCCTGCCGATGTATCCGCAGTACTCGGCGACGACCACCGCTTCGGCGCTCGATGCGGTCTTCGACGTGCTGAAGCGCACTCGCAACGTGCCCGAAGTACGCTGGATCAAGCACTTCCATGATCACCCCGGCTACATCGCCGCGCTGCGCCGCACGGTCGTCGACCACTGGCAGCGTCACGGCCGCGCGCAGGAGCGCGGCGGCAAACTCGTGATGAGCTTCCACGGCGTGCCGAAGCGCACGCTGCGGCTTGGCGATCCGTACCACTGCGAGTGTCAGAAGACCGGGCGCCTGCTCGCCGAGGCGCTCGGCCTTGCGCCTGACCAGTACGTCATCACGTTCCAGTCGCGCTTCGGCCGCGCGGAGTGGTTGCAGCCCTATACGGCGCCGACGCTCGAAGCGCTGGCGCGCGGCGGCGCCGAGGTCGTCGACGTGATCTGCCCGGGCTTTCCGGCGGACTGCCTCGAGACGCTCGAGGAGATCGCCATCGAAGGCCGCGACACATTCCTGAGCGCTGGCGGACGCGAGTACCGCTACATCCCGTGCGTCAATGGTGCGCCGGCGTTCATCCACGCGCTCGCCGATCTATGCGTCGAGCATATGCGCGGCTGGCCCGTTGCGCGCGGCGCGGAAGGCCGGCGGACGGAACTCGAAGCCGCGCGCAGTCGAGCGCTGACGATGGGTGCTGCGGACTGAGGAGAAGACGCCGGCGCGGAGCCGACCGGTCAGGATGCGTGCCGCCGCAGCGACAACGCGTTGCCGTTGACCTGGACCACGTCGCCGACCTTGAACCCGGCCGCGAGTTGCTGCACCACGCGGGTTGACCCGTCGAGCATCTGGACTCTCGACGAAATAGACCGGCGAGGAATGCGCCGACTGCCGGACCGCGACCACGGTGCCGCAGTCGCTGCAGGCGAGCGTCGTCGCCTGCGGCGGTACGGTCGGCGCGCAGGCCGCGCATTGGCGTTGATCAGCGCGATGATCGCGATCGCAGCCAGGCCGAGCAGCGCGATCGGCGCCTGTGCACCGAACGACTCTGCGCTTCGCTGCGACGGTTCTTGCGGAATTCCGGACATGATGGCCATGAGGTCAGGAGCCCGACGCCTTTGTACTGACGCCTTGTGACAGAGGGAAGATCATCCGGTCCCACGTTACCGCGAGAGCGCTCGGTTGACCTCTCATCCGAAGCGATGAACTGTCTGCGCAGCCACGCGCCACGCACTTTCCGATGGGTGTGTGTGCTCGTCCCGCAAGCGCGCGATCCCTGCGGCGCGCTGAACCGTCCCACACGGCGCTGTGCGCCCGACCGGAATCTTTGACCGGGCCGGACTTGATTTCCCGCCGATTGCCCTCAGTTCGAGTAAGTCTCTGAATTCAAAACAGAAACGCTGGAGGAGAGATGTCCGACCCGGAATCCACCACGACGGTGGACCCTGTTCCGCCGAAAGCCGAAGGCGCGCCCGACCCCGCGCAGCAGGCGCTCGGATCGGCCACCGTGCCGGATGTCGAGAAGGAACTCGACGCCGCGCTGGCCAAGGCCAACGAAAACTACGACCTGTATCTGCGCGCCAAGGCCGACTGCGAAAACATCAGGCGTCGCAGCCAGGACGAAATCGCGAAGGCGCACAAGTTCGCGATCGAGTCGTTCGCCGAATCGCTGGTCCCGGTCGTCGACAGCCTGGAAAAGGCGCTCGAGGTGAAGGACTCGATGCCCGAGAAGATGCGCGAGGGCGTTGAACTGACGC
The DNA here is from genome assembly GCA_963707445.1 of uncultured beta proteobacterium. Lineage (GTDB taxonomy): Bacteria > Pseudomonadota > Gammaproteobacteria > Burkholderiales > Burkholderiaceae_F > JALORV01. Next base: position 159,113 of record CAVPPW010000002.1, on the reverse strand, counting down.
TGCGTCAGCTGCGTTCGGCCTTCGAGAAAAATGCGCTCTCCGAGGTCAATCCGGTCGGTCAGAAGTTCGACCCGCATCGGCACCAGGCGATCTCGACGGTCCCTGCGACTGCCGAGCTTGCGCCCAATCAGGTCGTCACTGTGCTGCAGAAGGGCTGGATGATCGCCGACCGCATCCTGCGGCCGGCGCTGGTCGTGATTTCGAAATGATTCTGCGGACGTACCGCGTTGAAACCAGAGCGATGGCGCGCATATAGCGACCATCGAGGAATGCCCGCAGGCCACGGCCGGCGGCTCAAGCTGAGGGGAAAGACGAACATGGCAAAGATCATCGGAATCGACCTGGGCACCACCAACTCCGCCGTGGCGGTGATGGAAGGCGACCAGGTGAAGGTCATCGAGAATTCGGAGGGCGCGCGCACGACGCCCTCGGTCGTCGCCTACCTGGACGACGGCGAGATCCTGGTCGGCGCGCCGGCCAAGCGCCAGGCGGTCACCAACGCCAAGAACACGCTGTACGCGGTCAAGCGCCTGATCGGCCGCCGCTTCGAGGATGCCGAAGTGCAGAAGGACATCAAGCTGATGCCCTTCGCGATCGTCAAGGCGCCCAATGGCGACGCGTGGGTGCGTGCGCAGGGCAAGGACCTGGCGCCGCAGCAGGTGTCGGCCGAAGTGCTGCGCAAGATGAAGAAGACGGCCGAGGACTACCTCGGCCACGAAGTCACCGAGGCCGTGATCACGGTGCCGGCGTACTTCAACGACTCGCAGCGCCAGGCCACCAAGGATGCCGGCCGCATCGCCGGTCTCGAGGTCAAGCGCATCATCAACGAGCCGACCGCGGCTGCGCTCGCGTTCGGCATGGACAAGACCGGCAAGGGCGACCGCAAGATCGCGGTCTATGACCTTGGCGGCGGCACGTTCGACATCTCGATCATCGAGATCGCCGACGTCGAGGGCGAGAAGCAGTTCGAAGTGCTGTCGACCAACGGCGACACGTTCCTCGGCGGCGAGGACTTCGACCAGCGCATCATCGATTACGTCGTCACCGAGTTCAAGAAGGAGCAGGGCGCCGACCTGTCGAAGGACGTGCTCGCGCTGCAGCGCCTGAAGGACGCGGCCGAGAAGGCGAAGATCGAACTGTCGTCGTCGACGCAGACCGAGATCAACCTGCCGTACATCACGGCCGACGCGTCGGGTCCGAAGCACCTGAACATCAAGCTGACGCGCGCCAAGCTCGAGTCGCTGGTCGAGGAACTGATCCAGCGCACGGTCGAGCCCGTGAAGACCGCGCTGAAGGACGCCGGGGTCAAGGTGTCCGACATCCAGGACGTGATCCTCGTCGGCGGCCAGACGCGCATGCCGAAGGTGCAGGAGGTCGTCAAGGACCTGTTCGGCAAGGAGCCGCGCAAGGACGTCAACCCGGATGAAGCCGTCGCCGTCGGTGCGGCGATCCAGGGCTCGGTGCTCGCCGGTGACAAGAAGGACGTGCTGTTGCTCGACGTCACTCCGCTTTCGTTGGGTATCGAGACGCTTGGCGGCGTGATGACGAAGATGATCCAGAAGAACACGACCATCCCGACCAAGTTCGCGCAGACGTTTTCGACGGCCGAGGATAACCAGCCGGCGGTGACGATCAAGGTCTACCAGGGCGAGCGCGAGATGGCGGGCGGCAACAAGCTGCTCGGCGAGTTCAACCTGGAGGGCATCTCGGCCGCGCCGCGCGGCATGCCGCAGATCGAGGTCACGTTCGACATCGACGCCAACGGCATCCTGCACGTCGGTGCGAAGGACAAGAACACCGGCAAGGAAAACAAGATCACGATCAAGGCCAACTCGGGTCTGACCGAGGACGAGATCCAGCGCATGGTGAAGGACGCCGAAGCCAACAAGGTCGAGGACCACAAGCGCTTCGAACTCGCGCAGGCACGCAACACGGCCGATGCGGCCGTGCACGAGGCGCGCAAGGCGGTCACCGAGGCCGGCGACAAGGCCGGCGCAGCGACGAAGGATCGCGTCGAGGCGGCGGCGAAGGATCTCGAAGCCGCGCTCAAGAGCGACGACAAGTCCGCGATCGAGGCCAAGCTGAAGTCACTGACCGAAGCGCATCAGCAGTTGATGGCGGCCGTGCAGGCGCAGGGTGCGCAGGCCGCCGGTGCTGGTGGTGGCGCGCAGCAGGGTGCGACGAAACCCGAGGACGAAAGCGTCGTCGATGCCGAGTTCAAGGAAGTGAAGCGCGGCTAAGCGGACGCCAGCCGCCAAGACCGGGCCTGTGCCCGGAACCGCCGGGTGCAGGCCGCAACGCCGCACCCGGCGTTTGCGTTAGTGAAGACAACGATTAGAGATGGCCAACAAGCGCGACTTCTACGATGTTCTCGGTGTGCCGAGGAGCGCCTCGGACGACGAGATCAAGAAGGCGTATCGCAAGCTCGCGATGAAGCACCACCCGGACCGCAACAAGGACCGGAAGGACGCCGAGGCGACACTTCAAGGAGGCGAAGGAAGCCTACGAAGTGCTCTCGGACAAGGAAAAGCGCGCGGCTTACGACCGCTTCGGCCATGCCGGCATCGATCCGTCGATGGCGGCAGGTGCGGGCGCCGGCGCGGGAGCGGGCTTCGACTTCAACGAGGTGTTCCGCCAGGCGCGCAGCCGCGGTGGTCCCGCAGACGGCGGCTTTGAGGAGTTTCACTTCGAAGGCGATCCGGGCGACATCTTCGAAGGTCTGTTCGGCGGGGCGGGCGGCGGACGGCGCGGCACGCCGCGCCCGCGCAAGGGCGCCGATCTCACCTATCGGATGAACATTCCGCTCGAGCAATCGGCGCACGGCGGCGAGACGGTCATCACCGTGCCGGGCAACGACGGCGCGACGCAGACGCTCGAAGTGAAAATCCCGGCCGGAATCCGCGAAGGCCAGAAGATCCGGCTGGTCGGGCGCGGGCAGCCCGGTCTCGCCGGCGGTCCGGCCGGTGACGTGCTGGTCGAGATCCATCTCGATCCGCACCCGCGCTTCGAGCGCGAAGGTGACGACCTCGTCACGCGCGCGACGATCAGCCAGCCGCAGGCCGCGCTCGGCGACGAGATCGAAGTCGGCACGCTCGACGGCCACGTGAACGATGAAGATTCCGCCGGGCACGCAGCCGGGGCGCCGCTTCCGCCTGCGCGGCAAGGGCGTGAAGGGCATGAAGTCCGGTGAATTCGGCGATCTGTACGTGCAGGTTCAGGTGGAGACTCCAACCCACCTGACGGCCGAACAGCAGGCGCTGTACCGCCAGCTCGATGCGAGCCTGAAGCGCAGTGGCCCGAGCCATGACGCTTAAAGCGGCCAGTAAACTGCGCGCGCGCCAGGGGAAGAGAGCGCAGATGCAAATGGGGAGTCCATGTCGAAGCGTGACTATTACGAAGTCCTCGGTGTAGCGAAGGACGCGTCCGAACAGGACATCACCAAGGCCTATCGCAAGCTGGCGATGAAGCACCACCCCGACCGCAACAACGGGGAGGACTCGCAAGGCCTCGGAAGAAAAGTTCAAGGAGGCGAAGGAAGCCTACGAGGTGCTCTGCGACGCCGGCAAGCGCGCCACGTACGATCGCTTCGGCCACGCCGGGCTCGGCCAGGGCGCTGGCGGCTTCGGTGGCGGACCCGAGGGCTTCGGCGGTTTTGCCGATGCGTTCGGCGACATCTTCAGCGACATCTTCGGTGGTGGCCGCGGTGGCCGCAGCGCGGTGTATCGCGGTGCCGATCTGCGCTACAGCATGGAGATCACGCTGGAGCAGGCGGCCGAGGGGTTTGCGACCGAGATTCGTGTGCCGAGTTGGGACACCTGCGAGACCTGCAGCGGCTCAGGCGCCAAGCCGGGCACGCAGCCCGAAGACCTGCGGCACCTGCGGTGGCAACGGCAGCGTGCGCATGTCGCAAGGATTCTTCTCGATCCAGCAGACCTGCCCGATTTGCCGCGGCAGCGGGAAAGTGATCGCCGATCCGTGCATGAGCTGCAACGGCGCGGGCCGCGTGAAGAAGAACAAGGTGCTCGAGGTTTCGATTCCGCATGGCATCGACGAGGGCCAGCGCATCCGGCTCTCCGGCAAGGGCGAGCCCGGCATGAACGGCGGCCCGCCGGGGGATCTCTACGTCGAGATCCATCTGAAGGCGCACAGCGTGTTCCAGCGCGACGGCGACGATCTGCACTGCGAGGTCCCGGTCGGCTTCACCACCGCGGCGCTCGGCGGCGAGGTCGACGTGCCGACACTGAACGGCAAGGCGAGTCTCTCGATCGCCGAAGGCACGCAGACGGGCAAGACCTTCAGGCTGCGCGGCAAGGGCATCAAGGGCGTGCGCTCGAGTTACCCGGGCGACCTCTACTGCCACGTCACTGTCGAAACCCCGGTGCGGCTCACCGAGAAGCAGAAGAAACTGCTGCGCGAGTTAGACGAGGCGATCAAGGCGGGCGGGCAAAAGCATTCGCCGCAGGAGAAGAGCTTCGTCGAACGCATGAAGAGCTTTCTTCACCACCGAGTAGGCGCGCTCTTCCGCCGCGCCGACGCGACGGTCGCGCGCGTGCCGCATCCGCGCGAATCCATCAGGCTTCGCCTGCGCAGGGGATAAAGCGCGGCCCGCTGCTCGAAGCGCTCGCGGAAAATTCGCCCGTTGATGCCCGACTGCAGTTGCGCGCGGGCCAGACCATGATGGGGACCTGAATGTCGATCGACTCGACGCGCCGGGCTGTTTGCCGCGGCCATCGCCACGCTCGCCGCCGCTGGCGTGCGGCGGATCCGATGCAGCGGACACAACCGCTGCTGCGCCGCCAGTCACGTTGACGCCACCCTGCGGGCACGCCGACGCCGGCACCGGGCGATCCTGCGCCGTCGCCGGGCGCGCCGGCACCAGGCCCATCACCCGCGCCGACTCCAGCACCGCCGCCGGGCCCATCACCAGCGCCGGCACCGAGTGCCGACGCCTGCCCCGCTGCGACCGGTCGCACATTGCTCGTCGGCCCCGGCAAGACGTACACCACACCGAGCGCGGCGGCCGCCGCTGCACAGGCCGGCGATCGGGTGCTGATCACGCCCGGCGACTATCGCGGCGACGTCACCACCTGGCGCGCCGCCAATCTCGTGATCTGCGGCGACGGTGGTCGCGCGCGGCTTTTCGCCGACGGCAAGGACGCGCAGGGCAAGGGCATCTGGGTCATCGCGCCGAACAACGCCGCCACGACGACCATCGTCAACGTCGAGTTCCACGACGCCAAGGTGCCGGACCAGAACGGCGCCGGCATCCGCCACGAGAGCGGCCACCTCGTGCTGCGCAACACCGGCTTCTACGACAACGAGGACGGAATCCTCGGCGGCGGCGGGCCGGTGACCGTGACGATCGAGCGCTCGGAGTTCGCGCGCAACGGCTTCGGCGACGGCTTCTCGCACAACATCTACATCGGCAACATCGACCGCCTGCATGTGGTGGCGAGCTACTTCCACGAAGCGAAGATCGGCCACAACCTGAAGAGCCGCGCGAAGGAAAACGTCATCGAGAACAGTTACTTCGTCGATGGCGCCAACGGCACCTCGAGCTACCTGCTCGACTTTCCCGACGGCGGCATCGTGTTCATGCGCGGCAACCTGCTGCACAAGGGCCCGAAGGCCGACAACACCACCGCGGTCGCCTATGGCGCCGAGCGCAACATCTGGACGACCAACACGGTCACGCTGATCCACAACACGCTCGTGAACACGATGGGCCGCGGCACTTTCGTCTCGTTCGCCGCGTACACGCAGCAGGCGACGCTGACGGCGAACCTCTTCGCCGGCAACGCCGCGCTGTCGAACGGCATCGCGCCGGCACTGTTGGCGCAGAAGAACAATCTCATGGTCGGTGAAGGCAACGTGCCCGGCGCGGCCAGCGGAGACTTCTGGCCGATTGCGGCGATCCAGCCGCAGCTTGCGCTCGCGTCGCCGGCCGACACCGGCTATGTCGCCGACTCGCCGCAGCCGTATCGGCTGCGCGCGCTTCCAGCCGGCAAGCGCATGATCGGCGCGCTGCAGTCGGCGCCGTAGTCCGCGCGCGCTTCGGGCGATACTCCGGTTCCCCGATGGGCGGAACCGGACGCCTTGGCGCACTCAGATCCTGATCGCTTCGATATCGCCGTCATCGGCGCCGGGGCCGCCGGCATGATGTGCGCGGCGGTTGCCGGCCAGCGCGGCGCGCGCGTCGTGCTGATCGAACATGCAACGCGGCTCGGCGAAAAGATCCGCATCTCCGGCGGCGGCCGCTGCAACTTCACGAATGTCGAGGCCGAGCGCCACGACCGCTATCTCTCCGAGAACCCGCAGTTCGCGCGCTCGGCGCTCTCGCGCTACACGCCGGCGGACTTCATCGATCTCGTCCGGCGGCATCGGATCGCCTTTCACGAGAAGCACAAGGGGCAGCTCTTCTGCGACGACAGCGCGCAGCAGATCATCGCGATGATGCAGGCCGAATGCGCGAGCGGCAACGTGCAGTGGCGCATGCCCTGCGCTGTGCACGCCATACGCCGCAACGCAGAGAAAGCTACGAACTCGACAGCGATGCCGGCGTGCTGCGCAGCGCGCGCGTCGTCATCGCCAGCGGCGGGCTTTCGATTCCCAAGATCGGCGCGACCGACTTCGGCTACCGCATTGCGCGCCAGTTCGGCCTGCGCATCGTCGAGCCGCGTCCGGCGCTGGTGCCGCTCACCTTCGAGTCGCGCACCTGGCAGCCGTTCGCCGAACTCGCCGGCGTCTCGCTCGAAGTGCAGGTGCGCTGCGGCGACGGCCGCTTCGACGAGGACCTGCTGTTCACGCATCGCGGCCTTTCGGGGCCGGCGATCCTGCAGATCTCCAGCCACTGGAACCCGCGCGAGCCGATCGAGATCGATCTGCTGCCGGGACTGCGGCAGTCCGAGGCCGAGGACGAACTGCTCGCGCTCAAGCGCGCGAGCCGCCAGACCGTGGCCAACGCGCTCGCCACCTGGCTGCCGCGCCGCCTGGCCGAACAGTGGACCGCGCTGCAGGGCCACGACGCCGAACGCCGCATCGCCGACGTCTCCGACGCCGACCTGCGCACGCTCGCGATCTCGCTGAAGAACTGGACCCTGGTGCCGACCGGCACCGAGGGCTACCGCAAGGCCGAAGTCACGCGCGGCGGCGTCGCCACCGACGAACTCTCGCAGTCAACCCTCGAAGCGCGCAAGGCGCCCGGCCTGCACTTCATCGGCGAGGTGGTCGACGTGACCGGGTGGCTGGGCGGGTACAACTTTCAGTGGGCGTGGGCGTCGGGAGTGGTGGCTGCCTTGTAACCAAGGGTTCGCCAGGGAGGCGCCGTAGCCCTTGCCTTGGGGCGACCAACCTCGTGGTCGCATGGCTTCGGCACGACAACGGTCGGCCATAACCTGCCATTGAGGTTGGCAGCCTGACTTGCCCTATCGCGGTCATCGGGGCTCGCCGCAAAGCTGACCTTCCTTGCGATGCGAGCAGCGCAGGAGATCTACGATCGTGAAGCGGACGACAGCCGGCCGTAGACAAAGGACTCTCAGACGGGCTGGAATCTGCTGCTATCGCGCAGGGCTGCGAGAGAGGCGCAAAGGATCTGCATGAACCGAGCTTCCTCCCTGAATGCCAGTTCCAAGCTCGCGCTTGTCGCCATTCTCGTACCGGGACGCTGTTCATTGCTACCAAGCAGCCCGGCAACGAGTTCAACGTCAGGAACGTGTCTGTCGCAGAAGCAAAGTCCATGGTAGAGGCCGGCGCCCTCGTCGTGGACGTCCGCGAGGAAGACAAGTTCAACCACCGTCACATTCCAGGTGCGCTTCTGGTGCCGGTCTCGGTGCTGCGCGTCTCGGTATCCCGGCTACCTTTAGCTATGCGAGGGACAAACCAATCCTTGTCTACTGCGGCGACGGTGTCACCACTGGCCCGGAAGGCACCGAGTTGCTGAACAAGGCTGGTTACACGAACGCAGTAAACATGGAGGCAGGCATCAAAGGTTGGGCCGACGCTGGATTACCTGTTCAAAAGTGAGTGTGCCGCCCACGCGGACTGACCTTCGATCAAACGCATGATGCGACCGTTCCAATTTTCACCCGATCACCATGTCCCTAGCCCTCCTGCTCATCGGCGCGCCGACCGAGCGACCGGGGATTATTAGCGTGGACGTCGGTCGCCTCATTGAGCTGCGCAACCAACTTGAGCGACGGCGCGTAGCCGTGTCGAAGATACGAGACCTCGACGACCCGCAAAAGGCCTTTGCACTGCAGTAGATCAGAAAGATCATCACAACAAACAACTCAGGGGGGTACCTATGGTCATGCTATTGCGGTTGACGGCTTCGCTTGCCGTCGCATTTGCGATGTTCGCGGCGAACGCCGCACCGTTCACGGGGCTTTACTACACGAGCTCCCCGAACCAGCTGGGTCGGCCACGGCGAAACCGTCGCCGTTACGCCCGCGGATGGGTTTGATTTCAACGTCAGCCGCAACTTCGACAACGGAGTGTCGTTCTGGATCAACGACTTCCTGACCAATCCCGACTTCCAGCAGCAGCGCTGGTGGTTCGTCGACTTCTCCGCGCCGTTCGACGCGCTGCTGACCATCGGCTTCTACGACCACGCGACCCGCTGGCCGTTCCAGGAGGCCGAGAATCCCGGCCTGGCCTTCGGCGGCAATGGCCGCGGCGACAACACGCTGACAGGATATTTCGAGGTGCTCGAAGCGGTCTACGCGGACGATGGTTCAGTTCTCAGGTTCGCTGCCGATTTCACCCAGTTCGATGAAGGCATCGAGGAGTGGTGGAATCGAGGCTCGGTCCGCTTCAACTCCGAGATTCCGTTGATCGTCGCGCAGGTTCCGGAGCCCGCGACCGGACTCGTGCTGACAGCCGCTCTGCTCGCAGCAGGCTCGCTACGCAACCGCCGGACCGGGCGATCCTGAGCCCGGTTCGCGCGTTGAACTCGTATCCTCATTACGTCTACCGCGGACAAAGCACGTACTCGAGGTGATAGAGCACTGGCCTATGCCAACGGTCCTCCTAAAACAAGCAGGGGCAGCCAGACGATGCAACAAAGGCGAGAGTGGCTATTGGCGGTCTAACAGCGCGTTGGTGTCAGAGGCTTGCACGGCGGCGCTGCACGCCTCCTACAGCACGGCACAACGCGGACGTTGAATGTCTGCTGTCAGCCGCGTTGTCGCGTCCCGAATCCGGCAGACGCTCAGGACCGCTTTGGGTTCGCCAGCGGACTAAGTAGGGAATTTGCAGATTTTTTGAGGAGCCACGGAAGCGGTTTTCATTGAAGCTGCAAACATCCTCGGAAAGAGATCTTCAGTACCGTTTGCATCTTTAAGAACCTAAACATTGGACGGCGCGTGATGCGGTTCCCGCACGCTTGGACTAAAGCTGGTTGCCAGCAACGTCTGCTACGCGAAAGAACCGAGAGCGGCCTAGGCTTGCTCGGTGAGTTGTGCGGCGAGACCAATCCTCTAACGCACCGCCATCTTTGGCCGCGGCACATCCGGCTTCGGTGCGCGCGCATCTCCCGGTGACTGCTGATCGTTGCCGGGTTGCTGCGCGGGAGGCACCGCGCCGGGCGGCGCCGACTGAGGTGCCGGTTGCGCACGCGCATTTGGCGCGGGAGCGGGCGCGCGGGGATTGCCGGCCACGCCGGGAGGCGGCGTGGCGTTCGCTGCGGGAGGCGCAGCACCCTGCGCCTGAACCGGCGCGGGTGGCGGCACCTTCGGGCTCGCATGCACTGGCGGGTTCGCGCGCGCGGGAGGGTTTGCATGAAGCGGCGGGTTCTCATAGCCGGGAGGGCTCGTGAACACCGAGCGGTGCGGTGACCACGCGAGGCGCGCTGCCGGGAACCGGTTGCACGGATCGTCGGCGGCGCCGCGGGCGGTGTGCGCGCCGGCTCGGCGGGGAACGGCTTCTGCAACTGCTGATACGGCGGCACGATCTCCTGCGGTACGCGCGGCTGCGGCGCGCGGCGCTTCGCGTTCAGGCATCTGCGCCGGTGCGGGTTGCGGGCGCGGCTGGATGCGGCGGATCGGCGCGGGCTGTGACAGCGTCGGCGCCTCGGCGCCCGGCAGCGGCTGCGGTGGCGTCACGCTGAACTTCGAGTTCTGTCGCCACCGCAGGTGCAGGACGCGGCGGCGCGACGCGCCGCACCTGGCGCAGCGCCCGTCTCGGCGGCGACGGCCGGCGTGCGCGTGATCGGGCGCGGCGGTGGCGGGGCGGGCCGCAGCTCGGCGACCGTCTCGGTGCGCGCCGGCAGATGCACCTTCGCGATCGGCTCGCGGAAGCGCGGGCCCGCGACCCAGGTCGAACCCGGCCGCTGATTGATGTCAGGCGGCACGCCGACGCGGCGGGCGCTGGATGATCGTCTGGTTGATGACGGTGACGTAGGTGTTGTTCGCGCGATAGTAGCGGACGGTACGGATGCCACGGCGCCAGCGGATACCAGCCGACGACCGGGCCGCCGAAACCGACGCTCACGCTCGTGCCGCCACCGCCGACGAAGCCGACCAGCGCCGGTGCCCACACCGGGCGCGCGACGTAGCCGCCGGGCCACCAGCACCAGCGTCCGCCGAGCGACACCCAGCGGCCATAGTGGAACGGCGCATAGCCCCAGGGTGCGGCGTCGACCCAGCTCCAGCCCCACGGCGCGACCCAGCGCCAGCGGCCGTAGCGGTACGGCGCCCAGCCGACCGGCACCGCGCGCGGCACCCAGACGGTGCCGTAGGCTCGGTTCCGCGACCCAGTCGCCATAGGTGTCGAGTTCCTCGTAGCCGGTCATGTACGGCGAGACGTAGCGCGGCGCCTGCGCCTGCTCGTAGCGCGCGTCGCGCGCCAGCGCCCAGTCGTCGAGCGCGCTCATTCGCGCGACGGCGAAGTTCATGCTCGACTGCGTCATGTTCAGTGCCTGGCCGACGCCGACATTCACGGCGTTGCCGCCGTATTGCACGGTCGCGCGGCCGTCGAAGACGCTGATCGCGAGCGGCGCGTTGTCGATCGCGTCGACGCGATAGCGGCCGGGTGCGGCGAGATCGACGCGCACGTCGGCCACCGTCAGCGTGACGGCTTCGGCCTGCTGCGCAGGTGCGAGCCGGACGCTGACGACGCCGCGCTCGAGGTTGAACGCGCGGGCGTCGAAGTCGAGCTGGCTGAATCCGCCGGTGCTCGACTCGCCCAGGCGCACGACGTGCGGGCCGAAACGCACCTCGACGCGGCCGTTGTCGGTCGCCAGGCCGGTGCCGGCGGTCACGATGTCGTTGATCTGCGCGCGGTCCCACTGGCCGCCGCCGGCTTCCTCGGCGCGCCAGATGCTGACGTCGCCCTCGACCGCGGCGACGCGCCCGGCCATCAGCGGCGGTGTATCGGCTGCCGCGGGGTTGGCCGGCTGCGCCGACAACGTCGCACTGCCGCCGGCGATGATCAATGTGGTGATGAGGCCGATCCAGCGTCTCATCGACAAGCTCCTTCTGTGCTCCAGGGCGCGTTTCATGAGCGTTTAACGCACGGCAGCGCCGACCTGTTGACGTGCCGAAACATGCCTTTCGGCAGGACGCGTTTGCTGTGCTGCGGCGACAGCGGATAATCCGCAGCCTTCAACGCCGCCGCCGCCCGGGCCCCGCATGCGCTTTCGCTTTCCAATAGTGATCATCGACGAGGACTTTCGTTCCGAGAACGCAAGCGGCCTCGGTATCCGCGCGCTGGCCAAGGCCATAGAGGCCGAAGGGGTGGAGGCGCTCGGCGTCACGAGCTTCGGCGACGTCGCGAGCTTTGCGCAGCAGCAGAGCCGCGCATCGGCCTTCATCCTGTCGGTCGACGACGAGGAACTCGCCGAAGGCAACGGCGACAAGGAGACGGTCGCCAAGCTCGCGGCCTTCGTGCGCGAGATCCGGCGGCGCAATGCCGACATCCCGATATTCCTCTACGGGGAAACCCGCACGACGCAGCACATGCCGAACGAGCTGCTGCGCGAACTGCACGGCTTCATCCACATGTTCGAGGACACGCCGGAGTTCGTCGCGCGCTACATCGTGCGCGAGGCGCGCGCCTACCTCGACACGCTGGCGCCGCCGTTTTTCCGCGCGCTCGTCCACTACGCGCAGGACGGCTCGTATTCGTGGCACTGCCCGGGGCACTCCGGCGGCGTGGCCTTCCTGAAGAGCCCGGTCGGGCAGATGTTCCACCAGTTCTTTGGCGAGAACATGCTGCGCGCCGACGTCTGCAACTCGGTCGACGAGCTCGGCCAGCTGCTCGACCACACCGGCCCGGTCGCGGCGAGCGAGCGCAACGCCGCGCGCATCTTCGGCGCCGAGCACCTGTTCTTCGTCACCAACGGCACGTCGACGTCGAACAAGATCGTCTGGCACTACGTCGTGGCGCCCGGCGACGTCGTCATCGTCGACCGCAACTGCCACAAGTCGGTGCTGCACGCGATCACGATGACCGGCGCGATCCCGGTGTTCCTGACGCCGACGCGCAACCACTACGGCATCATCGGCGCGATCCCGCTCGAGGAATTCCGCTGGGAGTCGATCGAGGCCAAGATCCGCGCGCATCCGCTGATCGGCGCGGAGTGGAAGAAAAAGGGCAAGCCGCGCATCCTGACGCTGACGCAGAGCACCTACGACGGCATCGTCTACAACGTCGAGACGATCAAGTCGCTGCTCGACGGCCGCGTCGACACGCTGCACTTCGACGAAGCCTGGCTGCCGCACGCCGCCTTTCACGACTTCTATCGCGAGATGCACGCGATCGGCGGCCGCAACGCTCGGCCGAAGAACCGCGAATCGATGATCTTCTCGACCCAGTCGACGCACAAGCTGCTCGCCGGACTGTCGCAGGCGTCGCAGATCCTGATCGAGGACGCGCAGACCGAGAAGCTGGACCGCTTCATGTTCAACGAGGCGTTTCTGATGCACACGTCGACCTCGCCGCAGTACGCGATCATCGCCAGCTGCGACGTCGCGGCGGCGATGATGGAGCCGCCGGGCGGCACCGCGCTGGTCGAGGAGTCGATCAGCGAAGCGCTCGACTTCCGCCGCGCGATGCGCAAGGTCGATGCGGAATTCGAGTCCGGACGAGAGCGGCGGCTGGTGGTTCAAGGTCTGGGGTCCGGAGCACCTCGTCGCCGACGGCATCGGCACGCGCGAGGACTGGATGCTGAAGCCGGGCGACGCCTGGCACGGCTTCGAGCAGCGTGGCGCCCGGCTTCAACATGCTCGACCCGATCAAGGCGACGGTGATCACACCGGGCCTGAATCTCGACGGCACCTTCGCCGATCCCGGTATTCCCGGCGGCGGTCGTGACCAAGTACCTTGCCGAGCACGGCATCATCGTCGAGAAGACCGGGCTGTACTCGTTCTTCATCATGTTCACGATCGGCATCACCAAGGGCCGCTGGAACACGATGGTCACCGAACTGCAGCAGTTCAAGGACGACTGCGACCACAACCAGCCGCTGTGGCGCGTGATGCCCGAATTCATACGCGCGTTCCCGCAGTACGAGAAGATGGGGCTGCGCGAACTGTGCACGGCGGTGCACGCGATCTACCGCGACAGCGACATCGCGCGGCTGACGACCGAGATGTACCTGTCGGAAATGGAGCCGGTGATGAAGCCGGCCGACGCCTACGCGCAGATGGCGCACAGCGCGGTCGACCGCGTGCCGATCGACCAGCTCGAGGGCCGCGTCACGTCGGTGCTGCTGACGCCGTATCCGCCGGGCATCCCGCTGCTGATCCCGGGCGAACGCGTCAACCGGACCATCGTCCGCTACCTGCAGTTCGCGCGCGAGCTGAACGCGCGCTTTCCGGGCTTCGGCACCGACATCCACGGCCTGGTCAAGCAAGATGTCGACGGGCGCACCGAATACTTCCTCGACTGCGTGCGCTGATGCGCACTGCCTGCTGACGCGCCGATGCTGCGATGCTTGATGACCGTAGCGCTGTCCGGCCTGGCTGCGCTCGCGATGACCGGCTTCATGATCGCGTTCATCGTGCTGATGCTCTTCATGGTGCTGATCCAGCCGATCTGGTGCGTGGTCGACTGCGCCGTCGACGCAAAGCGCCGACGCTCGGCAAGGTGCTCTGGATCATCGCGCTGATCGTGCTCTACGGACTGGCGAACTGGTTCTATGGCGCGTTTGCCGCCGCCGGCCCGGCGCTGCGGCGGCTGACGCGGCTGGCATGGGCCTTTGCGATCGTGCTGCTGCTCGCGTTTGCGGTGCTGTATGCGCTGCATGCGGAGTTCCGCCGCGGCATCGAGCAGCAATGGCAGCAACGCCGCGACATGGTCGTGCTGGTCGCGGACGCCATCGCAATTCGCGCTTGCGCAGGAGGTCGGCCATGCACGCTGAGGAACCGATCGACCTGCGCTCGGACACCGTCACGCGCCCGACCGCAGGCGATGCGCGCGGCGATGGCCGCGGCGCCGGTCGGCGACGATCAGTACGGCGAGGACCCGACGACCAACCGCCTGCAGGAGCGTGTCGCCGAACTGCTCGGCAAGGAGGCCGCGCTCTGGCTGCCGAGCGGGACGATGGCCAACCAGGTCGCGCTGCGCGTGCTGACGCGGCCCGGCGACGACGTCATCGTCAGTCGCGAAAGCCACGCGGTCTGGCACGAGACCGGCGGCTCGGCTGCCAACGCGGGCGTGCAGTTCACCGAGATCGGCGCCGCGGCACGTTCACGGTCGACGAATTCGCTCGCGGCGCTGCAAGCCGCGCGGTCATGCGATCTATCCGCCGACGACGCTGCTCGAGATCGAGAACACGCACAACCGCTCGGGCGGCATCGTCTTTCCGCAGCCGAGGTGGTGGCGCTGTGCGCAGCGGCACGCGAGCACGGCGTCGCGACCTTTCTCGATGGCGCGCGCCTCTGGAATGCGGCCGTCGCCAGCGGCCTCGCGCTGGCCGAGCTGGCGGCGCCGTTCGATCTCGTGGCCGTAGCGCTGTCGAAGGGCCTCGGTGCGCCGGGCGGCTCGCTGCTCGCCGGCTCGCGCGAGCTGATCGAGCGCGCCACGCGCTACCGCCGCATGTTCGGCGGCGCGATGCGCCAGACCGGCATCTACGCCGCGGCCGGGCTGTACGCGCTCGAGCATCACCGCGCGCGCCTCGCCGAAGATCACGCCAACGCGCGGCGCATCGCGCGAGCGCTGGCGGACAACCCGCGCGTCGACATCGACCTCGCCACGGTGCAGACCAACATCATCGTGTTCCGCCTGCGCGAGGGTGCGCCCGACGCCGCGACTGTCGTCGAGCGCGCGCGCGAGCGCGGCGTGCTGCTGTTTCCGTTCGGCGCGCGCACGCTGCGTGCGGTGACTCATCTCGATGTCTCGGCCGCGCAGTGCGAACGCGCAGCCGCGATCCTTTCCGAACTGATCTGACTCGCAGGAGGAATGACATGACGAAGAAGATCATCACGGTATTCGGCGCCACCGGCGCGCAGGGCGGCGGACTCGCGCGCGCCATTCTGGCCGACAAGGACAGCGAGTTCGCGCTGCGCGCAGTCACGCGCAAGCCGGAATCGGACGCGGCCAAGGCGCTGGCCGCGGCCGGCGCGCGAGATCGCGGTCGCCGACATGGACGATGCGGCCAGCGTCGCAGCGCGCGATGGAGGGCGCGTACGGCGCCTTCTGCGTGACCAACTTCTGGGAGCACTTCTCGCCCGAGCAAGGAACTGGCGCAGGCCAAGGCGATGGCCGACGGCGCGGCAGCCGGCCGGGCTGTCAAGCACGTGATCTGGTCGACGCTCGAGGACACGCGCGCATTCCTTCCGGCCGATGGCAAGCGCATGCCGGTGCTGACCGGCAAGTACAACGTGCCGCACTTCGATGCCAAGGGCGAAGCCAACAAGTTCTTCAGCCGGTCGCGTGCCGACGACACTGCTCAACACGTCGTTCTACTGGGACAACCTGATCCACTTCGGCATGGGCCCGAAGAAGGGACCTGACGGCGTGCTGGCTTTCACGTTGCCGATGGGCGACAAGAAGCTGTCCGGCATCGCCGTCGAGGACATCGGCAAGTGCGCCTACGGCATCTTCAAGGGCGGCGCCGCCAATGTCGGCAAGACGTTCGGGATCGCCGGCGAGCACCTGACCGGCGCGCAGATGGCCGCGGCGCTGACGAAGGCGCTGGGGCAGCCGGTCAGGTACAACGCGGTGACGCCGGAGCAGTTTCGCGGCTTCGGCTTTCCGGGTGCCGACGATCTCGGCAACATGTTCCAGTTCAAGGCTGAATTCGAAGACTATTACTGCGGGGCGCGCCCGATCGATGTGTCGCGCAAGCTCAACCCGGAACTGCAGGACTTCGCAACCTTCCTCGCGCGCAACGCAGCCCGCATTCCGCTTGGCTGACAGGGCGTGGAGTTCGCCTGGGTGGCGGCTGCCGGGCGCTCGCCTCGGGTACACTTTGCGTTCGCTGATTTAGGTCGAAGCGGGAGAGTGCATCCCACGCGGATGCCGCCGAAGGCGCAATCTCACCCGGAATCGCTCAGGTTCAAGAACCGCTTCATCACCGGCGACTCTGGAGAGACCGCGGCCGCGAGGCTCGTGGCGCCGAAGGGGCAGGGGCGCAGGCTCTGAACTCTCAGGCAAAAGGACAGAGGGGTGCGGCACGGCCACGGTCGGATCGCGCCCCTTTTTTGTTCATGTCCGGAGTCCCATGGGCCAGCGAACTCCTCTTTACGACACGCACCTCGCCTCGGGCGCGAAGCTCGTCGACTTCGGCGGCTGGGACATGCCGCTTGCACTACGGTTCGCAGATCGAAGAGCACCACGCGGTGCGCCGCGACGCCGGCATGTTCGACGTCTCGCACATGTGTCCGGTCGACGTGCTCGGTGCCGACGCACGGCCGTTCCTGCGCAAGCTGGTGGCCAACAACGTCGACAAGCTGACGCAGTCCGGCAAGGCGCTGTATTCCTGCATGCTGAACGATGCAGGCGGCGTCATCGACGACCTGATCATCTATTTCCTGCGCGATGACGCGTTCCGCGTCGTCGTCAATGCCTCGACTGCCGACAAGGACCTCGCCTGGATGGAAAAGGTGCGGCTCGACGAGGGCTTTGCCGTCACGATCGCGCCGCGGCGCGACCTCGCGATGATCGCGGTGCAGGGTCCGAACGCGCGCGCGAAGTTCTGGCAGGTGCGGCCGGCGACGAGAACTGCGACCGAAGCGCTCGGACCGTTTTTCGCGGCCGAAGTGGGCGAACTCTTCGTCGCGCGCACCGGCTACACCGGCGAAGACGGCTTCGAGGTGATGCTGCCGGCGGCGCAGGCGCCACGCCTCTGGGCCGACCTGAAGGCGGCGGGTGTCGCCGAAGCCGGGCTCGGCGCGCGCGACACGCTGCGGCTCGAAGCCGGGATGAATCTCTACGGCAACGACATGGACGAGACGGTCTCGCCACTCGATGCCGGACTCGCCTGGACCGTGGACCTGAAATCGCCGCGCGATTTCGTCGGCCGCGCTGCGCTCGAGCAGCAGTTGGCAAATGCGGGCGCGCGCAAGGCGCTGGTCGGGCTGAAGCTGCTCGCCAATGGCGTGCTGCGCTCGCATCAGAAGGTGCTCGACCGCCGCGGGCGACGGCGAAGTCACAAGCGGCACGTTTGCGCCGACGCTGGGCTTCTCGGTCGCGATGGCGCGTGTGCCGCTCGCGGTGAAGGTCGGCGATACCGTGCAGGTCGATATCCGCGGCAAGCTTTTGCCGGCGCAGGTCGTGAAGATGCCGTTCGTGCGCAACGGCAAGGCAATGATTTAGCGTCGCAGGCACGCGACGCTGCATGCACCTGCCCGATGAATTGCAGGCCGCGTCTCGGGCGACCGGACGCCGGAACGACAGACAAGGAGAAGCCATGAACATTCCCTCGAACCTCAAGTACACCGCCTCGCACGAGTGGGTGAAGAAGGGCGACGACGGCCTGCTGTGGATCGGCATCACCGACGCCGCGCAGGACATGCTCGGCGACCTGGTGTTCGTCGGCGACTTCAAGGTCGGCGCGACGCTGAAGGCGGGCGAGACCGCCGGCGTGGTCGAGTCGGTCAAGGCCGCGTCCGACGTCTATGCGCCGGTCGACGGCGAGGTCGTGGCGTTCAACGAATCGCTCGGCTCGGAGCCGCAGCAGCTCAATAGTGCGCCGTACGACGCGTGGATCTTCAAGATGAAGAGCAGCGCGTCGATCGATGGTCTGCTCGATGCCAAGGCCTACGAGGCCAACGTCGCCGCATCCAAGTAACCCGCCCACACTTTCCTGCGCTGACCATGACCACGCTGCACGCTCTCGAGAACCACCAGGATTTCCACGCGCGCCACATCGGCCCGAACGATGCCGAGATCGACGAGATGCTGCGCGTCATCGGTGCATCGTCGCTCGATGCGATGGTCGACGCGATCGTGCCGGAGTCGATCAAGCTCAAGGCGCCGCTCGCGCTGCCGGCGGCGATCAACGAGGAAGAGGCGCTGGCCAGGATCGGCGCGATCGCCGCGCGGCAACCGCGTCTTCCGCAGCTTCATCGGGCAGGGCTACTACGGCACGGTGACACCCAAGGTCATCCTGCGCAACATCCTCGAGAACCCGGCCTGGTACACCGCCTACACGCCGTACCAGGCCGAGATCTCGCAGGGCCGGATGGAAGCGCTGATCAACTTCCAGACGATGGTGGCCGACCTGACCGGCATGGAGATCGCGAACGCTTCGCTGCTCGACGAAGCCACCGCTGCGGCCGAGGCGATGACGCTCGCCAGGCGCAGCGCGAGGAGCAAGAGCAAAGTCTTCTTCGTCGCCGGTGATTGCCATCCGCAGACGATCGAGGTCGTGCGCACGCGCGCCGAGCCGCTCGGCATCGAGGTCAAGGTCGGCTGCGCGCCGGACCTGATGAAAGCCGGCGACTACTTCGGCGTGCTTGCACAGTATCCGTCGACGACCGGGCTGATCCACGACATGCGCTCGTTCGTCGAGCAGGCGCATGCGGCCGGGGCGCTGTTCTGTGTCGCGTCCGATCTGCTGGCGCTGACGCTGCTCGAGGCGCCCGGCGCCTGGGGCGCCGACATCGTCGTCGGCAACTCGCAGCGTTTCGGTGTGCCGTTCGGCTTTGGCGGCCCGCACGCCGCTTTTCTCGCCTGCAAGGACGCCTTCAAGCGTTCGATGCCCGGGCGGCTGGTCGGCGTCTCGGTCGATTCGCAGGGCAAGCCGGCGTACCGGCTGACGCTGCAGACGCGCGAACAGCACATCCGCCGCGAAAAGGCCACGTCGAACATCTGCACCGCGCAGGTCCTGCTCGCCGTGATGGCGAGCATGTATGCCGTGTACCACGGACCCGAAGGCCTGGCGCGCATCGCGCGGCGGGTGCACCGGCTCACCGGCATCCTGGCCGAAGGCCTGCGCCGGGTTGGTCTGCAGGTCAACGGCACCTACTTCGACACGCTGACCGTCGGCGGCGTCGACGCGCCGAAGGTCCATGCCGCGGCACGCGCGGCGGGCATCAATCTGCGGGTGTTCGGTGCGCGCGATTTCGGCGAACGCGCCGCGCAGGTGGTCGGCATCGCGCTCGACGAAACCGCGACCCGCGCCGACGTGCAGGCACTATGGCAGCTCTTCGGCGTGTCGGCAGACGTCGATGCGCTCGACCGCGAGATCGATGCGGCCCAGGAGGCCGCGATCCCGGCCGGGCTGCGCCGCAAGACGCCGTTTTTGACGCATCCGGTGTTCAACGCGCATCACAGCGAGCACGAAATGCTGCGCTACATGCGCTCGCTGGCGGATAAAGACCTGGCGCTCGACCGCACGATGATCCCGCTCGGCTCGTGCACGATGAAGCTCAACGCGACCAGCGAGATGATTCCGGTCACCTGGCCCGAGTTCGCCAACATCCATCCGCTGGCGCCGGCTGAGCAGTGCGCCGGCTACCGCCAGCTGATCGCCGAGCTCGAGCAGATGCTGGTCGAGTGCACCGGGTATGACGCGGTCAGCCTGCAGCCGAACTCCGGCGCGCAGGGCGAATACGCCGGCCTGCTCGCGATCCGCGCCTATCACCGCTCACGCGGCGAAGGCCATCGCAACATCTGCCTGATTCCGGAAAGCGCACACGGCACGAACCCGGCCTCGGCGCAGCTCTGCGGCATGGAGGTCGTGGTGGTGCGAACGGACCGCAGCGGCAACGTCGACGTCGCAGATCTCGAGGCCAAGGCGCAGCAGCATGCGGCCAACCTCGCGGCGCTGATGGTGACCTATCCGTCGACGCACGGCGTCTTCGAGGAATCGATCGTCGAAATCTGCCGCATCATCCACGCGCATGGCGGGCAGGTGTACACCGACGGCGCGAACCTCAATGCGCTGGTCGGGGTGGCCAAGCCGGGCAAGTACGGCTCCGACGTTTCGCATCTCAACCTGCACAAGACTTTCTGCATTCCGCACGGCGGCGGCGGTCCGGGCGTCGGCCCGGTCGCGGTGAAGTCGCACCTGGCGCCGTTCCTGCCGGGCACCCTGGGCAGCGAGAGCAAGGTCGGCATGGTGAGCGCCGCCAGTTTCGGCAGCGCCGGCATCCTGCCGATCTCGTGGATGTACATCACGATGATGGGCGCTGCCGGACTGCGCAAGGCCACGCAGGTTGCGCTGCTGAACGCGAACTACATCGCCAAGCGTCTCGCGCCGCACTTCCCGACGCTGTACTCGGGCCGCAACGGCTTCGTCGCGCACGAGTGCATCCTCGACCTCAGGCCGCTGAAGGATGCGAGCGGAATCAGCGCCGAGGACGTTGCCAAGCGGCTGATGGACTACGGTTTTCACGCGCCGACACTGTCTTTCCCGGTGCCCGGCACGCTGATGGTCGAGCCGACCGAGAGCGAGCCCAAGGTCGAGCTCGATCGCTTCATCGACGCGATGGTCGCGATCCGCGCGGAGATCCGCGCGGTCGAGGAGGGCAGGGTCGACCGCGACGACAACCCGCTGAAGAATGCCCCGCACACGGCCGCGATGGTGACGGCCGAAAACTGGGCGCACGACTATTCGCGCGAGCGCGCCGCCTTCCCGCTGGCGTCGCTCAAGCGCCAGAAGTACTGGCCGCCAGTCGGACGCGTCGACAACGCCTACGGCGATCGCAACATCATGTGTTCCTGCGTGCCGATGTCGGCGTACTCGGAGGAAGCGAGCGCGTCTGCGCCCAGCCTCGCCGCAGGCTAGAAGCAAAAACGGCCGCGCGATGCGGCCGTTTTCCGTTATGACGCGGATTAGAAGCCGCTGACGTTCAGCCGGCCGCCGGTGACGGTCTTGCCCTCGAGCGACGGCGTCGGTAGTCGCAGCTCCGAGGATTGCGGCCTTGATGTGCGCCGCCGTCGCGCCGGGGTGGGACGCGGCATACAGCGCCACGGCGCCGGTCACGTGCGGCGTCGCCATCGAGGTGCCGCTGTACGACGGCATAGCCTGACGTGATCGCGCCCTTGGATCGCTCCGGAACCGTCGACTAGATGCCGGAGCCCGGCGCGCCGAGGTCCACGGTGGTGGCCCCGTAGTTCGAGAAGCTCGGCCTTGGCGCCGGTCGACGTGATCGCGGCCACCGCGATGATGTTCGCGTTCGCGTAGCTCGACGGGTAGTTCGGCGTCGTGTCGTTGTTGTCGCCGACGCCGTCACGGCCGCCGTTGCCGGCCGCGGCGACGAAGAGGATGTCGGCGGTGCCGGCGCGATCGATTGCGTCCTTGAGCGCCTGCGAGAAGCCGCCGCCGCCCCACGAGTTGTTGGTCGCGACGAAGTTGAGGCCATGCCGTGTCTTCAGGTCGGTCAAGTAGTCGACCGCCTTGATCGCGTTGGCGGTCGTGCCGCCGTTGCTGCCGAGGAACTTCGCGCTGATGAGCTTGACCGACCAGCACACGCCGGCCACGCCCGTGCCGTTGCCGCCGGTGGCGCCGATCGTGCCGGCGACGTGCGTGCCGTGGTCGTCGTTGACGCCGTCGAAGACCGTGTTGTTGTTGCCGTCGAAGTCCCAGCCGTGGACGTCGTCGACGTAGCCGTTGCCGTCGTCGTCGATGCCGTTGCCGGCGATCTCGCCCGGATTGGTCCAGGCGTTGGCCGCCAGGTCCTCGTGCGTGTACATGTAGCCCTCGTCGATGATGCCGACGTACACGGACGCCGCAATCCGTCTTGCCCGCGGCCCAGGCCTCGGCCGCCTGCGAGCCGTACTGGTTGGCGGGCGCGGCGTCGCCGTACATGCCCCACAGCGAGCCGTTCGTGTAGTAGGTGTCGTTCGAGACTGCCTGTGCCGGTAGATCCAGTTGGGCTCGGCGAACTCGACCGTGGCGTCATTCTGCAGGCCGCGCATCGCGGCGGCGACGTCCAAGCCGAACGGCAGGCGGACGAGGTGCAGATCACCCTTGCCGTCGCTGCGCTGATGGGTCATCACCACATCGTCCACCAGTGTCGCGTTGATACGGCCCAGCGCTGCGATCTTGTCGACATCCGCAACGCCGCGGCGGAACTGCACCAGCATCTGGCCGGCCGCATGCTCACGAGCCGGATTGCGCAGCGACTGTTCGACGAGATCCGGCCGGCCCTGCGCCAGCGCGGTGGATGCGCCGAGCGCGAAGACCAGTGCGCTCAGGCCTTTGACGACGTATCGCTGCATTTGTATTTCCCTCGGAGTCGCTGGAGCGACGACGAAGGAAATCTTGCCCGTCCCCGCATCGGGAGGGAACGATGCATGTGGGGTTAACAGCTAGTCCTTGCGGTTGTCACGTCCCTGTCCACTCAACCATTTGTCTGATGAACGTCCGACGGGCGGCCGTTCGCCGCGCTTGTCGCCTGCCGCCTGGCAGGGCCAGGACTTGAGTTGGACCCCATTCTTTGCGCGTCGACTTGGGTCGACGTGCCGCCGATTGCCGGTATCCTCCGCCGCCTGCAATTACCTAGGGATTTCGGGCGCAACAATGATTGGAAGCGGCGTGAAAAAATTACTCAAGTGGATCGGCGGTCTGGTTGTACTCCTCGTGGTGGTCGGCATCGGGCTGGCGGTCGCCGCCAATCTGCTGTTCGATCGCAAACGCGATCGCGTCATCAAGCTCGAGGTCAAGGGCGTGACCGTCGGCAGCGACGAGGCGACGCTGGCGCGCGGCAAGTATCTCTTTGCATCGCGCGGATGCGGTGATTGCCACGGCGCCGACGGCGCCGGTCGTGTGTTCATCGATGATCCGGAGGGTGGGCTGCAAGGCGCGCGCGCCGAACATCACACCGGCGGGCGTGGTCGCCAAGTACACCGATGTCGACTGGGTGCGCACGATCCGTCATGGGGTCAAACCGGACGGGCGGACGCTGTTCATCATGCCGTGTGAGGAATTCAACCGGTTCACGGATGCCGACGTCGGCGCGTTGATCGCTTACGCGCGCAGCCTTCCGCCGGTGTCGGGCGGAGGCGCTGAATTCAGCGTGCCGCTGCCGGTCAAGGCGGTCTACGTTGTCGGCGTTCTGAAGGATGCCGCCGAGAAGATCGACCACAGTCTGCCGCCGGCCATTCCGGTTGCCGAAGGCGCGACGCCCGAGCACGGTCGCTACGTCGCCAACGCGTGCTTCGGCTGCCACGGAGAGGGTCTATCCGGCGGCAAGATCCCCGGCGGTCCACCCGCCTGGCCGGCGGCAGCGAACCTGACGCCCGGGGAAGGCTCGGTCATGCCCGCCTACGACAGCGCGGACAAGCTGAAAGCGATGTTTCGCAGCGGCAAGCGCGCGAACGGAAGCGCGATCCAGGTGATGCCATTCGAAGCGCTGCGTGAACTCAACGATACGGACGTGGCCGCGCTGCATGCGTATCTGAAGTCGCTGCCGCCGCGGCCGGCAGGCGGGCACTAGCAGGCAGGTTGCATGCGAGTTGACGCGCAGCGGCGTGCGGCGCGTTCGCTGAGGTGCCATGCTGCGGACGGGAAGCACGAATGGCTGTCAGCGTCTTCGACCTCTTCAAGATCGGCATAGGACCGTCGAGCTCGCACACGGTCGGACCGATGCGCGCCGCGCGGCTGTTCGCGCTGCGGCTCGAAGCCGAAGGGCTGCTGATCGCGAGTGATCCGCGTCGACGTCCGATTGCACGGATCGCTTGGCGCGACCGGCAAGGGGCACGGCAGCGACAAGGCGGTGATGCTGGGGCTGGAGGGCGACGAGCCCGCGACCGTCGACGTCGACGCGATCGCTGGGCGGTTGCAGCGCATTCGTGCCGACCGGTCGCTGCGGCTGCTCGGGAAGCACGCGATCGGCTTCGACGAGCGCGAGCACCTGCACTTCCTGACCAAAGCCGCTGCCGTTTCACGCGAACGGGCTGCAGTTCTCGGCGGCCGACGACGCAGGGTCGCGAGCTGCTGAGCCGCACCTACTACTCGGTCGGCGGCGGCTTCGTCGTCAGCGAGGAGTTGGCGGCCGACGGCAGCGCGCAGAAGCGCATCGCGCCGGACACGACGATCCTTGCGATGCCGTTTCACAGCGGCGACGAACTGCTCGAGCAGTGCCGCGCGCATCGCCTTTCGATCGCGCAGGTAATGCGCGCCAACGAGCGCCATTGGCGCAGTGACGCCGAGATCGATGCCGGACTGCTCGAGATCTGGCACGTGATGCAGGCCTGCGTCGCGCGGGGAATCGTGACCGATGGCGTGCTGCCGGGCGGACTCAAGGTCAAGCGGCGCGCCGCCGACTGGCAGCGCAAGCTGCTCGCGCGCGGCGGCGACGATCCGCTGGCGACGCTCGACTGGGTCAATCTCTGGGCGCTGGCGGTGAACGAGGAAAACGCGGCCGGAGGCCGGGTCGTCACCGCGCCGACCAACGGTGCGGCGGGAATCATCCCGTCAGTGCTGCACTATTACACGCGCTTCGTGCCTGGCGCGGATGACGCTGGCGTCGTCGACTTCCTGCTGACCGCCGGCGCGATCGGCCTGCTGTACAAGGAAAACGCTTCGATCTCCGGGGCCGAGGTCGGCTGCCAGGGCGAGGTCGGCGTGGCCTGTTCGATGGCCGCAGGCGCGCTCGCCGCAGTGCTCGGCGGTACGCCGGAGCAGGTGGAGAACGCGGCGGAAATCGGCATGGAGCACCATCTCGGACTGACCTGCGATCCGGTCGGCGGCCTGGTGCAGATCCCGTGCATCGAACGCAACGCGATCGCCTCGGTCAAGGCGATCAGCGCGGCACGCATGGCGCTCGCCGGCGACGGCACGCATTTCGTTTCGCTCGATCAGGTGATCAAGACGATGCGCGAAACCGGGGCCGACATGCAGACGAAGTACAAGGAGACCGCGCGCGGCGGACTCGCGCTGAACGTGATCGAATGCTGACGACAGGCGTGCTCTTCGCAGGCATCGTCGTCGTCTCCACGTGGGTCGAGCGCTTCTTCTTCTATCCGGACCGCGCCGTGTACACCTCGCCGGCGCAGTTCGGGCTGAGTGCCGAGGATGTCTGGCTCACGGCCCCCGACGGTTCGCGCCTGCATGCGTGGTTCCTGCCGGCGCAGGGCAGGGCGAAGGGCACGGTGCTGCACCTGCACGGCAACGCCGCGAATGTCAGCAATCACCTGCCGCTGGTGGCGTGGCTGCCGCCGCGCGGATTCAACGTGCTGACCCTCGACTACCGCGGTTTCGGCCGCTCGCAGGGCACGCCGTCGCTCGACGGGGTCGTCGACGATGCGGCGGCAGCGCTCGAATACCTGCGTCGGCGTCGAAGGACGTCGACCCGACACGGCTCGATCGTCGTCGGGCAGAGCCTCGGCGGCGCGACCGCGCTGCGGCTGCTCGCGCGCGACGCGAAGGGTGTGCGGCTCGCGGTCATCGACTCCGCGTTCGCCAGCTACCGCCAGATCGCGCGCGAGGCGGCCTCGGGCGGCGTCCTCGCACCGCTGGCGCCACTCGTCATGAGGGCCTTTCCCGGTCCGGAAAAAGATCCGATCACCGTCCTGCGCTCGGTGCATGTGCCGCTGATCTTCGTGCACGGCACGCGCGACATGGTCATTGCGCACGATCACAGCGTGCAGCTGCACGCTGCGGCGAACGCGCCGAAGGAGCTGTGGACCGTCGAAGACGGCGAGCACGTCGCGGTCTTCGGCAATCCCGGACCTTGGCGCGAGCGGCTGGCGGCGGCACTCGATGCCGCAGTACGCTGACGCGATGGTCCGTGAAGTGCCGGCTACGCGGCGGAACGCAACGCTTAGCGGGGTACTCGCTCGTTAGGCGACGGCAACGTGAGAGACCGCCTTGTCCGGCGAGTAGATCTCGTTGATGTTCCAGTGGCCGGCCGTCGGAACGGGCTCGTTCATCATCGCGACATCGATGACGACCGGCCTTCCCGACGAAACCGCATGTTCGAAAGCGGGCTTGAATTGCTGCGCTGATTCGATACGCACGCCGTCGACTCCGAAGGCGCGGGCGACAGCGGCAAAGTCGGGCGAATAGTTCTTTCCGTCACGCTTGAACACCGTGCCGTACGTGGTTCCAAAATGCGCCATCTCGAGGCCGGCGATAGTGCCGTAGGCGCCGTTGTTCATCACCACCCATACGACGGCGATGTTCTCCTCAGCCGCTGTCGCCAATACCGCGGGGTTTTGACCGAATCCGCCATCGCCGACCAGCGCGACGACGACACGGTCCGGATTTGCCAACTTGGCGCCGAGCGCGGCGGGCGCGCCGAACCCCATCGTTGCATAGCCGCCCGGCGTCAGAATCGAACCCGGCGTGTAAATAGGAAACTGCTGACCCACTCCGTTCTTGTTCCAGCCGACATCGGTCGTGATGATCGCGTCGCGCGGAAGGACCTCTCTCACCTCCGCAAGGATCCGCTCTGGCCGCATCGGATACGCGTTGTTGCGAACGTGCTGTGCGTTGGAGGCGATGAATGATTTCCGGTAAGCGGCGATGCGCGTGACGAGTTCGTCGTCCTTGCGTCCGGCCGGAAGCACGCGCTTGGCGACGCGATTCAGAACGATGAGCGCTTGCTTCAAGTCCGCAACGGCACCGATTTCGGCCGGAAAGTTGCGTCCGATTTCGTTCGAATCGATGTCGATATGGATCAGCTTGGTTGGCGGAAAGCTGAACGTGAACTCCGGCTCCCACGAACTGCAGTCGGCCTCCGCGAAACGGGTTCCAGCGCCAAGGACGACGTCGGCTTCCCGGCACTGATCGTTGACAAACTTGGTGCCCCAGAAACCGGACATGCCTAAGGTCAGCGGGTGATCGTCGGGCAGCACTCCTTTGCCCATCAGACTGTGTCCAACGGGCAAGCTCATGTGCTCGACGAACTCGCGGAGTTCGGTCGCCGCGTTGGCCAGGATCACCCCACCACCGGCGTAGAGCAAAGGCCGCTTGGCGCCCGCGAGCATCCTGACGATGCGCTCGGCGACGACTTCATCAAGCGTTGGCCTGTGCAGGGTCCGCGTGTGATGCGACAGCCTCTCGAACAAGGCGGTGTCGATCTTCTGCGAAAAGATGTCCATCGGCACCGAGACGAGTACGGGACCCGGACGTCCTTCTTCGGCCAGTTGAAAGGCCTTCTGCAGGATCTCGGGGAACAGATCCGGTCGGTCCACTCGCCAAACCCGCTTGACGAACGGCCGATAGATTTCGGACTGCGCCGCGTCAGCGTGCAAATTGACTTCCTGGTGCGGATGCTTGCCGTAGTAGTAGCTCGGAATATCGCCCGCGATGACGACCATCGGAACGGAGTCGAGCGCTGCGTTGGCGACCCCGGTTGATGCGTTCGTCAGGCCCGGACCCAGGTGCGACAGGACGACCGCCGTCGTGTGCTTGGCCCTTGCGTAGCCGTCCGCCATGTGCGCGGCAATCTGTTCATGTCGCGTGTTGATGAACTTCAGGGGCGTGCCCTCGAGTTCGGCCAGCACGGCGATGTTGGTATGTCCGCAAAGGCCAAAGATGTATTCCACTCCTCGGTCGACGAGGTACTTCACCAGTTGCTTCGAAATCAGTTCCTGCATAGGAGCTCCGCTTCAGATCTGTAATCGGGGTCCGCGCGTCGATGCATTGCAATCACGCGACATCAGCGTCGGATAAACGGGTTCGGAACATCGAGGTCGGAGGACAGCCAGACCGTCTTGACCTGGAGGTAATCCTTGATGGCCTCGACCCCCGACTCGCGACCGATGCCCGATTCCTTGTAGCCGCCGAACGGCGACGTGAAGCTGGTCGCGCGGTAGTTGTTGACCCAGACCGTCCCGGCCTTGAGCTTGTCGGTCATCAACATCGCGCGCTTGAGATCGCGCGTCCACACCGCCGCCGCGAGACCGAAATCGATGTCGTTCCCGATGCGGATCGCATCGGCTTCGTCTTCAAAGGGAATGACCGACAGAACCGGGCCGAACACTTCTTCCTGGGCGATACGCATGTCGTTGCGCACGCCGGTGAAAATCGTGGGCTCGATGAACTGGCCAGCGCCGAGATCCGGCCGGCTCCGACCGCCGAGCACGCACGTGGCGCCTTCCTTCTTGGCGATCTCGATATAGGAAAGAATCTTCTCGAACTGCGGCCGAGTCGAAATCGGCCCGATCTGCGTTTCAGGCAGCGACGGATCGCCGAGCTTCGCAGTGCGCACAAACTCAACGAGTCGAGCGACGAAATCGTCGTGAATCGAACGCTGCAACAGGAGCCTCGAGCCCGCCTGGCAGCTCTGTCCGGACGCCGCGAAGATGCCGGAGACCACGCCCTTCACGGCACGGTCGAAGTCGGCGTCGTCGAAGACGATATTGGGAGACTTGCCTCCCAGTTCGAGCGTGACGGTCTTCAGTCCGCGCGCGGCAAGCTCATAGATCTTTCGACCCGCCGCACCGCCGCCGGTAAAGCCGACGTGACGAACCCATGGATGCGTGACCAGCGGCTCGCCGACCTCGGGTCCGAGTCCCGTGACCACGTTGACGACGCCTTTCGGGAAGCCCGCCTCGGAAAAGAGCGCCGCCAGTTCGATCATCGACGCGGACGTGAACTCCGACGGCTTGACGACCGCCGTGCACCCGGCGGCGAGCGCTGGCGCCAATTTCCAACTGGTCAATGTCAGCGGCGAGTTCCAGGGCGTGATGATCGCCACCACGCCCTTCGGTTCGTACTTGCGTATAGGCGAAGACGCCTTTCTTGTCGGTTGGAATGACCGAGCTTTGGACCTTGTCGGTCAGGCCGGCGTAGTACTTGAAATAGTCGCCCATGTACTTGACCTGCGCGGTCACCTCGGTCGACAGCTTGCCGTTGTCGCGCTGCTCGATCTCGGCGAGGCGCCCCGCATTGGCCGCGACCGCTTCCCCCAGTTTCCAGAGGGCGTGGCCGCGCTGCGTGGCCGTCATCTCCGGCCAGGCACCGGACTCGAATGCCCGGCTGTGCCGACTCGACTGCGCGCTTGACGTCCTCCGCGTCGCCTCGAGCAACATGCGCCCATGTCTGGCCGCTGAAGGGATCGTCCGTCGGTAAGTACCGTCCGGAAACCGGTTCGACGCGCTCACCATCGATGTAGTGCGTGAACTTGGGTAGTGCTGCTTCTGAAGCCATGGATTGATGCGATCAGTTGAATGTCTGGGGGCGCGGGTAGAGAGTGAACGGTCAGTAGAACCAGCTTGCTGGCACGAGCACGAGCTTTGGAAACAAGGTCAGAAGCAGCAGCAGGATGAACTGCGCCACCATGAAAGGCATGACACCGCGTGTGACGGCATCGACGCTGATGCGACCGACGCCGGCCACCGTGTTCAGCACGGTCCCGACCGGCGGCGTAATCAGTCCGATCGCGTTGTTGATCATGAAAAGCACGCCGAAGTAAACGGGGTCGATGCCCGCGGCCTTGACAACGGGCATCAGAACCGGAGTAAGAATCAGAATCGTGGGAGCCATGTCCATCGCTGTACCAACGGCCATCACGAGCAGCATGAGCGCCAGCAGCAGGAGGGTCGGGCTGTCCATGAGCGGCGCGACCAGGCCGACGACAAGAGCAGGCAAGCCAGCCACGGTGATCAGCCACGCGCTGACCATGGAAGCCGCTACCAGGAACATCACGATTGCGCTGGTCTTGGCCGAGGCAACAAACACCCGATAGAGTTGTGACAACTTCAATTCCCGATGCACGACAGTCGTGACAAAGAGTGCGTACACAGCCGCGACGACCGCCGCTTCGGTCGGCGTGAAGACGCCCATCTTCAAGCCGACAATGATGATGAACGGC
Organism: uncultured beta proteobacterium; assembly: GCA_963707445.1. Classification (GTDB taxonomy): domain Bacteria; phylum Pseudomonadota; class Gammaproteobacteria; order Burkholderiales; family Burkholderiaceae_F; genus JALORV01. The sequence goes on along the minus strand of CAVPPW010000002.1, from coordinate 128,957 downwards.
AGTACGAGTGCCCACGACGCCTGACGAAGAGCGGTCAACACATCCGCAAGACTCTTGCGTGCCGGTGGCGAGGAATTTTCCCGCCGCGCCAGCCACCACCAGGTAATCCACAGCGACGCGCCGAGCATCAAACCAGGGACGATGCCGGCCATGAACAGTTTCGAGATGGAGACGTTCGCAGCCACGCCGAAGACGACGAACCCGATGCTGGGTGGGATGACCGGCGCGATGATCCCTGCCGACGCGATCAACCCGGCGGAGCGGGACTTGTCGTGCCCTGCGGCCACCATCATTGGAAGCAGGAGGGCTGTCAGTGCCGCCGCGTCCGCCATCGCGGAACCGGACAATGCCGCCAACAGACACGCCGCGATGATGGTGACGTATCCGAGGCCCCCTCGAATGTGCCCGACGACAGCCAGCGCCAAGTTGACGATTCGTCGCGACAGGCCGCCCACATTCATGATCTCGCCAGCCAGCATGAAGAACGGAACGGCAAGCAGCGGGTAGCTGTCGGCGCCATTGATCAGGTTTTGCGCAAGGATCTGCGGATCGAAGAGCGCCAGGTGCCACATGAGGGCCACACCGCAGATCAGCAGCGCGAATGCGATAGGGATACCGAGTGCCATCGCACCCAGCAGTGAACCGAGGAAGACGAGGATCGTCACAACTCTTCCTCGGATTCACGCACGATCACGAGATCCTTGGTCGCGACTTTTCCGGTTGCCAACCTGAATAGATCGTTCAGCATGATCAGAATTGCCGAAACGGCGAAAACGATGCCGCTCGCATAGAAGATGGCTACCGATGCGCCGCTCGATGGCGCCGACACATTCCAGTTGATCTGCGTCTGTTCAATCGAACCACTGAGCAGCAGGACGCAAGTTCCGATCATCAGCACATAGCCGGACGACGAGGCATGCGACCTTGCCGGCGCGTGGAAGCCGGCTGACCAGCGCGTCAGTTCCCAGGTGGGCGTGCTCGCGCATTGCAACGATCGCCCCCAGGAACGTCACCCATATAAAGATCCAGCGAGATAGCTCTTCAGAAACCGTAATTCCGGAATCGAACAGATAGCGCAGCACAACGTTGCCGAAGACGAGCACAACCATCAAAGCGAGGCCCAGCGCCATGACTGCTTCGAGTGCCCTCGTGTAATGGCGAAGTAGCTTGTTCAAGGCGGCTTCCTCTGGCCAGGCGCACAACGGAGAACGACCAGCAGCTGGGGGCGGGTGATACGACCGCCGCCCTTAGCAAAGGTTAACGGCGGCTACTGGCAAGTTGCTCGTTGTAGAGCTTGACGATCGCCGGGTCGTAGGTCGCTGCAAACTTATCGGTGACGGGCTTGGCGACTTGGGCCATGCGAGCTTGTTCCGCCGGTGCCACCTCGTTGAATTGCATTCCCTTCGCCTGCAGCTCGGAAACCGCTTTTTGTGCGGCGGCACGGCTGGCCTGGCGCTGATAGCTGCGCGATTCGTTGGCGGCGTCCAGCATGATCTTCTGTTCGGCGGGCGAAAGCTTGTCCCAGAATCGCTTGCTCACGAGGATGATATTCGCGGCATAGACGTGGTTGGTCGCGCTGACGAACTTCTGCACTTCGAAGAACTTATTGGACAGGATGACGGCGAACGGATTCTCCTGGCCGTCGACGGCCTTTGATTCCAGCGCACCGTAAAGCTCAGTAAAGGGCATCGGAACCGGGTTCGCCTTGAAGGCTTTGAATGTCTCGAGGAACACCGGGTTCGGGATCACCCGGAGCTTCAGACCGTCAAGGTCTTCTGCCTTCGCGATCGGGCGCCGGCTGTTCGTCACGTTGCGGAATCCGAGATCCCAATAACCGAGCGCCGTTAGACCCTTCTCCGACAGTCTTTCAATCAGAGTTTGGCCCAGCGGACCGTCGAGCAGTGCGTCGGCCTGCGCATAGGTGCTGATCGAGAACGGAAAGTCGATCAGGCCGAATTCCTTGACGATGCCTGCCAGCGAGGTCGTCGCCGGCGCCGACATCTCCTGGACCCCGCCCTGCAATGCCGACTGCTGCTGCATCTCGTTGCCAAGCGTCGACGACGGGAACTCCTGAACCTTCAACTTGCCGCCGCTCTTCGCTGCCACGAGTTCGGCGAAGCGCTTCACACCCATGCTGACAGGATGATCGGTGTTGTTGAGATGTCCGAACTTGATCGTTCGTTCCTGAATCTCCTGGGCCGACGCTGGCGCCCACACCATCGCAACAAGGCTGGCGACGGCCAGCGTCCAACGCAACGCCTTCATGGGAAGTCTCCTGGTGTCCAATCTGTAGGGATCGGAAAGTGCCGACATTTGGAAATTGGAAACACTTTCCAATATCATTATGCGCATCATTTCCGGAATTGCGCAATAGTCCTGGCGCTAGCCTTTGCGCCGCGTTCGAATGCCTGTGGAGATCCCGACCGAAGATGAGTGCCGCTCTTGATAGAAGTTTGCGGATTCTGGAGTTGCTAGCAGCTCACCCCGAGGGGTGCGCCTTGTCCTCCGTCTCGACCAAGCTCAGGTTGCCGCTGAGTGCCACCCACCGGCTGCTCACGGCACTTTGCGAAGCCGGCTACATCAAGCAGTCACGCGAGCAAGGCGACTACTTCCTGACCATGAAGCTGGTGTCGCTTGGGCTGGGCTTTCTGAGCAATGCAGGCGTGGTTGACATTGCGCAGCCGATGCTCGACCGGTTGGCGGAGGAGTCCGGCGAACTCGTTCGCCTGGGCGTGCTCGACGGTGAAAGCCTGACTTTCGTGGGCAAAGCACAGGGAGCGACCCGCGGCCTGCGATACGACCCCGATATGGGCTTGTCGGTCAGGCTCTCGTGCAGCGCCGCGGGCCATGCGTGGCTCGCGACCCTGTCGGACGAGGAAGCGCTCGCCGTCGTCGGGCGCCAGGGCTTCGGAAAGCCGCAGGATTTTGGACCGAATGCGCCGACGACTGCGAAAGCCTTGCTGGCTTACCTGCGATCCGCCCGCAAACGCGGGTTCAGCATGATCATCGAGGTGTTCGCTCCGGGGATGAGTGCAATGGCCGCGGTGGTGCGGAAACGCGACGGTGAGGCGATTGGTGTCATTACCATTGCAGGACCGCTGATTCGGCTCACCGAAAAGCGCATGATGAGTCTTGGACCTGCGCTGCTGCGAACCGTGGCGGACGTGGGCGCGGCGAGCAGCCTGTCGCCGCTGTTTAAGCGCGCAGCTGCAGCTTGAGTAGCGCAGCCGCATCTCATTGGCCAAAGTGCATCAATGCCCGACGTACTGATCAGCGAAGTCGGCCCGCGCGACGGACTGCAGAGCGTCGCACGGACGATGCCGACTGCGGCCAAGTTCGCGTGGATCGACGGCCTGCATGCGGCCGGCCTGCGCGAGATCGAGGTCGCGTCGTTCGTGCCGGCGAAACTGCTGCCGCAGATGGCTGACGCCGCCGACGTCGTGCGGCACGCGGTCGCGCTGCCGGGATGGACGGTGATGGCATTGGTGCCGAACGTGAAAGGTGCTGAAGCCGCCATCGATGCCGGAGTACACAAGATCACCATCCCGGTATCGGCGAGCGCGGCGCATTCGCTTGCCAATGTGCGCAGGACGCGCGAGCAGATGGTTGACGAGGTGCGTGCCATCGTCGAGCTGCGCGATGCGCGCGCATCCAGGGTCGGTGTCGAGGTCGGGATTTCGACCGCGTTCGGCTGCACGCTGCAGGGCGAAGTGCCGGCCGACGACGTCGTCTGGCTCGCCGCGCAAGTCGCTGCGGCCGGAGCGGATGAAGTCGGCCTTTCGGATACGACCGGCATGGCCAATCCGGCGCAGGTACGACGGCTGTTTCACCGCGTCCGCGCCGAAATCGGCGAGCGCACCGGTGCGGCCCACATGCACAACACGCGCGGACTGGGGCTGGCGAACTGCCTCGCGGCCTGGGACGTCGGCGTGCGGACCTTCGACGCCTCGCTCGGCGGCCTCGGCGGCTGCCCGTATGCGCCGGGCGCATCGGGCAACGTCGTCACCGAGGATCTGGTGTTCATGTTCGAGGCGATGGGTGTCGCCACCGGCATCGATCTGGAAAAGCTCATCGCAGCGCGTGCACCGCTGCAGGCGGGACTGCCGGGCGAGTCGATCTACGGCATGACGCCGGAGGCAGGGCTGCCGCGCGACTTCGTCCCTGCCACGCGGGGTGCGCATGGCTGAGGCTGCGCTGCCGCTTGCCGGCATCCGTGTGGTCGAGTTCACGCACATGGTGATGGGTCCGACCTGCGGACTGATCCTCGCTGATCTCGGCGCCGACGTGATCAAGGTCGAACCGGTCGGCGGCGACAACACGCGCAAGCTGCTGGGCTCGGGTGCCGGCTTCTTCCCGATGTTCAACCGCAACAAGAAGAGCCTGGCGATCGACACAAAGGATGCGCGCGGCCACGAAATCGTGCTGAAGCTCATCGCGACCGCCGACGTCTTCAGCGAAAACTTCAAGTCCGGCACGATGGCGAAGCTTGGCTTCGACTATGCGGCCCTGTCGAAGCTCAACCCCGGCCTCATCTACGTCTCGCACAAGGGCTTCCTGCCCGGCCCGTACGAGCACCGCACCGCCCTCGATGAAGTCGTGCAGATGATGGGCGGCCTCGCCTACATGACCGGCCCCGAAGGCCGACCGCTGCGCGCCGGCAGCAGTGTCAACGACATCATGGGCGGGATGTTCGGCGCGATCGGCGCGCTGGCTGCGCTGCATGAGCGCACGCAGACCGGCCGTGGGCGGCAGGTTCAGGTCGGGCTCTTCGAGAACAACGTGCTGCTGGTCGCGCAACACATGATGCAGGCTTCGGTCACCGGCAAGGCGGCCGCGCCGATGCCGAGCCGCGTCGCCGCATGGGCGATCTACGATGTGTTCACCGTCAAGAACGACGAGCAGATCTTCCTTGCGGTCGTCTCGGACACGCAGTGGTCGATCTTCTGCGATGCGTTCGGCTTCGCCGACCTGAGGGCCGATCAGCGACTCGCGACCAACAACGACCGTGTGCGGGCCCGCGACTGGATGATGCCGCTGCTGCGCGAACGCCTGGCATCGAGCGCGGCGTCCGATCTGGCGGCGGTCTTCGAGCGCAACGGACTGCCGTACGCGCCGATCACGCGGCCGCAGGACTTGTTTGAAGACCCGCACCTGAACGCGACCGGTGGACTGGCCGAGATCACAATCCCTGCCAGCGCGAGCGCCGCCGGCCGCGTGATCGCCGCGCGCGCTCCACTGCTGCCGCTCACGTTCGACGGCGCGCGGCCACCGGCGCGTGGCGGACCGCCTGCGCTCGGCGCGGACAACGCCGCCGTATTGCGAGAACTCGGCTATCTCGACGACGAGATCGCGATGCTGCAGGCGGAGCGCGTCGTGGCCAACGCGCCTGCGGGCGCGGCGAGCGCTATTGAGGCGGCGAGTAGCTGAAGCAGTCCGGCGTCGCGCTTCCTTCGCTCACCGGGTGCGTGAGATCAGCGACCCGGATCCTGTATCGCGATACGACCGGCTGCATCCAAGCCGACTGCAGGCGAATCTTCCCCGTAGGCGCCCAGACTGGCCAGTAGCCGGTGCAAGTTGGCAATGGCACCTTCGTGTGCACGCAGGTCGGCGGCGTGCTTGCGCCGTTCGCGCAATTCGTTCACCAGTTCCAGGACGTCGGCGGCGTAGAAGCCTGACCCTTCCGTCTTTGTCCGCCTCGACACTGCAAACGGTTTCCAACTCGTTCAGTTTTCCCTCAGTCACTGGCGCCTCCTGTAGAGACATCTGGAAGTCCATGAAGCCTGCCGGGCAGGCTACCTTCACATATCGTGATTCTCTTCGCTTTCCGGGCGTCTCGCAGCCTGTCGGCTACGAGGCGGAGCACGTCGTGCCTGCGTCAGCGGCGCGCATAGTCCACGTAGTCGACGGAGAAATTGCGCTCCGCGGTCGGCCCGTGGTGATCGCGGGCCACCTCGCGCCACTGCTTCGGGTCCGGGGCCGGGAGATACGTATCGCCTTCGAAATCGTGGTCGATCTCGGTGATCAGCAGGCGGTCGGCATGCGGCAGGGCGAGCCGATACAGTTCGGCACCGCCGATCACGAACGCCTCCGCCGCATCGGCGCAGCGCGCGAGTGCCGCCTCGAGGCTGGCGACGACTTCCGCGCCGGGCGCTACGAAGGCGGGGTTGCGGGTCACGACGATGCTGCGCCGGCCCGGCAGCGGGCGGCCGATCGATTCCCAGGTGCGACGCCCCATGATGATCGGATGGCCCATCGTGACGCGCTTGAAGTACGCCTGCTCGCCAGGGATCCGCCACGGCATCGCGTTGTCCTTGCCGATCACGCCGTTGCGGGCGCGCGCAATGATCAGCGTCAGTCGCGGCATCACGCGGCCCCTCCGCCCGCCATCGCGGCGCGCAGCAGTTCGTGGAAGTGCCACACGCCGCTCTCGCGTGCCGGGTTCAGGCGCCCGGCCTCGTAGGAGCCGCTCGCAAGACCGCGCTGCACCGCCTCGCAGATCGAACTGTCTTCGGCCTGCACCTCGTCGGCGAACGCATGGTCGTCGGCGGTATCCGCGGGGCCCGCGGCCGCCCGGGTAGTAGTAGTCGAAGTCGACGCGGCAGCGCCCGGATCCGAGCGGCAGCACGCGATTGGTCTGCAGCCGGCCCGGCAGCACGTTCAGCATCGTGTTCGGCCACAACCACCAGTACAGCGCGACCGCATCTGCCTCGCCCCGGTACGGTCCCTGCGCCGCGTCGAGCGGGCTCCACTGCAGCGACGACCAGCGCGCCAGTTCGGTCCGATAGCTGCGGTAGTCGAGCATGCGATTGAGTCGCGGATGAACGCGCGGCAGGTGGTAGCCCTCGAGGAAATTGTCGACGTAGACCTTCCAGTTGCAGCCGATCTCGTAGCTGACGCGACGCTCGAAGCGATAGCCCGCGAGGTCGGGCGGCAGCCGCGCATCGATGTCATCGACGAGGTCGGCGAACGCCATCGCCGGTTGCAGCGCCGCGAACACCAGGCCCTGCCACTCGGCCACCTGCGCCTGCGGCAGGTCGGATGGTCGCGACGTCAAAGCCGGCGGCATCGTGCATCTCCGGCGCGCCGCGCAGCCGTCCGTCGAGCGTATAGCTCCAGCCGTGGTAGCGGCACACCAGCGACCGCGCGCCGCGGCCGTCGCATTCGGCGAGCGGGCCGGCGCGGTGGCGGCAGACATTGTGCAGCGCGCGCAGTCGGCCCTGCGGCGCACCGGCCTCGGGCTCTCCGCGCACGACAAGCAACGGCACCCGGCCGATCGACGTCACGACGTGGTCGCCGGGCCCGTTCAACTGCGCTGCATGCGCGACCAGCTGCCAGCCGGCTGCGAACACCGCTTCGGTCTCAAGCCGATACCAGTCTTCGTCGACGTAGCAGTGCGCCGGCAGGGCCAGCGCGTGCGCGGCGGGCTGAGGCTGCAGCGCGGCTGTTGTGGCGGGCAGCGCCTTCACACCGCCACCGGCGCCTTGATGTGTGGATGCGGGTCGTAGTCGACGATCTCGAAATCGTCGTACGCGTAGTCGAAGATCGACGGCGGCCTGCGCTTCAGCACGAGCCGCGGGAAGGGCCGGGGTTCGCGCGCGAGCTGTTCGCGCACCTGCTCGAAGTGGTTGCTGTAGATGTGGCAGTCGCCGCCGGTCCAGACGAAGTCGCCGACGCCGAGGTCGCACTGCTGCGCCACCATGTGCGTCAGCAGCGCATAGCTGGCGATGTTGAACGGCACACCGAGGAAGATGTCGCAGCTGCGCTGATAAAGCTGGCATGACAGCCTGCCTTCGGCGACGTAGAACTGGAACAGCAGATGGCACGGCGGCAACGCCATTTTGGGAATGTCGCTGACGTTCCAGGCCGAAACGATCAGCCGGCGCGAATCAGGATTTTTCCTGATCTGCTCGATCACCTGCGCGATCTGGTCGATCGAGCCGCCGTCCGGCGTCGGCCATGAACGCCATTGCACGCCGTAGACCGGGCCGAGCTCGCCGTCTTCGCGCGCCCATTCGTCCCAGATCGTCACCTTGTTTTCGCGCAGGTACGCGACGTTGCTCGAGCCCTGCAGGAACCAGAGCAGCTCGTGGATGATCGAGCGCAGGTGCAGCTTCTTGGTCGTGACGAGCGGGAAACCCTCGCTGAGGTCGAACCGCATCTGGTAGCCGAACCACGAACGGGTGCCGGTGCCGGTGCGGTCGGCCTTGACGGCGCCGTGTTCGAACACATGGCGCATGAAGTCTTCGTACTGGCGCATGGGACGGGATTCTATCGGTGGCCCGGCGCGCCCGGCTCGTTGTAGTCTGCACCACCCGCGGCGCCAGACCGCGACGGAGGAGACATGACGCAGAACCGGCTGATGCTGGACTACATCCTCGAGCACGAGGAGAAGCTTCGCGACCGCGTCTACTTGACGCAGCCGATCGGCGGCAACCAGGTCGTCGACTACACCTGGGGCCAGGTGGTCGACCAGTCGCGCCGCATGGCGACCTACCTGCAGAGCCAGGGCTACCCGCGCGGCGCGCGCATCGCGATCCTGTCGAAGAACTGTGCGCACTTCATCATGGCCGAGGTGGCGATCTGGATGGCGGGCTACACGACGGTCGCCATTTTTCCGACCGAAACCGCCGAGACGATCAACTACGTGCTGACGCACAGCGAGGCGAGCCTGCTGTTCGTCGGCAAGCTCGACACCTGGCCGCAGCAGCAACCCGGCGTGCCGCAGGGGCTGCCTTGCGTCGCGTTTCCGCTCGCACCGAAGACCACGTTCGACACGTGGGACGCGATCGTCGCGCGTACCGAACCAATCGCGGGGCGCCCGTCGCGCAATGCCGACGAACTGGCCATGCTGATCTACACGTCGGGTTCGACCGGAACACCGAAGGGCGTGATGGTCACGTTCGAGGCATTCACGCGCACCGGCGAGGGCATCACGGCCGACGTACGGCGGCGGGTCGGTGTCGACAACCGCATGCTGTCGTACCTGCCGCTCGCGCACAGCTTCGAGCGCTCGTGGGCCGAGGGCGCGTCGCTGGTCGACGGCGGCACGCACTTGTTCTTCGCGGAGTCGCTCGATACTTTCCTGCAGGACCTGCAGCGCACGCAGCCGACGCTGTTCCTCTCGGTGCCGCGACTGTGGCTGAAGTTCCAGCAGGGCGTGTTTGCCAAGATGCCGCCGGCCAAGCTCGACCGCCTGCTTCGCATTCCGGTTTTCGGCAAGATCGTCGCGAAAAAGATTCGCAAGGGTCTTGGGTCTCGACCAGGTCAAGCTCGCCGGCAGCGGCTCGGCGCCGATCCCGCCGGATCTGATCGCCTGGTACCAGCGCATCGGGCTGCCTTTGTACGAAGGCTATGGCATGACCGAGGACAGCTCGTACTCGCACACGTCGACCGCAGAACACAACGCGCCGGGCTACGTCGGCGTACCGCTGCCCGGCGTGCAGGTGAAGCTCAGCGACGAAGGCGAGGTGCTGATCAAATCGCCGGGACAGTGCATCGGCTACTACAAGCAGCCGGAGCTGACGGCCGCGTCGTTCACGCCGGACGGGTTCTTTCGCACCGGCGACCTCGGCGAACGCCGTCCGGACGGCCTGCTCAAGCTCACCGGTCGCGCGAAGGAACTGTTCAAGACCGCGAAGGGCAAGTACGTCGCGCCGGCGCCGATCGAAAACCGCATCAACGCGCATCCGATGGTCGAGCTGTCGCTGGTCTCCGGCGTCGGCCAGCCGGCCGCGTACGCGATGGTCATCCTGGCCGAACATCTGCGGCCGCGGTTGGCCGAGGCAGCCGTGCGGGCCCAGGTCGAACACGAGTTCGAGAAGCTGCTGAAGGAGGTCAACAAGGCCGTCGCCGACCATGAGCAACTGCACATGATCGTCGTTGCGCAGCAGCCGTGGTCGATCGAAAACGGCCTGCTGACGCCGACGATGAAGGTGCGGCGCGGCCGCATCGAGAAGGCGGTCGAACCGCACGTGCACGGCTGGTACGCGACCGGACGGCGAGTGCACTGGCACTGACGATGGAGCACAAGCCGCTGCCGCTGCGCCACGGCGGCGACCGCGTCGCCGAAGTGCTGCACGCGCACGGCGTGCCGTTCGTCTTCACGCTCTGCGGCGGGCACATATCGCCGATCATCGTGGCCGCCAAGCGCCTCGGCATCCGCATCGTCGACACGCGCGACGAGGCGACCGCGGTGTTCGCCGCCGATGCGGTCGCGCGTCTGACCGGGCGCCCCGGCGTCGCGGCCGTCACGGCGGGACCGGGGCTCACCAACGCGATCACGCCGCTGAAGAACGCTCAGCTGGCGCAGAGCCCGGTCGTGCTGATCGGCGGCGGCGCACCGACCGCGCTGCAGGGTCGCGGTGCGCTGCAGGACATCGACCAGCGCGCGCTGATCGCTCCGCACGTGAAGCACGTCACGCAGGTCAAGCGTGTGCGCGAGCTCGGTCCGGCCACCAACGAGGCGCTGCGGATCGCCGCGAGCGGCGTTCCCGGCCCGGTGTTCGTCGAGTGCGCGGTCGACCTGCTGTACGACGAGGCGCTGATCCGGCAGTGGTACGCCGATGCGTCCGGCAAGGGCGGCGCCATCGGCGACCGGCTGCTGCGCTGGTATCTGAACCGGCACGCGTCGCGGATGTTCGACGGTGCGGCCGACACCGGCACGCCGGCGGCCATCACTGTCGAGCCGCCGCGCGCGCCCGACGCGGCAGTCGCGCGCGCGGCCGACCGGCTGGCGAAAGCCGCAGCGGCCGCTGCTCGTGATCGGCAGCCAGTCGCTGCTGCGCGCCGAGCACGCGCAGTCGATCGCGGCCGCCGTCGCGGGCCTTGGCATCCCGGTCTACCTGTCGGGCATGGCGCGCGGCCTGCTCGGGCCGCAGCACCCGCTGCAGATGCGCCATGCGCGCCGCAACGCGCTGCGCGAAGCCGACTGCGTGCTGCTGGCCGGCGTGCCGTGCGACTTCCGTCTCGACTACGGCCGCCACGTGCGGCGCGCGGCCACGCTGATCGCCGCCAACCGCAGCGCGAAGGATGCGCGCCTGAACCGGCGTCCGGACCTCGCGCTGATCGGTGACGCCGGCCTGACGCTCGAGGCTCTGGCGCAGCGCGTCGGCGAGCGCGCCCGGCGCGACGACTGGATCGCGCAGCTGCGCGCGCGCGACGATGCGCGCGAGCGCGAGATCGATGTCGCAGGCGGCGCGCGCCGGTGAGCATGTCAATCCGATCGCATTTTTCCGCGCGCTCGATCGCATCGCCGGCGACAACGCCGTCATGGTGGCCGACGGCGGCGACTTTGTCGCGACCGCATCGTATATCGTGCGTCCGCGCGGGCCGCTGAGCTGGCTCGATCCCGGCGCATTCGGCACGCTCGGCGTCGGCGCCGGATTTGCGCTCGGCGCGCAGCTGGCGCGGCCGCAGGACGAGGTCTGGCTGATCTGGGGCGACGGCGCCAGCGGCTACGGCCTGGTCGAGTTCGACACCTTCGTGCGCCACGGCGTGCCGGTGATCGCCGTCGTCGGCAACGACGCGAGCTGGGCGCAGATCGCGCGCGAGCAGGTGAAGATGCTGAACGACGATGTCGGCACGGTGCTGGCGCGCAGCGACTACCACGCGGTAGCGCAGGGCCTCGGCGCGGCCGGACTGGTCGTACGCAATATGGGCGAAGTGGAGCCGGCGCTGCGGGAGGCACGCGAGATCGCCCGCAGTGGCCGGCCGGTGCTGGTCAATGTGTGGCTCGACCGCACCGACTTCCGTGAGGGCTCGATCTCGATGTGAACCGCATGCCGGTTCCGCGCCCGGTAGCCAGTTGCCGCCCAGGCGCCCTGCGCATCCAACTTCCGGCATAGTCCACTTCCTTGGCTCGCGGGGCGAGCAGTTATGAGCGGCTCGAATGCCGCTTCCCTTTGACATTGACGATCGATGCAAAACGCCGCATACCTTCGCTACCCCAGCATTCGGGGCGACAACATCGTCTTCGTCACCGACGACGACGTCTGGCAGGTCCCGAGCGCGGGAGGCATCGCACGGCGGCTGACTGCCGGGCTTTCCGAGCCGTCCACGCCGTGTGAGTCGCCCGACGGCAAGCACATCGCGTTTGTCAGTCGCGATGAGCAGCATGCCGAGGTGTATCTGATGCCGAGCGGCGGAGGGCTGGCGCGTCGGATGACCTGGCTCGGACCGGACACCATGGTGCGCGGCTGGACGCCGGACGGGCACATCCTGTTCGTCACGACCTATGGCCAGCCGTTCTTTCGCAACTACCGCGCGTACACGCTCGATCCGGACGGCGGCATTCCAAAGCTCATACCGTACGGTCAGATCAATCATCTCGCGCTGCATCCGGGAGGAGCCAAAGTCATCGGCCGCAACACCGCCGATCCGGCGCGCTGGAAGCGCTACAAGGGCGGCACAGCCGGGCACCTGTGGATCGATGCCGAAGGCAGTGGGCAGTTCCGGCGTATGGACGAGTTGCCCGGCAACGTCACCAGTCCGATGTGGGTGGGCGACCGCGTGTTCTTCCTATCGGACTTCGAGGGCGTGTCCAACCTTTACTCGTGCCGGCCGGATGGCAGTGATCGGCGCCGCCACACCGACCACGACGCGTTTTACGCGCGCCACGCGCAGAGCGATGGCGCGCGCATCGTCTATCAGTGCGGCGCGGACATCTGGCTGTTCGATCCTGCGAGCGACCGGACGGCGCCTCTGGATGTCCAGGTGCTCTCCCATCGCACGCAAGCGGCACGCCGCTTCGTCAAGGCCGAGGACCATCTTGGCACCTTCCGCATGCATCCGGCCGGCCACAGTTTGGCCGTGGACGTGCGCGGCAAGATGTTCAGCTTCGCGCTCTGGGAAGGTGCGGTCCGCCAATGGGGTGAACGCGACGGCGCGCGCTACCGGCTCGGTCAGTGGCTGGCGGATGGGGAGACGTTCGTCGCTGTCAGCGACGCCTCGGGCGAAGAGCGGGTCCAGGTCTTCGAAGGCGATGTGCCGCGCGAACTCGGCTGGGACATTGGCCGGGTGGTTGCGCTGCAGGCTGCTCCCAGCGGTCGTCGTCTGGCGATATCGAACCATCGCAACGAAGTGTTCGTCGGCGATCTCGACAAGGGCACGCTGCAGCCAGTCGATCGCAGCGAGTGCGGTCGTACCGAAGACCTCGCCTGGTCGCCCGACGGCGCCTGGCTCGCCTATACCTTTGCGACCAGCCCGCGCCACACCGCCATCAAGCTCTTCGAACTCGCGACCGGGCAGCAGGTGCTCTGCCACCCAACCCGAGTTTCGCGACTACTCACCGTCATTCGATCCGGACGGTCGGTACCTGTACTTCCTGTCGCTGCGCACGTTCGATCCGGTCTACGACAGCGTCCAGTTCGAACTGAGCTTTCCGCGCGCGGCGCGACCCTATCTGATTGCCCTGCAGGCGCGCGGCGCACCGCCCTTCGAGCCGGCACCCAAGGGACTCGCCAAGCCGGACGAGAAGACCGAATCTCCGAAGAGGGCCGGACCCGTGCAAGTCGACGTCGCCGGCATCGCGAGCCGCGTCGCGCCGTTCCCGGTTCCCGAGAACCTCTTTGGCAAGATTGCTGGAGCCGCCGGCAACAAGGTCATCTGGAGCATCCTGCCGATCGTTGGAGCACACGGTCGTGGCGGCCGTAAGGACGAGAAAGGGAAGCTCGAGGTCTTCGACTTTGATACCGGACGTACCGAGTCTCTCGCCGAGAATGTCGATGGCTTTGAGCTCGCGAATGACGGCAAGACCGTGGTCTATCGCGACGACAAGCGCCTGCGCGCCATCGCGGTCAAGACCGATGGAGAAGCCAGCCGCAAGACGGTCGAGAAGAAGCCCGACGACAAGCCATCGCGTGAGAGCGGCTGGCTCGATCTGAACCGGATCCGAGTGTCGGTGGATCCGCGCAAGGAGTGGCGCCAGATGTTGCGCGAGGTCTGGCGGCTGCAGCGCGACCACTTCTGGGTGCCCGACATGTCGGGCAACGACTGGAGCGCGATCTACGCGCAATACGAGCCGTTGCTCGACCGGGTCTCCACGCGCGCTGAGCTCTCGGATCTCATTTGGGAACTGCAGGGCGAACTCGGCACCTCCCACGCCTACGAAATGGGAGGTGACCACCGCAAGCCACCATCGGTGGCTCTGGGCTATCTCGGAGCCGATCTGCGAGCAGACGACCGACGGTGGCTTCGAGATCGCACACATTGTTGCCGGTGACCCCTGGGATGCAGGCGCGGACTCCCCGCTCAGTGCAGTGGGTGTCGAAGCGAAGGTCGGCGAGCGCATCGTGGCAGTCAATGGCCAGCGAGTTTCGCCCGCGCAGCCGCCGCAATCGCTGCTGGTGCACCAGGCAGCGGCCAAGGTGGAGCTGACGCTCGCGGATGCCAAGGGCAAGGAGCGCAAAGCCCTGATCACGACGATCGCCGACGAAGTGCCTGCGCGCTACCGGGAGTGGGTCGAGCGCAACCGCGCTTTAGTGCACGAGCGGTCGAACGGCCGCGTCGGCTACTTCCACCTGCCGGACATGATGGCCGCGGGCTTTGCCGAATTCCACCGCTACTTCGGCGCGGAATGCGAACGCGACGCCTTGGTGGTCGACGTGCGCTACAACCGCGGCGGGCACGTGTCGGAACTGCTGCTGGAGAAGGTCGCGCGCCGCCGGATCGGCTACGCGATGGCGCGGTGGAGCACGCCGACGTCCTATCCGGAAACGGCTGTCGCCGGGCCGGTGGTTGCCTTGACCAACGAGCATTCCGGCTCCGATGGCGACATCTTCTCGCACGGATTCAAGCTGATGAAGATCGGCCCGCTGGTAGGCACGCGCACGTGGGGCGGGGTGATCGGAATCTGGCCGCGGCACGCCCTGGTGGACGGCACCGAGACTTCTCAGCCGGAGTATTCCTTCTGGTTCAAGGACGTCGGCTGGGGCATCGAGAACTACGGCACCGATCCTGACATCGTGGTGGACAACGCGCCGCAGGACGCCGCGCTCGAGCGCGATCGGCAGCTCGAGGTCGCGGTGGATACGGCGCTCGACCTGGTCGCGCGTAACGGCGTGAGCCGTGCGGAGTTCGGCCCTCGAGCGGTGCTGTGTCGGCCCGCGCTTCCACCGCGTACACCGTAAGGCGCCGCTAGGCGGCCAGGACGGACACGCGATGGTCTGCAAGCAGACGTCTAGGAATGCTTGCGGCGTATCCGACCCCGATGGCCGCGAGCGTGCGGTCCTTCCGAGAGCGAGGCTCGAGATTGGCCTCGCTCTTTTTTCGTCGAACGCTCTTGCGCGTCGCGGCGGGCGCGCCCGCTCAGACACGCTCGGCGTCGGCTTGGGGTCGAACTGCGTTGCACTTAGACGCCTCGAGCCGCGCAGCTCTGAGAGTTCCGATCGAAGCGCCAGACGCCTGCACCTGGCCGTCAAGTTATTTGGTGTCCTCGACCAGCGCGATGCGCCGCCGCAGCTGCTCGGCGCCCGTCTGGTCGCCCGTCTTCTGCGCGAGCGCCAGCTGCACGCCCAGCCATGCGAGCAGCGGCCGCCGCCATCCCTGCGCCGACGCGGTGTCGGCCGCGAGCGCGATGGCGGCCGGATTCGCGCGGCCGCCCTGGAACAGCACGCCGGTCGCGACCAGCCGGCTCAGCGGATCGTCGACGGACTTCAGTGCCGCGGTTGCCGCATCGCCGCTGAGGTTGCCGGCGGCCAATGCGCGATACGGTTCCGGCAGCAGGGCGACCTCCGAGGGCTGCACGCGACCGGCCAGGTAATCCGCGTATGCGCGTTGCGCGGCAGTCGCGTCGGCCCGAATTTTCTCGAAGCCTTCGCACGGCCCGATATCGAGGCTGGCGACCTGCACCGCACAGCGCGTGAGCTCGGCCAATGCGACCTGGTCAGCGCGGCCGGTGCTCGCGAGCTCACGCCGGGCGACGCCGAATTCCACGTTCGCCACGCGCGTGTTCCCTGCCAGATAGGCCGCAACGGCGGCATCGAGCGCCGCTTTCGCATCGGCCTGCCATTCGGGTGGCGGTGCGCTGCTGCAGGCGGTCAGCAGCAGTACAAACGACGCCGCGGTCGAACGCGCAATGCGGCCGACGCGCTTCATGGCAGCTTGATCTCCGTAGATTTCGCAAACGGCCACCGACGATTGACCTCGTCGATCATTCGGCTCACCTTGCGCAGGCTGGCGTCGACTTCGGAGCGCAACGCGGCGAGATCGTTCGACGCGGCGCGCGCGTTGCCGGCGATCGCCTGCGCATCCACCAGGATCGCGTCGATCTTCTTCAGGCTTTCGCGTGCCTCGAGCAGCGCCGCATTGAGCTGAACCACCGCGGCGCGTGCCTCGGGCATCAGCCCATCGGCGCCGAACACCTGCTGGTCCGCCTTGGCGGCCAGGCCATCGATGCGCGCGAGCAGCGTATTGGTGCGGTCGAGCGCCACAACGAGTTTCTGCGCATCGGCCTCGTTGCCAAACAGCACACCGAGCGCGCCACGTGGTCCCTTGATCTTCTCCGTCGCGCTCTGGATGTTTCCGAGGCTCGCGGCGAGCGCCGAATCGGCGCTCGTCAGCTGCGTCAGGTTGCGCATGAGGTCGCGGGTTTCGGAAACCAGCCGCGGAATTTCGGCGGTCGCGTCGCCGACCAGCACGCGCCGCTCGGCACCGGCGGGCAGCGGTGGATCGCTCAGCACGCCGCTGAAAGCGCGCAAATTGGTGTTGCCCAGCAGGCCGCGCGTCAGTGTGAACACACTCGATGTGCGCAGCCAGCGCGCGTCCTTGCGCGGGACATCGATGACGATCCGCGTCGTGCCGTCCGCGGACAGTTCGATGCCGCGGACGCGGCCGATCGGAAAGCCGGCGAACGTGAGATCCATGCCGACGGTGACACCCTCGGCGTCGTCCGACAGCAGCACCAGCCGCTCGGAGGGCTCGAAAACGCCGCGCGCATACAGCAGATACGCGGCCGACGCCGCCATCAGCAGCACCAGGAGTCCCACCAGCAGCGCGGCGCGGAATTCCAGCGATTCGGAGGCTCGCGGCGCAGAAGTCGGTTCGTCGTTCAACGTCTGTGCCTCAGAGGTAATTGCCCACGAGCGAGGCGATTTCGATCAACAGGATCGCGAAGAACAGCCGCACCAGTCCGCGCAGCTCGGCGCTGGTGCGCCGGCGACGCTTGGGACTGTCGTAGAGAACCGACGCGATCGGAATCAATCCTACGGCAAAGCTCAGGCCCAGCGTCTTCAGCGTGAAGATCAGCGACAACGCCGGGCTGAACACACGACCGAACGTCCGCGTATAGCCGACGAATCCGCCGGTCGTCACGCCATGGACCCAGAGGTAGGCGAGCACCGCCGCGACAACGCAGCTAACGGCCGCCAGCAGCATCACCGAGAACATGCCCGACACGACGCGCGGCAGAATCTCGCGCCGCAGCGGCCCGGCGCTGTCGGCCGACCGCACGTCGAAGCCACCACGCGCGTGCAGTGCCGCAACTTCCGCCGCGTTCGGCAGTGCGCACCGCAGAGCGACGAACATCGCAGCTGTCAGAGGGATGAGTTCGAGCACCAGGACTCGGACGACCATTTCGAGCGCAAATCGCGATAACCCATAGCTCACCGATGTCACGACGACGATGTGGATGATCACCAGACTGATAGTCGCCGACAGCAGCGTGAACCAGATCAGGTTTGGCGCCGTGTCCTTGACCACATGGTGGGCCAGCGCAACCCGATTGGGTCCCCGATAACTGGACGGCGACAGCGCGAGCACCAGCAGCCTGGCGCTGAACATCAGGATCTGGTGCCACCCGACAAACCATTGGAGCACCGAGCGACCGAGCCCGGCGAGCACGCCCCATGAGGAAGTCAGCGACGTCATCGGAGCGATCATAGGGGCGCGTGCCGAGGGTCCGGCGCCCGCCGCTCGTTCATGCGGCGAACTGCAGCGCCGCGAGACGACCGTAGAGCCCGCCGCGCGCGATCAGCTCGGCATGCGTGCCCGCGTCGACGATGCGGCCGTGATCGAGCACGAAGATGCGGTGCACACGCTGCACGGTCGCCAGCCGGTGCGCGATGACGATCGTCGTGCGGCCGCGCATCGCCGCTTCGAGCGCCGACTGCACGGCGCGCTCGCTTTCCGCATCGAGCGCTGAGGTCGCTTCGTCGAGCAGCAGCAGCGGCGCATCCTTCAGGATCGCGCGCGCGATCGCGAGGCGTTGCCGCTGTCCTCCAGACAGCCGCAACCCGCGCTCGCCGACCTCGGTCTCGTAGCGCTCGGGCAGGCGCTGCACGAACTCGTCGACGTGCGCAGCACGCGCCGCGGCCAGCGCGTCGGCCTCGCTGGCATCGCGCCGGCCGTAACGGATGTTGTCGAGCACCGAGCCCGAGAAGACCACGGCCTCCTGCGGCACCACCGCGATGTGGCGGCGCAGGTCGTCGAGCGCAGCCGCGCGCACGTCGACGCCGTTGAGCCGCAGCGCGCCGGCCTCGATATCGTAGAAGCGCTGCAGCAGCTGGAAAATGGTGCTCTTGCCGGCGCCTGAGGCGCCGACCAGCGCGACCGTCTGTCCCGGTTCGATCGCGAGCGACAGTTCGCGCAGCACTGGCTGCTGCGGCCGCGACGGATAGTAGAAGCTGACGTGTGCGAACTGGACGCGCAGCCCGCGCTCTGAGGCGCGGCAGCGGCGCTGCCTGCGGCGGCGAGGTGACCGGCGACTGAGCCTGCAGCAGCTCGATCAGCCGTTCGGTCGCTCCCGCGGCGCGCAGCAGCTCGCCCCAGACCTCGGCCAGCACCGCCACGGAACTGGCCACCACCATGATGTACAGCGCCGTCTGGCTCAGCTGGCCCGCGCTGATGTGTCCGGCCAATACCGACTGCACGCCGCCGTACAGGCCGTACAACAGCGAACCGAAGATGCCGACGATCAGAAACGCGGTCAGCAGCGCCCGCGTGCCGGTGCGCCGGATCGACGTGGCGAAGGCGCGCTCGTTCGCATCCGAGAAGCGCTGCGTCTCCGCCGTCTCCTGCGTATAGCTCTGCACCACCGGGACGGCGTTCAGCACTTCACCTGCGATTGCGCTCGAGTCGGCGATGCGGTCCTGGCTCGCGCGTGACAGCCGGCGCACGCGGCCGCCGATCAGCATCGCCGGCGCGACGACCAGCGCGATGATGCCGACGACGGTCAGCATCAGCCTCGGACTGGTCGCGATCAGCATCGCGATGCCGCCGACGAACAGCACGGCGCTGCGCAGGCCCATCGAAATGCTCGAGCCCACCGCGTTCTGGATGACCACGGTGTCGGTCGTCAGCCGCGACAGCACTTCGCCGGTCTTCAGGGTTTCGAAGAACTGCGGGCTCTGGGTCAGCACGTGGGCGTAGACGGCCTGCCTCAGGTCGGCCGTCACTCGCTCGCCGATCCACGTCACCATGAAGAACCGCGCGGCGGTGAAGATGCCGAGCGCGGCCGCCACGGCGAAGAGCGCGCCGAAGTAGCCGCGGATCGCGACCAGCTTCTCGCCGACTCCGCTGCCGTCGGGAAGCGCAAGTCCCGTGGTCGACCAGCAGTCGCACTGCGTAAGGCAGCGCCAGCGTGCTGGCGGCGGCGAGCACGAGAAAGAGCAGCGCCAGCGCCACCTGGCGCTTGTACGGCGTGACGAAAGGAAGCAGGCCGCGCAGCGGCCTCAGGCGGCGGGGCGCCGGGGTGTCAGCCAAGCGCGTTCACCACAGCGGCGAGGTCAGCACACCCCACGTCGCGAGCACCATCAGCGCGCCCCAGGCCACGTAGGCCACGAAAAACGGCGCGGCGCGGTCGCGCGGGTTGCGCGAGTAGGCGAAGGCGTACCAGATGCGGGCCACGAGCCACACCGCTCCGATCGCCGCGGCGATGCGCGGGCTGAAGTAGATCGACGCCAGCCACAGCGCCGGCAGGAAGATCACCGCGTTTTCCAGCGTGTTCATCTGCACGCGGTATGCGCGCTCGAATTCTTCCGGGCCGGTCGTCGCCGGCGCCCGCACTTTGTGCCGGCCGCGCGCGGCGCTGACGAGCCAGACGCAACCGAAGAGCAGCAACAGCGTGGCCAGCGTGATCAGCGCGGGCCAATGCAGCGTCGTTCCCATGTGATCTCCAGCAATCCGGCCGCGGATCGTAGCTCGTGTCGCGTCTGCGTTGCGTGGTTCGCGTCCGCTCACAGCCTGCATCGGGGCGACGTAGCCGGTCATCTCGAGATAGCCTCGGCCGACGCGACGGCCGGACTGCAGCAGTTCGCTCGCACCTTCCCAGTAGACGGCGCCGGCGGAAGCGCGCGAATCGAGTTCCTGGTCGTTCATCAGCGGCTGCGTCTCGAACACCAACTCGCCGATCGTGAGCCGCCGCGCCACTGGATAGACCGCGCCGGTGCGCGGGGAGCGCCAGGTTGCGCGCGTTTCGAAGCGGACTTCGTCCGGACCGAACGTTCGAAGCGGGCCGCCGTCGGCGCGCAGCGACGCATAGCGATAGATCGCCGGGCCGGGCGTCGTCGGGCGGATCTCGAAGGCCGTCAGCGCTCGGCCGTCATCGAGGTTCATGCCGATCCAGTCCCATCCGGCCGCCTTCGGGTCGAGCGCGCTGCTCGACCACTCGTGGTCGAGCCAGCCGCGTCCGCCGTAGCTGACGGCGCTGGCGTCCGATCGCAACGTCGCCTCGATCGCGAGCTGCGGCTGGCTGTAGTAGTAGCTCGCCTGTTCCGGCTGGGGCCCTTTTTTCGAAAAGCCGTCGCGTCCCTGCAGCAGCAGAGGCTGGGTCGGGGTCGCCGTGAACTGCAACTCGAAGCCGCGCGCGGGGATCGTCGCCAGATACCGGCCCGACACCGCATCGCGCACGAAGCGCCAGTGGTCGAGGCGCAGGTCGGTGTCCACAGTCGACGCCTCGACCAGTCCCGGCAGCGCACGCTGGACCCGCTCGTCGCGGAGCAGTGCGCCGCGCGCCGGATCGGCGATCGCGGCATGAGCGATCACCAGCTGCTCGGGGCTGAAGCGGCTGCCGCGAGCAACGATCGGTGTCCGGACGCGGAAGAACGTCAACTGAAAGCCGAGCGAATCGCGCCCGGCCGCGTCGAGCCAGCCGGTGAGATACCACCACTCGGTTCGATACTCCGGATGTGCGCCGTGGTCGCGCGGAAAGACGAGGGGTCGCGGCGTCACGCGCGCGTATTCGACCTGCGCCTGCGCCGCGCGCGCCAGCGGCAGCGCACCGGCCAGCAAAAGCGCGCGTCGACGACTCAGCACGGCCTCTCCGGCTTTGGAAACTCGTGTGCCTTTATAGCCTCGTGCCCGCCGTCGCATCGTGCAGCGCCGGGTCGTGGATCGAACCGGGCGCGAAGTCGGGGCGAAGGAATCATGCCACTACCAGTCTTCGCTCACGGCGCGTATCGCGTCGACCGACGCCGCACGGCGACCGGCGAACAGCGCGGTCAGCGCCGCAGTGCCCAGCAGCGCGGCGATCAGCGCGAGGATCAGTCCGCCCGGCACGTGCAGTTCCATCGTCCAGTGAAACGACTGCGGGTTGACGACATGGATCAGCACGAGAGCGACCGCCGCACCGATGGCGAGCCCGCTCGCGACGCCGAGCGCGGTCACCAGCAGACCCTCGATCGCGAACTGCGCCAGGATCTGCGCGCGCGTCACGCCGAGATGCCGCAGCATGCCGAACTCCTTCGTCCGCGCCAGCGCCTGGGCCGAGAACGTCGCCGCGATGCCGATGAGCCCGATCACGATCGCGGCGATCTCCAGCAGATACGTGACCGCGAAGCTGCGATCGAAGATGTCGAGGCTCAGCTTGCGGATGTCTCCGGGCTGCAGGAATTCGGCCTGCGCGCCGACATCCAGCCGGTCGCGCACCGCCTCGATGACGTCGTTGGCGCGCGCTCCGGGTACGAGCCACAGGGCGGCATCGGTGCGCATCGTGTCGCCGGTGATCCGCTGGTAGTCGCTGTCGCGCAGCGCGATGGCGCCGGTCTGGCGTGCGTAGTCGCGCCACACGCCGACGATCAGGAATTCGTGTTCGGCGCCGGCGAGCGGGATGCGCAGGCGCTTGCCCGGTGTCGACGCCATACAGTTCCTGCAGCGCTTCGCTGATCCACGCCGGCGGCGGGTCCTGTGCGCTCCAATCGAGTGCGCGGCCCATCAGCGGCAGCGCCGGCCGCGCCGGGTCAATAGGGCGTATCACCAGCATGACGGGCGCGCGCTTCGGATCGAGCGACACGCGCGCAAAGCGCGAGAACTCGGCCCGCTGTACGCCGGGTGCGGTGGCCAGCACGCGCTGGTCGTGCGCGGAGAAGTACGCGGTCGTCGTCGACTCGCCGCGGCTGCCGGCACGCGCGTACAGATCGGCCGGCAGCACCGCCGACAGCCACACGTCGAGCGATTGCCTGAAGCTCGTCACCATCGTCGCCATCGCGACCATCAGCGCGAAGCTCGCGACGATGCCGGCGAGCCCGATCGCCGCGCCGGACGGCGCCTGTGCGAGCCGCGTGGTAGCACCGAGCCACGGAATGCTGCGGGTCGCGCGGCTCGCGCGTCCGAGGCGCGCGAACACGGACTGCGCGAGGCGCGGCTGCAGCATGATCGCGCCGAGCAGCAGCAGCGCGATCGCGGTGTACCCCATGATCGGCAGCCCACCGAGCGGCGGCAGCAGCGCCGCGACTCCGCCCGCGGCGAGTACCGCCAGCGCCGGCCAGAACGCCGCGTCGAGCGGGCGCAGCGCATCGAGTTCCGACCCGGCCTTCAGCGCCAGCGCCGGCTCGACGCGAGCCGCCTCGCGCGCCGGGGCCCAGCCGCCGGCGACGGCGGCGCAGACGCCGAGCACGAAGAACGCGACGTCCATCCGGCATCGATCGACAGCCGGGCTCGCGTCCCGGCAAAGAACCCGCTGCCCAGGTCGCCGCCGAGCGCGGCCAGCGCCAGCGCCGCCAGGCCGATCCCGAGCGCCAGACCGACGAGGCTGCCGATGATCCCGGCGGCGAGGGATTCGACGACGAGCAGGCGTTGCAGTTCGCTCGAGGTGACACCGCTGATGCGCAGGAACGCGAGTTCCGTGCGCCGCGCGACCACGGCCTGGGCCTGCAGCGAGAACACGAGAAAGGCACCGGTGAAGAGCGCCACCAGCGCGAGCACGTTGAGGTTGACCCGGTACGCACGCGAGACGTTGGAGACACGCTGCGCCGATTCGTCGGGCGTCGTCAGCGTCACACCCGGCGGCAGCAGCGCCGCGATCTTCTGGCGCGCTTCCCGCGCCCGCGCCCGCGGCGAGCTTGACGTCGATTCGATGCAGGCGCCCGATCTGACCGAATCGCTCCTGCGCGGCACCGATGTCGAGCGCGGCCACTTCCTCGCCGGCGCGCGCGCCCGGCAGCACGCCCGCAATGCGGAAGGTCTCGAGGCGCGGCCCGACCTGAAGCGAGAGGTTGTCGCCGGCCCGCAGCCCGAAGCGATCGAGTGCAGCCTGCGAAAGGTACAAGCCGTCTCCGAGCAGCCCGTACTGCCGCTCCGACGCTGCGGGCTCGCCGATCAGCGCCGGTGACAGCAGTGCCGCGCGAAATACGTCGACTCCGACGATGCGCAGCGTCGCGAGCCCCGCGGCTGACTTCGCCTGGCCGGGCACCGGTGCTTCTACCTCGACGATCGGACTGGCCACTTCGACTTCGGGCAGCGCCGCTACGCGCAGATACAGCGCCTCGTCGAAGCCGAGCCGGCCGCCACTGATCGAGAGGTCCGACTGTCCCAGCACGTGACGCACCGCGCCTGAGAATTCGTCGAGCGCCGAGGCATTGATCAGGTTTACCGCGTAGCCAAGCGCGACGCCGACCGCGACCGCGATCACCTGCACCGTCGCCCGCAGCGGATGATGCCGCGCGTGCCCGCCCGACAGATGCGCTAGCAGCCAACCGATCACCTGCGTGCTCCCTCGTAGGGCACGAGGTGGCCATGGTCCAGCCGCAACATGCGGTCAGCGCTTGCCGCCGCCGCCTCGGAGTGCGTCACGAGCACGCCGGCCGAGTGTCGGCTGTGGATCTCGCGGGCGAGCAACTGCAGCACGATATCGGCGGTGTCCGGATCGAGATTGCCGGTCGGCTCGTCGGCAAGCACGAGCGCCGGCCGGTGCACGAGCGCGCGCGCGACGGCGACGCGCTGCAGTTCGCCGCCGGAAAGCTCGCGTGGCATGCTCGCCTCGCGGCCGGCCAGCCCGACTTCGTCGAGCAGCGCAGCCGCGCGCGCGTCCCGCTCGTCCGGAGCGACCCCGAGCAGGACCAGCGGCAAGGCCACGTTCTGGACGACCGTCAGGTGCGGCAGGATGTGGAACGCCTGGAACACGAAGCCGAGCTTCGATCGTCGCAGCAGCGTGCGCGCGGTGTCTTCGAGTTGCGCGATGTCGGTGCCTTCGATCTCGACTCGGCCGGCCTCCGGGCGGTCGAGTCCGGCGATCAGGTTGAGCAGCGTCGATTTTCCCGAGCCGGACTCGCCGACGATCGCGACGTATTCGCCGCTGCCGACGCTGAGCGAAAGCGCGTGGAGCACGGCTCGGTCACCGTAGCGCTTGGTCAGTCCGTCGATCTGCAACATCGCGTCGATTCTACGGATCGTGTCGCAGTGATGCGGGCCGGTTGCGACCAGGGGTGCGCGGCTACAATCGCGGGCCCTGTCCTCCATCGCGAGCCCGCGTTGAGCGACCCTGTCACCGTTGAATCGATACGCGTCGCGGCCGAGCGGTTGCGCGGACATATCGAGGAGACGCCGTGCGTTCATTCGCGCACGCTGTCGCAGATCACCGGCGCGGAGGTCTTCCTCAAGTTCGAGAACCTGCAGTTCACCGCGTCGTTCAAGGAACGCGGCGCGCTGAACAAGCTGTCATTGTTGACGCCAGAGCAGAAAGCCAGCGGCGTGATTGCGGTGTCGGCGGGCAACCACGCGCAGGGCGTCGCCTATCACGCGCAGCGCCTCGGAATTCCGGCAGTGATCGTGATGCCGCGGTTCACGCCGACGGTGAAGATCGAGCGCACGCGCGGCTTCGCGGCCGAAATCATCCTGACCGGCGATACCTTCGACGACGCGCGGCAGGAAGCGGGCCGCATTGCAGAGCGCCGCGGGCTGACGATGGTGCACCCCTACGACGACGTCGACGTGATCGCCGGGCAGGGCACGATCGCGCTCGAGATGCTTGCGCAGCAGCCGGAGATCGACTGCCTGTGCGTTGCGATCGGCGGTGGCGGGCTGATCTCCGGCGTCGTGACGGCGGCGCGCGCGATCCGGCCGGACATTACGGTCATCGGCGTGCAGACCGACCAGTTTCCGTCGATGTATTCGGCATTCAAGGGCGTAGAACTGCCGACCGCGAACGCGACGTTGGCCGAAGGCATCGCCGTCAAGCAGCCGGGCGAGCTGACTCGGGAAATCGTGCTGCGCATGGTCGACGACGTGCTGCTCGTGTCCGAAGGCGACATCGAGCAGGCGATCGTGCTGCTGCTGGAAATCGAGAAGACCGTCGTCGAAGGCGCCGGAGCGACCGGGCTGGCGGCGCTGCTGCGCCATCGCGAAACGTTTGCCGGCCGCAAGGTCGGGCTGATCCTGTGCGGCGGCAACATCGACCCGATGGTGCTTGCCGACATCATCGAGCGCGGGATGGTGCGTGCCGGACGCCTCGCGCGCATCCGCGTGCAT
The DNA here is from genome assembly GCA_963707445.1 of uncultured beta proteobacterium. GTDB lineage: Bacteria > Pseudomonadota > Gammaproteobacteria > Burkholderiales > Burkholderiaceae_F > JALORV01. The sequence goes on along the minus strand of CAVPPW010000002.1, from coordinate 103,283 downwards.
ACGCGCGACATACCGGGCGAGCTGGCGCGGGCGGCCACGCTGATCGGGCAGGCCGGCGCCAACATCGAGGAGGTCGAGCACCAGCGCGCCTTCACGACGCTGCCGGTGCAGAACGCGGAACTCGAATTCGTGCTGCAGACGCGTGGTCCCGAGCACATCGAAGAAGTGCTTCGGCACATTGCGCAACGCCGGTCTGTTCGCCGAGATCCATCCGTACTGATCCGCAATGCGCCCGCCGCGATGGTGCCGTACCGATTCTTCGACCTGTTGCAGCAGTCGACCGCTGACCCGGCGGCCGAACTGCGCGCCGGGCTCGCGGCCGCCGCGGCGCACATCTCGCCCAAGTTCTTCTACGACGAACTCGGCGCGCGGCTGTTCGAAGCGATCTGCGCGCTGCCGGAGTACACGCTGCCGCGTGACGAGCGGTCGATCTTCGAGCGCCGCACCGGCGAGATCGCCGCGATCGTCGGAACGGGTTGCACACTGATCGACCTCGGCGCGGGCAACTGCGCCAAGGCCGAGCGCCTGTTCGCGGCGCTGCGCCCGGCGCAGTACGTCGCTGTCGACATCGCCGCCGACTTCCTGCGCGCGCAGCTCGACCCGCTCGCCGAGCGACACCCTGGCGTCGACATCGTCGGCGTTGCGGTCGACTTCATGCACGGGCTGCAGCTGCCTCAGGCGGTACTGCGCGAACGACGACTCGCGTTTTATCCCGGCTCGTCGATCGGCAACTTCGCGCCCGACGAAGCGACGGCGTTTCTGTCGAGCGTGCGCGAACTTTGCGGCGGCACGCTGCTGCTCGGTGCTGATTTGGAGAAGGACGAGGCGGAACTCGTGGCCGCCTACGACGATGCGCTCGGGGTGACGGCGGCCTTCAATCTCAACGTGCTGAACGTCGCCAACGGCATCACCGGCACCAACTTCAGCGTGTCGGACTGGCGCCATGTGGCGCTCTTCAATCGAGACCAGAGTCGCATCGAGATGCATCTGGAGGCGCGTCGGCCGGTGACCGTGCGATGGCCCGGCGGCGAGCGAAGCTTCGCTGCAGGCGAACGGATACACACCGAGAACTCGTACAAGTACACGCTGCCGCGGCTGACGCAGTTACTACGCGACGCCGGCTACACGACGGTGCGCCTCTACACCGACGCGGCGGACCGTTTCGCGCTCGCGCTGGCGCAGTAGTCGCACCAAGGCCCGTTGCTGCAAGTCGAACGAGCGACTACGACGCGGCCAGCCGCATCGTCGCGTACGTGTAGGGATACTCGTCCCTGAACCAGTTGCGGAACGATGGCCGTGCCAGCCGGGCCGCGGTGCGCACCGACGCGCCCTTCAACACGAAGTGGGCGCCGTCGAAGAAGTCCGCCGAGTAGCCGCGGTAGTAGGCGCGGGATTGGAAGCCTTCGAAGCCGGCGAAAGGTGTCGCGGTCCACTCCCAGCCGTTGCCCAGCATCTGCTCGACGCCTTCCGGTGTTGCGCTGGCCGCGTGCGCGCTGACCGGCACGGTGTCCCAGCCGGCGAAGTCAATGTGGGCGCGAAGGGCGGATGGCGGCGCATCGCCCCACGGGAAGGACCGCGCGCCCGTGCCGTAGGCCGCACGCTGCCATTCAGCTTCGGACGGCAGGCGCGCGCCGACCCAGCGCGCATACGCGGCGGCCTGGTCGTGCGTGAGATAGACCGGATCGTTCAGAGGCAGCGGAACCGCGTCGAACATGCGCCGCAGCGTCCAGCCGTCCGATGTTCGTCTCCAGAAGTGCGACGGGTTGCCTCCGGCTTCGACAAAGCGCAGGTACTCGCCGTTGGTCACCTTGTATCGCGCCAAGCGGAAGCTTTCGACGATCACCTCATGCCGCGGAAACTCGTTGTCCCAGCCGAACGCGCCCGGGGCCTGGCCGAGCTTGGTGCGGCCGCCTGGAATTTCGATCCACTCGGTGCCCAGTGATTGCGCAACCAGCGAGAAGTCTCGCCGCGCACGTTGCGGCTGCTGCTTCAGTTCAGGCGCCAACTCATGCAGCAGGTAGCACAGCGTCTCCGCGTGCATCCAGCGGTGCTCGACCGCGGTGAGCAGCCGGTCCGTCGGCAACTCGTCCAGCACTTCGTCGATCGCGTTGCGCGTGCGCTCGACGTAGCGCAGCACCGAGTCCAGTTCGGGCCAGTCGGACGGACGGTCCTTCGGGCCCTGTCCAGGCAACGGATCGATGCCGGCCTCGAACAGCCGGTCGAACGAAGGATGAAACGACGGCATGTCGAGCACGCCACGCGCGAGCTGGTTCCAGTCGAAGGCATCGAAGTGCCCGACATAGAAGATCAGTCGATGCCGTTCAGCGATCGGTCGCTGATACAGCGTTCGCGGCGCGACCAGGCGGAACAAGGCATCGGTGTGCGCCCGCGCGAGCCTGCAACTCGACGCCGAGGCGATGAGCAGCGCCTCGGACTTGAAGCGTATCCATCGGCGCACCTTACCAAGCGATCGCAACGAAGCCAACCGCAGCGAACTATGCAAAATCGCAGGTATGCGCCTTGCTGTCGGCGGCGCGCGGGTGCGCTCGGTCCGCTCGATGACATCTCCGTGACGCGCAATACAAGGCGGGTACGCGAGACTCATGGCGGCTGCGCGCCGCCTGGCCGACCTACGTCAGCGGATTGCGGGCGAGCGGAGGATTCTTCGCGAAATAGCGCTTGATGCCGATCAGGATCGCGCGCGCCATTTGCTCCTGGTAAGCGTCGTCGCGCAGGCGCGCTTCCTCCTCGGGATTGCTGATGAAGGCGGTCTCGACCAGGATCGACGGGATATCCGGCGCCTTCAGCACCGCGAAGCCCGCCTGCTCGACCCGCGGTTTGTGCAGCCGGTTTATCCGTTCCAGCTCGCGCAGCACCGAGCTGCCGAGCTTCAGGCTGTCGTTGATCTGTGCGGTGGTCGACAGATCCAGCAGAACGCGCGCCAGCTCTCGGTCATGCGAACCCAGGTTGATGCCACCGACGAGGTCGGCGTCGTTCTCGCGCCGAGCCATCCAGGCGGCGGCACTGCTCGATGCGCCGTTTTCCGACAGCGCGAACACCGATGAGCCGCGCGCATCGGGCTTGATCCACGCATCCGCGTGCACCGAGACCAGCAGATCGGCCTGCACGGCACGCGCCTTCGCGACGCGCGTGCGCAACGGCACGAAGTAGTCGCCGTCGCGCGTCAGCGCGACGCGCATGCTGGAATCGGCGACGATCAGCTCGCGCAGCCGGCGCGCGATCGACAGCGTGACGTTCTTCTCGTAGGTGCCGGCGCGGCCGACAGCGCCGGGATCTTCGCCACCGTGTCCGGGATCGATCGCGACCGTAACGATCCGCTGCACGTCGTTGTCGCTGTTGCGCCGGGTCGGCCGCGTGGTTGCCTGCGCAGTCGTTCGGTCACTTGCGACCGGCGGCACGCTGCCAAAGTCCGAATCTCGCGGTGTCGATTGCTCGCGCAGCAACGCCATCAGCGGATCGGGCGGATTGACCGGATAGAGGTCAAGCAGCAGCCGGTGCTGGTACGGCCCGACCGGTTCGAGCGCGAACACCTGCGGCTTGATGTCCTCCTTCAGTTCGATGACCAGCCGCACGACCTTCGGCCGGTTCTGGCCGACGCGAATGAGCCCGATGTACGGATCGTTCGGCTCAACCTTGGCAACCAGATCGCGGAAGCCCGGCGTGAGCTCGATGCCTTCGACGTCGACCACGAGGCGCAGCGGCGGCGTCTCGCGGATCATGAACTGCGTGAACTTCAGCGGCTCGTCATGTTCGAGCGTCACGCGCGTGTAGTCGCGCGCCGGCCAGACGCGCACGCCGAGCAGGTTGGCGCCACGAGCGATATGCAACGGCGCGAGCGCGAGCACGAGCGAACCACCGGCGGCCCGTATCAGCCGGCGGCGTTCGCGTCGAACTCCGTTATCGCGCTCGTCAGGCATGCCTGTCCTGTGTCGCTCGTCGCGCTCAGCCGCGAGCGCCGTCCGTCACCGTCGATCTCGAGGGCGATCGTCAGGTCTGCCTGCGGCAATCGATCGCCAGCCTTCTCGGGCCATTCGATGGCGCAGATGCTGCCGGGCCCGAACTGGTCACGAAATCCGACCCCAAATTCACTGGGGTCAGCAAACCGAAAGAAATCAAAGTGATAGAAGTCTAAGCTCGAACTAGCATGAGCTTCAAGCCCTGGGCGACCGGCGGCGGGGTTCGGCAGCGAGACCTGATAGGGCTCGAGCACTGCGAAAGTCGGGCTCTTGATCGGGCCGACGATGCCGAACGCGCGCAGCCACGCACGCACCAATGCCGTCTTGCCAACGCCGAGTTCACCAGTGACGTTGACATGCAGGCCGTGTGCGCGAATCCGCATCGCGTGAGTGCGGCAGGCGCGTGCAAAGGCGCGGCCGAGACGCTGGGTGTCCACAGTTGCGGGCAGGCGACGCTCGATCACCGGCGCAGCGACATCGTTCGACACCTAGAATGCCTCGCATGAACCCCGATCGCGGCGAGCATACGCGCGAGCCTGTGTCAGATTGCACAACGTTCGACGGTGCGCAGCTGGTCGAAAGCATCCGTGCCTGGGGATCGGAACTCGGCTTCGCGCAGATCGGCATCGCCGACCTGCAGCTCGACAAGGCCGCCGAGCGCCTGCACGCGTGGCTCGCCGAAGGGCGCCACGGCACGATGCAGTACATGGAGCGCCACGCGTTGCTGCGCGCGCAGCCCCAGCGCCTTTTGCCCGGCGCGCTACGCGCGATCACCGCGCGGATGGACTACCTGCCGCAGCAGGGCGCCGGCTGGGCCGAGCGCGAACTGCAGCGACTGCGCGAGCCCAATACTGCAGTCGTGTCGCTGTATGCGCGCGGTCGCGACTATCACAAGGTGCTGCGCTCCCGCCTGCAGGCGCTGGCCGAGCGCATCGAGTCCGCGGTCGGTGACTTCGCCTGGCGCGTAGCCACCGACTCTGCGCCGGTGTTCGAGACCGAACTCGCGAGCAAGTCGGGCATCGGCTGGCGCGGCAAGCACACGCTGCTGCTGTCGCAGGACGCGGGTTCGATGTTCTTCCTCGGCGAGATCCTGACCGACCTGCCGCTGCCGGTCGATCCTCCGACGGCCGAGCGCTGCGGCAGTTGCAGTCGTTGCCTCGAGGCGTGTCCGACCGGAGCGATCACCGCGCCCTTACCAGCTCGACGCGCGGCGCTGCATTTCCTACCTGACGATCGAGCATGCGGGCTCGATCCCGGAAGCGCTGCGACCGCTGCTCGGCAACCGCATTTACGGCTGCGACGATTGCCAGCTGGTGTGCCCGTGGAACAAGTTCGCGCGCACCGCGTCCGTGCCGGACTTCGAGGTGCGCAACGGACTGGACGCGGCCGGCCTGTTGCAACTCTTCGCGTGGAGCGAAGAGGAATTCGACTCCCGCCTGGCCGGCTCGCCGATCCGCCGCATCGGCTACGAACGCTGGCTGCGCAACATCGCGGTTGCGCTGGGCAACGGACCGGCGACGGCAGAAGTCACCGCTGCGCTGTGCGGCCGGCTGGACTATCCAAGCGAGCTGGTGCGAGAGCATGTGCAGTGGGCATTGGCGCGCCTCGGAGCGGCTGCCGTCACTGCGGTGCCAGGCTGATCGCGATTGGCAGCGTCACCATCGCGAGCAACGTCTGCACCGTGATTGCGTAGGCGACAGGAGTGGCGCGCGCGCCCATGCGCGCGGCCAGGATGTAGGCGCTCGACGCCGTCGGCAACGCCGCGAACAGCATGACGATCAGCGCAGGCACGCCCGCCAGTCCGAGCGCGTGCACGAGCGCCAGCGCGATCGCCGGCGTCGCGACGAGCTTCACCGCGATGAAGTAGGTCATTGTCGGCCGCTCCTCGTGCACCGACGCGAACGTCAGTCCGGCGCCGATGCACAGCAGCCCGAGCGCGAGGCTCGCCGTGCCGAGGCGCGACAGGAACGTCCCTAACAGCGTCGGCATCTCGAAGCCGAGTACGTTGGCGAGCAGGCCCGAGACGGTTGCGAGGATCAGCGGGTTGACCGCCATCTCGCGCAGCACGCCGGTCTGGCGGTGGCGTGCGAGCGCAAACACGGCGAAGGTGTTGGCGAGCGGCACGCAGATCGCGATGATCAGCGCCATCAGCGCGACCCCGCGCGCGCCGGCCAGCGATTGCGCCAGAGCCAGCCCGACGTACGAGTTGTAGCGAAACGCGGTCTGCACGCAGCTCGCGAAGAACTCGGGCTTCGGCCGGAAAAGCCAGCGCGCCAGAAAGCCCAGCGCCACGGCCGCGAGGAATGCACCGACCGCGGCGGCGAGCATCCGGCCCTCGCTCGCGACCGTGAACTTCGCGTTGACGACCGAGGTGAACAGCAGCGGCGGGAACAGCACGTAGTAGACGAGCCGCTCGGCACCGTCCCAGAATGGACGCGCGAACCCGAAGCGGCGCGCCAGCACCGCGCCCAGGAAGATCAGCGCGAAATCCGGCAGCAGCAGCAGCGCGTTGCTCACCGCCCGAGTATTCCGCGCGAGATTGCTGGCGCCTGCAGCGCCCCGTATAATCGCGCGCCTGCTTCAACGCTGCTGTAGCTCAGTTGGTAGAGCAACTGATTCGTAATCAGTAGGTCGGACGTTCGAGTCGTCTCAGCAGCACCAGACCTAAGGCGTGGCGCTGTTCCCGTCCCGGATTTGCAACTGATTCGGAGACGCACATGACAGATGCTACGAAGCAAGGCCGCCCCGCGGGCGTGCTGCCGTTCCCGCCGGCAGCGAACCGTGACACCCTAACGGTCGCCCAATTGGCCGACCTTTACGTTGCGGCCTACAAGGGCCGCGACAGCTCCCGCCTGCATTATCTCCGCGAATGGGTTGCGCGCCTGGCCACGGCGCGCGTGCGCGAGCATGGCGGGCCGACACAGCTTGCTGTTGCCACCGCCGGTGAGAAAGACGATGGCAGCGACTGCCCTTCCTCTACCAGCCGGCGCTGCAGCTCGAGTCCGTTCAGTCCCGGCATCGTCATGTCCAGTACAAGGCATCGACGCCACGCAAAAAAACCGGCTACGCGCCAAGGGCGAAGAGGCACACGGATACCGGCGAGCGCGTCCGCCGGTCGCAATAGAGTCGGCCCTTGGAGCCGCTGCGAAAGTCTCTCATCAGGCGAAGCGCTGTCCTCGCTGAACGACGATTGGTTTTCTTGACAGAAGGTCTGCCTAGTGATCAAGACCATAGGGCGGCAAAGTGGTCAGGCGAGGGTCGTCGACAGGGCCTCCGGTGGTGAAGTGATATAGCGACTGAAAGCTTGCGTCATTGAACCCCATGACCTGGTGCACCGGGTCGTCGAAGAAGCAGCCGATGCCCGTGGCGCGGACTCCGGCCGCCTCGGCCTCCAGATATAGCACCTGACCGATCAGCCCCGTCTCCCAGAAGAGTCTGCGATAAAACCACGCGCCATACTGGCGCAGGCTGGGTTCGAATTCCGCGATCATCCCCAAGGAAAAGGCACTCTCCCCGGCGATGTCCTGACCGCAGCTGAGCTGGGCAGCCAGGGCCCGCGCATCGCCCTCTTGAAGCAGGAACAAAGGCAAGTCGTCGGGACAGCACGCTGGTGAGGTCCAATCGAAATGTGGATGAGACGCGGCCCGCAGCAAGTCCAGTTTCGCTGGATCGCGCGCCAGCAAGTAAAGACCCGGCTCCAGGCCGTCCACCCGGTGAACGAACAGAGCGAGGTGAACGGCAGGCTCCCATGGAAGAGCGTCCCACGGCATGGGGCGCCGGCTCAGGCCACGCTCCACTCTTGGCATGACGCGCATCAGCATGGTGAAGAAGCTGCCGGCCGAGATCGAGGTTGTGCCATCGAACGCGAGCGCGCTTCGTCGCTGGCGGATCACCTGTGCAGCGCTTGTCTGACCGGAGTAAGGGCGGGGCGCACGGTGACTCGGATCCGCGCAGGACCACGCTTGATTTAGTTCGACGACCTTGTGCTCCGTGTTCGACTTCCACGAGGCGATCACCGCCTGATCAAGGATCTTCCATTGCACCGGCTCGTCTCGACTCAGCCGGTTTGCCGTGCCGCGCCAGATGTGTGTCGTCACATGGCAAACAGCATCAGCGGCGAGGGACAGGGGTACACCACTCGTCGTGCTGGTCGCGCGACTGGCAGCTTGATCGTCAGGCCACAGGACGGCGATGCAATCAGGATGCTCTCGCTCTGCCCCCTCGAAGTCCTCGGCTCGATCGACGCCCAACAAGGCCGCAACAGTGTCATCGGCCAGACCGTCCAACAGCAGCATGCGCCAGCCGAGCGTTTGGGCCGCAATGCGCACGCTGCCGATCGCGTGCCCCACGTCGTGCTGGCAATAGCGGAAGGCGCGCTCACCGTATTTCCACGCCTCGCGCCAGATAACGGAGGCAAAGCCAATGAGAAAGGACTCGGGCGGGAACCGTTGCAGCAGCCGCATGAAGCTTTCCTTCGACCACTGTGCTCGGAGCTCCAACGCATGCTCTTTGGCCGCGTAGTGATAAAGACCCGGACCCGGCGAAAGGCCGGCGACGGCGTCGATAAGCAAATAGGCTTCGGTCGGGTGCAGGTTTCCGCTGGACGGATTGCTTCGAAGCGCCCAGCGGACTTCGCCGGCCTGCTTCCAGGCTGAAATGGCTAGCGAGTATTCAAACAGGCGCGACAGGCTGCGAACGTTGAGCGACACGCTCGCGATGGCGCCAGGGCGATACAGGTCTTCGTACAGCGGCGAGGCCGGCGCGTCTTCGGGTTTCAGCCAGCGGCAAGGCAAAGAGCGGCGCTCCCTCGTAGCGTCGAAACGGATCCGGTTGATTCGCCCAGTCCAGTGAGCCCGGCGCGCGAGCGAAGTGCGAAAAATGATGCTTCGTCTCCTGGTGGTAGCGCATGACCAGGTCCAGGGCATGGTGCGCCGGCTCAGATGCAGAGTGCTTAGTTCCCTCGATCACGGACAAGATGCTCCTCGCCGCAGAGTCCATCGGGCTTGCGCAGTAGTCGTCAGCTACTGAACTCAATGCCCGGTTTCGAAATTGCCGACCGGCGAGTCGCGGCCAGCCGACTACACGTCTGTGCAGGGAATTCGCCTATAGCAAACGTGCCTCTGAACTGCGGCAGCGTTGCAGTCAGCTCTATTGGACGACGGACTCGGTTTGCCCGGCCAGGCTGTTGCTAGCGACCGAGAATTTGCCGATTTCACGACGTCTGCCGACATTCTGTGAGCCAATCGTTCCTTCGGGAAGACTGCTTCATCTCATTACATGTATCTCGACGTCGACCACAGGCTCCTGCAAAGTCGACACACTGGCTCAACTCTCGTCCGACAGCATGCTCCGGAAATGAGCGGCTCGTTCTACAAGATGGATCATCTGGGCTGCCGCATGAATCGTCGAACGATGACGCGTGAAATTGGGCCGCGGAGAAATGTAGGTCGCCATTTCTCGTGCAAGGTCGAGTTGCCTATCAGACGCTTCTGCCAGCAACCCGATCACCAGGTTCTCCAGCGCGATCACGCGAATGCGAAGCTGCACCAACTCGGCCATTGCCAGTTGGGGAACCCGCGGTTTGCTTTTGTTTGATGTCAGGACTTTTCGCGATCGGCGGGGACCCGCGCCGCCTTCGTCCTCCCACCTGGAAAGCGCCGATTGGCGCTGTCTTGAACGGTCTGAGAAAGCCGGCTTCTTGTCAGACATGAGCAACTCGCGCACGGGGTTCGAGCAGTGACCGTAATGCGTTATTCCGACTCTTGTCAAACCGCTCACTGCGCATAGCAAGGACGAACTTGTCACGGTGCTGGGGCTACAAGCCTCGCCTCGTCACGACCGGTCGCGCCGTCCGGTTCTAGCCGGATCCCATGCAGGCGCGTGTCAGTACCGATCCTCGTCCACGCATTGCGTGACTCGTCGAAGTGAGCCACGGGGCGTCCGTCCACCAGCAACAGCGTCCCATCGACTTGCATCTTCGTGCATTCCAGAGAGGCATCGCTGCCGTCCATTTGCTCCATGTGGACCGAAAACACGCCGAGCCCGCTGATGCGGTTGATGTGGATAGATTCGTCGGCCGCAAGAACCCAGCGCCCGCCGCGCAGCGAGGCGATCAGTTCCTGCTGTTCGCCGCCTTCGACCAGGCTGTCGACCAGGCGGATGAATGAGAACGGGTCTGACATGCCGTGGTCGCCAGCGGCCCCTCCTGCGAATTCGAGCCAAAGGCAGCGGGTCTCGACTGCATGGAACGTCATGGGGGCTCCTCGGCAAATACCGGTCCACGATGTTGATCCGGCGTCGCCCGGTGTGGGCCACTTACTTCCCGATGGCCAAACCGTTCATGGCGTAGGTCGCCCCGCAACCCGTCAACCTCTCGACATCTATATGTGGGCTGCAATCGCTTCTGCAATGCGCACGGGTCCTGGACCCAGCGAGCAGCGCGGTATTGCGTAAGCCATGGCGGCCTGTCCGCCAATTTGTCCGCCAATCTCGCGAGAACGAGTCGAGCAATGCGGCCGCCATCGGCCCGATAGCGGACGCGTAAAGCATCTAGCTAGATGGCCCAAGAGCGGACAGAATCCAGTCCCTCAAAAATCAGCCAATTGCTGAAGTACGCAGGGCTGGGGAGAAACGCCGCGAAGCTGCCGCGGATCCGGCCCATCGGATCAACGCAGTGCCGCCATCGCGGCAGCTATCTGCGCTTTCCCGATCCCGCCGAATCGTTCCGTGCGACTCAGGAAGCACGCGCGACGCCTTCTCGATCGTCGCAATGTATCCGCTACGGTGAAAGTAAACTAAGGTCGGATGTGCTTGGCTCCGCTCGGGCGTGTAGAGACGCGCGGGGATGGGCGCATCATGAGAAGGAGGGCTGCTATGCAGGGTTGGCTACTGCCACTATTCTCCTCCGCCCCGTTCTGGGTGATCTTTGTCGGCACGATGCTACTCGTCCTGTTGTCCGTCGAGGGCGGTTACCGCTGGGCAAGGTCCCAGCGTGGCGGTGGCCGAGAAGAGCGGGAGAAGGAGGCGCCGGTCGGCGCAATGGTGGGCACCGTGCTCGGCCTGCTCGCGCTCATGCTCGCCTTCACCTTCGCCAACGCCGGGGAGCACTACGACAAGAGGAGAGTCGCGCTCTTCGACGAGGCCACTGCGATCCGGACGATGTACTCGCGGGCGGGCCTGATCGAGGAGCCCCAGCGCACGGAAATCCGCACAACCCTCCGGCAATACATCGATGAGCGCCTGCAGTGGGACGGGTCGGCCAAGGCCCACGCTACTTCCTCGTCCACAGCGTTGCTGAATCGACTGTCGGCGCAGACTGCGGCGGCCGTGGAGAAAAATCCCGGTCCGGTGGTCGTCAGCCTGCTCCTCGGCGCCATGAACGACCTGGTCAAATCCCACGCAGAGCGCCTTGACGTCAGCCGGAGTCGCATTCCCGACGCGGTATGGGCGGTGCTCTATTTCATCGCTGTCGTCTCGCTGGGAGCCATGGGCTACCACTGCGGCGTGTCGGGGACAAAGCGAAGCCCGGTGATGGCGGGTGTTGCCATCGTCTTTTCATTGGTCATCGTGCTGATCGTGGACTTCGATCGCCCGGGCGATGGCTGGATCATCGTGTCTAAGGACGCCATGATCGATGTGCGGAATGGGTTGGCCGATTCGAAACCGTGAGTACCATTGCCACTTTGCGCGTCACAGTTTGTTGCGTGTGCCCTTCTCGCAAAGCAGCATCATCGCGGTGACGCTTGCGGTGTGGTTGTAGTAGCAGAGCCTATCTCGTTGCAGTGACAACTGTCCGATCTCGCACTTACTTACGTCCGCTCTCCGCTCAACCCAAGGTCCGCTACGGGTGTGCGCCGTGCTAAGGCGGCGCTTTCCAGTGGGTGCGAATCCCACCCGGCGAATGCTCCAGCCGGAAGCAACCGGAGCAGTCATGGAGGTAACGAAGTGGCTGAAGCCTTCGGGTAAAGCGTGCCACGAATTGGTGGCAGCGCGAGTGTGCAGGCCGTAACGCGAGTGAACGCTGAGCAAGCCTCGAAAAGGACGATGCGCAGGCCGACCCGAACACCCTATCGGGGAAGGCTGACATCACTGGATGGATGAGCAAGGCAGCACCGCCAGTGGCTGCGCCGGGGTAGTGGCGACAGCATGTACACAAGGAAAGCGCAGGCAACACGGGAAGCCCGGTGGCGTGGTCGGTCGTGGCGACCAACCTGAGGCCGGTGACGGCCAGAGAGGGCGCGGTCGGGTGGCGGAGAGGTCCGCAGTAGCGAGGAAACCGGGTAACGCCGGTGGAGCCAAGGGACCTCAGTTCAAGGCCGATGCTGAAAGTGGCGCGGTGCTGGAGATTGGGGCAACCCTACAAACTCCACCAAGGCACGGAAGCTGCGGCAGGCATCACATGTTCAAGCGAAGGAAGGACTCGGGGCTTCAACCCGAGAAGCCAAGGCCGCCCGCCGGGTGGAGTTGGCGGTTGTGAGCACGAGGGCGGCTGCGCATTGCAGAGCGGACAACACGGTCCGTGCTGTTGTCTCGCCTGACGGCTGATGACCTTCCGTGGGCAGCGACATGTGTGTCTTGTCCGAGAGCCGGATGCGGGAGATCTGCCTGTCCGGTTCGATGAGCGGGATGTGGAAACGGAGCTACGGCGAGGGTACTCGGGCACCGCCAGACGAAAGAGGCGGCAACAGACAAACCGAACCTACTGCCACCGCGCCACATCTCGACTCTACCCGCAAGCCGTCATTCCAGAGCCCTCGTCAACCAGAGGCTGAAATGGGCTAGCAACACTTCATCCGTCTTTCCATAACGCACTGCGTGTTTGTTTGTGTATTCTTGTGTTCATCCGGGACCAACCACGATTCGTAATCAGTAGGTCGGTGGTTCGAGTCCACTCAGCAGCACCACGAAAGCGCCGAAGATTGCTAAGTGGTTGAGGTAACACTGAAGTATCGGTGATATCGCGTCGCCTTCCGGCGCGACAAACATTAAGCCGAATCACTTGATCTGTCGGAGTCGCTGCTTAGAGAATCGGTATCGGCCGCCCCCTGGTCTCGCTCACCTCGACCCCTCCGACTTCTGCCGCCATCGTCGCGCCGTGGCGGGCGAGTTTCGTCGACGCCGTCCCAGCGCTGGCGGAACTCTTCGCTCGTCTGCACCGTGCGGCCGATCCGCCGTTGCACGTGAACCGGCAACCCGACGTGAGCCCGGACGAATTGCCGGTCATCCTCGGCGGTGCATCGATCGCGATCGTTGATCACACGTCGGTGCCGACTGCAGTTGCGGCCCGCTGTTCCGGTCTCAAGCACATCGTCTTTCTCGGCACCGGTGCGCGCAGCTACATGGATCCTGAAGCACTGGCCGACCTCGGCATCACTGTGCACACGATCAAGGGTTACGGCGACACCGCGGTGGCCGAGTGTGCGTTTGCGCTGATGTGGGCTGCCGCAAGAGGGCTCGCACGAATGGACCGCGAGCTGCGCGAGGGACGCTGGGTACGCACCGACGGCATGCAATTGCGGGGCAAGACGCTCGGCCTGATCGGCTTCGGTGGTATCGCGCAGGAGATGGCTCGCCTTGCGCTTGGCGCCGGCATGCGGGTCATCGCATGGAATCGCTCGCCGCGGGATCACGCAGGCGTCGAATTCGTCGGTATCGAGACGCTGCTGGCCAACAGCCATGTCGTGTCGCTTCACCTGACGCTGACCGATGAGACACGCGGCTTTCTGTCGCGCGAGCGCATCGCGGCGATGCGCGACGGCGCCATTTTCGTCAACACCGCGCGCGGAGCGTTGCTTGACGAGGCGGCGCTCATCGACGCGCTGAGTTCGGGCAAGCTTGCGCACGCTGGACTGGACGTGTTCACGGTCGAACCGCTGCCAGCACAGCACCCGTTCACCATCTTGCCGAACGTCACGCTGTCGGCTCACTCGGCGTTTCGCACGCCCGAATCCAGCATCAACCTCGTTGAAGCTGCTCTCGCACATTGCCGACGCATCGCGGCAGGGTGATTTGGCGCGTCGTGGCGCAGGCAGCGCTGTTCGCAACGCTGCACTTGTATCAAGGCACATTCGGGTTCGTCACGGCCGGTTTGTTCGCTCTGCTCTTCGGCGTGGCCTACCTCGCCACAGGTCGCAATCTATGGCCGCTCATCGTCGCGCATGGCACATGGAACTCCATCGGAATTAAGAATGTCTACTTGTCAGCGCCTGCAAGAGGTGGCGGCTAGCCACTGGTATCAAGGAGACTGGCTGCGGTCGCGGTCTCAAGCGGCTTCAGGTGGCCCGAGGAAGCGGACAACCGAGTGGACCGGTCGATGTTGATCCGCTTGGGTACTTCGCTCGCAAAGAGCAAAATCGAGCAGGTCAATCAACGTCGGGAGTCTTACGTGAAAGCGTTGCTGCAGGTTTGCTGCGCCGTCATGATCGCGACCGTTTCGACGGTCGCAAGTGCCGAGTCCCTGCGATGCAACGGTCAAAGTGTTTCCGAAGGCGACACCCGCTTGGCTCTGCGATACAAGTGCGGTGAGCCGCTGATGGCAGACACCTACTGCGCTCCCGTTTACTACACGCCCACGTTTCAGCCGGTTCCGGAACCATTCGCGAGCATTGTCGTGCCGTGTCAGTTGGTGGAAGAGTGGTTGTATGACCGGGGTCCTGGCAACCTTCTGGCCGTGGTTCGGATCCGCTCAGGCGTCGTGCAGTCGATTCAATATGGCCGTTCGCCATCGCCCCGCTAGTGAAGCGTCGGGCGAGGCGCCTATTGCGCAAACCTTGATTACAACGCATATGCATTACGACACGTTCCCGTTACTCCGCGCCACGCCCACCACCCGCCGCTCCTTCTGTGTGGCCGGTGCGCTGTTGCTGGTCGGTTGCGCCGGGACCGCACCCGACCGACGCGCGAGTGCGGCTGCAGAACTCGGAGCAACGGGCAAGCTGCGCGCGGCGATCAACTTCGGCAACCCGATTCTCGCCAGCAAGAACGCCGATGGAACTCCTCAGGGCGTGTCGGTGGATCTCGCACGTGAAGCCGCACGACGCCTCGATCTGCCAATCGAGTTGATTCTGTTCAACTCTGCCGGCACCGTCGTCGAAGCCGTGAAGGCGCGCCAGGTTGATCTGGCCTTCGTTGCCATCGACCCCGTGCGCGGCGCAGACATGGACTACACGGCGCCCTACGTGATCATCGAAGGCGCCTACATGGTGCGCAACAACTCCTCTCTGCGGAGTAACGAGGAAGTGGATCGCGCCGGCACGCGCGTGGCCGTGGGCCGTGGCAGCGCCTACGACCTGTTCCTCACGCGCGAATTGAAATCAGCGACGCTGGTGCGTGCACCGACCTCGCCCGAGGTCACCGACCTGTTCCTCGCGCAGAACCTGGAAGTGGCCGCCGGTGTGAGACAGCAGCTGGAGGCGGACGCGAAGCGCGTCGGTGGCGTTCGTCTGCTGCCGGGACGCTTCATGGTGATCGAGCAGGCCATGGCCGTCCCCAAGGGCCGGTCCGCCGCTCAGATGTGGTTGAGTGGATTCATCGAGGAAATGAAGGCCTCCGGCTTTGTGGCGCTTCGCTGCAACGGCACCGCATCGAGGGCGCCGCCGTAGCGCCGCCGCGCTCTAACCCTTGAGCCGGGCGTCCGACGGGATCCGCTCCTTGAAAGAGTCGCAACTCCTATGCGACGGAACGGGCGACGCCGCGAAGCGAAAGCTCCCTCGCCCGATGACAGCTCACGAAGTGGTTGGGGGCGATCTCTTCCTGTACCGGCGACTTCTCGCGGCAGACGGCCTGCGCATACTGGCACCGGGGATGGAAATGACAACCCGGCGGCGTATTGGCCGGGTCGGCGACTTCGCCCTGGAGGATGATCCGCTCGGAGCGAAGGCGCGGATCCGGTTTGGGGACCGCCGACAAGAGGGCCTCGGTATAGGGATGCTTCGGAGAGGCGAACAGCTCTTCGGTCGGCGCGGTCTCCACGATCCTGCCGACATACATCACCGCGACCCGCTCGCTGATGTGCTTGACGACGCTCAAGTCGTGAGCGACGAAGAGATAGGTCAGCCCAAGTCGTTCCTGAAGCTCGAGGAGGAGGTTCAGGATCTGCGCCTGGACCGACACGTCCAGCGCGGAGACGGGTTCGTCCGCAACGACCAGACGGGGATTCAAGGCAAGCGCGCGGGCGATGCCGATGCGCTGACGCTGGCCGCCCGAGAAGGCATGCGGGTAGCGCCGCATGTATTCCGGCCGCAGGCCCACGAGGCGAAGCAGTTCGACGACCCGGTCGGTTCTTTCCTGCGCGTTTCCCTCGCCGTGGACGAGCAGGGGCTCGCCGACGATGTCCAGCAGGGTCATTCGCGGGTTCAGCGAGGAGAACGGGTCCTGAAAGATCATCTGCATCTGACGCCGAAGGGACCGAAGCCTGTTCTTCGGAATCGGTCGCCACGTCCAGGACTTCACCGTTGTCCGAAAGCAGAACCTGGCCGGCCGTCGGGGTGATGGCTCGCAGGATGCAGCGGGACGTCGTGGTCTTTCCGCAGCCGCTCTCGCCGACGAGCGAGAGGGTCTCGCCTTGATTGAGAAAGAAGGTCACGTCGTCCACCGCCTTCACGTGGCCGATCGTCTTCTGGAGAATGCCCCTGCGGATGGGGAAATACTTCTTCAGTCCCTTCACGTCGAGGAGCACGGACGTTGCCGAGCCGGCGTTGCCGTTCGTCATTCCCGTCCGCCGCTCGTCATTGGTAGAGAAAGCAGCTGGCCTTTCTTCCCTCGCCGACAGCCTGCGAGAAGCGGTTCCTCCGTGTCGCAGCGGCCGGCCATGGAGGAAACGCAGCGGGGATGGAAGGGGCAGCCCGTCGGCCGGTTGAACGGGTGGGGAATCGACCCGCTGATGGTCGGAAGCTTCACCCGCGGCGCGGATTCGATGCTCGGAATGGACTGCAGCAGCGCCTTCGTATACGGATGCTTCGGGTCGTGAAAGATGTCGTCGACCTTGCCTTGCTCGACCACCCGGCCCAGGTACATGACGACCACGTCGTCGGCCATCTCCGCGACCACGCCGAGGTTGTGCGTGATGAGCATGATGGCCATTCCCCGTTCCTGCTGAAGCTTGCGCAGCAGATCCAGGATCTGCGCCTGGGTGGTGACGTCCAGCGCCGTCGTGGGCTCGTCGGCGATGAGCAGGCGCGGATCGCAGGAGAGCGCCACCGCGATCATCGCCCGCTGGCGGAGCCCGCCGCTCAATTCGAAGGAATACTCGTCGATGCGCCGCTCCGGCTTCGGGATCCCGACGCTGCGCAGCGCTTCGATTCCGCGGCGTCGCGCCTCCTTCTTGCTGACCGCATTGTGGAGGAGCACCGCCTCGATGATCTGCGCGCCGACCGTATGCACGGGACTGAAGGAGGTCATCGGCTCCTGAAAGATGAGACCGATGTCTCCGCCGCGAATCGAACGCATCTCCCGGCTGTTGGCGCTTGAGCTTGACCAGGTCGACTTGCGACCCGTCGGCGCGGGTCAGAATGATCTCGCCTTCGACGATGCGCCCGGGACGATCGACGATCCGCAGGATCGACTGCGCCGTGACGCTCTTGCCGCAGCCGCTCTCGCCGACGATGCCGAGCGTCTTTCCCGGGCAGACGTCGAACGAAGCGCCGTCGACGGCCTTGGTCGTTCCCTCGTCCTGGAAGAAGCTCGTCCGCAGATTCCTGACCGAGAGAAGCGGCTTCGTGTCGTTCTGCATGGCGCTAGAGATACGGGTCCGCCGCGTCGCGTATGCCGTCGCCCATGAAATTGAACGCGAGCACCGCGACGATGACGGCAACGGACGGGATGAGCAGCCACGGAGAAATGACCAGCGCCTGGATGTTCTGGGCATCCTGCAGCAGGACGCCCCAGCTGATCGCCGGCGGCCGCAGGCCCAGCCCGAGGAAGCTCAGCGACGTCTCGCTGATGATGATCGCGGGAATCGCCAGCGTCGTCGCCGCGATGATGTGGCTGATGAACGACGGCACCATGTGGCGGAAGATGATCCTCGACTTGCTGCAGCCGACGAGCTCGGCGGCCATGACGAAGTCTTCCTGCTTGAGCGAGATGAATCGTCCGCGGACGACGCGGGCGAGCTCGGTCCAGCCGATGAGCGAGATGATGATCGTGATCGCGAAGTAGACCTGCACGACGCTCCAGTCGGCGGGAAGGGCCGCGGCAAGGCCCATCCACAGCGGGAATCGTCGGAATCGAGCGCAGGATCTCGATGATGCGCTGGATGACCGTATCGATCACGCCGCCGAAATAGCCGGATATGCCGCCCAGCACGACGCCCAGCACGAGGCTCAGCGCCACGCTGACGAGGCCGATCGTCATCGACGTCCGCGTCGCGTACATGAGCCGCGACCAGAGGTCGCGTCCCTGCGTGTCCGTTCCCATCAGGAACAGCGACTCGCTGGCCTTGGCGCCTTCCACCGCGATCAGATGGCGGTCGGTCGGGATGAAGCCCAGCAGCTGGTAAGGCTCTCCCCGGCCGAAGAACGTGATCGGGATCTTCGTGCTCGTATCGGGAACGTAGACCCGCTTGAACGTGAGCGGGTCGCGGGTTCCCTTCAGCGCATAGACGTAGGGGCTGAAGCGTCCCTCGTCGAACCAGTGGATCGGCTGCGGCGCCATCAGCGATCGCTGGGCGTCCGATTCCGTGAGGATCGACATAGGCGAAGAAGTCGGCGAACAGCGCGACCAGATAGAAGGCGATCAGGACGATGGTTCCGCCGACCGCGAGCTTGTGCTTGCGGAAGCGCCACCACATGAGCTGCCACTGGGTGGCGACGGCGATCCGGTGCTCGGCGACGACGCCCGCTTCCCGCGGCACGAGGCCTTCCGCCAGCAGGCGCGCCTCGATCGCGCTCCCGGCGCTCGGCGACGCAGCGTCTTCCGCCATCACTCCCGCCCCAGCCGGATTCTCGGATCGACCCACATGAGCAGCAGGTCCGAGATGAACGTCCCGATGACGGTCATGACGCCGAGCAGCAGGACGATGGTTCCGGCCAGGAACATGTCCTGGGCGATCAGCGCCTTGAGCAGCAGCGGACCGACCGTCGGCAGGCTCAGGACGAGCGACACGATGATGCTTCCCGACACCACGTAGGGAAGCAGGTAGCCGATGGTGCTCACGAACGGATTGAGGGCGACCCGGACCGGATACCGCATGATGACCCGGTATTCCGAAAGTCCCCGGGCCCGGGCCGTCATCACGTAGGGCTTGCGCAATTCGTCGAGCAGGTTCGACCGCATGATGCGGATCAGCTGGGCGGTTCCCGCAACGCCGAGGACGATGGCCGGGATCGGCAGGTGCTTCGTGAGGTCCCACACCTTCGCCATGCTCCAGGGCGCCTCGACGAAATCGGGCGAGAAGAGGCCGCCCACGTTCGCGCCGAAGTAGGCGAAGCCGACGTACATGACGACCAGCGCCAGCAGGAATCCCGGGATGGCGAGCCCGATGAAACCGATGAACGTGAACACGTAATCCAGGAACGAATAGCGGTAGACCGCGGAGTAGATGCCGATGGGCAGAGGCGAGCGCCCAGGTGAAGATGATCGCCGCCACCGAAATGACCATGGTCAGGGTCAGACGGTCGCCGATGACGTCGGACACCGGGCGTCCCCATTCCATCGCCATGCCGAAATTGCCCTGCAGGATGAGCCCCATCCACTTGGCGTACTGGACCGTGATCGGCTTGTCGAGACCGAGCTGCTCGCGCAGCGCCTTCGCCTCGCCTTCGGAAACCGCGCTGCCCGACGCCGACATCGAGGCGATGTACGAGGTCACGTAATCGCCGGGAGGCAGGTGGATGATCATGAACGACAGGACGGAAATGGCCCAGACCGTCAGCACGGCAAGCAGCAAGCGACGAACGATATAAGCCACCATGACAACCTCCGAAAAACCTGCTCCCCGACGCTTCGTCGCGCGCCCGGAGGCAGGCGGCCGCCCGCGCCGCGGGCGGCCGCTTCCGCGGTCACTTGAAGTAGAACGTGATCGGCATCGAGGTGTGCGGTGTCCGGGCGTGCTGGGCGTTCACCTGTCGCTCGGGAACGTTGCCCATGTTGTTCTTGACGATGCGCACGCCCATGAAGGCCGGCGACTGGCCGACCGTTCCGATGCTCCACGTCTGCTCGACGATGATCTTCCAGATCTCCTTCGCGTTCTTGACCCGATCCTCTTCCTTCACGCCGAACGCTTCGCGGAAGAGATCGAAGGCCCGGAGCATTTCGGGATCGTCCGGCTTCTTGCCCGAGGCTCCCCTCGACGCGTACCACCTGGCGTAGGCCATGCCCATGTGGCTTTCGGCGGCGTCCACCGGCAGCGCGTGGCGCGGGAAGAGGAAGAGCATTTCCGAGCCGTCGTTCGCCCAGGTGATCATCTGGTTTTCGTTGTTGTTGTCGCGGGTGAAGGCGAGATTGCGCTCCAGCTCCTTGACGTCGAGGTCGATGCCGATCTTCTTCCATTGCTGCTTGACCATTTCGCCGACCTGCGTGTAGGGAACGAATTGACCGCCGACCGTGACCATCTCGAGGCGGAGACGTCCTTTGCCGTCGGTGCGCAGCCGATACCCGTCGGAATCCTTCTTGGTCAGGCCGACCTTGTCGAGCAGCTCATTGGCCTGCTTCAGATCGAGCGTCGCCCCATTTCTTGTTCCATTCGGGGCCCGGGCTGTAGATGGTGTCGGGCGCCGGGGCGACCGATCCGGGAGTTCCCACGCCGAGCCAGAAGGCCTCGTTGAGCTGGTCGCGGTCGATGCCGAGCGAGAGCGCGTGGCGGAAATCCTTGTTCTTCAGCAGTTTCGCGATCTCGGGATCGCCCTCATACGAGTTGCCGATGTGGATCGCCGCGTCCGATCCGTTGAGGCCGGGGTCGAGGTGAACCGTGTAGTTGCCCTTCTTGGCGTTCTCGAGGAAGACCGGCAGCTTGGCCAGATGCATGTGCCGTTCCTGGATGTCGTATTCGCCGGCGATCGCCCGCAGGTTGGCGACCTCGGTGTTTTCGGCCAGCGTCATCGTGATCCGGTCGATGTAGGGAAGCTGGTTTCCCGCGGTGTCGACGGCCCAGAAGTAGGGATTGCGTTCCATCGACCAGGTCGGCGTGTTGATCGGCGACACGGTCTTCCACGGCGTCATCACCGGCAGCTCGTGGTTGAGCGCCCAGCTGTAGCGGTTCTTCAGCAGCGACACCCAGTTGTCGAAGCCCAGGTCCTTGGCCTTCTTGTTCGCCGCCTCCTCGGACGAGTACTTGGGCAGGAACTGCTTCAGGTAGTGCGCGGGCGCATAGGCGCCGCCGAAGTTCTGGAATGCGCCGCGCGTCGCGAACCCGGCGCCGATGCCCGTGCTTCCCGCGAGCTGATAGACGAAGAAAGCGTACGGTTCGGGGAATTCGAAGGCGACGGTGTAGTCGTCGATCTTCTTCATCTTCCCGTCCTTGCCGTTGATCTGGAACTCGAAGAACGGCGTGGGGACGATGTTCTTGTTGAGATAGATGTCCTCGTACCAGAACATGAAGTCGTCCGCCGTCAACGGCTTGCCGTCGGACCACTTGGCGCCCTTGCGGAGGTAGATCGTCGTCGTCTTGCCGTCGTCGCTGACCTTCCAGTCGCGCGCGAGGCTGGGGATGATCTTGGTGCCCGTGTAGTCGAAGGTCAGGATCTTGTCGATCGAATTGATGCGGTTGCCGTTTTCGTGGTCGGCTGGTCCGGTGAAGGCCCTGCGCCAGTTGCCGCCGTACTTTCCGATTTCGTGCAGCGGCTTCACGACGAAGAGCTGCGACGGCTCGGGCAGGCGCTTGTCGACCGCGGGCAGCTTTCCGGCCTTCACCTGCGCGGCGAGAGTCGGGGCCTCCTTGAAGGTCTTCGGAAAGGCCTTGGCGTCAAGGATGATCTCCGGACCTTCGAGCTTTCCGATCAGCGACGAGCCGATCTTCGCCGGTCGCGGCTTGCGCGACCGCCTCTCCCGCACTCATCGCGAGCGTGCCGACGAGGCCGACTCCCGCCAGCACCAGTACCGGGCGCATTGATTTCATACGAGTCTCCCTCCCTTTGTTTGTTCAGATTCTCAGGCAATTCTCGGGTGTTGCCTACATCGGTCGGACGTGCGGAGCTCAAGCAGTTCATGTCGACGGCCCTCCGGGGCCGTTTTTCCTTTCCGCCGGGCTCCGCAGCGCACCTGCAACGGTCGGATAGTGCAGCCTGAACCGCAGTTCGCGCTTGAGCCTGCGGTTTTCGAGCCGGCGCGATTCGGTCATGAACGAATACATCATCGGCGACACCGCGGCCTTGAGCTGCGCGCGCGGCAAACGGGGCGGGCGCGGCAGTCCGGTGGCGTCGGCGACGACGTCGAAGTACTCGGCCATTTTCAGCGCATCGTCGTCGACCGCGTTGTAGACGCGCGCGGCCGCACCCCGCAGCAGCGCTGCGATGCAGATGCGCGCCAGGTCCTCTGCGTGGATGTGATTGCTGTAGACGTCGTCGGCGTCGGCGAGCGCAGGCAGCTGCTGGCGCAGCCGCTCCAGCGGCAGACGATCGTGTGCATAGATGCCGGGCACGCGCAGCACCGTCCCGCGCCAGCGACGGCGCACTGTGCGTTCGGCATCGACGCGTCGCTGTGCGCGCTCGTTGGTCGGACGAAGCTGCGCGGTCTCGTCGATCCGCCGCCCGCCATGGTCGCCGTAGACGCCGGTGGTGCTGATGTAAACCGCGCGCTGGACTGCGCCTCCAAGTGCGGCCACCAGGTGGCGAGTGCGCGTGTCGACGAGCTGCGCCTGCCCCGGCGGAGCCAGATGCAGCACCCGCGTCGCGACTCCGCGCAGGCGTCGCAGCGAGCGACGCCGATCGAGGTCGCCGACGATCGGCACGACGCCGGCGGCGCGCAACAGCGGTGCACGCGCGGGCGTCGATGTGAGTGCCACGATGCGGAAGCGCGCGGCCAGCCGTGAGACAATGCGCAGCCCGACATCGCCGCAGCCGATGATCAGCAGGCGCGGCCGCCCCAGTCTGTGTCTCGTGTGCGGTTCCCGAGGCGACTCGCGTGCGGCGACGGCGCGGGCCGGATGAACTTCCATCGCGCGATTCTATGAGTTTCAACGTCACGATCCGGCCGAGCGGGCGCTCCTTCGTCGTCGACGATGACGAGACCGTGCTCGCCGCGGCATTGCGGCAGGGCATCGGTATCGCATACGGCTGCAAGAACGGCGCGTGCGGGACATGCCGCGGCAGGCTGCTCGAGGGCGAACTGGTGCACGGGCCGCATTCGAAGTCGGCGCTGTCGGCGGCGGACGAGGTGCGTGGCCTGGCGCTGTTCTGCTGCTCGCGTCCGCGCAGCGATGTCGTCATCGAGGCGCGCGAGCTCACCGGTTTCGGCGACATCCCGATCAAGCGGATGCCGGTGCGGATCGCGCGTATCGAACGCCCGGCGCCGGACGTCGCGATCATCACGCTGCAACTGCCTGCAACCGAGAGGCTGCAGTATCTCGCAGGCCAGTATCTCGAGTTCATCATGAAGGACGGCAAGCGCCGCCACTACTCGATCGCGACGCCGCCGCACGCGGATGAACAACTGCAGTTTCACGTCCGGCACATGCCGGGCGGCGCGTTCACCGACAACCTGTTCGGCACAGGCCCGCAGCCCGTCAAGGAGCGCGACATCATGCGGGTCGAGGGACCGATGGGGACGTTCTTCCTGCGCGAGGACAACCCGCGGCCGATCATCCTCGTGGCCGGCGGCACTGGCTTCGCTCCGATCAAGGCGCTCGCGGAGCACATTTTCGAAGAAGGTATCAACCGCGAGGACTCGGGCAAGGTGTTCCGGCCGGTCGTGCTTTACTGGGGTGCGCGCGCTCGCGAAGATCTGTACATGGATGCGCTGCCAACCCGGTGGGCGAGTGAGCAGCCGAACTTCCGTTACGTGCCGGTGCTGTCGGAGCCTCGCGCCGAAGACGCGTGGACCGGCCGCACCGGCTTCGTCCATCGCGCGGTGATGGAGGACTTCCCCGACCTGTCGGGTCGGCAGGTGTACGCCTGCGGTGCGCCGGTCGATGATCGACGCCGCGCGGCGCGACTTCACGGCGCAGTGCGGTTTGCCCGAAGACCAGTTTTTCGCCGACTCTTTCACGTCCGAGGCCGATCTCGCCCAGGTCTGAGGGCGAGTTGCAGCGCATCGGCCTCGCTCAGAAGCTCGGGCTCGCGCCGGCCTAGTGACCGCGACCGGACCCGCGTGGCGGCGAGTGGCGCGCCGGTTTCAATTGAAACGGCAGGCTCCAGGGCCGCGCGGTCCGGGTGCTTGCGTGACCTGCGTCATCAAGTACACTGCGCGCATGATGAATCTGGCCCGACGCAACCGACGTCATGCGGAACTCCGCAGGGGAGCGCGCGCACAGGGCTGATCACCGAAGTATCGGTAGATGCACACAAGGCCGCGGATCCCGCGGCCTTTTTGTTTTTGGCGAGGAACGACGATGAAGATTCACTCGTATGACACCGATGCCGTCTTCGAGATTGCGGCCCGCCCGCTGCAGGCCGTCGGATGAGCGCCTTGACGATCTCGTTCGACCCGGTTCGACTCGATCGCGACCGGGTCCACGCCTGGCTCAGCCGCGACGCCTACTGGTCGCTGGGTTTGCCGCGCGCTGTGTTCGACCGCGCGGTCGAGAATTCACTGGTTGTGTCCGCGTTCGTCGCCGACGAGCAGGTCGGATTTGCGCGGGTCGTGACCGACCATGCGACCTTTGCCTGGCTCTGCGACGTGTTCGTCGCGCCCTCGATGCGCGGGCGCGGCATTGCCGCGCGCATGATTGCGGCGATCCTCGATCACGCCGATCTGCAGGGACTGCGCCGCTGGGCGCTGCGCACCCGCGACGCTCATGCGCTGTACCGGCGCTACGGTTTTGTCGAACTGGCGGAACCGCAGCGCTCGATGGAGAGGCACAATCCGGACGTCTACCGGCACGCGTCGAGCGCACAGGGCGCTGTAGCTCAGGGAGAACTGAGATGAACACACCGACGGTATTCATCGACGGCGAGCACGGCACCACCGGGCTGCAGATCCGCACCCGGCTGCAGTCGCGCGGCGACATCACCCTGCTGAGCCTGCCCGTGGAGTCGCGCAAAGATCCGGCGGCAAAGCGCGACATCGTCAACTCAGCAGACTGCGTGATCCTGTGCCTGCCCGACGATGCCGCGCGCGAGACCGTTGCGCTGATCGATAGCACCCGGACGCGCGTCATCGATGCCAGTACTGCGCATCGGACCGCTGCCGGATGGGTCTACGGATTTCCGGAACTGACGAAGACGCAGCGCGGCGCGATCGCGGCCGCACGACGCGTGTCGAACCCGGGCTGCTATCCGACCGGCTTCCTGGCACTGATGCGCCCGTTGCGCGAGCGCGGCATCGTGCCGGCCGAATTTCCGGTGACCGTGCACGCGATCTCCGGCTATTCCGGCGGCGGTCGCCGGATGATCGAGTCGTTCGAGCAGCCAACGCCTGGTGCGCGTCCGCAGAACTACGGCGACTACGGGCTGACGCTCAGGCACAAGCACATCGGCGAGATGCGCGAGCACGGCCTGCTGTCGCAGCCACCGCTGTTTGCACCGGCGGTCGGCTACTTCCGGCAGGGCATGCTGGTGCATGTGCCGCTGCAGCTCGCAGCGTTGCCGCGCCCGGTCGACGGTGCCGGACTGCACGCCGCCTACAGCGAGCACTTCCGCGGCGAGCCCTTCGTCACGGTGCGGCCGCTGAACGACACCACGGCGTTGCGCGAAGGCAGTTCTCTCGAACCCGAGGCACTCAACGACAGCAACCGGCTCGAGGTCTTCGTCTTTGCCAACGACGCCGCGCGCCAGGCGCTGCTGGTCGCGCGGCTGGACAACCTTGGCAAGGGGGCGAGCGGCGCCGCCGTGCAGAACCTGAACCTGATGCTCGGCCTGCCGGAAGGCGAGTCGCTGTCCTGATGCTGTACACGCCCCCTCACTTTCTGGGCCGCCGCGACCTCGCGGCGCAGCTGATACGTGCCCATCCATTCGCGACACTGATCACGCCGGGCGCGGAGCCGATCGTGACGCACTTGCCGCTGCTATTGGTCGAGGAGGGTGAGTCGTGGCGGCTGCTCGGCCACGTTGCGCGCGCCAATCCGCACTGGCAGGCGTGGGAGAAGACACCACGGTGCTCGCCATATTCAACGGCGGCGACGCCTACATCTCTCCCGCGCTGTACACGACGCGCAAAGCCGTACCAACCTGGAACTACGCGGTAGTCCACGTGCACGGACGAGTCGAGCTCACGCACGACAGCGCGCGCAAGGAAGACGTGCTGAAGGCGCTGATCGCTCAGCACGATCCGCCGTACCGCGCGCAGTGGGACGAACTCGACGAGGAATTTTCGCGAGGGGATGAAGCGCGGCATCGTCGCGTTCAGCATTGCGGTCGAACGCGTCGATGCGAAGTTCAAGCTCAGTCAGAACCGGCCGGTCGAAGATCGTGCGCGCGTGCTGCAGGCGATGGACGAAGGCGGCGAGCGCGCGCGGGTACTGGCGCACTGGACGAGGCAGGCGGGCGAAGGCGACGCATGACACCGCGCCTGCTCGAAGTGCAACACACGACGGTTTACCGCTACTGCGCGATCGGTGCGCTTCGGTCCGCATCGGGTGATGTTTCGCCCGCGTTCGGGGCACGACATCCAGGTGCTCGAGGCGAGTGTCGACGTGAACGTCGCGTCGCGCGTCGACTGGGTGCAGGACACGCAGTCGAATTGGGTAACGCTGATCACCCCGGCTGCAACCGCCGACGAACTTAGGTTCGACTGCCGCGTGCGCCTCGCGCACCGGGGCGTGCGCGGCATCAACGATCTGCCGCTGGCGCCGCACGCGCGCCGCTGGCCGTTTGACTACAGCGCGGACGAGCGACGCGACCTCGGCGCGCTGCTCGAGCGGCACTACCCGGACCCGGACGGCCGCGTCTTCGAGTGGTCGCGGCCATTTCTGGCGCCGGTCGTGCGGCCCGACACGCGTGAGCTGTTGACCTCGATCGCTGCGGCGATCAAGGCACAGTTCGCCTATGAGACGCGGGAGGCCGAAGGCACCCAGACACCGGACGAGACGCTGAGGCGGGGCGCCGGCTCGTGCCGCGACCTTGCGCTGCTGATGATCGAAGTCGTGCGAAGGCTCGGCATGGCCGCGCGCTTCGTCTCCGGCTACCTCTACGACGCCGCGCTCGACGGCGATACCGATGACGCCGTCACGGGCGCCGGCGCGACACACGCCTGGCTGCATGTCTACCTTCCCTGGCGCCGGCTGGGTGCCGTTTGATCCCACCAACGCGCTGTTCGGTGGTTCCAGCCTGATCCGCGTCGCCTACGCGCGCGACCCCGAGCTGGCCGCGCCGGTGTCGGGGCAGTGGTATGGCGACGCCGACTGGTTCAGAGGCATGCAGACGAGCGTGACGGTGCGTCGCGACTGACGCGGACGGGCCCGCGTAGTTGCAGCCTGCCGAATCAATCCTGCCGCGCAATCGCTCGCGAGTCCTCGTTGCGCTGATCCATCGCCGGCATGCGTCGGCTATGCTGCGCTGAATCCCTGTGCCGACTAAAGGCCAAGACTTGTCCGTCTATTCAAACTTCGGGCGATTTGCGCGTCGCGCAGTCCTTGCGCTGAGCCTGCCCCTGCTGCTGCTGGCGCAGCACGGTGCGTGGCTGCATGCGCTGTCGCATTCCGGCGGCGCAGTCGCTCGCGGCGACGGGCCAGCAGGACAATGGCCACGACCGGCAGACGAAGGCGTGCGGACTCTGCCTCGCCTTCGCGTCCTTCGACGGCGCAGCGCCGTCAACCGGTTTGGCTACCGCGTTGCCGACCGAAGGCGCCACCTCGCATTCGCGTGGTGTTCCGCCAGCACGTCGCACGCGACGCCGCACACGCTTATCTCTCGCGGGCACCGCCCGACCTTGCCTGAAGTGGGTTCGCCATCGGGGCGCGCAACGCGCGTCCCGGTTCGCTCATTTCTTCGGCGAGGTCGATCATGTTCAGCCGCACGACGATGTGTGCTTGCGCTTGTCATGGCGCTGGCTTCCGGTCGGTCCCGGGGCCGCGAGTGATACCGAACTACAGGAGCTTCGCAAGGAGCTCGACGCGATGCGGGCGAATTACGAGGCCCGCTTGCAGCAACTCGAAGCCCGCCTGAAAAAAGCCGAGGCGGACGCCGCCGCAGCGCAGAGCGCTCCGCAGGCCACCACGCCGTCCGCCGCGCCGCCTCCGACTGCAGCAGCGGCGGAGCCGGCGCGAACTTCGTCATCGAGCGCCAGTGCGTTCAATCCGGCGATCTCGCTGATCCTGTCGGGCCTGTACGCCAACCTCTCGCAGGACCCGCTCAATTACCGGATCAGCGGATTCGTGCCGAGCGGTGACATTGGGCCGGGCAAGCGCGGCTTCTCGCTCGACGAAACCGAACTCGCCTTTTCGGCGAGCGTCGACCCGTACTTCTACGGCCAGTTCACGGCCTCGGTGCAGCCCGACAACTCGGTCGAGATCGAAGAAGCGTTCGTGCAGACGACCGCGCTTGGTCACGGCTTCACGCTCAAGGCGGGCCGTTTCCTGTCGAGCATCGGATACCTGAACGACAAGCACAGCCACACCTGGGACTTCGTCAACCAGCCGCTCGCCTACCAGGCGTTTCTCGGCGGGCAGTTCGCCGACGACGGGCTGCAACTGAAGTGGCTGGCGCCGACCGACATCTATCTGCAGTTCGGTGCCGAAGTCGGCAGCGGCCTGAACTTCCCGGCCTCCGATCGCGCCACCAACGGCGCCGGCGCCTGGGCGATATACGGCGCACGTCGGTGGCGATGTCGGCGACAGCCACACCTGGCGTGCCGGCCTGTCTTACCTCGGCGCGCGGCCGGACGGCCGCAGCTATGAAGACACCGATGTCTTCGGTCAGCCCGTGACCAATGCCTTTTCCGGCAACAGTGATCTGCTGATCGCCGACTTCGTCTGGAAGTGGGCGCCCGATGGCAATCCGCGCCAGCGCAACTTCAAGTTCCAGACCGAGTACTTGTGGCGGCGCGAATCCGGCACGCTCACCTACGACACTGCGACGCTCGCGACTCCTGCGGACTATGACTCGCGCCAGTCGGGAGGCTACGTGCAGGCGCTGTACCAGTTCCTGCCGTCCTGGCGCACCGCGCTGCGCTACGACTGGCTGACGAGCGGCACGGTCGACTACGGCAGCAACGCCGCAGTGCTGGTGAACACGAACTACCGGCCGACCCGCTGGAGCTGGATGATCGACTACAACCCGAGCGAGTTCAGCCGCATCCGGTTGCAGCTGGCGACCGATCGCAGTCGGCAGGACGCCACCGACAACCAGGTGTTCGTCCAGTACCAGATGAGCCTGGGCGCGCATGGTGCGCATGGCTTCTGAACATGCCGCACGAACCGATTGATTGCCACTCGCAGGTTTCCGAAATTCTTCTTCGAAGGACATTCAGATGAACTGCAGACAATTCGCGGTGATGCTCGTCGCTGCGGCGGGGCTCGGCTGCGGTGCAGCCGGCCAGCGCCGCACTGAAGGTGCTGGCGTGCGAGCCCGAATGGGCCGCGCTGACGCAGGAGCTCGCCGGAGACAAGGCCACCGTGTATTCGGCGACGACGGCGCGCCAGGACCCGCACGTCATCCAGGCGAGGCCGAGCCTGATCGCCGCCGCGCGCAATGCGGATCTCGTCGTCTGCACCGGCGCCGAACTCGAAACCGGATGGTTGCCGATCCTGCTGCGCCAGTCCGGCAACGCGAAGATCCAGCCCGGCACACCCGGATACTTCGAGGCCGCCGACTTCGTGCAGAAGCTAGAGGTGCCGGCTCGGCTCGATCGCTCAGCGGGTGACGTGCATCCGGGCGGAAATCCGCACATCCAGACCGATCCTCGCAACATCGCGCGGGTGGCCACCGCGCTCGCCAGCAGGCTGGCCGAAATCGATCGCGAGCAACGCGGCCGCGTATCAGGCTCGGTACGCGGACTTCAGCAAGCGCTGGGCGGCGGCCATCGAGAATTGGCAGAAGAAAGCTGCACCGCTGCGCGGAGTACCGGTTGTGGTCCAGCACAAGGCGTTTCCCTATCTCGAACAGTGGCTGGGGCTGGTGCAGGTCGCCGCACTCGAGCCCAAACCCGGCGTCGAACCCAGCAGCTCCTACCTTGCCGAAGTGTTGACCCTGCTGCAGAAGCAGCCCGCGCGCATGGTGCTGCGTGCTGCCTACAACGATGGGCGGCCTTCCGAATGGGTGGCCGAGCGCGCGCACATCCCGGTCGTCGTGCTGCCTTTCACCGTTGGCGGCGACGAACAGGCGAAGGATCTGTTCAGTCTGTTCGATGACACCGTCGCGCGACTGCTCGAGGGGCTGAAATGACGCAGCCGGCGCTCGAGTGGGGCATCCTGGTTCCGGCGTTCCTCGCCGGCCTGCTGGTACTGGCGACGCACGTGCCGCTGGGCATGCAGGTGCTGGCTCGCGGCATCGTGTTCATCGACCTGGCGATCGCGCAGGTGGCCGGGTGTTGGCGTGATCGCGGCCGATGCGCTCGGCCTGGAAGCGGAGGGCTGGGCCGTGCAGGTCGCCGCGGTGACCGCGGCGCTGCTGGGCGCATTCGTGCTGACCTGGACCGAGAAACGCTGGCCGGAACGACAGGAAGCGCTGATCGGCGTGCTGTTCGTGCTCGCGTCGTGCGCCGGATTGCTGCTGCTGGCCAACAACCCGCATGGCGGCGAGCACCTGAAGGACCTGCTCGTCGGTCAGATCCTCTGGGTCTCGACCCGGCAACTGGTCGCGATGCTGGTGGTAACCGCTGCGGTGCTCGTGGTGTGGCTCGCGCTCGGCCGTCGCGTCGGGCCCATCAGCTTCTACGGGTTGTTCGCGATCGCCGTCACCGCTTCGGTCCAGCTGGTCGGCGTGTATCTCGTGTTCGCCAGCCTGATCGTTCCGGCGCTGGCCACCAGTGCAATGGCGAGTCGCCGCGGTCGTCTGCTCGCCGGATTTTCGATCGGGGCGACGGGCTATGCCGTCGGCCTTGCAATGTCCTCGCTGATCGACCTGCCGTCCGGGCCGCTGATCGTGCTGGTCATGACGGCACTCGCGATCGCCGCCGCCGGCATGGTCGCGTACCTGAAGCCGCGGGCCACCGTTGCTACGAGTCCGCAGAGCCGGTGATCGACCCGTGTAAAGCGCACGCCGTCCCACGGCGTGTGTGCAGCGCGGCGGCTCAGGTGGCGAGCGCGACGCGACTCGATCCAAATCCCTTGACCGCGGCCCAGCCGAGCCCCGCGAACAGTACGAGCACAAGGAGTTGCGTGACGACGAATGCAGGCGCAGCTTGCGTAGGCGCCACCGCGATCAGGCCAGGCGTCTTCTGGAAGAGCTGCACCATCAGCACGAAGACATTCAGGTAGAGGGCGACCACCGTCGTAGCGACGAAGACACGCCGCCAGGATCCGGCCAGTTGCTTGCCGTAGCGGGCGGCGAGGCCGACCGCGAGTACGACGAGCGAGACGATGCCGACGATGTGAGATGGCAAGAGCGCTCCGAACGGAAAGCCGAACCCGGTGATGTTCGTCAGCACCGTGGTAACAAAGTAGACCGCGGTCCACGCGTCTAATCGCTGGCCCGCGATCAGTCCGCCGACGACGAGCAGGCCGGAAATGATCCCGGCGAGACTTAGCAGGGTGTGGATGAGTGTGAACATCGGAAGCTCGAAGATCATGGCCGTGCCCTTTCGAAAAATCGATGCCTGCCGCAAGCAACGCCGATGACGACACGCCTATCCGTCTGCCCGGCGGCGGCTTCCGACCGTTGCGGACATCATTGCTTCCATAGAGCGGTCGCAGCTGAAACGCTGATCAGCGGACGTTACGCTGCGCCACTCGCGAGCGTGCGAGCGGTTGAAGGCTTGACCCACCACCATAACAAGACCGCCACGAGCACTGCAAGGACAAGTCCCGCGTAACCGCGCTCTGGATCCCAGATGCCCGGGTCGGAGATACCAAGCTGTCCCATCTTTTCGCCCGCGCCGAAGAACGTATAAACCGACGCGTTCCATAGGGCATGGCAAAGGCTGGGCACAATGATTGAGCCAGAGCGCAGGCGCAGCAAACCCATCGCAACGCCAAAGACCGTAGACCCAACCACATATTGCGGGACCTTGCTCAGCGGCTGGGCAAAATCGGGGTCGATGATGGGCACGGCGAAATGCCATAAGCCGAAAGCAAGGCTTGTCCAGATAATCGTTTTCGACGCCGAGAATCCGGCCCGCTCGCAGCTTCCCCACAATGCACCTCGGAAAAAACCTTCTTCGGTGATCAGCGCCAACACGAAGGTGACGAGAAAGTTCAGAGACAAACGCCTAAACGCCGTAGCCGGGGAAAAGTCTTTCAGGTCGACCAGCTGTGCGGCCAACGCCCCTAGCGCAATGAAACCAATGATGCCCACGGCATAAGCCAACGCGATGAGATATGACTTGGGATCTCCGATGGCGATGCCGACCTCCCGCTTGGTCAAGCGTTGCGCTGCCCATAGCGCGATCATCAGGACGGTCAGCCAAAGGTTGTAGAGGGGACCTATTGCGGTCGTGAGCACGAGCAGTGGAGAGATAGCGATCGCGCCAATGCTGGCGATCAGCGGCGGTGATGCGGCTTTGGTACTGGCGTGCATGGCAGCACCCCCGTAGCTGTTGATCGACGATTTCCGATGATTCAAGTCCCGCCTAACGTCCGCTCTAACGTGGGGTTAAGCGTAGTGGTCATTCGGTTCAGGCTCCGATGGCCAGCGCAGCGATCTTGCCGTCCCTTAGGGTGAACCGGTAGCGAATTTGAGCCGGGCTTCCGGGAAAGTTGCCGCTGACCTGTGCGGTCGCGATGGTCTGCCCGCCCACCTGCGCGAGATCAGTTACATCTGCAACCGGCGTGTATTTCGCGATTGCCCCGTCGATCCACGCCTTGATCGCTGCGCCCCGGTATTCTTGTGCCTCATCAGTCACGAGCGCGTCAGGTGTGAAGAGCTGACTGAAGTCAGCGGTCTCCCCGGTGTTGTGTGCACGGAAGAAGGCGGCGATGACTGGCGGCAGAGCTGTGTTCATGGTGTTCGACTGACGATATGGACAACGCCTAAATCGATTTAGTCTGCACTGGGGATGCAGGATAACTTGGCGCGTGCAGGATAAGTAAAGCAGTCATTCACTCCGCTTGGTCACACGAATCGCCGAGTAGCGACCTCGCGAAGGCGCGTAAATTGCTTGCTCGCAACCGACCGACAAGATGCAAGCCAAGATGCGAACCAAAACTTCATGGTTGTTGAGCGCGACCTGGTTGCTCGGCGCGACCGCGGCCACTGCACAGTCGTTTCCATGCGCCTCGGTTGCGCCCGAGGTGCGCGACCGTGTACGGGAAGCCGGTGCCTGCCGTGATGCCGCGCCGGATGATGCAGCGACGAAGGCGCCGCCGCGTCGTCCGCCGTCACGCTGAGCCTGTCGGACGGAACAGTGGTTCGCGTTCCGCGCGAAATCAGCGCGAACATCAGAGACGGCCGCAAGCGCGCGGAGACCAACGAGACTGCAGCGCGAGCGAGAGTATCCACGCGATCCGAGCCCGAAGCTTCCGGCGACTCGGCTCCCGCGCTGCGGAAGCTAGAAGCGGTCACGGCGCCGGCCACCGCGGCTGCAGCCTCGTCGACGCCCGCGCCTGCAACGGACTCGACGGCTGCGTCGGCGGCTGCCCCAGCGCCTGCCTCCGAGCCGACCGTTCCGCCTGAACCACGTGGGCGGTTTCAGATCGCGTTCTCGACAAACGCTGCGCTCATCCTTGGCGCTGGCGTGTTGCTCGGTGCTGCTGTTCGGCGCGCTGTTGATGCGCCAGTGGCTGCTACGCCGCGAGCTGGCGGCTGACGAAAATGCCGCTCCGACGATGCTATCTCAGCATCCGCAGCCGGTCGAAACCAGCGCCGGCGGCCTCTCGGAGACCAGCGCAGCGCCTGAAATCAGATTCGCTGCGCGTCTCGATCCGGGCGAATCAACGATCGTGTTCGCCGCTCTTCCCGACGGCGATGAAGTCGCGATCGAGCATTCGAGCGACCACCATGCATAACGACGTCAGGCTGCGCGCGCCCATCGAGGTCACCGGCGATGACGTCGAGATGGCGCTGTTCGTGCAGAGCTTGGACGAGCCGGCCGCTGCGCGAGTGCTCGATCGACTGCGCGGCGCTGCCGCGGAGCGCGCGGCCGAAGAGCTGAACCACGCGCTCGACATCGACATCTTCGAAGTGCTCGCACAAGGGTGGGCCAGGGTGCCCGCGGTGAACACTGCGGTACAGCTGAGCGCGTTGGTGCAGGGGCCACCGGCGCTCGTCAACCTCGACCGGCACAACATCGCCTCGACATCGCGTGTCGTGCTCGACAGCAGTGTGGCGCAGCGCGCGCTGCCGCCGCTGACGCTGACGCTCGAGATCGTCGCAGACGTTCAAAGCGCGACCCTCGCCGCGAGCGAGGGGCGGATCGAGGTGGTCGCGCTTGGCGAAGCTTCAGTCATCGCGCGGCTCAAGTACAAGAGCGTGCTGGTGAAGGAACACGCGACCGGTGTCTCTGGCGCACCGCGCGACCCGTTCAAGCGTCGGCCGTCTGCACCCGACCGACAGGCCAGCGTCGACATCCAAATTTAGGCTCCGGCCACAAGTGGCGAAAGAGTCATGACTGCAGCAGGCCGCGGGCGGCCTGCCTCACGTCGGGCGAGGAGAAGCGGAAGGCAGCGCGATCCAGCAGGTAGTGGATGAAGCCGGTCGCGAAGCCCAGTGCCAGCAGCGCCGGCACGAAGGGCGACGAGCGCAGCCACCACGCCGCATCGCCGAAGATGCGGTCGGCGTAGACGTATTCGTCGGCCACGGCCTCCACCTCCAACACCGGCAGCAGCAGGGTGGAGACGACGGCGAGCACGAGCAGCACTGCCCAGCCGCGCCGATTGATGGGCGCCAGCAGCCGCTGCCAGCGCGCGCCAGGCTGCCTGGGCCCCGCCGGAAGCCGCGAGCGAGGCGAGTCCCATCGCGGCGCTCCAATGCTGCACGCTCCACAGCACGATGAACAGGAACGGGTCGCGCGCGAGGAAGGCGAAGAGCACCATGGCCGAGACGCCGAGGACGTAGGCGACGCGCGGCAGCGATGGGCGCTGCGAGCGCAGTTCGACGCGCAGCATCAGGGCGGTCAGGATCACGACGAGGACGATGCCGCCATCGCGCAGCGTGCGCGCGAACAGCGTCCGACCCAACCGCTCCCAGCAGCGGGTCGATCCAGCGGTCCTGGAAGGCGATCGATCCGGCCAGGGCCTCTGCCAGCACGACGAAACCGCCGCCCACGACGAGCGCGAACCACCGATCGAGCCGTCGCGTGGTCGCGTCCGACGCTCGTCCCGCGCGCGCACGGTAGAGGCTGAGCAGCCCGAAGTGCTGCGCGGCAAAGTGGTAACTCACCAGCAGGTAGTCCAGGACGGCGAGCCAGACCACGCGCTCGGTCAGCGGCATCGGTAGCACGCTCTCGGGAGCCAGCAGCAGGGCGAAGCAGGCCACGGCGATGGCCAACGGGGCCACTACGAAGCGCAGCCGCTGCGTGGCGAGCAGGGGGCGGTAGGCCGGGGTCGCGTAGGCCAGCCAGGCCGACGAGACGCGGTGGCCGAACCACAGAGGCACCGTGAGGGCGAAGAACAGCCCGTCCACCGGGCTGGCGCGCACGTCGTCATGACCCCGCGCCAGCAGAAGGACCAGGGGGGCCAACCACAGCGCATTCAGGATCCAAACGAGGTCCCAGGCCGGGCTCTTGATCCAGCGCATGGGGACAGAACGTAGCGCGTCGGCCCGACGTAAAGTTTCCGCGACCGGTATCTCGGTCTGGGTCGACGCGAGCAATTGATTTTGCATATCTAGCATTGCGAGCCAATTTTGAAGGCGCGAGATTGCATTTTCCCTGCTACGGCAGGCTGGCGCCAGAGACCGCCCTCGCTTGAGCCGCAAGTTCGCGAACTCCGAAGGCGGTCGGATTGAGCGCACAATGATCGCGAATGCCGTGTGCAATCGAGGATCTGCGCGCCTGGCCGGCAATGGTCGGCGACGGATCCTGTGGCCTGAACGCGGGTCGCATATGCGACCCTTTCGGGGTGACGCCGATGCCCCTGCTGTCGCTTCTGTTGCTGTTGCTGCCGTTCGCCGTCGCGGCAGGCCCCGCGCCGGTCACGGTGCTGACGATTGATGGCCCGATCACGCCGGCCTCAGCCGCCTACTTCTCGCAGGGCCTGAAGCGATCCGTCGAGACCGGCTCGAGCCTGCTCGTGCTGAAGCTGGACACGCCCGGCGGTCTCGATGTCTCGATGCGCGACATCATCAAGGAGATCCTCGCGTCGCCGATTCCGGTCGCGACGTTCGTCTACCCGAGCGGCGCGCGCGCGGCCAGTGCCGGCACGTACATCCTGTACGCGAGCCACATCGCCGCGATGGCGCCCGGCACCAACCTCGGCGCCGCAACGCCGGTACAGATCGGCATCGGGCGCCCGGAAGGCGGAACCCGAGCCGCCGGCGGCAGAGCGCTCGAAAGCGGAGCCTGCGGGCAACGAGAAATCTTCACCGGCGGAGCGACGAAGCGCGATGACCGAGAAACAGGTCAATGACGCGGCCGCTTATATCCGCAGCCTGGCGCAACTGCGCGGGCGCAACGTCGAATGGGGCGAGAAGGCGGTGCGCGAGGCGGTCAGCCTGAGCGCCGAGGAGGCGTTGCGCTCCCGCGTCATCGACCATGTCGCCCCGGACGTGCGCGGCCTGCTGGACCAGGCGCAGGGCTCGCGTGTCTCCGTCGGCGGAAAGACCGTGACGCTGGACACGGCGGGCGCCGACCTCGTTCCGATCGAACCCGACTGGCGCGACGCAACTGCTTTCGGTGATCGCCTCTCCGAGCCTCGCCCTGATGCTGATGATGATCGGCATCTATGGCCTGCTGTTCGAATTCTCCAATCCGGGCTACGTGCTGCCCGGCGTGATCGGCGGAATCTGCCTGCTGCTCGCGCTGTTCGCATTCCAGATGCTGCCGATCAACTACGCCGGGCTGGCGCTCATCGCGCTCGGCATGGTGTTTCTCGTCGCCGAGGTGTTCGTGCCGACGTCGGGGGCGCTCGGCGTCGGTGGCGTGCTTGCGTTCGTCATCGGCGCGATCATTCTGATCGACACCGACGTCCCGGGTTACGGCATTCCGCTGCCGTTGATCGCGACGCTCGCTGTCATCAGCGGCCTGTTCGTCTTCGCGATCGTCGGGATGGGCGTGCAGGCGCGCCGGCGCCCGGTGGTCAGCGGCCGCGAATCGCTGATCGGCGCATCGGGCGAGGTGCTCACGATCTCGAGCGCCGAAGGCTGGGCGCGGATCCACGGCGAGATCTGGCACGTGCGCAGCAAGGTGCCGCTGGCCCACGGCCAGGCTGTGCGCGTCAGCGCTGTCGACGGGCGCACACTGGTGGTCGAACCGCAGCCGGATGAACCAAAGGGAGTCACTTCATGATCTGGGATGTCGCCTGGGTGGGCGTCTTCGCGTTGCTGGTCGTTCTGGTCGGCTTTTCGATACGGATCCTGCGCGAATACGAGCGCGGCGTCGTCTTCACGCTGGGACGCTTCTGGAAGGTCAAGGGTCCGGGCCTCGTGATCCTCGTTCCCGGCATCCAGCAGCTGGTCAAGGTGGATCTGCGCACCGTCGTGCTCGAGGTGCCGACGCAGGACGTGATCTCGCGCGACAACGTCTCGGTCAAGGTCAGCGCGGTCGTCTATTTCCGCGTGATCGATCCGGAGAAGGCGATCATCCAGGTCGAGAACTATCGCAACGCGACCAGCCAGCTGGCGCAGACGACATTGCGGTCGGTCCTCGGCAAGCACGAGCTCGACGACATGCTGGCCGGTCGGGAAAAGCTCAACCTCGACATCCAGCAGGCGCTGGATGCGCAGACCAACTCGTGGGGAATCAAGGTCTCCAACGTCGAGATCAAGCAGGTCGACCTGACCGAGTCGATGATCCGTGCGATTGCACGGCAGGCCGAGGCAGAGCGCGAACGGCGCGCCAAGGTCATCCACGCCGAAGGCGAGCTGCAGGCTTCGGAGAAGCTGTACCAGGCGGCCAAGGTGCTCGCCCAGGAGCCGCAGGCGATCCAGCTGCGCTACCTGGAGACCCTGACGGTCATCGGCGCCGACAAGAACACCACCATCGTGTTCCCGTTGCCGATGGATGTGCTCGCCCCGTTCCTGCGGCGCGCGAGCGACGGTGCACTCGCGCCCTGAGGCCAACTGCCCGCGACGAATCACGCACCGCTGCCGTAGGGGCGCGTGATGATCTCCAGAAAGTGCCCGTCGGGGTCTTCGAAATACACGCCGCGCCCGCCATCGTTGTGGTTGATCTCGCCTGCGCGTTCGCCGCGCCGGGTCGGCCCAGTAGTCGAGCCGCCGCTCACGAATTCGGCCGAAAACTTCGTCGAACTCCTCCTCTGAAAGCAGGAAGGCATAGTGCTGCCGCGCGATGCTCGCCTTCCTGTTCATGGAAGTCGAGCGAGACGTCGTTGCCGAGTTCAACGACGAGGAATGGTCCGAAGATCTTCGGTCGTGACAGACCGAGAATGTCGATGAGAAATTGCGCGGATGCCTGCTTGTCGCGGCACCAGACGATCGTGTGGTTCAGTCGTACGCTCATCGGCGGCTCCTACTCGCGTTCCACTCGTTGCAACACCCGCTCGATGCGGCGGTCCGGAATCAGCCAGATCAGGGCCACCGCGACATAGAGCGCCTGTGCGATCCAGGAGCACGAAGAACGTCGAGGCGATCGCGACCGAGATACAGCACCGGCGACAGCTTGCCCTTCCAGTCTGCGCCGACGGCTGCTTTCAGGATCGACTGCGGACCCTGCGCGGCGATGATCACCTGCTGCAGGATCAAGTAGGCGCAGGCCGCCATCAGCAGCACGAGACCGTAGAAGGCCGAGGGCAGCGGCGCGAAATGGTTCTCTCCCATCCAGCCGGTGACGAAAGGGAAAAGCGACAGCCAGAACAGCAGGTGCAGGTTGGCCCACAGCACCGCGCCGGTGACGCGCTGTGCAGGCGTGCAGCATGTGGTGATGGTTGTTCCAGTAGATGCCGACGTAGACGAAGCTCAGGACGTAGCTCAGGAACACCGGTAGCAGCGGCTTGACCGCGTCCAGTGTCTCGCCGTGCGGCACCTTCATCTCCAGCACCATGATCGTGATGATGATGGCGATCACGCCGTCGCTGAATGCTTCCAGCCTGCCTTTGCCCATGGTGGCTCCGTTGCCCCGCAACGTCGGCGCGCAGCATCGTGCGTGCGCCGGCGGGCGCTGGCGGATTCTCTATCGGCGTCCGCGAACGGACAACGGCCTGATGGCCCGCACGCAACCGCGCGTGGCGCGCCGTTCAGCTCAGAGGGCGTCTCGTGGGGCGTGGACTACGCCGCTTCGCCGAGGTAGGCTTCCCGCACTTTCGAATCGGACAGCATCGAACGCGCGTCGCCGCTCAGCGTGATGAGCCCGGACTCCATGACGTAGGCGCGATGCGCCGCTTCGAGCGCGAGCCGGGCGTTCTGCTCGACCAGCAGCATCGGCACCTTGCGCGCGGCCACGGTGCGGATCACTTCAAAGACCTTCTCGACCATGATCGGCGACAGACCCATCGACGGCTCGTCGAGCAGCAGCAGCTTGGGCTGGCTCATCAGGGCGCGGGCCATCGCCAGCATCTGCTGTTCGCCGCCAGAGAGTGTTCCGGCCAGCTGCTTCGCGCGCTCCTTCAGGCGCGGGAAGATCGTGAACATCTCGTCGATGTCGCGGCGTATCGCCGCATCGTCGTTGCGCACGAAGGCGCCCATCTGCAGGTTCTCGGTGACGCTCATGCGCGCGAAGACGCCGCGGCCTTCCGGCACCATCGCGAGCCCGCGGGCGAGCAGCTGGTACGACGCCATGCCGCGCGTCGGCTGACCCATGTAATGGATCTCGCCGGCCCACGCCTGGGTGCCGGTGATCGCCTTCAGCGTCGAGGTCTTGCCCGCCCCGTTCGCGCCGATCAGCGTGACGAGTTCGCCCGCCTGGATCTCGAGGTCGACACCCTTGACCGCCTGAATCCCTCCATAAGCGACTTTCAGACCGACGATGCGAAGGACGATGTCGGGCATCTCAGGCCACCTTCGTCGCGACGTCCTTGTGGCCGCCGCCAAGATAGGCCTCGATCACCGCAGGATTGCGCTGCACCTCGGCCGGAGGTCCGACCGCGATCATCTTGCCGTAGTCGAGCACGGTGACCTTGTCGCACAGCCCCATCACCAGCTTCACGTCATGCTCGATCAGCAGGATCGTGATTCGGTCGCGGCAGATCGCCTCGAGCAGCGAACGCAGCGCCAGCTTTTCGGTCGCGTTCATGCCGGCCGCCGGCTCGTCCAGCGCCAGAAGTTTTGGCTCGGTCGCGAGCGCGCGTGCGATCTCGAGCCGCCGCTGGTCACCATAGGCGAGCGTGCGCGCCTGAAAGTCGGCGTACTTGCGGATGCCGACATAGTCGAGCAGCTCGAGCGAGCGTGCCTTGATCCCGCGCTCCTCTTCGAGCGTCCGATGCGTGCGCAAAATGGCGCCGAGCGCGGTGGCTTTCGTGCGCACATGCCGCCCCACCATCACGTTTTCCAGCGCGGTCATGTCAGGGAACAGCCGGATATTCTGGAAGGTGCGCGCGATGCCCGCCTGGGCCACGCGGTGCACCTCGGTCGGCGAATACGGCTTGCCGTCGAGTTCGAAGTTGCCGGAATCCGGCGTGTAAAGCCCGGTGATCACGTTGAAGAACGTGGTCTTGCCGGCGCCGTTGGGGCCGATCAGTCCGTAGATCTCGCCGCGCGCAATCTCGATGCCGACATCCGACAGCGCCTGCAGACCGCCGAAGCGCTTGTTGACACCGGTGACGCGCAGGACGACGTCCGCCATTACGCTCTCTGCGGCGCGGTCCGGCCGACGCGGCTGGCCGGGTTGATGCCGTGCTCGGGCGCCGGCCACAACCCCTTCGGCCGATACAGCATGATCAGCACCATCGCCAGGCCGTAGAGCATCATGCGCAGCACTTCGGCATCGACCACGACGTGGCCGAACAGGAAGTTCTGCACCGGGACGACCGTATGCCGGAGCAGTTCGGGAAACATCGACAGCAGAATCGCGCCGAGCAACACGCCGGGAATGTGGCCGAGGCCGCCCAAGACGATCATCGACAGCACGATGATCGATTCACCCAGCACGAACGATTCCGGTGACACGAAACCCTGGAACGCCGAGAACATCGTGCCCGCCACGCCGCCGAAGGTGGCGCCGAGCGCGAACGCCAGCAGCTTGACGTTGCGCACGTTGATGCCCATCGCCTTGGCCGCGATCTCGTCCTCGCGGATTGCCATCCACGCGCGGCCGAGCCGCGAGTCCTGCAGGCGGACGCAGACGACGATGGCGACGATCGTCAGCACCAGGAACAGGTAGTAGTACAGGTAAACCGGCGGCAGCTCGATGCCGAACAGCGACTGCGGGCGGCCGAAGTTGAGGCCGAAGATACTCACCGGGTCGATCAGCGTGATGCCCTGCGGGCCGTTGGTGATGTTGAGTGGCGAATTCAGGTTGTTCATGAAGATGCGCGTGATCTCGCCGAAGCCCAGCGTGACGATCGCCAGGTAGTCGCCGCGCAGCTTCAGCACCGGCGCGCCGAACAGGATGCCGGAAAAGGCAGCCAGTCCGGCGCCGAGCGGGATGACTAACCAGATCGAGATATGCAGCCCGTTCGGAAACATCTGCGCGATCCAGGCGAACTGCGACGTCAGGTGCGGCGATGCCAGCAGCGCGTACACATAGGCGCCGACTGCGTAGAACGCGATGTAGCCGAGATCGAGCAGGCCGGCGAATCCCACCACGATGTTCAGTCCGAGTGCCAGCAAGACGTAAAGGCAGGTGAACGCCAGTGCGCGCACGAACGCGTTGCCCCCGAAGTGGCCGACCGCGAACGGCAGTGCAATCAGTACGGCGGCCAGCACGAGCGTCGCCAGCCAGACGACTCTGCGGTCGTTGCTTAGCTTGGGCAGCAGGATCTTCATCTGTTCAGGCCCGCTCGGCCACGCGCTCGCCGAGCAGTCCGGACGGCCGGAAAATGAGCACCATCACCAGGATCAGGAAGGCGAAAATGTCCTGGTAGTGGCTGCCCAGGATGCCGCCGGTCAGCTCACCGATGTAGCCGGCGCCGAGCGCCTCGATCAGACCCAGCAGCAGACCGCCCAGCATTGCGCCGGGAATGTTGCCGATGCCTCCGAGTACGGCGGCGGTGAACGCCTTCAGTCCGGGCAGGAAGCCCATGTAGAAGTGGGCGACGCTGTAGGTCGCGGCCAGCATCACGCCCGCCAGCGCCGCCAGCGCGGCGCCGATCGCGAACGTCATCGCGATGACGAAGTTGGGATTGACGCCCATCAAGCCTGCCACACGCGGGTTCTCGGCAGTCGCGCGCATCGCGCGGCCGAGCCGGGTGCGGTTGACCAGCAGCATCAGCCCGATCATCACGGCGGCCGACAGGCCGATCACCAGCAGCTTGGTGATCGTGATCGTCGCTCCGCCCACCTCGATCGGTGCGTTGGAGATCAGCGTCGGGAACGTCATGTAATTGCGACCCCAAATTAGCATCGCGAACGTCTGGATCACGATCGAGACGCCGATCGCGGTGATCAGCGGCGCCAATCGAGGGGCGTTGCGCAGCGGCCGGTAGGCCACGCGCTCGATCACGAGGCTCAGCACGACGCAGACCGGAATCGCCGCGAGCAGGCCGGCAAGGATCAGCACCCAGCCCGGCATGCCGGGGAACATCGCCTGCAGCAGCAGGATCGTGGACAGCGCGGTCAGCGCGCCGACCGTCAGCACGTCACCGTGCGCGAAATTGATCAGGTTCAGGATCCCGTAGACCATCGTGTAGCCGAGCGCGATCAGCGAATACATGCTGCCGAGCACGAGACCGTTGAGGACCTGCTGGATGAAGGTTTCCATTACGGTCGGCGGGTGTGTCGGTGGCGGTCGGGCAGGCTTCTGGGCGGTCTGGAAGTCCGCGCATCGTAGCAAGGCGCGGCGGGCGTGGCGTGCGGGCAAAAAAAACGGCACCCGAAGGTGCCGTTTCGTGCAGCCGCGTGGATCTAGCGGACGGTCGAGATGTACTCGAGCTTGTCGCCGCTCACCTTGAACATCGAGATGGCGCCGTTCTTGAGGTCGCCCTTCTCGTCGAAGGCGATCGTGCCGGTCAGGCCCGGGTAGTTCGTCGCGGGCATCACACCCGTGATCGCAGCGCGGTCGGACTTGCCGGCACGCTTGATCGCGTCGGCGATCACGTAGACCGCGTCGTACGAGTACGGCGAGTAGATCTGCACGTCCTGGTTGAACTCGGCCTTGTACTTCGCCTTGAATTCCTCGCCCTTCGCGAGCTTCTCGACCGCCTCACCGGCCATCGAGCAGTGCAGCACCGGGGCCGCGTCGCCAGCCAGCTTGATGAACTCGGGCGAGCACACGCCGTCACCGGCCAGCAGCACGCTCTTGATGCCAAGCTGCTTCATCTGCTTGGCGAGCGGGCCGGCGGTGGCGTCCATGCCGCCGTACATGATGACGTCGGGCTTGGTGGCGCGGATCTTCGTCAGGATGGCGTTGAAGTCGGTCGTCTTGTCGGTGGCGAATTCACGGGCGACGACCTTGATGCCCTTTTCCTTCGCGACCTTCTCGACCACGTCGGCCAGGCCCTGGCCGTACGCGGTGCGGTCATCGACGATGGCCATCGTCTTGGCCTTGAGCGCGTCATGCGCGTAATTGGCGAGCACGCCGCCCTGCTGGTTGTCGTTGGCGACGACGCGGAACGTCGTCTTGAACCCCTGCTCGGTCAGCTTCGGATTCGTCGCCGACGGGGAGATCTGGGTCATGCTGGCGTCGGAGTAGATCTTCGACGCCGGGATCGACGTGCCGGAATTCAGGTGGCCGACGACGGCGACGGCGCCCGAGTCGACGATCTTCTGCGCAGCCAGCGTGCCTTCCTTCGGGTCGGCCTTGTCGTCCTCGCCGACGATGACGATGTCGAACGCCTGGTCACCCACCTTGACGCCGCCCGCGGCGTTGATTTCCTTGGCCGCCAGCTTGGCGCCGTTTTCGTTGTCCTTGCCGAGGTGGGCGATGCCGCCGGTCAGCGGGGCGACGTGGCCGATCTTGATCTGACCCTTCTGCGGTGCCGCAGCGGCGGCCTTCGGGGCCTCCGTCTTGGCGGGTTCTTCCTTCTTGCCGCAAGCGGCAAGTGCAACCGCCGCGGCGATGGCCAGCGGTGCAAGCTTGATGACACTGTGATTCATGAACCTTTTCTCCTTTGAGTGTCGGCCGGCTGGTGATGTTGTGGTCTGGAACGTCGTCCCGGTCGTTGATCGCG
Source organism: uncultured beta proteobacterium (assembly GCA_963707445.1). Classification (GTDB taxonomy): domain Bacteria; phylum Pseudomonadota; class Gammaproteobacteria; order Burkholderiales; family Burkholderiaceae_F; genus JALORV01. The sequence continues at coordinate 58,808 of CAVPPW010000002.1, read as the reverse complement.
GCGGCACTACGCGAATCGGGAGGGCTGCGCCAGCGAAACCGGAGAATTGTACCCAGCACGCAGATACCCCGCAAGGCGGCCCTGCAAGCCGGCGCCCTGGGTCTGTTGCGTGAAAGCCGCGGCAAGAGCCGCCGTGCCAGCTCCGTAGAATCGGACGACTGCTGCAATCGGAATGGTGTAATGCGTGTTCTCGTCCTGGGCGCCGGGGTCGTCGGAGTGGCCAGCGCCTGGTTCCTGCGCGCTGCAGGCCACGAGGTCGTCGTCATCGACCGCCGGGACGGTCCGGCACTCGAAACCAGTCTGGCCAATGGCGGCCAGATCGCGGTCAGCCATGCCGAGCCGTGGGCCAACCCGTCGGCGCCGCGCAAGATCCTGAGGTGGCTCGGGCGGCCGGACGCCCCGCTGCTGTTCCGGCCCCGACTCGATCCAATGCAGTGGCTGTGGTGCGCCGCGTTCCTGCGCGAGTGCACAGCCGAGCGGTCCGACGCGAACATCCGCGCGATCGTCGCATTGGCATTGCACAGCCGCGATGTTTTGAAGCGGCTGCGGCAGGAGCTCGCGCTCGAATACGGGTGCGTCGATCGCGGCATCCTGCACTTCTACACCGATCCGGATGAGTTCCGGGCTTCGCTGGCGCCCGCCGCATTGATGCGCGAACTCGGCTGCAACCGACGCCAGGTCACGCCGGCGGAAGCGGTGGACATCGAGCCCGCGCTCGCGCCGAGCGCCGACCGGCTCGCGGGCGCCGATTACTGCGCGGAAGACGAGTCGGGCGATGCGTACCTGTTCAGCCGCGCGCTGGCGCAGCGCTGTGGCGACCGCGGCGTGCAGTTTCTGTTCGATACGACCGTCAAGTCGGTCTGGGTCGAAGACGGGCGCGCTTGCGGCGTCCGCCTGGTCGACACGGCGGGCCGCCAGTCACGCGAAGCCGCCGATGCGGTGGTCGTCTGCCTCGGCGTCGAATCGGGCGCATTGCTGCGGCCGCTGGGCCTGCGACCGTTGATCTATGCGGGCAAGGGCTACTCGGCGACCTTTCGCGTCAAGGATGCGGCCGCCGCACCGAGCGTCAGCCTGACCGACGACGAGTACAAGCTCGTGTTTTCGCGCTTTGGCGATCGGCTGCGCGTGGCCGGCACCGCGGAAATCGGCGCCCGTGGGCTCGAGCTCGATCCGGTCCGCTGTGCAGCGCTGACGCGACGCACGGAGGCGCTTTTCCCGGGCGCCTGCGACTATGCCGGCCCGGATTACTGGGCCGGCCTGCGGCCCGTGACGCCATCGAACGTGCCATACCTCGGCGCGACCCGCATCGCCGGGCTGTTCGTAAACGCCGGCCACGGGACGCTCGGCTGGACGCTGGCCGCGGGTAACGGCCAACTGATCGCCCGGCTGATCGGTGGCGAGGCGACCCCGGTGCCGATGCGACACCGAGCGCTATGAGTCGTTGGGACGGAAAAATGAAAAGGGGCACCGTAGCGCCCCTGTTCTGGCAATCCCGGCCGTTACTGCGACAGGACCCACTTTGCCAGTGACATGGCTTCCTGTTCGTTGACCTGCGGGTTCGCGGGCATCGGCACCTGGCCCCAGACGCCGACGCCGCCTTCGCGGATCTTCTTCGCCAGCTTGGCCGCTGCGTCTTTGTCGCCCTTGTACTTGGCGGCAACATCCTTGTACGACGGACCGACGAGCTTCTTGTCGACGGCGTGGCAGGCGAGGCAGTTCTTCTGCTTGGCGAGTTCAGCCTGAGCGAACACCGGACCGCTTGCCACGGCAAGGCCGAGGACGGCAACAGCGAGGACGTGCTTCATAAAGGTCTCCGTATCGGATCGGGAAGGGGGGCTTGCCCGGTTAAAAGCCCGAAGATTCTAACGGCTTAGCCGCTTTTGCGTTGACCGCCAGCCTTCTTTCGCGCCGTCAGCGCCGCTATAGTCGATGAGTCGTCGGGCGGGAGATTCCGCATGTGGTTGATCTGGATCGGCGTTGCCCTCATCGTTCTCAAGGTGCTTGAGGTCAGCGTGTTTGCCACCCTGTCGTGGTGGTGGATCACCGTGCCGTTCGCTCTCGCGCTCCTCTGGTTCGAACTCATCGAGCAACGCCTCGGGCTCGACAAGAAGAAGGCGTTCGACGAGATGGAAGCGCACAAGAAGAAGCGCATCAAGGATGCGCTGGAAGCCAACCGGTCGCGTCGCGGCCGGTAAGCAGGCGTCGCTCGTGTACGCGATCGGTTGCGCCGATCGCCCGTGCACTCGCTCCGGAATAGTTGTCGGCTGCGCTCCGGGGCGGCCGCGCGCTCCGCCGACAAACAAGGGCGGGCACTCCACCCCGCGACGCACCTCGCACTTCTAGACTTGTCTTTCCCTCCTCGCCAGGCGAGGAGGGCGCAGGGAGGAGTGCTAATCCCTTCCCGCGCGGCGGGAGCGCAGGGCGGGTGCCCTGCAGTTGGAGTTCGGCGGAGCGCGCGGCCGCTCCGGAGCGCAGCCGACTGATTTGCCGTTCCGGTCCGAGTGCACGTGCGACCGCGCAGCGGTCGCGTACACGAGGACCGCTCAGCTCAGAAGAGCTTTTCGTCCGTGATCGCCCCTTTGCTGGCAGTCGAGGCGAGTTTCGCGAACTTGGCGAGCACCCCCTTGGTGTAGCGCGGCGCCGGCGCCTTCCATGCAGCGCGCCGGCGCGCGATTTCGTCGTCGGCGACGTTGAGTTGCAGCAGCAGCTTGTGGGCGTCGATCGTGATCGAATCGCCTTCGCGGATCAGCGCGATCGTTCCGCCGACGTAGGCCTCGGGCGCGACGTGGCCGACGACCATTCCCCAGGTGCCGCCGGAGAAGCGGCCGTCCGTAATGAGACCGACACTCTCGCCCAACCCCTTGCCGATCAGCGCCGACGTCGGCGACAGCATCTCGCGCATGCCCGGTCCGCCCTGCGGCCCCTCGTAGCGGATCACCAGCACGTCGCCGGGTCGGATGCGGTCGGCCAGGATCGCCTCCATCGCGGCGTCCTCGGAGTCGAACACGCGCGCCGGCCCGGTGATCGACGGGTTCTTCAGCCCGGTGATCTTCGCCACGCAGCCCTCGGGCGAGAGGTTGCCCTTCAGGATCGCGAGATGCCCCTGCGCATACAGCGGCTTCGAAAATGGATGAATCACATCCTGGTCGCTGCGCGGCTCGGCCGGGGACTTCGGCGAGCATCTGCGCCATCGTCTTGCCGGTAATCGTCATGCAGTCGCCGTGCAGCCGTCCGTTTTGGAGCAGGATCTTGAGCACCTGCGGAATGCCGCCGGCCTGGTGCAGGTCAGTGGCGACGTACTTGCCCGAGGGCTTCAGGTCGCACAGCACCGGCACCTTGCGGCGGATGCGCTCGAAGTCGTCGATCGTCCAGGCAATGCCCGCCGCGTGCGCGATCGCCAGGTAATGCAACACCGCGTTGGTGCTGCCGCCGACAGCCATGATCAGGCTGACGGCGTTCTCGATCGACTCGCGCGTGATGATGTCGCTCGGCCGCAGGTTTTTCTTCACCGCTTCGACCAGCACCCGCGCCGCCTCGCGCGTGCTCGCGACCTTGTCGTCGTCGGGATTCGCCTGCGTCGACGAATACAGCAGGCTCATGCCGAGCGCCTCGAACGACGAACTCATCGTGTTCGCGGTGTACATGCCACCGCACGAGCCCGAACCTGGGATGCAGCGGCGCTCGATTTCCTTGAAGTCGGTTTCGTTCAGGCGTCCTGCGGTGAACTCGCCGACCGCCTCGAACGCCGACACGATCGTCAGATCCTTGCCCTTGTAGTGGCCCGGCTTCACGGTGCCGCCGTAGACATAGATCGCGGGCACGTTGCAACGCGCGATGCCCATCATTCCGCCCGGCATGTTCTTGTCGCAGCCGCCGATGACGATGACGCCGTCCATCCACTGGCCGTTGACGCAGGTCTCGACGCAGTCGGCGATCACCTCGCGCGACACCAGCGAGTACTTCATGCCCTCGGTGCCCATGCCGATGCCGTCGGAAATGGTCGGCGTACCGAACACCTGCGAGTTGGCCTTGCAGCCGGCGATCTCCTCGATCGCAGCATCGGCCAGCTTCTGCAGTCCGGAGTTGCAGGGCGTGATCGTCGAATGGCCGTTGGCCACGCCGATCATCGGCTTGTCGAAGTCCTCGTCCTTGTAGCCCATCGCGTAGTACATCGCGCGGTTGGCGGAGCGGGCGACGCCCTGGGTCACATGCTTCGAGCGTTCGTTGTAGGGCATGGTGGCTGCCGAAAAGCGGCTGCGAGGGGTGAACGGGCAATAATAGGCCAAGCATTTCGTACGAGCGGCCATCCTTCGAGCCACTCGTCTCCGGAGCCGCGCGTGCCCATTCATCACATTCGATCCCGTCGCCCTGCAACTCGGCCCGATCAGCATCCGCTGGTATGGGCTGATGTACCTGATCGGCTTCGCGCTGTTCCTGGTGCTCGGCCGGCTGCGCTCGCGCGACGCGTGGCGCGACATGTCGGTCGCAGGACGTCGACGATCTGCTGTTCTACGGAATGATCGGCGTCATCGTCGGCGGTCGGCTCGGCCACGTGATCTTCTACGGTCCGCTGTCGTACTACCTCAGTCATCCGCTCGAGATCTTCGCGGTGTGGAAGGGCGGCATGGCATCGCACGGCGGCATTCTCGGCGTCATCGTCGCGATGTGGGCATTCGCGCGCAGCCGCGGCAAGTCGTTCCTCCGCGTGACCGACTTCGTCGTGCCGCTGGTGCCGCTCGGCCTCGGTGCCGGGCGCATCGGCAACTTCATCAACGGTGAACTGTGGGGCCGCGTGACGGACCCGGCGTTGCCCTGGGCGATGATCTTCCCGCAGGCGGGCGATGACCTGCCGCGGCATCCGTCACAGCTGTACCAGTTCGCGCTCGAGGGGCTGCTGCTGTTTGCGATCCTGTGGCTCTACTCGCGCCGCCCGCGCCCTGCGGGAACCGTCGGCAGCCTGTTTCTGATTGCCTATGGCGTGCTGCGCATTGTCGGCGAGGTGTTTCGCGAGCCCGAAGCGCTGTACGGGGCGATGCCGCTCGGCCTTTCGGCCGGGCAGTGGCTGTCGGTGCCGATGGTGCTGATCGGCACCGCCTGCTTCGTGATGCTGCAGCGCCGGGGACTGCCACCCGCGCAGCCGGCAAGACGCTAAAGTAACAAGTTCGGCCGCGGCAAATCGCGGCTGCGCAGGCGCCGTCAGAGCGCCGCGTTCACCACAGTTGCCAAGGAGACCTCCGTGCAAGTCCGTTCCCTGCTGTTGACCGTGCTGGCCGTGTCGGTTGTGGCCGCCGCGCCGGCGCATGCACAAACGACTAACTGGCCGACCAAGCCGATCACGCTGATCGTGCCATTTCCGCCCGGTGGCGGCACCGATGCCTTCGCGCGCCCGCTGGCGGCACAGCTGTCGAAGCAACTCGGCCGCCAGGTGATCATCGACAACCGCGGCGGTGCCGGCGGTACCGTCGGCGCTTCGATCGCCGCGAAGGCGGCGCCGGATGGCTACACGTTCTTCGTCGGGGCCGTGCACCACGCGATCGCACCGAGCTTCTATCCGAAACTCGACTACGACATCGAGAAGGACCTGATCCCGCTGACGACGATTGCCAATCCGCCGCAAGTCATCGTCATCAACGCCAGTCGCGTGCAGGCGGACAACCTGAAGCAGCTGCTGGATCAGCTGCGCAAGACGCCCGGCAAGCTCAATTACGGCTCGGCGGGCAACGGCACCTCGCACCACCTCGCCGGCGAACTCTTCAAGCAGCAGTCGCAGACCTACCTGGTGCATATCCCGTATCGCGGTGCCGGTCCGGCGCTGCAGGACCTGGTCGCCGGCAACGTCGACCTGATGTTCGATGGACTCGGTTCCTCGGCCCAGCACATCCGCTCCGGTCGCATCAAGGCGCTCGCCGTCGCTGCGCCGAAACGCTCGAGCGCATTCCCGAATGTTCCTACCGCGGCCGAACAGGGCCTGCCGGATTACAACGTGTCGACCTGGTATGCGCTGTGGGGCGTGAAGGGCACGCCACAGCCTATCCTCGACAGGATGCACGCCGAGGTGGTCAAGGCACTGAATTCGCCCGAGCTGAAGGAAATCTGGGCGAGCAACGGCTCTGAGGTCACGACGATGACGCCGCAGGAATTCGCCAAGTTCCTGAACAGCGAGATGAAGCGCTGGGCGGAGGTCACGAAGACCTCGGGCGCCAAGCTCGACTGAGCCGCGCGGGAACAGAAGGGAAATTTGCATGAACGAACGTCCGTTCCGCATCCTCGGCATCCAGCAGGTGGCCATCGGAGGACAGGACAAGGCGCGGTTGCGCAGCCTCTGGGTGGATACGCTGGGCGTACCGTCCGTGGGCAGCTACCGGAGCGAGCGGGAGAATGTCGACGAGGACATCCTGGCGCTCGGCGACGGGCCCGCCAGGGTCGAAGTCGACCTGATGCAACCGATCGACGCGGCGAAGAAGCCGGCCGTGCACGATCCCGCGCTCAATCACCTCGGACTCTGGGTGGATGACCTCGCGGCGGCGGTGCAGTGGCTGACGGCACGAGGGATGCGCTTCACTCCCGGCGGCATTCGCAAGGGCGCCGCCGGCTACGACGTGTGCTTCATCCACCCGAAGGGCAACGAGACGGCCCCCCTCTGCGGCGAGGGCGTGCTGATCGAACTCGTGCAGGCGCCGCCCGACGTCGTGGCAGCGCTGGGCCGCTGACGGCTCCGCGTTTCCAGCGCTCTACTCGAAGGCGAGGATCGGCTGGTCGACCGCGAGGCTGTCGCCGCGCGCGGCGAACACTTCCTTGACCACGCCGTCGGCTTCGGCCCGCAACGTGTTCTCCATTTTCATCGCCTCGATCACCGCGAGCCGCTCGCCGGCCTTCACCTCCTGGCCGGCCTTGACCATGAGATCCGTCAGCAGGCCGGGCATCGGCGACAGCAGGAAGCGCGACATGTCCGGCACAGGCTTCTCGGGCATCAGCGACAGCAGGTAAGCCTGCCGCGCGGTCAGCACCGTGGCGTCCACCTGCGTGCCCCAGTGGATCAGCCGGTACCTCCAGCCGACGCGCTGGATCTGCAAGCAAACTTCCTGGCCATCCCACAGACCGCGAAAGATCAGGTCGCCCAGCTTCCAGTCCGAGAGCAGTTCGCTCGTCTTGCCCTCGAATTCGATGCGGCAGCCACCCTGGATCGGACTGAGCCGCAGCGGGAAGCGCTGCGAGCCGATGGCCACGACCCAGTCCTCGCCCACGTGCCGGTGATGGCCGCGCAGTTGTCCCGTGGTCTGCACGGCGCGGGAGATGAAGCGCCGGCGCGCCAGCGCAGCGACGGCCGCGAGCAGCAGCGGATCGACGTGCACGAGGCTCGTCGCCTGGAATCCCTTCGGGTACTCCTCGGCGATCAGCCCTGTGTTGAAATTGCCTGACAGGAAGCGCGGATGCTGCAGCAGCGCCGCCTGGAATGCGATGTTGGACGCGACGCCGCGGATCACGAACGCGTTCAGCGCCTCGCGCATGCGGGTGATCGCCTGGTCGCGTGTCGCGCCGTGGCAGATCAGCTTGGCGATCATCGAGTCGTAGTACATCGACACTTCGCCGCCCTCGTAGACGCCGGTATCGACGCGCACCTGTCCGGGAACCTCCGGAGGCGGGATGAACTTGACGAGCCGCCCGCTGGACGGCAGGAAGCCACGCAACGGATCCTCGGCGTTGATGCGGCACTCGATCGCCCAGCCGGTGCGCTGGACGTCCTTCTGCGCGAACTGCAGCCGCTCGCCGGCGGCGACACGGATCATCAGCTCGACGAGGTCGAGCCCCGTGATGAACTCGGTGACCGGGTGCTCGACCTGCAACCGGGTGTTCATCTCCAGGAAGTAGAACGACCGGTCCTTGCCGACGACGAACTCGACCGTCCCGGCGGACTGGTACTTGACCGCGCGGGCGAGCTGCACCGCCTGCTCGCCCATCGCCTTGCGCGTCGCTTCGTCGATGAAAGGCGAGGGCGCCTCTTCGATGACTTTCTGGTGGCGACGCTGGATCGAGCATTCGCGCTCGTGCAGATAGACGTAGTTGCCGTGCGCGTCACCGAGCACCTGGATCTCGATGTGGCGCGGCTCCTCGATGAACTTCTCGATGAAGACGCGATCGTCGCCGAAGGCGTTCTTCGCCTCGTTGCGGCATGCGGTCAGGCCCTCGCGGCACTGCGTGTCGTCGTAGGCGACGCGCAATCCCTTGCCGCCGCCGCCGGCCGAGGCCTTGATCATTACCGGGTAGCCGATCCGGCGAGCGATCTCGACAGCCTCTTCCGGCGAGGTCACCGCCTGGTTGTGGCCGGGGATCGTGTTGACCTTGGCTTCGATCGCCAGCTTCTTCGACGCGATCTTGTCGCCCATCGCCTCGATCGCGTGCACCTTCGGCCCGATGAAGACGATGCCTTCCTTCTCCAGCGCGGCGCAGAACGCGGCATTCTCCGAGAGGAAGCCGTACCCGGGATGCACGGCCTCCGCGCCGGTGTCCTTGCACGCCTTGACGATGCGCTCGATCTGCAGGTAGCTCTGCGCCGAGGGCGGCGGGCCGATCAGGACCGCTTCGTCGGCCATTTCGACGTGGCGCGCGTCCTTGTCGGCCTCGGAATAGACGGCGACCGTCTTGATGCCCATGCGGCGGGCGGTGCGGATCACTCGGCAGGCGATCTCGCCCCGGTTGGCGATCAGGATCTTCTTGAACATGTGGCGGCCTCCGTTCGCTGGCCGGTGGCTCAGAGCGGGATGTTGCTGTGCTTGCGCCAGGGATTCTCGAGCTTCTTCTCGCGCAGCATTGCGAGCGAGCGGCAGATCCGCTTGCGGGTCTCGTGCGGCATGATCACGTCGTCGATGTAGCCCCGGTGCCCGGCGATGAAGGGGTTGGCGAACTTGGCGCGGTACTCCTCGGTCAGCGCCGCAAGCTTCTCCGGGTCGCCCGCATCCTTGCGGAAGATGATCTCGACCGCGCCCTTCGCTCCCATCACGGCGATCTCCGCAGTCGGCCACGCGAAGTTGACGTCGCCGCGCAGGTGCTTGGACGACATGACGTCATAGGCCCCGCCGTACGCCTTGCGCGTGATGACGGTGACCTTCGGCACCGTGCACTCCGCGTAGGCGAACAGCAGCTTGGCGCCGTGCTTGATGATGCCGCCGTATTCCTGGGCCGTGCCGGGCATGAACCCGGGCACGTCGACGAAGGTGACGATGGGAATGTTGAAGCTGTCGCAGCAGCGGACGAAGCGCGCGGCCTTGATCGATGACTTGATGTCAAGGCAACCGGCCAGCACGAGCGGCTGGTTGGCGACGATGCCCACCGTGCTGCCGTCCATGCGGCCGAAGCCGATCACGATGTTCTTCGCGTAATCGGGCGAAAGCTCGAAGAACGTGCCTTCGTCGACGACCTTGTAGATCAGTTCCTTGATGTCATAGGGCTTGTTCGGATTGTCCGGAACCAGCGTGTCGAGCGAACGGTCGATGCGGTCGACCGGGTCGTCGGTGGGCACCAGTGGCGGCTTCTCGCGGTTGTTGGCCGGCAGATAGCTGACGATCGCGCGGACCATCAGCATCGCCTCGACATCGTTCTCAAAGGCGCGGTCGGCAACGCCGGACTTGGTCGAGTGCGTGACTGCACCGCCGAGGTCCTCGGCGGTCACTTCCTCGTGGGTCACGGTCTTCACCACTTCCGGTCCCGTGACGAACATGTAGGCGCTGTCCTTCACCATGAAGATGAAGTCGGTCATCGCCGGCGAATAGACCGCGCCGCCGGCGCAGGGACCCATGATGACCGAGATCTGCGGGATCACGCCCGAGGCCAGCACGTTGCGCTGGAACACTTCCGCATAGCCGCCCAGCGACGCGACACCCTCCTGGATGCGCGCGCCACCGGAATCGTTGAGTCCGATCACCGGGGCGCCAACGTTGATCGCATGGTCCATGATCTTGCAGATCTTCTCCGCGTGCGCTTCCGACAGCGCACCGCCGAAGACAGTGAAGTCCTGGCTGTAGACGAACACGAGCCGGCCGTTGACCGTCCCGTAGCCCGTCACCACGCCGTCGCCGGAGATCTTCTGATCGCCCATGCCAAAGTCGTGGCAGCGATGCTCGACGAACATGTCCCACTCTTCGAAGCTGTCCGGATCCAGCAGCAGCTCGATGCGCTCGCGTGCGGTCAGCTTGCCCTTGGTGTGCTGGGCGTCGATGCGCTTCGCTCCGCCGCCGAGCCGCGCGGCCTCGCGCATCTCCTCGAGCCGTCGAATGACTTCTTGCATGCGTGCTCTCCCCTGAGGTCGACTTGTTCTGTGCCCGGAGTCCGCGCCTTCAGGGCGCTGCCCGGCTGCGATGGCCGGGCGAGCGACGCGTGTGGGCTCGCAATTCTAGGGCGATCCGCGTGTCTCATCGGGACCGCCTCTGAGGGGCAGCGCGGACGTCGGTTGCTGCTGCGTACCGAGACGCGACCAACGCGGCTCGGCGCTTGCTTCGTACTGCGGCGGCGGTCAGCCGCCCCCGGCCGGGCGAGTCGTCCGCGCCAGCGCGAGCAGCCGCTCGGCGGCCATCGAGGGCGTCAGCGTTCCGGCGGCGACGGCGGCCACCGTGCCCGGCAGCCGGGCCGCGACTTCCGGGTGGCTCCGGAAATCCGCACGGAGCCGCTCGTCGATCACTTGCCACATCCAGTCCTGGGCCTGGCCGCGGCGACGGGCGACGAACTCGCCGCTCGCCTGCATCGTGCTGCGGTAGCGCTCCACCTCGCTCCAGAAGCGCGCGACACCGTCCCCGTTCAGTGCCGACAACGCGAGCACCGGTGGCCGCCAGTTCGGCGACGATGGCCGCAGGATCGCAAGCGTGTTCTTCAGCATGCGCTCCGCCTGTGCGGCGCGCTGCGGGTCGAGGTCGCTCTTGTTGACGACGATGATGTCGGCGAGCTCGACGATGCCCTTCTTCAGTGCCTGCAACTCGTCGCCGGCATTCGGCAGCTGCAGCAGCACCATCAGGTCGGTCATGCGCGCGACCGCGGTCTCCGACTGTCCCACGCCGACCGTCTCGACGATGATCACATCGAACCCGGCCGCTTCGCAGACGGCCAGCGCTTCGCGCGTTCTCGCGGCGACGCCGCCGAGCGACGTGCCGGCGGGCGAGGGGCGGATGAATGCGTCCGGCGACCGCGACAGATCCTCCATCCGTGTCTTGTCGGCGAGGATCGAGCCGCCGGTCACGCTGCTCGACGGGTCCACCGCAAGCACCGCGACGCGATGGTCGCGCGCGATCAGATGCAGGCCGAACGATTCGACGAAGGTCGACTTGCCCACGCCGGGCGCGCCGCTGATGCCGATGCGGATCGAAGCCACCGCGTGCGGCAGCAGCGCCTCCAGCACGGCCTGCCGGCGCGTCTGGTCATCGCGCCGGGTCGACTCGACGAGCGTGATCGTCTTCGCGAGCGCACGCCTCTCGCCGGCGCGCACGCGGGTCACGAGCGCTTGGTCGGCAGACGCCAGCGGCGCAGCAGAGTGTTTCGCAGTCACGCCGGTGACACGACGGCGGTCGCGCTGCCGCGGCGCTCGGGAGGTTGAACCGGTGAGAACTCAGCGACCGTCGTGGTGCGACGTGCCATCCGCCCTCACGCCGCCAGCCGTGTGCGTACCGCGCGGACCGCCGCGATGATCTGCCGCGCGGCCTCCGTGATGACCGTGCCGGGGCCAAACACCGCAGCGGCACCGGCCGCATGCAGGAACTCGTAGTCTTGGGCCGGAACGACGCCGCCCACGACGACGAGGATGTCCTCCGCCCCCTGTTCGCGCAGCGCTGCAATGAGCTGCGGCACAAGCGTCTTGTGACCTGCCGCCAGCGTCGAGACGCCGACCACGTGCACGTCGTTCTCGATGGCCTGGCGGGCTGCCTCCTCGGGCGTCTGGAACAGCGGGCCGATGTCGACGTCGAAGCCGAGATCCGAGAAGGCGGTCGCGATGATCTTCGCGCCGCGATCGTGTCCGTCCTGGCCCAGCTTTGCGACCATCAGCCGCGGCCGGCGCCCCTCCTCCGCGGCGAAACGTTCGATCTCGCCCTTCAGCTCCTGCCAGGGTGCGTCGCTCTCGAACATCGCCCCGTACACGCCGGAAACGCTCTCGGTCCGCGCGCGGTAGCGGCCGAAGACCTTCTCGAGCGCGTCCGAGATCTCGCCGACCGTAGCCCGCGCACGCGTCGCCTTGATCGAGAGATCGAGCAGGTTGCCCTGCCCTGAGCGTGCGGCGTCGGTCAGCGCATCGAGCGCAGCGGCGACCGCCTTGCCGTCGCGTCGGGCGCGCAGCTCGGTCAGCCGCCGGAGCTGCGCCTCGCGCACCGCGGTGTTGTCGATCTCGCGGATGTCGATCGGCTCCTCTTCAGTGAGTCGGTACTTGTTGACGCCGACGATGACGTCATCGCCACGGTCGATGCGCGCCTGCTTCTCGGCCGAGCACTGTTCGATGCGAAGTTTGGCCCAGCCGCTCGACACGGCCTTGGTCATCCCGCCCATCGCCTCGACTTCCTCGATGATCGTCCAGGCCTGATCGGCCATGTCCTGCGTCAGCTTTTCCATCAGGTACGACCCCGCCCAGGGATCGATCACGCGCGTGATGTTCGTCTCTTCCTGCAGGATGACCTGGGTGTTGCGCGCGATGCGCGCCGAGAAGTCGGTCGGCAGCGCCATCGCCTCGTCGAACGAGTTGGTGTGCAGCGACTGCGTTCCGCCGAACACGGCGGCCATGGCCTCGATCGCAGTGCGCACGATGTTGTTGTAGGGGTCATGTTCGCTGAGCGACCAGCCCGAGGTCTGGCAGTGCGTGCGCAGCATCGTCGACTTCGGGTTTTTCGGCTTGAACTCCGTCATGATCCTGTGCCACAGCAGGCGCGCCGCGCGCAGCTTGGCGATCTCGAGGTAGAAGTTCATGCCGATGCCGAAGAAGAACGACAGCCGTCCCGCAAAGTCGTCGACGTCCATTCCAGTCGCGAGCGCGGTGCGCACGTATTCCTTGCCGTCGGCCAGCGTCAGCGCGAGCTCGAGAGTCTGAGTGGCCCCGGCTTCCTGCATGTGATAGCCGGAAATCGAGATCGAGTTGAAGCGCGGCATGTGCTTCGTCGTGTACCCGATGATGTCGGCGATGATGCGCATCGACGGTGCCGGCGGGTAGATGTAGGTGTTGCGGACCATGAACTCCTTGAGGATGTCGTTCTGTATGGTCCCGGCGAGCTTGTCCTGGGCGACGCCCTGCTCCTCGGCGGCGACGATGTAGCCGGCAAGCACGGGCAGCACGGCCCCGTTCATCGTCATCGACACCGACACGCGGTCGAGCGGAATGCCGTCGAACAGGATCTTCATGTCTTCGACGGAGTCGACCGCGACGCCCGCCTTGCCGACGTCGCCGACGACGCGCGGGTGGTCCGAGTCGTAGCCGCGGTGCGTCGCGAGGTCGAAGGCGACGCTAACGCCCTGGCCGCCGCCTTCGAGGTTGCGGCGGTAGAACGCGTTCGACTCCTCCGCCGTCGAAAAGCCCGCGTACTGGCGGATGGTCCACGGGCGCTGCGCGTACATGGTCGGCTGCGGCCCGCGCACGTATGGGGCGAAGCCGGGGAGCGTGTCTGCGTGCGGCAGACCGGCAACGTCGGCGGCCGTGTAAAGCGCCTTGACCGCGATCCCGTCCGGCGTGTGCCAGGTCAGGCTGTCCGCCGCCGCGCCGTCAAGCTGTTTCGAAGCGGCCGCACGCCATGCGCCCAGGTCGGCGCTTGCATCCTTTGCCATCTCGTTTCCCTCACGGACCCGCCGAAGCGGTCAGGCCATCCACCTAAAATCCTACACCGGGCTCCGGAGCGACCCCGCCGGCCGCGCGTACTCTTACCGTCTTTCGCCGCTCAACCCTCACGCCGTCCGTGACGGATCATGGCCCACTCCGATAGTTCCAACTTCTACGCGCTGGTCGAACGCCGCTTCCCGGCGGACCTCGACTCACCCTGGATCGAGACGCACGAGGGACTGGTTTATTCATGGCGCGACCTGCAGCGCGCCAGCGGCCGCATCGCGAACTGGCTGGTGTCGCTGCGGCCTGCGCCCGGCGCGCGCGTCGCGGTCCAGGTGGAGAAGTCGCCCGAATGCCTGATGCTCTATCTGGCGACGCTGCGCGCGGGGCTCGTGTATCTGCCGCTGAATACCGCGTACCAGCGCGCCGAGATCGAATACTTCCTCACCGATGCGCAGCCGACCGTGATGATCTGCACGCCGGCGCGGCTCGATGAACTCGAGCCGCTGGCGCGCAAGGCCGGCTGCCGCCACGTCTACACGCTGGGCGAAAGCCGCACCGGCACGTTGCTCGAAGCGGCCGCGCCACACGCGGACCGATTCTCGACCCGCGCGCGCGGCGCCGACGATCTTGCCGCGATCCTGTACACCTCCGGTACTACCGGGCGCAGCAAGGGCGCGATGCTGAGTCATCGCAATCTCGCGTCGAACGCATTGACGCTGGACGAGTTCTGGGGCTTCGCGCGCGCGCGCGCCGAGGGCCGGCAGGATGTGCTGCTGCATGCGCTGCCGCTGTTTCACGTGCACGGCCTGTTTGTCGCCTCGCACGCGGCGCTGCTCGCCGGTGCGCGCATGCTGTTCCTGCCGAAGTTCGATGCGGCGCAGGTGCTCGAGCGACTCCCGCGTTCGACCGTGTTCATGGGTGTGCCGACCTACTACACGCGGCTGCTCGCCGAGCCTCGGCTCGACCGGACGCTGTGTTCGAGCATGCGGCTCTTCGTCTCCGGCTCGGCGCCGCTGCTGGCGGACACGCATCGCGACTTCGAGGCGCGCACCGGGCAGCGCATCCTCGAACGCTACGGCATGTCGGAGACCGTGATGCTCGTGTCGAACCCGTATTTCGCCGAACGCGGCCCGCGGCTGGCCGGCACGGTGGGCGTTGCCTTGCCGGGCGTCGACGTGCGCGTCGTGCGTGACGGCAGTGCCTGCGCGCCCGGCGAGATCGGCGCGGTCGAGGTGCGCGGGCCGAACGTCTTTGGCGGCTACTGGCGCATGCCAGAGAAGACCGCCGAGGAGTTCACACGTGACGGCTGGTTCCGCACCGGCGACGTCGGACACTTCGGCGGCGCCGACGTGCCGGACGACTATCTGACCTCTGGTCGGCCGCTCCAAGGACCTGATCATCTCCGGCGGATACAACGTCTATCCGAAGGAGATCGAGGGCTACATCGACGAATTGCCGAACGTGGTCGAATCCGCGGTCATCGGACTGCCACACCCGGATTTCGGCGAGGCGGTCGCGGCGGTCGTGGTCGCACGGCGCGCGGGAGCGCTCGAGGCGACCGCCATCGTCGATGCGCTCAGGGCCCGGATCGCGAACTACAAGGTGCCGAAGCGCGTGTTCGTTGTCGAGGACCTGCCTCGCAACACGATGGGGAAAGTCCAGAAGAACGTGCTTCGTGACCGCTATCGCACCACGTTCACGCCGCAAACGCGAACTGCGGCCTGAGGCTCGCCTGCGGATACGGCACCGGTAGCGCGATCACCGCTTCGACGAAGCTCGACTTGCCGTTGGTATACGCGTCCCGATTGAAGCGGAACCGGGACGCCAGTCGACGCTTCAGCTCGGCATAGCGCGACGCCAGGAAGTCGTCGGCACGCAGACGGTTGCGAAACTTCAGGTAGCGCTTCCAGTAGTGGCCGTTGACCTCAACCACGTGCACATGATGAGTCCGCACGCCGCGGAAGACGCGCTTGAAGAAGCGCCGGTCGGGCAGCACCCGCTCGTATTCGGGAACGTATTCATAGCCGTAGACGGTGAGGCGATCGCAGTGGCGCTCGAAGGCATCGAGCGAATGCACGCCGACCAGGATGTCGATGATCGGCTTGGCTGCAAGCCCCGGCACCGAGGTGCTGCCGATATGTTCGATCTTCGGCTCGAGGTCGTTGAAGGCAATGCGGATCAGCTGGCTTTCGACGCGGAAGCGGGTGGGCCACGCCGCGTCGTACGGGACGACGGTAATCGGGTCATTCATCATGATCTCCAGAATGGATCGGTAGGTCGACGCGCGATGCAGGCGCGACCGATTACCGTTCCGCGTTCTGGGCGATCGAAAACGTCAGGGTCTGACCGGCGATGAGCGCGAGCCAGGCGGCTGCGCGGTCGGAGTCCTGCGGGACGCCGATGCCCTGTTCATAGAGCTGGGCGAGGATGTACTGCGCCTGGACGCTGCCATTGAGCGCCGCGGTCCGCAGCCAGCGGGCCGCGCGCTCGGCGTCGGTCGCCACTTCCGTGCCGTACAGGCGGCTGCCCATCAGATGCATCATCCCGGCCATGCCCTGGGCCTCGATATCGCCTTCGAGGCCACGGGCTTCCAGCAGGGCGAGGGCTTCGGCATAGCGGCCGGCGTCGTAGGCGGATTCGAACTCGTCGGCAGCGGTCACGGTGGCGGCGACGGCCAATATGGCCGCAGCGATCAGTCGATAAATGGACATGACGGTCTCCCTGGCGTCTTGGATCTGCGGTGACGGACCGCAGCGCATGAACGCACTGTAGGAGGAGCGCGGCACCCGGGCAGCCGCGTATTGGGCGCGCCGGAACCGGAATATTCGACAGGCGGCGGCAGGCCCTGGCGAGGTTCTTGCCGGTCCAGGCGCCTAAAGGGGGGTCGCGCGAGTGCGCCGCGCGTTACCAGCGCGCCGGCGGCTTGCGGTGGATCGTGATCGTCCGGTTCTCGATCGTCACGTATCCGCCGATCGTCAGGTCTTTAAAGATCCGACTGATCATGTCGCGCGAGGCGCCGACACGATCGGCGATGTCCTGCTGCGTCATCCGCTCCGGCACGACCAGCTTTCCGCCTTCTTCCTTCGCCAGCGACAGCAGCAGCCGGGCGACCCGGCCATAGACATCCATCAGTGCGAGGTTCTTGACGTTGTCGGTGGCGATGCGGGCACGGTCGATCAGCGTGGCAATCAGGCTCATCGCGATGTCCGGATTGGCGCTGATGGCGTTACGCAGTTCGTCGCGCATGACGACAGAGCAGGTGGTCGGCTCCAGCGTCATCACCGAGGCCGAACGCGGCCGGCCGTCGAGCGCCATCTCGCCGACGTAGTCTCCGGGACCGTAGATGTCGAGGATCATCTCGCGGCCGTCGTCGTCGGAGACGTAGACCTTCACCTTCCCGGTCAGGATCACGTACAGGCTGTCGCCGCGGTCGCCCTCGTTGATGATCACCGCATTTTTCGGGAACGTGCGCACCTGGCCGCGTGTCGCCAGTTCGCGCACCATCGGGTCGCCGATCTCGCTGATGGCTTGCTCGCTTGCTGTCATTGCCGTTCCGCCGTGTTGTTCGCGCCCATTATGCGGCCGGCCGCGCGCAGCGGAAAGCGAGGGGCGCGCGTGGCACTGCCGCGCGCTTCAGTAGCCCTTGTAACCCTTGTAGCCCTTGTAGGCCATGTAGGCCGCCAGCAGGAACAGCAGCACCGCGAAGATGCGCTGCATCGGGCGGCGGTCGAGCGTGTGCGCGATGCGTGCTCCGAGCGGCGCTGTAAGCACGCTTGCCAGGGCGATCGCGAACAGCGCCGGCAAGTAGACGAAACCAAGCGTGCCGGGCGGCAGACCCGGTTCGGCATGGCCGGCCAGGATGTATCCGACGGTTCCGGCGGCGGCGATCGGGAAGCCGAGCGCGGCCGAGGTGCCGACGGCGTTGTGAATGCTGACGTTGCTCCAGACCATGAACGGCACCGAGATGAACCCGCCGCCGGCGCCCACCATGCTGGAGACGCAACCGATCGCCCCGCCGGCGGCGAACATCCCGGCGCCTCGTGGCAGCTCGCGTGTCGAGCGTGGCTTGCGATCGCGCAGCATCTGCATCGCAGACACGCTGACGAAAATAGCGAAAATGACCGAGAGCCAGAACGCCGGTAGCCGTCCGGCAATCTGCGCCCCGATCAGAGATCCCACCAGGATGCCCGGCGCCAGCAGCCAGACGACGCGCCAGAGCACCGCACCGCGCTGGTCGTGTGCGCGCACCGAAGACACCGAGGTAAAAAGGATCGTCGCGAGCGACGTGGCGATCGCCATGTGGAGGATGTACTCGGTCGGAAAACCCTGCCAGGTGAACAGCGCCGTCAGGAACGGCATCATCAGCATGCCGCCGCCGATGCCGAGCAACCCGGCCGCAAATCCGGTGCAGGCGCCGAGCAGCACCAGCGCACCGATGAACACCGGGCTCATTGCGCCCGCTCTTTCAGCAGCTCGCGCGTGATGAAGTCCCATTGGTCGGCGGTGACCGGCGTGATCGACAGCCGGTTGCCCCGCCGCAGCACGACCATGTCGCGCAACGCCGCGTGTTCGCGCAGCTCGGCGAGCGGTATCAGCCGCGTCTTGCGTCGGGCGCGGATGTCGACGAGCACCCAGCGCGGCTTGTCGCGCGTGGAGGCCGCGTCGAAGTACGGGCTCTTGCGCTGGAACTGCGTCGGATCGGGATAGGGAGCGCTGGCGACCTCGGCCAGTCCGGCGATACCCGGCTCGGCGCAGCTCGAGTGGTAGAACAGGACGCCGTCGCCGATGCTCATGCGGTCGCGCATGAAGTTGCGCGCCTGGTAATTGCGCACCCCGGTCCATGGAACAGTCCGGTTCGGGGCCGCGAGCGCGTCGTCGATCGAACACTCGTCCGGCTCGGACTTCATCAGCCAATAATTCATCGGAAGCCGGACGCGGCTCACGCGTCTTGAAGATAGGATCCCCGCCTGTGCCGCCCGGCCGGATGTCCTGAACCATCGGTTCAGGGTGGTCGCTGTCCACGCCGTTTAGGTTCAGCAAACGCGTGCCGATCACACCGCGACGCGAGCCCAGCAACCTTGCGCAAAGCGCATCGGTTCAAGGAACTAACGACCTTTGCGCGAGCACCGCAGGGAAAACCTTGTGCCGCCGTGCGCCCCGCGCACAGCAGCGAATCGAGCCGAATTGTATCCCCGCCCGGTCCCGCGCTGCACGCAACCGAGCGGATCAAAAGAGCTTCTCTTGCGGCAGCAGCGCATCTTCGGCCGTGTGCAGCAGGTCGCGCACGCGACGGCGCAGTTCACCCAGGTCGACGCCGTCAGCGCTGCGCGCGGAAAACAGCTCGTGCGTGATCTGCAACGCCGCCATGACCGCGATGCGGTCCGCGCCCATCACCTTGCCGCCGGAACGGATCGCCTGCATTTTGGAGTCGACATACGCGGCAGACTTCAGCAGCGCATCGCGCTCGTCCGGCGTGCATGCCAGCCGGTACTCACGGTCAAGGATCGTGACGGTCAGGTGTTCCATGACGCTTTCGGCGAGCTTGCATGACCGGGCAGACGTTCCATCAGCACGTCAAGCCGGCGCCCGGCCTCGTCGACGCGATGGCGCATTGCATCCAGTTCACCACTGGCCTGCACGAGCTGGGAACGCAACTGCTGGTTTTCTGTTCGCAACGACTGCACCAGCTGAGCGAGTTCATGCACCTTGCCGGCGAGCTGGTCGAGATCTTCGAGCATGCGGCGATCGTAACACCGCGCTTTGGACCCGATCCCCGAGTGTGCGACGGTGCTCGCGGCAATTCCTGAGATAGACTGCCCCGGCCAATGGTGCCGAAGGCAGTGACTTCGGTGAAACGGGAAACAGGAGGCTGCGGCAACGCATCCCAACCTGTGCTGCCCCCGCAACGGTAAGCAGGCGCGTATATCGCACGCTTCGCAACAGCCACTGCGTCCATCGACGCGGGAAGGCGCGAAGCATTCCTGCAGCCCGGAGACCGGCCATAGGCAGGAGGACGAGCCGCGGGGTGCCGGCCGGCCAGGCGCGTCCTGCGCCCTGACCAGCCGACTCCCGACTCGTTCGTGTGTGAACCTTGCCGGCGGCGGGCCGGCGCGCAGGAGTCACGATGTCCATTCGTTGCATCGCCTGCACGCGGCAGCCTTGCCGCGATCGCGCTTTTTGTCCTGACGATCGACACGGCGCTGGCGCAGGCGACCCCGCAATTGCCGACGACGGTGATCACGCCGGCGCGGCAGACCCAGGCGATCGATGACGCGCTGCCTGCGACATCGGTCATCACCCGCGCGGACATCGAGCGCACCCAAAGCGTCGACATCGTCAGCCTGCTCTCGCGCGAAACCGGAGTGCAGTTCGCGCAATCGGGTGGGCGCGGCACCGCGGCGTCGCTGTTCGTGCGCGGCGCGAACTCCTCGCAGGTCCTGGTGCTGGTCGACGGCGTGCGGCTCAACGCCGGCACCAGCGGCGCCGCCGCGGTCGGCGGCATCGCACTCGATGCGATCGACCGCATCGAGATCGTCCGCGGCAATCTATCCAGCCTCTACGGTTCCGCCGCGATTGGCGGTGTCGTGCAGATTTTCACGCGGCGCGGCGCTGAACCGGGACTGGCACTCAGCGCCGAAGGCGGGCAGCGGCGCACGCTCGACGGCCACATCAGTGGCGGCACCGATCTCGGCCCGGTGCGCATCGGCGGCGCCCTCGGCGGCGGCACGACGGCCGCGTTCTCAACGATCGACGTAGCACGCGTGGTGCCGGGTCCGTTCGCTGCCGGCGCCAACCCGGACATCGACGGCAACGACTATCTGACGGCATCACTCGGGGCGACCTACCGCTCCGGCGAGACCCTGCTGGCCGTGAACGGCTGGCTCAATCGCAACCGGACCGAGTTCGACAGCACGGCAGACGGGCCGACGGCGACCCACCTGGAGAAATCCCAGCTCGCTGCCGGCAACGCACTGCTACGCACCGCGGTGAACGAGCGCTGGAGCACGCAACTCGCGCTGGGTGCCAGTCGCGACCGCAGCAGCAACATCGTCAGCGATCCGGCTTCGTTCAACAACGGCGAGTTCAGCTCCGACAACGTGGCGGCGACGTGGACGAACGATGTGACCGTGACCAGCCAGATGCGGGCGCAGCTCGGTGCCGAGTACCTGCACCAGGTTGGGGAATCGACGGCCTACGATCCCAACTTCGGCGGCCAGTCGCAGCGATTCACTCGTGCGGTCGGCAGCGGCTGGCTCGGTCTCATCGGCGAATTCGGGCCGCAGCAGCTGCAGCTGAACGTGCGGCAGGATCAGTATTCGGACGTTGGTGGCGCGACCACCGGACTGGCGGCCTACGGCTTCCGCCTCGGATCCGAGTGGCGGCTGACCGCGCAGCTTTCCAACGCGTTTCGCGCACCGAGCTTCAACGATCTCTACTTCCCGGGCTTCGGCAATCCCGATCTGGCGCCCGAGCGCGCCGTCAGCGGCGAGGTCGGGCTGCAATATGCCGCCGGAGACGCTACGGCGCGAGCGGGCCTGTTCCGCACCGACACGCGTGACCTGATCGTCTTTGACCCGGCGACTGCGCGTGCGGAGAACCTCGACAAGGCGCGCGTGACCGGCTTCGAACTCGCGGGCTCCTGGCGCCACGGCATCTGGTCGTTCGCGGCGAACGGGACGCTGCTGCGCGCCGTTGACGATGAGACCGGAGAGAAGCTGTTGCGACGTGCGCCGTGGATCGTCAACGCCTCGGTCTACGTGGCGCCGGGGTCATGGAGCGCCGGCTTCGAGTTGACGGCGGTCGGTCCGCGCGACGATCTCGACATCAACACGCTGCAACGGGTGCAGCTCGCGAGCTACACACTCGCGCGGCTCGTCGCGAGTTGGAGCCTGCGCCCAGCGATCACGCTGCGCGCCCGCATCGAGAACCTGTTCGATGCCGACTACGAGACCGTCAGCGGGTACAACACGCTGCCGCGGACGGCAATCGTCGGCCTCGACCTGCGCATCTGAGCGATCGTGAACCGACCCGCGCCGTCGACTGTGCTGCTTGTCCTGATCGGAGCGGCCGCTGCCAGCCTGATCGCGGCGCTCGCCATCGGCAGCGTCGACGTCAGCTGGTCGGAACTCGCTGGCGCGATCACGCGGGGCGACCCGACTCCGGCCGGAAGCCGACATCGTGCTCGGGCTGCGCGCACCGCGCGCGCTGTCGGCGTTTGCGGTCGGAGCCTTATTGGCACTGTCCGGCGCGCTGCTGCAGGCGCTGCTGCGCAATCCGCTCGCTGACCCGTATGTGCTCGGCATTTCGGGCGGCGCCGCATTCGCAGCGCTGCTGGCGCTTGGCCGCCGGGCTGGGCGCCGCCGGCGTGCAGATTGCAGCCGTCGGCGGCGCACTGGCGACGCTGGGACTGCTCTTCCTGCTGGCGCGGCGCGCGCTTTATTCGAGCGAGACGAGCAGCGGCGAGCAGGCGACCGGCGCGGTGCTGCTGACCGGTGTGATGCTCGCGTCGTTCGCGACGGCGCTGATGAGCCTGATGCTGGCGCTGGCGCCCGACGGTCGGCTGCGCTCGATGGTGTTCTGGCTGCTCGGTGATCTGGCCGGCGCCACCGACCTCGGCGCCGCGCTGATCGCGCTGCTGCTTGCGGCGGTGCTGCTGGTGGTCGCGAGCAGCGAGGCGCGCGCGCTGAACCTGATGCTGCGCGGCGATTTGCAGGCCTATTCGCAGGGCGTGCGCGTCGGCGCGACGCGCCGGCGGCTCGTGCTCGTGGCAGCGCTGGCAACCGCCGGCGCTGTGACGCTCGCCGGCGCAGTCGGATTCGTCGGCTTCGTGGCCCCGCACCTGACGCGCTTGCTTGCCGGCAATGACCAGCGCGTGACCGTGCCCGCATCGGCGCTGTTCGGCGGGACACTCGTCGTCAGCGCGGACACGATCGCGCGAACCGTGGTGGCGCCGCTGCAGCTTCCGGTCGGTGTGTTGACTGCACTGATCGGCGTGCCGGTGTTTCTCTGGATACTCGGGCGGCGATGAACAGCGCGGCGACCATTGAGCTGCGCGGTGTGACGCTGAGCACGCCGCGGCGCCTGCTGGTCGCTTCGCTCAACCTGACGCTGCAGCCCGGTCAGCGCTGGGCAGTGCTTGGACCCAATGGCGCCGGCAAATCGACGCTGCTCAGTGCGACCGCCGGTGCCCGGCCGCTCGACGGAGGTGACATCGTGTTCGGCGATCGACCGGTGGGCAGTCTGCGCGCTGACGAGCTCGCGCGGCTGCGCGCGCTGCTCACCGATCGCTGGCTCGACCCGTTCGCGAGCACCGCGTTGGACACGGTACTGACTGCCCGCTACGTGTTCCGTGACGAGTCGGCCGCGGCGCCGATTGCCCGCGACTGGCTGCAGCGGCTCGATTGCGCTGCGCTGGCGGACCGCGACGTGCGAAGATTGTCGCGCGGCGAACGGCAGCGCGTTGCAATTGCGACGACGCTTGCGCAGGACACGCCGCTCGTGCTGCTCGACGAGCCGACCGCGCACCAGGATCCCCGGCATCAGGCACACGTGATCGGCGAGTTGCGCACGCTGACCGACCGCGCGCTGGTCGCGAGCCTGCATGATTTGAACGCGGCGACGCGGTTTGCCACGCATGCGCTGCTGCTTTGGGGCGATGGCCGGACGCTTGCCGGCTCGGCGGACGACGTGCTGACGGCGGCTGCGCTGTCGGACCTGTTCGCGACGCCAATCAGCCGGGTGCAAGCAGGAGACGAATCGTTTTTCCATGTCCACGGCGATCGCCCGCGCGGCCCGCAAGGCTCGCGCGCGCAGGCGTGACACCGCCGCTGCTGCCTAGACTTTCGCGATGCCCATCGTCCTCATTACCAACCCGAAGGGCGGCTGCGGCAAGAGCACGGCCGCGACCAACCTGGCCGGTTACTTCGCGTGGCGGGGCCACCCCACGATGCTCGGCGATCTTGACCGGCAGCAGTCCGCGCTGGCATGGCTCGGCATCCGTCCGACCACGCTGCCGCACATCCAGTCTTGGGACCGTTCCGACGAGAAGATCGCGCGGCCGCCGAAGGGCGTAACGCACGTCGTGCTCGACACGCCGGCCGGGCTGCGCGGCCACGCGCTGCGCGACGTGATGAAACTCGCGGACCGCGTGATCGTGCCGGTGCAGCCTTCACTCTTCGACATCTATGCGACCCAGGCTTTCCTTGCCAAACTGGCCGATCGCAACCTGCTCGATGGTGCGCCACGCGTCGGCATCCTCGGCATGCGTGTCGACGCGCGCACGCGTGCGGCCGATCAGCTGCAGCGTTTTGTCGAAGACCTCGGACTTCCCGTGCTTGGTTTCCTGCGCGATACGCAGAACTACGTCCAGCTGGCGGCCCACGGGCTCACACTGTGGGACGTCGCGCCGGGACGGGTGGAGCGCGACTTAGAGCAGTGGCGCACCCTGCTCGAGTGGGTCGAGCCGTAGCGGATTACTTCTGCTTGACGGCCCACTCGCGCGACGCGACGGTGGACGACTTCGTGTCGCCCTTCACGTACAGCGGCACATGCAGGAAGATCTTGTCGGTCGCCGGAACCTTGAACTCGACTTCCTCAGTGAACACGCCACTGCTGTCTGCGACCTGCGTTATCTTGTTGGCGACCAGGCCGCTCTTCCCGTCCTGCACGACGATGCCGATGCTGCCGCCCGGTGAGGGCAGCTTGTAGGTTCCGCTGATGACGGTCTTGACCGGTTGGCCGACGGTCAGCGTACCGAGCTCCGGCCTGACCTCCGTGATGCGGACCTCGCGGTCTGTCGGCACAGCCGATGGCGGAGTGGCTTTGGACGGCGTTGCCGCCGCGGGCGGCGCTCCCTTGTCGGCCGACTCTTCCTTCTTGCCGCAAGCCCCGAGCAGCATAGCCGCGAGCGCCGCGGCGAGAACGGCGCGTGACGGCAAAGGCAGCGTGCGATCGATCATGGGATTCTCCGTGAACTGCAGCCCGTCAATTTACTTGATCGACGCCGCGCGGGTCTGCTCAATTGCGACGCAGAGCGCCCCGATTTCATCGGCCAGCCGCGGGCCGTGCCGGTTCAGGCGATCCGCGTCGAGCGTGTAGAACTGTCCGCGGCGCGTTGCCGCCATCGACGGGAACTGATGCCACAGCGCCAGCGCGGTGCTGGCGTGAGCACCCGGCTCCGCGGTAATCACCGCTTCAGGATCGGCCGCGACGACCGCCTCGACCGAAACCTGCGGCGCGATCGGTGCGAGATCGGCAAACACGTTACGCCCGCCGCACAGCGCGATCGCCTCGCTGATCACGTGCCGGCCCGAGAGCGTCATCAGCGGCGCGGCCCACACCTGGTAGAAGACCCGCACCGCGCGCCGATCCGCGTAGCGCGCGCGCAGTGCCTCGATCTTGCCGCGAAACGCCGTGGCGGCCTGTGTGCCGTCGCGGCCGGCGAGCACGCCGAGGCGCTCCATCGACGAGGCGACATCGTCTAGCGCATGCGGTTCGCTGACGAAGACCGGCGTGCCCAGCCGCCGCACTGCGTCCACGGTGCCGGGCGGAAAGCCGCTGCCCCAGATGACGATCAGGTCCGGCTTGAGCCGCGCAATTCGCTCCAGATCGACACTGTGCGCCCGGCCGACTCGCGGAATGCGCTGCGCGGCGACGGGATAGTCGGCGAATTCGGTCGTGCCGACGATGCGGTCACCGGCGCCGATCGCAAAGAGCTGCTCGGTAAGGTGAGGGGCGAGGCTGACAATTCGCGCGGCCGGCTGCGCCAGTTCGACGCGCGTGCCGGCGTCGTCGACCGTACTGACCGCGACACTCGCGGAGGCGGTGGCGAACAGCGCGGCCGCCACAAGCGCGCGCGCGCCGCCTGTCGAGCCGATCCGACGCACGCGTCCGATCACGGACGCGCAGTCGCCGCAGGCTCGGTGACGAAACCGATCTTCGCGAGCCCAGCCTGCTGCGCGCCTGACAGGACAAAGGCGATGCGCTCGTAACGCGTCGCTTTGTCGGCGCGCAGATTCAGTTCAGGCAGGGGCGATTGCCGCGAGGCTGCGGCGAGCCGAGCCCGGAACTCGTCGTCGCTGACGGCGTCCGATTCCCAGTACACCTGTCCGCCGGCGTCGATCGACAACCTGACGGTCGCTGGAACAACTTCCGCTGCCGGCGCCGGGTCGTTCGGCAGATCCAGCCGGATCGCGTACGAGAGCAGTGGCGCGGTGATGATGAAGATCACCAGAAGCACCAGCATCACGTCGACCAGCGGCGTGACGTTGATTTCAGACATCGGCTGCTGCGTGCCGCCGTGTCGCTCGAAGCCTCCGAAGGGCATGTGACCCCGCCTGACTACAGCACGGCGAGCCGCGACCCGGTCGTCAGCGTCGCGTGCAGGTCGTGGGCAAAACCGTCGAGCTGTCCCAGCACCATCCGGTTCGCGCGCGTAAATGCGTTGTAGGCGAGAACGGCCGGGATCGCGACCGCGAGCCCGAACGCCGTCATGATCAACGCCTCGCCAACGGGTCCCGCCACCTTGTCGATCGCGATCTGCCCCGAGGACGCGATGTTGAGCAAGGCGCGGTAGATGGCCCAGACGGTGCCGAACAGTCCGACAAAGGGAGCCGTGCTGCCGACCGAGGCGAGGATCGTCAGCCCGGCTTCGAGCCGGCTCGCGGCCTCGTTGATGCGCTGGCGCAGAGCGCGCGTGATCAGCTCCGAGCGGTCGATCTGCGCGGCCAGGCTGTTTTCCGCGGCCGGATGTGAGGCGGCGTTCGCCGCACCGGCCGCCAGCGGCACGAAGACGCTTTCCGCATCAGCTGGCTTCAGCTGCGCGATGGCCACCTCGATTGACGGCGCACTCCAGAACGAATCGATCGCACGCGCAGCGCGTCGCACGCGCCACCACGCCCAGCCTTTCCAAAGAATTAGAAACCAGCTCGTAACGGACATCGCCAGCAGCAAATATGCGGTCATCCGGATCACGCCGTCCGCCTGCTCCCAGAAGTGAGCGAGACCGAGGCCGCCGCTCATCGCGCCAACCCGAGCACGTCGAACATGTCGAACAGCCCCTTGGGCTGTTCTGCAACGAAGCGTGCCGCGCGCAGACTGCCGTTCGCATACGACTGGCGGCTGCCGGAGCGATGCGTGATCTCTATGCGTTCTCCGGCGCCAGCGAAGAGGACAGTGTGGTCGCCGATGATGTCGCCGCCGCGAATCGCAGCGAAGCCGATCGACCCCGTCCGGCGCTCGCCGGTGTGACCTTCGCGCGCGTAGACCGCGAGTTCCGCCAGCGGCCGCCCGAGCGCGCCGGCGACGATCTCGCCCATCTTCAGCGCGGTGCCCGATGGGGCATCGACCTTGTGGCGATGGTGTGCCTCGATGATCTCGATGTCGTAGCCCTCATTGAGCATGCGTGTCGCCATTTCCACCAGCTTGAAGGTCGCGTTGACGCCGACGCTCATGTTCGGTGCGAACACAATGGCGATGCGCTCGGCCGCAGCATGTATCGCGCGCTTGCCCGCCTCGTCGAACCCCGTCGTGCCGATCACCATCCGCACGCCGGCCGCACTGCAGGCATCCAAGTGCTTCAGTGTCGCTTGCGGGCGAGTGAAATCGATCAGGACGTCGGCCGCTGCAACCGCGGCGAGATCGGCGCCGACGCGCGCTCCGGTCATACGCCCGAGCGTTTCGGCGCAGTCCCGGCCGAGCATCGGACTGTCCGGACGGTCCAGCGCGACCGCAATCTGCAAATCGGGCTGCGTCAGCGCAGTCTCGATCAGCATCTGCCCCATTTTGCCGGAGGCGCCGGCGATCGCGAGCTTCATGGTTGTGGCCGTGGCGCGGTGTCGCGACCGGTCAATTCGGAGACTGTGTACCCGGAAGGCTCTGCGATCCGGGTCCCGGCGTCGACACGTCGGGCATCGGGATCGCCGCCGGCGGCTGTGGCGGATTGCGCCGGACGCGCTTGACATTCGTCCCGAGGATCAGCGCGTCGGCTTCTTCGTCTGCCGGCATCGGGTCAGAGTTGAAACGCTCGAGGCGGTTGTCCTTGAAGTACAGCGTCAGGCGGCGGTTCTGCACCGGCCCCTTGAGCGGGTTCAGGTAGTAGATGTAGTCGGCACGGTCCTTGCGGAATTCGCTCGTCATCAGTGGCGTGCCGAGCATGAACCGAACCTGCTCGCGGCTCATGCCGATGCGCAGTTGGTCCACCATTTCCTTAGTGATGATGTTGCCCTGGTGCACGTCCGGACGGTACGGGCTGAGGAAGGTCGGCGCCCACGAGACCGCGGACGCGAAGCCGCCCTTAACGCTCGAGTTGACGCTGTACATCGACTCGCAACCGGCGAGCAATGCGAGCGAGCAGAGGACGAGTCGATGCGGACGCATCAGATGATCAGTTCGCGCAATGCGGATTCGAAGTCAGAAGCCGTATGATACTCAGAGGCGCATCCGCATCGCGCCGCTGCCCTATGCCGAACCGATCCTCCACTTCCGCCGATCTGAAGAACATTGGCCTCAAGGCGACCGTGCCGAGGCTGAAGGTGCTCGAGATATTCCAGCGCAGCTCCGCCGAGCGTGGCGTGCGGCACATGAGCGCCGAGGACGTCTACAAAGCGCTGAGTGCCGAGCACATCGACGTCGGCCTGGCTACGGTATATCGGGTGCTGACCCAGTTCGAGCATGCCGGGCTGCTGGCACGCAATCACTTCGAAGGTGGGCGCGCGATGTTCGAGCTCAACGAGGGCCCGCACCACGACCATCTAGTTTGTCTGACCTGCGGGCGCGTCGAGGAGTTCGTCGACAGCGAGATCGAGTCGCGCCAGCAGCAGGTCGCCGCCGAGCGTGGATTCAAGCTGCAGGAGCATGCGCTCGCGCTTTATGGCGAGTGCACCAAGCCGAACTGCATCTATCGCCGCAAGGAATAGATCTCCGCTTCACGCACTGATCCGTGCGCGCGTCGTCGGGTCGAACCAGTGCACCGCACTGGCCGCAAACCGGATCGGCAGCTGCGTTCCCGGAGGCGGGTGGATACTCAGGCCCGGTCCGCACGATCACTTCCTGTCCGGCGAGCAGGCCGTGGATCAGGTGCTCGGCGCCGAGCACCTCGACCGTCTCGATTTCAATCGTCAGGTGGTCGCCGCCGGGCTGCAAGTGCTCCGGCCGCACGCCGAGGACCAGTTCGCGTCCGGCCAGCGCCGTGCACGCTTCGGGCAGGGCGATCGGCATGTCCGGGCTCACCTCGAATGCGCGCCCGTCGGCCGTAACGCGCCCGCCAAACAGGTTCATCGGTGGCGAGCCGATGAAACTCGCGACGAACGTTGTCGCCGGGCGCGAATAGACGTCGTCCGGTGTGCCGACTTGTTCGGCGCGGCCGGCGTTCATCACGATCATGCGCTGCGCCAGTGTCATCGCCTCGACTTGGTCATGCGTCACGTACAGACTGGTCGTGCGTAACCGCCGGTGCAGCTTCTGGATCTCCAGCCGCGTCTGCACGCGCAGCTTGGCGTCCAGGTTCGATAGCGGCTCGTCGAAGAGGAAGGCCGCCGGCTCGCGCACGATGGCGCGGCCCATCGCGACCCGCTGGCGCTGCCCGCCGGACAACTGCCGCGGCTTGCGCGCTAGCAGTCCGTCGAGTTCCAGGATCGCCGCCGCCTCGTTGACGCGGCGGTCGATGTCGGCCTTCGGCAGCTTGCGGATCCTGAGGCCGTACGCCATGTTCTCGTACACGCTCATGTGCGGATACAGCGCGTAGTTCTGGAACACCATCGCGCAGTCGCGGTCCTTCGGTTCGAGCGTGTTGACCACGCGGCCGCCGATGCTGATCGTGCCGGCGGTGATCTCCTCAAGCCCCGCCACCATGCGCAGCAGCGTCGACTTGCCGCACCCGGATGGACCCACCAGCACGACGAACTCGCCATCGTCGACCGTCAGCGTGATGCCGTGCACGACCTGCAGGCTGCCGTAGCTCTTGCGGACGTCCTCGAACGAGATCTCGTCGCCATCTACTTCTCGGTCTCGACCAGCCCCCTGATGAACCAGCGCTGCATCAGAAGCACCACGATGGCCGGCGGGATCATTGCGAGGATCGCGGTCGCCATGACGAGGTTCCACTCGCTGGCCGCGTCGCCGAAGCCGATCATGCGCTTGATGCCGATGACGATCGGGTACATGTCCTCGCTGGTCGTGATCAGCAGCGGCCACAGGTACTGGTTCCAGCCGTAGATGAACTGGATCACGAACATCGCCGCGACGTTGGTCACCGACAGCGGCACTAGGATCGTGAAGAAAAACCGCATCGGCCCGGCGCCGTCGATGCGGGCGGCCTCGGCGAGTTCGTCAGGCACGGTCATGAAGAACTGGCGGAACAGGAAGGTGGCGGTGGCCGAGGCGATCAGCGGCATGATCAATCCCGGAAACGTGTTGAGCAGCCCGAGGTCGGACATCACCGCGTACGTCGGGCGTGATGCGGACCTCGACCGGCAGCATCAGCGTGACGAAGATCATCCAGAAGAAGAAGTAGCGCAACGGAAAGCGGAAGTAGACGATCGCGAACGCCGACAGCAGCGAGATGATGATCTTGCCGACCGCAATGCCGACGGCCATCGTCAGGCTCACCAGCATCATGCGGCCGACCGGTGCCCGCGAGCCGACATCGCCGCCCACGAACAGCACCTTGCGGTAGTTCTCGATCAGCATATCGCCCGGAACCAGCGACATCGGCGCAGCCTCGACCGCCTCGGCGGTCTGTGTCGACGCGACGAGGGCGAGATAGACCGGGAACGCGACGACCGCGATGCCGATGATCACGACGACATAGGACAGCACGTCCAGCCAGCGGCGGCGCTCGACCATCATCAGTAGTTCACCCGCCGCTCGATGAAGCGGAACTGCAGCACCGTCAGCGTGATGACGATCACCATCAGCACGACCGACTGTGCCGCCGAACCGCCGAGATCGAGCGCCTTGAAACCGTCGTGATAGACCTTGTAGACGAGGATCGACGTCTCCTGACCCGGCCCGCCCTGCGTGATGGCGTCGACGATCGCAAAGGTTTCGAAAAAGGCGTAGACGATGTTGACGACGAGGAGGAAGAAGGTGGTGGGCGACAGCAGCGGGAACACGATCGTCCAGAAGCGCCGTCCGGGCCCGGCGCCGTCGATCGCCGCCGCTTCGATCAGCGATTTCGGAATCGCCTGCAGGCCGGCGACGAAGAAGACGAAGTTGTAGCTGATCTGCTTCCAGACCGCGGCCATCACCAGCAGCAGCAGCGCCTGATCGCCATTGAGCAGGAAGTCCCAGTGCACCCCGGCGCTCGCAAGCCAGTGCGCGACGACGCCCAGCGTCGGATTGAGCATGAACAGCCAAAGCACGCCGGCGATCGCGGGCGCCACCGCGTACGGCCAGATCAGCAGGGTCTTGACGATCGTCGCGCCGCGCAGCAGCCGATCGGCGAACACAGCAAGCAGCAGCGAGATCGCGAGCCCGAGACCTGCCACCAGCACCGAGAAAATCGCCGTCACGCGAAATGACGCGAGGTAGCCCGGGTCGTTGAACAGTGTGCGGAAATTCTCCAGCCCGACGAATTCGGTGTTGGCGCCGAAGGCGTCCTGCAGCAGCAAACTCTGATACAGCGCCTGGCCCGCCGGCAGGAAGAAAAAAATGATCGTGATCGCGAGCTGCGGCGCAACCAGCGCGTACGGCAGCCAGCGGCTGCGGAAGTAGGCGCGCTTTTCCACGTGCGCGGCGTCGTAGCCGGAAGGGGAGCGGACGGTCGCGGGCGACCGTCCGCTGCGGCGTTACTTGCTGGTCTTCTCGAAGCGCTCGAGCTGCTCGTTGCCGCGCTTAATGGCATCGGCGAGGCCCTGCTGGACGGTCTTCTTGCCCGACCAGATGTTTTCCATTTCTTCGTCGTTGATCGTGCGGATCTGCACGAAGTTGCCGAGCCGGACGCCGCGCGACTTGTCTGTCGTCTTGACGATCATCTGCTGCACCGACACGTCCGTGCCCGGGTTCTTGTCATAGAAACCGGACTTCTTGGTCAGTTCATAAGCCGCCAGCGTTATCGGCAGGTAACCGGTCTCCTGGTGGCTCTTGGCCTGGATCTCCGGCTTCGACAGGTAGTCGAAGAAGTCCGCGACGCATTTGTATTCGTTCGGCTTCTTGCCCGACATCACCCACAGGCTGGCGCCGCCGATGACGGTGTTCTGCGGCGCGCCCGCGACGTCGGGGTAGTACGGCAGCGTCGAGATGCCGAAGTCGAACTTGGCGTTCTTCTTGATGTTGCCGTAGGCCGACGATGACGCCGTGCTCATCGCGCATTCGCCGGAGTAGAACGGCGCGTCACCCGCATTGCCCCGTCCTTTGTAGACGAACAGTCCCTGCTTGGCCATGTTGGCGAGGTTCTCGATGTGGCGCACATGCAGCGGCGTGTCGAACGCGAGGCGCGAAGACGGTCCCCCGAAGCCGTTGTTCTTGGTCGCGAACTCGGTGTTGTGCCAGGTCGAAAAGCTCTCGAGCTGCGTCCAGCTCTGCCAGCTGGTCGTAAATGGGCACTTCTCGCCGCTCGCCTTGAGCTTGGCCGCGGCCAGCGCGACTTCGGGCCAGGTCTTCGGCGGCTTGGCCGGATCGAGCCCCGCCTTCTTGAAGGCATCCTTGTTGTAATAGAACACCGTGGTGGAACTGTTCAGCGGGTAGGACATCATCTGGCCGTTCGGTGCCGTGTAATAGCCGGCCACCGCGGGCACGTACACCTTCGGGTCGAACTTGTAACCCGCCTTGCTCATCACTTCGCCGACCGGAACGATCGCGCCCTTCGAGCCCATCATCGTCGCCGTGCCGACCTCGAACACCTGCAGGATGTGCGGCGCGTTGCCGGCACGGAAGGCGGCGATCGCCGCCGTCATCGAGACGTCGTACGCGCCCTTGTAGGTCGGCGTGACCTTGCACTGCTGCTGGCTGGCGTTGAATCCGCTGGCCAGACCGTTGACCCAGTCGCCCAGCGCGCCGGGCATCGAGTGCCACCATTGGACATCGGTCTGGGCGAGTGCGCCGGTCGCGCCGAGCGCGAGCACGACGGCGGCCGCCGCCTTGGTGCAATTCCTGCGGAACATGATCCCTCCGGGGTTGTGGATTTTTGAGTATGACGAATCGCGCCTGTTACGATAGCCCGGCTGCGATACAACGGCAAAGGCGCATGAATTCCACCAGCCGCCTCCCCCTCTATGCCAGCCTGGTCCGGCTCGACAAGCCGGTCGGCACGCTGCTGCTGCTGTGGCCGACGCTGACGGCGCTCTGGATCGCGTCGGGCGGGGCGCCCGAGCGCGTTGCTGGTGGCCGTGTTCGCGCTCGGCACCTTCCTGATGCGCTCGTCCGGTTGCGCGATCAACGATGCGGCCGACTTCCGTTTCGACGGCTACGTCAAGCGGACTGCCAATCGTGTCGTGGCGCGCGGCGACGTCAGTCCGCTCGAGGCCGTCGCGGTCGCGGCCGCGATCGGCGCGCTCGCGGCGCTGCTGCTGCTGTTCCTGAACGAAGCGGCGATGCGGCTGGCGCTGATCGCCGCTGCGGTTGCCGGCACCTATCCGCTGGCGAAGCGTTTCTTTCCGATTCCTCAACTCTATCTCGGCGTGGCGTTCTCGTTCGGAATCCCGATGGCATTCGCCGCCGTGCTCGGCGATGTGCCGCGGCTCGGATGGCTGCTCTTCGTCGCCAACATGTTGTGGGTGGTCGCCTACGACACCGAGTATGCGATGGTCGACCGCGACGACGATCTGAAGCTCGGCATCCGCTCGTCGGCGATCTTCTTCGGCCGCTGGGACGTGGCGGCGGTCATGGCCTGCTACGGCGGCTTCTTCTCTCTGCTGTTGCTGGTGGGCCATGGCATCGGAGCCGGCTGGCCGTTCTATGCCGGTTGGGCGGTGGCGGTGCTGTGTGCGCTGTATCACCACGGCCTGATCCGCACCCGGACGCGCGAAGGCTGCTTTGCCGCGTTTCGTCACAACAACTGGGTCGGACTCGCGATCTTTCTGGGAATCGTTGCGGACTACCAGATATGAATCGAGCAGAGCGGCCGTGTGGGCAATCTTCCTGCTGCTCGTGCAAGCCTCTCGGCCGGGGCGCAGCCGGTGGCCGGTTCCGGCACGAAGGACAGCTTTCGGCTGGCTGCGCGACCTGGCGGGTCGCCTGTCCGGCGGCGTCGAACTCCTGGCCCAGTTGCGTCGCGCGGTCGCGCGCCGCCTGGGCCGCCGCCAGATGCTGTCGCGCACGTGTCGCTGATCGAGCACAGCGAGCGTGCGGCGGCGGTCGTACCACCCTTCGACGTGACTCGTTCGCGCAGCACCGCGATCGCCTCGCCGGACTGCTGGGCCAGCAGCGCCGCACCGACGAATGTCTCCACCGCCAGCGTGCGCGCCTGCGGTGCACTGAATCCCATGTCCAGGCGGCCTGCTGCAGCGCCTCGATGAAATAGAACACATAGGCGGGCCCGCTGCCCGACACCGCCGTCACCGGGTCGAGCATGGCCTCGTCGTCGAGCCACAGCACTTGGCCGACCGAACGAGGATGAGTTCGGCCTCGGCGCGCTGCTCCGCGGACACACCCGGCAGCGCGACGGCGCCCGTGATGCCGGCCCGGATCAACGCCGGCGTATTCGGCATCGCACGCACGATGCGTCGGTGGCCGAGCCAGCGCGCCAGCGTATCTCCGCACGCCGGCGACGATCGACAGCACGAGCGGCCGCGAGGTACGGAACGAACCGCTGACAGCCCGGCGAGCCTGCTGCGGCTTCACCGCGAGCACGATCGTCTGCACGCTGCGCAGCCAGTCTCCGGCCGAAGCGTGTGCAACCACGCCGTAGCGGCGCGCCAGTTCGGTGCCCTTGGCGACGTCGGGCTCCAGGACATGGGCCGAGCCGAGCGGAATACCGCCGTCGTGCATGCCTCCGAGCATGGCGTGCCGTATTTGCGACGACGTGAATGCACGTCCTCGAGCCCGACACCGCCAAGGGTGCAGAACTCGAGCGCGCGTTCGGTGTGACGGCCTACCCGAGCCCGGCGCGTGGCTGCGCGTGCGCCGACGTATCGTGCTGGCGATCAAGCCGCAGAACGCTCGCGAGGCTGTCGGTCGATCGCTCCCCACCTCGCCGCTGCCCCTCATCGTCTCGATCGTCGCCGGCGTGAGGACCACTACGTTGGCACGTTGCCGCTGGCCATCGACGCATCGTGCGCGATGCAAACACACCGGCGCTGATCCGCGCGGGCATCACCGGCGCGGTGGCGCTTGCCGAAGTCTCGACGGAGCCAGTACGAAGGCGGACCGCATCCTGCGCTCGGTTGGCAACGTGCTCTGGCTGAACGACGAAGCGTTGCTCGACCGGTGGGTCAGTTGGGCCTTTGGGTAGCGGCCCCGTCTATGTCTTCTATTTCATCGAGGCACTGCGGCGCGCTGGAAGATGGATTGCACCCCTGGCACAGCCGGCAGCTGGCCATCGAGACATTCGCCGGCGCGGCCGGCTGGCGCAGCAGTCGGACGAACCGGTGGCCATGCTGCGGGAACAGGTCACTTCAAAAGGCGGCACCACCGCCGCTCGCCTCGACGGAATGTGCGACGCAGCATCAGGCAGGCGTGCGGGCCGCGCGCGATCGCGCGGCGGACATGGGTGGGCAATTCGACCGGAGGGTCGATCTGCTCGGTCGGCAGCGCGTCCACTGTCTTCAAGCGGGAACCGGCCGCTGCTGCGGCCGGCGGGCCAGCCGTAACAGCTAGGCACCCGGCGCGCTCGGCGCGCTTCATTTCAGGTAGTGCGCAACGGTCCCGGCGAACAGCGCCAGGCCGACCCAGTTGTTGTGGCGAAAGGCCGCGAAGCAGCCTTCGCGCGTGCGCCGCGGATCAGACCGTGGTGATACAGCGCGCACAGCACGCCGAACGCCCAGCCGGCGTAGTACGGCCAGGTCGCGTGGATTTCGTAGCCGACCAGCAGCATCAGCGAGAAGAATCCGCCATAGCACGCCATCACCGCTGCCACGTCCCAGCGGCCGAAGAAGATTGCCGACGAACGGATGCCGAGCTTCAGATCGTCGTCGCGATCGACCATCGCATACTCAGTGTCGTAGGCGACGACCCACAACATGTTGGCGACGAAGAGCAGCCAGCCGAGCCGCGGCACCTGCCCAAGCACGGCCGCGAATGCCATCGGAATCCCGAAGGAGAACGCAACGCCGAGATAGAGCTGCGGAATCGGGAAGAAGCGCTTCGCCAGCGGATAGGTGCCGGCAACCGCGGCGGCGATCAGCGCCAAGCGCATCGCCGCTTCGTTCAGGAACAGCAGCAGCAGCGCCGCGAGCGCGCACAGCGCGGCTGCGACCGCCACCGCCTCGAGCGGACTGACGTCGCCGCGTGCGACGACGCGGTTGGCGGTGCGCTTGACGTAGCCGTCGAACCGAAAGTCGGCCGCATCGTTGATCGCGCAGCCGGCCGAGCGCATCAGGAACGTGCCGAGCACGAACACGGCCACCAGCAGCGCGCTCGGCACTCCGCCGGAGGCGATCCACAGCGCAGTCAGCGTCGGCCACAGCAGCAGCAGCGTGCCGACCGGCTTGTCGAGCCGAACCAGGCTGGCATAGAGCGGGAGGCGACCGGTCGGAGATCATGGCGGGGCGTGCGCTTTGCCGTTGGAACGCGCAGGCGGGCTATCGTAACAGTCGCGACATCGTCATTCCGCCAGAATTCACACCACCGGAGGAGACCATGTTCCGCAAGACATTGCACCGAAGGCGGCGGCTGCGTCGTGCTCGCGCTCGGCGCGACCGGCGCGCTGGCCCAGACCGAGGTGCAGTGGTGGCACTCGATGCCGGGCGCCCTGGGCGACTGGGTCAACGGCCTGGCGAGCGGTTTCAACGCCAGCCAGCAGCAATGCAAGGTCACGCCGACCTACAAGGGCGCATACGACGTCTCGATGACGGCGGCGATCGCCGCCTATCGCGCCGGCAACGCGCCGCACATCCTGCAGGTGTTCGAGGTCGGCACCGCGACGATGATGGGTTCGAAAGGCGCGATCGTGCCGGTCGGCGAAGTGATGAGCAAGGCCGGCTACAAGTTCGATCCGAAGATCTACGTGCCCGCGGTGACCGGCTACTACACCGCGCCGAACGGCCAGATGATGTCGTACCCGCTGAACAGCTCGACGACCGTCTTCTATTACAACAAGGACGCGTTCAAGAAGGCCGGGCTCGATCCGAACAAGCCGCCGAAGACCTGGCCCGAAGTGGCGCTGGCCGCGGCGAAGCTGAAGGCGAGCGGCGAGAAGTGCCCGTTCACGACCAGCTGGCAGAGCTGGACGCAGCTCGAGAGCTTCTCGACCTGGCACAACACCGAGTTCGCGACCAAGAACAACGGCTTCGGCGGGACCGTCTGCGCGGCTGGCGTTCGACACGCCGCTGCATGTCCGGCACATCGAGAACCTCGCGAACATGGCCAAACAGGGACTGTTCGTCTACAAAGGTCGGGGCAATGCGGGCGACGCGCCGTTCTACTCCGGCGAATGCGCGATGAGCACGGCGTCATCGTCGGCCTACGGCAACATCAAGAAGAACGCCAAGTTCGACTTCGGCATCTCGACGCTGCCGTACTACCCCGACGTCGCAGGCGCGCCGCAGAACACCGTCATCGGCGGCGCCAGCCTGTGGGTGATGTCCGGCAAGAAGCCGAACGAATACAAGTGCGTCGCGGACTTCTTCGACTACCTGTCCAAGCCGGAGATCCAGGCCAAGAGCCACCAGGAGACCGGCTACCTGCCGATCACGATGGCGGCCTACGAACTGACCAAGAAGTCCGGCTTCTACGACAAGAACCCGGGCACCGACGTCTCGGTGCAGCAGATGATCGTCAAGACGACCGACAAGTCGCGCGGCGTCCGGCTCGGCAACTTCGTGCAGATCCGCACGATCAACGACGAAGAAATGGAGAACATCTGGTCGGGCAAGAAGACCGTGCAGCAGGGCCTCGCCGATGCCATCAAGCGCGGCAACGAGCAGCTCGAGCGCTTCGAGAAGACCAGCAAGTAACGCCGCAGCGGACGGTCGCCGCGCGACCGTCCGCTCCTCTTCCGGCTACGACGCCGCGCACGTGGAAAAGCGCGCCTACTTCCGCAGCCGCTGGCTGCCGTACGCGCTGGTCGCGCCGCAGCTCGCGATCACGATCATCTTTTTCTTCCTGCCGGCGGGCCAGGCGCTGTATCAGAGCTTGCTGCTGCAGGACGCCTTCGGCGCCAACACCGAATTCGTCGGCCTGGAGAACTTCCGCACGCTGTTCAACGACCCGGGCTACCTCGCGTCATTTCGCGTGACGGCGATTTTCTCGGTGCTGGTGGCAGGTCTCGGGCTCGCGATCTCGCTGCTGCTTGCTGTGTTCGCCGATCGGCTGCTGCGCGGCGCGACGATCGTCAAGACCCTGCTGATCTGGCCGTACGCGGTGGCGCCCGCGATCGCCGGCGTGCTGTGGCTGTTCATGCTCAATCCGACGCTGGGCGTCGTCGCGCACTGGCTTGCAAGCGCCGGGGTGCACTGGGACTTCCTGCTCAATGGCGATCAGGCGCTGCTGCTGCTGGTGATGGCCGCGGTCTGGAAGCAGATCAGCTACAACTTCGTCTTCTTCGTCGCCGGCCTGCAGGCGATTCCGAAATCGCTGATCGAAGCGGCGGCCATCGACGGCGCCGGGCCGGGACGGCGCTTCTGGACGATCGTGTTCCCGCTGCTGTCGCCCACCACCTTCTTCCTGCTCGTCGTCAACATCGTCTACGCCTTCTTCGACACCTTTGCGATCGTCGACGCCATCACGCAGGGCGGGCCGGGTCAGGAGACCTCGATCCTCGTCTACAAGGTCTATCACGACGGCTTCAAGGCGCTCGACCTCGGCGGTTCGGCGGCGCAGTCGGTGATCCTGATGGCGATCGTCATCACGCTGACGGTGCTGCAGTTCCGCTTCATCGAGCGGCGGGTGAACTACTGATGATGGTCGAGCGCCGCCGCTGGCTGGACGTGCTGTCCTACGTCGTCGTGATCATCGGCATCGCGGTCGTCGCGTTCCCGGTCTATCTCGCCCTCGTCGCCTCGACACAGACCGCCGAGGCGGTCGAGGCTGCGCCGATGTCGCTGGTTCCGGGCGACCTGCTGGTCGAAAACTACCGCAAGGTGCTGTTCGAGGGCGGCGATATCGGCTCGCGCGCGCCGGTCGGCCGCATGATGCTGGTCAGCCTGACGATGGCGGTCGGCATCGCGGTGGGCAAGATCATCATCTCGCTGCTGTCGGCCTTCGCGATCGTCTACTTCCGCTTTCCGCTTCGCCACTTCTTCTTCTGGATGATCTTCATCACGCTGATGCTGCCGGTCGAGGTGCGCATCACGCCGACCTACGAGGTGATGTCCGATCTCGGGCTGCTCAACACGTTTCCGGGACTGATCATGCCGCTGATCGCCTCGGCCACCGCGACCTTCCTGTTCCGGCAGTTCTTCATGACCGTGCCGGACGAACTGGCCGAGGCGGCACGCATCGACGGCGCCGGCCCGATGCGGTTCTTCTTCACGATCCTGGTGCCGCTGTCGGTGACGAACATCGCGGCGATGTTCGTGATCCAGTTCATCTACGGCTGGAACCAGTACCTGTGGCCGCTGCTGATCACCACCAGCGAGGACATGTACCCGATCGTCATCGGCATCAAGCGCATGATCGGCGGCGGCGATGCGGCCAACGAGTGGAACCTCATCATGGCCACCGCGATCCTGGCGATGATTCCGCCGGCGATCGTCGTGCTGCTGATGCAGCGCTGGTTCATCAAGGGCCTGGTCGAGACCGAAAAATAGAAGAACGAACGATGGCGTCGATCGAGTTCGAGGATGTGCGCAAGAGCTACGGCACGAACCAGGTCGTGCACGGCATCACCCTGACGGTGGCCGACGGCGAATTCGTCGTGCTGGTCGGCCCGTCGGGCTGCGGCAAGTCGACGCTGCTGCGCATGGTCGCGGGCCTCGAGGAGATCACCGCCGGCACGATCAGGATCGGCGACCGCGTCGTCAACGATCTCGAGCCGAAGGATCGCGACTGCGCGATGGTGTTCCAGAACTACGCGCTCTATCCGCACATGAGCGTGTACGACAACATGGCGTACGGCCTGAAGATCCGCAAGCTGCCGAAGGCCGAGATCGACCGTCGCGTCAACGAGGCCGCCGCAATCCTCGAACTCGACGGCTTGCTGGCGCGCAAGCCGCGGCAGCTGTCGGGCGGACAGCGCCAGCGCGTCGCGATGGGACGCGCGATCGTGCGCGAACCCGCGGCGTTCCTGTTCGACGAGCCGCTGTCGAACCTCGACGCCAAGCTGCGCGTGCAGACTCGGCTGGAGATCCAGAAGCTGCACCGCCGGCTGCGCACGACCAGCCTCTACGTCACGCACGACCAGGTCGAGGCGATGACGCTGGCGCAGCGGATGATCGTGATGAACGCAGGCCGCGCCGAGCAGGTCGGCACGCCGGACGACGTCTACTCGCGCCCGGCGACGACCTTCGTCGCCGAGCTTCATCGGCTCGCCGCCGATGAACCTGTTCGACGGCCGAATCTCGGCGGACGGCCGCGCGTTCACCGCCAAGGACGGTGTGCGTATCGACGCTGCCGGACGCCGGTGCCGTGCACTGGCCGGCCGCGAGCTGGTCCTGCGGCGTGCGGCCGGAGCACCTGCAGCCCGGCGGCGGCGGCCTCGACATGCTGGTCGAGACCGTCGAAGTGCTGGGTGCCGAGCACCTGATCCACGGCATCGTTGCCGGCCACGACGTCATCGTGCGCACCGGGCCGCAGGACCACCCGGCGCCGGGTTCGAATCTGTCCCTGGGTTTTCCGGCCAGCGCGGTCCACTGGTTCGATGCGACGACGCGCCAGCGGATCGAGCGCCTGACTATTCCTTGCGACGGTACTCGCAGTTGGGCTTGGTGCACTCGCCGTAGAGGGCCAGCGCGTGCTCCTGCAGCTTGAAGCCGCGCTCGGCAGCGACCTGATGCTGCCGCGCCTCGATCTCGGTGTCGACGAACTCCTCGACGCGGCCGCAGGTCAGGCAGACCAGGTGGTCGTGATGCGAGCCCTCGTTGAGCTCGAACATCGCGCGCCCGCCCTCGAAATGGTTGCGTGACAGCAGGCCGGCCTGCTCGAACTGCGTCAGCACGCGATAGACGGTGGCAAGCCCGACGTCGATGTTCTCGGCGATCAGTGCCTTGTAGACATCTTCCGCACTCATGTGCCGCAGCCCGCGCTGCCGCGGTGCTGCGCTGGAAGATTTCCAGCACCTTCAGACGCGGCACCGTGGCCTTGAGGCCGATGTTCTTGAGGTCGCTGGACGTGGACGAGCGGTTCGGCATGGCGGCAGTTGCGTGCCCGTCTTCCAGCAGCGCCTCTGAGTATCATACGGGTTCCGCCTTCGTTGCACGCTCGCCACCCTGACCTGATGCGCCTGCATCGCCTGATCCTCGCCTGCGGCCTCGCGCTGACGCTTGCCGGCTGCGAGTCGATGTACAGCGTCAGTTCCAGCGTCAAGGGCGGCGTGTCGTCGGCGGCCTCGTGGGCGCCGACGTTCCTCGGTCCCTATCGGCCGGACGTGCACCAGGGCAACATCGTCACGAAGGAAATGGTCGACCAGCTGCGCATCGGCATGACGCGCGACCAGGTTCGTTTCATGCTGGGCACGCCACTGCTGACCAGCGAATTCCGCAAGGACCGGGTCGACTACATCTACTACCTGAACCCGCGCACGCGGCGCCGGTGCAGAACCGGCGCCTGACGCTGTACTTCAAGGACAACCGGCTCGACCGGTTCAACGCCGACCCGATGCCCCCGACGCCGAGGCCGACTGCACTGATCCTCGGGCCGACCGCCCGGCGCGTCCTCGCGCCGATCGCAGCAGCCCGCGACTCCGATGCCCGACGTGTCGACGCCGGGCCCGGGCTCGCAGACCATTCCCGGACGCAGGCCCGAATACGATCGCGCTCGCCAACACCCCGGGACCGACCCTCAACCCGATGAAATCGCGATTGCCGGCGCCTCCGGTCGCATGGGACAGATGCTGATCGAGGCCACGCTCGCGCAGCACGATCTCACGCTCGCGGCGGCGCTCGACCGGCCCGGGCAGTCCGTGCTCGGTCGCGACTGCGCCGAGACGCTCGGTCGCTCGACCGGCGTGCGCGTCGCGTCGGACCTGGCGACGCTGGCCGGCAGCGATGTGCTGATCGACTTCACGCGGCCCGAAGCGACACTCGCCCACCTCGACGCGTGCGTCGCGGCGGGCGTGAAGATGGTGATCGGCACGACCGGCTTCGACGACGCCGGCAAGAGCGCGATTCGTGCGGCCGGCCGAGGAGATCGCGATCGTCTTTGCGCCGAACATGAGCGTCGGCGTCAACGCCACCTTCAAGCTGGTCGAGATCGCCACCCGCATGCTCAATGACGGCTACGACATCGAGATCATCGAGGCGCATCACCGCCACAAGGTCGACGCGCCGTCGGGCACGGCGCTGAAGATGGGCGAGATGGTGGCCGGTGCGCTCGGCCGGCCGCTCGAGGAACTGGCGGTGTACGCGCGCGAAGGACATACCGGCGAACGGCGCGCCGGGCTCGATCGGCTTCGCGACGATCCGCGGCGGCGACATCGTCGGCGACCATACCGTGATGTTCGCCGGCGCCGGCGAGCGCATCGAGATCACGCATCGTTCCGGCAGCCGCCAGTCCTATGCCAACGGCAGCCTGCGCGCCGCGCGCTTCCTCGCCGACAAGCGCCGCGGCCTGTACG
The DNA here is from genome assembly GCA_963707445.1 of uncultured beta proteobacterium. Lineage (GTDB taxonomy): Bacteria > Pseudomonadota > Gammaproteobacteria > Burkholderiales > Burkholderiaceae_F > JALORV01. The sequence goes on along the minus strand of CAVPPW010000002.1, from coordinate 16,221 downwards.
ACATGTTCGACGTGCTCGGCTTCTCATGATGCCGGACGGTCTCGGGCTCGGCCCACTTCTGGCAGCAGGCGGACGGCGTCATCCGCCTCACCGCCTACCTGCTGCTCGCGATGTCGGTCGCGAGCTGGTTCCTGATCCTGTGGAAGACCTGGAGCTGGTGGCGCGTGCGCCGCGCCTCGCGCGAGATCGACAACTTCTGGAGCGCGCCGACGATCGATGCCGCCGTGGCCACCCTGAAGCCGGTCGACGCCGAAGGCGTGTTCGTGCCGCTCGCCGTCGGCGCGTCGAACGCCGCGACGCATCCGGCCGCCGAAAACAGCCTGGCCGCGCAGATCGACCGCTCGGAGCTGATCACGCGCGCGCTGCGCCAGCGCATCAACGAGGCCGCCGGCCGGCTCGAAGCCGGGCTGACGATCCTCGCCTCGGTGGGCAGCACCGCGCCGTTCATCGGCCTGTTCGGCACCGTGTCTGGGGCATCTACCGCGCGCTGATCAACATCGCCCCGTCGGGCCAGATCGCGATCGACAAGGTGGCCGGCCCGGTCGGCGAGGCGCTGATCATGACCGCCTTCGGTCTGGCGGTCGCGATTCCGGCCGTGCTGGCCTACAACGCGTTCACGCGCGCCAACCGCATGGTGCTCGGGCAGCTCGACGGCTTCGCGCACGATCTGCACGCGACGCTGACGACCGGCTCGCGGCTGGCGGCGCAGTCTGACACGGCGCTGATGCCGTTCGGCGGCTTCGAGCGGCACGGCGGCACGCAGCAGCCGATGGCGGAGATCAACGTCACGCCGCTGGTCGACGTGATGCTGGTGCTGCTGGTGATCTTCATCATCACCGCGCCGCTGCTGTCGTACGCGATCCGGCTCGACCTGCCGAACGAAGCGGCACCGGCCGCCGACGTCACGCCGGCAACCATCAAGCTGTCGATCGATGCCGACGGCAGGTGTACTGGGATGCCGACCCCGTCGGCGATGACCAGTTGCGCGCGCGTCTGACCGCCGCGGGCCAGCAGTCGTCGGCCCCGGAAGTGCATCTGCGCGCCGACAAGGCCACGCGCTACGAACGCATCGCCTTCGTGCTGGCGACCGCGCAACAGGCCGGGCTGCTGAAGATCGGCTTCGTCACCGAGCCTGCGCCGGCGGCCGCCGCGCGCGGCCGTGATGCCGCTGCGCGGCACGGCGCGGGCGCTGGTCGCGCTGGTGCTGGCGGCCAGCCACGCCGGGGGCCGCGGCAGCCGTCACCGTCGTTGACGACGAGGGCGCGACCGTCACGCTGCCGGCTCCCGCCGCGCGCATCGTCAGCCTGGCACCGCACCCGACCGAACAGCTGTTCGCGATCGGAGCGGGCGGCAAATCGTCGGCACGACCGAGCACGCGGATTTTCCGCCGGAGGCGAGGACCATTCCGCGCGTCGCCCGCGCTCACAGCGTCGACCTCGAACGCATCGCGGCGCTGCGTCCCGACCTGGTCGTCATCTGGGGCAGCGGATTTCCGCCCGGCGTGATCGAGTCGATCCGGCGCCTCGGCGTTCCGGTGTTCGTCAGCGAACCGCGCACGCTGGACGACGTCGCCCGCTCGATGCAGCGGCTCGGCACGCTGACCGGACGCGACGGCAGCTCGGCCGCGGACGCCTTCAACGCCAAGATCGCGGCGCTGCGAGCGCGCTATGCGCATCGGAGCGCGGTGCGCGTGTTCTATCAGGTGTGGGCGCAGCCCGCTGATGACGCTGTCCGGCCGGCATGTGATCAGCGAAGCGATCGGCCTCTGCGGGCGGCCGCAACGTCTTCGCCGATCTGGCGCCGATCGCCCCGCAGGTGTCGGTCGAGGCCGTGCTGGCAGCCGACCCGCAGGTCATCATCACCGCCGAACCCGGCGGCCAGCCGAGCGAGGCGCTCGGCATGTGGCAGCGCTTTCCGACGCTGTCGGCAACGCGCCACGGCCAGTTTTATACCCTCGACGCCGACCGCATGAACCGCCACGGGCCGCGCCTGGCCGATGAAATCGAGGTGCTCTGCGCGGCAATTGAGCAGACCCGCCGCGTCGGCATCAAGTAAATTCCACGGCTGCTCTACCTGAAGGACGAAACCAAGTCGACGACGGTGGCGCTGCGCGAATACGCGGTCAAGCCGAAGTAGCGCGCGGCGCGGTCTCGACCCACTCGAGCACGGTCTCCCACTGCTCGAGGTCGCGCTCGACGCGACTCGGCGCCACGTCCCACAGCGTGAGTCCGTGCGCGGCCAGCTGCACGTAGTTCTGCGTGTCGCGCAGGAAGCCCAGCACCGGGAGCTGCAGTTGCTCGACGAAGCGCTGCAGCTGCTCGGCCGCGCGCGTGCGTGCGTCGACGCGCATGCCGAGCACGCCGACTCGGCCGTCATCCTTCAGCACGCCGCGCTCGGCCAGCTTGCCGAGGAAGTTCTGCGTCGCATAGATGTCGAACAGCGACGGCTGCACCGGGATGATGACGCGGTCGGCCAGCTTCAGTGCGTCCTTCAGCGCGTGGCCGTGCAGGCCGGCCGGCGTATCGAGCACGACATGCGTGACGCCCTTGGGCGGCCGGGCCACCTTGCGTCGCTGCGCGTCCCACGACTGGATGCGCGGCAGCACACTGGGCGGATGCCGAGCCAGGCCAGTGCGGACTGCTGGCGGTCGAGATCGCCGAGCATCGTCGCGTGGCCGCGCCGCGCGAAATAGCCGGCGAAGATTGGTGGCCGTCGTGCTCTTGCCGACGCCGCCCTTCGGATTGGCGATCAGGATGATGGGCATCGCTGCAGTCTAGCAAGCCCCTCACGGTGTCACGCCGCGTGCCGGTGGACGTGGAAGAACGATTCGCCGCCGGTCTCGACGCGCGAGATCGGCGTCTCGAACAGATCCGAAAGCACCGCCGGCGTCAGCACGTCCTCGGCCGGCCCGCCCAGCGTGCGGCCGTCGCCCCACAGCAGCAGCGCGTGGCGTGGCAAAGCGCGCGGCGGCGTTCAGATCGTGCAGGCTCGCCACCAGCGCCCGCTCCGGCAGCGCTGCCAACTCGCGGATCACCAGCGCCTGGTGCCGCGGATCCTGGTGCGCGGTCGGCTCGTCGAGCAGCACCAGCGGCGTGTCCTGCGCCAGTGCGGTCGCGATCCCGACGCGCTGCCGCTCGCCGCGCGACAGCCGCCGCACATCGCGCTCGGCGAGTGCCTCGCAGTCGAGTCGCTGCCAGCCATCCGCGCGCCATCGCCTCCGCATCGACTTCATCGCGGAAGACGTAGCGGGCCGTCAACACGGTGTCGAGCGCCGTGCTGGCGAAAGGATCGACCCAGCGGTCGGTCAGCAGCGCGCGCTCGCGCGCCAGTTCATCGGCCGCGAGCGCGCGCACGGCGCGCTCGCCGCAGCCGAACACTCGCCGCCGTCGACCGGACGGGCGCCGGCGATCGCCGCCAGCAGCGTCGACTTGCCGGCGCCATTGGGACCGAGCACTGCCCAGCGTTGTCCGATCGCGATCGTCATGCTGAGCGCTTCGACCAGCACGCGCTGCGGCGTGCGCAGCGTGACGCCGACGAGATGTCCAGCAGCGCGGCGGCCATCAGCGTCGTCCCAGGAACCAGAGGAAGACCGGGACCCCGATCAGCGCGGTCAGCACGCCGACCGGCAGCTGCAGCGGCGCGAACGCCGCTCGCGCGATCGTGTCGGCGACGACGACGAGCGCGCCGCCGAGCAGCATCGACGCCGGCAGCACCACGCGCTGATCGCTGCCGACCACATGCGCACCAGATGCGGAGCGACGAACCCGACGAAACCGACCGCGCCGCCGAGCGTGACCGCGCTCGCCGTCGCGAAGGCGGCGACCAGCACCAGCCGGCGCCGCGTGGCGTCGACGCGCACGCCCTGCGTGTAGGCCTGCAGGTCGCCGCGCAGCATCAGGTTCAGCGATCGTGCATGGCCCCGCGCGAGCAGCAGAGCGCGATGCGCCAGCACCAGCGCCAACAGCGCCGGCCACGGAGTCGGTCGCGCCGGAAAGGTCGCCGAGCAGCCAGAACACCATCGTGCGCAGCCGGCCGTCCGGCGCCAGCGACAGCACCAGGCTCATCAGCGCCGCCGCGAAGGACGCGAGCATCACGCCGGTCAGCAGCACCGAGCCGGTCGCCTGCTCGCCGCCCGCTCATGTCGCTCGAATACAGCGAACGGCGCGCCAGCAGGAACAGCAGCGCGAGCGTCGCGAGGCGCCGACGACCGCCGACGCCTGCACCGCGACCGCGCCGAGCCCGGCCGCGAGCGCCAGCAGTGCCGCCACGGCCGCGCCGCCCGAGATGCCGAGCACGTACGGGTCGGCCAGCGGATTGCGCAGCAGCGCCTGCAGCAACGCGCCCGAAAGCGCCAGTGCTGCGCCCACCGCAAATCCGGCCAGCGCCCGCGGCGCGCGCAGCCCGAGCACGATGTCGGCACCGGCGAGGCGTGGCCCGCCGAGCACCGCAGACCAGATCCGCAACGGCAGAGTCACGCTGCCGACAGCCAGCGCCGCAAGCAGGCTGGCACCGGCCGCCGAAGGCCAGTGCGACGAGCGCCGGCTGTGCGCCGATACGCGTCATTGGCTCAGAAGCGCAGGTCGACGCCGAAGATCGCGGTGCGCGGCACCACGTTGTAGCCGCTGACCGTCTCGTAGTCGGCGTCGAACAGATTCTCGATGCGTGCGCGCAGCGTCACCTCCGGGCGCCACCTTCCATGCGGCGACCAGCCGCACCAGCGTGTAGCTCGCGAGTTGCACCCGCTCGAACGTGTTGATGTCCAGGTCGTCGCGCGGGCCGACCACCGACACCTCGAAGCCCGCGCTCCACGTACCCGGTTCCACGTTGACCGAGGCGTTGAGCGATCCACGGCGCGCGCCGCAGCAGGCGTTCGCCCGTCTCGTCGTTGACCGCGCGCAGCACCGTGCCGTTGGCAGCGAGCAGCCAGGGGCCGCTGCGCCAGCTGCCGCCGAGCTCGAATCCGGTGACCCGCGCCTCGTCGATGTTCTGGGCGCGCGAGCTCGCCGGGTCGTAGACGATCAGGTCGCGCGTATCGGTGCGGTAAAGCGCTGCGCGCAGCGTCGTCGCCGGCCCGACGTACTGCAGTCCGAGTTCGCCACTGACCGCGCGCTCGGGATCGAGGTCCGGGTTGCCGAAAAACGGAAAGTAGAGATCGTTGAAGCTCGGCGCGCGAAACGCATTGGACACCTGCGCGGTCGCGCGCCAGGCCCGGCGAACTTGTAGCCGTACGCCGCCAGCCCGGTGGTCGCGCCGCCGACGTCCGAATAGCTGTCCTGCCGCACATTGAGCTGGAACTGGTGTGGCCCCCAGTCGCCGGTGACTCCCGCCCAGGCGCTGCCGACGGAGCGCGTGAAGCGCTGCGACTGGCCGCTGAAGCTCGGGTCGTACGACGTCGACTCGCCGGCCTGCCGCAGATACTCGGCGCCGACCTGCGCCAGTACCGTGCGCGCCAGCTCGATCTCGTTGGTCCAGGTCACCGCGAGGTTGCCGGAGTTGAACTCGCCGTTGTTGAACGACGGCGGATCGCTGACGACGTTGGTACTGCGATCGCGGCTCGCGCCGACCGCGAGCTGCGTCGCCCAGCTCGGCGTCACGCGGTGCGGGCCAGCGCGTTGGCCGCCGCAAGCTGCGACTTCTCGAGATGCGTGGCGTCGGGCCCATCGGCCGTGCTGTCGAACTCGGTGCGATTGCGGTTGAGCCAGCCGTTGACCGCGACCAGCGTGTCGCCGGCGCGGTAGGTCGCACCCAGCGAGGCGGTCAGATAGTCGTTGCCGTCGATGTCGGCATTCGCGCCGGCGCGAACGCGCTCGGGACCACGCGCGCCGGATCGATCGCGGAAAACGCCGCGGTGGTGCCGCCGCCGAGCGCGCCGCCCAGTCGCGTGGACGCGGTGTCCGTGCCCGCCGCTGACCCGTCCGTTCAGCGTGCGGCCCTGGCCGCCTTCCGCGCTGAGCGTCACGCCGCGTTCGCTGCCCGCGCGCGTGAAGATCTGCACGACCCCGCCGACCGCCGAAGAGCCATACAGGCTGGACAGATTGCCGCGCACGATCTCGATGCGATCGATCGTGTCGAGCGCGATCCCGCCGATCGCAGCCGCGCCGCTGGTGCCGGCGTTCAGCCGCACGCCGTCGACCAGCACCAGCACCTGCGACGAGCTGGCGCCGCGCAGGAACAGCGACGCGGCGCGCGCCGCGACCGCCGGACTGCGCGAACTGCACGCCGGTTTCGCGGCTCAACATCGAGACCAGATCGACCGTCTGCCAGCGATCGATGTCGTCGCGCGTGATCACCGACGTGGCCGGCAGCGCATCGTCGATCGATTGCGAGACGCGCGATGGTGTGATGACGGTCGGCGGCAACTCCGATGCCGGCTGCGCTCGCGCACACATGGCGATGCACGCAGCGAATCCGCCGCGGCCAGGCGGCCGGCGCGGGCAGGACGTTGAACCATGTGATCTCCCGTGCGCCGGCCCACCGCCGGCAATGGTCCACGCGTGAACGAACGGGAGTGGGGCTGAGCTGGAAACGCGCAACGGCGTCCGGCTGGCCGGCACCCCGCGGCTCGTCCTCCTGCCAATGGCCGGTCTCCGGGCTGCAGGCTCTACCTCCGCGCCTTCCCGCGTCGTCGTCGACGCAGTGGCTTGTGCGAAGCGTGCGCAATGCGCACCTGCTTACCGTTGCGGGGGCAGCACAGGTTGGCGCAGCATTCGCGCGCCTCCTGTTTCCCGTTTCACCGAAGGATCATCCTTCGGCACCATCAGCGAGCGGAAGTCTAGCCGAGGAAAGGCCGGCGGCGCGGTCGCACTCCGCGGGATCGATCGCGAAATCGCGATGCTACGATTGCCGCATGCTCGAAGAATTCGAACTGCTTGCGGCCAAGGTCGCCGAACTCGCGCGCCTGGTGCAGTCGCTGCGCGCCGAGAACCAGCAGTTGCGCGCGCAGCTGGCGACCGCGACCGGCGAACTCGATGCGATGCGCATGCGCGTCGACGAAGCGAGCCGTCGGCTCGATGGACTGATGGAGCGGCTGCCGGCGCTCGCCAACCCCGCTCGAATGCGCCATGGAACACCTGACCGTCACGATTCTCGAGCGCGAGTACCGCCTCGCCTGCACGCCCGGAGGAGAAGGACGCGCTGCTCAAGTGCGCCGCCTATGTGGACGGCAAGATGCAGGCGATCCGCTCTGCCGGCAAAGTGATGGGCGCGGACCGCATCGCGGTGATGGCCGCGCTGCAGATCGCCCACGAGCTGTTTTCGGCGCGCAGCGCCGACGGAGTCGACGCTCGGCGACCTGCGACGCCGCGTGCGCGACATGCTGCAGAACTGCGACGACGCACTGCTGCCGCAGGAAAAACTGTTCTAGCGGCCACTTCGTTGCCTCAGGCGGCCGCACGCGGCGCTACAATCCATTCAAATTTCCGCTGACGCGCATCGAAGGCGCGGCGGAATACAAGTTTCCCTGCGGTGCTCGCGCAAAGGTCGTTAGTTCCTTGAACCGATGCGCTATGCGCAAGGTTGCTGGACTCGCGTCGTGGTGCGATCGGCACGCGTTTGCTGAACCTAAACGACGTGGACAGCGACCACCCTGAACCCATGGTTCAGGACATTCGGCCGGGCGGCACAGGCGGGGATCTAATCTAGGGCACACGCGGCAAGCGCGCGGTGACAAGCGCGCAGCCGCCCCGCCTTTCATCCGGCGCCACGTCGGTCACTGTCCTCGCCCTGCTCTCCGGCTTCTCGATGAACTACTGGCTGATGAAGTCCGAGCCCGACGAGTGCTCGATCGACGACGCGCTCGCCGCAAGCCGCCCAGACGGTGCCATGGACCGGCGTGCGCAACTATCAGGCGCGCAACTTCATGCGCGACGGCATGAAGGTCGGCGACGGCGTGCTGTTTTACCACTCGAGTTGCGCCGAGCCCGGCATCGCCGGACTCGCCGAAGTGGCCAGCGACGCCGTATCCGGATCCGACGCAGTTCGACCGCAAGAGTCCCTACTTCGACGCGGCCGTCGAAGCGCGACGCGCCGCGCTGGCTGCTGGTCGACATCCGGGCGCGCCGAAGAAGACCCGACTGATCACGCTCACCGAGCTGCGCGCAGCATCCGGAACTGGCCGACATGGTGGTGCTGCGCCGCGGCAACCGGCTGTCGATCACCCCGGTGTCGGCGCGGCGAATGGACCTTCATCACCCGCAGGCTGCTGAAGGAGCCGCGCTGATGGAGCCGGTGTTCATCGCTCGCGCTGGTGCTGCTTGGCGCGTGCACCGGCTTTGCGGCCGGCCTGCTCGGCATCGGCGGCGGCATGCTGATGGTGCCGTTCCTGACGCTGCTCTTCACCTGGCGCGGTTATCCGCTCGAACACATCGTGCACATGGCGATTGCGACCTCGCTCGCGACGATCCTGTTCACGTCGGTGTCGTCGGTGCGCGCGCATCACCAGCGCGGCGCGGTGCTGTGGCCGGTCGTCTGGCTGCTGGCGCCGGGAATCCTGGTCGGCTCGCTGATCGGCGCACAGATCGCGGGGCGGCTGCCGACCTTCTGGCTGTCGGTCGTCTTCGCGACCTTCGTCGGCTTCTCGGCGGTGCAGATGCTGCTCGACCGCAAGCCGCAGCCGACGCGCCAGCTGCCCAAGGGCGCCGGCATGTTCGGCGTCGGCGGCGCGATCGGCTTCATTTCCAGCCTGGTCGGTGCCGGCGGCGGCTTCATCTCGGTGCCCTTCATGGTGTGGAGCAACGTGAAGATCCACAACGCGGTCGCGACGTCGGCGGCGCTCGGCTTTCCCGATCGCCGCGGCCGGCACGATCGGCTACATCCTGGCCGGGCACGGCGAGGCGACGCTTCCCGAGGGCACGCGTCGGCTTCGTCTACCTGCCGGCGCTGCTCGCGATCGCGGCCGCCAGCGTGCTGACGGCGCCGCTCGGCGCGCGCGTCGCCCACGCGCTCGACACCCGGCCGCTGAAGCGCATCTTCGCGATCCTGCTGTTCCTGCTGGCGGCCTACATGGCGTACAAGGGCGTACAAGGCCTACTAGCTCGCGCGGCTTCCCCGCTCCGGCGCCGCGCCGCATAATGGCGTAACAACAGACGCAGCAGGACGCCAATGACAGCAAGCGAGCAGGCGATCAGCGAAATCGGCGATCCGATGGTGCGCGAACTGGCGACGCGCGGCCAGGTGCGCACGTTTCCGAAGAACGCCGTCATCATCAACGAGGGCGACCGCGGCGACAGCCTCTACGTGATCCTCTCCGGCAAGGTCAAGGTCTACGTCTCCGACGACGACGGCCGCGAGATGATCCTCGACATCTACGGGCCCGGCGACTACGTCGGCGAAATGGCGCTCGACGGTCGGCCGCGCTCGGCTTCGGTGATGACGCTCGAGCCGACCTCCTGTTCGGTCGTCACGCGCGACGAACTGCGCAGCGCGATCAGCGCGAATCCGGACATCGCGATGGCGCTGATCTCGACGCTGATCGACCGTGCCCGCATTGCGACCGACAACGTCAAGAACCTCGCGCTGATGGACGTCTACGGCCGCGTGGCGCGGCTGCTGCTGTCGCTGGCGAAGGAAGAGGGCGGCAAGCTGGTCGTGCCGGAACGCATGACGCAGCAGGACATCGCCGACCGCGTCGGCGCTTCGCGCGACATGATCAGCCGCATCTTCAAGGACCTGACGATCGGCGGCTACGTCACGATCGAGAACCGCACGATCACGATCCACCGCAAGCCGCCGGCGCGCTGGTAGACGTTCGCTGCGTTGCGGGCACGGCCCGGGCTGACGCGCCGCTCGCAGCGACCGGACCGGTTCGGGCCAGGTTCCGCCGCCTTGAGCGCCGCGCTTGTCGAATATTCCGGATTTGCTGCGCGCAATAGGCGGCTGCCCGGGGTGCCGGCGTTCTCCTACATTGCGGTCATCCGCTGCGGCACTCGCCGCAGATCCAAGACCAGGGAGACCGAGATGATCACCGCCCGAATCCTTGCCGCTGTCGCGTTCGCGCTGTCCGCGGCCACCGCGCACGCCCTGCTCACGCAGCTCGCCGCATCCTCCATCGACAGTTTCGCTGACCCAGGCCTCCGCTCTCGACGCAGTGATCGGTCGCGGCTCACCGCGAACCGCAGCTCCTGCCCGAGACATCCTGGAGAGCCCCATGACCGATCCGATCACCGTCGTGCCCTACGACGCCGCCTGGCCCGCCCGTTTCCGCATCGAAAGCCAATTGATCCAGATTGCGCTGAACGACCTCCATCCGCAGATCGAACACATCGGCAGCACATCGGTGGCCGGCCTCGCCGCCAAGCCGATCATCGACATGCTGGTCGGCGTGCGTTCGCTCGACGAGTTCGAGCGCCACTACTGACCGGCTCAGCATCTACGGCTACGAGTACATCCCGGAATACGAGCGCGTGCTGCCCGATCGCCGCTTCTTCAAGCGCGTCGTGCGCGGCGTCCGCACCCACCACGTGCACGTCGTCGAGGTCAACGGCCTGTACTGGAAGCGCTACCTGAAGTTCCGCGACAGCCTGCGCGCCGACGCGTGGCTCGCCAGCGCGCTATGCCGAACTGAAGCGGCGGCTGGCCGCCCGCTTCCGCTTCGACCGCGACGCCTACACCAATGGCAAGACCGGATTCGTCGAAGCGGTGCTGGCGATACCCGCTCGGCGAACTAGGCGTGCCCGGGAGTTCAGGCCGACGATCGCGATGGCGGCGTGAACGTGCTTCGGTAGCGGTCGCGCAGCACGTTTTTCTGCACCTTGCCCATCGTGTTGCGCGGCAGTTCCTCGACGACGAAGACGCGCTTGGGCACCTTGTAGTTGGCGATGCGCCCCTTCAGTCCGTCGATGACGCTCGCGGCATCGAGCGCCCCGGGGCGGCGGGCGACGACCACCGCCGCCACGGCCTCGCCGAAATCCGGATGCGGCAGTCCGATGACCGCCGACTCCACGACGTTCGGCATCTCGTCGATGTAGCCCTCGATCTCCTTCGGATAGACGTTGTAGCCGCCGGAAATGATGAGGTCCTTGGAGCGACCGACGAGCGTCAGGTAGTCGTCGGGCACGCCGGCGCCGCCGAAGTGGCCGACATCGCCGGTACGGAACCAGCCGTCGGCGGTGAACTCCTCCCGCGTCTTCTCCGGCATGCGCCAGTAGCCGGAAAAGACGTTGGGTCCGCGCACCTCGACCTGGCCGATCTCGCCGACCGGACACGGCGTGCCGTCGTCGCGCACGACGCGCACGCCGACGCCGGGCAGCGGCACGCCGACGGTGCCGGCGATGCGCTCGCCCTGGTCGGCGAAGTACGGGTTGGACACCAGCATGACGGTTTCCGACATGCCGTAGCGCTCGAGGATGCGATGCCCCGTCCGCTGTTCGAAGTCGCGATGCGTCTCCGCCAGCAACGGCGCCGAGCCGGAGATGAACAGGCGCATGTTGCGCGCAGCGACGCGGTCGAACGACGGCTCAGCCAGCAGGCGCGTGTAGTAGGTCGGCACGCCCATGAAGACCGTCGAGCGGCGGCAGCCGCTCCAGCACCTGCGGCGACATCGAACTTCGCCAGGAGCAGCGTGCGGGCGCCCGCCAGCAGCGCCGCATGGGAGCGCGACGAACAGGCCATGCACATGGAACAACGGCAGCGCATGCAGCAGCACGTCCTGCCGCCCCGCCGCGCGCTCGGCGGCAAAGCCCCAGAACTCGTCGAGCGTCAGCGCATTGGACGCGAGGTTGGCATGCGACAGCATCGCGCCCTTGCTGCGCCCGGTCGTGCCAGAGGTGTAAAGAATCGCGGCGAGATCGTCTGGCCGCGAGCATGCGAGTCTCGAACTCGTCCGGGTGCGGCGTCGCTGACTGCAGCAGCGTGCCGTCGCGCGCCTCCCCGAGCGTATGCAGGTGCCGGCATTTCGCCCGCTTCGCCAGCGGAGTGATCTCTCCCAGGCGCGCGGGCGTGCAGACCATCACGTCGGGCTGCGCATCGGCGAGGAAGTACTCGATCTCGGCCTTCTGGTAGGCCGTATTGAGCGGCAGATAAACGAGCCCCGCGCGCAGCGTCGCCAGGTAGAGCATCAGGCACTCGGGCGACTTCTCCACCTGCACCGCGACGCGCGCACCGGCCGGCAGGTCGAGCGACGCCAGCCAGTTGGCGATGCGGCCGCTGGCGTGATGCAGATCGCGCCAGCTGTAGACGAGGCCGTCGGCCGTTTCGATACGCAGGCTTCGAGATCCGCCGGAAAGCGCCGTTCGACCAGCGCGTAGAAGTTCGAATTGTCGGAGTGGGCCATGATCCGTCACTGACGGCGTGAGTGTTGAGCCGCGAAAGACGGTAACAGTACGCGCGCCGCGGCTCGACGAAACGTGATGCGGCCGGCGGGTCGCTCTGGAGCCCGGTGTAGGATTTTAGGTGGATGGCCTGACCGCTTCGGCGGGTTCGTGAGGGATACGAGATGGCAAAAGATGATGCAGACGCCGACCTGGGCGCATGGCGTGCGGCCGCTTCGAAACAGCTTGGCGGCGCAGCGGTGGACAGCCTGACCTGGCACACGCCGGACGGGATTGCGGTCAAGGCGCTCTACACGGCGGCCGACGTTGCCGGTCTGCCGCACGTGGACACGCTCCCTGGCTTCGCGCCATACCTGCGCGGGCCGCAGCCGACGATGTACGCGCAGCGCCCGTGGACCATCCGCCAGTACGCGGGCTTTTCGACGGCGGAGGAGTCGAACGCGTTCTACCGCCGCAACCTCGAAGGAGGCGGCCAGGGCGTCAGCGTCGCCTTCGACCTCGCGACGCACCGCGGCTACGACTCGGACCACCCGCGCGTCGTCGGCGACGTCGGCAAGGCGGGCGTCGCAGTCGACTCTGTCGAAGACATGAAGATCCTGTTCGACAGCATTCCGCTCGACCGCATGTCGGTGTCGATGACGATGAACGGGGCCGTGTGCCGCCCGTGCTTGCCGGCTACATCGTCGCCGCCGAGGAGCAGGGCGTCGCCCAGGACAGCTCGCCGGGACCATACAGAACGACATCCTCAAGGAGTTCATGGTCCGCAACACCTACATCTACCCGCCGGCGCCGTCGATGCGCATCATTGCCGACATCATCGGGTACACGGCGGAGCACATGCCGCGCTTCAACTCGATCTCGATTTCCGGCTATCACATGCAGGAAGCCGGGGCCACACAGACTCTCGAGCTCGCGCTGACGCTGGCCGACGGCAAGGAATACGTGCGCACCGCGCTCGCGACCGGAATGGACGTCGACGACTTTGCTGGACGCCTGTCGTTCTTCTTCGGCATCGGCATGAACTTCTACCTCGAGATCGCCAAGTTGCGCGCGGCGCGCCTGCTGTGGCACAGGATCATGACGGAGTTCAAGCCTAAAAACCCGAAGTCGACGATGCTGCGCACGCACTGCCAGACATCGGGCTGGTCGCTCAGCGAACATGACCCCTACAACAACATCGTGCGCACTGCGATCGAGGCCATGGCCGCCGTGTTCGGCGGAACGCAGTCGCTGCACACCAACTCGTTCGACGAGGCGATGGCGCTGCCGACCGACTTCTCGGCGCGCATCGCGCGCAACACCCAGGTCATCCTGCAGGAAGAGACGAACATCACCCGCGTGATCGATCCCTGGGCGGGGTCGTACCTGATGGAAAAGCTGACGCAGGACATGGCCGATCAGGCCTGGACGATCATCGAGGAAGTCGAGGCGATGGGCGGGATGACCAAGGCCGTGTCGAGCGGCTGGGCCAAACTTCGAATCGAACAGTGCTCGGCCGAGAAGCAGGCGCGCATCGACCGTGGCGATGACGTCATCGTCGGCGTCAACAAGTACCGCCTCACTGAAGAGGAGCCGATTGACATCCGCGAGATCGACAACACCGCGGTGCGCGAGGCACAGCTCCGACGGCTGGCCGAGCTGCGCGCCCGACGCGACGGCAAGACGGTCGCCGCTGCGCTCGATGCACTGACAGACGCCGCAGGCTCAGGGCAGGGCAACCTGCTCGAGCTCTCGATCAAGGCGATGCGTGCGCGGGCCACTGGTCCTCGGCGAGATCTCGGACGCGCTCGAGAAGGTCTTCGGCCGCTACCGTGTGTGGACCGAGAGCGTTTCCGGCGTGTACGGGGCGATGTTCGAGAGCGACGCACCCTGGCAGGAGCTGAAGGGCGAGATCGAGCGTTTCGCCGCGGAGGAGGGGCGCCGGCCGCGCCTGATGGTCGCCAAGCTGGGCCAGGACGGACACGACCGCGGCGCGAAGATCATCGCGACCGCCTTCTCCGATCTCGGCTTCGACGTTGACATCGGCCCGCTGTTCCAGACGCCAGAGGAGGCAGCCCGCCAGGCCATTGAGAACGACGTGCACGTGGTCGGCGTGTCGACGCTGGCGGCAGGTCACAAGACGCTTGGTGCTGCACCTCGTGCCGCGCCGCGCGAACAGGGCGCAAGGACATCCTCGTCGTCGTGGGCGGCGTCGTTCCGGCCCAAGACTACGAGTTCCTCCATCGGCCGGTGCCGCTGCGGTGTTCGGCCCCGGCACGGTCATCACGGAGGCCGCGCGGCAGATCATTGCGGCGGTCCGCGCGGTACGCACACGGCTGGCGGCGTGAGGGCGGATGGCACGCCGCACCACGACGGTCGCTGAGTTCTCACCGGTTCAACCTCTCGAGCGCCGCGGTAGCGCGACCGCCGTCGTGTCACCGGCGTGACTGCGAAACACTCCGCTGCGCCGCTGACGCCAGCCGACCAGGCGCTTGTGACCCGCGTGCGCGCCGGCGAGAGGCGTGCGCTCGCGAAGGCGATCACGCTCATCGAGTCAACCCGGCGCGATGACCAGACGCGCCGGCAGGCCGTGCTGGAGGCGCTGCTGCCGCACGCGGCGGCTTCGATCCGCATCGGCATCAGCGGCGCGCCCGGCGTTGGCAAGTCGACCTTCGTCGAATCGTTCGGCCTGCATCTGATCGCGCGCGGCCATCGCGTCGCAGTGCTTGCGGTGGACCCGTCGAGCAGCGTGACCGGCGGCTCGATCCTCGCCGACAAGACACGGATGGAGGAGCTGTCGCGGTCACCGGGCGCATTCATCCGTCCCTCACCCGCCGGCACATCGCTTGGCGGCGTCGCCGCGCGAACGCGCGAAGCGCTGGCCGTCTGCGAAGCGGCCGGGTTCGATGTGATCATCGTCGAGACGGTCGGCGTGGGACAGTCGGAGACCGCGGTCGCGCGCATGACCGACCTGATGGTGCTGCTGCAGCTGCCGAATGGCGGCGACGAGTTGCAGCACGAAGAAGGGCATCGTCGAGCTCGCCGACATCATCGTCGTCAACAAGAGCGACCTCGACCCGCAGCGCGCCGGACAGGCGGAGCGCATGCTGAAGAACACGCTTGCGATTCTGCGGCCCTCGTCGCCGAACTGGCGGCCACCGGTGCTCGCGTTGTCGGCTGGGTCCATGTGCGGGTGGCGCCGTTTACAGTCCCGCGATCACGGATTTCAACATCATGGTCAAAGACACGTCTTATATGTTCATCACTGGACCAGACGTGATCAAGACCGTGACGCATCAGGAAGTGACGAAGGAAACTCTGGGCGGTGCGCTTACGCATAATACTATTTCCGGGGTGGCCCACTTCGCGGCCGAGTCAGACGAACATGCACTGCGGATCGTGCGTGAATTGTTTTCGTTTATCCCGTCGAACAACGTCGAAGACCCGCCGCGGTTGCAAGTGAGCGATCCGATCGACCGTGCGGAGCCGAAGCTTAACGACATAATTCCCGAAGCTTCGAACCAACCGTACGACATGCGCGACGTGATCAATCACGTTGTCGACAACGGTTACTTCTTCGAAGTCCAACAACTCTTTGCGCCCAACATCGTGGTTGGTTTTGCGCGTTTAGGCGGACGGTCGGTTGGTATCGTCGCCAACCAGCCGGCGTTTCTCGCGGGTGTGCTGGATATTTCGGCGTCAGTTAAAGGGGCACGATTCGTTCGTTTCTGCGACTGCTTCAACATTCCGCTAGTGACGTTTGAAGACGTGCCTGGTTTTCTCCCCGGTGTCTCGCAGGAGCACGGTGGGATCATCACGCATGGTGCGAAACTGCTTTACGCGTTCGCCGAAGCGACGGTGCCAAAGGTTACCGTGATCACGCGCAAGGCTTATGGCGGTGCCTACTGCGTCATGTCCTCGAAACATATCCGTACTGACGTTAATCTCGCGTGGCCTTCAGCGGAGATCGCCGTGA
>CAVPPW010000001.1:0-175522 GCA_963707445.1 uncultured beta proteobacterium | reverse complement strand
TGGCTGACGGGACGCTGCTCAGTCGACCAGAGACGCGCAACCTGGCCGAGCGTCTAGGCCTCCAGACGTGTGCGCGTCTGCCCGAGTACGACACCATCATCGTCGGCGGCGGGCCGGCGGGCCTCGCGGCTGCCGTATACGGTGCGTCGGAGGGACTGCGCACGCTCGTGGTCGAGCGCGAGGCGCCCGGCGGTCAGGCCGGCACATCCTCGCGCATCGAGAACTATCTCGGCTTCCCGAGCGGCGTCTCCGGCGACGAACTTGCGAGCCGCGCGCTCCAGCAGGCAAGGCGGCTAGGGGCGGAGATACTGGTCACGCGCTCGGTCGCTCGCATCGATCCGGCCACGCGTCAGGTTCTCCTCGATGGCGACGATATCGTCAGGGCGCGAACCATCATTCTCGCCACTGGCGTGACCTGGCGTCGCCTGACGATCGACGGTTTCGATCGGCTGATCGGCAAGGGCGTCTACTACGGCGCGGCACGCAGCGAAGCGAGTACCACCCACGGACTCGACGTCCATCTCATCGGTGCCGGAAACTCGGCCGGTCAGGCCGCCTTGTTCTTTGCCAATCATGCGCGCACGGTGACGCTGATCGTGCGCGGCGATTCGCTGGAAAAGAGCATGTCGCGCTACCTGATCGAGCAGCTCGCGGCGAAGTCGAACGTGACGGTTCAACCGCATTCGGAAGTCGTCGCCGCGCATGGCGACACCCATCTGACAGCAATCGACATACGCGACGGCGCGACGGAACGGTGCGTCGAGCAGACTGCGGCGGACTTTTCGTCTTCATCGGCGCCGATGCGGAAACCGAGTGGCTGCCGGCGGACATCGCTCGCGACAATCGAGGATATGTCCTGACCGGTGACGACGTGGTGAAGGCCGGGCACTGGTCCAACGGCCGCGATCCCTATCTCCTCGAATCGAGCGCCCCCGGGATTTTCGCCTGCGGCGATGTGCGGTTGAGCCCGGTGAAACGAGTCGCCTCCGCGGTCGGCGAGGGCAGCATGGCGATCGCCTTCGTCCATAAGTACCTGCAACAGAACGCGCGATAGCATCGAGCGGTGATGCAACCAGCCGAAGAGTCGTCGAGGGCAGCCCGGTTCGTTCAATCGGCCCGCGCCTCTGAACTACAGCGTCGTTACGTCACGGTATGAGTCACCTCATTCGATACTCGTGGCTGAGCGCCGACGCTAAACGTCAATTCAGCTGTGTTCGTAGAGGGTTGCCATGAAGATTCGACGAGTGACTACGGGGCACAACGCGCAGGGCAAGGCCGTCTTTGTCAGCGACACCACGGTCGAAGGTGTCACCTTTGCCCAACTTCCGGGAGCCGCATTTCACAGACTCTGGGGCGCTGACCGCGCGCCCGAGTTTCCAGATAACGGTTCCCCGCCTGTGTACACGGAGTACTTCCCGCCACTTGGCGGCTTCCGCTTCATGACGTTCACCGTCGCGCCGGAGTTGCAGACTCAACTTACGCAAGGTGATCGAAAAATCCTGCGTGCGGAGTTCGAAGCCAAACTGCCCGGTCTCGCCGAGCACATGGAACGCAAGAGTCCTGGCATGCACACTACCAACACCATCGACTTTGAGTACATCATCTCTGGTGAGGTGTGGCTGGAGCTGGATGATGGTGCCTCCGTTCACCTGCGCGCCGGAGATACCGTTGTCCAGAACGGCACGCGGCATGCTTGGCGCAACAAGGGCTCTGAGCCTTGTCACATCGTGGTGTTCATGGTGGGTGTTCCGCGCACCCCGTCGGGACTTGAAGTCGCACTGGCGGCTTCGTGAGTCGCGCCGCAAGTGACGCCTAACCTTTGTTCCACCGACGTGCTACGGCTGGCTTCGCCAGCCTTCGCATGCGGCTGAACTCAAACGTTGCGGTGTCAAGACCGTGCCGAGTGCGTCCAATGACCAACGCAAGGAGATATCCAACATGGCAGTGAGAATTGAGAAAGACGGACCGGTATGGACCGTCATTCACGACCGGCCCGAAGCCCGTAACGCCATGGACCCCGAGAGTGCGGATGCGCTGACAGCCGCCTTTCTTGAATTCGATGCCGATAAGGATGCTTCCGTTGCGGTCTTCTACGGCGCGGGCGGGGCGTTTTGCGCGGGCTGGGATCTCAAGTACGTCAGCACGCTCAATGCCGATTATCCGCTCGGGGAGCTCGATATTCCCGCTGCACGGCCGCGTGGCAACGGCGGTGAAATTCCGCGCGGACCGCTGGGGCCATCGCGGCTTGAGCTGGACAAGCCGGTCATCGCGGCAATCGAGGGCCCTGCCGTCGCCGGCGGTATGGAACTGGGGCTATGGTGCGATTTCCGAGTGATGGCGAAAGATTCCTACTTCGGCGTCTATTGCCGCCGTTGGGGTGTACCGCTGATCGACGGAGGAACCGTGCGGTTGCCGCGAATCGTCGGCCAGGGTCGCGCGCTGGAGATCATTCTCACGGGGCGAAAAGTCCCGGCGGAGGAGTGCTTGAACATCGGCTTGTGCGAATACGTCACCCCCAAAGGGGGCGCGCGCGAGAAGGCGGAGGAACTTGGCACGGGAGATTGCGCGCTTCCCACAGGTGTGCGTGCGCGCCGATCGACGCTCCGCCATCAAGAGTCACGGGCTTAGCGTACGCGACGCGTTGATCCAGGAATGGTACAACGGACGCGAAGCGCTCATCGAGGACGGCGTATCGGGTGCGAGCCGCTTCAAGGACGGCCTCGGTCGGCATGGCGACTTCGCCAAAATTCAGTGATTCGCGCAGCGACAGCATCGGAGGCCGCGGGCCGCTCAACTTGGACGTGAGGCGGCACTAAGAGGAGAACACCATATGAGCGAATCGACGTCACAGGCTCATATCGATGCAGCGCACGCGTACGAAGCGTTGTTCGTGCCGGCGCTGTTCAACCAATGGGCTCCGAAAGTCGCAGGCGCCGCCGACATCCAGCCTGGTCAACGAGTGATAGATGTTGCGTGCGGCACGGGAATTCTTGCGCGTGAAGTCGCGTTACGAACTGGATCCACCGGGGCGGTTATAGGGATTGACCCAAATCCCGGAATGGTTGCGGTAGCTAAACAGCTTGCACCGTCCATCGAGTGGCGAGAGGGAGTTGCTGAGTCGCTGCCTTTTCCTGACCAATCCTTCGACGCTGTCGTGAGCCAGTTTGGCCTCATGTTCTTCAGGGACCAGCGCCAAGCCCTTCGCGAGATGCTGCGAGTTCTCGCTCCCGGAGGACGGTTGGCGGTTGCGGTCTGGGACTCTCTCGACAGCATGCCCGCGTACGCGTCGGAGGTAGTGCTACTGGAGCACACGGCCGGTCGACAAGCGGCCGATGCGCTGCGTATGCCATTCGTGCTCGGCAACCGGAAGCATCTCGCCGAGTTGTTTTCGGAAGTCGGCGCGGCCTCAGCCGAAATCACTACTCATCACGGCACTGCGCAGTTCCCCAGCGTTCGGACCATGGTCGAAGCCGACCTGAGAGGTTGGTTGCCGTTGGTGGGAGTAAACCTAACCGAGGATCAGATTCGCCGCATATTGGAGGAAGCTGAGCAGGATCTCAGTCCCTACGCTACGGCGGATGGAAGAGCGGTGTTCCAATTGTCGGCCCATCTCGTTGTCGTGAGGCCTTAGCAATTTGCGAGCTGTGCCGTCTAACAACAGCATCCATCGGACGGCGCTACGCGCCGCCGCTGATGCGGAGCGTTAGGCGGCGCAAGCAACGCCGTGGGAGACACGATGATTTCTCGTCAGTGGAGAGGCCTGGCCAGAGCTTCCAGCGCTGAGGCCTACATCGCACATCTTCGAGCGGAGACGTTTCCCGCTATCGCAAAGATCCCGGGCTTCGTCAACGCGTCAATCTTGCGCCGAACCGTGCCCGAGGGCGTCGAGTTCCTGATCGTCACCCAGTGGAAGTCCCTTGAGGCCATCCATGCGTTTGCTGGGGCCAACGTGGAAGATGCCGTTGTTCCACCGGAGGTCCGCGACATGATGATTGACTACGACCGAGTTGTCCGCCACTACGAGGTCGTTCAATGAGCCATTCCAAGTACATTGGGAATTCTTAGGAAGCAGGACTTAGGCAGCGGGAGGAACTGCGATGGCAATATCAGGAGCCGAAGGCGGCTGCATTTGCGGCGCAGTGCGTTATCGCGTCAGTGGCAAACCGAGCAACAGCATGGTGTGCCACTGCCAGACTTGCCGCCGTGTCGCAGGCGCGCCAGTAGTCGCTTGGGTGACGTTTGCGACCGATCAGTTTCAGCTGCTTCGCGGACAGCCGTCGCAGTTTCATTCGTCCGAGCCCGTGCTGCGCACTTTTTGTGGCGCATGCGGCACCCCGTTAACGTACGAGCATCGTGAAGGTGGCGGATTTATCGATATCACGACATGCAGCCTCGATGATCCGAATCTGTTTCCGCCAACCCATCACTCGTGGTTGAGTCACGATCTTGCGTGGGTCCGCTTTGGCGATGGCTTGAAGACCTTTCAAGAGTCGCGGACGTGAAGTTTCCGCCCAACCCCGCGTTCAACTGGACGCGCCGGCATGTGTCTACTTGCTGCGTGGCGGCGCGCCAGTTAACTTGATCGTTAGGCGGCTGAACCAGGCGGAATGCGGCTATCCATGCTCAAGGACGCCCACAGTTGGATCCAAGCATCGGATGTGATTCCGATGTTTCCCACTCTGGTGTGGAAAATTTCGCTCAAACCGGAGTTGCGCGATGCCATAGACGCGAGAGTCATGGCGACGCTTGAGAGGCTAAGGCGGGACCTGCCCATCCTCGAGCCCGGTCACGGGTGGCAGTCGGAACAGACGCTCCATGAACGCGAAGAATTTCACGAATCTGGTCTCTGTCGTCGATCATGTTGCAATGAGCATTCTTCGATTCTTGCGAATCGGTAACGACGGCTGTCGAAATAACGGGTTGTTGGGCCACGGTTCTCGCCAAGGGCGCCGTGCACAAGTCCCATAGCCATCCCAACAACTTCCTGAGCGGCGTCTACTACGTTCGCGTTCACCCTGGTTCTGACACAATAAACTTTCACGACCCAAGGAGACAGACTTACGTTATCCGGCCCCCGGTGACAGAGCTTACGGCCGAGAATACGGACCAGGTCGTGGTTAGATTGACCAACGGCACGTTGTTAGTCTTTCCTTCGTATCTTGAACATTCCGTGGACGCCAACATGAGTGACGAAGAACGAATCAGCATCAGCTTCAACATCATGTTTCCGTCGTTCACGGAGAAGTTGAGCAAACCATTGTGGTAAGGCGCGTCGCGCTCGGTGGCGCCTAACCACGCGTTCAACCGCGTCGGGGCCGAGACGGCGAGTGCGATGGCTCCTTCTACGTTTGTGCGAGGTGATCAATGTCAAAGATCGATAAAGACCAGGTTGTTGGCGTATTGAACCGATTGCTCGAGGCGGAGCTGGCCGGCGTTGTGCGCTATACGCATTACTCCCTCCTCGTCTTTGGCTTCGGTCGCATTCCCATCGTTTCATGGCTGCGCGCACAGGCCACCGAATCCCTGCAGCATGCCCAACAGGTCGGAGAATGGATTACCACGCTCGGAGCGTATCCGTCCCTGGTGATCGGTCCTCTTCTGGATTCTCATAAACATGACATCGCTGCGATGCTTCGTGAATCACTGGAAGCCGAGGGCAGCTCGCTCGAGCTTTACCGCGAACTCCTCGCGCTGGTTGAGGGACGCTCCGTGGCATTGGAGGAGTTCGCGCGACAGATGATCTATGTCGAGGAGCTGCATGCCGCGGAAGTGGACAAGATGCTCCGGAAGCCGGGGGAACTCGCGCCCTTTGCGCAACGTCCAGGCTAACCCGCGGCAAGTCGGTGCATTGACGCCCAACCGCTCGGTCAACGTGGACGCTCGGCACGCGGCTTTGACCGCTGGGCGGTTGCCAGTTACCTTGGTTTACTAGGTCGCACGATGAATGCTCGGCAAACTTATCGAGGCTCTTGCCACTGCGGCCGAGTCTCCTTTGAGCTGGACGCGAAGCTTGACTACGTCATGGAGTGCAGCTGCTCGCTATGCCGCCGAGTCGGAGCCTTGTGGCACGGCGCCTCGGACTCGAGCCTGCGCATCACCGCGGGTGAGAACGAGCTGACGCTCTATCAGTTCAACACAATGACGGCCAAGCACTACTCTTGCCGGCACTGCGGTGTTCATCCGTTTTCCCGCCCACGCCTCGATCCAAGCAGATGGGCGGTCAACGTTCGCTGCATCGACGGCATAGATATCTCGTCCCTCCCTCTGAAGCGTTTTGACGGCGCGAACTGGGAAGAGGCGGCAAAGGCTCTGTCTGAGCAGCGCAAGTAGCGAGATGCGAACTAACCCTTCATTCCAACCGACTCGCCGCGGCGAGCTTTGCCCGCCTTCGCACGCGGACGAACTCAGACGGTAGCCACGTAATCGTCGACCGCGCGGAGAAGCTATGGCTTTCGACGAGCAGCTGGCGAATAGCGTGCGCAAGCAACTTGGCCGCAAGGGTGCACTGGTCGAGAGGAAGATGTTTGGCGGCCTCGCTTTTCTGATCAACGGCAATATGAGTGTTGGCGTTCACGGTAGCGAGCTCATCGTTCGAATTGCTCCCGAATCGTCGGACGCCGCTCTTAAAGAGCCTGGTGCTCGAATCTTCGACATCACTGGTCGTCCGATGAAGGGGTGGCTGCTGGTTGGTGGCGCGGGCGTCAGCGATCCGGCGTCTCTTGCCAAGTGGGTGCGTCGCGGCGTTGAATACGCTTCTTCTCTTCCAAAAAAATAGTGCGGGAGCCAGGCTGTGGCATGGGTCGCGAACATAGTTGTGGCAGCGGTCGCACTGCTGCATGTGTACTTCTTGGTTCTGGAGATGTTTCTCTGGGACAGGCCGGCTGGCCTGCGGGCGTTTGGTCAGACACTCGAGGCTGCAAAGGCTTCGAAGGTCCTCGCCGCAAATCAAGGGCTCTACAACGGCTTCTTGGCCGCCGGTTTGGTGTGGGGCCTTACGCTTGGTGCTAGTGGCACCAACATCAAGGTGTTCTTTCTCAGCTGCGTGCTGATCGCGGGCCTCTATGGCGCGGCAACTGCAAGTCGGAAGATTCTCTTTGTTCAAGCGCTTCCTGCTGCAGTTGGCCTTGCTCTCGTTGCTCCTGGCCTGAGGCAGACGAGGAGGGCAATGGAGCACGACACTGGGCGCCAGCCGACGCCGACTCCGGAGCAACCGCATCGCCCGCTGCCGCAAGGCTATCGGCAGGGAATCATTACGGCGATCACGGTCCTCTTGGGTTTCTCACTGGCCTTCTTCCGGTTCTGGGGTTTTGAAGCCTCGGGCGAGTGGGCTGCGCGATCGATCATCGCGGCCGGCACTTTGGTCGCTGCCGTCCTGCTCCAGATCGTCGCGCTGGTTCGCTCTCTGCGGCTTGAAGATGACGATCCGAATGAGTATCGAAAGACCGTCCTGTGGTTCACGACCTCCGCCGTCGTTTTGCTGATTGGATTGTTGATCGCCACGTTGGTGTTCGCTGGCACGCCTGAGACAAAATCCATTGTCTCTCCGGTTGTGCGCGCGCAGACGCCCAACCGCGCATACGAGCGGATCAATACGTTGAAGGTTGGACCACCCGTCGGAACTGATCGACCCCGGAGCGCATATGCGGATTGCAGTCGTCACCTTTGAAGGCTTCAATGAGCTCGACTCGTTCATCGCTTCGGCGATGATCAATCGCGTCAAGCAGCCCGAGCTAAGAGCGCTGATCGTGTGCCCGTCCGAACGGGTTGCGTCGATGAACGGGGTCGTCGTGCAATCACAGGCCCCATTGAGTTTCGTTCGTGAAGCTGAAGCGGTGATTGTTGGAAGCGGCATCCATACGCGGGATCTGGTGCGAGCAGCCAGCCTGATGTCGGAGCTAAGGCTTGACCCATCGCGTCAGATCATTGGCGGCCAATGCTCCGGAGCGCTGGTGCTTGCCGAGCTGGGTCTTCTGGCAAATCTTCCGGCATGCACCGATTCAAAGACGCGTCCCTGGGTTGAGGAAGCGGGAGTTGAGGTTCTTGACCAACCGTTTGTCGCACACGGAAACGTGGCTACGGCGGGAGGTTGCCTGGGGTCCCACTATCTCGCAGCGTGGGTGATCGCCCGCCTCGCAGGCTGGAAAGCTGCAGAAAGTGTCGTTCACTATGTCGCGCCTGTGGGCCAGAAAGAGGAATGGGTGCAACGTGCCCGGGCGGTCGTTAGACAATACCTTCCAGCGCAGGAACGCGTCACTGTTTAACGTGTCGCAGCAAGCGTGCGTTCGAGAGCGCACGCACAACGAAGCCGCGGCCCGCTCAACGCCAGCGTCGAGCGGCATAGGACCAACAGTCTGTGGAGGTGACCATGGCTCCGGATCCGCTCACTCCAGCCGGTGTCAACTCGAGCTCTAACACGCTGCTGCGTCGCCTCTTGGGAGGCATGTCGATCTTCACGTTGCTCATGACCGTGCCGCAGGTCCTGACCATCTGGATCGGTCAACAGGCTGCCGGAGTTTCCGTGTTGTCGTGGAGCGCGTATCTGCTGTCTGCCGTTTTGTGGTTCTGGTTTGGACTACAGAAACGTGACAAAAACATCTACTTGCCCTGTGTGGGCTGGATCGGTTTGGATGCCGCAGTAATCGCGGGTGCTCTTATCTATGGATAACTCGCGCGAGGGCAAGTTTTCCAGCGCGGCTACCTGCCGCCAGAGCGCTCGGGTGCCGCGCTCTGCAGTAAACACCGGGCGCCGCGCTGTCCGCTGAACGTCAGAGCCAAGCCACTGCATCGACATGAAGCGTCGCTTCTACCTGGTGGATGTCTTTGCCGAGCGACCCTACGCCGGTAACCCACTCGCGGTGGTCGTCGGCGAAGACACCCTGCCCGATGAGACGATGCAGTTGCTGGCGGCAGAGGCGAACTGCTCCGAAACGACTTTCGTGTCGCCGCGTGCCGGACGATGACGGAAGTTACCGGGTGAGAATTTTCACGCCGGCGGCCGAGATCGCCTTTGCCGGGCATCCGATCCTCGGCACCGCATGGGTCCTGCGTCACCTGCACTCCGCGAACTCTTCTGCGCGGCTGCAGCTGAATCTTTCCGTTGGACGGATTGCCGTCGCCTTCGAGGGCTCTACTCCCGGGCAAGAGGTGGTTTGGTTCGTATCACCAACGGTGGCGCTCGGGCCGACCTGCCGGCGCGAGCCGATGGCTGCAGCGCTCGGACTCTCGCCCGAGGACATTGTCACTGCGAGCCCGGTCCAGCAGCTTTCCGCCGGAACTGCGGCGATGATCGTCCCGCTGCGCAGCCTCGACGCGCTGCGGCGAGCCAGGCTCGATCTGGCGGCTTACGCGCCCCTGGCGAACGAGGGCTTTCCACCCCTTGTCTACCTGTTCTGCCGTGAAACGCATCAATCCGGCAACGACTTCTGCGCGCGGTTCTTCTTCGTGGCGCATGGTGTCCGCGAGGACCCGGCAACTGGCAACGGTGCCGCCTTCCTCGGGACGTATCTCTGGGAGCATGGGTTGCTGCCGGACACGGGCTTCTCCGTGCGCATCGAGCAAGGGTCACGAAGTTGGCCGGCCGTCGTTGATCATGCTCCGAGGACAGAAGGTGGGCGGGCGCCGCGAGGTGAGCGTCGGCGGGTCAGTCGTCTTGACCGTCCGTGGGGAGCTGGCTTGAACGGAGCTGGCCGTCCAACCCTTCACTTGGCCGAGCCGCGATGAACGGTCCGATCCCGACCAGGGATCCGTGCGCGAAAATGATTGTCTGCGTTCGTCAACGAGGCACACGATGATTCTCGATCACATCGGCATCAACGTCAGCGACTTCGCCGCGACCAAGGCGTTCTTCGTGCGAGCGCTCGAGCCTCTTGGCATCGGCGTGGTGGTCGAAGGTGACGGCTGGGCGATGATCGGACGGGACGGAAAGCCGCAATTCTGGTTCGGCTCGTTCGGCAGCGCCCCTGGCCCGATCCACATCGCGTTTTCAGCAGCCGACCGGGAGCAGGTTCGACAGTTCCATGCGGCCGCGCTGGCCGCAGGCGGCAAAGACAACGGGGCCCCCGGGGATCCGTCGAGCATTACCACCCGAACTATTACGGCGCGTTTGTCATCGGTCCGGACGGGCATAACATCGAAGCGGTGTGTCACGCGCCGGAAGCCTGATTCGAGTCCGCGCATGGCCGCACTCTTCGCCTTCCTCCATCACCTCGCAGCGTTCGTTCTGGTCGCGGCGATCGCCGTCGAGTTCGTGCTGATCAAGAGTGAGCTGAACGTAGCCAACGCAAGGAAGCTTCTGCGGGCGGATCAGATCTACGGCGCCGCCGCGGGCGCCTTGCTCGTCGTCGGACTGTTGCGAGTCTTTTTCTTCGAGAAGGGTGCAGCCTATTACTTCCACAGCGTGCCGTTCATAGCGAAACTCTCGCTCTTCGCCGCCGTCGGGCTGCTGTCGATCTATCCGACCCGGAAAATTCTTTCGTGGCGAGCCGCCTTGAAAGAGGATCGGGCGCCAGCAGTGGCCGCGCAGACGATACGTTCGATGCGCGCGGTGCTTCACTGGGAGCTGGCCGGCATCGTTCTGATTCTGCTGTGTGCGGCACTAATGGCCCGCGGAGTCGGGTACTTCGGAACGTGAGCGGTTGGAGGTCGCGTTCGCATGAAGCCCCGCATTACGCTGATCACGCTCGGAGTTGACGACCTTTCGCGCGCGGTGCGGTTCTACCGTGATGGCCTTGGCCTGCAGACCGATGGCATTGTCGGCACGGAATTCGAGCACGGCGCGGTCGCGTTCTTCAATCTTCAATCCGGGATAAAGCTCGCGCTCTGGCCGCGGACGAGTATCGCGCACGACACGGGGGTTGCTGCCGGAAGCCCCAGCCCCACCGACTTCACTCTCGGGCACAACGTCGCGTCCAGCGCGGAGGTCGACGCGGTCATGGAGCAGGCCAAACGGGCGGGGGCGGCCATCGTGAAACCGGCGCATGACACGTTCTGGGGCGGATATGCTGGGTAGCTTCAGGATCCGGACGGGCATCTTTGGGAGGTCGCTTGGAATCCCCAGTGGGATGCGCCGGAGTGACGCATGAGCGGGGGCGCATGACGGAGTTCAGCGGTTCGCCGGTACTTCGGCGAACCGCGAATATCGAGGCGCGACGGATGGGTCGAACATGACGGAGCAGGCATTCGCATGAACGCGGACGAGCAGGCGATCCGCAATCTGGTTGCATCGTGGCATCGCGCGACCGCCGCGGGCGACGTCGATGCGGTCCTAGCACTGATGGCCGATGACGTGATCTTTCTGGTGGCGGGCCAGCCACCGATGCGCGGCCGCGGTACGTTCGAGCAGGGGCTGCGCAAACTGCTGAGCGAGCATCGCATTCACTCGAGCGGTGAGATCCAGGAGATCGTGGTCTCCGGCGACCTTGCCTATTGCTGGAGCATGCTGAACGTCCGCGTCACCCCGCTCGCGGGCGGGGCGGAGACTTCGCGCCGAGGCAACGCGCTGTCCATTTTGCGCAAGCAGGCGAACGGCTCGTGGCTCGTCGTCCGCGATGCGAACCTGTTGTCTGCTGCCGAATGAATCACGAGCGACCTCGAAACTCGGATCTGCCGGCGACCCCGAGCGGGCCAACGCCTTTCGTTATCGCGGCCGTGCTTGGAGCAGCGCTGTGGTTCGGCATCTCGATGCTGACCGGAAGGCGCGAGCCGTGGGACGCTGGCGCGTACTGGGCGCTCGCCTATCCGGCTGCCATTGTCGCCGCGGCGCTTCTGGGCTACTTCTATCCCGAGCGGCCGTGGCGCTGGCCCGCCGTGCTGTTCGCTTCGCAGTTTCTCGCGATGTGCGTTCGCAACGGCGAACTCGGCAACCTCTGGCCGCTGGGAATCGCAATGTTCGCGATCCTCGCCGTGCCTGCGGTGATTGCGGCCCGCCTCGCCGCGCGGTTCGGTCGACGGTCCGCGCGCGGCGACGCCTAGCGGCGACCGTGCCTCGCTTCGTCGCCCTGCTGCGCGGTATCAACGTCGGCAAGGTCAGGCGCGTGCCGATGGCCGAGCTGCGGAACCTGCTGGCCGCACTCGGATACCGCGACGTGCAGACGCTGCTCAACAGCGGCAACGCGATCTTCGAGAGCACGACCGGCTCCGCGCCAGCGCACGCGCGTCGCATCGAAGCGGCGCTGGTCGAAACGCTCGGCATCGACGCACATGTGATCGTGAAGTCGGCCGCTGATCTCGCGGCAATCCGCGCGGAGAACGAACTTGCAGCCGTAGCTACGGATCCTTCGCGGCTGCTGGTCGCATTCACCGCATCCGCGGACGATCTGTGCAGCCTAGCGCTGCTTGCGCCATTGACCCGTCCGCCGGAGAAGTTCCTTCTGGGGCGGCACGCGGCCTATCTGTGGTGCCCGAACGGGATACTCGAATGTCGTGCAGCAGAGGCATTGCTCGGCAAAGCGGGTCGAGCCGCGACATCGAGGAATTGGGCGACCGTCGGCAGGATCGCGGCGCTGCTGGAGCACGAGTCACAGGATCGATCCTGATCCTCGGGCGTCGTGTGTCCCTTGTCCAACCACGGGCGCCGGAGCATCCTTTCCGTTCCGGACTTGCGGGACACCGCTCGCATACCAGCACGCAGACGACCGCGATGCCATCGAGCTTACGACGGCCACACTCGATGAGCCGGACCGTTTTCCGCCGACCCGGGAGATCTGGCATTCGCAGAAGGTCTCGTGGGCCGCGTCGGATCCAGCGCTTGCGCACTACGGTCGCGACAGTCAGGGCGAGTCCGACTCAGTCTCCTGAGCTTCAGGTTCTGACTACCGCAAGCTGATCATCAACGAAGGAGCGAACATGGCTGTGAAAAACCCCGGCGGTTGGAAAACCTGCAGCCGCGGTCACAAGTATCGAGGCGCTGGCCCCTGCCCGATCTGTTATCCCGGTTCGAAGAAGCGTCCCAGGGCCGTCACGCGCGCGTCCACGCCCGGCCGCGCACGCTAGCCCTGCGGAGGCGATCGATGCTCGAGCTGCGTCCGACCTGCGAACACTGCAACAAGAAACTGCCGCCGGATTCGCTCGAAGCGCGAATCTGTTCCTATGAATGCACTTTCTGCGTGAGCTGCGTTGAACGCGTCCTGCACGATGTCTGTCCGAATTGCGGCGGAGGATTCGCGCCGAGGCCGATCAGGCCATCGACGAACTGGAAGAGTGACAACTTTCTCGGCAAGAATCCTGCGAGCACGACTATCAGGCACAGACCGGTTGATCCTGCGAAGCATGCGCAGTTCTCGGCGTCGATCAGGGATATCCCTCCGGAGAAGCGATAACGTTGCAACGAGTTGGATTGCCTTCGGCAGTTCCGTTAATAGTTGCGCAAACCAGTCGTCGCTTGGTGAACTGTCCGACGTGGCGCTTTCAGCCGCCAGATTCGCCGCGTCGAAGTACGGCATCGGCTTTTTGCTCTGCTCGATCTCGAGCGACTTCGTCGTTTCGTCCACCACCACGCTGTAGCGGGCGATGTTGTAGAGCAGGTACATCACGAAGAGATTGTCCGGATCCTCGTACTGCCATTCCTCTCTGCGGAAATCGCGCGACAGAACCGACGGAAAACGGTTCGGCAGATCCTTGAACGCCACCGGCTCATCGTCGTGCGGATCGACGAAGCTCGACCCCGGGTACTTGCGATAGAACACCGCGTCCATCCGATAGCCGCGTGCGTTCCACTCCTGCATCAGACGCATCGCCATTTCGCTCGGAATGTTGGCGTTGACCGCCGCGACGAGGCGGGTTCGGGACAGCAGCCGCGCGCTCGTCACTTCGAGGTCCTTGTACCCCGCGCCATACCGGAACGCGGCGCCGATCGTCTTGGCGCAGTTCAGTCTCAGGTAGTCGTACCGGACTTCGCCATCGTGGTACTCGGTGTTGCGAGCACGCTTGCGGTAATCGTCGTTGATGCGCGCGAAGAGGCGCCATTGCGCCGGTGGAGATCGACGGCCGCCTGCTGGTCGACGGCGGGATCGCCAACAACCTGCCGATCGATCAAGCGCGCGAGCTGTGCGGCGACGTCATCATTGCCGTCAACATCTCCACGCCGCCGCTGAAGCGCGTCCGAGATCACGTCGGCCCTCAGCGTCACCGCCCAGTTGATCAACTTCCTTGGCAAGCACACGGTCGACCAGCAGATCAAGAGCCTCGGCCCGAACGACGTGCTGATTGCGCCGGACCTCGGCGACATCACGCGCCGGCAGCTTCGAGCGCTCCGAAGGACGCGATCAAGATCGGCGAGGACGCGACGCGCGCCCTTGCAGACAAGCTCACGCGTTACAGCCTGCCGCCGGAGCAGTACGCGGCGCTGCGCTCGAAGCAGGTGGCCGAGTCAAAGGCGCTCGGCAGCGTCGACGAGATACGCATCGAAGGTCTGAAGCGCACCAACCCGGCGGTCGCACAGGCACTGATTGAAAGCAAGCCCGGCGAGCCGCTGACCGAGGACAAGCTGGGTGCCGACCTGCGCCGCGTGTACGGAACGGGCGACTACGAGAGCATCAGCTACCGAATCGTCGGCGGCGAAACCGGTCCGCGCGCGCTGCTCATCGAGCCGGTCGAGAAGTCGTGGGGGCCCGACTACCTGCGCTTCGGCCTCGGCCTCGCCAGCGACTTCTCGGGCGACAATCAGTTCAACCTCCTCGTTCAGTACCGCAAGTCCTGGATCAATCACCTCGGCGCCGAATGGACCACGCAGGTGCAGCTCGGCCAAAACACGTATCTTGGGACGGAGTTCTACCAGCCGCTGAACGAAGCCGGAAAATGGTTCGTCGCACCGAGTATCTTCGTCGGCCAGCAGACCCGGGACGTATTTGACGGCGAGAACCCCGTTGCCGAGTACCTCGTCGGCGTCACGCAGGGAGGGCTGGACGGCGGCGCAGTGCTGGGGACCTGGGGTCAGCTGCGCGCGGGCTACGTCATGTCGCGCGTCGATGCCCGTGTTGACACCGGTTCTCCGGTGCTGCCGTCGATTCGGCAAACGACCGCGGGGCTCCGCGCGGCACTCTTCGTCGATCAGACCGATCGCGCCTTCTTCCCGCGGGCAGGCTACGGGCTGGTCGGAACCGGCTACTTCGCGATGGAATCGCTGGGATCCGAGGTGAGCTACAACCGCGTCGAGGCGCTTGGACGCGCCGTCAAGAGCTGGGGCCCGCATACGCTGAACGCGTTTGCCGCCGGCGGGTCGTCGCTCGGATCCGACATGCCGGCCTACGAGTCGTTCACCCTTGGCGGTCCGTTGCGGCTGTCGGCGTATCGCATCAACGAATTCTCCGGTCGCGAGTTCGCTTTCGGCCGCCTGATGTACTACAACCGCATTCTGCCGCTGCCCGATCTGCTGGGCACTGGTATCTACGTCGGTGGATCAGCCGAAGTGGGCCGTATCAGCGATCGCGTCGACAGCCTGCCGTCGCCGGGTACGGTGTGGTCCAGTTCGGTCTTCCTCGGCGCGGACACGGCCCTTGGGCCGGCCTACGTCGGGGTTGGTGTCGGGGCGGGACGCTGGAGTCTTTATCTGCTGCTCGGTGTGCCGTAACTCGGGAGCGACGGCACAGGCAGGCGTGGCTTACCGGTTCAGCCGTTCGTACGCGTTGCGCAGTGGCTCCGGTGAGACCTTGATCACGCCGTGAAGCGGTCGGTCCATCTCCAGCACGAGGAAGACCGCGCTCCCGACGGTCATCGCGCAGAACAGCAGCACCGTGACGACGGTGGCGTTGCGCGGCGCGAACAGGCCGAAGCTGGCGAAGATCGTCGCCAACCAGAGAACAAGTATTGCGAGGAAGACGGCAGGAATCGACGTGGATTCATCCGCGACTGCCAGCCAGCGCGCAGCCAACAGCGACTCGCTGATGTCACCCGCCCGCTCCTGCAGCCGCCGCTGTGCATCGTCGCGCGGCGTCAGCTTGCGGATTTCGGCGACCAAACCTTCCATCGCGGCCGGCGAATCCGCCGGGTCCAGCTGGGGTAGTTGACCGTGCTCCCGCGGCCAGATCTGTTCGATCTTCCGACCTACGGAGCTCTTCATCGCAGCGCGGATCTCCTTCGTCTCGGGGCCGTAGCGCGCGAGGACGCGATCGAGCGTCAGGATGTCGACGGCGGTGTGCTTGACTGCGGTATCGACCGCGTCGAACGAGTTCTTGGCGGAGGCGGTCACCAGCCCCAGCACCAGCGCCGTCATCGTCGCCACCAGCCCGACCCCGAGCTTCACCGTGTCCTTGGTGGCGTCGGTGACGTGATGGGCCGGCAATCGACCGCGCAACCAGAGTCCGAGCAATGCGCCGCCGAACGTGCAGGCAAACACGACGATGCCAATGAGCGTGGGATTCATTTCGCGGGGAACTTCGTAACAGTTTCCGAGGCGACACGGTAGCCGGCAAAATTCCGCGTTCGGTTCTGGCCGCACTCTGCAGGTATGGTGCGGCCCATCTCTGCGCAGGTCCGCTGGTGCCTCACGACTTCAGCCGCAAACTGCTCCCTGCGTCCATCGATCCAATGGCACGCCGCTACTAAAGACTGCAGCAGCGCGATCGACCCAGGAACCCCGGCATTCTGGCCGGACGCAGGCACAACGGCAACGGGTCGTGACGGCCGGAACTGCACACCGCGGGAATTCGAACCATTGTTGCCGCGGTCGGAGCGACGGTTGCGACGCCGTCGTCCGCGGCTGTCAACCGGCCGAGGCCCGCCGGCCGTCGTTGGCATCGACAGGGGCCTGATTCTGCAGGCCGGGAACGCACTCGGGATCTCCGCTCATCGCTTGCCCCCTTGCTCGCGCCGTATCGTGCAATGGCGTGCGAAGCTTTCGCATCCGGCACCTCTCGAACGATCCGCTTCTTATGCACTGTTTGAATCCATTTGCTGCCGTCGCGTTGCTGCGGCGCCTGCGTGAAGGGATACTCAGAGCGGTGAGCCCGTACGCGCTTCGCAACATGATCGGCGCGCTCTGCTGTTTCGTATCAACGTCCCCGCCGTCGGCGCAGACGGTCCGTCCGGACCTGCCGGCAGTCGCCGTTCGGGTGATCGATCTGACCAACGCCTTCCGCACCCGCAACGGACTTCTGCCAGTGTCGATCGAGCCGCGGCTGAGTCACGCGGCGCAGGATTTCGCCGATGTCTTGGCGGCGAAGGATCGTATCGGTCACGAGATCGACGGGCGCGCTCCGGCCGAGCGTGCCGGCGCAGCGGGTTACCGCCACTGCATGGTTGCCGAGAACATCGCTTATCTGTTCGATTCGGTCGGATTCACGACCGAGCAGTTGGCCGCGCGCCTGCTGCAGGGCTGGGAACAGTCGGCGGAGCACCGCCGCAACATGCTGCTCGCGCCGGTCATGCACATCGGCGTCGGCATCGCACAGAACGCGGACAGTGGACGCTACTACGCGGTGCAGCTCTTCGGGCGCCCGAGCAGCGCGGCGATCCGGTTTGAAGTCGCCAACGGCGCCGATGTCGACCTGCGCTATGAAGTCGATCGCGAAACCTTCGACCTTGCGCCGCGCGTCACTCGCACGCACACGCGCTGCATCGATGCATCGCTGGCGATCCTTGCGCCGGAGTCGGGCGATCGTCCCGGCATTCGCGTCCGCGACGGCGCCCGCTACGTCATCGTTCGCGACCCGGCGGGACAGTTGCAGCTTCAGACGCAGTAGGGCAGCAGCCGCTACCTCGTTGCCTTCCTGCGATTCGCCACCGCTCGGTCCGCGATCCTTTGCAAAGACTGCAGCAGTCGCGGATGAGCGGCGATGATGCGGACTGCTTCGCGCTCGGAGGCGGCCGCCTTGGCGCGGACAAGCTCCACCAGCTGCGCGCGCTCTCGTTTCGTCCAGCCGCGTGTGTCGAGCATTGCGTAGAGCCCATAGAGTTTGTCCCATGCGCGGCGTTGCGGCCCGGTCAGGCCGTCGAGGCCTGGCGATCCGCACGCTGCAAGAGCTCGGGCGCTCGCAAGCCGTAGCGCCTGCTCGCGGTCGCGATGTAAACGGCCGAGGTAGTCTGCAACGGCCAGGCCCAATGCAGCTGGCAGCACCAGCGGCTGGGGTCGGTCGGGATCGAGATCGAAGAAGACGTGGTGCCGGGCCAGCGATCTCAGTGTGTCCTCGGTGCTGCGGCGGCCCGTTGCCCGGCGCAGGCGCGCCGCTTCGGCCGCCGCACGTTGCGCCGCGGTCCTTAAGCGCGGGCGAAAACCCAGCTTGTAGTAGAACCACCAGGCTCCGGAAGCGATGCCCTCATCATTGCCGTCACCCAGTTGATACGGCTCGATGCTGAACGAGGTGCAACCGAATAGTGCGTGCAAGGCCGCCAGCAGGCGTGCGCACACGTGCGCCGATTCGGCGCCGCGAAAGGTTTCGAACGTGTTGAAGGAGACGGCAGCCACGCTGCCGATCATGTCCGACTGGTGGTAGCCGATCGGCACGCCGTTGTGCAATGTCAGGCCGCCGTAAATGGCGGGCAGCGCGATGCGTCGATCGGGTGCCGTGCCGATCAGCGCGAAGGCGAGGCCGTCATCGTCGTCGATCCACCACGTGTCGGCGGCATTGCCGTAGGCGAACGCATCGAGATCGCGCTCGCGCGTCACCATTGATGCGCGCGCCAGGTCGATCAGCTCACGCGCGACGCTGCGTGTCACCCGCCGGACGCGACGCGGCTCACGACCGATTTCCTCGCGCAGATCGGGGCGATCGCCGCGCAGCGGTCGCGTTCGGTAGGTGCGTTCCGCGCCGGAAAAATGGGCCAGGGTGCGCGACGGCGTCGTGCCGCCCGGCATGAGTTCGCAACTCGGATTGATCGCGTCATAGAACGCCTCGCGTGTGCGGTCGTCGCCGGGCATTGCGGCCACCCGTTCGACCAGGAAGGTGGCATCGGTCCGTTTGCCGCGCAGGTGATCGAGCGCCGCATAGCCCGGCAGGTGCGATTCGCGCAATGCGTAGGCTTCGAGCGGAGTCACCAGTGCGGGCAGCAGCTTGGTGATCGAGTCCTCGGCCACTGTGTCGCTGCGATCGAGCCTGAGCTGGTCGGGCCAGCGCGAAGCCAGCCAGCGAGCGGTCGGATAGAAAAACGGAAACCAGAGCGTGGTGCCGGCGATTCCGCTGGCATACAGCTCGTCGCGATGCGCCCGCAGATCGCTGCGGTGTTCGAAGCGCCGGAGCATGCGCACGGCCTGGCGCAGGACGGGAGCGTTGTCGGGGTAGGCGCGCGCGAAGCACAGCAGCTCGTGCAGACGCCGCACCTGGGCGGCCGTGCGCAGCCGCGCACGTTCGAGGCGGCGCAACAGCCGCAGGCGTTCGCCCGCCGCCGCGGATCCGCGCTGCAGCCGCAGGCGTTCCAGTCGTGCGAGCGCATGGGCCGAGCGCTGCATCATGTCGCGATATGCATCGTGCCGTTTCACCGGAGCGTGGCGGCGCGCAGTGTCGCACGCGCGCTGCAGTGGCGAGAATCGGCCGATGCGGCAGAACCGGCTGCGTAGAATCGCGCGCTGCCGCAAATCCGCGATTGCGGCCCGCCCGGAGCCAACCATGTCACGCATCTATTCCGTCGCATTTGCTGCTCTCATTGCCGCGCTGCTCGCGTCCTGCGGCAAGCCCGAGCCGGCTGCGCCGAAGGTCGAAGCCGCAAAGCCCGCCGAGGCGGCGAAGGCGGAACCGCTGAAGGTCGCCTTCGTCTACGTCAGCCCGGTCGGCGACGCCGGCTGGACAGCGCAGCACAACGCCGGCCGGCTGGCGCTCGAGCGCGCGCTCGGTGACAAGGTCAAGACGAGTTTCGTCGAGAAGGTGCCGGAAGGCGCAGATGCCGAGCGCGTGATTCGCGACCTGGCGCAGCAGGGCAACGCGCTGATCTTCACGACGTCCTTCGGCTTCATGAACCCGACGATCAAGGTGGCCGAAGAGTTCCCGAAGACCCGTTTCGAGCACGCCACCGGCTACAAGACCGCCGCCAACGTCAACACGTACAACGCTCGCTTCTACGAGGGCCGATACCTCGCCGGCATGGTCGCGGGCCGGATGAGCAAAACGGGCCAGCTCGGTTATGTCGCGGCGTTCCCGATCCCAGAGGTCCTCCAGGGCATCAACGCGTTCACGCTCGGTGCGCGTGCCGTGAATCCCAAAGCGCAGGTGCGTGTCGTCTGGGTCAACAGCTGGTACGACCCTGGCAAGGAGCGCGACGCGGCCAATACGTTGATGGGGCAGGGCGCCGATGTCGTGACCCACCATACCGATTCGACCGCTGCGGTGGCGGCCGCCGAAGAAAAGGGCAAGATGGCCGTCGCCTACCACTCCGACATGCGCAAGTTCGGGCCGAACGCGCAGCTTGCGGCCGTCACGCACCACTGGGGCGATTACTACACGGCGCGCGCGCGCGCCGTGATGGACGGCACCTGGTCGGTGGCTCCGGTGTGGGGAGGCATCAAGGAGGGCTTCATCAAGCTCGAGGGACTGTCCGAAAAGTTGCCGAAGGACCTCGTCGACGCCGTTAAGAAAGCGCGAGGACGAAATCCGCGCCGGCACCTTTCATCCCTTCACTGGCCCGATCGTGACCAATGAAGGCAAGGAGGTGCTCGCCGTCGGGACGCTCACCGACGAGCAACTGGGAAAGATGGATTACTACGTGGCCGGCGTCGTCGGCAAGGTGCCCACCGGAGGCAAGTGAGCGGGTTCTCGCAGAAAGCGATCGACCGGCGGCGACGACTGAAGGAGCCCGTGGCCCGCCGCGGGCTCCGATGCCCGGCGCGGAAGCCCTAGTGCACCGCGGCGCTGCTGCGTCCGTTGCGTCGTGCCGCGCGTCGTCCCGACGGCTTGCGCGGCGAGCGCACCCGTGACACCTCGAGCTTGCTGCGCAGCAGGTCGAGCATCGCGATCTGCTCGTCGGTCGGCTTGAATTCCTCGAGCCGCGGGTCGGCCATCAGTCGCTCGACGAAGCTCATCAGCCGCTGCCGGTCCGCCTTTGACGCGAGCAGCTTCGGCAGCGTGGCCAACGCCTGCTCGGGCGCATTGCGAACGATGACCTCCTGGGCACCGCGCAGTCGGTGCCATTCCGCAGGATCGATGTCCGGCAGCACGTCCGCGTAGTCCGGCAGCATCTCGCTGCGCAGTTGCAGCTTGTACAGCGGCAACGGCTCGCCATGACGTGCCATCAGATAGCCGATGCGCGCGACCGCGGCCGCATAACCGCCGCTCTCGATTCCCGCGAGCGCCTGCTGAACGAGCGTACGGCCCGCTGCAGCACGCTCGGCGACCTGTTCGGCCTCGGCCCGCGCGTCGTACTGCATCGTCAGCGCGAACATCGAACCGAAAGTCTGGAAGAACAACGCCTCGCTGGTCGCGTCGCGCACCGCGCGGTAGCAGTCGAGCGTGGCGCTCCACAGTTCCGACAGCGCCTGCTCGGACTGGCGCGGCACCGAGCCACTGTCGAGCGCCGAACGCTGCTCGCGCACAACGTCGGCAGTTGGCCGCAGCCACGCCGAGCCACGGGTTCAGGTCGGACAGCATCCAGCGTTCGGCGCGCAACGGGTGCAGTTCGCGCGCCATCCTGGCGGTCGCTTCGTTGGACGTGGCCTGGATCCACGGACGCGCGAGCAACTCGTACGCGGTCTGGTTGAAATTGGAGACCTTTTCGACGGCGCGGAACGCCTGCTCGTCCTTGCGCTTGAAGCGGTTCAGTCGCGCGACGATGTCCTCGAGCCGGTGCTCGCGGAATTCGACGTCGTACTGCGGCTTGCCGTCCTTGCCAGCGGACTCGCTGATCTCCATGCCGTATAGACCCGGAGGCAGCGACTCGATCGACTTCAGCACCGACACGATCTGTGCGTGCTCCTTCTTTGCGACCTTGCCGGAGACGAATATGCCGAGGTGGCCGACGTCCTGGTGCAGCAGGCCGACAATGACCTGGCCGCGCGCCTTGATCTCGTCGGTCGAGCCGTAGACGTCGGCGACCCAGTTGAACGCCTGCTGCGGCGGCGTGATGTTGTCGCCCATCGATGCGAACAGCACGATCGGTGCGCGGATCTCACGCAGGTCGAACACCTTGCCGGCACCCGCCGAAGTGCCGCCCGTCCACAGCTTGTTGCCGACGAAAAGATTCTGGGTGATCCACTCGATCTCCTCGCGGTTCATCAGGTAAAAGCCGCCCCACCACCGCTCGAACTCGAGGAAGCGCGGCACCTCGGTGTCGATGTTGCGGTACACGTGGTAGTACTTGTCCCAGTAAGTGTTGGCGGGATTGAGGCTCTCGAAGTTCTGCACCAGGTAGGCGCCGTCGAAGAGCTCCGGCCCCGAGGTCCGAAGACAGCGATGCGAGCCAGGTTCCGCCGAGCATGCCGCCGGCATAGCGCATCGGGTTGTCGCTCGGCCCGTCCTCCCAGGCTCCGCCCCAGTACGACATCGGTGCGCCATTGATCACGATCGGGCCGGTGTCCTCGGGATGCGAGGCGGCCAGCATCATCGCGGCCCAGCCGCCCTGGCAGTTGCCGACGATCGCCGGCTTCGGGCTCTTCGGGTGCAGCGCGCGGACCCGTTCGACGAAGCGGCGTTCCGCCGCGCAGACGTCGAGCAGTGTCTGACCGGGTTCGGGCTGCGGATAGAAGATCACGAAGTAGACCGGATGACCTTCGCGCAGCGCCACGCCCACCTGCGAGTCGTCCTTGAATCCGCCAATGCCCGGCCCGTGACCGGCGCGCGGGTCGATGATGACGTAGGGTCGCCGCTTCGGATCGACGGTCACTCCTTCCGGAGGCACGATGCGCACCAGCGCATAGTTCACCGGCCGCTCGAGCGTGCGGCCGTCCAGCACCGTCTCGTAGTCGAACTGCAAGACCGGCGGCAGGCCGGCGCGCGTGTGCTCGTTGAACTGATTGCCACGCTGCCGCATCGCGTCCAGAAACAGCACGCCGCGCTGCATCGAATCGAGCGCGTATGTGCCCCAGTCGCTGAAGAAATCGAGTGGCGACCGCAGCTCGGACAGGCTGTCAACATAATCCTCGCGGACCTTGCTGACGCGCGCGGCGTAGTGCTCGATGTGCCTTGCGCACACGGGTTTGATAGAGCTGCGCCACCTTGCCGGAGACGTCCATTGCCGAGGCGAGATTCTTGCCGGTGTCCATGAGTTCTCCTTCGTTGCTGGCCGGCGGCTAGGCCATGATGTGGACGCCGCCGTCCACGTAGACGGTTTCGCCGCTGATGCGCCGTGCATACGGTGTGGCGAGATAGGCGCAGGCAAAGCCGACATCCATGATGTCGACGAGTTCGCCCAGCGGCGCCTTCTGCGCGGCTTCGGTCAGCAGCAGGTCGAAATCCTTCAGGCCCGACGCGGCGCGCGTCTTCAGCGGGCCGGGCGACATCGCATGCACGCGGATGCGCTGCGGGACCGAGTTCATAGGCGAGGTAGCGACAGGCAGCCTCGAGCGCCGCCTTGACCGGGCCCATGACGTTGTAGTTCGGCACGACGCGGTTCGCGCCGTAGTAGCTCATCGCGAACATCGTGCCGCCGTCGGTCATCAGCGGTGCGGCGAGCCGCGCCATGCGGATGAACGAGTGGCACGAGACGTCCATCGCGCGCGCGAAGCCTTCGGCCGAGCAGTTCAAGCAGCCCGCCCTGCAGATCATCCTTCGGCGCCCACGCGATCGAATGCACCAGGATGTCGAGCCGGCCCCACTCGCGTTTGATCGCCTCGAACACCGCCTCGAGCTGCCCCGGCACGCCGACGTCGAGCGGCAGGAACAGCGTCGAGCCGAGTTCGGCAGCCAGCGGCTGCACATGCGGCAGCGCCTTCTCGTTCAGGTAGGTCACCGCGACCTCGGCGCCGAGCTCACGAAACGCCTTGGCGCAGCCCCAGGCGATCGAGTGCTCATTGGCGATGCCGACCACCAGCGCCTTGCGGCCGTCCAGCACGGGATGGGGAATCTGCAGCGTCATGCGCGCTCCATCAGTGCGCCAGCAGCCGTTCAGTGTGGCGCGCGATCATCACTTCCTCGTTGGTCGGCACGGTCCAGGCGCTGATGCGGCTGGACGCGGCGCTGATGCGCGGCCCGCCGGCGGCGTTCGCAGCGGAGTCGAGTTCGAGACCTAGCCATGCGGCCGCTGCACAAACGCGCGCGCGGATCGGCGCGGAGTTCTCGCCGACGCCGGCGGTGAAGACGATCGCGTCCAGCCCGCCGAGCGCCGCGGCGAGCGAGCCCAGCTCGCGCGCGATCCGGTAGACGAAGAGATCGATCGCGAGCTGCGCGCGCGGCTCGGCGCTGGCGAGCAGGGTGCGCATGTCGCTGGCGATGCCCGAGACGCCGAGCAGGCCGGACTGCTGATACAGCAGCTTCTCGACCGCGCGCGCATCCATGCCGCGTTCGTCCATCAGGTAGAGCACGACACCCGGATCGAGGTTGCCCGAGCGCGTTCCCATCGGCAGGCCATCGACTGCGGTGAAACCCATCGTCGAGGCGACGCTGCGGCCGGCCTGCAGCGCGCACATGCTGGCCCCGTTGCCGAGGTGCAGCACGATCGTCCGGCCCGCGGCGGCTCTGGCGTCGACCGTCGGCAGCACGGAGGCGATGTATTCGTAGCTCAGGCCGTGGAAACCGTAACGGCGCACGCCCGACTCGTGCATTTCGTAGGGCAGAGCGAACATCTGCGCGAGTTCAGGATTGGTGCGATGAAACGCCGTATCGAAGCAGGCGACCTGCGGCACCTCCGGGGCGCGTTGCATCACTGCACGGATCGCGGCGAGGTTGTGCGGCTGGTGCAGCGGCGCGAGCGGGACGAAGCGGTCGAGCGCCGCAAGCAACGCTTCGTCCACGCGCACCGGCTGCGTGTACTGCATCCCGCCATGGACGACGCGGTGCCCGACGCCGACGAGTTGCGCACCGCCCGCACGCTCGCGCAGGAATGCGAACAGATGCGCCAGCGCGCCGTCGTGGCCGAGCTTGGTGCCCGCGGGCCAGTTCCGCTCGCCGACCTCGATGCCCTCGGCGCTCTTCGCGACGAAACGCGGCTCGCCGAAGAGTGACTCGATCTGCCCGCGCAGCCCCAGCTCAAGCGTGCCCCGCTGCCGGAAGAAGACCGAGAACTTGACGCTCGACGAGCCGGCGTTGAGGACGACGATCGCCTGTTCGGCCATCGGTGTCTCAGGCCACTGCGCGGGCCAGCTGCTCGCGCCGGGCACGAGCCACCAGCACGGCGACGGCGCACGATGCCAGGCGGGTCAGTTCGGAATCGGCGCGGCTGGTCAGGATGATCGGCACGCGCGCGCCGAGCACGATGCCGGCAGCATCGGCGCCCGCGAGGAACGACAGGCTCTTCGCCAGCATGTTGCCGGCCTCGAGGTCCGGCACGATCAGCACGTTGGCGCGACCGGCGACCGGCGAATCGATCTTCTTGATCTCGGCCGCGGTCAGGCTGATGGCGTTATCGAGTGCGAGCGGGCCGTCGAGCACGGCACCGGTGATCTGCTTGCGATCGGCCATCTTGCAGAGCGCCGCCGCCTCGACGGTCGACGGCACCTGGGGATTGACCGTCTCCATGGCGGAGAGGATCGCCACGCGGACCTCGGGAACCGCCAGCGCATGGGCGAGGTCGATCGCGTTCTGCACGATGTCGACCTTGTCCTGCAAGGTCGGCATGATGTTGACCGCCGCATCCGAAATGATCAGGGCTTCTTCGTACGCGGGAACATCCATCACGAAGCAGTGACTGACCCGCCGGGACGTGCGCAGGCCGCCTTCGCGGCGGACCACCGCGCCCATCAGTTCGTCGGTGTGCAGGCTGCCCTTCATCAGCGCTTCGGCCTGACCGCTCAGCACAAGTTCGACCGCCTTTTCCGCGGCGGCGTGGCTGTGCGGAACGTCGACGATCGGGTAGGCCGCGATGTCGACCCCGGCCTTGCGCGCGGCCTCGCGGATCCGCTCCTTCGGACCGACGAGGATCGGCTTGATCAAGCCGAGCCGGGCGGCGCCGATGGCACCGTCGATCGCGGCTTCGTCGCAGGGGTGGACCACTGCGGTCGGCATCGGCGGCAGGCCGCGACAGGCGTCCAGCAGGCGTTGGTACTTGGCGTGATTGTTCATGGCGGGGGCGGGCAGAAGACGTTGATGCTGCACTGCAACTATAGCGTTTCGGCAGCCGGTCCGCTGACGGTTCAGGTGCGCGTTTGACGCGCGACAACTCGTGCCCATGCGGCGACTGGGGCGATCCGGAGATGCTCGGAGGGAGCCGGGATCGATATAGTCGGCCGCTCGAACTCGCGGCAAGGCACGGAGGCGAAAGCTGCCACCGCGTGGAGGGAAGCGATGAGAGATTGCGGGCGCGAAGCCATCGCGCTATGCATGGTCGCCACGGTGCTCGGAGGCTGCGGTCGTGGCACGCCGGCGCCGCCCGCGCGGCCCACACCCGACGTGACGACCGTCGTCGCCGCGCCTCGCGACATTCCGGTCACCTTCGAGTTCGTCGCACAGTCGCAGAGTTCGCAGTCGGTCAACATCCAGGCGCGTGTCAGCGGCTTCCTCGACAAGCGGGTCTACACCGAGGGCGACGTCGTGCGCGCTGGGCAGGTGCTGTTTCTGATTGACCCGAAGCCGCTGCAGGCACAGGTCGACGCCGCGCAGGCGCAGCTCAACAACATGCAGGCGGCGCTGGATGTCGCGAAGTTCAACCTCGACCGCACCAAACCCCTGACAGAACAAAATGCGATGTCACAAAAGGACCTCGATGATGCCAACGGGCAGTACCTGACGTCGAAGGCGAACGTCGACCAGGCGCGCGCCAACCTCGAGAGCGCGCAGCTCAACCTGTCGTACGCGACGATCACCTCGCCGATCACCGGCATCACCGGCAGCGCGATCGTCGCCGACGGTACCTACGTCAGCACCAACAACAGCCAGCTGACGACGGTCTCGGTGCTGTCGCCGATGTGGGTGACGTTCAGCCTGTCGGAGGCCGAGGCGCTGCGCTACCGGGATGACATCGAGCGTGGCCTGCTGAAGCGCCCGCCGGGCGACAGCTACACCGTCGAGGTCGTGATGGCCGACGGGTCGCTCTTCCCTGAGACCGGCCGCATCACGTTCGCCGATCCTGCCTACAACAGCCAGACCGGCACCTTCACCGTGCGCGTGCAACTGGCGAATCCGCAGGGTCTGCTGCGACCGAACCAGTTCGTGCGTGCACGGCTGAAAGGCGCGGTCCGGCCGAACGCGCTGGCGGTGCCGCTGCGCGCAGTCCAGCAAGGGCCCAAGGGACATTTCGTCTGGGTGGTCGGCAAGAACGACACCGTCGAAATGCGGCCGGTGACCATGGGGCCGTGGGTCGGTGACGAATGGCAGATCACGGGCGGACTGGAGCCGAACAGCGTCGTGGTCGTCGACGGTGCACTGAGCCTGACATCCGGCGCGGCGGTCAAGGCGAGGCCATTGCCTGCGGTCGCCGCAGCGCCTGCGCCTGCCGCGGCGACGATGAAGGGCGACGCCAAGTCTCCACCGGCTGCGGGGACAGCAGTCGCGTTGCCGGCGCGCGTGTATTTCGCGAATGGTTCGGCCACGCTGGACGCCAACGCGAAGGAAACGGTGCGCGCGATCGGCAACGGGCTGACCGGCGTGCCCTATGTGATCGAGATCACCGGTTACGTCGACGCGCGCGGCCCTGCGGCGAAGAACCGTTCGCTCGCCGAGCAGCGCGCCAAGGCCGTGCGCGACGCGCTCGTCGCGGCCGGCGTGTCGACCGATAGCTTGCGCCTGAAGCCGCCGGCCAACGTCGTCGGCAGCGTGGATGCCGCGCAGGCGCGGCGCGTCGAGATCGCCTTCGCGATACGCTGATGTTCTCGCGCTTCTTCATCGAGCGGCCGGTCTTCGCCGCAGTCATCTCGATCATCATCGTGCTGGCCGGGCTGGTCGCGATGCGCGCACTGCCGATCGAGCAATACCCGACGATCATCCCGGTGCAGGTGACCGTCCACACGACCTACCCGGGCGCCGATTCACAGACGCTCGCCGAGTCGGTCGCCGCGCCGATCGAGACGCAGATCAACGGCGTCGACAACATGCTGTACATGACGTCGAGCAGTTCGTCGACCGGCCAGCTGACGCTGACGGTGTTCTTCTCGCTCGACACCAATCCGGACATCGCGCAGGTGCAGGTGCAGAACCGCGTCAACCTCGCGTTGCCGCAACTGCCCGATGCCGTCACGCAGAACGGCGTGCAGGTCCAGAAGAAATCGTCGTCGATCATGATGCTGATCGCCGTCAAGGGGCCCGCCGAGCGCTATACGTCCGATTACATCGCCAACTACGCCAACGTGTATGTGCTCGATACGCTGAAGCGCGTGCCGGGCGCGGGCCAGGCGCAGATCTTCGGCGTCCCCGATCAGGCGATGCGGATCTGGATGAACCCGGACCGCATGGCGTCGCTCGGCATCACGACCAGCGACATCCAGAAGCGCGGTGCAGGCGCAGAACGCGCTGTTCA
This sequence comes from uncultured beta proteobacterium, assembly GCA_963707445.1. Lineage (GTDB taxonomy): Bacteria > Pseudomonadota > Gammaproteobacteria > Burkholderiales > Burkholderiaceae_F > JALORV01. The sequence goes on along the minus strand of CAVPPW010000001.1, from coordinate 147,064 downwards.
GCGCGGGGCAGATCGGCCAGCAGCCGACGCAGGCGCCGGTCGAGCTGAGCTTCCCGGTCGTGACCCAGCGTCCGTTCATCGACCCGCTGCAGTACGAGAACATGATCCTGCGGGCCAGCAGCACGGGCAGCGCGATCGTGCGGCTGAAGGATGTGGCGCGCGCCGAAGTCGGGCTCAAGAGCTACATCGTCGACGCCAAGCTCAACGGCGTGCCGGCCACCTACATCGCGATCTACCAGCAGGCGGGCGTCGAATGCGCTCGACGTATCGGACGGCGTGCGCAAGGCACTCGACGGGATGCAGGCGCGACGCTGCCGCCCGGCATCGAGACGGTCGTCGCGCTCGACACCACCGATTTCGTCCGCCTGTCGATCGAGGAAGTGATCCACACGCTGTTCGAAGCGCATCGTACTGGTCGTGCTGGTCGTGTTCTGTTCCTGCAGAGCCTGCGCGCGACCTTTATCTGCATCATCGCCGTGTTCGTCGCGCTGGTCGGCGCGTTCAGCGGGATGTTTGCGCTCGGCTATTCGCTGAACCTGCTGACGCTGTTCGGGCTGGTGCTCGCCATCGGCATGGTGGTCGACGACGCGATCGTCGTCGTCGAGAACACCGACCGCAACATGCACGAGCACGGCCTGGCGCCGAAGGAAGCGGCGATCCGCTCGATGCAGGAAGTGTCCGGGCCGGTCGTCGCCGTCGTGCTGGTGCTGTGCGCGGTGTTCATCCCGGCGGCCTTCCTGCCGGGATCTACCGGACAGTTCTACAAGCAGTTCGCGATCACGATCGTCGTGTCGGTCGCGATCTCCGGGCTTCGTCGCGCTGACGCTGACGCCCGCGATGTGCGCGCTGCTGCTGAAGCACGAGGCGCCGAAGACGAAGGGCTTCTTCGGCTGGTTCAACCGGCAGTTCCAGAAGCTGACCGATGCCTACGGCCGGCTCGTGATGCTGACGATCCGCCGCTCGGTGATCGCGCTCGATCCTGCTCGCCGGTTTCATCGGCGCGATCGTGCTGCTGTTCCGCACGACGCCGACCAGCTTCGTGCCGCTGGAGGACCAGGGCTATGTGCTGGCCGCGATCGTGATGCCGGACGCGGCGAGCCTGGACCGTACGGTCAAGGTCGGCGACGCAGGTCGACCAGCTGTACGCCGAGTCGCCGGGCGTGCTCAACCGCAGCGTCATCAACGGCTACAGCATCATCGACCAGGGGTTCAAGACCAACGCATCGACGCTGTTCGTCACGCTGAAGGACTTCAAGGAGCGCTACAAGTCGATCGAGACCGCGAAGCTCGAAAACCCGCGCACGATCCTGATCGACGTCTACAAGAAATCGTTCGCGATCAACCAGGCGCTCGTGCTGCCGATCGCGCCACCGGCGATTCCCGGCCTCGGCGCGACCGGCGGCTTCGAGTTCTGGATCCAGTCGGTCGGCAGCGGCGATGCTCGCCAGCTCGACGCACTGACGCAGCAGTTCCTGAAGACGGCCGCGCGCGTCCCGAACTCGCCAGCCTCAACACGCACGTTTCCGCGCCAACACGCCAGCAGCTGAAGGTCGACGTCAATCGTGACAAGGCGACGCTGCTCGGCGTGCAGGTGCAGGATGTCTACAACGCGATCCAGGCGCAGTTCGGATCGCTGATCGTCAGCCAATTTAACCAGTACAGCCGTTCGTGGTTCGTGATCGTGCAGTCCGACGCGCGCTTCAGGCTGACGCCGGAGGACATCACGCGGCTTTACACGCGCAACCAGCAAGGCCAGATGGTGCCGCTGACCGCGCTGGTGCAGAACGAGCTACGTCACCGGGCCCGGACCTGTTGCCGCACTTCAACGGATTTCCGGCGGCGAAGATCATCGGCAGCCAGGCGCCCGGCTACAGCTCCGGCCAGGCGATCCAGGCGATGGAAGAGGTGGCGCAGCAGCTTCTGCCGAGCGGCTACCGGTTTGCGTGGTCGGGCATCGCGTACGACGAGAAGCAGTCGGGCGGCACGTCGATGGTCGCGTTCGTCTTCGGTCTGATCTTCGTGTTCCTCGTGCTGGCGGCGCAGTACGAGTCGTGGACGCTGCCGGGCGCGGTGATGACCGCGGTGCCGTTCGGCGTGCTCGGCGCGCTGGTGTTCAACTGGCTGCGCGGACTCGACAACGACGTGTACTTCCAGATCGGTCTGCTGGTGCTGATCGGCCTCGGCGCGAAGAATGCGGTGCTGCGCGTCTCGGCGGCGGTCGAACTGCACCAGGAGGGCAAGTCGATCATCGACGCAACGATGCTCGCGGGTGAGCGGCGGCTGCGGCCGATCGTGATGACGTCGCTCGCGTTCGCCTTCGGCGTGCTGCCACTCGCGATCGCACTCGGCGCCGGCGCCAACGCGCGCCACTCGATCGGCACCGGCATCATCGGCGGCATGATCGGCGAGACGACGCTGGCGATGCTGTACGTGCCGCTGTTCTACTACCTGTTCGCGCGCTTCAACGAATGGCGTGCGGAGCGCAAAGGCGGCGCGTCCGGGATCGCGACGCCAGCGCCCGGCGTGACCGCTCCGACCGGGGGTTCCGAGTGAAGCGCGTCGCGCCGCTGACCGCGGTTTGCTCTGTCAGTTGCGCACTCGTCGCCTGCGCGGTCGGCCCGGACTATCACCGGCCGCAGATCGAAACGCCGGCGCCTACGAATACCTGCCGAAGGACACGGCCGACACGATCAACACCGAGTGGTGGAAGCAGTTCGGCGATCCGGTGCTCGACCAGCTGATCGCCGAAGCGCTTGCGAACAACAAGAGTGTGAAGCAGGCGGCAGCCAACGTGCAGCAGGCCGCAGCGATACTCACCGAAGCGAAGTCCCCGTTTTATCCGCAGGTCGGATACGACGCGGGCGGCACGCGCCAGCAGTTCTCGACGGATTTTCTGCCGAACCAAACGACCACTTCGCGCACACAGTCCAGCTACAGCGTCATCGCGAGCGCGAGCTGGGAGATCGACCTGTGGGGGCGCATCCGTCGGCAAACCGAGTCCGCCCAAGCGAACCTGCTGGCGACCGACGAGGCGCGCCGCGGCGTGATCCTCTCGCTGGTGGCGCAGGTCGCCAACAACTATCTGAACCTGCGCTCGCTCGATGAGCAACTTGCCGTTTCGCAGAAGACGCTGGGCACCTACAACGAGTCGTTGAAGATATTCGAGCTGCAGTTCAAGTACGGCATGGCGTCGCAGATGAACGTCGCGCAGGCGAAGTCGCAGTCGCAGACCGCGGCCGCGCAGATCCCGGCGATCGAGCAGCAGATCGTGCACGACCGAAAACGCGCTGTCGGTGCTGCTGGGCAGGAATCCAGGGCGCATTGCGCGCGGCAAATCGGTGGCCGATCTGACGCTGCCCAAAACGCCGGCAGAGCTGCCATCGCAACTGCTCGAGCGGCGTCCGGATGTGATGCAGGCCGAGCAGCAGCTGATCGCGGCCAACGCGCAGATCGGTGCGGCCAAGGCCCTTTACTTTCCGACGATCTCGCTGACCGGCGCGTTCGGCGGCGTCAGCGCCGACCTGTCCGATGTGCTGAAGAACTCCAATCGCGTCTGGAGCTACGGCGGCAGCCTGGTCGGTCCGATCTTCACCGGCGGGGCGGTTACCGCGCAGGTGAGGCAAGCCGAAGGCGGGCAGCAGGCGGCCTTGTTCGGCTATGAGAACACCGTGCAGAGTGCCTTTGCCGACGTCGAGAATGCGCTGATCGCCCAGCAAAAGACGCAGCAGAAACTCGAGGCCCAGCAAGGGCTGGTCGACGCGCTCAGCGACTACTCCCGACTGGCGCGGCTGCAGTACCAGGGTGGCTTCGTTCCGTACTCGACGGTGCTGCAGGCCGATCAGCAGCTATTTCCTGCGCAGCTCACGCTCGCGCAGTATCGCGCGCAGGTGTTCAGCGCCGCGGTCAGTGTCTACCAGGCGCTGGGCGGCGGCTGGGTGACGCTGGCTGATGAGATGACGTCAACGGGCGCAGCAGGGCGAGCACAAACAGCCGCGGGTCCGCAGGCGGGCCCGACCCAGTGAGATGGACCCATCGTCGCAAGGAGAAAGGCATGAAGCAGGTACTGCTGGTGAAACGGGGCGCACTCGCTGCGCATGCTGGCGCGGTGTCGTAGCACTGTCGGCCGTGATCGACGCTCAGGCGGCGATTTTCGTCGCGCGTCGAGTGCTCGGGCGGGTTGAAACGATGTCGCAGCAGTCGACGCAGAAGGACGGAGTCGGCTACGACTCGGCGGCGGTGATGCTCGAGGCACCGGCGAAGCAGGTCTACGCCACTGCGCTCAATGCGCTGCGACGCGCTCAGGCGCAGGGAATTTCGATCACCCGCGAGGACGACACCGCCCTCATGGTGCAGTTCACCAACGGCCAGCAGATCGCCGGCATAAAGATCAGTCAGCTGGGCGACAAGCTGTCGCACATGCTGATCACCTCGGCGCATACCGGTTCGCAGCCGAACGCGGCGGCGCTGGTTTCCGACAGCGTGTTGCGCGTGTGCCGCGAGATGAACGTCGAGTGCTCTCCCGCGCGGCAGTGAGCATGCCGTCGGGCCCAATTGCCGACGTTGACCACAGAGGCCGTAGGTCGCGGCGTCCGCTAGGCTGCAGAGCACCGGTGATCGAGCGCTTCTCTCGGCCACTGAACCAATCGGATCGCCAGCCTCAGAAGTGCGGCCTAACAAGTTGGTCGAGACGGCGGTGATGGCGAAGGCGCAGGAGAACTCACACTACCTTCACGGCACCGCGCCGGATGAGCAGGACCGGCTGTCGCGCCTCAACGACCTCTTAAACGAGCGTTCGCTCCGGGAGATGGCCCTGCGCCCGGGGGAGAAGGTTCTGGACGTTGGCAGCGGCCTCGGCCAGTTGACCCGCGGCATGGCACGCCAGGTCGGGGCGGCGCATGTTGTCGGCGTTGAGCGCAGCGAGGTTCAACTCGCGGAGGCCCGCCGGTTGGCTTCACAGGCCGGCGAAGACGATGCGGTTGAGTTCCGCCAAGGCGAGGCCACTCGCCTGCCCTTGCGGGACGACGAGTGGGGCACGTTTGACGTCGCCCACGCCCGCTTCGTCCTGGAACACGTGCCGGACCCGGCGGCCGTCGTCCGCGAGCTGGTCCGGGCGGTCCGGCCGGGGGCGCGAGTCGTTCTGGAGGATGACAGCCACGAGATCTTTCGCCTCTGGCCCGAGCCGCCGGGGTTCGGCCGGCTTTGGCGATGCTACCTCCGCACCTACGACCGCGTCGGCAACGACCCGCTCGTAGGTCACCGACTGGTATGCCTCCTGCACGAGGCGGGCGCGGCCCCTCAGCGGAACACGTGGCTCTTCTTCGGGGCTTGCGCGGGGCAGCCCGGTCTACTGGAGGCCTGCGTCGATAACCTTGTCGGGCTTCTGCAAGGAGTGCGAGGGCAGATTCTCGACCTTGGTGAGGTTGAGCCGGCGTTTTTTGACGGCTGCCTCGCGGCGATCCGGAGTTGGGGCAAGCGGCCCGACGCGGCGGTGTGGTACGGCAGTTCGTGGGCCGAAGGCCGACGCCCAAGTGGCGAGTAGCGCCGAACCATACAATGCCACCCCTTCGACGCCGGTCCTCTTCTTCTCCACTCGAAACCGTCGGATCCGCCGGTGCGTTCCACTAGACTTTTTTGATTCACGCCGATCCGAGTAACCCAGAGATATCGATGATGATGAAGCCGCAACGCCGAGGCCTTTGTGCCGCACTCATGCTCATGCTGTCCGCGGCAGCGCTGGGCGACGCATGCGCACAGGCCTATCCGACGAAGCCGGTGCGCCTGGTGGTGCCGTTCGCTCCGGGCGGCACGACCGACATCGTTGCACGCACCGTCGCCGACAAGATCGCGCCGGTGCTCGGCCAGCCGTTGATTGTCGAGAACAAGGCCGGCGGCGGCGGTTCGATCGGAGCGACCGAAACGGCGCGCGCGGCGCCGGACGGCTATTCGCTCGGTATGGCGACCGTGTCGACGACCGCGGCCAATCCGGCGATCAATCCGAAGATCCCATATAACCCGCTGACCGACTTCACGCCGATCATCAACGTCGCCGCGACGCCGAACGTGATCGCCGTGCACCCGAGCTTTCCGGCGCGCGACTACAAGACCTTCGTCAACGAGCTGAAGAAAAACCCCGGCAAGTATTCGTACGCCAGCTCGGGCGCCGGCGGCATCGGGCACCTGCAGATGGAACTTTTCAAGAACCTGTCGCAGACCTTTGTCACGCATATCCCGTATCGCGGCGCCGGACCCGCGCTCAACGACGTCGTGGCCGGGCATGTGCCGATCGTCTTCGACAACATGCCGTCGGCGCTGCCGTTCATCAAGGACGGCCGGCTGATCGCGATCGTCGTCGCTGCGCCGGAGCGGCTCGCGGTGCTGCCGCAGGTCCCGACCTTCAAGGAAGTCGGGCTCGAGCCGGTCAACCGCATGGCGTACTACGGCATCTACGGTCCGAAGGGCCTGCCGAAGAACGTCGTCGACAAGGTGCACGACTCGGTGAAGAAGACGCTCGACGACCCGGCGGTCAAGAAGCGCATCGAGGACACCGGCTCGCTGATCATCGGCAACACACCCGAGCAGTTCGCGGCGCAGATCGCGGCCGAGCTCGAGGTCTACAAGAAGGTCGTCGCGGCGCAGAAGCTGACGCTCGAGTGAACGCGGACGGTAGCCGGCGGCTGTGCAGGCGATCGCGCATCACTGCGCCGACTGCGACATGAAACTGATCGGGCTGATCGGCGGGATGAGCTGGGAGTCGACGGCGCTTTACTACCGCGAGCTCAACCTGTACGTGCAGGCGCGCCTTGGCGGCCTGCATTCGGCGCGCATCCTGCTTCATAGCGTCGATTTTCACGAGGTCGAACAGATGCAGCGCGCCGGCGCCTGGGCCGAGGCGGGCGCGCTGCTCGGCCGCGTCGCGCGGTCGCTGGAGGCCGCCGGGGCGGACTTCGTCGTGCTGTGTACCAACACGATGCACAAGGTGGCCCCGCAGGTCGAGGCCGCGGTCAACATTCCGCTGCTGCACATCGTCGACCCGACGGCCGCAGAACTGAAGCGTGCCGGCCTCGCGCGGGTCGCGCTGCTGGGGACGCGCTTCACGATGGAAGAGTCGTTCTACCGCGACCGTCTGCGCGAGGTGCACGGCATCGAAGCCGTAGTGCCGGATGCCGACGATCGCGCCATCGTCCATCGCATCATCTACGAGGAACTGTGTCTCGGGCGGGTGCTGCCGCCCTCGCGCGAACAATATCGACGGATCATCGACGGACTGGTCGACCGCGGCGCGCAGGCGATCATTCTCGGCTGCACCGAAATCACGATGCTGATCGGCCAGGCCGACGCCGCAGTGCCGGTGGTCGACACGACCGCGCTGCACGCACGCGCCGCGGCGCAAATGGCGATCGCCGACGCCGGCTGATGTGGCTGCCGTGGACGGACGGCACAACGGCCGCCCGAGGCCGCCGATACCGCGTTCTTCCGATTGACGCGCGTACGGGTACGGACGACAGTCGAAACGCGCCGCGACGCCTGCGCGGTGCGGTCTGCCTGCGGAGGCCCCGATGACGAGCAAGCCCGTTTTAGCCAGTGCTGCAGCGATTGCGATGCTTCTGGCGGGCTGCGCCAGCACACCATTTAACGGCTCATATCTCGTCGGCAATCGCTACTTCAAGACGCCGATCGACACGCAGCCGGTCATCATCCTCGGCGTCGACGACTGGGACACGACGCTACATCGCGTGCTGGTCGAACCGGGCGAACGCCTCGTGCGCGTGCAGGCGTTGCCGGTACCGGGCGCCCCGTGGAGCACGGCGACGCTGAAGCTCGACGTCAAACCGTGCGTAACGTATTACATCGTCGCGGTGCGACCGACGCCGATCACGGCGAATTTCACGCCGAAGGTCGATTACGCCGAGGCGCTCCCGGGCTGCAGCCCGGACACCGCGGCGAAAGGCTAGTCGAGCCGCGCGGCGGCCCGCGTCAGCGGCGACGGTCGCGTCGGCTCGCCGCTCGACCCGCCGGGCGGAGGCCGCGTCGGCTGTAAGCGCTGCCGACACCGGCGCTCGCCACGCGCGCACGGCCAAAGGCGATAGCGCGCCTACCAGCTGTACTGCACCGTGTAGCGCACCACGGCTTCCGCGTCGGCGGCGATGCTCACCGGAAAGACGATCGTGCGCGCGTCGTCCTTGCGGTAGTCGTGCGACTTCGAGCTTATGGTCCAGTTGACCCAGCGATACAGGTTCTCCTTGACCAGCACCTCGACGCGCTCGCGCTTCTGGTTGCGCAGCCGCACTTCGATTTCTTCGGTCATCGTCTTGCGCGAGGTGTCGACGCGGAAATCGAGCTGACGCCGCTCGCCGACGACGTCGAACGCGGAACCGAGCTTCAGCAGCACCTTCTCGTTGCGCGGCGTGTGGTCGACCGCGTCTTCGCCGATGAACTCGAGCGTCTGGTCCGCCGGGTCGAGCTTCGAGACGCGGACGCGGCCGGCCGGCAGCGGCATGCCCATGCCATTGGATTCGCTGTTGCTGAACTGCAGGTACGCATCGACCTTGCGGTTGGTTTGCACGCCGTAGTTGCGATCGGTCGCCGGTGACGGGAGGAAGCCGTGCGAGCCGGCCGGCGCGCCGTAGTAGACGAGGAGCTTTTCGCAAGGCACGCGCCGCGCGGCCGGGAACAGTTCGATCTGCTTGGTCGAGTTGTCGGGCAGGGTCGTTGTCCGGCCGAGGGTGTACAGGTGATACTCGAAGAACGACTTCTCGACGAAGCCGGCCGACTCCTCCCTGCTTTGCATTGCCTTGCTCGCCGGCAGCGTCGCGTTGGCGGCACCGACGGCCGTCGCGCGATGCACGTCGCCGGCCACGAGCTTGAGCTTTGCATCGGTGTAGCCGGCGCCGGACTGGTTGATGATGCTGACCCAGGCGCCGATGTCCATCCGACAACTGTTGCCGCCGGCTTCGGCGTAAGTGACGTTGTAGTCCGACCACCAGGTCATGCCCTGCGTCTGATATGAGACCCGGGTCTTGTGTCGGCCGACGCGCTGCGCGGCGACGTCCCAGACGAGCGTCGGGCGCGTGATCAGTCCGCCGGGCAGCGCCGGCAGTTTGACCCCGGCGTGGTGCGGCACAACCTGCACCGTGCCATCGTCGCGTTTGAGGACTATTCCGCCTTGCGTCGACAGCAGCGTGCCGCTGAACGTTTCGGTGGCGCTGCCGCGCACCTGCTCGACCGCGATCGGACGATCGATGTAACGCTGCAGCAGTTTGTCGGTGCTGACCAGATCGAACTGGTAGTTCTGCTCGAGCACCGTCGTGCCCTTGCCATCGGTCAGAGACTCGAAGACGACGGTGGTCGGGTCGATCAGCGCCGCGACGTCGGCGAAGCGCACCATGTTGCGTCCACGCGCGAACTCGAGCTCGCGCTCCTGCCGCACGACCGCGTAGCCCGGCACGGCCCCGCGACCGGGCTGGCGATAGAGCTCGGGCGCGACCGCACCCGGCGCCGCATGGCTATACACGGTCAACGCCGTTCCGGACGCCGCCGACGCAGCCACTGGGTCGCCCGGCGGCACGTTCAGTCCGGCGGCTGCGACAGCGGCTGCGATCGTGGTCTTGGCGACGAGGCTGGTCGTGGACATCGGGCGCTCCATGGGATGAAGTGCTGCTGTGAACGCGGCCCAACGGCGAATGGGGTTAATCCGCCGTGGAGTCGTTAAGCGCCGCTGTCATACTGCGGCCCCGCACGATGAAACGCGCTGCATGACTGCCGACCAACTCCTGCGCCAGGCCGTGCGCATGACCGCGCGCGACTGGCGCGCCGGCGAACTGCGTCTGCTGGCGATGGCGCTGGTCATCGCGGTCGCGGCCGTGACCAGCGTCGGTTTCTTCGTCGACCGGTTGCGTCTCGGACTCGAACGCGACGCCGCGCAACTCCTCGGGGCAGATCTGGTGCTGAGCGCGGACCAGCCGATCGCCGACGCGCTGCGCGCGCGCGCGCAGTCGGCTCGGCTGATGACCGCGGAAACCGTGACGTTTCCCAGCATGGCGCTCAATGCGAACGACTCGGATCGCAACGCGCTCGCGGCGGTAAAAGCGGTCTCATCGGGCTATCCGCTGCGCGGCACGATGCAGCTTGCGCGTGAGCCAGGAGGCCCCGACGAAGCGACCCGGCAGGTGCCGCCGACCGGAGCGGCGTGGGTCGACCCGCAGCTGCTGCAGGCGATCGGAGCGACGCCGGGCGGCAACCTCAAGCTCGGCGAGAAGATATTCCGGATCGATCGCGTGATCGCGGTCGAGCCGGACCGCGGTGCCGGCTTCATCAACTTTGCGCCGCGCGTCATGATCAACCTGGCCGACCTACCGGCGACCCAGCTGATCACTGTCGGCAGCCGGGCCACCTATCGCCTGCTCGCCGCGGGCGAGCGACCGGCGGTGAAGGCGTTTGAAACCGCGATCGAACGCGACCTGCAGCGCGGGCAGCGGCTCGAATCGCTCGAGAGTGGGCGTCCGGAAATGCAGCGAACGCTGGAACGTGCGCAGCGCTTTCTCGCGCTGGTCGCGTTGCTCGCGGCGATGATCGCCGCGGTGGCCGTCGCGGCCGCAGCGCGGCGGTTCTCGCAGCGTCATCTGGATTCGTGCGCGATGATGCGCTGCCTCGGGCTGCCGCAGTCCGACATCTTCCGGCTGTTCGCACTCGAGTTCGTCGTGATCGGCGTTTCCGCCTGCCTGCTCGGCATGGCGCTCGGCTATGCGGCGCACTTCGCGCTGCTGGCTGCGCTCGGTTCGCTGATCCGCACCTCGCTGCCGTGGCCTTCGCCGTGGCCGGCAGTGCAGGGTGGCGCCGTCGGCCTCGTGCTGCTGCTGGGCTTCGCGCTGCCGCCGCTCGCGCAGTTGCGTGCGGTGCCGCCGCTGCGCGTACTGCGCAAGGACATCGGCCCGCCGGGCGGGCGTAGCGGGCTCGGCTACCTGGTCGGCTTTGTCGGCTTCATGCTGCTGCTGCTGTGGTCGTCGAACGACCTCAAGGTCGGCAGCGTCACGGCGGGTGGATTCGCTGGTGGGCTCGTCGTCTTTGCGCTGGCCGCCTGGGGGGTGCTGAAGCTGCTGGCGCCGCTGCGCGGACTGACCGGGCGCCTTGGCATTTCGTGGCGCTTTGCGCTCGCGGCAGTTCAGCGCCGGCCGGTCGCGACGATGATCCAGCTGGTGTCGCTTGCAGTCGGCATCATGGCGCTGCTGCTGCTGACCGTCACTCGGACCGACCTGGTGAACGCGTGGCGCAGCGCGGCGCCGCCGGACGCGCCGAACCGCTTCGTCATCAACGTGCAGCCCGACCAGGTGAGCGGTGTCGCGCAAAGGCTCAAGGACGCGGGCATCGAGACCGAGCTGCATCCGATGATCCGCGGCCGCCTGATCCAGGTGAACGGCAAGCTGGTCGGTCCTGAAAACTACAGCGATGACCGGGCTCAACGACTGGTCGACCGCGAGTTCAACCTCTCTTACACGAGCCAGGCGCCGGGACACAACCGGATCACGGCCGGCACTTGGTTCCGCGACGGCAGTGCAGAGCTCTCGATCGAGGAGGGCATCGCAAAGACACTCGGCATCCAGCTCGGCGACGAACTCACCTTCGACATCGCCGGGCAGTCGGTAACCGCTCGCGCGACCAGCCTGCGCAAGGTCAGCTGGGATTCGATGCGCGCGAATTTCTTCGTGCTGATGCCGCCGTCGTTGCTGGCCGACAAGCCGGCGAGCTACATCACTGCGTTCCACTTGCCCGCCGCGCAGGCCGCACTCACCGGCGATCTGCTGCGCGATTACCCGAATCTCACCGTGATCGACACGACCGCCGTGTTCAGGCAGGTGCAGGCGGTGCTCGACCAGGTCACTGCCGCGGTCGAATTCCTGTTCGTCTTCACACTGGCTGCGGGCATTCTCGTCCTGTATGCGGCGCTCGCGGCGAGCCGCGATGAACGCGTGCGCGAGGCGGGCCTGCTGCGGGCTCTCGGCGCGTCGCGCCAGCAGCTGGGGCGCGCGCAGCTTGCCGAGCTCGCATTCATCGGCGGGCTGGCCGGGCTGCTGGCGGCCGTCGGCGCAAGCGCGGTCGGCTGGGCGCTGGCGCGCTTCGTCTTCGAGTTCGACTACACGCTGTCGCCGTGGGTGTTTTTCGCCGGCATCGGCGGCGGCGCGTTATGCGCGCTCGGCGGCGGCTATCTCGGACTGCGCGGGGTGCTGCAGACGCCGCCACTCGCGACGCTGCGCGAAGCCTGACAATATCGAGCGGGCCCGTACGACAGGCTGAAACGAACCATACTTACCGTCCTCGGCGAAGCGCATGCGAAATCTGACTGAAATCCAGACTTTGCTGGAGCCGCTGTTGCCAGGCGTGCTCGGCGTGCGCCTGACCTCGGTCGCGCCTGACGTTGTGCGCGCTGAAATGGACGTACGTCCGCAGCTTTGCACCGTCGGCGGGGTGTTGCATGGTGGGGCGATCATGGCCTTTGCCGATACGCTCGGCGCGATCGGAACGGCCGCGAACCTCGGCGAAGGCCAGCGCACAACGACGACGGACTCGAGCACGAAGTTCATCGCCGCCGCCAAAGCAGGAACGCGCGTCACCGGCGACTGCATCGCACTGCACCGCGGGCGATCGACGATGGTCTGGCAGACCTCGGTGCGGAATTCAGAGGGAAAACTGTGTGCGATCGTGATCCAGACCCAACTCGTCCTGACAGGCGCGGCATGAGCGCTCGAATCCGGTGCACGTAGTCCGCTGTTCGCGAACGCAGCGGGCTCGATGCGGTCACATGCGCCATGCCACATCGCCGAGGTCCGCATGATCGATGCCGAGTACTGCCAGACGATGGCCGCCTACAACGCGTGGATGAACGCCAAGCTCTACGAGTCGGCGGCACAGCTGTCGGATGCCGAGCGCAAGGCCGACCGCAACGCATTTTTCCGCTCGCTGCACTCGACGCTGAACCATATCCTCTGGGGCGATCGCGTATGGCTGCCGCGCTTCAACGGCAAGTCGTATCCGGTCGGTGGCGTCGGGGTTGACCTGTACGACAACTTTGTCGAGCTGCGCGCCGCGCGTATTGAGATGGACGACGAGATCTCCGCCTGGGCCGCGGGCCTGGACGCGCCCCAGCTTGCGGGCACTCTGAAGTGGTACTCGGTCATCGCCCAGCGCGAGATGGCGCGGCCGCGCGGGCTGTGTGTCATGCAAATGTTCAATCACCAGACGCATCACCGCGGGCAGGCGACGACGCTGCTGCGGCAGGCCGGTATCGATCCTGGCGTGACCGACCTGCCGTGGGTGCCGCTGGTACGGGACGCGCAGCAGCGTGTCGTGCTCGGATCCGAGTTCGCGCTGTAGCGCGATCGCCCTGACGGGCGAGGCACTGCGCGGTCGTCAAACACGGCAAACGGTCCCGAGCCCGCGGCCGTTGATCTCGATGCGAGTGAGGTCATGACTTCGACGCAGAGCCACGACGTCGCGATCGTCGGCCTCGGTGCGATGGGCAGCGCGGCCGCGCTCGAGTTGTCGCGCCGCGGTCTCGATGTCGTTGGTTTCGACCGCTATGCGCCGCCACACGCCTGGGGTTCCTCGCATGGCGACACGCGCATCATCCGCGAGGCGTATTTCGAGGACCCGGTTTACGTGCCGATGGTCCAGCGTGCGTTCGAATGCTGGCGCGAACTCGAGCGGCTTGCCGGCACCTCGCTGCTGCAGCGTACCGGTGGCGTAATGATCGGCTTGCCCGGCAGCCCGCTGGTCGAGGGCTCGCGTCGCAGTGCTGAACTGCATGGACTGCCCTGCGAGACGCTGTCAGCGGATGAAATCCGCGCGCGGTTTCCGGCGCTGCAACCGGAGCCCGGGATGGTCGGCATCTGGGAGCCGCGCGCCGGCGTGCTGCGCGCAGAAGCCTGCGTCGCGGCTCAGCTCGAGCAGGCGCGACGCCACGGCGCGGACCTGCGCTTCGACGAACCGGTGCTGCGCTGGCAGGCGCGGCACGATGGCATCAGTGTCGTGACCGAGCGCGGCAGCTGTCACGCCGGCCAGCTGATCATCAGCGCTGGGCCGTGGGTCGGGTCACTCCTGCCCGGAGTGCCGCTGCCTTTCAGTGTCGAACGCCAGGTGCTGCACTGGTTCGAGCCGGCGCGTGACGCGGAGCTGCTCGCGGCAGAACGCTGCCCAGTTCATCTGTGGCAATTCGACGGCGAGCGCTTTTTCTACGGCTTTCCGTCCAGCGCCGCGGGAGTCAAGCTGGCGTTCCATTACGGCGGTGAGACGACGACCGCCGAGGCAGGTACGCCGTGAAGTTGCACAGGCGGAGGTCGACGACGTCCGCGCCGCGCTCCGCCGCTTCGTGCCGGCGGCCAATGGCCGCCACCGGAGCTCTGCGGTGTGCCTCTACACCAACATGCCGGACGGGCATTTCCTGATCGACCGTCATCCCCAATGGAAGAACGTGCTGATCGCGAGTCCGTGCTCGGGCCACGGCTTCAAGTTCGCCCCGGTGATCGGTGAGATCCTGGCCGATCTCGTGCAAGGCAAGCCGCCGCGGTTCGAGCTCGCGCGCTTCCGCTGGCGCTGATGTAGAGGGCGCGATCGCCGTCGTCCAATGCGGCGAGAACGAACTCAGATCGACTTCGACCCGCTGCGGGCTATGCTTTACACCGATCGCGTTCGCACCTAGAGGATGACGCCGGCAGTCAGCGCCGGATACAACGAGCCATGTGCAAGGAGGCATCGATGTCGTGTCAAATGGTGAGAGTGATACTGGGCGCATGGCTGGCGCTTTTCGGCATCGCTTCACACGCGCAGGAATACCCGGCGAAGCCGGTGCGCATCATCGTGCCGTTCTCGCCCGGCGGGCCGGCGGACATTTACGCGCGCTTCATTGGCCAGCGCTTGCAGGATGCGTTGGGGCAGACTTTCATCATCGACAACCGCCCGGGAGCAGGGTCGATCATCGGTACCGATGCGGTCGCGAAGAGCCCGGCGGACGGTTACACGCTGCTGATGATGTCCAACACCCACACAGTCAACGAATCGCTGATTCCGAACAGGCCATACCAGCTGATGCGCGACTTCGTGCCGGTTGCTCCCGTCAACTATTCCGATCTCGTTCTCGTCGTCCATCCATCGGTGCCGGCCAACAATTTGGCCGAGCTGCTGAAGCTCGCCAAGTCGAAGCCGAAGGAGCTTAACTATGCGTCGTCCGGCAACGGCACGCCGTATCACATGGCGGGCGAGTTGTTCAAAGCGATGGCAGGCGTTGACATCGTGCACGTGCCCTACAAAGGAAGCGCCGGTGCGCGCACCGACGTGCTGGGCGGACAGGTGCAGATGATGTTCGACGCAGTGCCGACAATGACCGATCACATTCGTAGCGGAAAGGTAAAGGCATTCGGCACCACCGGCGATAAGCGATCGGCGGTGTTGCCTGAAGTTCCGACGGTGTCGGAAGCCGGTGTGCCAGGCTATGAGGCGGTCATCTGGTTGGGTGTCATGGCACCGCGAAACACGCCGCGGGATATCGTCAATCGTCTGAATGCAGAGATCTCGACGATCACGAGTCGACCCGATGTGCGTGACGCGTGGGCGAAGCAGGGTGCAGTCGCGATGACGATGACTCCGGACGAGTTTGCCCGCTTCATGACTAACGACATTGCGAAGTGGGATCGGATCGTCAAGATCTCGGGAGCCAAAGCGGATCAATGACCGCTCGCGCGCCCGAGGACCTGCGTGTCCTGAGCGCGGGTGCTGCGCAGGGCCTGGTCGCCGCGACGGCCCCGCGGTTTCTCGCGGACACCGGCGTTGCGCTTCATACGACCTTCGGTGCGGTCGGTGCGATCCGCGAGAAGCTCTTCGCCGGTGAGCAGTGCGATGTGCTCATCCTGACCGCGGCGATGCTCGATGAATTGGCAGCCCGTGGGCATGTCGTCGCGGCGACGCGCACCGCACTGGGCCAAGTGCGTACCGGTATCGGCGTTCGGGCGAGCGACGCGTTACCGGACATCAAGGATCGGGCAGCACTGGAACGAAGTCTGCGCGCTGCGACGGATATCTTTCTGCCGGATCCGCAGCGTGCCACGGCGGGGATTCACTTCAAGCGAGTGCTCGAGCAACTCGGCATATTCGCAGACGTCGCGCCGCGGTTGCGACCGCATCCGAACGGTGCGACGGCGATGCGCGCGATGGCGCAAAGCAGTGGCACCGCACCGATCGGTTGCACGCAGATTACCGAGATCAAATACGCGGATGGCGTGACGCTGGTTGGTCCGCTACCGAAAGAATTCGAGCTCGCGACGGTCTATTCAGTTGCCGTTTGGGCCGACGCACGGCAGCCCGAGGTTGCGCAGCGCTTCGCTCGATTGCTGTCCGGACCGGAAACGGTCAACCTTCGTGCGGAAGCTGGATTCGAAGTCTAGGCATCGCCACTCGGCCGCCTAGGGTGCGATCTGGGCGATGGAGGCTCCGATGCCATCGCGAGCGGTAAGACCGTTGGCGTCCAGGTTGTCGCGCCGTGGGTTGTCGTAGTTTGAAACATAACCACGGTCGCCAACAAAGACGATTGCCGACGGGAATTCCAATGGTCCGTTGCTGCCGTTCTTTGCGACTTCCCGCACTTGTCCAGCCGACGTCACCGTAACGATAGAGTTAAGCTCATTTTGGACAGCCCAGAGCGTGCCACTGCGATCGAAAGCCAGACCGTCGACACCTTCGAGCAGCGGACTCTGAGCCAGTACGCACTGGTTTGCCACCTTTGCCATCGGGGCCGATCACAACCTTCCAAATCGCGCCACGCGCCTGTCGGCGACATACAGCACACCGTTGGCATCGAACGCAAGACCGTTGGCGACAATCTGCTCCTGGGTCTTGCCGTCGGCAAGCGTACGCACGTACTTATCGATTTGCACCGCGGCTTCGGCTACGCCGCCATTCGGACCGACTCGATAGACGATGCCGCTGGCGGCGCCGCTGACAAAAAGATTTCCTTGCCCGTCAAAGGCGATGCCATTCGCGCCAGCGGTCCCCGTCGCAAAGGTCTGCGCCAATCCCGGCTTCGCCGGGTTGAGCTCAGCACCGCGGATGCGCATCACTTCACGGAACGGACCGACCGCTACGAAAAGATCGCCCTGAGAATCAAACGCGACACCCGAAGCATCGGCATTGACTCTTTTGCCCTCGATCTCGCGCGCCTCGATGCGACCGACGACCACCGCCTTCGGCGACTTGGGATCGACGCGGAGAATGTTTCCGGTGACCCGATCGGGAAGATAAAGCATGCCGCTGCGATCTGCGGTGATGCTCTCGACGATCACGGTGCGGTCCGTACTCGCCGGATCGAGATCGATAAGTATCGACACTGTTGGATCGCCCACCTGCGTGGTCGCGCAGCCGCTCAATGCAAACGCCAAGAAGCCAAGCAGAAGAGCTCTCATCTCTACGTCCTTTGCGGCTACGGTATGTTGAGACTAGTGCTTCACAATTGATTCTAAGGTCGGACGAATTACCGCGGTGCCGAGCTGAATCATTGCTGCCGTCCTCGAGGCGTAACGTCCGCTGCTGGCCGTCCGCGCACGGTTCCGACAGACTTTGACATAGCCAACCTTGACGGACTTTAATTGTCGAAGTCAACGCTTGCGCGCGGCCGAAGCCGGGCGACTGCTGCGTGTTCTGCTTCTGTGGCAGCGTCCAAATGCCCGCCTGTTCAGGGGCAAAGTGACAGCTATCGAGTGTCGTAATCTTGAACACGCTAGCCATGCTCGGAGGTGCCTGACCATGCTGAATCTGAACACGCTCCTGGGGCCGCGGGCTTGTGCAGGCCGGTCGGCCGGGCGCATGAACCTGCTTGCGTGCCGCGCGATGCTTGTTTGCGCCAGCGTCCTCGTCGCGGCATGCGCCGCAACTGATGCCCAGCAACCCGCATTGCGCCCGAAGCCCGCACTACGGCCAATTGACGCGGCCGAGATGCAAGGCACGGTGGAACGACTGGCGAAGGAAATGCTCGTTCCCGGCGCGGTCGTCATCCTTCGCACGCCAAACGGGAATTTCGCCACCACCTACGGCGTCACGACCTATCGCGGTACGGTGCCGACCAGCTTCGAGCAGCACGTGCGCGTGGGCTCCAACACCAAGACCTGGACCGGCACGGTGATCCTGCAGCAGGTTCAGGAAGGCCTGCTCGCGCCTCAACGACCCGGTCTCGAAGTACCGGCCTGACGTGCCGAACGGCGACAAGATCACGATCGAGCAGCTGCTGACGATGCGCAGCGGCCTGTACAACTACACGACGACGCTGGAACTCAACAAGACGCTCGACGACCAGCCCACCAAGGCATGGACACAGGCGGAGCTGCTGGCGCTCGCCTACAAGTACAGCAAGGCGAACTTCACTCCTTCCGGCGGATCGTTTTCCTACTCGAACACCAACACGGTCCTGCTCGGCCTGATCGCCGAGCAGCTCGAAGGAGGCAAGCCGCTCGCCGCAATCATGCGAGACCGGCTGTTCGCGCCGCTGGGTCTGAAGAACACGCTGTTCCCCGACATCACGTCGAACGCGATTGCCCACGCCGTACGCGCGCGGCTACATGTACGGCAACAACGTGCTGACGATGGACTCGCCACCCGCGCTGCCGGCTGCGATGCAGGCCGCGGCCCGCGCGGGCACGCTCGCGCCCGGCGACCAGACCGATGCGAACCCGTCGTGGGGCTGGGCGGCCGGCGCGGGCATCTCGACCGCCAACGACCTCGTCGCCTGGGTGCAGGCATTGGTCGGCGGCAAGCTGCTGAACGCCGACTTGCAGGCCCGGCGGCTCGCCAGCGTCGTGCCGATCGACCCGAAAGATCCGAACAGCGCGTCGTACGGCTGGGCGATCGCCAAATTCGGCAACCTATACGGTCACACGGGCGAGTTGCCCGGCTACAACTCGTTCATGGGCCACGACCCCGTTAACGGCGTGACCCTGGTCGTGTGGGCCAACCTCGCACCGACCGTCGATGGACACGATCCGGCGACCACCATCGCAGCGGCGTTGATCGGCCTGCTGTACGCGCCGGCGAAGTAGATGGTCGGCGTCTCTCGAATCCCGCTCGTCGTCAACGACTTCCACCATCGCGAGATACGCACATGCGATCTATACCCATTGGCGTCAAAGGCTCGTTTAGCCTTGTCGTAGATTCCGACCACCTCGCAAATCGTTTCAAGGATGCGATGTTGCCTCCCGTTCTTGCGACGCCCGTCATGATCATGATGATGGAGAACGCTGCGCTTAACGCCATCAAGCCTTACCTCGACGCGGGCGAAAGTGCTGTAGGCACCCGTGTCGACGTTGTTCATCGGGCGCCTACACCGGCAGGCGCGAGGGTCACCGCCTACGCGGAAGTCACCAAGAGCGAAGGGCGACGAATCGAATTCCGGATCGAGGCGAACGATGCGACTGAGCAGATCGGAACTGGAACCCACGAGCGAATGGTCATCAATCTCGCCAAATTCTCTGAACAGTTGAAGGCGAAGCTTCCGTAAAGACTCGGAACTGCTCGTCTCACAACGTACGTCGCGAGCGGTTGTTCGACTGTCCGGTCTTGGCCCATTCAGGCAGAGCCAAGTCATGGCTACGTTCCTCGCAGGATCTGCAATAAGTCCGCGAATGAGCGGATTCCGATCCCAGTGGGAGTGTCTGGTTTTGGCCGACCACGGCCTTGCCTTGCAGATGAGGAATTGCGTCCGGTCAAAGCAAATGCGCTTTGCCGCACCTCCGCGATCGGCGCAGTGATACCGTGAATCTCTCACTCATGGAACAGTCCCCACGCTCGTCTGACGGCGCGCGCTGGACCCGGAGGACCCATGCCAGCGAAAGTCGACTTCTCCAAGCTCACACTGATGGACACTCTCGATCTGGCTACTCTGATCGAGGTCGAGGCGTTCAAGCGCTACAACCAGTTCGTCGAACAGATCGGAAGCTCCACCGAGGCCGGGGCGTTCTTTCAGTCGATGGCCGACAACGAGAAGAAGCACGCGGATCAGCTCGCCGAGCGCCGAGTCGCACTATTCGGCGATACGGCCGCAAGAGTGAAGCTTGACGACATCTTCGATGTGGAGGCCCCCGACGTTGGTTCGACTCGCCGGAACATGTCCGAGTTCAAGGCGTGCCAGGTGGCCTTGTACTCCGAAAAAAAGGCCTTCGAGTTCTACGACAGGTCCCTGCGCACGGTGACGCAACCCGATGTCAAGGCGCTGTTCGTGGAGTTGCGGAACGAGGAGGCCGAGCACGTTCGCATGGTCGAAGAGATCCTTGCAAAGTTGCCACCGTCATCCAAGCTTGACGCTGAAGACCAGGACGACACGTATTTTCGGATGGGCTACTAGAGAATTGCTCCCTCCTTAGCGGTGGCCGCGTCACTTTGCACGGCGATGCGCCCCCGCTGCGGCGCTACCGCATCTCAGCTTCCGTCACGAACTCGGCTTCGCTTCGTCGCCTAGTACAGCGCCATCGGATTTCCCGGCGAGCCCGTCGCACCCTTCATCTTGAGCGGTGACCAGACGAACAGGAATTCGTACGCTTTATCGGCCACCAGCTGCGAAAGATCCAGGTTCTCGAGGTTCCAGATGCCGCGCTTGGTCTGCAGCTTCACGTGGCACTCGAATGGTTGCGAAGTCTCGCCACCGGAGTTCTTCCCGACTGCCTCGGTCGCCCAGGTGTCGGCACCGGTCAGTATCACCTTTCGTTCGGCCAAATACTCGCAGGCAGAGGTGCCGAAGCCCGGTTCGCCTGCGTTGAACTGCGCCACGCGCTTAGCTTTCTCCGCAGCGTCGAACTTGTCCCAATTCTTCGGGTCCCAGATGTCGCCGTGGCCGGTGTAGAGAAAGACGCAATCACCGGTTCCAATGGGAGCGATTTTTTGCCGCTCGACCATGGTCTGCACGTCCTTGGCGGTCACGATGCCGGGATCGCTCGCGCTATTTTCTTTCGGCACCGGAAGTGGGCCGCCGCGCAGCGCCACCGCATCGAGCAGAACGCCGCGGCAAACGAAACCCTTCTGTGCGACGTGCTCGACTCCGAGTGGACCCAACCCGGTGGCACCAATCTCTTTGTCATGCAAGAAGCGGCCGTTGTAGTAGAACATGCCTTTCGACGTGATGACTCCGATGTGACCTGGGCCGTCGAACTGCGTGCCGATCTGACCAAGCTCCGTAGCGACGTATTCTTCGTTGTATACAAGCTGCTGGTCGCCGAAGGGTCCGCCGGTTGGCCGTCCGGGAATCATCAGCTTCCAACCGCGCGTTCCGAACGCTGGCGCATCAGACGCATAGATCTTGCCGAGCGTTGCAGTCTTGCCTTTCTTGACGAGGCCAACGGCCTTGAGCACCAGCTCCGGTGTCGTGCGATTGGGCGCGCCGACCTTGTCGTCGGGGCCCCATTCACTGGGCGCCCATTTTGCAGTGAGCGGTTCGTCATTGACGCTCGCCTGCGCGCCCGCCGGCAAGCTCAACGTCACCGCCGCGACGGCGAGGATTGGGAGACACAGTCGAGATTGCATGGTTCCTCCTTGATTGAACGAAAACGGTCAGTCGCGCGCTGACTGCAGCATTTTGACGAGCTGTCCGGACGTGCGCTAGCCGGCGAACTGGAAAATCAGGCTCAGAGGCGGTTCATGGCTGTTAGGCGCTAGCACCATCAAGTGAGTAACCGACGCTGTACAAGTTTCGAGTAGCAGGTCACCGCCCGGCGGAGGCAGCGGGGTCGGTGCCGAGCGTGTCCGGGCGCAGTGCGAACATGGATGTACAGGCAATGGAGGTGGCCAGGTCCAATAGCGTGGACCGCGCAGGCGACCAGACCCGTCGTCCCGCGTCCGACTTCGGTGGGCTGGAATTGCTGCTGGTTGTCATTGGCGCTTGGCGCCGAACACCTTGCGGCGTAAGCACCAATGACGGAGTGTTGAGGTGGTCTGTTGCTTGCGGCAGGGCCGTCAGATCGTCGTCCGCCCGGGCAGCGATCGGTCCTGCTGCCAACGCAACTAACAAAGCGACGGACCAGGGTTTCATGAGGCCTGCAGAGCGGCAACGACTTCCGGGCAGGATTTTGTTCCTCTCCCCGGAGGTCCGCAAACGGGCAACGCTAGAGCGTTGCGACGAATGCCACCATGCGCGCGCGCTCTTCCGGATTCGGCAGGCGGCCGCGCATCGCGCCGAGATTGTCGGTCATGTGTGTCGGAGTTCGACGTGCCGGGGATCACGGCCGTGACGCGCTGGTCGGCGAGCAGGAACTTCAGGAAAAACTGCGCCCAGGTCGCCGCGAAAGGGCGCGCCCAGTCGGGGATCGCCTTGCCGCGCACTGCGCGAAAGAGCCGCGCGCGGCCGAACGGCAACGCGGTCAGCACCGCGACGCGCATTTCGGCCGCGACCGGCAGGATGCGTTCTTCCGCCTCGCGATTGTCGATCGAATAGTCGATCTGCACGAAATCCGGCTTCTCGCGCTTCAGCACCGCCTCGACCGCGGCGAAGTCGCGGTGGTACGTCGACGTGATGCCGATATAGCGGCACACGCCTTGCGCCTTCCAGTCCTTGAACTGCGCGAGCGATTGCCGCGCATCGCGAACGTTGTGGAACTGCAACAGATCGACGCTCGCATCTTGAGGCGCGCCAGCGAGCGCTTGAGCTCGGCGATGTCGGGCGCCTCGAGCTTGGTGGCGATGAAAGAGTTTGTCGCGCAGCCTCGCGGCCGCCACCACCTCCCCGAGCACGGCTCGGCATCGCCATAGGTCGAGCCGGTGTCGATCAGCCGGCCGCCCCCGGTGACGCAGCGCCTGCACGACATCGGCGCGCGGCGGCGCGTCTCCGCGTCGTCGCGATCGAACACCGAGGCCGTGCCGAGGCCGACGGCCGGCAGGCGCTCGCCGCTGCTCGGGATGGCGCGCGTGAGAATCGCGGCTTCGTTGCAGGCTGCGCGAAGACGGGCGGCAGCGCGAGTGCGGCGAGTGGCAGCCCGGCGAAGTTGCGGCGCGATATCGGCATGATCAGTCTCCGGCATCCCGGTGCTCGGCTGCGAGTGCGGCGCGGCGCTCCTGCGTGCGCCCCAGCGCGGCCGACAACGCGAGCCACGCCAGCGACACGGGCAATGCGCACAGCGCGATGGCGCCGAGCTTCAGTCCAAGCGCCTGCAGGCCGTCGAACACCCAGCCATACAACGCGTCCGAGCCGCGATAGACCACGACATCGATCAGGTTCTTCGCCTTGTATTTTTCCTCGCGCCCGACCACGGTGAAGAACACCTGGCGCGCCGGATTGGCGATGGCGAAGTTCATCCAGCGCTGCACGACCTGGAGCGCGAGCACGACCGTGAGCGTCGGCGCCAGCGCGAGCGCGGCGAAGCCGACGACGTAGACCGCCGGCAACGCGCCCGCGGCGACGCCGGTGCCGAAGCGCTTGAGCAGCGTGGCCGGTGGCGAAGACCTGGGTCGCGAGCGTGAGCAGGCTGACCGCGAGATCGATGCTCGGCGAAGATGCGCGTCTGCGCTGCCGGCGCCCTGCACGGCGGCCGAGACGATGTTGGCCTGCTCGAAATAGAGGATGGTCGCGCCGAACGACAGCAGGCTGACCCAGGCGGCGATCGCCGAGCAGATAGGGCGAACGCAGCACTTCGGTAAGTGCGGCGAAGGCGCTGCCGCCGATCCGCTGCGTCCGGCGCGCGACGCTCGTGCCGGCTCGGGCCGGCGGTGCGCTCGAGCCGGTAGACGCAGAAGACCGCGACTTCGAGAAGCACGGCGGCGACGATCAGCAGATTGACCGGGCCGAGCGGCACCGAGAGTCCGATCGTGATCGACGGCCCGAGCAGCGCGCCGGCGGTGCCGCCGGCGCCGATGAAGCCGAACAGCCGCTTGCCCTGCTCGCTCGTGAACAGGTCGGCCATGAACGACCAGAACACCGCGACCGCGAACAGGTTGAAGACGCTGACCCAGACGAAGAACACGCGCGCGACGATCACCGGCGCGATCTCGAGCGTCAGCAACAGCCAGAACAGCGCGAGATTGGCGACGAAGAAGTGGTAGACGATCGGAATGAAGCGCGCGCGCGGCAGCTTCGCCACCAGCGCGCCGTAGAGCGGCTGCGCCACGAGCAGCGTCACGAACGTCGCCGTGAACAGCCACGGCAGCGCCTTGACGCCGCCGGCGATGCCCATCTGGTCGCGCAGCGGCCGCAGCACGTAGTAGCCGGCAAGCAGCGTGAAGAAATAGCGCGAACGACCACAGCGCCGCCGCGCGCTCCTGCGGGCGTCGCCGGCAGCGCGCGCAGCGCATAGCCAGTCGCCGGCGCGGACGTCATGGCGGTCGAGCGACAGCTTCTGCTTGAGCTCGGCCGCGGTCACCGCCTGGCCGTAGCCGGGCGCGCCGCGCTGGAAGCGGCGCGCATCCGCGAGCTTGCCGACCACGACCGGATCGAAGCCGGCGTCGCGCACCAGTGCCGGCGGCGACCTTGCACCGCTTCGGCATCGTCGCCGGCGATCGGCACCGCGAGCTTCGGATCGGGCCGGTTCGCCTCGCGCGCGAAGATCGTAGTAGGCGAGTGTGTTGAAGGCGCGCACCAGCCGCGTGCCGGGCAAGTATTTCTGCGACGTCGACGCCGATGCCGTCGCGCTCGACTTCCTCGGCGATCGTCGCCGTCGCGCGCTGCGACCGCATTGCAGGCGTCGAGCACGATCTTGCCCTTGAGCGCCGCGCCGTAGTCCCGGCCGATCTGCGGCAGCGCGCCGTACGGCACCGCGATGAACATCACGTCGCCGAACGCGATCGCCTGCGCGACCGTGCCGGCCTGCGCAAGCGGGCCGAGCCGCGTCGACCAGGTCCTTCAGCTCTTCCGGATGGCGCGACGAAAACAGCACCGGGTGGCCGGCCTTGACCCACAGGCCGCCGATCGTGCCGCCGATATGCCCGGAGCCGATGACGCCGATCCGAAGCTTCGAATTGCTCGCTGATTGCGCGACCGCACTCACTGGCTGAAGCACAGTCGCGATGCCAATTCCGACCGGCGCCAGCAGCAGGCGGCGTCGCATTGAGTTGCTTTGCTCGTGCGCAGACATTCAATCTCCGTAGCGTGTGGTCCGGGGCAGCGGGGTGGAGGGTCCGCTCTTGTGCCATTCTGGCCTCATGGATGCGTCACTACCAGTGGCCGCAGTCGGCATTGACCGACCGGATTGACGGCCGGCCCCTGGCTGCAATACTGACGCGGTCCGCACTCTCGGTAACCCCGTGCCTACCGTTCGTGCAGTGCTGCGCCAGTTGCGGCTGAGCCGCGCGAGGTTCGACGCGCGCGCTGCGGCCCTGTGTCGGGATGCGCTCGAGCGCATCAGCGGCAGCCGCCTGCGCACGACGCGGCAACTGCTCGACTATCACGACGACCTGCTGTTCCTCTGCGCTTTCCCGCATTCGCTCGAATCGCGACGGGCCGCGCTCGCGCAGCTGGACACGTTCGCACGACGCTGGCGCGGCCTGGGCGAGATCCGCGGCCGGGCGGCCGGCAGTGGCATCGCCGGGACCGTGTCGTATCCGCAGCTCGCCTGGCCGGTTGCTCAGGCATGGATCCTCGAGGAAGACATCGAAATCGACTGGGCGGATCTGACCGATGCCGCCGCGTTCGATGCGCTGATAGGTCAGCTCGTCGGCGTCGTCGAACGCGACGCGTACGAGAGTGGCGACTACAGCGCGCGTGCGTGGATCGCGCTGGCCTCGCGGCCCGGCGAGCGCGCGGCCGCTTGGCTGGTGCGTGAAGCGTCGGCGCGGACTCCGCCCGGTTTCGCGGCAGCATGGGACGCGGCGCCGGTGTCGATGCGCTGGGCGCTCGGCGACTCGCCGCGCTCGGCGACGCACGCGCGACTACGGGTCACCCCAGTGCTGCGCCGGAGCTTTCGCCGCCTCGAGCAGCCGCTCGCCGCACATGTCGCCGTTCCGCTCGACGATGTGCGCCTGCTGACGCGCGCGCAGGCCGCGCCGGTCATCGATCTGGCGCGCTCGGCGCTGGCCGTGCGTGGGCGTGAAGTCCACGCAATGAGCCATCCGAACCGCGCCGAGGTGTATCTCGTCGACCTCGGTGAAGGCGTGCGGCTGGCGCTGATCGGCGCGGCGCCGGAGCAGCGCCTGTCGCTCGAGGCGAACTACGGCTATCTGCTGATCAGCAACGGCGTGCCGATCGGTTACGGCGGCGTGTCGCCGCTGTATCGGCAGGCGAACACCGGCATCAATGTCTTCGACGCATTCCGCGGCAGCGAAGCGGCATTCCTCTGGGCGCAGACACTGCGCGCGTTCCGCACGCTGTTCGGTGTGCGCTGCTTCGTGATCAATGGCTACCAGTTCGGTGCGGGCAACCGCGAAGCGATCGCGAGCGGGGCGTACTGGTTCTATTACCGGCTCGGCTTCCGGCCCGGCCACGCCGAGGACGCCGACGTGGCGGAAGAAGAAGCGGCACGCCTGCGACGTCACCCGGCTGCGCGCACGTCCGCCGCCTTGCTGCGGCGACTCGCGCGCGGCGACCTGCGTCTCGACCTGGCGGACTTCGACGCGGGCGACTATTTCGAGGAACCGCTGCTCAATCGCATCGGCGCGGCGGTCGCGCGCCGCATCGCCGCGATCGCGGCGCGGTCGCACCGCGACGGCGAGGCGACGCTGGTCCGCGACACCATGCGTGCGCTGGGCATCGACCGCGCACCGGCAACCGCGCGCCGTCGAGCGCTCGCGCGGCTCGCGCCTGTGGCTGCGCTGCTCGACCTCGAGCGCTGGAGCGCGTCGGAGCGACGTTCGCTCGGTGCGTGGCTGCAGCTGAAGGGCGATGCGCAGGAGCGCGCCTTCGCGCTCGGCGCGACCGAGCAGTCGCGTTTCTTTCGCGAATTGCGGGCGGCGGCCCGAGCCGAACAGCAGCGCAACCAAGCTGCCGACAAGTCGTGAAGCGTTAGGACATCGTCGCCGCCGGGTCCGTTGCGCGTCAAGCGGCACGCTGTTGGTGCACCGATCACGGGCTGCCGCCCATCGCGATGAGTGACTGCTGCGCTCCAGGCGATGCGCGCCGCACTGGTCGGCGGCACGGGCCGGCGGCCGCGTCCTGCGCACGTATCATCGTCACCCCATGAACGCAACACTATGGGTCGCGCTCGCCGTCGCGGGCCTTGCACTCGTCATCGTCATCATCGCCGCGCTGCGCTCGCGCCAGTTATCGGCCACTGCATTGGTCCGCCTCGATGAACTCGCTCGCTCGAACGAGCGGCTGGAGCGCGAGCTGCGTGGCGCTGTCGAGTCTGCGGCCGCGGCGTCGCGCCTCGAAACCGGTGCGCGCCTCAGCGATCTGCACGGCGGCCTGACACAGCAGATGACCGGCATGGCCGGCATGCAGGGCCAGCAGCTGCTCGGCTTTGGCGAACAGGTGTCGAAGGTCAGCGAGGCGGCCAATACCGCTGCCCGCGCCAACCGCGAAGAGAGCGCGCAGCAGCTGAAGGACTTTGCGACGCTGATGCAGCAGCAGCTCGCGGAGCTCAACCGCAGCATCCACGGCAACCTCGCCGAGGTGCGCGGCACGCTGCAGACGCAGCTGTCCACGCTGCAGCAGGGCAACGAGACCAAGCTCGACCAGATGCGGGCGACGGTCGAAGAGAAACTGCAGAGCACGCTGGAAGCGCGGCTCGGTGAATCGTTCCGGCTGGTGTCCGAGCGACTCGAACAGGTGCACCGCGGGCTTGGCGAGATGCAGACGCTGGCAGCAGGCGTCGGCGACCTGAAACGCGTGCTGACCAACGTGAAGTCGCGGGGCGGGTTCGGCGAAGTGCAACTCGGTGCCCTGCTGGAGCAGATGCTGACGGCGGAGCAGTACCAGACCAACGTGGCGACGCGGCCGGGCTCGAAGGAGCGCGTCGAGTTTGCGATCCGGCTGCCGGGACGTGAGCAGACCTGCTGGCTGCCGATCGACGCAAAGTTCCCGATCGAGGATTACGACCGCCTGCACCAGGCGCAGGAGCGCGGCGATCTGGCCGCGGCCGAAGAGGCCGCGCGCGCGCTCGAAAGCCGGATCAAGTTGGAGGCGCGGCGCATCCGCGACAAGTACATCGAGGTGCCGCACACAACGGATTTCGCGTTGCTCTTCCTGCCGGCCGAAGGGCTATATGCCGAAGTGCTGCGCCGACCGGGTCTGGTCGACACGCTGCAGCGCGAACAGCGTGTCGTGGTTACTGGGCCGACAACGCTTGCGGCGATCCTGAACAGCCTGCAGATGGGTTTCCGCACGATGGCGCTGGAGAAGCGCTCGGCCGAGGTGTGGCAGGTGCTCGGCGCCGTCAAGACCGAGTTCGGCAAGTTTGGAGAGGTTCTGGCGCGGGTGAAGGAGCAGCTGCAGGCGGCATCGAACACGATCGAAAGGGCCGAGACCCGCACGCGTCAGATGGACCGCGCACTGAAATCGGTCGAGGCGCTGCCTGCCGACGAGTCGCAGCAGCTGATCCCGCTCGAGCGCGGCGACGAGGACTGACGGCGGCGGCGACATCTGCGTCGATAGGAAGGAGACAGCTCATGGCCATCCGCGTCGTCAGGCTCGGCACCCCGCGTGCAGGCGGCGAGGGCACTCGCATCGGCACGGTGCGGCGCCCGCCCCGCGGCGTTCCGAAAGACCGGTTTGCTTCGGGCAACTGGTATGACGTGTGGTTTCCGAACCTCGCCCCCAGCGTCGAAACGATGAAGCTCGGCCAGGCCGTCGAGTCGCCGGCCGATTGGGCGAAGTTCGTACGACGCTATCGCGCCGAAATGGCGCAGCCGGACAACAGCCCATGCGATCGCGTTGCTGGCCGCGCTCTCGCACCAGGCCGACTTCTCCGTCGGTTGCTACTGCGAGAACGAAGCGCGCTGCCACCGCTCGATGCTGCGCGAACTGCTGAAAGCACAAGGCGCGCGGCTGAAGGACGGCTAGCGCGGTGCGCCGCAAGATGACGTGAGGAGCGGACGCAACCTGAAGCCGCTCTCTCGGGGTGGGGACAGCACCGCCCCGCGCTGCCAAAGTCCCGCCGTGCCCGCCGCGAAGGCGAGTGCCAGAACACGGGGAGGACGTCATGAGTTCGATGGGTTTTGATCCGAAGTACCTGAAGGGCAGCGACACGCCTTGGGTCCCATTCACGCCTTACAACGAGAAGGTCACTATCAAGCTTCTGCAAGTTTTCATCGCCGAACGTCCCAATCCCGCGGCGGGCAAGGGGCACGTACTGCTGAAGATCCATGACCACGTCCGGCCCGGGCGCGGTGCTTGGCGCTGGTGACACGCGGACGTCCGGTCCGACCGCGGCCCGAAACGCGCTTGGACTGCGGGGGGTGCGGGGCTTCGGCCCCCACCGCCATGGGGGGGGTCCGGCCTCTTGTTTTTCTCCATATTTCGGTGTGATCAAAACCGGTCAGGCGACCAAAAAAAAGGGGGCATTACATGAAGACCGACCAGACCGCGGGCCAGCGCCGCGGCCTTCGACTGACCGCAGTCTGTGCCGCGCATGGCGGCGGCGTTTGCGCTGCCGGGCACGGCTAGCGCGTTCGAGATCAACACCGGCAACGAAGACATCCAGATGCGCTGGGACAACACCGTCCGGCTGAACATCGTCGACCGCGTCGAAGGCACAAGACGAGGCGATGCTGAAGAACCCGAACTTCGACGACGGCGACCGCAACTTCGACCGCGGCCGCGTGTTCACACGGCTCGACTTGCTGACCGAGTTCGACGTCATCTGGAAGCGCCAGATCGGTTTCCGCGTCAGCGCCGCCGGCTGGTAGGATCCGGCCTACGACCGCCTGGACAACACGCTCGACGCAGACCGCGAACCACCTGATCTATGGCCGTCCGGCGCTGGGCCTGCCCGCCTACACCAAGCGCTACGCGCGAGGGCGCGTCGGGCGAATTCCTCGACGTGTTCGGCTTCGGCAAGTTCGACATCGGCGATATTCCGGTCAACGTCAAGCTCGGCCAGACCACCGTGTTCTGGGGCGAGAGCCTGCTGCTCAACGGCGCGATTCACAGCGTCGCGTACTCGCAGAACCCGCTCGACGTGTGGAAGGGCCTGGCGACGCCGGGCGCGGAAGCCAAGGAGCTGTTCCGTCCGCGCGTCGGGCTGAAGGTCCAGGCGCAGGTCGCCGCAGGACGTGTCGGTGATGGCCCAGTACTTCTTCAACTGGCAGCGCTTCAGCAACCAGGCGTTTCGCTATCCGGAGTCGGGCTCGTATCTGTCGATCGGCGACAACTTGCTGTGGGGCGGCGAGTCGCAGATCCTCGAATGCCACCGGCACGCAGCGGCTCTGGCGCGGCACCGACATCACGCCGGAACGAAAACACCGGCAACTGGGGCCTGGCGGCCAAGTGGAGCCCGGAGTGGCTCGACGGCACGCTCGGCGGCTACTACCGCCGCACCTACGACATGCAGCCGCAGGCGATGGCGACGCCGGCGCGTTCTGCCGGTACCCGGCAGCGGCGTGCACGCCGCGCGGCGGCGTCGCGGTCCGGGCGGCACCTGTGCTTCGTCAACCCGAACGCGACGTCGCTGTCGCAGCTGCAGCAGTTCGGCAAGGTCGGCGAGTACAACGCGGCCTACGGCGACGACATCGACATCTTCGGCGTGAGCCTCTCGAAGAACATCGCCGGCGTCAGCGTCGGCGCCGAACTGAGCTATCGCCGGAACATGCCGCTGCTGTCGGAGCCGGTCTTCGTGCTGCCGGCCGCCTTCGTGCCGCTGGTGCCGGGCTCGATCGCGACCACCGCGCTGCCGGACGGCGACACGCCGGGCGCGCAGGGCAACACGATGCACGGCCTGGTCAACGCGCTCGGCATCATCAACAAGACGCCCGTGTTCGACACGGCAGCGTGGAACGCCGAGCTGACCTGGATGACCTGGCTCGACGTCACGCAGAACGAGGCGGTGTTCAAGGGTCGCGAGCAACGTCACAGCGGCTAGATCAGATCGACCGCGTCTCGAAGAACTACTTCGGCCTCGCGTTCAACTTCACGCCGACCTGGTTCCAGGTGCTGCCCGGGCGTCGACCTGCTGGCGCCGCTGTCCGTGGGCGCAGGGCATCTCCGGCAACTCGGCCATCGCCGCCGGCGGCAGCAAGGATGCCGGCAACTTCGGCATCGGCATCGCCGCCGACATCTACCAGAAGTACCGGATCGACCTGAAGTACATCGGCTTCTACGGCGACTACTCGACCTGCCCGCGCACGCCGGCCAACGCGACCTGCGTCGGCCGGCGTGCGGCCGACATCTTCAACGGCGTCAACGCCACGCTATCCGATCGCGACTTGGTCGCGCTCACGTTCAAGACCACATTCTGAGAACGAGGAGACGATCCATGTTTCGCAAGACTTTGATCGCGGCGTCGCTCGCCGCGCTCGCCAGCGGGCGCGGCCTTCGCCGCCGTCTCCGCCGACGAGGCCAAGCAGCTCGGCACGACGCTGACCGCGGTCGGCGCCGAGAAGGCCGGCAACAAGGACGGCACGATTCCCGAGTACACCGGCGGCCTGAAAGAGATCCCGGCGGGGTTCAAGAAGGGCAGCGGCATCCGGCCCGTCCCGTTCGCGAGCGAGAAGCCGCGGCTCGACATCGCCGGCAAGGACGTGGCCGCGCACGCCGACAAGCTGACCGAAGGCACCAAGGAGCTGCTCAAGCGCTACCCGACGATGCGCGTCGACGTCTATCCGACGCACCGCGCGGTCGCGCTGCCGCCGAAGGTGCTCGACAACACGGCGAAGAACGCGATCGGCGCCAAGAGCGTCGAACGACGGCCTGGGCGTCGAGAACGATGCTGCCCGGCGTGCCGTTCCCGATTCCGAAGACCGGCTACGAGGCGATGTGGAACCACCTGGTGCGCTACACCGGCCTCGCCTACAACGCGCAAGTACGAGAACTGGAACGTCGACGCGGCGGGCGTGGCCGACGCTCGCCACCACCGGCAACCTGACCAACGAGTTTCCGCTCTACGACCCGAAGCGGACCGATACGGTGGCCAAGGAGACCGATCCGTACTTCAAGCTCAAGCTCTACTACACCGGGCCGGCGCGCCGCGCCGGCGAAGCGCTGATGGCGATCGACTCGGTCAATCCGCTCGAAGCAGCCGCGCCGCGCCTGGCAGTACCTGCCCGGCCAGCGCCGCGTGAAGCTCGCGCCCGACCTCGCCTACGACACGCCGAACCCCGGCACCGCCGGCAGCTCGACCTACGACGACGCGTTCGTGTTCAACGGCGCGATGGACCGCTTCGACTGGAAGCTCGTCGGCAAGAAGGAAATGTACGTGCCGTACAGCGGCTACAAGCTGATGTACGCGCAAGGACCTCAGCCGGCGCTCGACGCCGAACCACGTCAATCCCGACTTCGTGCGCTGGGAGCTGCATCGCGTGTGGGTCGTCGAGGCGACGCTCAAGCCCGGCAAGCGCCACATCTACAGCAAGCGCGTGTTCTACCTCGACGAGGACAGCTGGGTGGCGCTCGCCTCCGACCAGTACGACGCGCGGGCCAGCTCTACCGGTCGACGCTTCGGCAACATGACCGTACAGCTACGACGTGCAGCGCGGTCAACGTCGACAACTACGCGTTCTACGACTTCAGCGTCGGGCGTGTACACTCGTGGTCGGTTCGGTCGGCATGTCGGACGGCATGCGCTACATCGAGCCGCTGCCCGGAGCTGCAGTGGTCGTCCGAAGTCGCTCGCCGGCGCCGGTATCCGCTAACGGCGTGCAAGACGCGGCGTCCCGGACGGACGCCGCGTCCGAAGTCTGCACCGTGTCGCCTCCGTGCGTGGCATCGTCTCGCTCCGGTGGGACCCTTTCCGAACTGCAGGATCATGAACATACGTCGCATCACCGTGGTCGCTGCGCTCGCGCTCGCGCTGGCGACGCGCAGTGCCGGCGCACGCGGCGCGGGCTTCGTCGACCTGCTCGACGCGCCGGCGCCAGATGTCGCCGCTCGCGAGCAAGACGCCTGCTGCAGGCGGTGCGCGCGCGCCGGCGACCGCCTGGTCGCGGTCGGCCAGCGCGGCCACATCGTCGTCTCGAACGATGGCGGCGCGACCTGGAAGCAGTCGCCGGTGCCGGTGAGCTCCGACCTGACCGCGGTGTACTTCGTCAACGACAAGCAAGGGCTGGGCCGTCGGCCACGACGGCGTGATCCTGCGCACCAGCGATGGCGGCGACACCTGGACGCTGCAGCTCGACGGCCGCGCGGCCAACGAGCGCTGGTCGACGCGACCTGCGAGCGCAAGGCCGCGGCGCAAGCCGACGCGAAGCACTGAAGGCGCTGCTCGCCGAAGCGAAGCGCTACGAGGAACAAGGTGCCGACAAGCCGTTCCTCGACGTCTGGTTCGCCGACGAGAACACGGGCTACGTGGTCGGCGCCTACAACCTGATCTTTCGCACGCGACGACGGCGGCAAGACGTGGGAGCCGTGGTTCGACCGCACCGACAATCCCAAGTTCCTCAACCTGTATGCGATCCGCCCGGCGGCGGGCGGCCTGTACATCGCCGGCGAAGGCGGGCCTCGTGCTCAAGCTCGATCCGGCCGGCGCAGCGCTTCCGCGCGCTCGACGTCCCGTACAACGGCAGCTTCTTCGGCGTCACCGGCGACGAGAACGCGGTGCTCGTCTTCGGCCTGCGCGGCAACGTCTATCGCAGCGACGACGCGCGGCAAGACGCTGGACGCAAGGTCGACGCCGGCCTGCCGGCGACGATCGTCGGCGGCGCTGCACGCTGCGGCGGCGCGATCGCTGCTGGCCGATGTCAGCGGGCGCGTCGTCGCCTCCGGCGACGGCGGCACGCACGTTCGAAGCCGTTGCCGCTTGAGAGCCGCCGATGCCGCTCACCGGCATCGCCGACGCCGGCGACGGAAGCTCGCGCTGCGTCGGGCCCGCGCGGCGTCGCGGTCGCCGCGCCTTCGCGCTGCAGCCGCAAACCCGCGAAGGAATCGACCATGGCCGCCGTCTCCGACGATCTCGACCAGATGCCGGTGGTCCGCGAGCTCGCGGACTTCGACCGCAATTCCGGCAACCTGCTCGAGCGGCTGGTCTTCAACAACCGGCTGGTGATGGTCATCGTCTGCGCGATGGTCACGCGTGGTGCTCGGCTACTTCGCGGCGACGCGGCTCGTGCTGAACGCGAGCTTCGAGAAGATGATTCCGCAGAGCCAGCCGTACATCAAGAACTACCTCGACGTACCAGAAGGACCTGCGCGGCCTCGGCAACGCGCTGCGCGTCGTGGTCGAGAACACCGACGGCGACATCTTCGACCCCGCGTACCTCGAGGCGCTGAAGCAGATCAACGACGAGCTCGTCCTCACGCCGGGCGTCGACCGCGCCTGGGTGAAGTCGCTGTGGACGCCGGCGGTGCGCTGGACCGAGGTCACCGAAGAAGGCTTCCGCGGCGGCCCGGTGATGCCGCGACTCCTACGACGGCTCGCGCGCAGAGCGTCGAGCAGCTGAAGCAGAACATCGCGCGCTCCGGCATCGTCGGCAGCCTCGTCGCCAACAACTTCAAGTCGAGCATGATCTTCGTGCCGCTGCTCGACAAGGAGCCCGGCACCGGCAAGCGCATCGACTACCACGGCCTGTCGAAGGTGCTGGAGGAGAAGATCCGCGACAAGTACGAGCTCGCCAAGGCGCTCGACGCCACGGTCAAGCGGCAAGGAGACCGCCCAAGATCAAGGTGCACGTCATCGGCTTCGCCAAGCTGATCGGCGAGCTGATCGACGGCCTGGTCAAGGTGATGATCTTCTTCGGCGTCGCCGCGCTGATCGCCACCGCGATCATCTACGCCTACACGCGCTGCGTGCGCAGCACCGCGCTGGTGATCGCCTGCTCGCTGGTCGCGGTCGTCTGGCAGCTCGGGCTGGTCGCGCTGCTCGGCTTCGAGCTCGATCCGTTCTCGATCCTGGTGCCGTTCCTGGTGTTCGCGATCGGCGTGTCGCACGGCGCGCAGAAGATGAACGGCATCATGCAGGACATCGGCCGCGGCACGCACAAGCTCGTCGCCGCGCGCTACACGTTCCGCCGGCTGTTCCTGGCCGGCCTGACCGCGCTGCTCGCCGACGCGGTCGGCTTCGCGCGTGCTGATGGTGATCGACATCCCGGTGATCCAGGATCTGGCGCTCACCGCCAGCATCGGCGTCGCCGTGCTGATCTTCACCAACCTGCTGCTGCTGCCGGTGCTGCTGTCGTACACCGGGGTCAGCGCAGCGGCGGCGCGAGCGCAGCCTGCAAGGAGGAGCGCGAGGAGACCCGCGGCCGCGGCCTGGGCAAGCTGTGGCTGTTCCTCGACCGCTTCACGACGCGCCGCTGGGCGATCGGCGCGATCGCGGTGTCGGCGGTGCTCGCGGTCGTGCGGCTTCGCCGTCAGCCGCAAGCTCGCAGATCGGCGACCTCGATCCGGGCGCGCCGGAGCTGCGCCCGGACTCGCGCTACAACCGCGACAACGCGTACATCACCGAACAACTACGCGCTGTCCTCGGACCAGTTCGCGGTGATCGTGAAGACCGACACGCGAAGGGTGCCTCAAGTACGAGACGCTGGTCGAGGCCGACCGCCTGGCGCTGGGCGCTGCGCCAGGTGCCGGGCGTGCAGACCACGGTGTCGCTCGCCGACGCGGTGCGCCAGATCACCGCCGGCTCGTTCGAGGGCAGCCCGAAGTGGCTGACGCATCAACCGCAACCAGGACGTGCTCAACTACGCCGGCCAGCAGGCCTCGGTCAACAACCCGGACCTGTTCAACACCGACTGCTCGGTGATGCCGGTGATCGCCTACCTGGCCGACCACAAGGCGGAGACGCTCGATCGCGTGGTGGCGGCCGCCGAAGCGTTCGCCGCAGCAGCACAACGACAAGGATCGCGAGTTCCTGCTCGCCGCCGGCAGCGCCGGCATCGAGGCGGCGACCAACATCGTCGTGCGCAAGGCCGAATCGCAGATGCTGCTCTACGTCTACGCCGCGGTGATCGTGCTGTGCTTCATCACCTTCCGCAGCTGGCGCGCGGTCGTGGTCGCCGTGGTGCCGCTCGCGATCACCTCGATCCTGTGCGAGGCGCTGATGGTGTGGCTCGGCATCGGCGTCAAGGTCGCCACGCTGCCGGTGATCGCGCTGGGCGTCGGCATCGGCGTCGACTACGCGCTGTACCTGCTGTCGGTGCAGCTCGCGCAGCAGCGCAAGGGGCATGCCGCTGACCGAGGCGTACAAGAACGCCGTGCAGTTCACCGGCAAGGTCGTGGCGCTGGTCGGCATCACGCTGGCCGCCGGCGTCATCACCTGGGCCTGGTCTCGCCGATCAAGTTCCAGGCCGACATGGGCATCCTGCTCACGTTCATGTTCCTGTGGAACATGATCGGCGCGCTGGTGCTGATCCCCGCGCTGTCGTACTTCCTGCTGCCGACCAACGTGGTGCGCAAGCGAGGCACGGCGCCGGTCACTGTAACCCCGGCCCACGCATAGCTGGACCTCGAAGTTCGCGCATCACCCTGGCGCATGCTGATGGACTACGAGCGCGATCGCCCAATGCTGCTGGACGAGCCGATCGCGGACGCGGCACTGCAGTTCGGCCTACACGCGCGGCCGGCGAGACGGCGATGACCGCGACAGCGCCTGGCCGGAAAAGCCGCTGATCGAGCCCGCCGCGTAATGCGCGGCAATGAAGGTTGTCTTTTCCGGAAGGTCGCTGTTGTCACCGCGCTGCTTCAGGATAGGCGTGGTCTGGCCACCGAACTCGCGCGCGCGGGCTCGACTGGCGCTTTCCGACGTCAATGCGGTTGACTGCCGAGACGCGGCCCTGTGCGCAGCGGAGGTGCGGACCTATCGTGTCGACGTTGCGCGCGCGAAGACGTCTTTGAGCATGCGGCTGCGGTGCTCGCGATTTCGCTCGCCGACTTTCTGTTCAACAACGCCGGCGTCGCCCTGAAGGCGACGTTTGAGCACGCGACGCTCGAAGAGATCGACTGGCAGCTGTCTGCCGCCCGCCTGCGCAGGACGGCCGCCTCTAGCTCACCAGACCGAGCAGCCGCGCGCGGTCGACCGCGTGCCTGCGCGTGCCGGCATCCAGCTTGCGAGAACAGGTTCTTCAGGTGCCACTTCACCGTTTCCTCGCTGATATCCAGCGAGCGCGCGATCAGCTTGTTCGACAGACCATTGGCTAGCAGCCGCAGCACCTCAGTCTCCTTGGTCGTCAGCAGTCCGCCTGAGACGGCGACCGCGCTGCGCTCAGCGGCGGTGGCCGGGGTGCGCGGGCGCGACGGCTTGCTCGGCCGGCGTCAGCCTCGCCGAGGATCTTCGCGGTCAGCGGATGCACTTCCCGGATCAGCCGCTCGAGCCCGTTGATCGAAGCGAGATCACGCGCCTCCTGCAGCTTGGCCCGCGCAGTCGGGCAGCCGCCGACGGTGCATCAGCGACCGCCTGCAGGCCCTTCACGATGATGATTTCGCGGCCGTGGCGGATCGACTCCGCGAGACCGGCCGCCGTCTGCAGAGCCAGCTCGGCCCTCGCATCGTCGAAGGCCGCCATCGCCGCGTAGGCGCGCGCGATCGCCTCCTTCATGCGGCAATACGGCTGCAGCGGCAGCAGTTCGGGCTGCTCGAACTGCTCGACGATCGACTCGAGCTGCGCCAGCAGCGCCATCGCAGTCTCGGGGCGCGAACCGATCGCGTGAATGCGGATCTGCTCGCCCAGGCTGATGACTGCCATGCGCGGGATGCGGCGGCGCTCGCCGAGTTCGCGCAACGCGCCGAGCGCGTCGAGTGCCCGGCGCTCGTCGCCTTCGCCCAGCGCCAGGTCGGACAGCGTTCGATAGGCGACAAGGATCGCGTCCGGCGTGCCGATGCGGTCGATCACATCGAGCCGGTTGGCCAGCAGTGCACGCGCCCGCGCCGGCTGATTGCGCTCGAGCACCGCACCGGACAGCACGGCTGCGAGCATCGCGGCGATCACGCTGCGCCGACCGGCGTCGCGCTCGGCCTGCTCCAGGGCCAGCTGCAGCAATTCCTCGGCACGCGCGGGTCGTCCTTCCCACAGGTAGCTGAGTCCGATCATCACGTCCGAGTAGGCCGCCGCCATCTTCATCGAGCCGTCGCGGTTGTCGTTGCGCGGAGCGTTCCCGAGGCGTGTGCGCAGCTGCTGCGTCGCGCCCTGAAGCAGATCGACGATCGCGAGGGAATTTGCGTGCGCCACGATATGCAGCGACTCGGCGCTGGCCGGCAGCACCGCCCAGGGTTCGAGGTAGCGGATCACGAGCCCGGGCTGGTCGCAGAACACCGCGGCGGCGGCGCCGATCAGCGCCGCCTCGAACCGCAGGATGCGGATCGATCGACTGGTCGGCCGCGATCGGATCGACCCGGGCGAAGACCTCGCCGGCGCGATCGCCTAGCGCGTACATCCAGGCCGCGGTCAGGCGCAGCGTCACGTCCTGTTCGAATGCGCTCGGTGGCAGCCTCTCGATCCACTCGCGCGCCTCGCCGAAGGCGCCCCTGCCGACCCATCTCGCGCAGCGACGTCGAGGCATAGCGATACGCCGTCGCGTCGTCGCCGCTATCGAGCGCATGGTGCGCCGCCTCGCGCAGCAGGTCGTGGCGTGGCATACCAGTCGGCGGCGCGCGCATGCAGTTCGCGCTGCCGCGCGGCGGGCAGCCGCTCGAAGCGGCCGAGCAGGAAGTCGCGTGCCAGCATGTGCAGCCGCATCCAGCCCTGGCCCTCGCCGACGATCACGATCGGCGTGTCGCGCATCAGTTGCTCGAGCTTGAGCGACGCGCCGGCATCGCCGGTCAGAGCCGCGCAGAGTTCGGGCGTCATCGATTCGAGGATCGAGCAGCACACGAGGAAGTCGGCGAGTTCGCGCGGCAGCTGCGACAGCATCGACTCGAGGAAATAGCGCTCGATATCGCCGCGGCGCGCGCTCAGTTCGGCGATCGCCGCGGCCAGCTGCGGTGCGCGCTCGATCGTCGAGGCGGCCATCTGCAGTCCGATCGGCCATCCCTCGGTGATCTCGTGCAGGCGCACGCAGTCGTCGAGCGAGATGCGATCGCCGAACTTGCGCTGCAGGATCTCGAGCGTGTCGTCGAGCGCCAGCCGCAGCTCGTCGACGCCAACCTGCGCCACTTCGCCCTTGGCGACGAGTTCGGCCGCGATCCAGTGCCAGCTGGCCGCGCGCGCCGATGATCATTCTCAGATTCGGCGGAGCGTTGAACATCAGGTAGCAGACCGCGTCGTTCAGGGTCTCGGCGGGCAGCCGCTCGGCATCGTCGAGCACCAGGACGGTCGGCGTGGCCAATTCGGCCACTTCCGCGAGCAGCGCCGTCAGCGCTCCTGCTCACGCCCCGACTCGCCTGTACCGATTCGGCGACCGAGACGTGAGACTCGCGCGACCGGTCGCTGCGTGCAGCGCGGCGAGCAGCGCTTCGGCGAAACGACCCGGCGTGTCCCGCGCGTCGAGCGTCAGCCAGGCGACAAACGCGCCGCGTTCGAGCCAGGCGCGCCGCCATTGGGACAGCAGGGTGGTCTTGCCGAAGCCGCGCGGCGCCGTCGACCAGGATCGCTGTGCGTTCGTGCAGGTCGTCCCAGCGGCGCACCAGTGCGCGCCGCAGCACAGCGGTGCGCGGCAGGCGCGGCGGCGTCGTCTTCAGGACGAACTGAGGCTGCATGCATCGGGATGCGGGCCCGGAACGCGGACTAAGCGTATCCGAAGTCGCCGGGTGTGGCGTCCGAGTCCGGGTGCGTCCGCGCGTGGTGATCGGCTCTGCTGCGCGGGTCTGGAGCGCAGTCAGCGCCGGCGGGTGGGCGCTGGTGCTGGCCGCTCCTCGGCACGCTCGCCTGGCCGAATTGGGCGCGGCGGCCGCAGCCCCCCTGCGCTGAGGGGTCAGCGGACCCCAGTTACTCGGTACCTTGCGTCCCTGAAGACGCCCGCGAGAAAGCGCGTCCCAAGACGCTGATGCGGCAAGCCGATTTGAAGCCAGGACATCCGTAGG
This sequence comes from uncultured beta proteobacterium, assembly GCA_963707445.1. Classification (GTDB taxonomy): domain Bacteria; phylum Pseudomonadota; class Gammaproteobacteria; order Burkholderiales; family Burkholderiaceae_F; genus JALORV01. The sequence continues at coordinate 107,088 of CAVPPW010000001.1, read as the reverse complement.
AGAAGAACGATGAAGGCACTGATGCAGGACCGCCCGCTGCTGATCTCGTCGCTGATCGAGCACGCGCAACGCGTTCCATCCGCGACGCCGAGATCGTGTCGCGCACCGTCGAGGGGCCGATCCACCGCTGCACCTACGGCGACATCCATCGCCGCTCGAAGCAGGTGGCCAACGCGCTGACGGCGCTCGGCGTCAAGCCGGGCGATCGCATCGCCACGCTCGCGTGGAACGGCTACCGGCACATGGAGCTCTACTTCGGCGTCTCCGGGCATGGGCGCCGTGCTGCACACGATCAATCCGCGGCTGTTCCCGGAGCAGATCGCCTACATCGCCAACCACGCCGAGGACCAGTACCTGTTCTTCGACCTGACCTTCGCGCCGCTCGTCGAGAAGCTCGCGCCGCTGATGACGTCGGTCAAGGCGTTCGTCGCGATGACCGACCGCGCGCACATGCCGGCGACTCGACGATCCGCAACCTGCTCTGCTACGAGGAGCTGATCGCGCGCAGCACAGCGCCGAGTACGAGTGGCCGGTGTTCGACGAGAACACGGCGTCGTCGCTCTGCTACACGTCGGGCACGACCGGCAACCCGAAGGGCGTGCTCTACTCGCACCGCTCGACCGTGCTGCATTCGTTCGCCGCGTGCTCGGTCGACGGGCTCGGCGCTGTCGGCGCGCGCGAATCGACGCTGCTGGTGGTGCCGATGTTCCACGTCAACGCCTGGGGCATGCCGTACGCCGGCGCGATGTGCGGCGCCAAGCTCGTGCTGCCGGGCCCGGGGCTCGACGGCAAGAGCGTCTACGAGCTGATGCGCGACGAGAAGGTGACGCTGGCGCTCGGCGTGCCGACCGTGTGGCTGATGCTGTTCAACCACGTCGATGCGGCGAAGCTCGACCCGAAGACGGACCTCGCGCTGAAGCGCGTCGTGATCGGCGGCTCGGCCGCGCCGCGCGCGATGAGCGAGCGCTTCGAGACGCAGTTCGGCGCGTTCGTCGTGCACGCCTGGGGCATGACCGAGATGTCGCCGCTCGGCACCGTCTGCAACCTGCTGCCGAAGCACGCGCGACCTCGACGCTCGCAGCAGCGGCTCGACGTGCAGGCGCAAGCAGGGCCGCCCGCGTGTACGGCGTCGAGATGAAGATCATCGACGACGACGGCCAGCGAGCTGCCGCACGACGGCGAGGCCTTCGGCCACCTGATGGTGCGCGGCCCGTGGATCACCGCCGGCTACTTCAAGGGCGACGGCGGCGAGATCCTCGACGCCGACGGCTTCTTCGACACCGGCGACGTCGCGACGATCGACCCGGACGGCTACATGCAGATCACCGACCGCGCGAAGGACGTGATCAAGTCGGGCGGCGAATGGATCTCGTCGATCGACCTCGAGAACGCGGCCGATCGGGCATCCGGCGGTCGCCGAGGCCGCCGTGATCGGCGTCGCGCATCCGAAGTGGCAGGAGCGCCCGCTGCTGATCGTCGTCAAGAAGACAGGGCCAGGACGCTGACGCGTGAGGACGTGCTGCGTTACCTCGACGGCAAGGTCGCCAAGTGGTGGCTGCCGGACGACGTCGTGTTCGTCGACGAGCTGCCGCACACCGCCACCGGCAAGCTGCAGAAGATGAAGCTGCGCGAGCAGTTCCGCGAATATCAGCTGCCCGCCTGATGACCTGAACAAGGCACTGCTGCGCTCGATGCGGGCAGCTCCACAAACACGCCGGCCCCGCGCCGGCGTGTTGCTTTGGGAGTACGAACGCGCGGGACGGGGAGGTTGCAGTGAACGACGTCGCATTGGCCGACGCGCCCTATTTGCGGATGCGCTCATCGCCGGGCGGCGCCGTGCGCCGCTGGTTGCTGCACGCGATGCTGCGCGTCGGCGCGCGCTGGCAGCGCTTGGACGCGGGCAGGATCGAGGAATTCCGCCGGAAGAACGCGGCGTTCGATCGCAAATTCGGCCAGCTCGACCCCGCGCTGAAGCGCAGCGCGTTCGACGCCGACGGCGTGCCGTGCGAGTGGATCGACGCACCCGAGAGCCGCGCCGACCGCGTGCTCTTCTACATCCACGGCGGCGCGTTCGTCCTGCGCTTTCCGAATCTGCACGCGGCGCTGGCGGGCCGCTGGTGCCGTCGACTCGGCAGCCGCGCGCTGATGGTCGACTATCGGCTCGCACCCGAGCATCCGTACCCGGCGGCACTCGACGATTGCGTGCGCGCCTACCGTTGGCTGCTGGCGCAAGGCGTGGACGCCTCGCAGGTGGTCGTGGCCGGCGATTCAGCCGGCGGCAATCTCTCGCTCGCGATGCTGCATCGTCTGAAGGCCGCCGGCGTCGCGCTGCCGCGCTGTGCGGTACTGCTGTCGCCGGTGGTCGACTTCACACTGTCGAGTCCGAGTCTGTATTCGAACGCGGCGCGCGATCCGATGTTCACCTTTCAGAAGCTCGCCGCGCTGCGGCTGATGTATGCCGAGCCCGCGCGCTTCCTCGACCCGACGGTGTCGCCGCTTTATGGCGACTTCACCGGATTCCCGCCGCTGCTGTTCCACGCCGGCGAGATCGAAATGCTGCGCGACGAATCCACGCGGGCGGCCGAGCGCGCGTATGCCGCTGGCGTGACGGTCGAAGTCGAGGTATGGCGGGACATGGCGCACGTGTTCCACGCGCTGCCGCTGCCGCAGGCAAGGCCGGCCGACGACTCGGTGGTGCAGTTCGTCGAGCGTCATGCCGGATGGCGGCTGGAAGCGATCTCGCCACCTGTGGCTGCGGCGGAGCTGCACGGCGCACGGGGTTAGGCCGCGAGGGAGAGGCCGCGCGTCTTCGGGCTTGATGGCAACTAACGACCCCATTGCGGTCGTTAGCCTTTGTCGAAAGCGGGCGCGAAAGTTCGCCCGCGGGCGGGCCATCGGCGAGTCGGCAGATCTTGAAACAGCTTCTGTTTAGAAGCGAACGACAGACGCCACATCTCGGGTTGGCTAGGCCCGCGAACCGGTACGCATCGCCCTCAGCGGCGAGCACGTATGTTGCGCGGCCCTCGCGGCGTTGTCCGCCTATAGTCGGCTCCATTACGAGGAGATCAACATGCCAGCGATTCTCAGCCAGGTGGAGGGGTTCGTCGGAACGATCACCCTCAATCATCCGGAGAAGCGCAATGCGCTGAGCGAGCACTTGGTCGATGGCATCATCGCGGCGCTCGAGGACTTCAAGGCCCGCAACGTGCGCGTAGTCATCCTGCGCGCGCTCCCCGGATCCGCGGTGTGGTCAGCCGGGCATAACGTCGAAGAATTGCCGGAGGCCGGGCGCGACCCCCTTGGCTGGGACGATCCACTGCGCAACCTGATTCGCCAGATCGAAAACTTTCCAGGGACGGTGATCGCGATGATCGAGGGGACCGTGTGGGGCGGGGCCTGCGAAACCGCGTTCGCCTGCGACCTGATCGTCGCCGCGCCGACCACCACGTTTGCCGTGACCCCGGCCAAGCTCGGCGTGCCCTACAACGTGAGCGGCATGATGACGTTCCTCAATGCGGCGAGTCTCCGGATCGTCAAGGAGCTGACCTTCACCGCCAGGGCTTTAAGTGCTGAGCGCGCGGAGCGCCTCGGCATGATCAACCATGTCGTGCCCGCTGACGCGCTGGAGGCGTTCACCTTCGAACTGGCCGCAAGACATCGCGGCGTTGGCACCCCTTTCGATCGCGGTGATGAAGGAACAGTTGCGCATCCTCGCCGGGGCTCGCCCCATGTCGCCGCAGGGGTTCGAACGCGTCCAGGGACTGCGCCGGGTCGTCTACGACAGCGAGGACTACCAAGAGGGCATTCGCGCGTTCAAGGAGAAGCGGAAGCCGCAATTCAAGGGCAACTGAGCAAGCACGCAACGCCCGGCGCGCGAGTATCGCGGACACCGCGGGCGGCCCTCGGTTTAAAGCGCGAGATTGTGTCCGCTATGAGACTGGTTGAGATCGCGAAATCTGGTGAACGTGCCAGGGCTGCCCGCCTGTCTTATGGGCGGACGCCCTGATGCGCCGGAGTAAACCGCTCGACTCAGGCCAGCGGCTGGCCGATGAGGGTGGCGCGCAACATCTTTCTCGGCGCATTGCCGTAGTCAGCCACTGCGTAGTGCTGAACCTGCAGGTTGTCCCACATGGCAACCGTGTTGGTTCTCCACTTCAGACGGACCTGATATTCCGGAATCGCGGCCTGCGAGGTCAGATAGTTCATCAGATGATGAGCCTCCGCCATGAAGTCCTGGCCGTAGCGGACGTCCTCGAAGTTGTAGTAATTCGAGAAGTGGCTCGTTGAACACCGAGTTGACGAACAACACCTTTCGCCCGTCTCAGGATGAGTGAGTACAACCGGGTGCTCGGCGGCGGGGTTCTTCGCGGCCATCGCGTGACGCTCTTCGATCGGCATCTGCGCGCCAAAGTTGTGCTCGGCACTGTGCTTGGCGTACAAGCCATCGATCCGCTGCTTGATAGCGGCGGGCAGGTTTGCATAGGCCATCACCATGTTGGACCACAGGGTGTCGCCGCCGGTATCCGGACCCAGTTCGCAGCGCAACACCGCGCCGCGCGGCGGCGCCTTCTTGTAAGTGACATCGGCATGCCAGAAGTTTTCGCGACTGGCCTTTTCGACGAAGCTCTTGGGCTTGCTCGGGTCGAGATTGCGGTACAGCATCAGCAGCTTGTCCGCCTCCGGATGGCTCGGCGCAAGGGGATGGGCTTCCAGTTCGGCGAATTGCGCGGCGAAGTTCTGTTGCTCCATCGGCGTGATGTCCTGATCGCGGAAGAACACGACTTTGTGCTTCAGCCATAGCGCCCTGATTTCGGCAATGGCGTCAGCGTCCAGCGCCGGCATCAGCCAGGCTGATGTTGCTGAGTTCGGCGCCGATGGCGGGCGTGGAAAGCTCCACCTTGATCGAATGCCGGCGCACCGATGGCCGGACAATGGCCGGTGCGGCGGGTGTGGCCTGTGTAGTGCTGTCTTGGGTTACGGCGGCTGCTGCCATTGATGTCTCCTGCTCGGTTTTGCGGGACAGCCCGATCGTGTGGTCGGTGCACGGCAGCCATCTTCTCGGCGCCTGGGCCTGCGATGACTCGGCGTGGTGCCGAGTCTTGATATGGCCGGACCGTCGGTTGCGTCTTGCGCGCGACGCACTGAGTGACACGGGGACCCGGGTGGATATCAGAGTCCCCGTGAAATCCGGATCAGTTGAATGCCGTGAGGTCTTTCGGCTTGATGCCATGCTCCTTGCAATACGCAAGATAGCGCTGCAGCGAGGTCTTCCAGTTTTCTTGCGCGACGATGTTGTCCTTATCGTCGAGGAACAAGAGATCGCCGTTCACCTGAACCAGTGTGACCACATATCCGCTTGCGCCTTCCGCGACGACTTCAAACGTGTGGGTCGATGCGGCGGTCTCGTACACGATGCTGCCGGGCCCGGCGACCCAATCGTGCTCCTTGTATTTCCACTTGCCTTCGATCGTGTAGACGAAGACCGTACCGGTGTGCTTGTGCTTGGGCAGTGACACGCCGAGCGGTACCTTCATCAGTACGATCCATTCACCCCGGATCGGGTCAAGCTTGAAGTACTTCAGCAGGATTTTGTCTGAATAGGGCGTAAACGGTACCCACGGCAGCGATTCGCCATCGATGACTGCGGTGTCGACTTGTTCGTAGAGCATATCTGTCTCCATTGATTGCTGAGGTCTGAGGTCGAAAATTGGTGAACGTGCCAGGGCTGCCCGCCTGTCTTATGGGCGGACGCCCTGGATGCGCCGGAGGAAACCGTTCGGCTCAGGCCAGCGGCGGTGCCCGTGAGGGTGGCGCGCAGCATCTTTCTTGGCGCATTGCCGTAGTCAGCCACTGCGTAGTGCTGAACCTGCAGGTTGTCCCACATGGCAACCGTGTTGGTTCTCCACTTCAGACGTACCTGGTATTCCGGAATCGCGGCCTGCGAGGTCAGATAGTTCATCAGATGATGCGCCTCCGGCATGAAGTCCTGGCCGTATCGGATGTCCTCGAAGTTGAAGAAATTCGAGAAATGGGTCGTGAACGCCGAGTTGACGAACAACACCTTTTCGCCCGTCTCAGGATGGGTGAGCACAACCGGGTGCTCAGCGGCGGGGTTCTTCGCGGCCATCGCGTGACGTTCTTCGATCGGCAACTGGGCGCCAAAGATGTGCTCGGCACCGTGCTTGGCGTACAAGCCATCGATCCGTTGCTTGATGGTGGCGGGCAGGTTTGCATAGGCCATCACCATGTTGGACCACATGGTGTCGCCGCCGGTGTCCGGACCCAGTTCGCAGCGCAACACCGCGCCGCGGGGCGGCGCCTTCTTGTAGGTGACATCGGCATGCCAGATGTTTTCGCGGCTGGCCTTTTCGACGAAGCTCTTGGGCTTGCTCGGGTCGAGATTGCGGTACAGCATCAGCAGCTTGTCCGCCTCCGGATGGCTCGGCGCAATGGGATGGGCTTCCAGTTCGGCGAATTGCGCGGCGAAGTTCTGCTGCTCCATCGGCGAGATGTCCTGATCGCGAAAGAACAGCACTTTGTGCTTCAGCCACAGCGCCCGGATTTCGGCAATGGCGTCAGGATCCAGCGCGGCATCAGCCAGGCTGATGTTGCTGAGTTCGGCGCCGATGGCGGGTGTGGAAAGCTCCACCTTGATCGAATGCCGGCGCACCGATGGCCGGACAATGGCCGGTGCCGTGGGCGTGGCTTGTGACGTAGTGGCTTGGGTTACGACGGTTGCTGTCATTGATGTCTCCAATTTGTGCTTGTGCGGCGGCGCGCAATATGCGCGTTCGGCAGATGCATAGTATGTTTTCCGGCCGCGATGCCATTGGCATGACGGGACAGTTTCTTAGCACATTGGGACACAAGGCCAGGAGCCTTGGGTGGAATGCGGATAGTGACAATGCTCCCGCGCAGTCCGCGCGGCAATGCCGCCAATCGCGAGATCTGTAACGTCAGGAACGTCTATCGTGGCTCAGCAGTGGGCTGGCCCGGATGAGCCGACCCCATCTGCCTTTTCTACCTAGGCAAGATGGGTCAGGCTGCCGCCTTCCTCTTCCGGTAGTGGGCGGCCCAATCCGAGGGGGTCCTTCCAAACTGACCGCGGAACCAACGAGAAAAATCACCGGCAGAGGAAAAGCCGAGAAGCTCGGCAACCTCATACAACTTGCGCTTGCTGTTGGCCAGATACTCCTCGGCGAGTTCAGCACGTGCCGCATCGATGATCGTTGTAACGCTCAGACCCTCAGCCGCCAGGTGTCGGCTAAGAGTGCGTCGATGCATGCCAAGATGCTGGGCAACCCGATCGACCGAACAGAGTCCGCTTGGCAGCAGCATCCTGACGATCTGGCGCGTCCGCTGCGCCGCCTTGTCGGGGAGGTTCGCCAGCTGCATGTCCAGCAATCGCTTCACCTCGCGATTCAGCGTCGGGTCTGCTGCAGGGATTGGCCTGTCCAGGTCGCGGCCGCGGCAAACGATGGCATTGCAATCCTGTGAAAACTTGATGCCTGTTCCCAGCACGCGGCGGTGCACTTCAAGGCTGGTGGGCCGCTCGTGGGTGAAACAGATCCTCACCGGCCGGAAGGTGTCGCCACTGAGCACTCGCAATGTCCGCAGTCCGATGCCGGTCGACTGTTCAATAGCCTGACGGCAAACGCCGAGGCGCGGCATATTCACACCCACCTGCAACAGCGCGTCGTCGCCTGCGTCGTCAAGCCGCAATTGAACGCCGGCGTTGTGCAGTCGCATGTAGCGGACGCAAGATTGCATTGCTGCGCGAAGCGTTGGCTCCTCGCGGATCGCCAACGCCAGCATTCCCATGTTGGCCAGGCTTCTCGTTTCCGCGAGCAACAGTCCGAAGGCCTCTTGGCCGGACAGGGCTGCCGACTTCTCCAGCAGCCATCCGACCGAATCGGCACTAATCAACATGTTCGGATCGTCGAGGACCTTGGCCGGCAACTTCGCCATCCGCAGCATCCGAAAAGGATCCAGCCCCACTGAGCGGGCAACGCGCTCATAGTCGGTAAGGCTGGCACTTCGCGTCAGCGTATGCATGCGCGTCACCTGTCCCAATTTCACAAGATTATGTCCTGAGAAGCTTAGCTGGCGCAGGCTGTCAGGGCTACCTTGAGGCCGAGAGCTTAAGAAGATGGAGGTAGACAATGAACACGAGCGCTGCAACGCGCGTCGGTCAGTCGCGCGCCGCATTGGGGCAAGTGGATGCCGACGACCCCGACGCATTCAAGCACTGCTTTGCCGAAGTCAACGGCATTCGCATGCATTACATCGACGAGGGGCAGGGCCCGCTCGTCATTCTGCTGCATGGTTTTCCATACCTCTGGTACATGTGGCGGCGCCAGATCGTGGCTTTGGCCGAGGCCGGCTTTCGGGTCGTCGTCCCCGATCAACGGGGATTTGGGCAAACCGATCGGCCAGATTCCATTGAAGCCTACGACATCAGTCAGTCAGTCGGAGACATGGTTGGCTTGATGGCGGCCCTGGGCGAAACGTCCGCGGTGATCGTCGGACACGACTTGGGCGCATGGGTGGCTCAAGCGGCGGCCATGCTGAGGCCGGACCTGTTCCGCGCCCTCGTGATGCTCAATACGCCGGTGCCGCCGCGCGGAAAGGTCAAACCGACCGTCGGCTTGCAGGAAATGGCCAAGGGCAGGGTGTACCACCACCTGTACTTCCAGCAGGTCGGTAAGCCGGATCGCGAGTTGGCCAGCGATCCGCGCAAGACATTGCGTAGCGTCTTCTACTCGGTCTCCGGCAGCGCCGTCGGCGCCGAACGCTGGCGCCTGTTCATCGAACCCGGTGAGCCCATTCTCAACGCCTTCACTGATCCGAAGGAATTCCCGTCATGGTTGAGCGCACGGGCGATCGACTACTACGTCGATGAATACACGCGCACCGGATTTACCGGTGCCCTGAACTACTACCGCTGTCGCGACCGGAACTGGGAAATCACAGCGTTTCTGGACGGCGCGGTGGTGCGCCAGCCGAGCATGTTCATCGGTGGCGCTGCCGACCCTTCCCTCGAACCGATCGAAATCCGCGGTCTCTACGACCGGCTCGACACCTATCTACCCGGACTGCGGAAGAAGGTGCTGCTACCCGGCGTGGGCCATAGCGCGGCGGAAGAACGCCCTGATCAAGTCAACGAATTGCTGCTGGAATTTCTCAAGCAGCTAGAGCGCTAGCGTCCAGGTTGTTCGGCTGTGAGGACTGATCGGGCGTCCAGCGACACAGATGAGCACCGAGGGCAGATTTCACTTGCCCTGTGATTGATTTGGGTGCAGCGCTTAGGCCGATGCTGGGATGGCGCCTATTCAGGCGGCCGTCAAGGCGGCGCTTGTCGTGCTGTGCGGCGCCATCGGCAGCGTGGTGTGGGTGTGGTCGTCGACCGTGCCGGTGCCCGCCACCCACACGCCAAGCTGCACGCGATAGCGCTGCTGCGTGAGAGTCAACCGTCTCGAAGAATCGTCAACTTGATGCAAATCCTTACGCAGCTAGTGGTTCTCGCATTCGTCGTCTCGACCATGCTTGGCGTCGGTCTGATGCTCACGGTCCGGGACATTTCCGTCTCGCTCCATGATCGTCGCTGGCTTGTCCGTGCACTGCTGGCCAATTTTGTCGTGCTGCCCGCGATCGCCCTTGGTGTTTCCCGCTTGGTGGAGCTGGATCCGGTGCTGACAGCGTCACTGCTGGTGGTTGCTACCGCGCCCGGTGGTCCGGTGCTGGTCAAGTTGGCAACGCTGATCAAAGGCGATCCGGCACTCGCCGTCGGTCTCGTGGTGATCCTGCTGTCGGTGGGGGTCACGACCCAACCCCTCGTGCTGCCCATTCTTTTGGACGGCGTCACGGTAAGTGCCGGGGCGATCGTGCGCACGTTGATCTTCACCGTACTTGCACCGTTGCTGATCGGGCTCGCATTGCGGGCTCGTCGCCCGCTGCTCGCGGCGTGGCTGCAGCTGCCGCTGCGGCGGGTGTCCACTGTAAGCTTGGTTCTCGTCGTGACGCTACTGCCGGGAGTGCACTGGCGCGAGCTGTCTGAGCTTTCCGGCACCGGCGCGTTGCCTGCCGCCGTGCTGTTCGTCGTGCTCAGCGCGACGGCGGGGTGGGTGATCGGTGGTCCGCAAGCCGGCCCTCGACGCATTCTGGCCTTGTGCTGCGGTCAGCCGAACATGGGAGCGGCTTTCGTCATCGCCAACCAGAATTTCAGCGACCCGCGTGTCAACTAGAGCGCTAGCGTTGAGATTGTTCGTGCGTTCAGACCTGGGTGGCGGCTGCCTTTTGCGCCTTGTGTGTGGCGTAGCGTTGCCACAGCAGCAATGTCATGCTGATGCAGGTGAGTACGGCACAGCCCAGGGCCAGGTGCCACAAAGAATCCCATAGCAAGGGTGCGAGCAGACCGGCCGCCACCGCCATCATGCTGTATTGCAGGAACATTTGGCAGGACGCGGCCAGCCCGGCATTGTCAGGAAAGGGATGCAGCGCATGGCCCACGAGCAGCGGCATGGACAGGGCTACCGTAAAGGCGTAGGCCGCAATCGGCAGCAAATGGATCAGGCCGGGCGGCACCAATGCGGCCAGCGTGGTGTTGAGCACGTTGACGAAGACAAATCCTGCATAGGCAAGGTACATGGTGCGTTGCGTGCCCCAGCGTTGCACCAGGCGCGGTAGGTATAGAAAGCCAGCAATCAGCCCCACCATCATGGGGGTGAAGACCAGGTAGACGTCGGTGGGGGAACGCCCCAGCAAATGCGTCAAGAGCTGGGGGGCCGCCGCCACATAGAGAAACAGGGCCGCCCAGTTGCAGGAGTGAGCCACGGTCAGGCGCATGAACCAGGGTGAACCCAGCACAAAGCGGTAGTTGCGCCACAGGCTGTCCAGGCGTATGGCTTGGCGTCGTGCCGGGGGCAGGGATTCAGGTAGGTTGCGCGCATAGACCAGCAGCAGCACTACGCCCACCGCGCTGAGGAACGCAAACACCGCACGCCAGCCCCACATCCACGTCAGCCAGCCCCCGAGCATTGGCAGGACGATGGTGCCGACCGATTGCACCAAGGTGGTGTGGGCAATCATCTTTTGTGCGGTCTCGCCGCTGTACAGATCCCGTATGACAGCGCGGCACAAGATGTGGCCCAGGCCTACGACCAGGCCCTGCACGGTGCGCAGAATCCAGAGTTGCTCGATGCGGACGGCCAGCAGGCTCAGCAGCGAGGTCAGCACCAGCACGACCAGCCCGATGAACAGTGGCTTGCGCCGTCCCCAGGCGTCGGAGAGCACGCCATGCCACAGGCACATGAAGGCAATGGCGACAAAGTACAGCGAGACGGTTTGCTGTACGGCGGTGGCAGAGGTGCCCAGATCCTGCTGGATGGACGTGAGCGCGGGAAACAGCATGTCCGACCACAGGATTGGCAGCGTGCCCATGCTGCCCAGCAACAGCATCGCTTGCAGGGAAGTGAGGTGTGCCAAGGGGTGCGCGCTGCTGGGCGCAGATCGAGGGGGCATGGGGAGTCTCGACTCGGGCGTGCTGTATGGGGCCAGCGTATTGCCGTATGAGCCCACCTAGGGGCGACACGGCTGAAGCGGTGGCGCTCGCGCTCAAACTTCCGCACTAAAAATTGCCTGCGGACTCAGCCCGCACATGCGGCTGCCAGCCGCTGCTGTTGACAGCGGCCAGCACCGCGAAGGCGACGATCGACTCAGGCTGTCGGCAGCCGGTATTCCCGGAACGTCTCGCGCAGCCGCTGTTTCAGCATCTTCCCCGTGGCGCCCAATGGAATGCTGTCGACGAATGCGACGTCGTCCGGCGTCCACCACTTGGCGATCTTGCCTTCGTAGAACTTCAGCAACTCCTCGCGCGTGACTTCGGCGCCGGCTTTCTTCTGCACGACCAGCAGCGGGCGCTCGTCCCACTTCGGATGGCGCACGCCGATGCACGCGGCCATCGCCACCGCCGGGTGGGCCATTGCGATGTTTTCGAGGTCGATCGATCCGATCCACTCGCCGCCGGACTTGATCACGTCCTTGCTGCGGTCGGTGATCTGCATGAACCCGTCGGCGTCGATCGTCGCGACGTCGCCCGTCGGGAACCAGCCGTCGACGAGCGGATCGCCGCCTTCGTGCTTGAAGTAGGCGGAAATGACCCAGGGGCCGCGCACCATCAGGTCGCCCGAAGTCCGGCCGTCGCGGGGGAGTTCGCCGCCATTCTCGTCCACGATCTTCATGTCGATGCCGTACAGCGACCGCCCCTGCTTCGTCTGCAGTGCCCGGCGTTGCGCCGCGTCCAGGTTCACATGCTTGCCCTTGAGCTTCCCCAGCGTGCCGATCGGGCTCAGCTCGGTCATTCCCCAGGCGTGGATGACCTGAACGCCGTACTTGTCTTCGAAGGCATCCATCATTGCCGGCGGGCAGGTCGCTCCGCCGATGATGGTGCGCTTCATGGTGCTGAACTTCAGGTCGTTCGCTTCGACATGCGCCAGCAAGCCCTGCCAGACGGTCGGCACGCCTGCCGACAGGGTCACGCGTTCGGTTTCGAACAGGTCGTACAGCGACTTGCCATCCAGCCACGGGCCGGGGAACACCAGCTTGGCGCCCACCATGCACGCAACATAGGGCAGACCCCAGGCGTTGACGTGGAACATCGGCACAACCGGCAGAATCGTGTCGCGCGAAGAGCAGTCGAACGAATCCGGCAATGCGCTGCCGTAGGTGTGCAACACCGTGGATCGGTGGCTGTACAGCGCGCCCTTGGGGTTGCCGGTGGTGCCCGACGTGTAGCACAGCGACGAAGCAGTGTTTTCGTCAAACGTCGGCCACGTGAATTCCGGGGAATGCGCGTCGATCAGGTCTTCGTAGCACACCAGGTTCGGCACCGTCGCTCGACGCCGGCATGTGCGTCCCGGTCGGTCATTGCAACGAATGCCTTGATGGTTTTCACGCGCGGGGCGATCGCCTCGACCAGCTGCAGGAAAGTGAGGTCGAAGAAGAGGACGGTGTCCTCCGCATGATCGGCGATCCACACGACCTGGTCCGGATGCAACCTGGGATTGAGCGTGTGCAGCACGGCGCCGGAACCCGACACGGCGTAGTACAGCTCCATGTGACGGTAGCCGTTCCATGCAAGCGTCGCGACACGATCGCCGAAGCGGACACCTTTCGCGGCCAGCGCGTTGGCCATGCGGCGCGAGCGCTGGGCGAGGTCGCTGTAAGTCTGGCGATGCACGTCGCCTTCGACGCGGCGCGAGACGATTTCCTGGTCGCCGTGGTTACGCTCCGCATGGGTGAGAAGCGTCGAGATCAGCAGCGGCTGCTGCATCATCATTGCGTTCACGGTAGCTCCTATTGCCAGCGGGTGGAGACGAACCGGCCGGTCACGGCCGCGTCGACGAGGTCGGGAACCGCACCGAAGTGCCAGCCCTGTCCGAAGCCGCCGCCGAGCTTGACGTACTTGAAGCTGTTCGTCGCGATGTTGAGGTCGTGACTCCAGTTGCGCACCGGGTTCATGCCCATGCACGTGGAGTGATAGATCTTTCCGCCGGCGTCTTCGATCATCTTGGTTTCGCCGTTGTCCCTCGCCATGTGGTACGAAGGCGTGTCGTCTGGACCCACATGTGCACGTTCGCCCACGAGAAGTTCCACGGGTAGCCTTCTTCCTCGTACTTGTCGATCTGGACGAGGTACGGGTCGTTCAGGCAGATCGTCTTGCTCTCGTCGGCGACGCGGGCATCCTTGATCGCGATGAACTTGTCGTACAGCGGGCTGTGACCCATGTCGTAAGTCGCGAGGTCCGGATGCGACCGGTCCTTCATTTCTATCGGGCAGACGTTGAGGACGAAGGACAGCGGCACCATCTCCTCGGCGCCGACCGCGTTGCCGAAGTCCACCAGTTTTTCCAGCGCGATGCGCCGTGCCTCCCCGTACTTTCCATCCAGCATTTCCTGCTGATTTCGATCGAGCTTCATGTATTCCTCGTGCGATTAAAGGGGTTCGTCGGACCAGGCATCAAGCCCCGATCGCGGGTTCGTCGGCAACACTGGTCGCGGGCGTCTGACCCGTGGCGAGAGACGTGGCCGCACGGCTCGTACTGCCGCTGGACGATGCCTTGCGCGTGATCGTGACGGTGGCTTCCTTGCCGACTTCATCGGCGCGGATCTCCACCCAGTCACCTGTGCGGATCTCCTGGATGGGGTCGCCGTTGAGGCCGTCCACCGCGGGGATCTCGCCGGCAATGGCACCCGCGATGTCGATGTCGTGCACGTTACGGCAGATGATGCCGGTCGGGCCGACCTTGGATACCTGGCACTTGTAGTACAAGCCCACCGAGCCGAGCGTCGTGCCGGACACGGTCGGGTACACCATGATCTTGCCTTTCACGGACTGGCCGTTCAGCGGGTTCTCGTACGCACCGATGATTCCGCCTTCGTTGGTGACCACGTTGTAGCCCCACCCGAATCGCATCTCGCTGACGAGCGCCTCACCGACTGCGCGCCCCTTGGAGCGGGCAATGCCCTTCAGTACCTTCACCTGTTCCATTCCTGCCTCCGGGGTTTGTGGGGTGCTCATATCAACATGCCGCCGTTGGGCGAGATGACCTGTCCGACCAGGTAGTGCTCGCCCGCCAGGTGCACGACGGTGGCGGCGTACTCTTCGGGCGTGCCCAACCGTCCGGCCGGCACGAGCTGCCAGAAGCGATTGCGGCCTTCCTCATCCAGCTTCTGCAGGATCGCGTCGAGCTCCTGCGTGTGGACAAGGCCCGGCGCCACGACATTGACGGAGATGTTGCTGCCGGCGACCTCCGCGGCGACTGCCTTGGTGAAGGCGATCACCGCCCCCTTGGTCGCGCTGTAGTGCGGGCTGTGCGCGGACAGGCCCGACATGCCGGACAGCGATGCGATGTTGATGATGCGGCCGTATTTTTGCGGCTGCATCAGCTTGAGCGCTTCGCGCGTGCAGTAAAAAGTGCCGTGCACGTTGACGCCCCACCAGCGGTGCCATTCGTCGTCGGTGATGTTGCTGGTGAACTCCAGCGACTGCCGCGGCACGGGCGTCGTGAGGTACGTGTAGTGGCGATTGCGGCGCACATCGTCGGGCTTGCCGGTTGGGCGTCAGCGCTGCGTTGTTCACCAGGATGTGCACGGTGCCGAAGCGTTCGGCCGCCTGGGCGAACATGCGCTGCACCGCGGCGCTGTCCGAGACATCGCAACGCACGGTCAGGCATGCCGAGCCTGCCTCCTCGACGGCGGCGCGCGCCGCAGCCAGGCTCGCTTCATTGATGTCGCAGACGACGAGATTGGCGCCTGCTTCGGCCAGGCCGCGCGCCAATGCGCGGCCGAGGCCCGGGCCTGCGCCCGTGACGAGCGCGACGCGCCCTGCGAGAGGTCGCATGGAGTTCATGATGATGAGCTCCCTTGTATCAGGCCGCGCGACGCAGCGGAGCGCCGCGTTCGCCGGGTTGACGGTTCGGCGCGTAGCCGATCTTGTCCAGGGTTTCGTCGACGGTCTTGTAGTGCTCGCCGATCTTGTAGATTTCCTTGGCCTGCTTGCCGGTGGCCACCTCGCGATGCATTTCGCGCGCAAGCCGCACCATCTGCTCGACCTGCTGCACCGAGGTCATGCGTTCGCCCTTGCGGCCCCAGAGGTTGTCTTCGATGCCCACGCGCACGTGCAGGCCCATGGCGATCGCCATCGCATTCAACGGCAGCACGCTGCGCATGATGCTTTCGATCGTCAGGACTGCGCCGTCAGGGACTCGGCGGATGAACTCCATCATGTTGTAGGGGTTCGGCCCGTCCATGCCGCCGCCGATCGCCGCCCAGTTCATGGTCAGCGGGCCGGTGTAGATGCCGCGCCGGATCAAGCGCTCGACGGACTCGAGCTGCCCCACGTCGCCGAGCATGAACAGCGGCTGGATGCCGTTGGCCTGCAGCCGGCGCAGGTGTTCCTCGACGAAGCCGGGCCCCGAGGGAATGGTCATCTCGCGGTAGGCCTGCTGATACGCCGGATTCGCCAGGGACGTATTCGCGACATCGTCTGCGGTCAACAGCTCGCAGATGTTCATCTGGTTGGTGTTGATCGCGATCGTCACCTGGTCAGGCTTCGGCGTGAGCTCCGCGAGCATGTGACGCGTGTCGTCGCTGAGCCATTGGGCCGCCTCGCTGTCGGTCTCGGGCGCGAATGAAATCGAGCCGCCAACCTGCAGGATCATGTCGGGAACCGCATCGCGCAGGCGGGCAAGCAGTTCGTTGAACATCGAAATGCGCTTGGAGCCCTTGCCGTCCGCCTCGCGCACATGGACGTGCAGGAGCGTTGCGCCGGCGTTGTAGCAGTCGACCGCCTTCTGGACCTGCTCGTCCATCGTCACCGCGATGTCGGTGGAGTCGGCGGGAATCCACTCCGGGCCGTAAGGCGCGACCTGGATGACCAGGGGCTGCTGGTTTTCGGGAAGGAGCGAGTCGTCGAGGAATTGCATGGTGGTCTCCGTATGGTGATCGATCAATTGCGTGGACGAGATTGTGGCTCTGCCCGCCTTCTAGCGATTGACCTAATGGGACATTTTGATGACCATTCGGGACATCGAAAAACGCGTCTCTCATGACTCCGGGAAGATGCACTCCACCATTCGCAGCGCGACCCTGAGCGGGTACATCGAACTCGCGCGCTCGGTCGGCCTCGATTCGCACCGCCTGATGCGCAGGTGCGGCCTGGATCCTTTCTGCCTTTCGGATCCGGACGCGCGCATTGATGCGACAGCGGTGGCAAAGCTGCTCGAGACTTCAGCCGCGGAAAGCCGGGTCGAAGACTTCGGGTTGCGGCTTTCCAAGGCGCGCCGCCTGTCGAACCTTGGTCCGTTCAGCCTGGTTGTGCGAGAGGAAACCACTGCACGGCGCGCCATCGAAACGCTCGGCCGCTATTTGCAGTTGCACAGCGAAATGCTCTCCATCCGCATCGAGGATGCGGGCAACGCTCGTGATCCTTCGGGTGGACATTGTTCCGGGTGCCGCGGATGCCTCGCCGGCAGGGGATCGAACTCTTCGTGGGTTATCTGTTCCGCATCTTGCAAGAGTTGCTGGGCCCGTCATGGAAGCCGCGGCGCGTTCTGTTCATGCACTCGCCGCCCGCGAGCCTGTCCGGACATGTCGCCATGTTCGGGCGCATCGTCGACTTTGACGCTGATTTCAACGGCATCGTGTGCGGGGCGGAGGACCTGGCCGGGCCGCTTCCATCCGCAGATCCGGTCATGTCGCGATATGCACGCCAGTATCTGGATGCAATGATCTCGCGGCCGGACATGACGCTCGCGGACAAGGTCCGCTGGCTCGTGCGCGATATGCTGCCGCTGGGCCGCTGCAGCGTCGAAAAGGTGGCGCAGCATCTTGGTGTCGATCGCCGGACGGTGCACCGGCATCTTGCGCGGAGCGGAGAAACGTTTTCGTCACTCGTGGATGACGTGCGTGGCGAACTTGCCGAAGGCTACCTCGAAGGCAACAAACGCCGCCTCACCGATGTTGCGGATCTGCTCGGGTTCTCGGCGCTCAGCGCATTCTCGCGATGGCACAAACGCCACTTCGGCTTCACCCCGACGGAAAGGCGCAACGGCAAGTAGCCTCGAGAGTCGGCCTGCTGGCGACATGAGTCCCCGCGCTGGTTAGGTCGATGAACCTCCGGTCGCGCCGCCCGCGCCCCACACGTTGTTCTCGCGCCAGATGTTTTCCTTGCGCCAGTGGTCCGGCAAGCCCTGCCCGGTGGCCCGGATCACCCGCTTGAGCAGCAGCTTGAGCAGCCGCGCCTCGTTGAAGTCGAGCTCGCCCGCCGCGTCGGCCTCGGCGGACTTGCCGGCCGCCATCAGCTCGATCGCATAACGACGCCCGGCCTCGGTGAAGCGGACCCGCTCACCGCCTTCAACGACGATCAGTTTGCGTTCGGCGAGGGTGGCGAAATGTTCGTCGCCGACGCGGTGGCCGCTGAAAGCGACCATGCGGCTCAGCTCGGTCACGCTGCGTCCTTCGCCTGCGCTCAACGCCGACAGGATGTTGTAGTGAATGTCGTCGAGCCCCTGCCGCTCCACCTCGGCACGCAGCGGCATCAGCATCTGGAAGTAGGCGCGGCCGAGCAGGAAGCCGAGCCAGTCGTCGCCGAAGCTCGAGCTGGCGTCCTCGACGTCTTCCGCCTTCTTCTTCATCAGCAGGCCGTAGTTGCCGCCGTGGTAGACCAGCGGCGCGCGGCCGAAGCTGTCGAACGCCACCACCTCGCCGACGAAGATCACGTGGTCGCCGCCGTCGTGGCGATACGACGTGCGGCATTCGAAATCGCGCCGAGCAGCCGGCGAGCAGCGGCACGTCACCGTGGCCGCGTTCGACGGCAAGGCCGGCGAAGCGGTCGATGCCACGCCTGGCGAACTGGTTCGAGACATGCTCCTGGTCCGACGCCAGGATATGAACCGCAAAGTGCTCGGCGGCCATAAACGCCGCAGCGATCGACGACTTGCGGTCGAGGCTCCACAGCACCATCGGCGGATCGAGCGAGACCGAGTTGAAGCTGTTGGCCGTCAGGCCGACATCCTCGCCCTCCACGCCACGCGTGGTGACCACCGTGACGCCGGTGGTGAACGAGCCCAAGGCATTGCGGAACTGCTTGGAATCGATGCTCGTAGTGTTGGTCATGTCGTCCTCCTTAGGCGCGGCGACGCAGCGTTGGCGCGCGCTCAGTGCGGAATTCCGCCCAGCCGCTCGCGGCTCCGCTCCAGCCCCGTCACCAAGCTGCCGAATTTGCAACTAGTGACGAGAGTTAGCATCTATTTTGAGAACCTGCACTGATGGGCCAGTCACTGGTCGGCACTGCTATTGAGACCAGAGCGTACATTTCTTCGGTCTCCGACATTGGGTAGAGTCCTTTCCAGGCATCAATGCAGACTTCGAGCGCAGTTGAACGGTGAAACCGAGTCGCTATGCCCGCCACTTCGTTTCCGCGGTCTTCGCGGCCATCGTGATGGTCGTGCCCGCTGCGCAATCAGCCGACCCGAAGGGAGGCGCCGTCGCTACTGACCCCAATCTCTGGCTTGAGGAAGTCGAGGGCGATCGCGCGATCGCGTGGGCCCGCGCGCAGAACGAGCGCACGCTCAGCGAGTTGCAGGCCGACCCACGCTATCCGCGCTTCGAGGCGGAGGCACGCAGGATCCTGGAGGCGCGCGACCGGATCGCCGACCCAGTCCTGATGGCCGGCACTGTCTATAACTTCTGGCAGGACGACCAACATGTTCGCGGGCTGCTGCGCCGCTCGGACTGGTCAAGTTACGCCAGTGGTTCTCCCAAGTGGGAGACGGTGCTCGACGTCGATGCGCTGTCGGCGCAGGACGGCAAGCCTTGGGTCACGGGCATGCCCGACTGTCTCGCACCGGACTACCGGCGCTGTCTGGTCACGCTTTCGAACGGCGGGAAGGACGCCGCGATCGTGCGCGAATTCGACACGGCGAACAGACAGTTCGTCGAGGGCGGATTCGTGCTGCCCGAGGCAAAGCACAGCGTTGAGTGGGCCGATCGCGACACGTTGCTCGTCGCGACCGACTGGGGCGACGGAAGCCTTACCGAGTCGGGGTATCCGTACATCGTCAAACGCTGGAAGCGCGGCCAGCCGCTTGGCTCCGCCACCGAGATTTTCCGCGGAACCTCACGCGATGTAGCTGTTTCACCGGCGCGCCTTCGCGACCGCGACGGCAGCTACGTGATCGTGATTGTCCGCAGCGAAACGTTCTTTGAGTCGACCTTTCAGCTGCTCGATGGCGATCGCCTCGTGCCGTTGCCTTTGCCGCGACGCTCGCAGATCGAAGGCTATTGGAGCGGTCAGCTTGTCGCGTCGCTTCAGGAAGATTGGAGCGTCGGCGGGACCACCTACCGGAGCGGTAGCCTCGTCAGCTTCTCGCTCGCGCACTTCCTTCGATCCGGCAAACCGGACGTCAAGCTGGTCTACCAGCCCGGCGTGCGCGATTCGTTTCAGGCGTTCGCAGGCAGTCGATCGGTTGCGTACCTCCTCGCGGCGGAAAATGTCGCGACCCGTGCCTACCGCTATACGTTCCAGGACGGTCAGTGGCAGCGGCTCGGAGCGCTCGAACTCCCACAGCGCAGCCAGGTTTCGCTCGGAAATGTTCCGCCCGACGATGATCGTGCGTTGGTCTATTCGGAAGGCTTCACCACGCCGCGCAGTCTCTATCTCGCAACCGCGGCGGGAAACCTCCAGAAGCTCGCCGAACTCCCCGCGAGGTTCGACGCGAGCCGACAGGTCGTTGAGCAATACGAAGCGAGCTCCAAGGACGGGACGAAGGTGCCGTACTTCGTCGTGCGGCCGAAGGACCTGAAGCTTGATGGCACCGCTCCGACGTTGTTGTACGGCTATGGCGGCTTTCAGGTCTCGATGACTCCCGCGTACTCGGGAACGATCGGCAAGCTTTGGCTCGAGGATGGCGGGGTCTATGTACTGGCGAACATCCGCGGAGGTGGCGAGTTCGGCCCGGCCTGGCATCAAGCTGGGTTGAAGACCAAGCGGCAACTGATCTACGACGACTTCATCGCGGTGGCCGAAGATCTGATCGCACGAAAAATCACGAACTCGCGCCGCCTGGGCATCATGGGAGGATCCAACGGCGGCCTGCTGATGGGCGTCATGCTGACGCAGCGGCCGGATCTTTGGAACGCCTTGGTCATTCAGGTACCGCTGCTCGACATGCTTCGTTACGACCAGATGCTTGCAGGCGCGTCGTGGGTCGACGAGTACGGTAGCCCGAGCGTCCCCGAGGAGCGCGCGTTTCTGGAGAGAATCTCTCCGTATCAGAATCTGAAGTCGGGCGTGCGTTATCCGCCGCCGTTCTTCGTGACTTCGACGAAGGATGATCGCGTCCATCCGGGCCATGCCCGCAAGATGGCAGCGCGGATGACGGCGTTGGGCCTGCCCTTCTACTATTACGAGAACATCGACGGCGGGCACGCCGCTGCAGCGGATCAGCGCGAGCGCGCAAGACGCATCGCGCTCGAGTTCACGTATCTGTCGCGCCGCCTGAAGGATTGAATCTCCCACGAGAGGCCGTCTTCCTCACGTCTTCGCAGGTATTGCACCGTGATCGTTTCCCGCGCAGTGAGGCAGGGTCGCGATGCGATTGCACATAGCGCTTGGGCCGGCGCCTTCCGGGCATTAGCAAAGGCAGACCGGCAGCATCCTCTGGGCCCGCAAGACCTGGAGCATCTTGCCCTCGCCGCCTACATGCTCGGTCGTTCCGACGATCACCTCGAGTACTTGAAGCGAGCGCATCGCGCCTACCAGAACGCCGGCGATCTGCTGCGCGCAGCGCGCTGTGCGTTCTGGGCCGGGATCAATTTTGCGACGCGCGGACAGGTCAGCCACGCGGCCGGCTGGTTCGGACGCGCACAGCGTTTCGCCGACCGCGGACCGCGCGACAACGTGGAGCACGGTTACTTGCTGGTCCCCGCGCTGCTGGAGTGCGCGGGGGAGCGCAACTGGAAGGGCGTGGCTGCAGTTGCAAGGAAGGCGGAGCGAATTGCGGAGCGTCACGGCGATGCGGATCTTTTCGCCCTCGCTGCGCACGAGCGCGGACACGCCCTGGTGCGGCTGGGCCGCGTCGAGGAAGGCCTGCGCCTATGGGATGAAGTCATGGTGTCGGTCACCGCGGGCGAACTGTCGCCGGTCGTGACCGGCCTTGTCTACTGCAGCGTCATCGCCTATTGCCAGGATGTGTTTCAAGTGAGTCGCGCCCAGGCGTGGACGCAGGCCCTGACGGAATGGTGCGAGCAGCAGCCGGAGATGGTGGCGCATGTGGGTCAATGCCTGGTCCACCGCTCCGAAATCATGCAAATGCGCGGCCAGTGGGGCGCGGCGCTGCAGGAAGCGCGGCGGGTAAAGACACGATTCGCGCAGTCGATGAACAGTTCCGCCGCGGGTCACGCGTTGTACCGTCAGGGCGAGGTGCACCGCCTGCAGGGCCGGTTCGATCAGGCCGAGAGCGCGTACCGAGAGGCCGCGCGATCCGGTTACGAGCCGCAGCCGGGGCTCGCGCTGTTGCGGCTTGCCCAGGGCAAGACAACCGCTGCGGTCAGCACAATCCGCCGCGCGCTCGCGGAGACCACGGACTCGGCCCGCCGCGCCAGGCTGCTTCCCGCCTGCGTAGAGATCTTCCTCGCGAACGGAAACCTCGAGCAGGCGCGGGAAGCCTGTGGCGAGCTCGAGGACTCTGCGAAGGGTCGCAAAAGCAGTTTGCTCGACGCGCTCGCGGCCGAGTCGCACGGCGCGCTGGAACTGGCACAGGGCAATCCGCATGCGGCCCTTGAAAGGCTGCGGCACGCGTACGAGGCAGTGGCGGCAACTCGAGGCGCCGTACGAAGCTGCGCGAGTGCGCGTGCTGATCGCGCAGGCCTGCCGCCTACTGAAAGACGAAGAAGCCGCGGCGCTGGAGTTGGACACAGCGCGCAGCGCCTTCTCCCATCTGCGCGCACGTCCGGACGTCGCTCGCGTGGATAGGCTTGCTCGCAGGGCTGCGTCCGGGTCAGAGCATGGGCTAACCCGCCGCGAACTCGAAGTACTCCGCCACGTCGCCGCCGGCCGACCGAACAAGTCGATCGCCCGGGACCTGGCGCTGAGCAACCGGACCGTGGATCGCCACCTCAGCAACATTTTCGACAAGCTCGGCGTGTCTTCCCGCTCGGCTGCAACCGCCTTCGCCTATCGCAATCGTCTTGTCTGAAGTGCAATGGGTGATATCACCCACGATGTGGTCGCCTCGCAGTGGGTTGTTTGTGCGATGTCGGCAGCAGGCCCCGGCGGTAGCTTTGCCTCCAGGTCCGAGTGGACCGCAACTTGCAACGGAGGCCCGACTATGCCAAAGGTATCGCGCAACACAGCTTCGCATTCCGTCCAACTCGAAGGACTGGACGTGCGACTCGATCACCTCGAGGGCGGCTACTCGGTGTGCTTCGAGAGCCACACCGCAGACGCGGAGCTCGGCGCGCTGTTCCGCGGCCTGCCCGGAGACCGCTGCCCGCTGCCGCGCTGGGGCTACGTGGTCAAGGGCAAAGTGGGCTTCGTCTTTCCCGACCGCAAGGAAACGTTCGAGGCCGGTGACGCCTACTACGTGCCACCGGGTCATGTTCCGGTGCACTACGCCGGGGCCGAGATCATCGAGTTCAGTCCGACCGACGTCCTGGAGACGACGATGAAGGTCGTGATGTCGAATTTGCAGCGGACCGCAAGCGCATCGTGAACGAACGGCTCGCCCCGCGCGGTCGGCTTCATTGCGCGAACGCGGGACCGCGGGGGGCCGTGCGCTTTCATGCGGGTAGCCTTCGAGTCGAACGGCGGTAACTCGCTGGCGCTCGGAGGATGGAATGAAAAGAGTCCTTTGGCTGCTCGTGCTGATGACTCTCGCGCTGGTCGCTTACTTGACCCTGTGGCCGGTACCGATTCGCGCCGTCGCGTGGAAGGCTCCCGCTGATCCTGGTTACGCCGGCCCGCACGCAGTCAACGACAGGCTCGCCCGCCTCAACCTGATATCGCTCGGTGACGAAGCGGGACCGGAGCACATCGTGCTGGCCCGCGATGGCAAGCTCTACGCGGCAGTTGCAAGCGGCCGGATACTGCGAATGAATCCCGACGGCACCGCGCAGGAGGTGTTCGCGGAAACCGGCGGACGCGTTCTCGGATTTGATTTCGATGCCGCCGGAAACCTCATCGCTGCCGACGCGATCAAGGGTCTGCTCGCCATCGGTCCCGACCGCAGGGTCACGCTGCTGGCCGATCGGGTGGGCGGCGACCCCATCCGGTATGCGGATGCCATCGTGGTCGCGAGCACTGGGAAGATCTACTTCACGGACGCCTCAGGACGCTTTGCTCCGGCGCGGTGGGGCGGCACCTTCGAAGCTGCGGTCCTGGACATCCTGGAACAAGCGGCGACCGGCCGCGTCGTTGAGTACGACCCGGCCAGCAAGACCACGCGCGTCGTTGCCAAGGGCCTGAGCTTCCCCAATGGAGTGGCGCTGAGCCGTGATGAGCGCACCTTGTTCGTCGCCGAGACCGGCCGGTTTCGCGTTTGGAAGATCGACACTTCGGCTGCCGATCTCGACGTGGGCCTGCCCTCGCCCCAAGCCACGGTACTGCTCGACAACCTGCCTGGCTATCCCGATAACCTGATGCGCGGTTTGGACGGCCGGATCTGGTTGGGCTTCACGGGACCCCGCAGTCCAAAGGTCGACGCGATGTCTGACAAACCGTTCCTGCGCGAAGTGACGCTGCGCCTGCCCCGAATGCTTTGGCCGTTGCCGAAGAAGTACGGGCATGTCTTCGCGTTTACCGAGGACGGTACGGTGGTGGCCGATCTGCAGGACCCCTCGGGGAACTATCCGCAGACCACTGGCGTCACGGAAACAGCAGATCGGCTGTACGTGCAGAACCTGCATCTTCATTCCATCGGCTGGCTGGCGCGCTGACGCCGCGGCTCACCTAGCCAGTCGCATTCGATTGGGATAAAAGCGGAATCGCAAAGGGAGGAGGCAAATGAGTCGGAGTCCAGAACAAGTGATCGAAACCTTCATCGCGGCTGTAAACGCCGACGATATCGAGCGTCTGTCTGGCCGTGTATGAACCTGGCGCAAGGCTTGCGTTTCCTGGACAGCCTTCTGTTGGTCACGACGCGATTCGAGACGCGCTACAGAGTCTCCTTGCCCAGAAGCCGACGATGACGGGCAGGACTGTGAGCGTCAGCCAAGTGGGCGACGTTGCCCTTCTGCGCTCGGAATGGTCGTTCACCGGAACCGATCAAACGGGAGCACGCGTCGAAATGTCCGGTGAAAGCGCCGAGGTCGTTAGGCGCCAACCCGATGGAACTTGGCTTTACATCATCGACTTGCCAATGGGCAAGGAGTGACGGGCCGATAGGTTGCGCGCACGACCGGGATCTCGGCTTCGAACGTTACATGCTGCTTAGCTAATGAGTGTCCCGCCATGACATCGCGTCCAGCCTTCATCGTTTCCAGTGGTGACCTGCCCGAGCGCACCCACACCTATCCCCACAGCGAAGAGCGCATGGGTCCCGTGCGTTCAATGGGCAAGGCGGCCGGGCTGGTTCGCATCGGCGTCAACCTTCAGCGTCTGCCGCCCGGCACCCGCTCGTCATGGCCGCATGCCGAAGAGGACGAAGAGGAGTTCGTCTACGTCATCGAAGGTGTGGTCGACGCCTGGATCGACGGCGACCTGCACCGTATCCACGCTTCGGCGACCGCTACCTGCCTGCCTGCACCGCCACGCGCGCGTGCGATGTTTCCGTTGCTCTCACGGCGAGCGCTTGCTGGAGAACACATCGAGACGAAAGGCCGGCGGTCAGCCGTTGCACATGACGCTGTCGTGTTCCTGCCGGTGCCGGCGAGCTCACTCATCTTCGACGTCAGATCCTCGTCGGCGGCCGAGCGGATCTGGTGGCGTTCCGGCGGACGGCGCCGGCCTAGGCCGAGCCGTCACCGTGGCTTCATCGACGATCGGCTATCCATGCGAATGCTGCCAACGGTAGGCGGTCGGATGCGACGGAAGCGATGGTGCGGCGCTGTTCGCCCGCACTCGACGGCCGCGCGGCGGGCGGACATGCACGGCACATGGCCGTGAGCGTCCTGCCGTTCGGCGCAACGGGGTCGCGACGGTGGCTGCCTGACGAACCCTACGCGTCTCGGAGCGGCGTCCACCCACGGTTGCCGTGGAGCTGGCCACTCGCCGACCGGCTCGTGCCGCGAGCGGCACGGCGATCGGCGCGGCCGCGTCGTCGGCCGCGACGCACGCGCCGCGCCGCTGAACGGCGTTCACTGCGCGCGATCTGCGGCCAAGGGCGCGCACACCACGATCACCCGCAACAACCTGCTCAGGGCATCAACTCGCGATGCCCTTGCCGCTGGCCGACTGCTTGGACCCCAGCCGCCGTGCCGCGATACCGAACTGCTGCCGATGCCAACGCGAGAACGCGCTCGGTGCGGAGAACCCGAGCAGCGCCGAAACTTCCGTCAGAGTGCGCGCGCCGTCGGCGCGGTAGCGCGCGAATAGGTCGCGCCGCAATTCGTTGACGACCGCACTGAACGATGTCTGCTCATCGGCCAGCCGTCGCGCCACCGTGCGTCGGTCGATGCCCAAGTGCTGTGCCACCACCTCGACCCGGCAGAGTCCGCGCGGCAACAGCAGCACCACGAGCTGACGTACGCGTTCGCTCAGCCGCGCCTGCACGTCGAGGCTGCCTCCGAGCAGGCGCTGCGCGTAGCGCGCCATCACCGGGTCGGCGCCGGGATTGGGGACATCGAGGTCCGCTGCGTTGCAGACAATGCCGTTGAACTCGTGGCCGAATTCCACCGCCGGCCCGAGCACCCGCCGATGCACGGCCAGGTTGGCCGGCGCCGAGTGAGAGAAGCACACCAGGCGCGGCTGCCAATTCGCGCCCATAAAGACCTGCAGCACACGGAGTGTCACCCCGACGGCCACTTCGG
The DNA here is from genome assembly GCA_963707445.1 of uncultured beta proteobacterium. Lineage (GTDB taxonomy): Bacteria > Pseudomonadota > Gammaproteobacteria > Burkholderiales > Burkholderiaceae_F > JALORV01. The sequence goes on along the minus strand of CAVPPW010000001.1, from coordinate 80,563 downwards.
TGGCTTGGCGCACCGAAGCCGCGCCTTCGAGGTCGAGTTCGACCCTGACGATGACCATGTTGCTCACCTGCTCAACGCGCGCCGCCAGTGCCTCGTTGTGAACATGGATGTAGCGCATCAGCGCTTCAAGCGCGCTGCGCAGCGTCGGCTCGTCGCGCACCAGTAAACCCAGCGGCCCCAGGTTCGACAGCCGGCGTAACTCCACCATGCGCAGGCCGAACGCCGGTTCACCAGTGCGTTCGGCGGCAAGTTCCAGGGCGCGACCGACCAGCAGTGCGGGGATCTTTGCGTCTGGGTCGTCGAGGCAGCGAGGAGGCAGCCCAACGTCGACCAACAGCGACCGTGGGTCTACGCTGTACTGCGCCGCCACCTCAGCGAAGTGCGTCAGGCTGGCACTGCGGACGAAAGCCGACATGGGGCAATTGAGAGCTGTCCCGAAAGGGTAATCGTGCGTCCCGTTCAGTCAAGTCGCAAGAGCCGCGGAGTCGAATAATTCCTCCCTCGAGTAAACACCTTTGCAAGGACTCGTCATGACCGACGCGCAACACTCCACTGCAACACCCTACTGCGACCGTCTACGACAAATCGGCGAGTGGAATCCCAACTGGGAGCCGTTTTACGAGCTCGACCCGGTATGGACCGAGAAGTTCATGTCGATGGCCCTGGCGCCGATGATCTCTGGCGTGCTCGACGCCAAGACGATCGAGTTCCTCGCCATCGCGGTGGATGCATCGTGCACCCACATGTATGGGCCGGGCGTGCGTCGCCACATCCGCAAGGCGCTCGAGCTCGGCGCCACGAAGGAAGAGATCACCGCCGTGCTCCAGTGCGTCAGCGTGCTGGGCATCCACACCATGAGCCTGGGTGCGCCGATCCTGCAGGAAGAGCTCGCCGCGCACCAGCACACCACCTCTGCCACCTGAAAGGACTACCGATGCAATTCCTCGACGACTCCCTGCTGCCCGAGAACCAGCAACCGCTGGTGATCCAGGTCGCTCCCTACGGTCCCGAATTCCTGCCCGGCGATTCCGACGACATCCCGGTGACGATGGAAGAACAAGTGCAAAAGGCCGTGGACTGCTGGAACGCCGGCGCCACCGTGCTGCACGTGCATTGCCGCGAAGCCGACGGCAAGGGCAGCAAGCGCCTGTCGATGTTCAACGAGCTGCTGGATCGCCTGCGTACCGCGGTGCCCAAGATGGTCCTGCAGGTCGGCGGCTCGATCTCCTTCGCGCCCGAAGGCAAGGGCGCCGACGCGAAGTGGCTCGAGGACGACACGCGTCACATGCTGGCCGAGCTGAACCCGAAGCCCGACCAGGTCACCATCGCCATCAACACCAACCAGATGAACGTCTGCGAGCTGCTGACGGCCGACGACGTGGCCGGCACCTCGCTGGCGCTGCCGGCCTACCAGGCCGCCTACAGTGAGATGACCTTTTCATCCGGCCCGACCTTCGTTGCAGAGCACTTGAAGCGGCTGCAAGCCGCCGGCATCCAGCCGCACTTCATGCTGGGCGACGCCGGCCAGCTCGAGACCGTCGAGCGGCTGATCCGCCGCGGCGTCTACACCGGCCCGCTGGTGCTGAACCACGTGATGATCGGTGGCGGCGCGGACGGCCCGAACCCGTACAACATGATGGAGTTCATCCGCCGCGTGCCCGCCGGCGCAGTGCTGACCATCGAAGGCCTGATGCGCAACGTGCTGCCGCTGAACACGATGGCCACCGCGATGGGTCTGCACGTGCGCGTCGGTATCGAGGACAATCTCTGGGGCCGCAAGGGCGAGCGCATGACCAGTGTGCAGCAGATCGAGCAGGTGGTACGCATCGCCCGCGAACTGCACCGCGAAGTGGCGACCGGCCAGCAGGCGAAGGCGATCTACAAGATCGGCGAGCAGTATGGCGACGCCGACGAGACGCTGGCCAAGCTCGGCTATGCGCCCAACCGCAAGCCAGGCGAGCGCGGCAGCCCGCTGCGCCGCGCCGCCTGATCGATCGCGTTCCCGAGCCGAGGAGACTAACCATGCGATGGAAAGACAGTCCACGAGCCGTGCTCGCTTTCCTGCTCGTAGTCCACGTGATCGCGCACATCGATCGGAACATGCTGCTCGGCTTCTCGCCGCAGATCACCGGCGAACTCGGCATCACCAATGCGCAGTACGGCTTCCTCGCCGGCGCGGTGTGGGTGCTGAGCTTCGGCGTCATGGCCGTGTTTATGGGCTCGCTCGCCGACCGCTTCAGCCGCACGAAGGTAATCGCCGCAGGGATCCTGATCTGGAGCGTCTGTACCGCGGCCTCCGGCGCCGCGCAGAACTTCGAGCAGATGGTCGCAGCGCGCTTCTTCGTCGCCACCGGCGAAGCGGCGCTGGTGCCTGCGGCCGTTTCGCTATTGGCTGAATTGTTCCGCGAGGACCGGCGCGGCGGTGCGATGGGCGTGTTCTTCATGGGCATTCCTCTCGGCGTCGGCCTCGCCTTCCTGCTCGCCGGCACGGTCGGCGCAACGTTCGGCTGGCGCAGTACCTTCACGGTACTCGGCATCATCGGTGCCGTGCTCGCGCTGCCGGCCCTCCTGCTGAAAGACCGCCGCGATGGCAGTGCTGCCGAACACGGAGCGCCGTTCTTCCAGCAGATGCGTGCCGTGCTCGGTGCCGTGCGTGCGAGCCCGACCGTGATGTTCACGATCATCGGCTTCGTCTTGGCGCATCTGGTATTCGTCGGGATATATTTCACACAGCTGTGGCTGGTGCGCGAACGCGGCTTTGATGCTGCCGGCATTGCCCGCCAGATTGGCGTGATCGGCCTGGCCTTCGGCGTGCTGGGGTCGGTCGTCGGCGGCGTGCTGAGCGATCGCCTGGCGCACTACATCAAGGGCGGCCACGCCGGGTTCATGGCCCTGCTCGTCCTGCTGTGCGGTCCGCTGATGCTCGCGTATCGGTTCGCCGAGCCCGGCTCGATACTGTTCTATACGGGGATGTGCGCCGCCTTTTTCCTGCCGCTCGCGCTGTATGGGCCCGCGCTGGCATTGATTCAGGGACTGACGCCTGTACAGATGCGTTCCACGGTCACCGGTTTCACGATGTTGGTGCTCAACGTCTTTGCCATCGCGATCGGCAACGCCGCGGCCGGCGCTGTCAGCGACCGCCTTGCGGCCGCCGGCTCGACGCACCCGTTGACCACCGTGCTGATCGGCACCGACCTGATCGTCATCGCCGGCGCGGTGTTCTTCGCGCTCGCCGCACGGGGCCCGCGCGTCAAGGCAGCGCCGCGCGGTGTCGTTGCGCACTGAGAATCATGGGCATCGCGAGAAGCCACATGGTGATCCGATGAGCACGCCGATCCCACTGATCGAGCTGAGCGCTCTGCGCGAGGGCCGCGGGCGACGCGTCTGCAAGGCCGGGCTCGACCTGGCCGTGTTCAGGATCGGGGACGCGGTGTACGCCATCGACGACAGCTGCCCGCACCAGGGCGGCTCACTCAGCAACGGCAAGCTGGAAGGCACGCGCGTCACCTGCCCGGTGCACGGACTGAAGTTCAACCTGGACGGCGCCTGCCAACCGAGCGTGCCGACGTTGGAAGCAAAGCGCTACGCGGTGCAGGTCGTGGGCGGGATCGTGATGCTCAGCCCTGACGATGAGGACTTCCAGCCCCGCGTCTGATCCTTCAGCCGAGTAGTGAAGGCCGCGAAGCGGCATATGAGACGGGCCTCGGCCGCGAGCGGTCCCCGCGCCCAAAGAGGACGACATGACCAACACTACGACCATCGATTCCAAGCAGTTCCGCAATGCCTTGGGCTCGTTCACCACCGGCGTCACGGTGGTCACCACGCGTGGCGTGAAGGGCGAGGACGTCGGCCTGACGGCCAACAGCTTCAATTCGGTCTCGCTCGATCCGCCGATGGTGCTGTGGAGCCTCGACCGCAAGTCGTCGATCGCTGCAGCGTTCATGGCCGCCGAACACTTTGCGGTTCATATCCTGGCGTCGGACCAGGAGCATGTCTCGAACCAGTTCGCCAAGCGCGGCATCGACCGCTTCGCAGGCGTTGCCGTCGAACGCGGTCACGGTGACATCCCGCTGCTCGCCGGTTGCTCAGCGCGATTCGAATGCCGCACGTCGTATCGCCACGACGGCGGCGACCACGTGATCTTCGTCGGCGAGGTGGTGGCGTTCGACAGCTTCGGCCGCGCGCCGCTGGTCTTCCATGGCGGCAACTACGGCCTGCTCATGAAGAAGAAGGCCGAAGACACCGAGGACGCCAGCTCGAACTTCGGCGACGACTGGCTCGGCTTCCTGCTCGGCCGCGCCTACTTCCAAATGCTGATGCCGCTGCGTGCCGAAGTGGAGCGGCAGGGGCTCGACGACATTCACTACAACATCCTGTCGGCGTTGAGCGCGGGCGAAGGACGCAGCGTGACCGAGCTGAGCCGCATGGTCGCTTTCAGCGGCCACCGCGTCGGCAACGAACATTTCGCCACCCTCGCCGAACGCAAACTGATCGTCGTTGAAGGCGGTGAGCAGGTCCGCTTCACCGAGGTCGGGCGTCGTTATGCGATCGAGTTGATGGCGGCCGGCAAGTCCGCCGAGGCCGACGCGGCGGGCGAGCTCGACTTCAACGAGGCGCGGCTGCTCAAGCTGCTGCTCAAGCGGGTGATCCGGTCCACCGGGCGCGGCTTGCCGGACCACTGGCGCAAGGAAAACATCTGGCGCGAGAACAACGTGTGGGGCGCGGGCGGAGCGACCGGAGATTCATCGACCTGACCCTTCATGCCGAAGACGATGATGGCGAGCGGTATACGCGCCTAACCGCCCGGGAGATCATTGCATCCAGATACTGGCGTGCATATCGCGCGCCATGACCGGATCTGCGGATGGAAGCGGCCCGGCCAGGTCCTCCGCCCCGCAGTCGATACTGTTGAAATCAGCGTCAAAGGCGACGATGATCTATCACTCCACGCGCATGGGCATGAACCCGGTGCGCAACTGGAGCCACGACCTCAACGTCGCGACGAACAGCTTCAAGTACGTCAAGCTCGGCGGCGGCCTCGGACAGGGCTGGCACTTCGGTGCGGTTCCCCACCTCATCTACGCAGCCGTGACTGGCCGGTTCGTCTCCACCCGCTGGCATAGGAGCCACCATGAACGCAATGATGATGCAGCAGCCGCTGCTGATCTCGACGCTCCTCACCCACGCGGAGCGTAACCATGGCGACCAGGAAATCGTCTCGCGCCGCGTCGAAGGCGACGTGCATCGCCAGACTTACAGCGACCTCGCCCAGCGCTCGCGCCGCATGGCCAACGCGCTGGCCGCGAAAGGTATCCGCTTCGGTGATCGTGTCGCGACGCTTGCATGGAACGGCTACCGTCACATGGAGCTGTACTACGCCGTGTCGGGTTCCGGCGCCGTGCTGCACACGCTGAATCCCAGGTTGCATCCGGACCAGGTCGTGTGGATCGCCGATCATGCGGAGGACACCGTCCTCTTCTTCGACCTCACTTTCCTGCCGCTGGTCGAGGAGATCGCCCCGCGCGTGAAAACCATCAAGGCATTCGTTGCAATGACCGACCGCGCGCACATGCCGGCATCGAGCAAAGTGCCGAACCTGTTGTGCTACGAGGACCTGATCGACACGCATTCCCCGGAATTCACGTGGCCGACGTTTGACGAAAACACTGCTTCGTCGCTGTGCTACACGTCGGGCACCACCGGCAACCCCAAGGGCGCGCTGTACAGCCACCGATCCACGGTGTTACACACCTACGCCAGCGCATTGCCGGATTCGTTCGACTGCGCTTCGCGCGACACGATTCTGCCGGTTGTGCCGATGTTCCACGTCAACGCCTGGGGTCTGCCCTATGTTGCCTGCATGGTGGGCGCCAAGCTGGTGTTCCCCGGCCCATGGCTGGATGGCAAGTCGCTGTACGACCTGTTCGAAACCGAACGCGTGACCATGTCGGCAGGCGTGCCGACCGTCTGGCAGGGCTTGCTGGCGCATGTCGAAGCGAACGACCTGAAGTTCAGCACCATGAAGCGCACCATCATCGGCGGAGCGACCTGCCCGCCGGCAATGATGGATGCCTTCGAAGACAAGTACGGCGTCCAGGTCATCCACGCGTGGGGAATGACCGAGCTGAGCCCGATCGGCACGCTGGGGAAGCTCAAGGGCAAGCATGTGAACCTGGACGCGGCGCAACGCCGGGCACTGCAGACGAAGCAGGGGCGGTCGCTGTACGGCATCGACATGAAGATCGTGGACGAGAATGGCGGCGAACTCCCCCGCGACGGCCGGACTTCGGGCGACCTAATGGTGCGCGGCCCCTGGGTCATTTCCGCCTACTTCAAGCACGAAGGCGGTGATCCGCTCGTCGACGGCTGGTTCCCGACGGGCGACGTCGCGACGATCGACGCCGAAGGGTTCATGCAGATCACCGACCGCAGCAAGGACGTGATCAAGTCCGGCGGCGAGTGGATCGGATCGATCGACCTCGAAAACATCGCAATGGCCCACCCGGCGGTGGCGATGGCCGCGTGCATCGGCGTGCGCCATCCGAAGTGGGACGAGCGCCCGCTGCTGGTTGTGCAGAAGAAAGCCGGCGCCGAAGTCACGCGCGAGGAGTTGCTGAAGTTCTACGAAGGCAAGATCGCCAAGTGGTGGACGCCGGACGACGTCGCGTTCGTCGACAGCATTCCATTGGGCGCCACGGGGAAGATGCTGAAGCAGCGGTTGCGCGAGATGTTCCGGGAATACCGGCTGCCGACAGCCTGAGTCCGGCAGATCGCTGCCATCGCGCTGCTGGTCGCCGTCAACAGCAGCGGCTGGCTGCCGATGCGCTGGCTGAGTCCGGAGGCAATACCTCGCGCGGATGCCTGGTAGCGGCGATCGCCGCGATCGGCATGAAGACACAGTCGCGCGAAATTGTCGACGTAGGCTTGAAGCCCGTCGTGCTGATGGTCGGCGAAACCATCTTCCTCGCGGCCCTCGTGCTTGCGATGGTGCGTTGGACAGCCTAGGCGCCGACCTCGTGTGTCCGTCCGTGGCATCAATGCAGCTTCACCCGCGCCACCGTCCGCCGGAAAATGAAGCGCGCCGCAGTACGGAGCGCGGTCTTCCACGCACCATGCAAGGCCACCTCGTGCATCTTGTAGAGCGACGTATACATCGCGCGCGCGAAGAGGCCTTCGATCCACAGGTTGCCGCCAACGAGCCGTCCCATCAGGTTGCCCACGGTCGTGTGCTTGCCGAGTGACACCAGGGAGCCGAAATCGCGGTAGCGCCAAGGCTTCATTGGCTTGCCGCGCAAAAGACCGTTGATCTGCCGAAGCACGTGCGCGGCCTGCTGGTGCGCCACCTGTGCGCGCGGCGGCACGTTGCCGTCTTGTCCGATCCAAGGCGCGGCGGCGCAGTCCCCGATGGCGAAAATGGCGTCGTCTCCGGTGGTCTGCAGCGTGGGCTTCACGACAAGCTGGTTGATGCCATTGCTTTCCAGGCCGTCGAGTTGGGCGAGGAATGCCGGCGCTTTGACGCCGGCGGCCCACACCACCAGCTCAGCGGGAACGGTCTCTCCGTTCGCGAGCTGCACACCGGTCGCGGTGACGGCGGTCACCCTGGCGCGGGTCCGCACGCGAACGCCGATCTTCTCGAGCAACTGTGTGGCCGCTGCGGACATGCGCTCGGGCAGCGCGCTCAGCACGCGCGGACCGGCCTCGATCAGGTTGAGGCTGATGTCGCGCTCGGGATCGATGCGATCCAGGCCGTAGGACACCAGGGTACGCGTGGTGTGGTGCAACTCGGCGGCCAACTCCACACCCGTTGCACCGGCCCCAATGATGGCTACCTGTAACTGCTCAGGTCGAAGAGCGGTGCTCTGTGCATTTGCGCGCATGCATGCGTTGACGAGCCGGCGGTGAAATTGCACCGCCTGTTCGGGCGTCTCCAGCCGGATCGCGTGCTCCTGGACGCCGGGCGTGCCGAAGTCGTTGTTGAGACTGCCCACGGCAATGACGAGCGTGTCGTAGCCGAACACGCGCGGGCCGGTGACGTGCTCGCCTCCGTCCGGATCGATGTAGGGCGCCACATGCACCTCGCGCCGCTGCCGGTCGAGGCCCGTCATCTCCCCCATGCAATAGCGGAAGCCGTGCCAGTGCGATTGGGCGAGGTAGTCGACCGCATGCGCGTGCAAATTGACCGTGCCGGCAGCGATCTCGTGCAGGTGCGGCTTCCAGAAATGCGTGCGCGCCTTCTCGATCAGCATGACCTGCGCCACACCGCGGCGGCCCAATTGGTCACCCAGCCGAGTGGCCAACTCGAGCCCGCCTGCTCCACCGCCCACGATCACGATGCGATGTGGCGGCGCCGTGCCCGATTGGGCGCGCCGCTCCTCGGTGACATGTTGGTGAACTCGCGCGCGCCCGCTACGGGGTCCACCATCAGCGCGATCGTCATCGCGAAGGCGAACCAGGCCTGGCGGCGGCCGAACAGGTAGCTGTCGGCAGACCCCTGCTTCGCATCTAGCGAGTGCGTGTGCATTGGAACCTCGAGTTGAAAAATGATCCGAACGCTGACGCAGTCCATACCTGCCCTGCTAGACGATCCGGCGCAACGCCTCACAGCCGAACAACCTGGACGCTAGCGCTCTAGCTGCTCGAGAAATTCCAGGAGCAATTCGTTGACTTGATCAGCGCGTTCTTCCGCCGCGCTATGGCCCACGCCGGGTAGCAGCACCTTCTTCTGCAGTCCGGGTAGATAGGTGTCGAGCCGGTCGTAGAGACCGCGGATTTCGATCGGTTCGAGGGAAGGGTCGGCAGCGCCACCGATGAACATGCTCGGCTGGCGCACCACCGCGCCGTCCAGAAACGCCGTGATTTCCCAGTTCCGGTCGCGACAGCGGTAGTAGTTCAGGGCACCGGTAAATCCTGTGCGCGTGTATTCATCGACGTAGTAGTCGATCGCCCGTGCGCTCAACCATGACGGGAACTCCTTCGGCTCAGTGAAGGCGTTGAGAATGGGCTCACCGGGTTCGATGAACAGGCGCCAGCGTTCGGCGCCGACGGCGCTGCCGGAGACCGAGTAGAAGACGCTACGCAATGTCTTGCGCGGATCGCTGGCCAACTCGCGATCCGGCTTACCGATCTGCTGGAAGTACAGGTGGTGGTACACCCTGCCCTTCGCCATTTCCCGCAAGCCGACGGTCGGTTTGACCTTTCCGCGCGGTGGCACCGGCGTATTGAGCATCACGAGGCCGCGGAACAGATCCGGCCTCAGCATGGCCGCCGCTTGAGCCACCCATGCGCCCAAGTCGTGTCCGACGATCACCGCGGACGTTTCACCCAGGGCCGCCATCAAGCCAACCATGTCTCCGACTGACTGACTCATGTCGTAGGCTTCAATGGAATCTGGCCGATCGGTTTGCCCAAATCCCCGTTGATCGGGGACGACGACCCGAAAGCCGGCCTCGGCCAAAGCCACGATCTGGCGCCGCCACATGTACCAGAGGTATGGAAAACCATGCAGCAGAATGACGAGCGGGCCCTGCCCCTCGTCGATGTAATGCATGCGAATGCCGTTGACTTCGGCAAAGCAGTGGTTGAATGCATCGGGGTCGTCGGCATCCACTTGCCCCAATGCGGCGCGCGGCTGACCGATGTGCATTGCAGCGCTCGTGTCCATTGTCTACCTCCATCCTTCGAAGTTCTCGACCTCAAAGATAGCCCTGACAGCCTGCGCCAGCTAAGCTTCTCAGGACATAATCTTGTGAAATTGGGACAGGTGACGGTGCATGCATGCCCTGACGCGAAGTGCCAGCCTTACCGACTATGAACACGTTGCCCGTTCAGTGGGGCTCGATCCGTTTCGCATGCTGCGGATGGCCAAGCTGCCGGCCAAGGTCCTCGACGATCCGAATATGATGATTAGTGCCGATTCGGTTGGGTGGCTGCTGGAGGAGTCGGCACGCCTGTCCGGCCAAGAGGCCTTCGGACTGTTGCTCGCGGAAACGAGAAGCCTGGCCAACCTGGGCATGCTGGCGCTGGTGATCCGGGAAGAGCCAACGCTTCGCGCAGCAGTGCAATCTTGCGTCCGCTACATGCGACTGCACAACGCCGGCGTGCAATTGCGGCTTGACGACGCAGGCGACGTCGTGCTGCTGCATGTGGGTGTGAATATGCAGCGCCATGGCGTCTGGCGCCAGGCTATCGAAATGTCGACCGGCATCGGACTGCGGACGTTGAGAGTGCTGAGTGGCAATACCTTCCGGCCGGTAAGGATCAGTTTCACCCACGAGCGGCCCGCCAGCCTTGAAGTGCACCGCCGCGTGCTGGGAACAGGCGATCGAGTTTTCACAGGAATGCAATGCCATGGTTTGTCGCGGCCGCGACCTGGACATGCCAATCCCTGCTGCAGACCCGACGCTGAATCGCGAGGTGAAGCGATGGCTGGACATGCAGCTGGCCAACCTCCGCGACGAGCCGGCGCAGCGGGCGCGCCAGATCGTCAGGATGCTGCTGCCCAGCGGACTTTGTTCGGTCGATCGGGTTGCCCAGCATCTTGGCATGCATCGACGCACCCTTAACCGACACCTGGCGGCCGAGGGTCGAGAGTGTCACAACGATCATCAATGCTGTACGTGCTGAACTCGCCGAGGAGTATCTGGCCAACAGCAAACGCAAGTTGTATGAGGTCGCCGAACTCCTCGGCTTTTCCTCTGCCGGTGACTTTTCGCGCTGGTTCCGCAGTCAGTTTGGCAGGACACCCTCGGATTGGGCCGCCCACTACCGGGAGAGCAAGGCGGCAGCCGGGCCCATCTCGCATAAGTAGGAAGGCAGGTTCGAGGGCGTCACGCGTCCCTCGTCATCCCGGCCAGCCACACTGCCTGAGCCGCATCCTACACGTTCCTGACGTTGCAGATCCCGGCCGCTCCCGCGATTGCCGGCTTTGCCGCCCGGACCGCGCGGGAGCGTTGTCGCTATCGGCTTTCCATCCATGGACCCTGGCCGGGTCCCAATATGCGAAGAAATTGTCCCGCCACGCAAATCCGCTCGCGGCCTCAACACCTACTATGAAGCCCGTAAGACGACGACTGCCCCTGACAGCGACATCTGCCGGACGCGCATATTGCGCGCCGCCGCACAAGCACAGATTGGAGACATCAATGACAGCAACCGCCGTAACCCAAGACACTACTTCACAAGCCACGCCCATGGCACCGGCCATTGTCCGGCCATCGGTGCGCCGGCATTCGATCAAGGTGGAGCTTTGCACGCCCGCCATCGGCGCCGAACTCAGCAACATCAGCCTGGCTGATGCCGCCCTGGATCCTGACGTCATCGCCGAAATCCGGGCGCTGTGGCTGAAGCACAAAGTACTGTTCTTTCGCGATCAGAACATCTCGCCGATGGAGCAGCAGAACTTCGCCGCGCAATTCGCCGAACTGGAAGCCCATCCCCTTGCGCCGAGCCATCCGGAGGCGGACAAGCTGCTGATGCTGTACCGCAATCTCGACCCGAGCAAGCCCAAGAGCTTCGTCGAAAAGGCCAGCCGCGAAAACCTCTGGCATGCCGATGTCACCTACAAGAAGGCGCCGCCCCGCGGCGCGGTGTTGCGCTGCGAACTGGGTCCGGAGACCGGCGGCGACACCATGTGGTCCAACATGGTGATGGCCTATGAAAACCTGCCCGACGCCATCAAGCAACGGATCGATGGCCTGTACGCAAAGCACAGTGCCGAGCACGTCTTTGGCGCCCAGTTGCCGATCGAAGAACGTCACGCGATGGCCGCGAAGAACCCCGCCGCTGAGCACCCGGTTGTGCTCACCCATCCTGAGACGGGCGAAAAGGTTTTGTTCGTCAACTCGGCGTTCACGACCCATTTCTCGAATTTCTTCAACTTCGAGGACATCCGATACGGCCAGGACTTCATGCCGGAGGCTCATCATCTGATGAACTATCTGACCTCTCAGGCCGCGATTCCGGAATACCAGGTACGTCTGAAGTGGAGAACCAACACGGTTGCCATGTGGGACAACCTGCAGGTTCAGCACTACGCAGTGGCTGACTACGGCAATGCGCCAAGAAAGATGCTGCGCGCCACCCTCACGGGCACCGCCGCTGGCCTGAGCCGAACGGTTCCCTCCGGCGAATACACGGCGTCCGCCCATCAGAGACAGGCGGGCAGCCCTGGCACGTTCACCAATTTTCCGACCTCAACCACACCAATGGAGACAGATATGCTCTACGAACACGTCGACACCGCAGTCATCGATGGCGAATCGCTGCCGTGGGTACCGTTGACGCCCTATACAGACAAAGTCCTGCTGAAGTACTTCAAGCTTGACCCGATCCGGGGTGAATGGATCGTACTGATGAAGGTACCGCTCGGCGTGCAACTGCCCAGGCACCACCACACCGGTACGGTCATGGTCTACACGATCGAAGGCAAGTGGAAATACAAGGAGCACGACTGGGTCGCCGGGCCCGGCAGCATCGTGTACGAGACCGCCGCATCGACCCACACGTTTGAAGTCGTCGCGGAAGGCGAAAGCGGATATGTGCTCACACTGGTTCAGGTGACCGGCGATCTCTTGTTCCTCGACGAGAACGACAACATCGTCGCGCTCGAAAACTGGAAGACCTCGCTGCAGCGCTATCTTGCCTATTGCAAGCAGCATGGCATCGAGCCGAAAGACCTCACGGCATTCAACTGATCTGGATTTCACGGGGACTCCCGATATCCACCGGGTCCCCGTGTCACTCAGTGCGTCGCCCGCAAGACGCGACCGACGTTCCGGCCATATCAAGACTCGGCACCACGCCGAGTCATCGCAGGTCTAGGTGCCGAGAAGATGGCTGCGTGCACCGACCACGCAGCCCACTTCACATCGCGATCTCACCCGCGCGATCTGTCACTCCGCCTGATGTCGGCTTTCGGGATGAAAGGGCTGTCCGCTTTCGGAATCTGCTGAACTTCCGCTTAGGGTCGGAAGTTGACCAAGTAGTGGCCAGATTGTCGCTGCGCCAGCGATCCCAGGTCATGGACTCAGCAGCGTGCGCATCATGGCCGCGACTTCCTCAAGCGCGGAGCGGGTTGGCAACTTCAAGTTGTCCGGACCGTAGCGCAGACCGAAGCCATCGCCGGCGAAACGAGGAAGCACGTGCAGGTGAACATGGAAGACTTCCTGGCCGGCGACTTCTCCGTCCGCCACGAAGAGGTTGATCCCTTCGCACTGCAGTCCAGATTGGCGCAGCGCTGCGGCGAGTCGCTGCCCGACTTCGAACATGTGCCCGCCAGTTCCGCGCGGGAGACCCTCCAGGTGGGCGGCGTGCGCGAGCGGGATAACGAGCACATGCCCAGGATTGATCGGCCGGATGTCCATGAAAGCGCAAACGACGTCGTCGCGGAAGACGATGCTCGCCGGCGCGCGGCCCGCGACGATGTCGCAAAAGATGCAGGAGGTCGGAGCGGCCATGGCACTGCGAGCGAGGTGTGGAATGCCAGCTTAGCGGCAGCCCGCTGAGGCCGCCATCGGACGATTACGAGCTCGACCGGCTACGTCAGCAGTCTTGCCCGTACCGACGCCTGACGTCATCTGATCAGACCAGCTGCCCTCGCAGACCTATTAAGCTTGTCGGGTGGAGCGTGTACCGTGCTCAACCGCGTTCGCACTCCGGTCTTGAAGCGTTCCGATGTCGAACCCGCGTCTGATGAAACGAGTCGCAGTGGCTGCAGCCGCGGCGCTATTGCTCGTGCTGGCCGCGCTCGCGGTGTTCGTGGCGTCATTCGACGTCAATCGTTTCAAGGCGGATATCGTGCAGGCTGTCCAGGCGCGCACCGGTCGTACGCTGCGCTTCGATGGCGACCTGGCGCTCGCCATATTTCCGTCGATCGGCGTCAAACTGCCGGCGACCACGCTCAGCGAACGCGGTCGCGATGCACCCTTTGCGCAACTCGCATCGGCGCAGGCATCGGTCGCGCTGCTGCCGCTGCTGCGGCGGTCGTGTCAGAGATCGATGCGCTGAGCATCGATGGCTTGCGGGCGACCATCATGCGCCAGGCGGACGGAAGTACCAACATCGACGATCTGCTCGGCAGGTCTGCTCCTGCGCCAGCATCAACGACGGGTTCGGAAAGGGCGGTGCGGGAAAGGGCGGTGCCAAGGCGTCCGCCGCGATCGGCGAGGTGCGCCTGCGCAACGCCGATCTGACATTGCGTGACCTCGCTGCCAAGCGGACGGTCCGGCTTGCTGAACTGGATCTGCAGTTCGACCGCTATGCGCCCGGCGTACGCATGCCCTTGAGGCATCGGCCGACGTCAGCGTCGACGATCCGGCGCTGGCGGCGAAAGTCACGATCGATGTGGAGTTTGCATGGGCCGAGGACGGCAGGCTCGCCGGAGTCTACGACCTGGCGCTCAAGGCGGACGGACGCTTCAGAGAGCGCCCGATGAAGCTCGACATGCGGGCGGAACAGCTGGTGGCGGCCGCGGACGCAATGGATGTCCGTCAGCTCAAGGCTGCGCTGGATGTCCAGACCGAAGGCGGTGCACTCGAAGTGCGGCTGGCCGCTCCGCGGTTCGCCGTATCTCCGCAGCAGGCCACGGGCGAACGCATCGAGCTCTCCGTGAAGCGGGGCGGTGTCAGTCCGCTTGACTTCACGCTCGCCATTGCGGACATCCGAGGCAATGCAGCGCGACTCGAGACGGATGCGGTCAAGATCGTCGGGCAAGCGCGTTCCGGCGAGCGCCGCCTGGCGATCGACGGCGTACTGCCGCTGGCCGCCAACGTTGCGGAGCGCACAGCGCGCATCGAACGCGGGGCGCTCAATGTCGTGGTGGACGATCCGGCTTTGGCGCAGAAGTCGGTCCGGTTGCCGCTGGTGGTCGCGGCGGCTGTCGATGGCCGGCGCGAAACCGCGACGGTACAGCTCGAAAGCCGCGCCGAGGGCCTGAACGGACGAGCGCGCGTCGACCTCGCTGGCTTTGACGCCAAGCATGTGACCTTCGATGTCGATGCAGAGCAAGTCGATGTCGATCGCTACCTGCCGGTCAGACAACCTGCGGCCAGCGGAGCGCCATCAGCGCCCAGCGGCGGCATCGACCGGTCCATCGACTGCATCGACCGGTCCATCGGCCGACGCCGATGCAAAAGTCGATCTTTCCGCGTTACGCGAAGCAAGTGGCAGCGGCTCGGTACGCATCGCGCACCTGAAGGTTCGCGGCGTCGAGGCTGCCGATGTTCGCTTGGCGGCGAAGGCGTCCGACGGTCGCATCGACGTCGCACCGGTGAGCGCACGTATCTACGGCGGCAACGTCACCGGCCGCATCGGCATCGATACGCGCACCAACAGCGTCTCCGCGACCGGTAACGCGACCGGTGTTCAGTTACGCAGTGCTCGTCGGCAAGATTGGCGCGCGCGCCGCACTCGAAGGAAGTGCCAACGGCACCTTCGAGCTGACGACCTCTGGTGCAACCTCGAAGCAGATGAAACGCGGTCTGGCCGGCAACGTGGTGCTCGATGTGCGCAACGGCGCTTTGGTCGGCATCGATCTCAATGACATCGTCGGCAGCGCGGAGGAGCTTTCTGCAGTCGCGCGGTCGGCAGACCGGAGTGCTCGATGAGCGCAAGCGCACCGAGTTCACGCAGCTCACGGGCAGTGCGCGGATCAAAGACGGCGTGGCGGTCAACGATGATCTGAAGGCGCAGACCAAGACTTTGGTGCTGACCGGCAGCGGCCGCATGGACCTGGCCGCAGACGAACTCGACTACACGCTGCGCACTCAGGTGGCCGCACTTCCCGTGGGCAGCCCGAATGCGTTGCGTTCGCTGACGGGTGTGACGATACCGGTGCACATCAGCGGGCAACTGGATCATCTGGGCTACTCGATCGATTGGACCAGCGTTGCCGCCCAAGCGGTGTTGCTTCGTGCAACCGGTGGACGTCGGAGCACCGGCAGTCGATAAGGTGATTGAGGGCCTTGGGGGTCTGATCCGGCGTGAAAAGAAGAAGTAGTGGGCCAAAAGTTTCACGCCGCTACAGTCAGGATTTCGGCGTGTCCGCTTCCTGGCGAGTTGCCTGACGTGGCGAGCGTGCAAAGGGATACCGGAAGATCGTGAAATCGTTCGGCGGCCGACCTCAAGGCCTGCGCCTCGAGCGCATCAAAGCCTCGCCGCTTTGGGCGGGCGATGGGTTGCGCAATGTCCACCCGGTATTGCCGGAGTTGCGCGATCCGACGGCTCGTCCACCGACGGTGTCGGAATTCCTCTGCGGCGGTGACCGACGCATCCCGCGAGCGCCGCTCCCGTCGATCGATCCGACGTCGGTGTGGAGCAAGCAGGTTGACACGGGGCTGCGCGCCACGTGGCTCGGCCATTCCACCGTGCTGATCGAGATCGATGGCCTGCGAGTATTGACCGACCCGGTCTGGGGAACGCGGGCTTCGCCCTCCCGGCTCGCGGGACCCAAGCGCTTCCAGCCTGTCCCGGTTGCACTGCGCGCGTTACCACCGCTCGACCTCGTGCTCATCTCGCACGATCACTACGATCACCTCGACTACCCGACCATTCGAGAACTGGCGCGAAGCGAAGTGCCCTTTGTCACTTCGCTGGGTGTCGGCGCACATCTTGAAGCGTGGGGGGTGCCGCCTGAGCGCATCACCGAACTCGATTGGTGGGAATCGCACACGCTGCCGCATGCTGAGCTGACTGTTACGGCAGCGCCTGCGCAGCACTTCTCCGGTCGCGGCTTGAAGGATCGCAATGCGACGCTGTGGTCATCGCTGGTGATTCGCTCGCGTCGGCACGCCGTGTTCTTCAGCGGCGACACGGGTCTGACCACCGAATACGCAGCAATCCGCGAACGCCTTGGCCCGTTTGATCTTGTGATGCTGGAAGTCGGCGCATTCCAT
Source organism: uncultured beta proteobacterium (assembly GCA_963707445.1). Lineage (GTDB taxonomy): Bacteria > Pseudomonadota > Gammaproteobacteria > Burkholderiales > Burkholderiaceae_F > JALORV01. Next base: position 63,674 of record CAVPPW010000001.1, on the reverse strand, counting down.
CCGTCGTGGGGTCATATGCATCTCGGCCCGGACAATGCGCTCAGAGCGCTGGAACTGCTGGGAGGCGGTGCTTTCCTGCCGGTGCACTGGGGCACGTTCAGCCTGGCGATGCATGCCTGGGATGACCCGGCAGAGACGCTGTTCGCACTGGGCCCGAAGCAGGGCGTTCAACTCGTCATGCCGCGCCTTGGCGAGCCAGTCGAGCCGGCGCAAGTGGATCGAGTCACGCCCTGGTGGCGCGGCGTTGACATGCCCCGGTCGAGCAAGGAACCCGCGGAACCGCCGGTGATGACCCTCCCGAAGTCGATGCCCTGGCCGCTCGACTGAGTTGGTGCGGCAGTTTTACTCTGACCGCTTCTCACCGCGCGGTGAAACGTCCGCGCCTGACTGGTTGGCCGTCATTCGCGCTCGCGCCGGGGTAACGCCTCGATGTTCATCGCCCACGGAAGCGCGGACCGCACCAGATTTGTCTGCGCGGCTCGAGTTCGTCTCGTTGGTCGATGCAACCCACTCTTAGCCCGTATGTTTCGGGTGTCTCGATGTCGTAGGTATAGAGCGGCGAGCCGCAGGCCTGGCAGAACCCCTGGGCCCGCTTGGCACCGCTGTCGGCGGTCTTGACGTACACGGTCGGCGCGCCTCTGACGAGCTTGAACGCGTCTCTCGCGGCCGGCACCGAGACTCGATATGCCGAGCCCGTCAGCTTTTGACAGTCGGTGCAGTGGCAAATCCCGACGCGAGCGGGATCGATATCAGCTTCGTAGGCAACTGCGCCGCAATGACACGAGCCAGTGACTCTCATCCGAGCACTCCTGCGGCGCACGCATGCAGCGCCCAAGGACGAAGATATCGGGCGACCCGCGGCCCGCTTCGGCCTAGTTTCGCAAGCGGCGCCGATGGCCGGCAATGCCCCGGACTCGCCACGACCAAACTTCGATCCGGGAACCTTATTTCGGTGCGAGCCGTGAGGCCAGCTCTGTTTCGATTTCCCGCGCGAGGCTCATGACCAGCAGCTCTTCATACTGTCTTGATATATCACGGGCTATCAGGCGATCCGCCTGGACCCGTTCGGCCACGTCGCCGGGCTCGACCTGCTCGGGCGATCCCTCATGTATCACTCCGGCATGGGCACGAAAGTCGATGTAGCGACGGTTCGCAAGCTTGGTTGGCAACGGAGTTCCATCCAATAACAACGGCAAGATGTCCTTGCCTTGTTCGAGCGCAAGCGTGAGCTCCTTCCGCACTTCGTACGAGGTATTCGAGTGGTGACACCAGAACAGCAAGAGCACATGCGCTTCTGAAAGCGTGGTTCCCAATTCTTCGCGCCATCTGCCGCTCGTACGCATCGCGTCGGCGTCGCAGTAGACGAGCGAGCTATTGCTCGCACTCAAAACAGAAACGATCGCAGAAACCAGATCGTTGTCCGCTGGGCTATACGAGACGAGGATGTTCATTGCGCGCGGGGTTGCGATCCGCTTTGGGGGCGACTCTCGATCGTCTGGCTGGCACCGGCAACTGGCCGTGCGCAACCAGCAAGTTCTTAGCGGGGAAGTTGACCGATCGTCCGTCCGACCGGCCAATGATGCCGCATTCGTCAGCTTAGCGTCGCTGCCCAAGCTCCGCTATCGACTCGAACTGACGATTTGACGCAATCGCTGATGCGCTTGCTCGTCTCAGTCGCTTCCCGAACTGGTGCCGGCCTCAATAGGCGCGAATCCAGCCGACGAGCCCGCTAGCGGCAAGTGGCAACCAAATTGGATCGGACAGTAGTCTCGCGGCGCGCTGCCCTTAAGATGCGCGACCCCATCGACCTCCGAGCGTGCATGTCTGTTCTACGGTGGCTTGCTGCCCTGCTGGTGCTTGTCGCAGCGCCCTGCGTCTGGAGCAGCCAGCCGCTCAAGGTGCTGCGAATCGCCTTTCCGGTCTGCCGAAGACGGATTCGATCCGGCCCGGATCAACGACAGCTACTCTCACAGCGTCGTCATACACATCTGCGAGAGCCTCTACGCCTACGACTACCTGGCGATCCCCGCAGAGATCCGTCCCCTGACGGCGGCGGCGATGCCGGAGCACTCGCCCGATTTCCGCACCTGGACCATCCGCCTGCGCCCCGGCATCTACTTCACGCCGGATCCGGCCTTCAAGGGCCAGCGCCGCGAGCTGGTTGCCGCCGACTACGTCTACTCCTTCAAGCGCTTCGCCGACCCCGCAACCAACAGCCCGCACTGGGCGGACTTCGAGGAGCTGCAGATCAAGGGGCTGGCACGCCTGCGCAAGGAGGCGCTCGACGGCAAGCGCCCGTTCAACTACGACCGCGAGATCGAAGGCCTGCGCGCGCTGGATCGGTACACGCTGCAGTTCCAGCTGGAAAGTCCGCCGCCCTCGCCTCGTGCAGAAGCTGGTCAGCGGCTTCAAGGGCGCCGTGGCGCGTGAGGTCGTCGAAGCGTATGGCGGCCGCATCATGGAGCACCCGGTCGGCACCGGGCCCTTCAAGCTGGGCCAGTGGCGACGCTCATCGTTCATCGTCCTGGAACGCAATCCCGACTACCGCGAAGTGTTCTTCGACGCGCAGCCCGGACCGGACGATGTCACGGGCCAGGCGATCGCCGCGCGCCTGCGAGGTCGCCGCCTGCCGATGGTGGATCGCGTCGAGATCTCGATCATCACGGAGAACCAGCCTCGCTGGCTGACGTTCGTCGACGGCAAGATCGACACGATCGAAGTCCCGTCGGACTTTCTGCGCCTCGCCATGCCGGGTGGAAAGGTGGCGCCCTACCTGGAGCGACGCGGGATCCAGGGCTACGTGGTCGTCTCGCACGCCGTCAGCTACCACTACTTCAACATGGAGGATCCGATCGTTGGCGGCTACTCCGCCGGACAAGATCGCGCTGCGCCGGGCGGTCGGGCTGGGAATGAACGTTGAACGCAGCATCGCGCTGGCGCGCGGCGGCCAGGGCCTCGTTGCGCAGTCGGCGATCGCCGCGCACGTGCGAGGTTTTGATGCCGGCTTCCGCAGCGAAAACGGCGAATACGACCCCGCCCGGTCAAGGCGCTGCTCGATACGTACGGCTACCTCGATCGCGACGGCGACGGCTGGCGCGAGTTGCCCAACGGGGAGCCGCTGGTCCTGGCCGTTGCGACCGATCCGTCCCAGATCTCCCGCCAGTTGGACGAGCTGTTCCAGAAGGACATGCAGGCGATCGGTCTCAAGGTGGAATTCAAGGTCGCGCAGTGGCAGGAAAACGCCAAGGCCTCGAGGGCCGGCAAGCTGATGATGTGGCAGCTCGGCACTTACGGTGTCTCGCACCCGACGGCACCGATTCGCTAATCCGCTTCTACGGGCCGGCGGCCGGCGGCAACAACCAGTCGCGATTCAAGCTGCCGGCGATGGACGCGCTCTACGAGAAGATCAGCGTGATGCCGGACGGGCCCGAGCGTGACGCGCTGTTTGACCAGGCCAAGCGCATCGTCGTCGCCTACATGCCCGAGAAAACCACCGTGCACCGGGTGTTCTCGTACATGAACCATCCCTGGGTGATCGGCTATCGCATCAAGCCTTTCATCCCGGGCTGGTATCAGATGGTCGATATCGACCTGAGTCTTGCGCCATCGCGGTGAAGCAAGCCACCGCGGTCAGGCGGCCGTTGGCGAGTCGGCGCTGCGTCAGCAAGGCTCGACTCCTTTCATACTTCATTCAGCAGCAGACCCGGACGCGATCTTCTCGCTCGCCGCCACCTCCGGAGTCGTCACCGGACCGCGGCCGCTGAAGCGGTCGAGCGCCAGGTAGATGACCGGCGTGATGTAGAGCGTGATCGCCTGCGAGAAGATCAGTCCGCCGACGACCGCCAGGCCGAGCGGCTGGCGCAGTTCGGCGCCGGCGCCGATTCCAAGCGCGATCGGCAACGCGCCCATCAGCGCCGCAAGCGTCGTCATCATGATCGGCCGAAAGCGCAGGATGCACGCCTCGCGGATCGCCTGCCGCCGGCGTCATGCCGTGATCGCGCTGCGCGTCGAGCGCGAAGTCGATCATCATGATCGCGTTCTTCTTGACGATGCCGATCAGCAGCAGGATGCCGATCGTCGCGATCAGCGTCAGGTCCTGCCTGAACAGCATCAGCGTGGCGAGCGCGCCGACCGCCGCCGACGGCAGGCCGGCGAGGATCGTCAACGGATGGATGTAGCTCTCGTAGAGCACGCCGAGCAGCACGTAGATGACCAGCAGCGCGGCCACGATCAGGATCGCCTGGCTTGCCCTGCGAGCTCTTGAACACCGCCGCGTCGCCGCCGTAGCTCGTGATGATCGAGCTCGGCATGCGCGATCGCCTCGCGCGCCTGCTCGATCTTCGCGGTCGCGTCGCCGAGCGCCGCACCGGGCGCGAGGTTGAACGACACCGTGACCGCCTGCAACTGCCCGACGTGGTTGATCGAGGTCGGCCCGACCGTGCGCTCGACCGTCGCGAAGCTCGACAGCGGCACCAGTGCGCCGCTCGATGAGCGCACGTAGATGCCGTTCAGCGCGCTCTCGTCCCGCTTGGCGTCGGGCGCGACTTCCATGATCACCTGGTAGCTGTCGGTCGGCAGGTAGATCGTCGAGACCTGGCGCTCGCCGAAGGCGCTGTACAGCGCGGTGCGGATCGACGTCGATCGAGACGCCGAGCGTGTTGGCGCGGTCGCGGTCGATCTTCAGCTGCGCCTGCAGGCCGCGCAACTGCGCGTCGCTGGTCACGTCGCGGAACAGCGGATCGGCGCGCAGCCGCTCCTGCAGCTTGTTCGCCCAGTCGTTGAGCTCGTCGGCGCGCACGCTCTGCAGGATGTACTGGTACTGCGCCTTGCTCGGACGCGCCGCCGAGCTGCAGGTTCTGGATCGGCCGCATGAAGACGTTGATGCCCGCGACGTCGCGCAGCTTGCGGCGCAGGCCCTCGACGACCTGCTTCATCGGCTGGCGTTCGCCGCGCGGCTTCAGGCTCACGAACATGCGGCCGGTGTTCTGCGCGCCGCTGCCGCCGTTGAAGGAACTGACGTTGTTCACGTTCGGATCGGCGCGGAAGACGGCCGCCGCACGCTCCTGCAGCCGGACCATCTCCGGGAACGAGGTGTCCTCGGCGGCCTCGGTGCTGACCGTGATCTGGCCGATGTCTTCCTCCGGGAAGAAGCCCTTCGGAATGACGTAGAACAGGACACGCCGTGGCGACGAAAGTCAGCAGCGCGACCGCGAGCACGGTCCTGCGGTGCCCGAGCGCGACGATCGAGCGTGCGCGTGTACCAGCGCGAGCGAGGCATTGAAGCACGCTCGAACGAGCGCACCAGCGCGCCCGGCGGCTTCTTGTGCGCCTCGTCGGTCAGCATCCGGCTCGCGAGCATCGGCACCAGGGTCAGCGAGACGAAGGCCGACACGACGATCGCCAGGCCCACGACAACCGCGAATTCGTGGAACAGCAGGCCGATCACGCCCGGCATGAAGAAGATCGGGATGAACACCGCGACCAGCGACGTCGAGATCGAGATGATCGTGAAACCGACCTCGCGCGAGCCGCGCAGCGCCGCCTGAAACGGCGCCTCGCCGTTCTCGACGTGGCGCATGATGTTCTCGAGCATCACGATGGCGTCGTCGACCACCAGGCCGACGGCGAGCGTCAGCCCGAGCAGCGAGATGTTGTCGAGGCTGTACGAACAGCCCCCAGAGCAGCGCGACCGCGCCGATCAGCGAGACCGGCAGCGACAGCGTCGGGATCACGGTCGCGACGAAGCGGCGCAGGAACAGGAAGATCACCAGCACCACCAGCGCGATCGTGCCGAGCAGCGTCAGCGTGACGTCGTGCAGCGCCTCGCGCACCGAGACCGAGCGGTCGTTCACCGGCGTCATGCGCGACCGACTGCGGCAGCTGCGCCTGCAATGCCGGCAGCGCCTGCGCGCACCGCGTCGACGACGCGCACGGTGTTGGCGTCGGGCTGGCGCAGCACCGCCAGCGTGATCGACGGTCTCGCCGTTGAGGTTGGCGTAGGTCTTGACGGTCTCGACGCTGTCCTCGACCGTGGCGACGTCCTGCAGGCGCACCGGGTTGCCGCCGCGGTTGCTGACGATCAGTTCGGCGAACTCGGCCGCATTGCGCAACTGGCGATTGGCCTGCAGCGTCAGCATCTGGCGGCTGCCGTCGAGCGTGCCGACCGGCGTGTTGACGTTGGCCGCGCGCAGCGCGTCGCGACAGTTCGTCGAGGCCGATGTTGCGCGCGGCCAGCGCGTCGGGCCGGACGCGCACCCGCACCGCGTAGCGCTTGGCGCCGAAGATGTTGACCTGCGCCACGCCGCTGATCGTCGACAGCGTCGGCGAGATCAGGTGCTCGGCGAAGTCCTGCAGGTCCGACGGCGCGACGCGACGGCGAGGTCAGCGCGATCAGCAGCACCGGCGCATCGGCCGGATTGACCTTGCGGTACGACGGCGGCGCGGTCATGTCCTCCGGCAGCGAGCGCTGCGCGCGCAGCAAGCGCGGCCTGCACGTCGACCGCGGCCGCGTCGATGTCGCGGCCCTCCTCGAACTCCAGCGTCAGCGAGGTGTTGCCGAGCGTGCTGGTCGAGCTGATGACGTTCAGGCCGGGGATGGTCTGGAACTGCCTCTCGAGCGGCAACGCGACCGACGTCGCCATCGTCTCCGGATTGGCGCCCGGCAGACTGGCCGACACGTTGATGACCGGCGTGTCGTAGCTCGGCAGCGCGGCGATCGGAATGCTGCGATAGCCGATGACGCCGGCGACGACGATCGCGGCGTTGAGCAGCACCGTCATGACGGGCCGCCGGATGAAAAGCTCGGAAAGGTTCATTGACGCGCTGTCCGCGGCGCAGCCGAGTCACCACCGGCGGCGGCGGGCCCGCCCGCCGCCTTGCCACTGCCGTCCGCATTGCGTTCGACGACCGGGACGCCCGGGCGCAGGTTCTGGCGACCGTCGAGCACGACACGCTCGCCGACGCTGACTCCGTTGACCGCTGCATCGTCGCCAGCGACGCCGAGAATTTCCACCTGGCGCATCGCGGCCTTGCCATTGTCGATCGCGTAGACGATCGGACCCTTCGCGCCCTGGATGATCGCCGCCTGCGGAATCACGGTGGCGTCCTTGATCGTGCTGACCTTGAGCGTGGCCTTGGCAAACGCGCCCGGCCAGAGCTTGCCGTCGCGATTGTCGAACCGCGCCTTGACCTTGACCGCGCCGGATGCCGCGTCGACCGCGTTGTCGACGAAGATCAGGCGGCCCGTCACCGAGCTGCCGCCGCCTTCCGGTAGCGCCGCCGTCACGTCGGCCCCGCCCTGCTTCAGCGCCGCGAGCGCGTCGGCAAGGTGGCGTTGCGGCACGCTGAACGCGACGTCGATCGGATCGAGTTGGGTGATCGTCACGAGCGTGGTCTGGTTCGCCTGCACGGCGGTGCCGGGATAGACGGTGATCGCTCCGACGCGTCCGGCGCTGGGTGCGATCACGCGCCCATAGGCCAGCGAGACGCGTGCCGCCTCGACCGCTGCGCGATCCGACGCAACCAGCGCGGTCTGCGCATCGACCTGAGACTGATTGGTGTCGACCGCGCCCTGCGATACGAACTTCTGCTCAAGCAGCTCGCGGCTGCGTGTCAGCTGTCGCTGGGCATCGGCCAGCGCGGCTTGATCGCGCGCCATCTGCGCGCGCAGCCGCGCGACGTTGGCCTCGTCGGTGCGCGTGTCGAGTGTGAACAGGAGGTCGCCCTTGTTGACGAATTGGCCCTCGCGCACGTGGACGGCGGTGACGAGGCTCGTCAGCTGTGGCTTGACGTCGACGCTCGTGACCGGAACGACTGCACCAGTGGCCTCGAGTTCGATCGGCAGATCTCGCTTGCGTGCAGGCGCCGATGTGACGCTGATCGCGGAGCCAGCCGCCGCCGTCGGCTCCGGCCTTATTCGCTTTGGTGTCCGCCGACGGAGATTCCCCGCACGCGGGGAGCAGCGCAGCCACGCAGAACGCCATCAGCACACAGTGCAAGCGCAGGGCCACGTGGGTACTCATTGGGAGAGGAACGCCCGGCGCAAGACGTCGAGACCGTCGAACAGGCGGCGCAGTTCATTCGGACTCAATTGCGCCAGCGCCAACGACAGATCGGCATGCGCACCGTGGCGAATACCGCGCAGTCGCGCGCGACCGGCCGGCGTGAGCTGAAGTTGCGTCCGCCGTCGATCGTCCCGCGACGGGCGCGTTCGCAGCGCGCCTGCGCGCACCAGTCGATCGACCATCGCCGAAGCCGTCGGCAGCGTGACGCCAAGGAACGCCGCGACGTCGCTGATCGAGCAGCCCGGCTCGCGCGACACAAAATGAAGACATCGAAACTGCGGCACCGACATCTGCTCGCCAACGTGCTGGCGAGTTGCCGCGCGCAGAGCGTCCATAACCGCCGGCACCGTGTCGAGGACGGCCGCAGCGCATTCCTCGGCGCGCGGCCCACTGCTGGTTTGTGCCGGTCCGGCGGACGTTCGATCCAAACGAGGGCCGTGTTCCATGCAGTATGCTGAACAAATAGTTAGCTCAGCATAGCAACTGCCCCAGGCGGCCGGGCTATCGGAAACGATTAGTTACAGGGTGCAGCCCGATGGCCACGCCGCCACCATGGTGTACGGATCGACCCACGGCGCGGCGCAACATCATCGCTCGCGGGAGCTCCAACGCGCCGGCTCTCTTTCAAGGTCCCGGGTCGGCCACGAGCATTCGCGCCAAATCACCGAGCTCATTAGCGTTCAGGTCGGAAATCAGCCAGAAGCTCATGCCATTTTGCGTGAAGTGACTGAGATTGAATCCATCGCGCACCGATTTCGCGGACGAGGTCTCGCCTCTCGCCGGCCGAACGAGTACGTCGATCAGGTGCTGTCGGCGGCGGTACACGAGCACCGCAACGCGCTGGCCGCCAACCACATCGATACGCCCTCCAAGAAGGTCGAACCCGCTTCCTGACAGATCGGGCACCGGAGGCGAAAACCCGAGCCGCGAGCTTAGCCACGGCTTCACCGTATGCCGGTCGGATGAGGCCACATCCGTGAGCCGATCACTCACTGTGGCCCGGGTGTGGGCCGCGAAGACATCATGCTGGGTCAGGTCCTGCTGCGCCGGATGCAGCAAGAGCACGGTCGCAACGCCGGCGATCAGAGCTGAGGCCACGCCGATGCCGAGCCCGCTCAACCAGCGCGTCGGGCGGGCATGCGCCGAAGCCTGCGGTCGCTGCGCTGTCGTCCCGCTGACCCTGGACAGAATTCCTGCGCGCAATGATGCGGGCGCGACATGGTAGTCGGCCCCGGCACGCACGGCAGACGACAGCGAACGGAGCCGGACCAGCTGCGCGCGGGCCGTTGCGTCGCTGCTCAGATATCGCTCCAGGTCCACACAGGTCGCGGCGTCCAGCTCGCCGTCAACATAAGGTTGCAGCAGATTGAGCGCGTCCTCCTGCTTCATCGCCGGCCTCCGCTGCCCGCATGGGCCAGGACCACCTTGAACGACTGTGCAAGCAGGCGACGGCCGCGCGATAGCCGGGACATCACCGTGCCGATAGGCGCACCGATCACGTTGGCGATGTCGTAGTACGACAGTTCCTCCAACTCGCGCAGGATCACCACCTCGCGAAAGGGTGCGGGCATCGCCGCAATCGCGTCATTCAGCACCTTGCGGTCGAGATTCTCGAGGGCCAAGGCCTCGGGACTCGGACTGGTGTCCGCGTCAACCGCGGCGCCGGCGAGTTCGGAATCGTCCAGCGAACCGACAACTTCGGCCGGGCGGTTGGCCCGCAGCCAACTGAAGCAGGCATTTCGCACGATGGCCAGCAGCCAGGGCCGTGCGCTCGCTCCACGCAGTTGGCCGATTGACCGATAAGCTCGCAAGCAGGCGTCTTGCACGACGTCGCGCGCATCATGGTCGTTGCCGGTGAGCCAGCGCGCGAGGTTGTAGGCCGCGTCCAGATGCGGCAACACAGCGTCTTCGAACCGGTGATCCTTGTCGGTCAAGCGGTATCCCTCGTTCGCGCAGAGACACGTCAGGCGATCACGATCAGCTTGCCGGCCATCCCCTCGTGCCCGTCACCGCAGAAAATATCGCACAGCATGTCGAACGTGCCGACCTTCTCGGGCCGGAGGCGCAAACGCGCGACCTGGCCCGGAATGATGTCGGTGCGCAATTTCAGGTCAGGGACCGAAAATCCCATGACGACCTCGGGCGCCGTCAATTCCAGCACCGCGGGTTCGTGCAGTTTGAGTCGGATTTCACTGGGCAGGAACACGAACTTCCGTGCAACGACAGCGATCACGCGCTCGCTGCCCTGTGCGCGCAGCAGGCGATCGCTCGTCAGGGTGGTGACGGCCAGTGCAAGGCTGCCCGCGATCCAGCGGCGACGACCCATCTGCATTGTTCAGCCCGCCGGGACCGAGCGCTCGGCCAGCGAAAAGGTCGCACGCGGCATCTCGGCCTCGATCTCGCGATATCCCAGCCCCCGATACGGCTGCGCCGGATCCCAGCGGATCGGATCGCGTTTGGGCTGCGAACCCGGCGGCGGGCAGAGGAAAGATCAACGACTTCGCGGCGTGATGCGCGATGTGGCCCGTCATCTGGTGATGCTCCTGGTGGATGTGGCCGTAGAACACGGTGACATTCGGATAGGGCATCAGCAACTCGATCGCCTGCGCACCGTCGCGCGTCGCCCAATCCCACTGTGGATAAAGGTCGAACAACGGACGGTGCGTGAGAACGACGATCGGCGCGTCCCGCTTCTGCATGCGCCAAATCAGCCTTCAGCCAGGCCAACTGCGTCTCGCCGATCCGCGCGGCAGGATCCGAGACGTTGTCCAGCGCGATGAAATGCACGCCCTTGTGGTCGAAGCTGTAATGCGTCGGCCCGAAGAACTCGGACCACGCTTCGCCGCGGTCGAGCGATGCATCATGCTCGCCGGCCATGAAGCGGACGTTCTTATTCTTCAGCCCGCCAGCGATCTCCTTGAATTGCGCCAGCCGCCGCCGCCGCTCGGTCGGGTCGTCAGTCGTGTGCGTGAGATCACCGGTGAACACAATGAAGTCCGGCTGCACCGCCAGGGCGTTGACCGCCCCGATGGCTCGGGGCAGCGTGGTTGCGGCTTCCGGATTGAGCGCGGGTCCGTTGAAGCCCCAATGGGTGTCGGATAGCTGCACGAAGTAGAACTCTTCGTGCGAGCCGGCCGGTTCCCGACCGAGGCTGCTGCGGCCTGTGAACGCAGAGGAAAACGCGACGCCGCCGAGCCCGGCGAGCCGCAGAAACTGGCGGCGGTCAAGCCGCCTTGAAAGGTCTGGCCCATTGAACACCGAGGTCTCCCTGAAGCGGTTGACCGGACTCCGACGGAATCCGCACGTAGTTGCAAGACCGATGCTTGGACAGATTTATTCCCGCACGGCATCGATCTCGACGCCGGTCGGCCTCATGGCCGTCCTTCAGGCCCGTCGGATCCGGCGCGGCGCTCAGTCGACCACGCGCCGGCGCAGTGCTTTCACCTGTCCGCGTTGCACCTTCGTGTCAACCCGCTTGCGCTTCGACGTCTTAGTAGGTCGCGTTTGCCGGCGCGTCAGTGGAATCTCAGCCGCGTCATCGATGACCGCCCGCAGGCGTGAGAGCGCGTCTGCCCGATTCTTTTCGAGGCTGCGATAGGTCTGCGCCTTGATGACGATGATGCCCTCTTCGCTGATGCGCCGATCACGTCTTGCCAGCAATCGCTCCTTGAGTTCGTCGGGCAATGAGGAGGACCGCACGTCGAAGCGCAAATGGATCGCGTTGGAGACCTTGTTGACGTTCTGTCCGCCCGCACCTTGGGCGCGAATGGCCTGCAGTTCGATCTCGTCTTCGGCCAAGGTGTAGGCAATACGCGGCATGTCGGAAGCTTAGAACCTTCCCTTGATCATCTGTACCCAGACGACCTTTCACACACTAGCGGGCTGAGTGCGATCATCTGTGCATGCCACGGACAGCCGAGGACCTCCGACAAATTGCCGAACGCACGCTGGCGCACTACGACCAGCACGCTGAAGCCTTCTGGGACGGCACGCGCGATCACGACGTCAGCCAGAACATCAACGCGTTGCTGCAATACATCGAAGCGGCGCCGCCGTTCGAGCTACTGGACTTCGGCTGCGGGCCCGGCCGCGATCTCGCGGCGTTCAAGGCGCTGGGCCATCACGCGATCGGTCTCGAAGGCTCAGCGCAGTTGGCAGCGATGGCGCGTGCACACAGCGGCTGCACCGTGCTCGAGCAAAACTTCCTCGAATTGACTTTGCCCGTCGGCCAATTCGATGGCGTATTCGCCAACGCGGCGCTGTTTCATGTGCCCAGCCAAGCACTGCCCCGCGTCCTGCTGGATCTGCACAGGACCCTCAAGCCGAGAGGTGTCTTGTTCAGCTCGAATCCGCGCGGCGAAGGCCAGGAGGGCTGGAACGGCGGCCGCTATGGCGCTTTCCACGATTGGGAGACCTGGCGCGGCTTCATGACCACAGCGGGATTTGTGGAGTTGACTCACTTCTATCGGCCGGCAGGCCTTCCACCGGAGCAGCAGCCGTGGCTCGCGAGCGTGTGGCGAAAACCACTGCCCTAAGAAACGAGCGGATCACCGCCGCGGCGGCGTGTCAGTCGGCCGTGATCTTCGCCTCGCGAATGACTTTGCCCCACTTGGTCGTTTCGCTCGCGAGAAACAGCTCGAACTCCGCGGGTGTGCCGCCGACCGGAATGGTTCCCATCGAGTCGAAGCGTTCTTTGACGTCGTCGAGCCTGACGATCGCTGCAACTTCGTCGGCAACGCGCTTGATGATCTCCGGAGGCGTGCCGGCCGGCGCAAGAATTCCGGCCCAGGTGCTGCCGGTAAAACCCCGGATTCCCTGCTCGATAAAGGTCGGCACTTCGGGCAGCACCGCCAGGCGCTTTTCGCTCGCCACGCCGATCAATCGGACCTTGCCCGCTTTGCCCGGGCCAATCAGTCCGACCGCGGCATCCATGAACAACTGGATATGGCCTCCCATCAGATCGTTCAGCGCAGGTGCTGAACCCTTGTAGGGAACATGCACCATATACGTCTGGGTCATTGACTTGAGCAGCTCGGTGGTCAAATTGACGGCCGAGCCGTTGCCGCTCGAACCGTAGCTCACCTTTCCGGGATTCTTGCGCGCATAGTCGATCAGCTCGCTGGCGTTCTTAAATGGCGCGTCGTTGTTGACGGCCGCCACCAGCGGCGATATGCCGATCAGCGACACCGCGGCGAGATCTTTCTTGGGGTCGTAGGGCAGCTTGGGGTACAGCGTCGTGTTGGCAGCATAGGCGGCGATGACCACCGCGAACGTATAGCCATCGGGTGGCGACTTCGCGAGCGCATCGACCCCGATGATGCTGTTGGCGCCTGGCTTGTTTTCGATCACCACCGGCTGGCCAAGGCGGTCCTGCAGTTTCTGACTCACCAATCGTGCGGTGATGTCGGTGAATCCGCCCGGTGTGTAGGGGACGATGACCTTGATCGGTTTCGACGGCCATGCCTGGGCGTAGACCGGCGATGCAATCAAAACCGCCACCGCGGCCGCAAGCGCGACGGCAAAACGCCGCGGCGAGAATTCTTTCGTGTTCAATCGGCCTCCCTTGATGAACGCAACCGCAAGGATGATGGCAGCGTTCGGCTACCCGATTTGGCTGTGTGCGTGAGCGTACGGACATGTTGAAGCGGCGGCCCGACGTTACCCCAGCGTTGGTCGTTTGCGACGTCGCTGAATTTTCACACCGGAAGTGCTTGAGCCGTGCGCATTCTTTGATTACGATTTCCTCAGCCGGTAATTCCGCCGGCCAACGGTGAAAGGTCAGAGATGAGCAACGCGAACGGCATCCCGACGACCCTGCTGCGAACCTGGTTCGCGGCTGCGGGCACGGGCCGGCGCGTCCTGACGCCGCCGGTGGCCGTGACCCTTGGGTCGAGCTGTTCAGTGCATTCGCATGATCCGGGCGGAGGTCCAGGCAGGTAGCTGGACTCGGCTGCATCCAAGCCCGGATCGCGTTAATCGCCTCCGGGCTTTTTGTTGGGTTGCAGCCACCCGCAGGAGAGTGTCATGGAACGCAAGCATGAGGCGAAGAACGACTTCTTCTATGCCTTCGTGATGTTCGCGATGTTTGCGGTGGCGGTATTCAACGTCGCCGCCGAGTTCTTTCATCGCTATCCCGAGGCATATTTCGTGGACTTCAACGAGGCCGTTGCGCCTCGAGTGATGGCCGCGGAAGCCGACGCGCATGCCGCTGTGGCAATGCGCGCGGCCTAGAGGTCGAGATGAAACCGGAAGCTCCGACCAGCCGTGCGAAGCCTGCACTGCTGGTCGGACTACGGGGACCGGCCGTTGTCGTCAGTTCAGCACGAGCTTTTCGCTGACTGCTCGCTGGAACTCGGCGCCGGTTCCGGTCCGGCCGTGAACGCCGGCGATCTGATCGATCGCGAGGCCTTTTTCCTTCACTTTGCGCGCGAAGGCGATCGTCGCTTCCTGTGGTGGTCCGACCGGCGCGTCGTTGTACGGCAGGAAGAACATGTCGCCCTGGAACACGATCCGTTGCTTCGGCAGATACGCGATCAGCATTTCACGCGCGTGCGGGTTGGGGCCGATGTCGATCATTTCGACAACCCGATCACCGTCGGTGAAGGTGCGCTGACCGCCTTCAACGAAGACAAATTCCGGCTTACGCGGGTTCTTTGCCAGCCGATCGTTCTGCGGGGCCGTCGCCATCATTTCGAGCGTCTTCCGGTTGCCCTGCGTCGTGACTATCGTCGCGCCTTCGGCGATGAAGCTGCGCAGGCCGCCGATGTGGTCGCCGTGGTGGTGCGTCACCGCGACGTAGCGAATCGGCTTGCCGGGTATCGTTTCCTTGATGCGCTTGATGACGTTGTCGGCGCCGTCGCTCGACACGGGCGCCTCGACCGCGAAGACGTAGTCCTTGAACTCGATCGCCATCGTGTTGTAGCCCTGCCCCGCCACGTGGTGGATCACGAAGACGCCGTCGGCCAGCTTCTCGACCTGTGCCTTCTGCACCAGCGGCAACGGCGCAACCTTCTTGAATCCCTCGGCAGCAAAGTCGAAGCTCTTGGCGGCGCCCGGCGCATTGAAGTCGGCTTTCACCTTGTACTTGGCGACCATGTCGCCTGCGAAGCGCCAGGTCCATGTCTGCGGCACCTGCAGGTTTCCCGCCTTCGAATAGTCCGAGAACATGATCTCGGACGCCTGCTGACCGCGCAGCGGATCGGTGAAAACGAGCTCGTACTTCGATACGAGCGAGGTGCGCGCATCGATGTAGAGCGCAACCTGCTGAGTGTCGGGCATTACAAAGGTGACGACGTGCTGCTTGCGGCCGTCGAACGTGTCTTCGCCGAGATACCGCAGCGAGTTGGCGTTGTCGAGCGCCTGCCGCAGGATCAGATTCGGCAGCCGTCGGTAGTACTGGACGAACTGCTGTTGGCTCGTCTGCTCGGCCGGAATCGGTGTCGCGGTGCGGGCGCGGTGGTCGTAGGTCGTACCTTCGCCTTCCTTGATGACGACCGTATTGTGTCCTTCGAAACCGGCGCCGGTGAAGTGCTGTTCGAGGTAGAGCCGGTTGTCCTTGAGGTCGAGGACGAGCGACTCGTCGAACGTTCCTGCCTCGAACGGCGGCGTCGGAGTCGGCATCTGCAAGCGAGGCCATGTTTCGCCCTGCAATCTGAGCTCGAGCGTTTCGATTCCGCGCAACGCCTCGGCGCCGCCGATTGCAGTAACCGCCGCGTCGACCACATTGCGCGCCTTTGCCTGCGAGCGTCCGGCGAGAGTTTCCGACGTCTGAGCGCCCGTTGCCAGGCCTGACCACAACACTGCCAACAAAAGATACTTTCGCACGGCGGTCTCCTCGTGTGACTGGCTCACGCACTCTAGGCGCGCGGCTACGCGGCAGAGCGTCGAAGTGACGAGTCGGCCAATCGCCGGACAGAAAGCCGGACCCGTCGACGAATTTGTCGGATGCGACGAAACGCCAGCCCGATCGGGCGGTCAACAAACTCGGCATGGAGCGAAGTTAGCCTCGGCGCTGCGGCGCAGCGCTCCTGTCCGGGTCAAGCCCGACTACGCCGAGCATCTGCCAGCGAAAGTCGACATCTGGTCGATGTCTATGCCTGATCGCGGGCGCGGCAACCGCGTGGCCGCGAGTCAAGCCTGCTCGACCCGGCACATGAGTTGCACAGGAAAATCATGCTGGCTTTCGGAGGCTGCCATGTTGCAAGACACACCGCTTTACGCTTACATCCCGGCGAAGGACGTCACCCGAGCGAGAAAGTTTTATGAGGACACGCTCGGATTCAAACCCAAGGCAGAGCAGGCCGGCGGCGTCGTTTACGAGTTTGGTCGAGGAACCGCCTGTTTTCTCTATCCCACGCCGAACGCCGGAACGTCCAAGGCAAGTCAGGCTTTCTGGCAGGTTGAAGATGTCGATCGCGAGATCGCGCAGCTGAAAGCGCGCGGTGTGGTGTTCGAGGACTATGAGATGCCGGGGACGAAGAGCGCCAGCGGCGCGATATCCGCGGGTGGCGCAAAGGCGGCCTGGTTCAAGGACACCGAAGGAAACATTCTGGCCCTGGTGCAGCCGCTGTAAGTGGGCGGGTGACTTTGCCGGGGTGGTGTTCGCGTTTGTCCGCTTTTCGACGCACCTTTCTCGTTTCCGAGTGACTTCTTAGTCGCGCTGTATCCGCCAGTCACTATCCTTCCAACGCGATTCATCGGGAGATTTGAGATGGATTCCGTGCTGAGGGCGGCGCTGGTCGCCCTCGGGGCCATGCTGGCAGCGAGCGCAATCGCGCAGCCGCCGACGATCGAAGGCGCCGTCGTCCGGGTCGAAAGCGGCGACACGATTACCGTCAGCACGCCGCAGGGCGAAGTCGAAGTGCGGCTGGCCGACATCGGCGCTCCGCAAGGGCCGCAGTTCTACGCACCGGCTGCGCGCGCGCTGCTGTCCGGGATCGTGCAGGACCGCGCAGTCGCGGTGACCGTGACCGGCCGCAAGGGCGAGGGCGCGGTGTTCGGACGATTGCGGGCGGGCGAGCTCGACGTCAATCTCGAGCTGGTGCGGCGCGGTGCCGCATGGGTGTGCTGGGATTACGCTGCCGACACCGCATACCTGCCGTACGAAAACCAGGCGCAGCGGGCTCGCATCGGTCTATGGTCGCGGACGCTGGAGATCCAGATGCGCGTGGCGTGCCGCGAGCGGCCGCCGGCCGAACGACCGCTGTACCCGCGAAACTGAGGCTCTGGCGCGCGGCGGCGCCGCGCGGCGCTCAGTGTGCCGCGCGCAGCAGCAGCAGGACCAGCACCGCGAGGAAGACCGTCTCGCCGATCATCAGCGCGATCGGCTTCCAGCCGACGGCGACCAGCTCGCGCAGGTTCGTCTTCATGCCGATGCCGGCGATCGCCGCGACCAGGCACCAGCTCGCCACGCTGTTGCCCAGCGCAATGACCGGTGCCGGAATCCACCCTAGGCTGTTGACGACAACGAGCACGGCGAACGCCACCGCAAACCACGGCAACAGTGGAGGGCGCGCCGCACCCGGCTCGCCCTGAAGTCCACCGATCCCCAGCCGCGTGATCATCACAGCCGCGGCGATGACCGGCAGCAGCATCGCGACCCGCATCAGCTTCACCAGCGTGGCCGCATCGCCGGTCTCTTGCGACATGCTGTAGCCGGCACCGACGACCTGTGCGACATCGTGGATCGTGCCGCCGAGGAAGATGCCAGCATCTGCTGGGCCGAGGCCGAGCGCCTGGACGATCATCGGATACGCGATCATCGCCAAGGTCGATAGCGCGCTGACACCGATCACGGTGAACAGCGTCGCCCGTTCCTTCAGCGGGTGGTTAGGGAGCGCGGCGGCCAGCGCAAGCGCGGCGGAGGCTCCGCAGATCGCCGTCGCGCCACCGGTCAGCAGGCCGAACAGGCCGCGGAAACCGAAAAGCTTCGCTGCGCCGACCGACACGAGGATTGTCAGCACGACGCTGACGACCACCAGCAGCGGCGGGAACGCGCCGAGCGCGCTCACCTGGGCCATCGTGATTCTGAGCCCGAGCAGCGCCACTCCGATGCGCAGAACCTCACGCCCGGTAAATCCGATGCCGGCCCGGCACGGACCTTCGATCGACAGGAAGTTCATCGCCATGCCGAGCAGCAGCGCGAAAAGCATCACCGGTGCGTGGTAGTGCTCCGACAGGAAGGTGGCAGCGGCCGCGACGACGCCGCAGGCGAGCACGCCCGGAAACAGCGAGCTGGCACGCGAGCGCAGTCCGCCGATACTCAGTGCGGTCATCGCCGGGTTCCTTTGCCGAATGTGCTCAGGCGGGCGCGCCGTGCGCGGCGATGGGGTCGGCTTCGACGGCCACCGTCCGCACGCGTTGCATGTCGGGTTCGTAGCTGCGCGCTGCGAGCAGGAAGAGAGCGGCAGCCAGCAGGCTGAACGCCGGAACGATCGCCAGCGCGATATTCAGGTCGTAGGCGTCGGACAGGAGGCCAACGACGAACGGGCCGACCGCCAGCCCGAGCAGGTTTTGTGTCAGCCCCAGCACCGACGAGCCCGTAGCGCGCATTCCCGGGTGCACCACGTCGATGACCAGCGCCGACGCCGCACCCGGTGTGCAGGCCATCAGTAGGCCGCCGACCACGATCAGCGCGAACTGCGCTTGCATCGTCAGACCGGAGGCTTGCGTCGATGCCCAGAAGGTCGGCGTCAGGACCAGCATCGTGCAGACGCACAGCACCGCGAGCGTCAACAGCTTGTTGCGCGGACGCTTTGCGCCGGCGCGATCGACGACCGAGCCCCACAGCACACTGCCGACAGCTCCGGCCAGAACCACGCCGGCGGCTTTGACTCCCGCCTGGTCGGGCGGGATGCCGTGCACGCGATTCAGGAAGCTTGGCAGCCAAGCCCATACGGCTGACACGACGATGACCTGCGCCGCGGCGCCCAGGCACACCCACAGCAGCGTGCGTGAACTGGCGAGCGTCTTGGCGATGTAGCTCAACGTGCTGGCAGTCGAGGCCGTGGCCTTCGCCAGTTTCGGCGTCAGCTCGACCGTCCGGTAGTCGCGCACTCGCAAATAGAGCAGCGCCAGCAGCAGGCCCGGGATGCCGACCACGCCGAACGCAGCCTGCCACCCCCAGTGCGCGGCGATCAGTCCGCCGAGCAGCACACCCAGTACCGATCCGACCGACGCAGTCGCGAAGAACGCGCCGAGCAGCGCGGCACGCATCCGCGCCGGGAACACGCTCGACAACAGCGCCACTCCGGTCGAGCCATAGCCCGCTTCTCCCACGCCGATAATCGCGCGCGCGGCGAACAGCGTGGAGTAGCTGCGGCTGAACATGCACGAGATACACGCGATGCTCCATACAGTCGCCATCACGAAGATGCTCTTGACGCGGCTGGTGCGGTCGGCGATCAGCGCGATCGGCACCGCGCCCAGCGCGACCGTGACCGAGATGACCGACACCAGCCCACCGAGCTCCTTGTCCGACAGCCCCCACTCGGCCTTGATGTACGGGAACAGCGACACGATGACCTGGCGGTCGAGGTAGTCGAACAGCATCAGTGCGATCGTCATCGCGAACGCGAACCAGGCTTCGCCGCGGCCGATCAGATAATCGTCGGGCAACCCCCGGCGGGAATCGAGTGCGTGCGCGTGCATTTTTTGGCCGCCGGAGTAGTTGCGAGAGACTCAGGGCACCAGCACGGTCGCGCCGACCGTCTTGCGCGACTCGAGCGCGCGGTGCGCTTCGGCCGCATCGGCGAGCGCAAAGGACTGCTTCGGCTCGCTCGCGATCTTGCCGGCGAGCACGAGACCGAAGAGCTCCTGCGCCATCGACAGCATGTGGGAGCGCGGCGTCGCGTAGTGCACCATCGCCGGGCGCGTCATCCACAGCGATCCCTTGACCGCAAGCAGCGTGCGAGTCCACGACGACGGGCCCGGAGCTGCGTGCCGTTGCTGACCAGCGTGCCGCGAACCTGCAGGCTGTCGAGCGAGGCCATCAGCGTGTCCTTGCCGACCGAGTCGTAGACGACGGGCACGCCCTTGCCGCCGGTGATCTCGCGCACCCGCTTGGCGATGTCGTCGCGGCCGCTGACGAGCGTGTGCGTGCAGCCGTTGGCCTTCGCGACCTCGGCCTTCTCGTCGGAACTGACGACGCCGATCATCGTGACGCCGATCGCACGCGCCCACTGGCAGGCGATCAGGCCGACGCCGCCGGCAGCGGCGTGGTACAGGATCGTCTCGCCGCCCTTCAGCGGAAAGACCTGGCGGAACAGGTACTGGGCCGTCATGCCCTTCATGATCAGCGTGGCGGCCGTGCGGTCGGAAACGCCATCGGGCAGCGGGATCAGCACGTCGGCCGGCATCACGCGCACCTCGGAGTACGCGCCCTGGGGACCGAGCAGATAGCCGACGCGATCGCCGACCTTGATGTCGGTCACGCCCGGGCCGACCGCTTCGACGACGCCGACGGCATCGGAACCGATACCGTTGGGCAGCGGCAGCGGGTAGCGGCCGGTGCGGAAGTACACGTCGATGAAATTCACCGCGATCAGCGAGTGACGCACGCGCGCCTGGCCGGGCCCCGGCTCGCCGACCTCGACCTGTTCGAGCCTCAGGACTTCAGGCCCGCCGGTCTCGTGGAATCGAATAGCCTTAGCCACTGCCAGTTCCTCCGTGCGTTTGCTGCGCTCTCAGGCGACGCGCGTTTGCGGTTCGGCGTCCGCCGCCAGTTCGCGGATGAAGTCGGCGGCCCGCGGCCACTCGCCAAAGCCCGAGGCCGGGTTCAGGTGGCCGACTTCGCCGAGATCGACGAGGCGGCTGCCCCAGGCGCGCGCGAGTTCGGCGACGCGATCCATCTTCGCCGAGCGGATCGTTGCGGCTGGCCGCGACGATGCTCGGAAACGGCAGCGGCTGGCGCGGTACCGGCAACCAGCCAGCCGCGGCCAGTGCCTCCATCGTCGGATAGCCTTCCGGCATCGGCGACTCGAAGTCCGGCGGAGTCGCCAGCAACGCGCCGCGGATCGGGCGCCGCGTGCGATTGCGCGTCGCGGCCCAGTGCGCCAGCATGATCACGCCGCCGCTGTGCGCGACGATGATCACCGGCCCGCTGATGGACATCAGCTCGCGGTCGATCGCCTCGACGCGCGCTGCGCAGAGCAGATCGGTGCGGCCCATCGGCGGCACGCTACGCACGCGCGGCAGTTTCGCCGCGAGCAGCGTTTGCCAGTGCTCCGCGACATGGTCGCGGAGCCCCGGAACGATCAGTACAGTCGGTGCAGCCATCATCCTGCTCACGCGGCTTTGCGCAGGAAGCCCTGCTGTCGGCCCTTGGCGTTCGGGGCGAAGCCGTTGGCGGCCAGCGTCTCTTCCACCGTGTCGTAGAACACGCCGATCTTGCAGATCTCGCGCGCTTCCTTGCCGGTGGCGACCTCGCGGCCGAACTCGCGCGAGATGCGCACCAGCTGCTCGATCTGCTTCACGGTCGTCATCTTGCCGGTGCGCGACTGGTTCCAGAGGTTGTCCTCGATGCCGCAGCGCACGTGCAGGCCCATCGCCATGCCCATCATGTTGATCGGCAGCACGTTGCGCATGCTGCTTTCGACGGTCAGCATCGTGCCGTCGGGGATGGCGCGCAGGAAGTTGGCCAGGCTGTAGATCGTCGGCTGGTCCATGCCGCCGCCGATCGCCACCCAGTTCATCACCAGCGGGCCCTTGTAGACGCCGCGGCGGATCAGGCGCTCCACGGTCTCGTAGCTGTTGATGTTGTAGAACTGGAAGGCGCTCTGGATGCCGGCGGCGCTCAGGCGGCGCACGTGCTCCTCGACCCAGCTCGGGGCGGAGGGGACGATCATCTCGCGGTAGGCCTGGTAGTTCGCGGCTCAGCCAGCGACGTGCCGGCGATGTCGTCGATTTCCATCTGCTCCACGACGTTCATCTGCGTGGTGTTGACGGTGACGGTGACCTGATCCGGCTTGGGATCGAGCTCGGCCAGCATGTGGCGCGTGTCGTCGGACAGCCACTTGGCGTGGGTGCCTTCGGTCTCGGGCGCGAAGGAGATCGAGCCGCCGACCTGGATGATCAGGTCCGGCACGGCGCTTGCGCACGCCGGCGATCAGCTCGTTGAACTTGGACAGGCGCTTGGAGCCCTTGCCGTCGAGCTCGCGCACGTGCAGGTGCAGCACCGTGGCGCCGGCGTTGTAGCAGTCCACCGCCTTCTGGATCTGGGCTTCCATCGCTGACCGGGATGTCCTCCGGGAAGTCGGAGGGCATCCACTCGGGGCCGTACGGCGCGGCGGTGATGACGAGCTTGTCCTGGTTCTCGGGGAACAGGGATCCGTCGAGGAAGTTCATTTTGTGTCCTTCAGTGCGATGTGTGGATTCGGAAAGGGTCGTGCAAGTCAGGGTTTCGTTTTGCGCGCCGGCTTCGTCAGCCGCTGCGCGCCGGCGCCGACGACCATGTCGGGCGCGAGATTCAGGATCCGTGTGAAGAGCTGCCGGAACTCCTCGTCGTTGTCGGCGGAGAAGCGCGGGTCGCCGTTGTCCGCGAACGCGCGGTCGATCTCCGCCCAGTCCTCGGCGGTCAGATGCTCGCGCGCCGCGGGCAGGATCACCTTCGATTCGAGCCTCATGTGCTGCATCTGGTCCGAGGCGAAGCGCGCGACCGCCGCGGCGAATGCGTCGAAACCGTCGGCCGGATCCGTCTCGTAGCGGTCGATGCTCTGCTCCAGCTCTTTCGACCAGCTGCCGGCCGCTGACGTGCTGCTGCTCGAGCTCGGCGAGCGTCTCGTCGAACTCCGACGTGCGCTCGCGCAGCTTGCGGAACAGGTACGCGTCCTCCTTCGGATGGTGCAGCGTCTCGGGAAAGACCTTGATGTAGTGCAGCATCGCGCGGAGCAGACGCGAACGACGGCGGCTTCCCCGCGTCGCGCGCTTCGCGGACCAGGAACTCGAGGCCGTGGATCACCGCCGCGAGCGAGCGATGCTCGTCGCCGATCGTGACCAATGGCGCTGATCAGTTCGCCGGCCGGAAGATTGCTCTCGACCGCCGACACCAGCACCGGAATCGTCGTGTGCTGCAGCACCCGCTGCGTCTGCGAGCCGAGCACCAGTCCCTTCAGGCCGCGGCGGCCGTGCGAGGCGATGAAGATCAGGTCGCAGCCGCGCGCCTCGGCCGCCTCGAGGATCGCCTCGTAGGGCCGGTTGCTGGTCACCGCGACCGAGTCGTGGTCGACGCCGGCCTCGCGCGCGACGACTTCGGCCTTCGACAGGATCGCCCGCGCCTCTCCGGCCATGTGCTCGTTGAACGCCGCCGGCGACGATCACGCGCTCGAGCGCGCCGTCGCTCGACGTTCCGTAGTCCGCCTGGGCGTGGAAGAACGTGACCTTCGCGCCGAGCGTGCGGGCGAACTCGACGGCCTTGCGCACCGTGTCGACCGACAGCGGCGAATCGTCGAGCGGAACCATCAGGTGGCGATACATGTGTGACTCCCGGAGGCCGCGCGGTCAGAACGGCTTGTCGCCGATGATTCCGGCGCGTTCCATCTTGCGGTGGCACGGCGGGTAGTCCATCACCGCGTAGTGCTGCGTGCGAGCGGTTGTCCCACATCGCCATGCTGTTCGGCTTCCAGCGGAAGCGCACCTGGTACTCGGGGATGAACGCCTGGCTGATCAGGTAGTTGCAGCAGCTGGCTCGCGCCCGGGCGCGTAGTCCTGGCCGAAGCGCACGTTCTCCGGCGTGTGGTAGTTGGTGAAGTGCGTCGTGAACGCGTTGACGAACAGCACCTTCTCGCCGGTCTCCGGATGCGTGCGCACCACCGGATGCTCGGCATCGGGGAACTGCGCCTTCAGCGCATGGCGCTTCTCGATCGGCATCGCGGCGCCGAAGCTCGCCTCGATGCTGTGGCGCGCGCGCAGGCCGGCGATCTGCGTCTTGACGTGCTCGGGCAGCCGCTCGTAGGCCAGCACCATGTTGGCCCACATCGTGTCGCCGCCGACCGGCGGACACTCGACGCAGCGCAGCACGCAGCCGAACGGCGGCTTCTCGCGCCACGTGGCGTCGGTGTGCCACGCGTTCTCGTAGCGGTCGTTCGGCGAGTCGGGCGACTTGTAGATGCGCACGAGCCCGGGATTGTCCGGATCGCTGCCGGCGACCGGATGGTCCTCGAGCTCGCCGAAGTGGCGCGCGAACGCGACGTGCTCGGCGCGCGTGATGTCCTGGTCGCGGAAGAACAGCACGCGGTGCTTGCAGCAGCAGCGCGCGGATCTCGGCGACCAGCGCGGCGTCGCGCGAGGCGACGCCGAGGTTCACGTTCGAAAGCTCGGCGCCGATCGCGCAGGTCAGCGGTTCGACCTTGATCGAGGTCTTCAGCGACTTTGCGCTGACGACGGCGGGTGCTTCAGGGGCTGCGGTGGACTGTGACATCGCTTGGTCTCCATGGTCCCGGGCTCGTTTCGGCCCGGATCGATTTTCGGTCTATGGCGTAGTCGCCGGCTCGTGAACTCGAATGACGCGCAGATTAGGCGGCGGCGGGGGTCCCACTCCCCCCCTCGCCGAGGGGGCGAGCGCTGGCGCCCGGATCAGCGCGCCGTTTCGAGCAGACCCAGCAGCTCAGCGCGACGCACGGCCTGCTTGCGCGTGCCGGCGTCGAGCTTGTTGAAGAGATTCTTCAGGTGCCATTTGATCGTTTCCTCCCCGATCTGCATCGCTCGCGCGATTTCCTTGTTGGAGAGATTGCGCGCCAGCAGCTCGAGCACTTCGCGCTCCTTGGGCGTCAATGCCAGGCTCGGGATCGCGCGTGGTGCCGCTGCCGGCCCGCGGGGCCTGCATCGGCGCAGCTGCACCGCGCTACGAGCCGCGGCTGGGCGCGCGTTCGCCCGGGTTGCCGGATGTCTCGCTGGTGACCTGCTGGACCCAGTCGCCGAGCGCCGGGATGCGCGTCCTTGAACAGGCGTTCGAGACCGAAAGTCTGCGCCAGACCGATCGCCTCCTTCAGCAGCGGAACGGCCTTTTCGCCGCACCGGTCGAGTGCGAACGCGCGCAGCGCCATCACTTCGATCCGGACGCGACCCAACTGCATCGACTGCGGCGAGCGCCGCCGCTGCGGTCGAGCGCCTCGAGCGCGCGGCGCCACTCCTGCGCGGCGATCGCCGCGTTGGCGTGCGCCAGGTGCTGCATCCACTCGACACTGCGCCGCCACAGCCGCCCGTGAGGGACGCTCGTCGCTCGCGAGCAGCGCGTCGATGCGCGCGCACAGCGCGCGGCTCGTCTCCGGCCGAAAGCGCCGAGCATGCATCCGCACCTGATCCGAGAGGCTGGCGATGCACAGTCGCGGCATGTTGCGGCTCAGCCCGACCGCGTGCATGCGCATCCAGCAGTTCGAACGCGCGGTGCTCGGCGCCGTCGGCCGCGGCCATCCGTGCCGCCGTGCGATACCCGAGCAGCACCGCGTCGGGCAGGCCGCTGCGCTCGATGCACGTCGAGCCGGTTCGCGAGCAGCGCGGCGGCCTCCTGCGGCTGGTCGCGTTCCCAGACCGCCGAGGCGAGCAGGGCCGCGAGCATGCAGACGAACGGGTTGCGGCGGCCGAGTTCGTTTTCGGCACCGGGCAGTGCCGGCCGCAGCAGGTTCTCGGCCAGGCGAACCTGGCCTTCCCAGAGGTAGGACAGCGCGATCACGAACTCGCCCCAGCGCGAAACGTAGCGGAACGCGCTGCCGAAGTCGCCGCGCGGCGCCCGCTGCTGGTGGTGCCGCGCCTGGGCCGGGTCGCCTTCGAACAGCGCGCTGAAGGCGCGCCGGTTCGAATGCACATAGAGCAGCAGCGGATCGGTCAACGGCGGCGATTGCGCCCACGGATCGTGCAATTCCGCGAACTTGTCAGGGTCGTCGGCGAAACCGGCCGCTCCGCTCAGGATCAGCGCGCACTCGCATTTGATGGCCGCATCGCCGTGGGCCTGCGCCAGGATGCGCTCCACCATCGCTTTCGGCTTCATGGTGCCGACCGCCGACCGCGAGTGCCCACGCCGCGGCCAGCAGCAGGCGTGGACGTCGATCGAGCTCTGCCGGTGGCATGCGTCCGAGCCAGTCGAGCACTGCGCCGACCTGGCCGCGGCGCATGAAGTTTTCGTACAGGCAACGCTCGACATAGTCATAGGCGGTCTGCTGACGCCCCGAGGCAAGTGCATGCCGGGCGGCTTCCTCGAACAAGCCGTGCTCGGCCAGCCACTGTGAGGCCCGTCCCTGCAGCGCGGCGCGCGTCGCCGGTGGCAGCTGCGCAAAGCGCTCGCGCAGCGCCTCGCGCGCGACCGCGTGCATGCGCAGCCAGTCGCTGCCTTCGCCTGCGACCAGCAGCGGCGTATCGCGCGCCAGGCGTGCCAGTCGTTCGGCCGCATCGGGCATCCCGGTCATTTCCCGGCACAGCTCGGCATGCAGGTCGTCGACGATCGCGATGCGGGTCAGGAACTCCGCGTCGTCCGTGCTCAAGGTTGGCGAGCAGTGCATCGACGAAGTGCCCGTGCAGTGCGCCACTGCGGCCCGCCATCGACTCGATGGCGGCTCTGGCATCGGTGCTGCGGCTGATCGCCGACAGCGCGAGTTGCAGACCCAGCGGCCAGCCCTCGGTCAGTTCGTGCAGGCGAGCGCCGGTATCGGCATCGATGCGGCCGTTGAGCCGGCTGCGTGCCAGCGCGATCGTTTCCTCGAGTTCGAAGCGCAGCGAGACTGCGCCGAGCATCGCGCAGTGTCCGTAAGGAATCAGGTCGGCGACGCCGAGATCGCACTCGGGTCGTGCGGCAACGATGATGCGCAAATTCGACGGCGCGTTGTGAATCAGGTAGGTGAGTGCCTCGCGTGAGTCCGGTGGCAGTCGGTCCGCCTCGTCGATGATCATCACGATGTCGAGCGCGCTCTGCGCGACGTCGTCCAGCCACGCGGTGACGGCCTCAAGCCCGGCCGGCACCGCCCCTTCGAGCAGCGTGTGCCCGAAATTCGGCCGGCCCGAGGCAACGCGCACCGCGAGCGCCAGTCCGCGCACGAAGCGCTGGGTATCGTCCTCCTCCTGCGCGGATAGCCAGGCCACCACGGTGCCGCGGGCGAGGTGTTCGCGTCGCCACTGGGCCAGCACGGCGGTCTTGCCGAAGCCGGCGGGTGCCTGCGCGACGATCGCGGGCCGGTCGCGAAAATCAGGAGCGTCGTACGACAGGCGCTGCCGGATCAGCAGATCGCGCGGCACGCGTGCGGGCGTGACCTTCAACAGGAGTCCCGAGATGGCGCTGCTCGACGGACGATGTGCGGTGCTTGCCACGCTGAAACCGGAGTCGTTGGAATCTTTCGCCGGTGCGACCGGATCGCTGCGCGACCCGCGGTGCCCGGTCGTCCGATCGGCACACCTGGTTCGCCGGTCGGTTCTGGATTGTAGGAGTGATTGGAGCTCGGAGGCGGGGCCGCGCGGAATAGCCCCCCCTCTTATAGGGGGCAGTAGGGCTCCCGGCGCTCCTAGGATCCAGTCCAGCGCGGCACAGCGGCTCCGCGGCAACGGCGCAGCGCAGCCGACTCCGAACAGGAACTGCCATGTATCACCATTTGCTCGTCCCCGTCGACGGCTCCGATCTGTCAATCCAGATCATCGGACAAGCCGTTGAATTTGCGCGCACGATGGGTGCACGCATCACGTTCTTCCACGCGGTGCCGGACCATGGCGCGACACTGCGCAGCGAGACCGAGGTGGTCTGGGCAACTCCGTCGAGCAACGACGATTACCCCTTCGAGGGTCGGGCGGGCGAAATCCTGAGCAAGGCGGAATCCGCCGCCCGCGCGCAGGAGGTGTCGTGCGGTTCGATCCGCGTAACCAGTGACCGACCCTACGAAGCGATCCTCGGCGCCGCGCGCAACGCCGCTTGTGACCTCATCTTCATGGGATCACATGGCCGTCGCAGCAACCTCGGGATGATGCTCGGCTCGCAGACGCTGAAGGTGCTGATGCAGACCGAGATTCCGGTGCTGGTGGCGGCGACGCGCAATCCCGACGCCAGCACGCGCGCCATCGGCGTCATCCGCGATGAGCACCGATCGCTGGCGGCGGTGCTGCATGCATGGACGCACCTTCTCGACGCGGCGCGTGCGCGATGGCAAGGGCCCGGATCCCGTGCTGATGCGCGCGATCGTTCGCTACATCAGGGACTTCCCGTTGACCTTGCACCATCCGAAGGAGGATGACTATCTGTTCCGCCGGCTGCGCAAACGCACGTCTTCGGTCGATGCCGAACTCGACGAACTGCAGCGACAGCACGAGCGCGACCACCAGCTGGTCGCCGAACTTGCGGAGCTGGTCGAGCGCGATCCGGTGGATCTCGAAGTGCTCGAGCAGGCGGTGTCGCGCTACGCCAGGTTCATGTGGGACCACATGGGCCGGGAGGAGGGCGTGATCCTGCCCGCGGCGCAGAAGTTCTTGACCGCCGAAGACTGGGCCGAGATCGACCGCGTCTTTGCAAGCAATCTCGATCCGCGCTTCGCCGGCGACACCGACATGCAGTACCGACGCCTGTTCTCACGCATCGTCAGCCTGGCGAACGCGGCCTAGCGCAGCTTCGCATCGCGGCCGACGGAAGCCGCGCCCGCGGTTTGATCGGCGTGCCACCGACGCCTACGAATGGTCGGACGGCAGCAACCTAGCGTTGCGCGGCACAAGCTATTTGGCCGCAACGACCATTATCTCGACCAAAGCCTTTGGGTCGGCGAGCTTGGCTTCGACGCACGCGCGCGCCGGGAGATTCGTCTTGTCGACCCAATCGGTCCACACCTCGTTCATCGGCGCCCGGTTGCGTATGTCCGTCACCCAGATGTGACATTGGAGTAGCTTGGATTTGCTCGATCCGCACTTGGCGAGCAGCCGATCAATTTCCTCGAGGACTTCCCGGGTCTGTCCCCTGACATCCTTGTTCAAATCTTTCGCCACGATGCCAGCCAAATACACGGTGCTCTCCGTGTTCGACGGCTTGCGAAAGGATGGCGCTCTGATCGTGTCGCGTGATACTCATCGTGGATGTCCTCTAAGATGCTTTTGATCTTCAGCGAACGCGGCAGACTCCATAGTCTGCCAATTCGCCAGCGTCATTGCACAGTCTGCGCCGGCCGCTACAGCGCCGCTGCGATTCGTCGCAAGGCCTCGCGCAGGGTTTCGTCTTTCTTGGCGAAACAGAAGCGCACCACGCGCCGATCGGTCGGCACGTCGTAGAACACCGATACCGGAATCACCGCGACGCCGTACTTCGCGATCATCGTCTGCGCGAATTCGGGTTCCGGCGCTGCACTGAGCGCGGAATAATCCGCGAGCACGAAGTACGTCCCTTCGCACGGCAGCACGCGGAACGGCGTCGAGCGCAGCCCCGCGATCAGCAGGTCGCGCTTCGCCTGGTAGAACGCCGGCAGCTCGAGGTAGGGCGTCGGGGTCTGCAGGTAAGCGGCAAACGCATGCTGCGCCGGCGTGTTGACCGCAAACACCATGAACTGGTGGACCTTGCGGATCTCCGCTGTCAGTTTGTGCGGCGCCATCGTATAACCGACCTTCCAGCCGGTCGTGTGGAACGTCTTGCCGAAGCTCGAAACCACGACCGTGCACTCGGCGAGCGCGCTCGAGCGCATCAGCGACAGATGCGGCCGGTCATCGAACACGATGTGCTCGTAGACCTCGTCGGAAATCAGCAGGATGCCGTGGTGCGTGACGATTTCCTCCAGAGCGGTCAGATCCTCGGTGCGCAGTGTCCGGCCTGTCGGGTTGTGCGGGAAGTTGAGCATCAGCAGTCGCGTGCGCGGCGTGATCGCTGCGCGCACCCGGTCCCAGTCGGGCGCGTAACCGTTGTCTGCGTCGAGCGGGACGAAGCGGGGCGTCGCGCCGGCAAGCACGATCGAAGGGACATAACTGTCGTACGTCGGCTCGAACACGATCACTTCGTCGCCGGGCTGCACGAGCGCGATGACGCTCGCCATCACAGCTTGTGTCGCTCCGGCCGTGATGGTGATCTCTGTCTCGGCGTCGTAGCGCCGGCCGTAGAGCGCTTCGCATTTCGCGGCGAGCGCGAGCCGCAGCGCCGGCACGCCAGGCATCGGCGCGTACTGGTTGTGGCCAGCGTGCACGGCCGCGTCGAGGTGCTGCTGGAGGATTGGATCGCAGTTGAAGTCCGGGAACCCTTGGCCGAGGTTGACGGCGCCGTGCTTCATCGCCAGCTGCGACATCACTGAGAAGATCGTCGTGCCGACGCGGGGCAGGCGCGTGGCCGGCTCGGGTGCGTTCATGAATTCACAGGCAAAACAGGCGGTCAGGGCGCGCCGACTATATATACTTTTCGGCTATGCCACTCACGCTCGACAGCAACTTCGACGGCGGAGCGATCGAGATCGTCGCGACCGACAGCGCCGCGGCCGAGGTGCGTATCCGGTCCGATCTGAAGGCCGACGGCACTCGCTCCGAATTCGTGCAGTGGTTTCACTTCCGCATCGACGGCATCGGACCCGCCGGTGCACGCGTGGATTTCACCAACGCCGGCGACACCACGTATCCGGCGGGTTGGAACGATTACCGCGCGGTGGCCAGCAATGACGGACGCCGCTGGACTCGCGCTGCCGACGCGTTACGACGGCCGGACGATGTCGATCGACCTGCCGCCGGGTCCTGCGATGTATGTCGCGTACTTCGAGCCGTATTCATGGGAACGGCACCTTGCGCTGCTGGCAGACTGCGTGGCAGGCGGCGGCCGGCGCGAGCGGCTCGGCGGCAGCTTGCAGGGGCGCGATCTCGACCGATTGGTCGTCGGCGAGGCGCGCAGCCGGTGTGGATCATCGCGCGCCAACACCCCGGCGAAACGATGGCCGAATGGTTCGTCGAGGGACTCCTGCAACGGCTGCTCGACCCAGCGGACGCGGTGTCGCGCGAACTGCAGCGCATGGCGACCTTTTACATCGTTCCCAACATGAATCCCGACGGCTCGGTGCTCGGCAACCTCCGGACCAACGCGGCGGGAGCCAACCTCAACCGCGAGTGGCTGCAGCCGTCCGCGGAGCGGAGTCCCGAAGTGCTGGCCGTGCGCGACGCGCTGCATGCGACCGGATGCGCCGCATTCTTCGATATCCACGGCGATGAAGTTCTGCCCTACGTGTTCATTGCAGGCTGCGAGATGCTGCCGGGGTTCAGCGCGCGCCAGCAGGCCGAGCAGGCCGCGTTCGCGGCGGACTTCCGCGCGGCCAATACGGATTTCCAGAGCGAGCACGGCTACTCGGCCAGCAAGTACCAGGACGACGTGCTCAAGCTCGCCTCGAAGTACGTCGGCCACACCTTCGGCTGCCTGTCACTGACCCTGGAGATGCCGTTCAAGGACAACGCCAACGCGCCGGACGCGCACTGCGGCTGGAGCGCCGCGCGCAGCGCCCGCCTCGGTGCGGACATGCTGGGCCCGATCCGGCAGCACCTGGCGAGGTCTGCGCCATGACGGCCATCGCCGGCACCAAGGTCACGCTGCGACGCGCGCGCGACACCGATCGCGCGCGCATCTACGAGTGGCTGATCGGATCCGACCTGACCGTCAACCTGATGGGCGCGCCGATGTATCCCGGACCGGCCGATCCCGTCGTTCGAGCAGTTCTCGCAGTCGTATCCGCGCCACTTCTACGAGGGCACGCGGCCGTACGCCGGGCGCATGTACGTCATCACGGCGCACGGCGAGGAGATCGGCTGCATCTCGCACGGCCCGATCGACGTGCTGAACGACGTGGTCGAACTCGACATCTGGCTCGCGGAGCGGCGCGTCGCCGGGCACGGTTACGGTTCGGAGTCGCTGGTCGTGCTGTGCGACTGGCTGCAGGTCAACTACGGCGTCAATCGTTTCCTCGCCCGGCCATCGCGGCGCAACGTCAAGGCGCTGCGCGCAATGCGGCGCGCCGGATTCCGCGAGACCGACCTGCCGGCGCAGGAAGTCGTGGCCAAGCTCTCGCTGCCCGCAGGAAACTACGCGGATGAATTGCTGCTGTTCCGCATTCTGCCGGTGCCCAGCGTTGTGTTCCGACCCGACCCCGGCCAGACCTATGTGTTCATCGACAGCGAATTCACCAACCTCACGGCGCCGCAGCTGATCAGCGTCGGCGCGGTCGCGACTGACTCGACTGCGTTCTACGCCGAACTCGAAGGCTGGGATGTCGCTACCGCCAGTTCCTTCGTGCACGACACCGTGATCCCGCTGCTCGACGGCGATGCGGTGCCGAAGGCGATGGGCGCAGAGGCGCTGACCGAGTGGCTGTCGGAGCGCGCGCGCAAGATGCCGACGACGATCATCAGCGATTCGGGCTTCGATCGCTGGGCGCTGTCGGAGCTGTTCGGCAGCGAGCAGCTGCCGCCCAACGTGCAGTGGCGGCGCGTGCCGATCGCCTACGAAGCGCTCGACGAAGCCACGCAGCGCCTCAACCTGAGGCGGCACCACGCGCTCGACGACGCACGCGCACTGCGGCACCTCGTCCTGGAAGCGGCCGTGCCGGCCGCGGCCTGAAAACCGCTAGCGGCAGTCGAGCACCGCGGCGCCGTTCACGCGTCCGGTGCGAAGTGCGGCGAGCGCCGCATTGGCCTCGCGCAGCGGAAACACCTCGACGCTGGCGCGCCGAGGGTGACGCTGCACCAGCGCGAAGAACTCGTCGCCGTCTTCGCGTGTCAGGTTGGCGACCGAGCGCACGATGCGCTCGCCCCACAGCAGCCGGTATGGAAACGACGGAATGTCGGTCATATGGATGCCGGCACAGACCACGACGCCGCCCTTGACGGTGGCTGCAAGCGCCGCGGGCAGCAGCGCACCGACCGGCGCAAAGATCAGGGCCGCGTCGAGCGCGGCGGGCGGCGCCGAGTCGGAGCCGCCGGCCCACGCGCAGCCGAGCGAGCGCGCGAACGCCTGCCCGGCGTCGTCCTGCGGTCGCGTGAACGCGAAGATCTCGCGCCCCTGCGCGATCGCGACCTGCGCAACCAGGTGCGCCGCCGCGCCGAAACCGTAGAGCCCGATGCGCGCCGCGTCACCGGCCATGCGCAGCGCGCGATAGCCGATCAGTCCCGCGCACAGCAGCGGCGCGGCATGCGCGTCGTCGATGCCTGCGGGCAGCGGATAACAGTAATCGGCGCGCGCCACCGCGTGCTGTGCATAGCCGCCGTCGCGCGTGTACCCGGTGAACTGCGGAGCGTCGCACAGGTTTTCGCGCCGTGAGCGGCAGTAGCGGCATACCTGGCAGGTGCCGCCGAGCCACGGCACGCCGATGCGATCGCCGATGCGGAAGCGCTGCACACCGGCACCGAGCCCGATCACGGTGCCGACGACCTCATGTCCGGGTACGCGCGGCAGCTCAGGCAGCGCGAGGTCGCCGTCGACGATGTGCAGGTCGGTGCGGCACACGCCGCAGGCCTGAATCCGCAGCAGGACCTCGTCGGCCGCGGGCGCCGGAATCTCGCGCTCGATCGCCTGTAGCGGCGCGCCGGCACGGACCAGCGCAAGAGCGAGCGAACGCTCAGCCATGCGCGACCTGCGATGCCTTCATGCGCGTGATGGCTGTCACTGGCTCGACGATCGCAAGCCCTGCAGCGCGGGCGCGCCGGGCCAGCTTGAGCAGCGCCTTGTCTTTCGTGATGAGCCAGTCGGCGCGCGCGCTGTAAGCGAGGTCCACGAACATCTGGTCATGCGGGTCGCTGCACGCCCATGGCGCCGGAAACACCCTGGAAACCGGCTTCGCCAGTCGATCCCAATGGCGCAGGATGTCGCAGCGGCGCTCGGCGTCGAGACCAAAGGCTGGGCGGGCCAACACCTCGCTCAGTTCATCGACCACGGCTCCGCTGCGCCATGCGCCGACGCTGCCGGCTTCGAACGCCGTCCACAGCGGGGTCGCGCGCGGGTCGGCAAACACCCAGAAGTCCAGCAGCACATTGGTGTCGACGACAGCGTGACCAAAGGTGGCGCTCATCCGCGGTCGAGCGCGTGCTGCATCAGCAGTTCCAGCGGAACGACGTGCAGGGCCAATTCGTGCGTCGCGACGAGGACCACCGGTGGGGCTGCGCCCGCCTCGGCGGCCTCGAGCCAGCGCGCCGCGCACAGGCACCAGCGGTCGCCGGCCACGAGTCCCGGGAACATGAACTCCGGCCGCGGTGTGCCGAGGTCGTTGCCCTGCTGGCGCGAAAACTCGAGGAACTTCGCCGTCACGCTCGCGCAGATCGTGTGGAAGCCGACATCCTGCGGGCCGGTATGGCAGTAACCGTCGCGGAAGAAGCCGGTGGCGGGATCCTCGCAGCAGGGCGCGAGCGGCCCGCCGAGCACATTGCGCGCCGACGACGGCCGATCCGAATCGCGCATCGTTCAGTCGCGCGCGCCAGCGCTGCCGGCGGCTCAGGCCAGCGCCCCCGGCGCGGCCGTTGCTTCGATCCACGCGGTCAGTTGATCGAGCACCGTGCTGCTTGCTGTGCTCAGCGCGGCGGCTGCGGAGCCCGAGTCAGCGTGCGCGACCGGGGCGGTCGCGCTGAAGTTCTTGCGCCCGATCAACCGGCGCGTCGCGCGATCGACCAGCTCGGCGCTGACCTCGACGCGGGCCGTGCCCGGATCGGTCGCGGCGTCGTGAAAGAAGTCGTTGACCGACAGATTGAGCTGCAGCGTGCCGGCGACACCGCGGCCAACCAGCGCGACCGATGTAAACGCGTTTCGCGCGGCGAGCCGATCGACCAGCAACTGCGCAAGCCGGCTCGATGGCCGGTCGCTCCACGAAGCGAACTGGTAGGCGGCACGCTGCGGGGTCGTGCGCGAATAGGCGAGGGCGTAGGAGTCGTCGACCGACGCACCCGGCTGCGGCGCGATGACCAGATCACGGCCGATCTGGCGTGCAGCGGGCGCCGGCGCCGCGTTGCGATCGACGATGCGAAACTGCGTCTGCTGCGGAGTGTCCTTGCCGACTGTGCAGCGACACGCAACCGGTGGCAAGCGCGGCGCAGATGGTGAGCAGCAGCAGCTGCCAGTGGCGGCGCATCGTCATTCCCCCGGTCCGCGCTGCGTCGCCGACGGTCCGAGCAGCGCCGCCCGCGGGTCCTGCAGTCGGTCCATCAGGCGGCTCAGCGTAGCGCCGGTCGCCTGCAGTTCGGCCACCGCGGCGGTCAGCTGGTCGCCGCTCGAGCTGACGGTGGACCCGACCGCCTGCGACAGATAGTTGACCTGCTTTTCGAGCGCGACCGTGGCGGCCGAGATGTCCTTCAGCGTCCGCTCGGCCTGCTGCAGTACCGGCTGCAAGTCGCGGTCGGTGTTGTTCGCAAACGTGGTGACGCTGCTGCTCGCGCGGCCGAGGTTGTCCGCGGCCCCCTGCACCGACTTCAGCGTGCGGTCGAGCTCGGCCAGGCGCTGGTTGAGGCCGCCGGTCAGGTCGCGCAGGTTGGCGAGCGTCTTCTCGATCGCGGCGCGATTTTCGGCCTTCAGCACGTCGTTCAGGCGTTCCAAAGCCTCGGCCGCGGTCTCGCCGACCTTGTTCAGCCGGTTGGCGATCTCGTCCAGGTTCGACGTTCCCTCGGGGATGACCGGGTAGTTCTCATTCGGCAGGACGATTTCGAGCGGCGGGCCGGGCGGATCGCCGGTTTCCAGGTCGATCTTGGCGAGGCCGGTCACGAAGCGGCGGTTGACGACGGCGACCGTGTTGGTGCTGACCGGCGTGCGGCGGTCGATGCGCAGCAGCGCGCGCACGCGATTGATGTTGTCCGGCGTCAGCGCATAGTCCTCGACCCGACCGACCTTGATGCCTCGCATCGACACATCGGCGCCGATCTGCAGGCCGTCGAGATTCTGCTTCTCGAAATACACCGTGTAGAAATTGAAGTCGCTGATCCGGCCGCTGCGCTTCAACCAGATGACGCCGACGACCACCGCCATGAGCAGCGCGATGACGGCGATGCCCACGTACGTGTACTTGGCGTCGGCTTCCATTTGGCGCGGATTCTAAGAGGGCAGCGACTCGCCGACCATCGTGCGGACCGAGAAATAGCTCTGGATCCACGGATCCTCGACGTTCATCACGGCTTTCGGCGGCCCGTCGGCGAGCACCTTGCCGCGTCCCAGCACGACGATGCGGTCGACCACGGTCAGCAGCGTGTCGAGGTCGTGCGTCACCAGAAAAACGGTGATGCCGAGGTCGTCGACCAGCGATCGCACCATCGCGTCGAACCCGCGCGCGGTCGTCGGATCCAGTCCCGAGGTCGGCTCGTCGAGGAACAGCACTTCGGGCTCGAGCGCCAGGGCGCGCGCGATCGCTGCCCGCTTGCGCATTCCGCCCGACAGTTCGCTGGGCATCTTCGGCGCGGCATCCGGATCGAGCCCGGCCTGCGCCAGCCGCAGGTGGACCAGCGCCTTGAGCATGCCATTGGGCACGCGCGCATGCTCGGTCAGCGGCACCGCGACGTTTTCCGCGACCGTCAGCGACGAGAACAGTGCGCCGTCCTGGAACATCATGCCGAAGCGCCGCCGCGTCGCGTTCATCTCCTCTTCGCTCGAATTCCAGACATCGGTGCCGAGCAGGCGGATGCGGCCGCTGGTGGGACGCTGCAGCCCGATGATCTCGCGCAACAGGACCGACTTGCCGGTGCCGCTGCCACCGATCAGCGCGACCAGTGTTCCCTTGAAGACGTCGAAGCTGACGCCGTCGTGCACGACCTGTTCGTCGAAGCGGGTGACGATGTCGTCGACCTCGACGACCGTGGCGGCGGTCGCCATCAGATATCCAGTTCCTGGAACAGCACCGCGAAGGCGGCATCGAGCAGGATCACCGCGACGATGCTCTGCACCACCGTCGAAGTCGTCGCGATGCCCAGCGATCGGGTGTCGCGGCGCACCGTCATCCCCATGTGGCAGCCGATCAGCGCGATGAAAAGCGCGAACACGGGTGCCTTCGCGAGCCCGACGTAGACGTGCTTGATTGCGAGGCTATCCTGCAGCCGCGCCAGGAAGGTGGTCGGCGTGATGTCGAGCTGTGGGCCGGCGATCAGCATCGCGCCGAGCAGGCTCATCACGTCGCCGACGAAGACGAGCAGTGGCATCGCCACCATCAGCGCGATGACGCGAGGCAGCACCAGCACGTCCATCGGCGACAGGCCCAGCGTGCGGATCGCGTCGGTCTCCTCGTTGAGCCGCATCGATCCGAGCTGCGCGGTAAACGCTGCGCCCGAGCGGCCGGCGACGATGACCGCGACGATGATCGGCGCGAACTCGCGCGTCGCCCCGATGCCGACGCCGTCGACGACGAAGATGTTGGCGCCGTATTTTTCCGCCTGCAGCCCGAGCAGGTAGGCGACCACGACTCCGATCAGCATCGTCACCAGCGCGACGACCGGAATTGCGTTCAGGCAGACCTGCTCGAACTGCGCGGTCAGCTCGCGCAGGCGCACGTGGGTCGGCGCCAGCAGCGCACGGAACAGGTTCACCAGGACTTCACCGAGGAAGTTCAGATGTCCCGGCCAGCAGATCGACGATGGCCAGCGTCTCGCGGCCGACGTGCGCCAGCAGGCGTTCGCGCGGCCGACGCACCGGTTCGTTGACCTCGCGCAGCCGGCGGCGCACCTGCTCGACGATGCGCGCCTCGTTCGCGGCGAAGCCGTCGAGCGTCAGCTGATTGACATCGGTGCCGGCCGCCGCGACGCGATTAAGCAGTGCCAGCGCCGCTGCGCTGTCGATCTCGGTGACGCCGCTGGCCTCGATCGACAGCCTTGGCGGCAATTTCAGCGCGGTCAGCGCGCGGTCGACCTCGGGCAGCGTGCTGAGGCGCCAGGAGCCGCCGAGCACGAGGACATCGCGATCCTGCGCGCGCTGCAGCTGCGCAGAAGGAGCGATGGACGCATGCGCAGGGTCGGCGGGCATCCGTGAGGCGGCTCTTCGGGGACGAGGGCTCGGTCCGGAACCCGCGAGCGGGCTGGACTTGTGCGCGGCAGGCTAACACAGGCCCCGCGCCACTGAACGCGCGGCAGCCGGATCGCTCAGGACCGAACGCAGGCGTGAAGCAGCATCAGCCCGAGCAGTGCAAGCAGCGCGAGCGGCAGTGCGCTCGACCAGGTTGCCGGCATCGGCGCGTGTCTCGATCGGCGGGGCTTCGAAGAGTGTTTTGCGGTTCGTGGGGTTCCATGGCAGCGAGTTTAGTCAGGCCATTGCGGGTTGCTCACGCTCCGCGACCGGCGTTCCTGCCGATGCGACGGAATACGGCGGCGCGGCCGGGACCCCAGCCGGCCGGAACCGGTGTCAATTGGGCATCCGGCGCGCGGCTCCCAACCGCGCGCCGCGATGCTCAGGCCGCCAGCAGCTGCCTCAGGACATACGGCAGGATCCCGCCATGCCTGTAGTACTCGACTTCGATCGGCGTGTCGATGCGGAGCTTGAGCGGGATCTGCTTTTCGCCGTCCTTGCCGAAAACGAGCAGTGTCACCGGCATTTGCGGACGCAGGTCCTCCTCGAACTCGACATCGAACATCTCGTCGCCGCGGATGCCAAAGGTCTCGACGCCCTCGCCGGGCATGAACTGCAGCGGCAGCACACCCATGCCGACGAGATTGCTGCGATGGATGCGCTCGAAACTCTTCGCGATCACCGCCTTGACGCCGAGCAGCTGTGTGCCCTTCGCCGCCCAGTCGCG
This sequence comes from uncultured beta proteobacterium, assembly GCA_963707445.1. Taxonomy (GTDB): domain Bacteria; phylum Pseudomonadota; class Gammaproteobacteria; order Burkholderiales; family Burkholderiaceae_F; genus JALORV01. Next base: position 24,967 of record CAVPPW010000001.1, on the reverse strand, counting down.
CGACGATCCGGTGCCGTATTCCTCGCCGCCGAACACGACGGTTGGAACGCCGTCCTTGATGTAGCGCATCGCGGCGTCGTAGATCGATATCTGCTCGCCATCGGGCTGGTGGATCGTGACGCCGCCCTCGATGCGTGACCCGTCGGCCTTCGGCGGGATCATCAGGTTCTTGATGCGCACGTTGGCGAAGGTGCCGCGCATCATCACCTCGTGGTTGCCCCGGCGCGCGCCATACGAGTTGAAGTCCGGCTTCATCACCTTGTTGTCGATCAGCCACTTGCCGGCTGGCGTAGTGTCCTTGATCGAACCGGCCGGCGAAATATGGTCGGTCGTGATCGAGTCGCCGAAGATGCCGAGCGCGCGCGCGCCGTCGACGCCGATCTCGGTGTGCTTGGGCTTGAGCGTGAAGCCGTCGAAAAACGGCGGCTTCGCGATGTAGGTGGACTTGGGCCACGTGTACACCTGGCCCGAGACGCTGCCGACCTTCTTCCAGAGTTCGCCCGGATCCGACTTGACCTTGCTGTAGTTACTCTCGTAGGCCACGGGGTCGAGCGCGGTCTTCAGCAACGCCTGCACTTCGTCGGACGACGGCCAGATGTCGCCGATCCAGACGTCGCGACCGTCCTTGCCCTTGCCCAGCGGCTCGGTCATCAGGTCGCGCAGCATGGTGCCGGCGATCGCATAGGCGACCACCAGTGGCGGCGACGCCAGGAAGTTGGCCTTCAGGTTCGGATGGATCCGTGCCTCGAAATTGCGGTTGCCCGACAGCACTGCCGCGCAGACCAGGTCGTTCTTCGTGATGACTTCGTTGATTTCCGGCGCCAGGTCGCCGGCGTTGCCGATGCAGGTCGTGCAGCCGTAGGCGGCCACCGCGAAGCCGAGTTGCTCGAGGTAGGGCAGCAGTCCGGTTTTCGTCAGGTAGTCGGTGACGATGCGCGAGCCGGGTGCCAGCGAGGTCTTGATGTGCTTCTGCACCGTCAGGCCGCGCTCGACCGCCTTTTTCGCGAGCAGACCCGCCGCGAGCAGCACGCTGGGGTTCGACGTGTTGGTGCACGATGTGATTGCCGCGATCAGCACGTCGCCGTCGGCGATCGAGGTTTCATGCACCTCGGCTGCGCGCGCCGGCTTGACCATCGGCCGGTTGGCGGTCATCTCCTCCACGTCGCGCGGCGCGCCGCTCGGCCCGTTCACGCTCGTGCTCGCGGTTTGGCCCTTCCCGTCCGGCAACGGGAAGCGCTGCTTCAGTCGCGCCGCCGGCTGGTTGAAGCCGTTCTCGGAGACCGGCTTCGAGAACAGCGCCGCAAATTGCTTCTTAACGTTTCCGATCTCGATGCGGTCCTGCGGCCGCCTCGGACCTGCGAGCGAGGGCGCGACGGTCGCGAGATCGAGCGTCACCACCTGCGAGTAATCGATGCTGCCGGCCTTAGGCACGCCGAACAGGCCCTGCGCCCGGAAATAGGCTTCGAACGCCGCGATCTCGTCCGGCGTGCGGCCGGTGCCCTCGAAGTAGTCGATCGTCTTCTCGTCGACCGGGAAAAAGCCCATCGTCGCGCCGTACTCCGGTGCCATGTTGCCGATCGTCGCGCGGTCGGGCAGCGCCAGGCTCGCCGTGCCTTCGCCGAAGAACTCGACGAATTTGCCGACAACCTTGGCCTTGCGCAGCATCTCGGTGATCGTCAGCACGAGGTCGGTCGCGGTGACGCCTTCGCGCACCTTGCCTTTAAGGTGCACGCCGACCACGTCCGGGGTCAGGAAGTACACCGGCTGGCCCAGCATGCCAGCCTCGGCTTCGATGCCACCGACACCCCATCCAACGACGCCGATGCCGTTGATCATCGTTGTATGGCTGTCGGTGCCGACCAGCGTGTCGGGGTAGTAGATGCCGTCTTTCCGGTGCACGCCGCGCGCCAGGTACTCAAGGTTGACCTGGTGCACGATGCCGAAGCCCGGCGGCACGACGCCGAAGGTGTCGAATGCCTGCATGCCCCATTTCATGAACTCGTAGCGCTCGCGGTTGCGCTGGAACTCGAGTTTCATATTGAGGTCGAGCGCATCCTTGCTGCCGTAGTAGTCCACCATGACGGAGTGATCGACGACGAGGTCGACCGGTACCAGCGGCTCGATCGTCTTCGGATTCTTGCCCATCGAGTCGGCGACGTTGCGCATCGCCGCGAGGTCGGCGAGCAGCGGCACGCCGGTGAAATCCTGCAGCACGATGCGCGCGACGACGAACGGGATTTCGTCGACGCGGTCGGCCGACGGCTTCCAACTCGCGAGCTGGCGCACGTGCTCTTCGGTGACCTTCTCGCCGTCGCAGTTGCGCAGGACGGACTCGAGCACGATGCGGATCGACACAGGCAGGCGCGAGACTTTGCCGAGTCCGGCCTTTTCGAGTGCGTTGAGGCTGTAGTACTTGCCCTTCTTGGCGCCGATCGTGAAATCTTGCAGTGAGTTGAACAGGTTGTGAGCCATGGGAGGAACCTCGGTTTCGGAGTCGATTTCGCTACACGGGCTAGATGACCATCAGGTCGACGAACTCGTTGACCGGCGTGGCGACGAGGCGCTTGGCGTCGAGGCACAGCTCGAGGATCGCCGCCGCCTGCTTGGCCGGGAACACGCGGGCCAGATTCGTCCTGAACTTCTCGACCAGCACCGGCATGCCTTCCTTGCGCCGGCGCTTGTGGCCGATCGGGTACTCGACCACGACTTCCTTCAGCTTCTTGCCGTCGGTGAACTCGACGGTCAGCGCATTGGCGATCGAGCGCTTCTCGGGGTCGTGGTAGTCCTTCGTGAATTTCTTGTCTTCGACGCACACGATCTTATCGCGCAGCACGTCGATGCGCGGATCGGCCGCGACGTTGTCCTCGTAGTCGGCGGCCGTCAGCCGCCCGAAGATGATCGGCACGGCGACCATGTACTGGATGCAGTGGTCGCGGTCGGCCGGATTGCTGAGCGGTCCCTTCTTGTCGATGATGCGGATACACGCCTCGTGGGTGCGGATCGTGATCCGCTTGATGTCCTTCTCGGTCTTGCCGAGCTTTTTCAGCTCGCCGTGGATCGTCATCGCGGCCTCGACCGCGGTCTGCGAATGGAACTCGGCGGGAAATGAGATCTTGAACAGCACGTTTTCCATCACGTAGCTGCCGTAGGGGCGCTGGAATTTGAACTCGTTGCCCTTGAAGAGCACGTCGTAGAAACCCCAGCCCTTGGCGGTCAGCACCGACGGATAGCCCATCTCGCCGGTCCTGGCAATCAGCGCCAGCCGCACCGCGCGCGAGGTCGCGTCACCCGCCGCCCAGCTCTTGCGCGAGCCGGTGTTCGGGGCGTGGCGATAGGTCCGCAGCGACTGGCCGTCGACCCAGGCGAGCGACACCGCGTTGATGATCTCGTCACGGCTCAGGCCGAGCATCTGCGCGACCACCGCGGTCGAGGCGACCTTGACCAGGACGACGTGGTCCAGGCCGACGCCGTTGAACGAATTTTCGAGCGCGATGCACCCCTGGATCTCGTGCGCCTTGACCATCGCGATGAGCACGTCGGCCACCGTCAGCGGCTGCTTGCCCGCGACGACGGCGCCGCGGCTCAGCCAGTCGGCCGTCGCAAGGATGCCGCCGAGATTGTCGGACGGGTGGCCCCATTCGGCCGCGAGCCAGGTGTCGTTGAAGTCCAGCCACCGGATCATCGCGCCGATGTCGAACGCGGCCTTGACCGGATCCATCTGGAACTGGGTGCCGGGGACCTTGGCGCCGTTCGGCACAAGCGTGCCCTGCACGATCGGGCCCAACAGCTTCGTGCACGCCGGATATTCGAGCGCTTCGAAGCCGCAGCCGAGCGTGTCCATCAGACAGTAGCGCGCCGTGTCGATCGCGTCCTTGCTCTTGATCTTGTAGTTCAGGACATAGTCGGCGATGTCGACCAGGACCTTGTCGGGCTTCGGACGGACGTTGCTGATGTGGCTGCCCATGATGGAATTCTTTTCGGGTCCGGGCTCAGGCAGCGATGTCGGGTATCAAGATGATCGAAGTGCTCACTCGGCAGCCTCGAGCACCAGCTTGTAGCCGATGTGCGAATCGACAAAGCCGAGGCGGGCGTAGAAGCGATGGGCCTCGGCGCGGCGCCTGTCGCTGGTGAGCTGTGCAAGCCGGCAACCGCGCTTGCGGGCATGTTCGAGTGCGCGCGCCATCAGCCAGGCACCGATGCCGCGTCCGCGCACACTGCTATCGATACGCATGGCCTCGATGTTGGCGCGCCAGGCGCCGCGCCGACTCAGGCCCGGGATGTAGGTGACCTGCAGCATGCCGACGACGCGGCCGTCGAGTTCCGCGACGAGCAATTGCTGGTTGGGGTCGCGATCGATCACGTCGAATGCGCGGCTGTAGGCGGGATCGTCGCTGCCGACACCCTCGCGGTTCTTGCCGAGCTCGTCATCGGCAAGCAGTTCGAGCAGGCGAGGCAGGTCGCCGCGCTGCGCGCGGCGCGCCGTCAATCCATTGAGCGTCACCTCGGCCATTAGCCCCGTTTCGCCAGCGGCACGAATTTGAGATCGTCCGGCCCGACGTAGTTGGCGCTCGGTCGGATGATCTTGTTGTCGATGCGTTGCTCGATGACGTGCGCGCTCCAGCCGCTGGTGCGCGAAATCACGAACAGCGGCGTGAACATGGCGGTCGGCACGCCCATCATGTGATACGAGACCGCGCTGAACCAGTCGACGTTCGGGAACATCTTCTTGATGTCCCACATGACCGACTCCAGCCGTTCGGCAATCGAGAACATCTTGGTGTTGCCGGCGTCCTTCGAAAGCTGCCGGGCCACTTCCTTGATGACCTTACTGCGCGGGTCGGAAACGGTGTAGACCGGGTGGCCGAAGCCGAGGATCACTTCCTTCGCCTCGACGCGGCGGCGGACGTCCGCCTCGGCTTCATCCGGCGTGTCGTAGCGCTCCTGGATGTCGAAGGCGGCTTCGTTGGCACCGCCATGCCTCGGCCCGCGCAGCGCGCCGATCGCGCCGGTGATCGCGGAATAGATATCCGAGCCGGTGCCGGCGATCACGCGCGCCGTGAAGGTCGATGCGTTGAATTCGTGTTCGGCGTACAGGATCAGCGAGGTATGCATCGCGCGCACCCACAACTCGCTCGGCGGCCGGCCGTGCAGCAGGTGCAGGAAGTGGCCGCCGATCGTATCGTCGTCGGTCTCGACCTCGATGCGACGTCCGTTCGTGCTGTAGTGGTACCAGTAGAGCAGCACGGATCCGAGCGAGGCCATCAGCCGGTCAGCGATGTCCCTCGCGCCCGGGGTATTGTGATCCTCCTTCTCCGGCAGCACGCAGCCGAGTGCCGAGACGCCGGTACGCATCACGTCCATCGGATGGCTCGCGGCCGGCAGCCATTCCAGCGCGGCCTTCACGTTGGCCGGCAGGCCCCGCAGCGCCTTCAGCTTCGCCTTGTACGCCGCCAGTTCGGCTGCGTTCGGCAGCTTGCCGTGGACCAGCAGGTGCGCGATCTCCTCGAATTCACACGCATCGACGATGTCGAGGATGTCGTAGCCGCGGTAGTGCAGGTCATTGCCGGTACGGCCGACGGTGCACAACGCAGTGTTGCCGGCCACCACGCCCGCGAGCGCCACTGATTTCTTGACTTTCGGCGGCCGTCACCGGCGCGTCCTGGACTTCAGTCAAGACTTCCTCCCGTCGCTTGCCTTACGTTTTCTTTGCGAACAACGCATCGAGGCTCTGCTCATATTTGTGATATCCGATCACGTCGTACAGTTCCATGCGTGTCTGCATCGTGTCGACGACGGACTTCTGCGTGCCTTCGCGGCGCAGCGCGGTGTAGACATTCAGCGCCGCCCTGTTCATCGCACGGAATGCCGACAGCGGGTACAGCACCATCGCCGCGCCGGCGCTCTTCAGTTCGTCCACGGTGAAGAGCGGCGTCGAGCCGAACTCGGTGATATTGGCCAGTACTGGGACCTTCACCGCGTCGACGAAGCGGCGATAGGTCTGCAGGTCCTTTGCCGCCTCGGCGAAAATCCCGTCGGCACCGGCTTCGACGCAGCCGATCGCGCGCTCGATCGCTCGGTCCACGCCTTCTACCGCGATCGCGTCGGTGCGCGCGATGACGAAGAAGTCTCTGTCGGTCTTCGCATCGGCGGCGGCCTTCACGCGGTCGGCCATTTCCTCGATAGGAACAATCTCCTTGCCCGGGCGGTGGCCGCAGCGCTTGGCGCCGACCTGGTCCTCGATGTGGCAGGCCGCGGCGCCGGCCTTGATCAGCGACCTGATCGTGCGCGCGATGTTGAACGCGCTCGGACCGAAGCCGGTGTCGATGTCGACCAGCAGCGGCAGCTCGCAGACGTCGGTGATGCGGCGCGTGTCGACGAGCACGTCGTCCAGCGTGTTGATGCCGAGGTCCGGCATGCCGAGCGATCCGGCCGCCACACCGCCGCCGGACAGGTAGATCGCTCGATATCCCACCTGCTGCGCCATCAGCGCGTGATTCGCGATGATGGTGCCGACGATCTGCAGCGGCTGTTCCTCTCTGAGCGCCTGCCGGAAGCGGGCGCCTGCGCTCGTAGTCATGGACGTGCCTCGTTCAACGTCGTGGGCGGCGCTCAGCCGAGCAGATGCTTCACGCCGTCGCGCTCCTCGAGCAGTTCCTTCAGCGTGTTGTCCATCTTGCCGCGCGAGAACTCGTCGATCGCCAGTCCCTTGACGACCTCGTAGCGGCCGCCGGCGGTGATGCAGGGCACGCCATAGATGATCTCTTCCGGAACGCCGTAGCCGCCATCCGACGGAACGCCCATCGTGACCCAGCCGCCGTTCGATCCCAGCACCCAGTCGTGGATGTGGTCGATCGCCGCGTTCGCGGCCGAAGCGGCCGATGACAGGCCGCGTGCCTCGATGATCGCGGCGCCGCGCTTGCCGACGGTCGGGATGTAAGTCTCGCGGTACCAGGTGGGGTCGACCATCGGCGCAGCGGGCTGGCCGTCGATCGTCGCGAAGCGGATGTCCGGGTACATCGTCGGCGAATGGTTGCCCCAGACCACCAGCTTCTGGATCGATGCGACCGGCTTGCCGGTCTTCGCCGCGAGCTGCGACAGCGCGCGGTTGTGGTCGAGCCGCAGCATCGCGGTGAAATTGCCCTTGGGCAGCGACGGTGCCGACTTCATCGCGATGTAGGCGTTGGTGTTGGCCGGGTTGCCGACCACCAGCACCTTGACGCTGCGATTGGCCGCCTTGTCGAGCGCCTTGCCCTGCGCGGTGAAGATCTGCGCATTGGCGGCGAGCAGGTCCTTGCGCTCCATGCCCGGGCCGCGCGGCCGGGCGCCGACGAGCAGCGCAACCTCGGTGTCCTTGAAAGCCGCCGCCGGATCGCTGTGCCCTTCCATGCCGGCGAGCAGCGGGAATGCGCAGTCGTCCAGTTCCATCATCACGCCTTTGAGCGCCTTTTGCGCCTTCTCGTCCGGGATCTCCAGCAGCTGCAGGATGACCGGCTGATCCTTGCCCAGCATTTCGCCCGAAGCGATGCGGAACAGCAGCGAGTAACCGATCTGACCGGCGGCGCCAGTGACGGCGACTCGTACGGGAGCTTTGCTCATCGGAATTGGCCTCCTGGAATGAAATCTCTGTTGAGTTATTCAGGCGAGGGCGGCGAGCGCAGCATCGACACTGCGGACCCGTCGACGAAACCCGGCAGTAGAGCCGGTCGAGTGTACTGCTGGCATCCGGCGCGCGCCTTGACGTATCGCGGACTCGGGCGTGTGGTCCGCGCTACCGCGAACCGGCAGTTGGCCGCGACGTCGTTGTGGATTCACCGCGGCCCGGCGAGCAGGCGGGCAGCTGCGGCGGGCGCTCGGCTGCGGTATTCGGACGTCGCGATGCGCTGTGGCTCGATTGCGACCGGCGCGCTTTCGTCGCCGCGAGTTCAAGAACCTTGGCCATAAACTATCTTATATAAGACATAAGATTTAAGCCACGTCTTTCTGCTTTCCGCTATGCTCGCCGCCCAGATGGCCCCAGCAGACGCTCCTGCCGACGCCGCCGCGCGCGCCGCGCGCCCGGCCGTTTTCTCGCCGCTGTACCGGCAGATCAAGGAGTTGCTGCTGAAGAGCCTGGACCAGGGCGAGTGGAAGCCGGGCGAGCTGATTCCGAGCGAGATCGAACTGGCGAACCGCTTCCAGGTGAGCCAGGGCACCGTCCGCAAAGCGGTCGACGAGATGGCCGCCGAAAACCTGCTGGTCCGGCGCCAGGGCAAGGGCACCTTCGTCGCCACCCACCACGAGCCGCGTGCGCAATTCCGCTTTCTGCGGGTCGTTCCTGACGCCGGCGAGCCGGCACCGCCGCAGAGCCGCTTCCTGGAATGTCGCCGTCTCAGGGCTCCGGCGGACATCGCGCGACAACTCGAACTGCGCACCGGCGACGCGGTCGTCTACCTGCGACGCCTGTTGAGCTTCGGCGGCGATCCGATCGTGCTCGACGAAATCTGGCTGCCCGGCGCTCTGTTCAAGGGACTGACGGCCGAACGGCTGGCGGAATACAAAGGACCGCTGTACGGGCTTTTCGAAACCGAATTCGGCACGCGCATGATCCGCGCCGAGGAGCAGCTGCGTGCCGTGGGCGCCGATCCGCAGGCCGCACAACTGCTCGGCGTCGCCGAGCGCTCACCGTTGCTCTTGGTCGAGCGTGTTTCGTACTCCTACGGCGACCGGCCGGTCGAGGTCCGGCGGGGCCTGTATGTCACAGAGCACTATCACTACCGCAATACGCTCTTCTGAGCTCGGCTCGCGCGGCGGGCGCTTCGCGGGATTTGGTTGGCCACGTCAATTCGTTCAGAATAACGCGCCCGCCTCGGGACCCGACAGCCCGGTACAGAGTCTCCAAACATCATGACGAACCCCGCCGCGAAGTCGCGTCCTGAATTCCGCAACATCCACGTCTCGCAGCTCCTGCACTACAAGCTTCCGCCTCCGGGCCTCGTGTCGATCATGCACCGGATCAGCGGAGCGGCGCTGTTTCTGCTGCTGCCATTCATCCTGTGGTTGTTCGAGCTCAGCCTGACTTCAGAGATCAGCTACGCGCGACTGGTAGAGGTCGCGTCGAACGCACTGGTGAAACTCGTACTGGTCGGGCTGGCGTGGGCGTACCTGCATCATCTGATCGCCGGTGTCCGCTATCTGATGCTCGACCTGCACATCGGCGTCGACAAACCGGTCGCGCGCACCAGTGCGCTCGCGGTGTACTGGATCAGCCTGCCGCTCACCCTGATTGCGGCGCTGAAGATTTTCGGAGTCTTCTGATGTCCAGCACCCCCAGCAGTGCAGGTATCGGCTCCAAGCGCCTTGTCGTCGGAGCGCACTATGGCGTCGGCAATTTCCTGCTGCAGCGCCTGACCGCCGTCGTGCTGACGGTGTTCACGCTGTACCTCGCGTTGCGGCTCGTCTTCGGTGGCGCGCTCGGCTACGATGGCTGGGCCGGCATGTTCGTGCCGCTGCCGATGAAGATCGTCACGCTCGTGGCGCTGCTCGCGCTGTTTTATCACGCGTGGATCGGCGTACGCGATATCTGGATGGACTACGTGAAGCCCACCTGGGTGCGACTGTCTCTGCAGACGCTGACAGTGTTGTGGCTGCTGTTCTGCGCGGTATGGTCGGTGCAAATTCTCTGGAGAGTCTGATCCATGGCGGCTGCATCCAGGCTGGCTCATCGCCGCTTTGACGCGGTGATCGTCGGCGCAGGCGGCGCCGGAATGCGCTGTTCGCTGCAGCTGGCACACGCGGGTCTCAACGTCGCGGTGCTGTCCAAAGTCTTCCCGACGCGCTCGCACACGGTCGCGGCGCAGGGGGGCATCGGTGCCTCGCTCGGCAACATGACCGAGGACACCTGGCTCTGGCACATGTTCGACACCGTCAAGGGCTCGGACTATCTCGGCGACCAGGACGCGATCGAGTTCATGTGTCGCGAAGCGCCGAAGGTCGTCTACGAGCTCGAGCACTTCGGCATGCCGTTTGACCGCAATTCGGACGGCACGATCTACCAGCGGCCGTTCGGCGGGCACTCGGCCAATTTCGGCGAAAAGCCGGTCCCGCGCGCGTGCGCGGCGGCGGATCGCACCGGCCACGCACTGTTGCACACGCTGTATCAGCGCAACGTGCGCGAACGCACGCAGTTCTTCGTCGAATGGATGGCGCTCGACCTCGTGCGCGACGCCGAAGGCGCAGTCGTCGGCGTCGTGGCTCTTGAAATGGAAACCGGCGAACTGATGATCTTCGAAGCGAAGGTCACGGTGCTGGCGACCGGCGGCGCAGGGCGCATCTTCGACGCCTCGACGAACGCCTACATCAACACCGGCGACGGCCTCGGCATGGTCGCGCGCGCCGGGCTGCCGCTCGAGGACATGGAGTTCTGGCAGTTCCACCCGACCGGAGTCGCCGGTGCCGGCGTGCTGATCACCGAGGGCGTGCGCGGCGAGGGCGGCATCCTGCTGAACTCCAACGGCGAACGTTTCATGGAGCGTTACGCGCCGACGCTCAAAGACCTTGCGCCGCGCGACTTCGTTTCGCGCAGCATGGACCAGGAGATCAAGGAAGGCCGCGGCTGCGGTCCGCACAAGGACCATGTGCTGCTGAAGCTCGATCACCTCGGCGCCGAGACGATCATGAAGCGGTTGCCTTCCATCCGCGAGATTGCGATCAAGTTCGCGAATGTCGACCCGATCAAGGAGCCGATCCCGGTCGTGCCGACGATTCACTACCAGATGGGTGGCATCCCCACCAACTATCACGGCCAGGTGGTCGCCCCGAGGGGCGGGAACCCCAACGCGGTGGTCGAGGGCCTGTACGCCATCGGCGAATGCGCCTGCGTGTCGGTCCATGGCGCCAACCGGCTCGGCACGAACTCGCTGCTGGACCTGGTGGTCTTCGGCCGGGCCGCCGGCAACCACATCGTCGACCACAACTACAAGGCCCGCGAGCACCGCGCGCTGCCGGCGCAGGCCGGCGAGGCGACTGCGGCGCGGGTCGCGGCGCTGGACGCACGTGACAAGGGCGAGCGAGTGCAGGATGTCGCCGATGCGATCCGCAAGACGATGCAGGCCCACTGCGGCGTGTTCCGCACCGGCAAGTTGCTGGACGAGGGCGTCGCGCGCATCCGCGAGCTGGCCGAGCGGGCGCGCCACGTGGCGATCGTCGACAAGTCGAAGGTCTTCAACACCGCGCGCATCGAGGCGCTGGAACTCGACAACCTGGTCGAGACTGCCACAGCGACGATCGTGTCGGCCGCCGCTCGCGCTGAGAGTCGTGGCGCGCACGCGCGCGACGACTATCCGGAACGCGATGACGCGAACTGGATCAAGCACACGCTGTTTTATTCCGACGGCAGCCGGCTCGATTACAAGCCCGTTAACATGAAGCCGCTGACGGTGCCGACCTTCGAGCCGAAGAAGCGGACGTTCTAGGAGCGCGCAAAAGTGCAAACCTACTTTTGCGCGACGGGATTAGAAAAAATCGCTGGCGGAGCCAGACGATTTTTTTCAGCACAAAGGCAACGCGCGCGGCGTCTCGGTTGCGGCACAACTTGGGGAATCGCATGACGGCGACGAGCAATCAGGAAACGGGTGCGGTATCCGGACGCGGCGGTCGGGACGCGGACGCTGCGATTCGAGATCTATCGCTACGACCCGGACAAGGATGCAAAGCCGTACATGCAGAAGCTCGAGGTCCGGCTGCATCCGCACGACAAGATGCTGCTCGACGCGATGATGCGCATCAAGGCCGACGTCGACGACAGCGTGTCATTCCGCCGCTCCTGCCGCGAAGGCGTCTGCGGCTCGGACGCGATGAACATCAACGGCAAAAACGGGCTTGCGTGCATCACCAACCTGCGCGAGCTGAAGGAACCGATCGTGCTGCGTCCGCTGCCCGGCCTGCCGGTGATCCGCGACCTGATCGTCGACATGTCGCAGTTCTTCAAGCAGTACCACTCGATCAAGCCGTATCTGATCAACGACACGCCGCCGCCCGAGAAGGAGCGGCTGCAGTCGCCGCGGGAGCGCGAGGAACTCGACGGGTTGTACGAGTGCATCCTTTGTGCGTGCTGCTCGACGTCGTGCCCGAGCTTCTGGTGGAATCCGGACAAGTTCGTCGGGCCGGCGGGGCTGCTGCAGGCTTACCGCTTCATCGCCGACAGCCGGGACCAGGCCACCAACGAGCGTCTGGACAACCTGAATGACCCGTACCGCCTGTTCCGCTGCCATACGATCATGAACTGTGTGGACGTCTGCCCGAAGAATCTCAACCCGACCCGGGCGATCAGCAAGATCCGTGACATGCTGGTCCGGCGTGATGTCTGAAAATGGGCAGCGGCCTCGGTGAACTCGAGCGACGCCGCCTGCGCTGGCGGGCCCGGCGCGGGCTGCTCGAAAATGACATCATCATCACGCGTTACCTGGACCGCCAGGAATCCGGCCTGACCGCCGCCGACGTCCTGGCGCTCGAGGCGCTGTTCGATCTGCCGGACAACGAACTGCTCGAACTTTTGCTGGCGCGCAAAGAGCCGGCCGGCGGACTCGATAACAATGCGGTTCGGACTGTTCTAGACGGGCTGCGCGCGGCCTAGTCCGCGCGCAGGGTCCATCCACCTTTCCGGAAAGAAGACCATGGCACTGACCGCTTCAGCAGAAAAGGCCAACCTGACCTTCACGGACGGCACGCCGACGATGGAGCTGCCGATCTACAAGGGGACGATCGGCCCGGAAGTGATCGATATCCGCGCGCTCTACGGCAAGAGCGGCAAGTTCACCTACGACCCCGGCTTCCTGTCGACCGCGTCGTGCAATTCGTCGATCACCTACATCGACGGCGACAAGGGCGAACTGCTGTACCGCGGCTACCCGATCGAGCAGCTGGCGACGAAGTGCGACTACCTCGAGACCTGCCACCTGCTGCTGTATGGCGAGCTGCCCGATGCCAAGCAGAAGACGGACTTCGTCAAGCGCGTGACCAACCACACGATGGTCAACGAGCAGATGCAGTTCTTCATGCGCGGGTTCCGCCGCGACGCGCACCCGATGGCGGTGATGACCGGTCTGGTCGGCGCGCTGTCGGCGTTCTACCCGGACTCGATGAACCTCAACGATCCGTGGCAGCGCGAAGTGTCGGCGATCCGGCTGATCGCAAAGATGCCAACGATGGTAGCGATGGCCTACAAGTACACGGTCGGCCAGCCGTACATGTATCCGCAGAACAACCTGTCGTACGCGGCGAACTTCATGCGCATGATGTTCGCGACGCCGTGCGAGGAATACAAGGTCAACGACGTGCTCGTGCGCGCAATGGACCGCATCTTCATCCTGCACGCCGATCATGAGCAGAATGCGTCGACCTCGACCGTGCGGCTCTGTGCGTCGTCAGGCACTAACCCATTCGCCGCGATAGCGGCCGGAGTCGCCTGCCTGTGGGGTCCGGCGCACGGCGGGGCGAACGAGGCGTGCCTCAACATGCTGTACGACATCCAGCGAAACGGCGGCGTCGAGAAGATCGGTGAGTTCATCACGCGCGTGAAGGACAAGAACAGCAACGTCAAGCTGATGGGCTTCGGCCACCGGGTCTACAAGAACTATGACCCGCGCGCCAAGCTGATGCGCGAGACCTGCAACGAGGTGCTCGATTCACTCGGCCTGCACGACGATCCGCTGTTCAAGCTGGCGATGGCGCTCGAGAAGATCGCGCTCGAGGACGACTACTTCGTCAGCCGCAAGCTGTACCCGAATGTCGACTACTACTCGGGGATCGTGCAGAAGGCGATCGGCATCCCGGTGCCGCTATTTACCGCGATCTTTGCGCTCGCCCGCACCGTCGGCTGGATCGCGCAGCTGAACGAGATGATCGCCGACCCCGAGTACAAGATCGGGCGTCCGCGCCAGCTCTACGTCGGCTCGCCGAAGCGCGACGTCAAGCCGATCGCGCAGCGCTAGGAATCTCCCGCGCCAGCGACGCTGGGGTAGGGCGGTCCGGCGCTAGCGCCGGACCGGCCGCGGCATCTCCCGAACCGTCGGCAGATTTACCGCGGGTCCGGGCTGTGCGATCCGCGGCTCGGGGCGTGGACGGTCGAGCACGGCTTCTGCCCGACGAGCGCGTCGCGCGGGGTAACCGTAGTCCGCGGCATAGGCGTCGGCATACTGCCCGTCGTCCAAGGCGACCTGCGTCGGCGGCGCGCCATCGGCGTCCGCGCGCGTTGCGCTGGTCGCGACGCTCTTCGCTGCGTGCTCGCGTCTCGCCCGGCTGCGCCTTCGGACCGCCGGTGACGACGCTGACGGTCCCGTGGGTCACCGACTGAATTTTTACGCCCGGCGGCGGCCAATCGCCGTAGTTGATGACGCCGTCTGCGTCGACCCACTTGTAGAGCTGCGCCGATGCGCAAGGTGCCACGCAGACGAGAGCAAGGGCAAGGGTGCAGGCTAGGGTGCGCATGATGGTCGGCACGATGATCCGCAACCGCTGCGCTGTCAAATATCCTTCCGCGCGAAGGACAACGCCTCGTCACCGGTGGGGCGGTTGAAGGATCGGTTTCCGACCGGCGGCAGCCTGTCGCGAATTCCGCGCTGATCCACGAGGTTGACACCGGGTCGGCCGCGGCGCATCGTCACCGGATGAACCGCCGGTTCGCGTACCCGCTGATCGTGGGCCTCATCGCGGCCTTGCCGGTTGTCGCGTCGGCCGAACTCTACAAGTGGATCGACGAGACCGGCGCGGTGACGTACGGCGACGCGCCGCCGCCGCAGGCGAAGTCGCTGCGCGTGCTCGAAAAGAACGCCGGCAGCGTGTCGATCGTGCCCGGCATTGCTCCGGAACGTCTGGAGCGCATGCGCGAAACGGCCAGTGAACTCCGGCTTGAAGCGCCTCGAAGTCGAAATGGAAGAACTGCGCATGCGTGAGCAGGCGCTGGCCCGAGCGCAACGTGAGCTGTCGTACAGCGAACCGGCTCAAACGGTGGTCTGGGGCGGCGGCTACGGGCCCGGCTACCCGATCGCTCCGGGATGGCGCGACAAGCGCTTCTGGCCGCGACCGCCGGCGCATTCCCGCCCCGATCTCGACCTTCTGCCCTACGAAAGGGCGCGGCTCATCAGCGCGCCTCCCGTCGCCGAGCCGCGCGACCGCGGCTTCCGGCGCTAGCCTGCGCGGACGCCCGCGTCAGGCGAATTCGGCGACTGTCGCGGGTTTGATCCGCATTGCTGCGCGTTCGGCGCTGCTTCAAAGGAAAAGCTTCGCGCGCTCCAGCAGTTCTTCGAGGCCCGGCTCCGCGGGATTCTTCGGCTTGCCCGGGTGGATGATCGCCACCTGGCAGGCCTCGGCCGCCTCGATCAGATCCTTGTAGGTGCCGGCGTTGATGTCCTTGATGTAGGCCTGTTTGTTCTCGTCGTAGCCGAACAGCTTGTCGTTGATGTTCTGGCACTCGTTGCAGCTCGAGCAGCGCTTGGTCTCGATCCACGCCTCGTCCGACGGTGGCGGTGCGGCTGCCGCAGAGGCCTCCGCGGCCGCAGCGGGCGCGGCCTCGGCGATCGCCTTGCTCGCCGTCTCGGCGACGGGAGTTGCGGAGACTGCCTGCTTCAGCGCATCGATCTCCTGCTGCTTCTGGGCCTCCCACGCCGCCCGTTCGCGCGCCAGCGCCTGCTCGGCATGCGAGTTGTGGATGCCGCCGTGCTCCTGCAGGCGATGCCACAGCAGCATGCAGCGACGTGTGGCCTGCATCAGCCGGGTATCGACGATCACACGATGCAACCGGTCCGATTGATCAACCGCCAGCACGAACGGCACGCGGTCGGCAGCCTCGCTTTCGGGCAGCACGAGCCAGTCGGCCACCGGCACCATGGCAGCCGTCCAGCGTTCCCGCGGGACCACCGCGAAGTGGTGCGCATGCCGCTGGTCGCACAGCACGAAATCGGCATACGTGAAGCGGATGCTTTCGCGCACTCGCTGCAGGTCTTCGTCCGCGAACTCGAACTCCTCGACCGGCCAGTCGTCCTCCGGATTCCGGTTGTTCTCGAACGAGAACCGGGTCGCCCAGTTGGTGCCGGCGTTGGCGTCGTAGGTGAACGCCGGGAAGGCCCGCGACTTCATCGCCGCGGCCGCCGTCAGATAGGGCGGCAACTCGCTGGCCGCCTCCGGCGATCCGGAAAACACGCTGAACAGTGCCGGGCCGCGGCATCCCATGCCGCACCGGACGCGGTCGCGCAGTGCGTAGAGATTGGAGCTGGTCGATTGCAGCACGAACATCCCGCCGAGGCCCATCGCCGTGGTTGCCAGGCGGGCACTGCGGACACCGAAGGCGAAGCGTCCCTGCCCGATGGCTGCTTCCTCCAGCAGGTCGGTGAGCTGCACCAGCACCTTGACCGGCATGCCGGCCGACAGCATCTCCATCAGCGACGCGTTCTCGGGCGCGTCATTGCGATCGGCCGGAATGCAGACGAGGTAATCCGGAAACTGGGCCAGGTCGTCGGCCGTCAGTGCGTTCTCGTCGTAGCGCTCGAAGAACGGCATCGTGGTCGACCTCGACGTAGCCGCCGCGCGCTTCCAGTTCGGCGATCGCGATCGCCTTGACCACTTCGACCAGCTGCGGCAATCGCGCCCGATGGGCCTCGATCGCCGCTGCGCAGTTGTCGAACACGAACTCGTACGGCGCGACATCACCGCCGGCGCCCTTCGGATCCGGATAGAACGGCTGACTGCGCAGAACCGACAGCGCCCACTCGATCCGCTCGCGCCGCCTCGCCGGCAATTGATCCTTGGGCACGTTGCGGGCGACCAGCCGCGACATCGCGGAAAAGTCGAACACATCGCCGTGCAGAGAGCCGAAACCCGACTGCAGGGCCGTCGGCTGCTGGCCGGCCTCCGAATGGACGAAAGCGGCGCGCAGGATGTCCGACAGCTTGCGCACCAGATGATCGACCAGCGTGCGGAACGCGGCTGCCTTCTCGGCGTGAACGTTCTGCCAGGCACGCCTGATGAAGCGGTCGCTCAACGCGCGGCTGCAATCGAGCAGTTCGCCGTCGACATGCAGCGCCTCGGCCGCGCGCGTCAGCACTTCGCGGACACTGTCGTCGGTATCCGCTGCCTTCGCAGCCGCCTCGGGCCACAGTTCGGTCAGGGTCCCGCTCGAACCCGCGGCAAGCAGCCCGCGAATCTCCCTCTCCAGCCGCAGCAACTGCTTGCGCAAGCGTTCGCCTTCGATGCCGCGCGGTGCGAGCTCGGTGATCAGCTCCCCGATTACCGACGACAGCGATTGCACGTACTCGGGACCGGAGTCGCCGTCGAGCAGCACCACCGGGTAGTCGTAGCGCAGGCGTGTTAGGTCGCGGTAGGCGGCCAGCAGCGCCGGGCGGAAGCCGCTGTCGAGCGCGGCGAGACCGTCGCCCGCGCGCTTGCCGGTCATGTGAAAGACCGTCTGGTCCTGGAATTTTGCGGCCATGTCCATCGCAGGTGCCTTGAATGCCGGAGTAGATCAGGCGGCGCGCCGTGCGCGCTCCTCGTCCGGCCAGATCGTGAATTTGTCGAATTCCTTGTCAAGCCCGGCGCGGATCGCCTCGGTCGTGCGCGGTGCTCCCGCACCCTTCAGGTCCTCGTAGCAGGGAACGCTGGGGTCGTGATACAGGATGCCCACGGGAATCGGGTCCTCGCTCGACGCAATTTCGCGCGCCTCGTGGATATTCAGCGGGTCGTGCTCGCGCTGGTTCTTGTAGATGCGGCTGGTGTCGGCGCTCGGCTGCAGGCCGTTGGCGTGCGTCAGCAGCAGCGTCTTGCCCGGATCGTGCAGCCATGCCTCGAACATCTTCGGCAGCCACTCGGGACAGCGCTGGATGATGCGCACGAACGAGAAGCCACGATGCCTGAAGGCCTTGCGAGATGATGTCGTACAGCATCTCCGGCATCCAGTCGACGCCCTGCGCCACGAACGAGACGTTCTGCACGCCGAGTGTCACGGTCAGCGGGTTGAGCGCATCGAGCAGGCTGCCTTTCGGCGTCGTGTTGCTCTTGAATCCGATCGGCGAGGTCGGCGACGCCTGCTTCTTGGTGAGCCCGTACACGTGGTTGTCGTGCAGGATGACGGTGAGGTTCATGTTGTAGCGGATCGCGTGGATCCAGTGCGCCGCGCCGATGCTGCAGCAGTCGCCATCGCCGGTGTTGACGAACACATTCAGGTCCGGGCGCGCCATCTTCACGCCCTCGGCAAGCGGGAACGCGCGGCCATGGATGCCGTGGAAGCCGTAGGTCCTCATGTAGTGCGGAAAGCGGCTCGAGCAGCCGATGCCGGACACGAACACCGTGCGCTCTGGCGCCAGGCCCTCGTCACGGCACAGGCGCTGGACCGCGGCGAGGATCGCGTTGTCGCCGCATCCGCTGCACCAGCGCGGCACGCCGCCCTGGTAGTCCTCGAGGTCGTGCTGTTCCTCGTGCAGCTTGATGATGCATTGGCTGAGTGCGGAGCCCATCGTCAGTTTCCTTCTCTGTTCTACTCGGCGAGCTTGGCGCGGATGGCGTTCGACCACCATGCCCGGCTTGATCGGCTGGCCGCGTGCTTCGGTCCAGCAGTCCACATCGACCAGCGTGCGTGCGCGCAGCATCATTGCGAGCGGGGCGTAGCGGCGGTTTTCCTGGTCGATCAACTCGTCTTCCTCGGGGCGATCGGCCCAGGTGCCCTCGACGGTCATCACCTTCCTGAACCGCTTGAAGATCTCCTTGATGCCCGACGGCATCGGCTGGACGAAGCGGATCTGCAGCGCAGAGACCTTCAGCCCCTCGTCGCGCAGGCGCTGCACGGCCTCTTCGATCACGCCCTGCGTGCTGCCCCAGCCGACCACCAGCACGTCACCCTCCGCATCGCCGTACACCGGAGGCGTCTTCAGCGTCTTCTGCAAGGCGGCGAGCTTCAGGCTACGCATGCGCAGGCCTTCCTCGTTGGTCTGCGGGTCGTAGGCGACCTTGCTCGCGCGGTCGTGCGCAAGACCCGTGACCGTGTGCATGCCGTTGGGCTGGCCCGGCGAGAAGCGACGCGCAATGCCCGTCAACTTGTCCCAGTCGTAGGGCTTCGCGCCCTCGGGCAGCGGCGACTGGTCGATCGGTGGCGCCATCCAATCCTCGGACAGCACCGGCCGCGGGAACGGTTGTTGCGCCGTCGCCAGGCTCGCATCCGACAGCACCACGACGACCATGTTGAAGGTCTCGGCGATCTTGCGCGCGGTGATTATCGAGTAGAAGCAGTCCTCGATGCTGGTCACCGCGATCACGACCTTCGGCGCATCGCCGTGGCTGCCATAGACCGCCGTCAGCATGTCAGCCTGCTCGACTTTCGTCGGCTGGCCGGTCGACGGGCCGCCACGCATCACGTTGACGATGACCAGCGGAATCTCCGCCATCACCGCCAGCCCGATGCCTTCCTGCTTCAGCGAGTAGCCCGGCCCGGAGGTGATCGTCACCGCGCAGCGGCCGGCGTACGAGGCGCCGATGGCGAATGCACAGGCGGCGATCTCGTCTTCGGCCTGGTGGACGATGCCGCCGACGCGGTCGAACACGTCGGACAGGTAGTGCGACGCCGATGTCGCCGGCGTGATCGGATACATCGCGCAGATGTCCATCCCGGAGGCCAGCACGCCGAGCGCGATCGCGGTGTTGCCGTTGACGACGATCTGCGGGACCTTGGCTTTCTCGGCCGGGATCTCGAACTTGAAGTCGAGGTTCGCTTCGCCCCACGCGTGGCCCGCTTCCATCAGCCGCACGTTCGAATCGATGACCTTCTGGTCCTTCTTGCCGAACGTCAGTGCGATCTGGTCGCGCGCGAGCTGCAGGTCGAGGCTGTAGATGCTGGCGAGCACGCCCAGCACGAACATGTTCTTGCCGCGCCGCGGGTCGCTCATCATCGAGCGGCACTCGCGCTCGAGCGGCAGGTCGATCACGCGGAACCCCGACTCCTTCAGCGCCTGCACCGTCTCGGTGAACGATTTGACGATGACCGGGTCACGGTGCTCGGCCCACATGTTCTCGAGCAGAATCGTCGCGCCGGCCTTCAGTTCGCCGGCCCGCACGCGGCCGAGCAACACCTGCTCGTTGAATGCGACAACGAGGTCGGTCTCGTCGCCGCCGTTGGTCACCTGCTTGGAGCCCATGCGGATGCGGATGCCGCTGGCACCCGCGACACTGCGGGCCGGGGGCTGGATCTCGGCCGGGATGATCTCGACCGTCCAGATGCCGTTGCCGCTGCGCGCGGCGATCGACGCCAGCGCCTGGCCGCAGCGCTGCGCCCCTTCGCCGGAATCGCTGATCACCTCGACGATGTGCTCGGGCAGCCTGACAGCCCGTTTGGTTCCAGCGTTGCCCTTGGAGGCAGGGCGGTCCAGGACTGCAGCTTGCATGCTCATTCCTTGCTCTGTCGTTGTCGTCAGGCGACCTTGATCCGCGCGAACCCGTGCTCCTCGCGCGGGATGCCGAACAGCGAGCCCTCGGTGCCGGCGTCGTAGACCGACCCGCTGTCGCGCAGACCCAGGTAAGCCTTCATGCCGCGCGCCGCCTTGCGGCCCGCGCCCATCGCCTGGATCACCGTGGCCGCGCCGGTCACGATGTCGCCGCCGGCGTACACGCCCGCGATCGATGTCGCGAGGTTGTCGTCGGTATCGATGTAGCCCCACTTGTTGAGCTTCAGCTTCGACGTCTGCCCGAGGATCGGGTTGGCGTTGGTGCCGATCGCGAACACCACCATGTCGGCCTCGAACTCGAACTCGCTCCCAGGAACGACGACCGGGCGGCGCCGGCCAGACTCGTCGGGTTCACCCAGTTCCATCTTCACGCAGCGAAGTGCGCGGACGTTGTTGCTGGCATCGCCCAGAATCTCGACCGGGCTGGTCAGCCAGTTGAAATCCACGCCTTCCTCCTCCGCGTGGTGGACTTCCTCGACACGGGCCGGCGCTTCCTTCTTCGAGCGGCGGTAGATGCAGTGGACGGATTCAGCACCCAGGCGAAGCGACACTCGCAGCGCATCCATTGCGGTGTTGCCGGCGCCGATCACGGCGACATGCTTGCCGGGCTGCAGCGGCGTGTCGAAGTGCGGGAAGTCGCGCGCACGCATCAGGTTGCAGCGGGTCAACAGCTCGTTGGCCGACAGCACGCCATTCAACGACTCGCCGGGAATGCCCATGAAGCTCGGGTAACCCGCGCCCGTGCCGATGAACACAGCGTGGAAACCCATCTCGGTGACCATCTGCTCGATGGTGAACAGACGCCCGACCAGCGTGTTGCACTCGAAGCGCACGCCGAGGTTGCGCAGCTTCTGGATCTCGGCGTCGATGACGTCGTTCGGCAGCCGGAAGTCCGGAATGCCGTACTTGAGCACGCCGCCCGGCGTGTGGAACGCCTCGTAGACGATCACCTCGCAGCCGGCCTTGGCCATGTCGGCCGCGCATGCCATGCCCGCCGGGCCTGCCCCGACGATGCCGACCTTGTATCCCGAGGGCTCGATGTAGGGAACGTTCTCCCAACCCTCCTTGATCGCCATGTCGCCGATGAAGCGCTCCAGGCGCCCGATCGCAACCGACTCCAGCTTGGTGTCCGGCTGACCGACGGTGCACACGCCTTCACACTGGGCCTCCTGCGGGCACACGCGGCCGCAGACCGACGGCAGCAGGTTGGTGTCGGTGATGACGTTGTACGCACCGTTGAAGTGCTTCTCGGTGATCTTCTTGATGAACGCCGGGATGTCGATGTTGACCGGGCAGCCGCGCACGCACGGCTGCGTCCGGGCATTGCAGGCAGCGCTCGGCCTCGCGCAGCGCGTCCTCCAGGCGGTAGCCGCAGGCGACCTCCTCGAAGTTGCGCGCCCGGACCTTCGGGTCCTGCTCGGGCATCGGCGTCCGCTCCTGCGGGATGGTGCGGATCGTCCTTTTCTTCGTGGCCATGGGGTCCTCCAGCCGCGTTAGCCGTCGGTGCTCGGCCGCACGTCGATCGGTGTCTCCGGCTCGTCTCCGAGCACTGCCGCCTTCAGGTCGAATTCATCATTCGCGCGTATCCGGCAGGTCTCCTGCCAGCGCTCGAGCGCCTCACGTTCGGCGCGGCGATAGCGCACCAGCCGCGACATCAGGTCGTCGAAGTCGACCTGGTGTCCGTCGAAGTCGGGTCCGTCGACGCAGGCGAACTTGACCTGTTCGCCGACCTTGACGCGACAGCCGCCGCACATGCCGGTGCCGTCGACCATCACCGGATTCAGGCTCACGATGGTCTTGATGCCGCTCGGCTCGCGTGGCCTCGGCACAACCCTTCATCATGATCGGCGGACCGATCGCGACGACTTCGTCGATGTCCGAGTGTTTCGCGATGGCCTGCTTGATGCCTTCGGTGACCAGTCCCTTGATGCCGGCCGAGCCGTCGTCGGTGCAGATGATCAGTTCGTCGCACACTGCGCCGAACTTGTCGCGCCAGAACATCAGGTCTTTGTTGCGGAAGCCGATCACGCCGATCACGTACGCGCCGCTTTCCTTGTAGCCGCGTGCCTGCGGATAGACGGGCGCGACGCCGAGTCCGCCGCCGACGCAGACGACCTTCTTCGCCTTGCCGATATGGCTCGGGATGCCCATCGGCCCGACCATCGCGAACAGCGACTCGCCGGCTCTGCAGCCGGCCTGCATTTCCTGGGTGGTCTTGCCGACCGCCTGGATCACCAGCGTGATCGTGCCGCGCTCGCGGTCGAAGTCGGCGATCGTCAGCGGAATCCGCTCACCGTGCTCGTGCTCCATCACGATCACGAACTGGCCGGGGCGGGCCGCCTTCGCCATCTGCGGATGCGCCACCTCCAGCATGTAGGTGACGTTCGAGTAGTCCTCGCGCGCAACGATCCGGAATCCGGACCCCTGCTGGACCTGCGCCATGGCTTGTCTCCCTGCGCTACCGGTGGTCCCGTGCGCTCATCTGCGGGAGCCGTCAGCGGGAAGCGAGGCAAGCGGCCTCACGTAGTGCTCAGCATTCGCCTTCAACGCGCGCAGCGCATTGATCTGGGGCAATCGAGGTGTACGCCGTCGCGTTCATGCTGCGCGCTAGATGACCCGCGCCTATCCGAGCGTGTCAGTCGGATACGCACGGCCCGCAGCGCGGCTGAGGTGTTGGCGGCGGGGCAGCAGGCGGCCATGAGCCGACATTTCGAAAGTTCGCTCATTTCCCCATTAGCAGACATTGAGCACCGCTTGCGGGCCACATGGATGGAGTCGGCATTGACTACACTGGTTGGACATGCGCCGGCGATCCCGGACCGACTCAATGGAGTTGCTCATGAATCTGCGCACCGTTCTGTTGGCGTTGCTGCTGGCGGCGTTCACCGGGTTTCTCGCCCTCAACTGGAACGTAGTCACAGCGCCAACGACACTGTCCTTTGGGTTCTGGACGGCGGAGGCGCCTCTCGGCCTGCTGCTGCTCGGCTTCACCGCGCTGATCGCGGCGATATTTCTCTTTCTGTTGGTGGTCCAGCAGGCGACAGTGCTTGTCGAAACCCGTCGGGCGGCTAAGGAGTTGGCCTCGCAGCGGACACTGGCCGATCAAGCTGAAGCATCGCGTTTCACCGCTCTGGGCGCACACCTGGACGAAGAATTGCGGCGGCTTGAGGCGCAGGCTGCGACGCGCCACGAGACGCTGTCGCAGCGGATCAATGCTCTGGAACAGGCACTACGCGCGCACATCGATCAGGCCGGAAATTCGTTGGCTGCATTCATTGGCGAGCTTGACGATCGGGTCGAGCGGATTGCGGCTGCGAGAGGCCTTATGCCGCCGCGCGCCTGACCAATTTCGTTGCATCCCCCTCGTATGGCAGCCAGAGAATCGAACGAAACGCCGGGGCTCTCTAGGCGCCGCAATCGACAAGTTGGCTGACTGCGACCCGATCAAGCAACTTGACGGTGCGCCCTTCGACCTGGAGCAGTCCTTCACGCTGAAATCGGAACAACAGACGGCTCACGGTTTCGAGCGTGAGCCCCAGGTAGCTCCCGATCTCCCGTCTTGTCATTCGCAGAACGAACTCGCACGACGAATAGCCGCGGGCTTGATACCGCTGCGACAAGTCGAGCAAAAAGAATGCGAGCCGTTGATCGGCACGCATTGTTCCCAGCATGAGCATGAGGGTATACGCGCGTGCGCTCTCCTGTGACAGCAACTTGTGCAAGCCATGTTCGAATTGGTGACTGAGTCGCGCGAGTCTCTCGACTTCGCTAAACGGCAGCCGACAGACTTCCATGTCTTCCAGCGCGGTTGCCTGGCACTCATGAATTTCCGAGGCAACGCCGTCAATGCCGACGACTTCTCCAGCCATGTGATAGCCGACGACCTGTTCCCGCCCACCCTTCGCGAGCAAAACGGTCTTGCACGAACCGAAACGTATTGCATAGAGCGCATGGAACGAGTCCCCGCCACGATACAGAACGGCGTCTTTCCGGAACCGCGTCGGCACAGTCAGGATTCGCTCACCGCTGGGCATCGCTCCCGCCTCGGGCCTCGCGATCAAGCAGAAATCGGCCAGCTTCCAACTCGGACAGCGTGGCGTGCTGTGCTCGGCCTCGTGCTCGCGCCGAGCCGTGAAGCCCTGCGCATTGGCCCTTGTAAGGAGATCAACTTGTCGCCGCGCAGCAATCGTCTCTTGCTGGCTCGACGCCAGCGCTCGCTTGAGGCGTTCCACGTGTGCGAGGGCTTGCGGCAATCGAATGGGTGCGGCATCGATGGCGGCTTGTTTGTCCGCGCTGCGCAGGTATGAGACTGGCGCACGCGGGGCCATGTCGATCTGCGGCCCGCGAATAGCATGGCTGGTCGTCATCCAATCTCCCGAAGCACATTTGGACGCGTCGAACGGAAAAGTCGGCCACGAACTCGCCGTAAAAGAACTTATGCGAACCAAGGGACTGGTGTCTGTTCGGTAGCGCACATAAGACCTGGCGCCGGACAAGGTCCGCTTCTGCCG